>NZ_QNVT01000013.1 GCF_003385515.1 Chryseobacterium pennae | reverse complement strand
TATGTTGCAAACTGATCTATAGAATATTTGCTGTGGTAAAAAGAGAGGAACCTTTTGTAAATTTAACAAGATATAATTTGCATATGTCTTAGAATACACAAATAAAATAATTAGTGTGCATTCGTGGCTATTAATAATATAGAAATAATCCTTCCAGCCGGAAGGACTATTTTTTAGAAAACTTTTTTACTCTTACTGTTTTATTAATATTCTGCCCTCATCAGATGAGTAGAGTTGGTATTGAGCTCAATCCCTCTGTCACTGCCAACAATTACAGTTCCTCCAATATTCGCAAGATGATTTCCAAAAGCACAATTGGGTTCAAAAGCAAAGCACATTCCTTCCTCCAGTACTAAATCTCTGCCGGGATTGGGTAACCTCCCCACATTTCCATATCGGGCAGCTTGTGGGAGTATTTCTATCCCCGGAGCGGTTCCAAATCCAATAGGACCATAAGGATTTATACTGTGAATCAAAGGATGTACATGCCATCCGCCAGCTTCTAAAAGTGGTCTTTCCATGACATCAACAACTTCTCCAAAAGTTTTTCCCGATTTCAAAACATCAACTCCTGCTTCATAACACGCACTGGCGACAAGGGCTGCACGCTCAAGATTTGGATGAATATCTCCAACTGCCACTGCTGCCTGATGCTGAGTTTCATACATCCCATACAGCGCAAAGATCTCAGATAAAACAATGTCTCCTTCTTTAATGATTCGAGGAGCCTGTGACCGATATTGCCAGGCAGGCGGCCCCCATCCAATATATTCAGGCCCTGATCCCATTAATATTTCAGCCGTAAACCCTCCCATTGAAATACAGGTTGAAGTAATAGCAGCTGCTACTTCAGCTTCACTTACTCCGGGTTTAACAGTAATCCGCATGGCTTCACTCATTGCTTCCCCAATGTGGGCAGCATATCTGATTAAAGCCAGTTCTTCATCACTTTTTGGAGCAGTCAGTTTGAAAAAATCCATATAAACGGGCTTTATTTCAGCATTTGGAAAGGCTTCCATGATCCCTTTCCATGTTCGATGGGGGAGCGCTCCGTCAAAATAGAAGGGTGGGTAAGGCTCTAAACCGATTATTCCAATCTTAGGTGTATTTGAAAGTCCTTTTTCTTTAAGGATATTTCCAATACTGGCTCCAGTTTTACCAACATAGATTTGTTCAGGCTCAATCCATTGCTGATCTCCACGAAGGGAAGCCTGCATATGGTCAGCGACCATCATTGAAGCAAAAGTGACAACAATTGGCTTTTCTTCCTTGTGAAATATCACAACAGACCCAAGTCTGTCATTAGTAAAATAATGATCAATAGAAAACGGGGCAGGTGCTGCAGATTCTCTGTCTCCGTAAATAATCAGAGTGTCCAGTTCATTTTTTCTCATAATAATGCGTGCAATATCCCAACGACGATCACGCTCTTTCAATGATAAAGGCAATGGTATTTCCATGTTTTTTTTCATAACTCAATCTTTATTAATTATTCTGATGCAAAGTAAGCGGATCGGTGATCGAAGCATATTATCCCGGAAGAAGAATAAATGTGCAATACGTTTGTTTTATTGGAAAATAAATATCTTCTTTACCTGAAATTTAATTTATAGCATGGAAAGCGTGAGAGATGTTGAAAGTTACAGTATATCTTATGTGTCTGAGAAAATAGGATTACAGAATGTAGAAGGAATTGTCGTAAACAGAGCAGAAGATTCTGTACGAAAGGGGTTAACAAATTATCCGCATACTGTCAATGGTTTTATCTGCGCCATCTGTGTAAAAGGGAGGGCAGAACTGAAAATAAATTTTCAGAAAAGACTATTGGAACCCTATACTCTGATGGTTGTACTTCCCGGTTCTATGATGGAACCGATAGAGATATCTGAAGATCTGCATATAGACACTATTTTTTTCGATCTGGATTTTATTTCCAAAGATTCTCTTTCGAGTAACTACCTGTTTTTTCACGAAGTAAGGCAAATACCATGTCTCAGGTTAAATAATGAAGGTTTTGAGATCTTTAGACAACATCATACGAGTATTTCTACGCATTATCATAGAGAAGAAAGCAGGAGTAAGACAGATATACTTCAATTCCTGTTGTTAGCTCTTTTGGCAGAAGTAAAAGATGTATATTTTACTAATGGTGAACAGGGTCAAAGGTATACAAGAGCAACAGAGTTAACAGTTATTTTTTTTGATTTATTATACCGCTATCATAAAGAAGAAAGAAGTGTTTCCTTTTATGCACAGAAAATGCATCTCACCAGTAAATACCTGACTACAATAATACGTAAACAGACAGGGAAGTCTATCCTGGTCTGGATCAATGAAGCGGTTATAGCACAAGCCAAATCTTTATTGAAAACTACCAATCTGTCGGTAATGGAAATTACTGATGTATTAAATTTTACTGAATCATCACTGTTCTGTCGGTTTTTCAAAAGATACACCAGCATGACACCTTCTGCATACAGAGGAAATTAAAATCTGTATCTGGAATTTATTTATGCTTCCATCGTACATTTTGGACACACTCCACTGATAATAAAATTATATTCCTCAGCAATAAAATGCTCCGGTAAGCTAATTTCCGGGATCGCATTCTCAATACACGTCACAGAATGACATTTTTTACAGTTAAAATGTACATGGTTATGAAAATGCTGTTCATGAGTACACTTCCCAATGCATTTTGCAAAATTAACCACACCATCCACATTGACAATCCTGTGAATAGCACCTTCATTTTCAAGGCGTTCCAAAACCCTGTAAATCGTAACTCTATTACACAAATCACCTAGCTGCTTTTGAATATCAGAATGACTTAAAGCTACCTCTGAGCCATTAATAAGGTTTAAAATTTCAGTTTTGGCATGCGTATTTCTGACTTGTTTCATATTTTAATGCAACAAAGTTGCGTTATTTAGGTTTTTATATTTACATTTGCAACAAAGTTACAATAACAAATTCAAATCCTGATCTTTTATGAAGTCTAAATTTCTTGATGCAGTAGGAATCTCAGCCGCGGTTTTATGCCTGATTCATTGTATTGTTTTCCCTTTATTGCTTATCATTCCTTTGGGAATATCACATAATCCGTATATCGACCTTACATTTCTTTTGATTGGAACCTTTGTGGTATACAGACAAACAAGGCATATGACCAATCATTGGCTGTCAATTTTATTCTGGGGTTCAATCGGGTTAATTGCCGTTTCAATATTAACTGATTTTATATTTGAAATTCATCTGCCATTGATCTATGCGGGAGCTGCGGGGCTGATTACAGCACATTTTATCAATTTAAAAAAACATAAACATTAGGAAAACATGAATAAAAAACTCCTGTAACGGTCCTCAGTGGTTTTTTAGGCGCTGGAAAAACAACA
This sequence comes from Chryseobacterium pennae, assembly GCF_003385515.1. GTDB lineage: Bacteria > Bacteroidota > Bacteroidia > Flavobacteriales > Weeksellaceae > Chryseobacterium > Chryseobacterium pennae. Next base: position 149,488 of record NZ_QNVT01000013.1, on the reverse strand, counting down.
TTACTCAATCATATTTTGCATAATAAGCAAGGATTAAAAGTGGCAGTTATTGTCAATGATATGAGTGAGGTTAATATTGATGCCAGACTGGTTGAGAATCAAAACACTCTTTCAAGAACAGAAGAAAAGCTGGTAGAAATGAGTAATGGATGTATCTGCAGTACATTAAGAGAAGATCTTATGGTAGAAGTGGAACGTTTAGCCTATGAAAACCGCTTCGACTATCTTTTAATTGAAAGTACAGGAATCAGTGAACCTATTCCGGTAGCCCAAACCTTTACCTATATTGATGAAGAAAGTGGAATTGATCTCTCCCGCTTCAGCTATGTAGACACTATGGTAACTGTAGTGGACGGTTTTAATTTCATGAAAGATTTTTCCTCTAATGAACGATTAATGGATCGCAGTCTTACTGATATTGATGAAGATTACCGTACCATTGTCAATCTTCTTACTGATCAGATAGAGTTTGCCAATGTTATTATTTTGAATAAAACAGACTTGATTGATCCGGATACTCTTGGATTCTTGAAATCTGCAATTAGAAAGCTAAATCCTGAAGCGGATATTCTGGAATCAGAATTCGGTCAAATTGATCCAAAACATATTTTGAATACAGGATTATTTGATTTTGATCAGGCACAACCCTCAGCAGGCTGGCAAAAAGAATTACAATCCGGCCACCACACTCCCGAAACGGAAGAATATGGAATAGGTTCTCTGGTATTTAGAGATAAAAGACCTTTTCATCCTGAGAGACTTTGGAAATATCTCAATCATTATCCTGAAGGCATATTAAGAGCGAAAGGACTTTTCTGGCTGGCATCCAGACCTGATGATGCACTGAATTTTTCTCAGGCAGGAGGCTCATTTCGCCTGGAGAAAGCAGGAGTTTGGTGGAGTAGCATGCCTTTGAACCACAGGGTGCAATATGCTTCTTTTATAGAAAATCAAGCATTTATTGAAAGCAGATGGGATAAAAACTGGGGAGATAGAATGAATGAGTTGGTTTTCATTGGGCAACATCTTAATGAAGAAGAGATCTTACAGGCTCTCACGGACTGCCTGATCAATGATGATGAAAAAGATTTATTTGATCAGAAAGCAGATTTTGAAGATCCATTTCCCGAACAGATATAAAATTAACTTTTAATTAACGCAACTAAGTTTCATTAAATAAAAATATATCCTAATTTAGGCCTTTATTGATACAATATATGGATAGAAGAAAATTTCTAAAAGGTTCTGCACTGCTTTCAGGGCTATTATCCCTGTCACCCGCTGAACTTTGGAGTTCCAAAAGGAATACTGAACCATCCGGGACCGGAAAAGCAAAGAATATAATATTCATGATCAGTGATGGAATGAGCTTGGGAACTCTTTCTATGGCAGATTTGTATTCCAGAAATATTTTAGGCAAAGAAAGCCATTGGCTCAGTTTATATCGTGAGAAGAAAGTTTCAAGAGCATTAATGGATACAGCCTCTGCAAGTTCAATTGTAACAGATTCTGCTGCAGCCAGTTCGGCTTTTGGAGGAGGAATAAGAGTACAAAACGGGGTATTAAATATCGGTGCTAATGGAGAAAAACATATTCCCATATGGCAGAAATATAAAAAAGTTGGGAAAAAAGTTGGTTGCGTTACTACTGTTACAGTTACTCATGCTACTCCTGCAGGTTTCTGCATCAATTCTGCCAAAAGAAATGCAGAACCTCAGATTGCTGAAATGTATGCAGAACTGGAAATAGATGTTCTGATGGGAGGAGGGGATGAGTTTTTCAATCCCTCAAAAAGAGAGGATCAGAAAGATCTTTATTCTGTCTATAAAAAAAAGAATTATCAGATTCTGAAAAATCATACAGATCTGAAAACAATAAAAAAAGAAGAGAAGATACTAGGAATCTTCAATACAGGAGCTTTACCCTACAGCATTGACAAAGCTAATCTTTCTGAATTTGGGAAAACTCCCAGTTTAGCAGAAATGACAGCAGCAGCAATTGATCAGATGAAAGAACATCCGGGAGGCTTTGTTCTTCAGATAGAAGGTGGGAAAGTAGACTGGGCTGCTCACGCCAATGATATAGCCGCATTGATTCATGATCAGCTGGCATTTGACGAAGCTGTGAAAACCGTGATGGATTTTGCTGAAAAAGATGGAAATACCTTAGTGATTATCACTACAGATCATGGAAATGCCAATCCCGGAACCATTTATGGCACTGATACCACTAAAAATTTCAATAGTATTTCAAACTATCAATATACCAATGAATACATTCTGAATAAAATTCATAAAGATCATTCTGCTAAAGATATCAAAGACTGGATATTTGAAGCTAATAAGCTTGTTTTAAGTGATGATGAAGCCAAACATTTGCAAAGTTTTTACAATGGGCTTGAAAAAGAAGAGGGGCTTTATAATTATAAAAAACTACCGTTCAAACTGTATTCAGAAATTCAGAAAAGTCGGAATTCTGTAGGCTGGATCAGTATGGACCATTCAGGAGACTATGTAGAAGTAGCGGCCTTTGGACCTGGAAGTCAGCATTTACAGCCTTACATTAAAAATACGGATCTGCATCATCTAATGCTGAACGCAGTTCCTTTATAAATTTAAAATTTTCATATCATATTTATATTTGGTTTTAAAACAGGCTCTCCAAAACGATTTGAAGAGCCTGTTTATTTTGTACGAAATTGTTACACGTTTATTGTGAAGACTTTCTTCGGCGTGTAGACACTTTTTTATCCAATTCTTTGATATCCTGTCTCAATTCCCTGAACATTTCCTTGAAATTATAGCTTTCATAATCTCCGGGCTCAAAATCTTCCGGAAAAATTCCTGAAGCATACTGCCAGATCTCTACAATATCTTCAAACGGAATATCGTATGGTTCATAGAAAGAGTTATCTGCACTTACACAAATGGTATTTCCTTTATTCTCCTTAAAACGTTTATACGTAATTCCATCATTCTGGGTAATGAAAACATAGGTCTTACCAGGCTTAAGCTCATCGATTCCCTCTACATATTTTCCTACAATGTATGAACCACTTCTGAATGGAGGCATAGAATCTCCATCTGCCGGAAATGCTCTGTATTTTCCATTGTTTAAAAAGGGAAGGGCAATACGCTGAAGACTTTCAATATATCCCACATCACTATATCCCTCCAGATATCCCATAGAAGCTTTCTGAGGAATGATTTCTATGGTATCATTTCCAAGATCATCCACAGCTACAGGAAGAACAATTCTGTTATCCGGAAGCTTCAGCATATCTTCCGTTGAATATTTCTGAAGGTCTACGGACAGCAACAGATCTATACTGACATGAAAATATTTGGCTATCTTAATAAGAAGCTCCATAGGAGGTTCTGAAATTCCGTTTTCGTATTTAGAATATCTCACCCGGGAGATCGTAAGGTCATCAGCTACGTTTTGTTGAGAAAGCTTTCTCTTGGCTCTCAAAGAGCGTATATTATTTGAAAAAATTGACATTGATAGAAGTATGTCCACAAAAATACAAATTTTACGCCCTGTGGTCAATAATCAGAACAGCATTTACCATAAAATTTAGAGAATTTTATTACTTCTTAACTAAAGCAAGAAAAATCAGCTAATAAAGCACCTGTTTTTTACAGTTGCAGCCTCAGTTTTTACCTTTAAAACCTCATTTTAACAAACATTGAATATTAACCATTAAAAAGTTAATTTACATTGAAAATATTAACTCCAATATTTAAAATTTGAAATATGTTTTTTAAAATTTAGTAAATCAATCAGATACAAACAAAAATGATATACACAATATTATTCATTTATATTAACGAAATATTAAATAATAAAATTGTTTAATTATTTTATTCAAAATAATATGAGTTTATTATTAATTATCATATATTTGTGATGTATTAATCATATAAAATTTTAATCATGAAAAATTTCAAAAAACTAGACAGAAACGAACTAAAATCAATTTCAGGAGAAGGATTACTTGATCCAATCGGAGGTTTACTAGGAGGTCTAGGAGGCGTTGTTGGTGGCGTTCTTGGAGGAGTAGGTACTATCGTAGGTGGCGTTGTTACCGGAGTAGGCTCTACAGTAGGTGGAGTTATCGGCGGTGTAGGTACTGTTGTAGGAAACGCTTTATGCCAAACACAATGTGTAGTTAATGGTGTAATCCACATCAAATTATTAGAGTGTGGTTCTACTTGCTAATCAGCAACTCCATTAAAAATTAAAAAAGTATAGCCGCTCTAAAAATAGAGCGGCTTTTTTATTTTTTTTTTCTGAATATGATACTAAATATATTACCCCTGACAGGTTTTTAAAGCCAGTTAAGTTTTAGGTAAATAAAACAGTCATTTTATAAAGTCAAGCCCTGATTATTTTTTACTTCAGCCATTACAAAGGTACTGTGTGTACTTCCTATAGAGTCTACAGAACCAAGCTTATTAAATACAAAATCCTGATAATGTTTCATATCGCGAACCTGAACTTTCAACAGGAAATCAAAATCTCCGGAAATATTGTAACATTCTGCTACTTCTTCAATTTCCAGGATTTCTTTTACAAAATCATAGCCTACAGAGCGGTCATGAATTTTCAATTTAATCTGGCAGAATACCGTAAATCCACGGTTAAGCTTTTCTGCATCCAGAATTGCTGCATATCTTTTTACAAAGCCTTCCTGTTCCAGTCTTTTTACCCTCTCAAAAACAGGAGAAGGTGACAGATTAATTTCCTTCGCAAGTTCTTTAACGGTCAATTTTGCATTGTTCTGAAGCAGTTTCAGCAGTTTTATGTCCTTATCATCAAGTTGTTCCACAGAATATTATTCTTTTATATTTTAAAATCACCCAAATGTACAGAATTATATTCTTTAAAAATATAATTTAAAAGCTAAATTAACCAAATAAACCATGTTTAATTGCTAATATATTCTGCTTTAGTAATTTTACACCAAATTAAAATCTTTTATCAGACATGCTATTGGTAAAAGATCGTTCTTTACAATCTTCATCAAACAGGAAAGGTTTTACTTAAGGTGAATTAATAGGGAATCGTGTGAGAATCACGAGCTGTCGCGCAACTGTAAGTAACACATCAAAGGTTTCTGTCCTTAGATATCCACTGCCAAAAGCGGGAAGGATGACAGAAACTGTTACAAGTCAGGAGACCTGCCTTTACTGAATTGACAATGCTTTCGCGGTCTGAAGCTTTTGAGTCATACAGATGATCTATTGCAGTACGTTTTATCTCCGGGTGAAACTGTACCAACTGCTTATATCACCTGATCTCAAAAATTTCTATCCCGAACAGCATTCCGAAGCATTCAAAGAGCATTTAAAATAAGTTTAATTTAAAATTTGTAAAAATGCAAACACACATTCTGGGCTATCCGCGTATTGGTAGCAAAAGAGAACTAAAAAAAGCCTGCGAACAGTATTGGTCAGGTAAAATCGTTTTGGAAGAACTTCTTACCGTAGGAAGATCTATCTGCAGCCAGAACTGGAACCTTCAGAAAGAAGCAGGAATCGATCTTATTCCCTGCAATGATTTTTCCTACTACGACCAGGTGCTGGACATGAGCCTTGTGGTAGGAGCTATTCCAACACGTTATCATGAGGTAGCTCTTAAAAAAAACAATTCGGAACTGGATCTTTACTTTGCCATGGCAAGAGGATATCAGAAAGACGGATTGGATATCACTGCGATGGAAATGACGAAGTGGTTTGATACCAATTATCATTATATAGTCCCTGAATTTTATAAAAATCAGCAGTTTAAACTTACCTCAGATAAGATTTTCAATGAATTTGCCGGAGCAAAACAGGCAGGGATCAATGCAAAACCTGTAATTATCGGTTTGGTTTCTTATTTACTTTTGGGAAAGGAAAAAGAAGAAGGATTTGATAAGCTGGATCTTGCCCATAATCTTCTTCCAGTTTATATTGATATCTTATCAAAGTTACAAAGCCAGGGTGCTGAATGGATTCAGTTTGATGAACCTTTCTTAGCCTTAGACCTTACTGAAAAGGCAAAAGAAGCCTATACTTTTGTGTATGCTGAGCTTAGAAGACAGTTTCCAAAACTTACATTCATTGTAACGACATATTTTGAAGGATTAAAGAACAACCTGTCTCTTGCAGCCTCACTTCCTGTGAATGTACTGCATATTGATCTGATAAGAAACCCTGAGCAGCTTGAAGATGCACTTGATTCTATTCCAGAAAGCCTAAGCTTATCTCTTGGAGTGGTAGATGGCAGAAACATCTGGAAAAATGATTATGAAAAATCTTTATCTATCATCAAAAAAGCAGTTGAAAAATTAGGATCTGAAAGAGTTTTCATCGCTCCTTCATGCTCTCTGCTGCATTCACCATGTGATTTAGATTTTGAAACCGGTCTTCAATCTGAAATCAAAAACTGGCTGGCTTTTGCCAAACAAAAAGTAAAAGAAGTGGTAATCCTTAAAGAGCTGGCTTCGGAAACTTCTGATCATAATATTCTTCTGGATTTTGAAAACAATAAAAAAGCCGCTTCAGACAGAAAAACATCTTTACTGATTCATAATGAAAATGTAAAACTAAGAGCAAATTCTGTTACAGAGGCAGATTCGCAAAGGAAAAATTCATTCAGTGTCCGTAAAGAGACACAACAAAAGGCATTACAGCTTCCTTTATTTCCTACGACAACCATCGGGTCATTTCCACAGACTGCTGAAGTAAGAAGCTGGAGAGCAAAATTCAAAAAGGGAGAACTGACTGCCGAGCAATATGATACTTTATTAAAAAAGGAAACCCAAAGAACGATTCGTTGGCAGGAAAGCATCGGAATTGATGTTCTTGTTCATGGTGAGTATGAGCGTAATGATATGGTGGAATATTTCGGAGAGCAATTACAGGGATTTACTTTTACTAAAAACGGTTGGGTACAAAGCTATGGAAGCCGTTGTGTAAAGCCACCAATCATTTTTGGAGATGTCTCCAGACCTGAACCTATGACCGTTTACTGGTCTCAATATGCTCAGTCTCAAACGGATCAATGGGTAAAAGGAATGCTTACAGGACCTGTAACCATCTTACAATGGTCATTTGTACGTGACGACCAGCCCCGTTCCGAAACCTGTAAACAGATTGCTCTGGCGATCCGTGATGAAGTTCAGGATCTGGAGAAAGCAGGAATCAGGATTATTCAGATTGATGAACCGGCTATCCGTGAAGGACTTCCATTGAGAAAAACAGACTGGCAAGATTACCTGAAATGGGCTGTAGAAGCGTTTAAAATCTCAGCAAGTGGAGTAGAAGATGCCACCCAGATCCATACGCATATGTGTTATTCGGAATTTAATGATATCATTAAGAATATTGCAGATATGGATGCTGATGTGATTACGATAGAATGCTCAAGGTCTCAAATGGAACTTTTACATGCTTTTGCAGACTTCAAATATCCTAATGAAATTGGCCCGGGCGTGTATGACATTCACTCTCCGAGAGTTCCTTCCAAGGAAGAAATGACTGAACTGCTGAAAAAAGCTCAGGATGTAATTCCTTCGAACCAACTTTGGGTAAATCCGGATTGTGGTTTGAAAACCAGACATTGGGAAGAAACAGAAAAAGCATTAATTGCTATGGTTGCAGCTGCTAAAGAGGCTTCTGTAGAATATGCATCTTAACTATTTTCAACCTTATATCAACCAAAAAGCATCCAAGTTGGATGCTTTTATTTTTTTAATTATTTTGAGACTGAAAACATTCACAATTTCAATCTATGATTACATTTAAATTCCTCCCATTACATACATGTTTTCCATAGTAGGAACGGGGCTTCCGCCTTGTTTTTCAAGAGTAATAGCAAACGCCTGCGCTTTTGAAATAGTAGCCAAAGCCGTTTTACTGTCTTTATCTTCAGTATACATTCCTGCATTTACCGGTTTCCCGTCTTCAAGAGCCCAAAGCTGATACTGCATTCCTGTTGGAGCTTTAGGGAGATGCTCACCATTAAGGTATACTTTTTTTGTTTTTCTATCCCAGAAAACCATTGCTTTGGCTTCCTGGTGCTTTTCCACTCCTTTTAACATCACCATCTGCATGTCCGGGTTGGAAAACATATCCAGTTTTCTATCCATCTTTTCCATGGCAGCATCCTGAGATTGTTTTTCTGCTGCCAGTTTTGTCATTTCCTGTTTTGTTGCAGACTGGTTATTCATCCAAACCAGATTCCCGGCTATACTTATAAGGAATAAAACAGATGCTGCAACAGCAAGAGGTTTCCAATTTCTTTTTCCCTGTATCTGTTCCGGATTTTTGATATCTCTGTCATCATTAATTTCCTGAATCTCTGTAGAAAGAGAAGGTTTCTCTTCCTCAATAGGAGACTGTTCCTGTTGAATTTTATTCCAGATTTTAGATTTCAGATCACTTGGAGGTGTTACAGCCTGAGCCGTAGCAAGATGTTCCAAAGTTATTTGTGCCTCTTCAAAAGCAGCCTTTACTTCAGCATTATTCTTCATCACACACTCCAAAATCCCTGCTTCCTCTGGAGAAGCATGGCCAAGAATATAAGATTCTATAATTCCGGATGATATGTATTCTTTTGTGTTCAATTTAATTTATTGATAATCTTTTAGCAAATCTTTTAATTTCATCAATGCATTCCGCATCTTCGTTTTTACCGTTCCCAGGGGAATCTTTAGTTTCTCTGATATCTCATGTTGGGTATATCCCTGATAGTAAGCAAGATTAATAAGTTCTTGCTTGTCCACTTCCAGATTCTCAAGCACATTGTTAAATCCAATATAATCGGATGAATTATTGGTCGTTGAAAGCTCTGTAGTGTTATATACGAAATCGGGAAGTGATTGGTTTTTAAGCTCGTTCTGGAATCCTTTAGATTTTAAATAATCAATTGCTGTATTTCGGGCAATATTAATCATCCAGGTATAGAACCTTCCTTTAGAAGCATCATATTGATGAATAGAATTCCAAATTTTAACAAAAACATCCTGAATAACTTCTTCAGTGTATTCTTTAGACTGAACAATACGAAGAACAATTCCATACAACGCACCTGAATAGCGGTCATACAGATAATGAAAACCATTTTCGTTTTTTTCTTTTAATAAAACGATAAGTTCTTCCTCAGAATAGGTTGTTTTAATAGCAATTATTTTTCTATCCAAATGTAATAAAATAAAACAAATACCCAATAAAATCCGAAAAATCTTTTACCTCGTATATAGTTTCAAGAAAATATTTAAAAAATATTAGATATGAAGAGCTTAATATCAAAAACAGTATTGATCTGCTGTATTGCCCTATCAACAGAAACCTATAAGGCACAGGCAGATCATTCTAAAATCAAAAATCCTTATTACTCCCATACCGCCGTAAACCTGTTGAAGGTAAGTAATTCTGAATGGAAAAAGATTTTAAAACCCGAACTCTATGAGGTTGCCAGAGAAGGAGCTACAGAAACAGCATTTACAGGAAAATATTATGAGCTTGATGAAAAGGGAACTTATTATTGTGCCGTATGTGGAAATCCATTGTTTCTTTCCACTTCAAAGTTTGCGACCACTTGTGGCTGGCCTTCATTTTATCAGCCTATTCGTAAAAACAGTGTTATCTACAGAAAAGATACTTCTTACAATATGATTCGAACAGAAGTTCTGTGTGGAAGATGTGATTCTCATTTGGGACATATCTTCGAGGATGGCCCAAAACCGACAGGAAAACGATTCTGCATGAACTCAATCTGTCTTGATTTTATTCCTGTAAAAAAATAACAATCTAATTTACAGTAAGTTAAATAAAATTTCATTTTTTTTCAATCTAAAATAAAACCAATCTCGTAAATGACATTAAAAGCACAAATTAACTATAATTAATTTAAAAAAATATTACAATGAACACACGAACAAAAATCACAGTTTTAGCAATGATAGCTTTATCATTTGCTTTCAGTGGGAAGGTAACTGCACAAATGACGAAAGAAAAAACAGTAATGGTAGGAGGAGCGCCTATGTATCCTTCCAAAAACATTATTGAAAATGCAGTAAACTCTAAAGATCATAAAACTTTAGTTGCAGCGGTAAAAGCTGCAGGATTGGTAGAAACACTTGAAGGAAAAGGACCTTTTACCGTATTGGCTCCTACTGATGCAGCATTTGCAAAACTTCCGAAAGGAACTGTAGAAACTCTTGTAAAGCCTGAAAATAAGGCAATGCTTACAAGTATATTGACATATCATGTGTTACCAGGAAGATACAGTGCTAAAGAAATCTGGGCTGCTGTAAAAGCAGGAAACGGCAAAAGCATGATGAAAACAGTACAGGGCGAAGAACTTACTTTCTGGACAAAAGGAAAAGATCTTTATATAAAAGATGCGAAAGGAAACAATGCCAAAGTGACCATTGCAGATGTAAATCAGTCCAATGGGGTTATTCATGTTATAGATACGGTTTTGATGCCGTAAAAATGTAGAATCTAAACAGCATATTAGTGTGCTGTTTTTTCTTTTTACCATTATCAAACACTTCAAAAATTAATATTATGAAAAAAACGATTCATGTTTCTAATCAAGGGGTAACTCTGGATACAGGCAGAAGAAACTTTTTAAAACTGAGTGGTGTAGGTCTGGCACTTGCAGGGCTCACTATGATTGGCTGTAATGATGATGATGATTTTCAAATGATGGATAACAGCCCGGTTTTTGATTTAGGAGCCGGAGATATAGGCGTATTAAATTATGCTTATGCTCTTGAGCAGCTTGAGGCTGACTTTTATACCAAAGTGGTGAATAACTTTTACACTGGGATTTCCAGTATTGAAAAAGAGATTTTCACAGATCTTTACCATCATGAGGTAATCCATAGGGATTTTTTTAAAGCAGCTATCACTGGTGTCACTCAAAACGTACTTCCGAAACTTGATTTTCAATATCCCAATGTAAATTTTAATGACAGGAATTCTGTACTGGCCACTGCAAAAGCACTGGAAGATACCGGCGTGGCAGCCTATAATGGTGCCGGGAAATATATTACCAATGCGGCTTATCTTGTTATTGCAGGAAAAATAGTTTCCGTAGAAGCCAGACATGCCTCTGCTATCAGAAACCTTATCAATCCGGGATCTGCTGACTTTTCAGGGGATGATGTGATAGATGCTAATGGTCTTGATCTTGCTAAAGAGCCGAAGGATATCGTAGCCGCAGCAGGAGGATTTATCAAAAACCGCTTTACCTGGAAAGAAAGAGGTATTAATTAAATTATTCATCTTCAAAAACTTGTATTATGAACATTCTTAGACTATTAGACAAGCTTTCTAATGATAAATTTTTCACAACGGAAGCTTCCCGGTTAGAAACCATTACAAATCTATCCCTATTTGGAAAAAAAGCAGCTGTAGCAGCTGTTCCCTTTGGACTTGGTGCACTAATGACTACTCCTGTAAAAGCAGAAACAACCCATACAACAATGACAGGGACCGCCCTTAAAAGTACTTTAACAGATGCTTTACAACTCGCTTTGATCCTTGAATACCTGGAAAATGAATATTATGCTTTAGGACTTTCCACAGCAGGTCTGATTCCGAATTCTGACAGACCGGTTTTTATGCAGATTTCCAAACATGAATCAGCTCATGTTACCTTTTTAAAGAGCACACTTACTTCTTTGGGAACAACTCCGGGTGCAAAACCAACCTTTGATTTTACAGCAAGTGGAAACTTTTCCCCTTTTACCGATTACAACCAATTTCTCATTCTGGCACAGGCTTTTGAGGATACAGGAGTAAGGGCCTATAAAGGGCAGGCTGGAAATGTTATGTCAAATAAGGCTGTCCTTCAGGCTGCATTACAAATTCATTCTGTGGAAGCCAGGCATGCCTCACAGGTAAGAAGAATGAGAGCCAACAAAGGCTGGATTGAGCTTGCCAATGGAGGAAATATGCCTTCAGCAACTGATCCTGTATATGCAGGAGAAGATAATGTAAATCAGGCAGGATACAATACGGGAACTCTATTTGGAGCCCCTGCCGGGTCTGCAGCCTATGATGAAATTTTGAGCGGAAGTGATGCGCAGGCTATTGCATCATTATTTATTGTATAGTAATATGCAGAAAAAACAAAGTATTTGTATCATAAAAAAGCATCCAATCGGATGCTTTTTAGCTATATAAAGTTATAATCCCATGTGTAAAATAGGATATTCTTTACCCTGACTATCTAATTCGGACCTTTCCAGCACCTGGAATCCGATATGTTGATAGAAACCAACAGCCTGTTCATTTTGTTCATTGACATCTACTTTGGTCACTTTTAAATGATCAATTCCATACTGAATCAGTTTTTTACCAATTCCTTTCCCTCGGTAATCGTTATGAATGAACAGCATTTCAAGATTTCCTTCAGCCACTCCCATAAATCCAACTAAGGTACCGTCTTCCTCAAATCCGAGTAGACTAACGTGTTCAAAATACCCGGGAATCTCTTTTTTATAATAATTAAAATCTTCTTCTTTCAGAAAATCGTGGGTATTGAGTACGGAACTTTCCCATATTTTCATTAACTGAGGATAATCAGTCTTGCTTATTTCTCTAATCATAATTGTAAATTTTGAGTAGCAAAAAATCGTATTTTCTATATTTGAAACACTGAACCTGGGTTAAAAAATCCGTTTCCGTATTCTGCTGAGCGCCTGAGGGGTAATTCCCAGATACGATGCAATATCCTTTAATGGAATAGAATTGAAAGTATTGCCATATTCTGCCATCATTTGTAAATAATACTGTTCCGGAGAGAATTTAATCAAGTTGATATTCCGGATTAAAAGTCTGTTCAGCAATCTGGCAGTCAGATCATCAAAAACTTCTTTCAACCCAGAAATTGCTTCATATAGTTTGACCGCCTGATCCTGATCTATTCTGTATATTTCACAGTCTGCGAGGGCCTGGACATTAAAAGTTGACTTTTCCTGTAGGGTAAAGGAGATATTGGATAAAGAGAATGAACCTTCCTTGCAAAACCAGAAAGTCTGCTCTTCCCCTTTATGATTTAAAGTCCAGCAACGGGCTATTCCACTGAAAATGAAACAACTGTATTTCTCCAGTTCGCCTTCTTTGATAAGGAATGTGTTCTTTTTAACCAAAATCCTTTCAAAATATTGGTCAAATCGTTTAGAATCAGCTGAATTGAATGTATTGACATCTACATTAAATTCCTTGAATAATTTTTCTAACAGCATAATCTATAATACAGAAATAAGAATAGGAGAGTACAATATACATTTTATCCGGGATATATCTTAAACCTGTATTAAATGTCTGAATATTAATGATTATTAACCACAGATTTTCACAGGTGAATGTGCAAAAATCTGCTTCATTTGAAAAATTTGCAAGTGTTTTTTTACTTGAGCGGAATTTTTGTAATCAACGAAATACGATTTATGAAATATATATAAAAAAATTCAAAAATATTAGATTAATAATTTTAATACGACAAGTTCTGTCGCTATGCGTCTATATCTTTGTATTAGAGATAAGATACAGAACCCCGGGAAGTTATGTCTTACAAAATCAATTTTTAACCTTAAATATTTTTAAAATTATGTTCAAAAAACAACTAGTAATCATTTTTCTTTTTCTATTTTTCATTTCTTATGCACAGAATGAATTTATTACGGTGTGGAAACCTAATATCACTGGTACCATCGATAATGCAATCTCTTTTGGCGGGACAGGAACCAACTACACGATTAGCTGGGAAGAAGTAGGATATCCTCAGCATAATGGAATTCTTTCTGTAACCTCTAATACCAGTACTTTTACGACCATTTCTTTTGGTACTTCTTTACATACCAATCCAATCCAGGCAACCTACAAAGTGAAAGTATCCAACGGTAATGGATTATTTTATGGATTTAAAGGCAGTGCTTATATGAATACCACCGGAAATCCGGAACTCTTTGAAGTGAGTCAATGGGGAGATATACTTTGGCTTCAGCAATTTACTCAGGGTTTTGCATATTGTCAGAATCTTAACGTAACGGCTACAGATACGCCTAATTTAAGCCAAATAAACAATGTATCACAAATGTTCTCTAATTGTCCTTCTCTGATTGGAAATGATTCATTTTCTAACTGGAACACAAGCACCATTACGAATATGAATGGTATGTTTAACAAAGCCAAATTGTTTAACCAGAATATTGGAAACTGGAATACAGCGAAAGTAACCGATTTTCGGGATATGTTTTCTTCAGCTTCAGCTTTTAATCAAAATATTTCTGCCTGGAATACCTCGTCCGGAACCAATTTCATTTCAATGTTCCAGGATGCGGTAGCGTTCAACCAGCCATTAAATTCATGGAATACAAGCAATGCGACGAATTTCCGTTATATGTTCTCTAATGCTAAATCCTTTAATCAGCCTCTTAATAATTGGAACACCAGTAAAGTAGTAAATTTTGACCAGATGTTTACCGATGCTTCGTCATTTAATCAGCCTATTGGAAACTGGGATGTTAGTAAAGTTGGAGGTGCTTATGGTTTTATGATGTTTAATGGTGCTACGCTTTTTAATCAGGATATTTCTGCCTGGAATATCAGCTTTCAAAATGTTCCTTCAGCCTATGTATATTTCGGATTTAATAATTCTGGTTTATCATGTATTAATTATAATAAATTTCTAATTGCTCTCAGCAATAATCCTACATTATCAAACTTAGGATCCGCAATTGGAGTTATAGAAGCAGCAGGATTAACTTATTCTACACCACAAGCCATTATGGCAAGAGCTCAATTGGTAAACAAAGGTTTTAATATTAATGGAGATGCTTATAATGCCAGCTGCAATTCAACCTTGGCAACTGCTGAAACAGTAAAACAGGCTAAGACCCCAGCTTATCCAAATCCAACAACAGGAGTGATCACTGTGGAGTCTGCAGCTAACGAAAATGTTTATTTATATGACATCACAGGTAAGCTCATTAAAAATATGACTTTAAGTAAAGGAAGTAACCGTATCGACCTAACAGAATATCCATCAGGAAATTATCTACTAAAAGGCAATACAGTTTTCACTAAAATAGTTAAGAAATAAACTATTTTCTTTTACGATAAGTTTGTCCAATACCTAATTTTATAGATTAAGCCCCAGAATCATAGATTTTGGGGCTTAATTGTTATGATAGGTTTTCTTTATCAAATTCACTTATCTGATACTCGGTTTAATATATTGAAAATTCTTTAACTCTTGTCAATAAGAACTTGTTATTATTATATATTTAATTATTTTTAACAAAACTATAAAAACCAACGTTAGCTTTAATTAAAAAAATGAGTGATATTACTACTATTGTCAGTCAATTAGAGAATGCTCTCAATATCAAATTAGAAAAATCGGAGAGAAATACTGAGATGAGTGGAAACTCTCATTCTTCTGGTATGAATAAATTATGTCTTTCAAACCTGCATTTTGAAAATTTCTCAGTTCTCGAACCTATCTTTGAAACACTTAAATACCTGACATTAATAGAATGTTCGATTGATGACATACAGGATTTACACAAAATAAAACTATATTCTCTTACCCTGAATAAATGTACAGTTCCCAGTGAAGGAACTTTTAATCCTGAAGTAACAAAGATTAAGGAAACGCGTTATAATTTTCAATTCTTGAATCTGGTCAATATGACTGTTCCGCATCCCGGATTTTTCTTACCTATTTCTAACCATCTTGAATACGTTAAGTTTATTAACTGTACTGTCCACAATATAAGTGAATTAAATCTTTTTCCAGATTTATATTATCTCACCATTGATAATTCCAACATTATTGAACAGGAAAATGATATTCAGTATCATGGAAAAATAGATAAAAGAGGGACTGTGATACATTTTAAAAATATGTACATAAAGGATTTTGATCCCTTTCTGCCCATTTCTAACAGCTTAGATTCTATAAAGTTAAACAATTGCGAAGTAGAAAGTTTAAAAAATATTCACCAATTTTCCTCTCTGGAAAGGCTCTATGTACATCCTCCTTTACAAGTTAATGACCTCAGTATACCGGATTATGATGGGAAACAATTTGAATTAGAATTTGTGATGATAGCACCAGAACATATGATGGATTATTGGGCAAATAAAAATTGGATAACCCCTGATTTTAATACAGAAATGCTGGTATCAATCGCTCCATTTGTACGAGACCTTTTGGTAAATGGTTATCATCTTATGAATACCCATATTTTAAAAGACTTTCCGATATTAGATCATTTAGATTTTAATAAATGTTCAATAGATCTGAAAGATTATGTATTAGTAGCCCCCCAAATCACATTATCAGCCGATTACAACGAACCAAAATATATACATCTTAAAAAACTTCTGCCACTGAAAGTGGCATTTAAAAAAAATTAATATTTATGAAAAAGAGATCATCCTAAACCTGGATCAGTTGAAGCATTTTAATGCGTTGGAAAAGCTTTGGATTGATGTAGATTCTATTGAGCTCGCACAGGACATCCTTTCTATTGAATCCCTCAAAGATCTTTATCTGAATATTTTTGGACTAAAGCAGAAAATTAAAAGACCAATAATACTGGACTTACAGCAATTAAAAAATGTGGAAAAATTGCACCTCGATTCAAATGATGATATCTATTTTAAAGGAATAAGCCATCTGAAATCTTTAAAAATGCTTGAGTTGGATAATGATGGTGATCTGCAAGAATTGACCACTTTACCTTTACTTGAGAAATTGGTAGTAAAAGAAGAAATTATCAATAAATTCCCTAAACTGGAGCAAGTAAAGATATTGGACTTGCATGTTCCAGAAAATTACGAAGTATCTTCACTGGAAAAATTTCCAAACCTTGAAAAGCTTGAACTCAATCTATGGTCTAATCAAAAAATAGCCATTAACGGATTAGAAAAGTTAAAAACTATTGTATTTGATTATATTAATTTTGACGACATTGTTTCTTTTGAAAATCTGCCAAGTCTTGAAGAATTAGATCTTACTGAGTGTGGTGTTTCTGATTTCTCCAAATTGAAAAATCTTACCAGTTTAAAAAAACTTAATCTGGAAAATAATGGCATTAAAAGTCTCGAAGGTATAGAAAATCTTAAGAATCTGGAACAATTAGCATTCTATCTAGGTGACATTTCGAACCTCAGACCCCTTAATAAACTACCCAAACTTCGGGAAGTGTTCATTCAGGATTATCATAAGGAAAAAGAGAATATTATATCCCAGCTTGATAAACCCGAAATACTAATTAGGAATGATGATACTTTTGAAATAAGTATTGATTAGAAATACAAAACCAAAAGTGGGATAATCCGGATGATAGAGTGGTGTAAGCAGGACCAATACGCGTTAGATGGAAACAGCAGTAATCTGAGTGGAGCAGAGAAACAATTGCTTCTTAAAGAGATACAGAATAAAAACAGGAGGGAACCACTTATACCATAATAGAAAGTTTTATAAAACTGTAAAAATTATTTATATTCGTTAATAAATAAATGATCCTACTGGAACAACATAAAACCATGAAAAGAGTAGTCATATTTCTTGCCTTTACTTTTGCGTTACAATCCTGTAAAAATGAAAAGCAAAAATCAGTAGAAACCCAAAGTACAGAAGTTCAAAAAGAACAACAGAATAACATTACTGTAGATCATTCCTATCAAAATACTGAAGGAAAGAAAAATCCAAATGACTTTATACCAAAAGGATATGTCATCAACAAATATGAAGGCGGAATTTCTGCTGAAGGCTGGAACGAAATAAAAGGAGATCTGAACAAAGACGGGTTAGAAGACATCGTACTCATCATCAAAGGCACAGACAAAAGCAGAGTTATAAAGGATGAAAACCGTGGTGAATTAGACCGAAACCGAAGAGGGATTATTGTACTCTTGAATAAAGGTAATTACTATGAGTTAGCCTCCAAAAACTACAATTGCTTTTCATCTGAAAATGAGGATGGTGGTGTATATTTTGCCCCTGAACTGAGTGTAAGCATAGAAAAAGGAAACCTGCATATCGATTATGGGCATGGCAGATATGGGAGTTGGGGGTACACTTTTAGGTATCAAAATGGAGATATGGAACTCATTGGCTATGATTCATATTCAAGCAGAGGTCCGGTGCCTCAATATGAAGTGAGTATTAATTTTCTGACAAAAAAGAAACTTACAAAAGACAACTTAAATAAAGAGGATGATGGAGATCATTATGAAGTCAAGTACAAAGATACCTGGGAACCTATCAAGGTTGAACAGCTTATCAAATTATCTGAAATAAGGGATTTTGACGAGCTGGAGTTTAATTAATAAAATAAATCAATAATAATATTAATAGGAGAGTACACTATATATTTTATAGTGAATATCTTTGGTTGATCCATTATTTAATAACCAACTACGAACTAAGAATTAATGACAGAGAGATTTCCTACCATAAACAGTACACTTTCACCGAATGAACTTGGTAAATTTATTCAACAGAAGTATGCACTAACCGATAAAACACAATGTAGCATATTTCGACTTGCTATGAATCATTTATACATTGTTCATGATGACGAAAACAAATACGTTTTTAGAGTTTACACCCATAACTGGCGCACTAAATTAGAAATCGAAGAAGAATTAAGGCTTTTAATTCTTCTAAAGGATGAAGACCGACAAGTTGCTTTTCCAATAGCTGATAAATCGGGCCAATTCATTCAAGAGATTGAAGCACCTGAAGGTACTAGGTTTGGCGTTTTATTTTCGTACGCAAAAGGTATAAAAACAGCAATTTTTTCAGGACAGACAAGCTTTCTGATTGGTCAGGCACTAGCAAAGGTCCATCAATCAACAGAAAATCTCGAACTAATGAGAATATCTTACAATGCTCACAACCTGCTTGATAACCCTGTTGCAAGAACAAAAGAATTCTATAGTAAAAATACTAATGAAATCGAATTTTTAGAAACCCTTTCTGCTTTCTTAACGCTAAAAATGGAAAATATTGACAAACAGAAAATGAGGTATGGAACTGTTCATCTTGATGTTTGGTTTGATAATTTGCATATTGACAATGAAAAAGAAATAACATTTTTTGACTTTGATTTTTGTGGTAATGGCTATTTATGCTTTGACATTTCTTATTTTCTATTTCAGTTATTTACAACCAATCTGAACGAAGAAGAATATCAGGCAAAAGCTGATAGCTTTATAAAAGGTTACGAGACTGTAACTGAAATTAGTAATGAAGAAAAAAAGTTTTTACCTTATGCATGTTTGGCAATTATGACCTATTATATAAGTGTTCAGTGCGACAGATTTGATTACTGGACAAATATCTTCCTGAATGAAGATCATTTAAAAAGAATGGTCAGGAACTTAAAACGATGGACTGATTACAATAAAATTGAGATTAATAGTAAACAAAAAGAAAGGAATAATTCGTAAGGCATTTGAAGAAACATAGGAAAGGCTTTCAACAGCAAAATCCGAATTAAAATAGATAGATTTAGTTTTCACACAACTCTTAATTTTTTTTTGATTATAAAATGAATCAACAATAAATCTCAGAAAACGATACTATACGCGAATAGATTGCGTAGTAAGAACATACCTTTGAGAGATTGTTAATAAATACAACATTTATATGAAGTTCTCAAGTGATTTGGTGATTTATGATTTTTTTATTGTTAACTAAATATAACCTTTATTATTCATAAGAAATATGGCCATCTGCCCACATGATAATTTCATCCCCATCTTGGAGGATATTCGTCGAATTTGATGTTCCAACAATACAAGGAATATCATATTCTCTTGATAGTATACAAGCGTGTGACAATATTCCACCTTCATCTGTAATGATCCCTTTGCATTTTCTGAATAGAGCTACCATATTAGGTTGCGTCATTTCCGTGACAATTATTTTATCAATGTAATCATGAGGTTCCACTATTGACTTATAATTAATTATCTTCACAATACCATGAACATTTCTGTTCAGAGATGGTATTCCAAAAAGAATGCTGTCTAATAATGGTGTGGGTGAATAGCTATTCTCAAATGATTCACCAAAGTAAATGCGTGGTGTCATTTGTTTATTCTTCTTTCTTTTCATTAACACACCGAGGCTCCTTTTATTTTTCTCTGCCTGTGATAGCTTAATATTATTTTTGATTAAGGCCACGATGTCATCAGCAAGATAATACTGATATAAATCACTCTGAGATACATTGTAGTTTTCATAAATCCACTCCATTAGTTCCAACATGTAAAAATAAACCCCAGCCCAACCTTTCTTTACATTCATTCTTTCAATTGATAATTTTTTCAAAAAGATTAAATCACTATCCAGAGTCAATTGAAAATTATCCTCTTTATCCTTATCCTTATCCTTATCCTTATCCTTATCCTTTATTTTATACTGTCTTCTCACTCCTTCTATCATTTCTTTTTTAGTTTTGTAGTTAATAGCAAGATAAGGGTATTTATTTATGTGGTTAAGTATACTGCAATCACTACTGTCATTTAAAGATGAAAAGTCTTCTTGCTCACGAAACATTAAGTCATCGTTATCAGCCGATAACAGCCCTGCAATTTCATTATGAGACCACCTTAATAACAACTTCCTTTCAATGATGTCAGTTACAATAGGTTCTGAACGCATATAATATCGGATATATTTACAGTAATGTGATGATAGCATTCTGAAATAATCAGCAGCAGTATCTTTTGAAAATGATTTTGGACGTTCAATAAATTCAATGGGATCAATGTAATCATATTGTTTAGAAAGTACTTTCATTGAATATTTTAATGCTGAAATGTGGTCATTAAGCCCAATGTAGCAATCAAATACTCCGCTTAAATCTCTGCTATAAATAATTTCCCTATGAAGATAAAGTTCACTACTGCCATTTTCCTCATCTTCACATCTTGTTTTAAAAGCCTGCTCCATTGCCCAAAGTGGTTCGTGTGTTGACCATGCATATCGAAAAGAATCGGATGGGATCACAGTTATAGCTCTACACTGTAATATCCATACTTTTTCGTCATGGTCTATACACCACTCAATATCCACAGCCTTTTTAAAAATCATCTCAAGACGAATTATGTATTCATACAATGTTAATGGGATGTCTTCATTATCTTCATAAGATTTCTTTTTTAAGGAAACCGTTTTGGGGATGATGCTTCCAGACACTATATTCTCGCATCGTCCTTTGTTATATTCAATGTAAATATCATTGTCTCCATTAACTGGATTTATTGAAAAAGCCACTCCAGACATCTTTGCATCAATCTGCTTTTGTACAATCACGGGAATATTTTTGCTCTTTTTAGAATATTCTCTTACTGCTTGAAGAGATATCCCTATTTTATCAGAAGAAACATCTAGCAATGTTTTATAAATACCTGCTGCTGATTTCTTTTTTCCATCTTCTTTATCAGAGCTTGACCTAACTGAAACTTTTCCATGAGATATAAATTTATCATACAATTTTGTAAGTTTTTTATCTGAAATATTTTCAGAACCGTTAATGACAAATCCTGGTGGAACAGCAATTCCTGCCTTAGCGACTATCATTAAATTAAATGCTTTATTTCCCACTAAAGATTTAGCAGCATTCTTATATAAATTAATTGCCATATTTATTTATTGTTGATAATTATTTTAAAATTACAAATTAAATATAGAAATATAATCACCAATAAGAGATTTTTTATGTTAAATTATAAAAATACATATTTAAACTTTTCTTGTTTTTTCCACTCCCAAGGGCTTAGAACTTTTGTATCATACCAAAACCTAATTTTTGCATTTTCCTAATACAATATTTTAAAAAGATAATATACGCCAATAGATTGCGTAGTAAGAATATACCTTTGAGAAATTGTTAATAAATACAACATTTATATGAAGTTCTCAAGTGATTTGGTGATTTATGATTTAGAAGGAAGTTGCAAAACTTTTGGAAAAAACGAAATAAATGAAACCAATATAATAGAAATAGGGGCTGTAAAATTAGATAAGAAGACTTTTGAAATAAAAAGTGAATTTTCAATTTTAATAAAACCAAAACATTTTCCAATTCTACCTGAAATTACGGAGATTACAAACATTACCAATGAAATGGTTGAAAATGAAAAGTATTTTGATGAAGCCATTCTCCAGTTTTTGGATTGGTACGGAGAAAAAAACAAATCAACGCTAGCAGGTTGGGGGTTGTACTATGATTTACCGCTTTTGAGGAAAGAATTTACAGAATTTGGATTAGATTATAACAAATATTTTGTTGGTGGAGGTTTTGATATCAGAGCATTAGGGGTTTATTGGCTGGCTAAAAAAAACATTTCTACATCTGGAATTTCATTGGAAAGAGTTTTAGAAAAAATGAATATAAAAGAAGATTTTAAATTTCATAGAGCATTAGACGATGCTAAAGCAACAGCATTAATATTACAACAGATTCTTAAGGAAAAATAACTGTCTAATCCTTATATTCATACAAAAATAACAAACCATCTAAAACGTAATGACAGAAAATTACATACAATATGCTGAAGGATATCAGAAAGACAATATTGATGAAAAGGATATAGTAAAAGCGATAAAAGACATTCAATTAATGGATGACGAGCATGGAGCCTTCTGGGTTTCAGTTATAATAGCAAAGATCGGACATGGGTTATAGTTGTATAATATCAAAGAAATGGAGTTCAAGATGAGAAAGTTGAGAAATTCTGAAATACGCACAATTTAACATAATATAAATTATAGGAAAAATATAATATTACGGAAAAGAGTATTGCTATCTCTTTTATAAGGGTCTCCAGCACATAATTCAGAGATTCCTCAAGCTGAACCTGACTATCAGACATTATACCATCCCTGTCATTCATTCTTATCTTAGTTCAATTATTTTTTTTGAGTGATCTATAATGCCTATAGTTCTGAATCAGACAAGCACATTTCAAATTGTGAAAATGACTTTGATACTAAATATATTTTAAAAGCTCATCACCAAGCCCAGAATTTCTGTCACCATTGTCTCTGATCTCAATGATAAGACTCTGAATGCCTTTAGCTTTTAACTCTGAAAACATTTGCTGTAAAAACGTACTGCTTTTCTCTTTTATAATCTCAATATATTAGATTTTAGTAACTTACAAAGGATAGACAATAAATCCACCTGCTATATTATGTTAAATTGATTACCCGTTAAGGTTCTTAAAAATTATCATTTTCTGTAATGGTTTAAAAAGCATCTTTTAACCTAAAAAAGAGATAAAGTTCTTCATTATCACTTCAATTACTTCCCTCTTCCAGCATCTGGTCCAGTTAAAAAACCTCTATTTCCCAAGCTTCTCTTCCAAATAACCTTTAACAACTTCCCGGAACTCATCTTTCGTCATAAACTGATCCAGAAACTCATCAAGATTGCCTTTATTGTCAAGCTCATCAAAATAAACTTCATGATCCGTACTGTAAACCGTTGGATTAGATTGGTCACAATCTTCCGTACAGATAAAATAATGATCCGGATATCCATAGGAATACAATATGCAGAGAAATTCAGGTTTAGAAATCCCTACAACACCCTGTACATAGTCTTCATCAATCAAATCATCGAATTCTTCCTGGTCTTCTGAGCCTTCCTTAAAAGGTGTAAACATCCAATCTTTCACAAAATACTGTCCATACGCCAGATCATGAGCTGAAAAATAATGCGAAAGCAGATTCTCATAGAATGTTTCCTGTTGATTCTGATACAGTTCCTTATTCGCTTCATAAAACTCGTCAATTCCATAAACATCCCAATCTTTATCGTACAAATAGTGAGTAAACTTTATCTGTTTCCAATTCTCTGCAAAGCTTTTATCAACATCTACAGCCTCTGTATTGCCACCTAAAGCTTTGATTTTATTGATTATAGTATCATTCATTTTTTATTTTTTTCGTGGTTATTAAGTCCGTTATTCCATAATGTATCTGCTATCTCTTCATGGCTGTATTCATAATAGTTACCATCTTTATCTTTATGAGACTGAAACAGTTTAATATCATACCCCTTGAAATTCAATTTTAAAAAATCAGGAAAATAGCTGCTTCCGAAACAGATATAATTATAAAAAATTCCCTTAAAAGATAAATCATCAGGGTCCGGAATTTCAAAAGTTTTCATTCTTCTTACAATTTCGGACAGCTCATCTTTGGTAATATCCGCCACCATTTGAGGATTTGGTAAGCTGATATCAAAAGACAGATGCTCTGCCCCATCTCCTTCCCACCATTCCCAAAGATTAAACTGAGACATTTCTTTTCCCGTCATAACATGAAGCCTGTCTTCCAGTTTTTTATATTTAGTGGAATCTTCGTCTCCATGTTCATCACAATAATCCGTATATTCCAGAATAAGTCTCAAGATTTCAGGGTATCGTTTTCCAGCCGTTTCAAAATCCGGTTCTATTTCACTTCTTAATTCCATTATTTCTTTTATCTTCAAATATATTATGTTAAATCAATCAACAATAAACCTCTCTCCTTTTACTTTTTCCCAATAAAAATACAAAATCTTGCCACATGACAATCTTTATCTTTTTAAAAGGAGTTAATTTTACTCTAACCAAAAAATAGACGTATATGAAACCTAAAATGATCTGGGCCAATCTGGCAGTTGCCGATCTGGAACGCACCCAAAAGTTTTATGAAGCCGTGGGATGTACCCCAAACAATCCACATACATCTAATGAATTAGTAAGCTTCTTTTTCGGAGAAAATAATTTCGTCATCCACTTCTTTCTGAAAAACATCCTCGAAACCAATGTAAAAGGGGTCTCCTTTGGTAATTCCCAAACTTCCAATGAGGTCATATTTACCCTTTCAGCAGAAACCAGTGAGCACGTAGATCAATGGGCTGAAGAAGTTAAAAAAGCCGGTGGTACCATTGTTTCAGAACCTGAGAATTTTGGGAACAATTATTATGGGTTTGTCTTTGCAGACCCTGACGGCCATAAATTTAATGTCTTCAAAATGTAAAAACTCAAAAATTTTAGTCTAAAATGAAATTTGCCCATAAATCACCTGTAATTTCAGTCAGATAGCATAGGTACAGGATTGAAAACAGGGCGTATTTGGGCTTCTTTTCGATTTTCCAAATTTATAAGGCTATCATTCAATTATGAGATGTTTTTTTAGCAATTTATAAGAAATATAGAGTTGTTCAAAAAACACAGTGTAAAAGGTTTTAAAATATATGAATTAGAATAGACCTGAGTTATTCAGGTCTATTCTATTGAAATTTCTACTTATAAATCTTTTTCTTTAACCATAAACTTATTCGTACAAGTACTATTAAAACAGGTACTTCTACTAATGGTCCGATTACCCCTACAAATGCCTGTTGAGAGTGTATTCCAAATACAGCAATTGCTACGGCAATCGCTAATTCAAAATTATTCCCTGTTGCTGTAAAAGCTATAGAAGCATTTTTATCATACGGAACATTGAATGACTTATTTATAAAGAAACTCACGAAGAACATTAATACAAAATATACTATTAATGGTATCGCTACTTTTAAAACATCCAATGGTAGTTCTAAAATCGTATCTCCTTTCAGACTGAACATAAGTACAATCGTAAATAGAAGTGCATATAAAGTTAACGGAGCTATTTTAGGAATAAAATCCCTATTGTACCATTCCAAGCCTTTCCAGTTAGTTAGACAGTAACGGCTTAAAAAGCCCAATAAAAAAGGAATCCCTAAATAAATCATAACACTTTGTGTAACATCTCTCATTGACACGGTTACATTAAAATTAGCCAAGCCTAATTTCTCAGGTAAGAAATTGATAAAGAGCCAAACCATAAAACTGTAACTCAAAACCTGAAATATACTGTTTAGAGCTACTAATAATGCTCCGTACTCACGGTTACCTTTTGCCAGGTCATTCCATACAAGTACCATTGCAATGCATCTTGCTAAACCTATAAGTATTAAGCCAATCATATAGCCAGGTTCATCTCTCAGGAAAAGGATTGCTAACATGAACATTAAAACCGGGCCAATAATCCAATTCAGTAACAAAGAAATTCCCATAACTTTTTTGTCTGTAAGTACTTTTGGTAGTAGTGAATAATCAACCTTTGCTAATGGTGGGTACATCATGACTATTAAGCCAATTGCCAATGGAATATTTGTAGTACCCACGGATAGAGAGTTTATAACTTCAGAAATATTAGGGAAGAAATACCCTAACCCTATTCCTGAAAACATCGCCAAAAATATCCAAAGAGTAAGGAATCTATCAAGAAATTTTAATTTTGGTTGCATTACAATTGTTTAGTCAATTCTTATTTTTTTATCTGTGAAAAAACATAAAACATTTCAGCAGCAATCTGTAAACTTCTCTTGCTATATACCTCTGCTTGTTCAGGCGTATCATCGGAAATTTTTGGATCGTCAAAAGTAATAGGAATACGTTTCTCAGCTCCAGCAATAAAAGGACAGCCACCATCTGCCTGAGAACAAGTCATGATTGCTGCAAAGCCATAAGCAGGATTAAAAGGACTATCATATCTTTTAGAAAAGCCTATGACTGGATGTCTATCTTCGTCAAATTTAATAGCATAAACAGGATTTTCAGTATCAGAAATTTTCATAATTAAAAGCCCCTGTTCCTTCAAAGTTTCTGCGATTTTGGGAAACATTGCCGTTTCTTCTGTTCCTCCTGAATAACAGGTGACATTCGGAACGTCATGATAAACACTTGCAACCTGTGCCCAAACTTGTGACAAATGACTTCTTCTTGAATTATGAGTACAAATAAAGTTAATGGTTATTTCTTTTTGTTCTTCTAATCTTTTCTGAACAAAATCAACCAATGGTGCTAAAGTAGCTTTTCTATCTTTCCCTATTTCCTGATTTTTTAGTAACTCTATTGTTTTTAATAGTTCTGGATACATCGTTTATTAAATTTTAATTTATTCAAGTTAGCAACATCCAGAATTTGGCGTACAGCAAGATGTTTGAGCAGAAGAAAGTTCAGATAAGTTTACTTTTTCTTTTTTCACGGGAATTCCGCAAGCATCCTGAGCTAAACAAGCTGTTGTTTTGTTTTTAAGAACAAAGTTTTTCCCATTAAACTCTAAATCGAACTTGCCAATTGTTGTATTCTGATACTCAACCTCAATTTCATCATTATCAATTCCCAGTTTTTCTTCTGACAAATTGATAATATTTAGAAGTTTTGTAGGTTTTAAGCGATGTTCAAAATCATTAGCATTCCACAATTGGAAGTTTACTACCTTTTCAATTCTTATTGTTCCGCCACAATCAATAAAATGTTTTGTTACGGTTCCTACTTCTGTTACATGAAAATGTTCAGGAACAAATGTTCCATTTTCTAATTGAAATTCTACATTCTCTAATCTTGGTAAAATTTCTTTGATTTCAGATAATTTCATCAATTTTTATTTATCGGTTAAACGCAATATTACGATACATATATTTAAAAAAATGCATTAACAGCATTTCTGATTGTTAACAGTGAGAATAATTTTTGAAAAGTAGTCTTTGAGTATTCCAAAAGTGTTTTCATCAATACAATAGCAAATTGCCGTACCTTCAATATTCCCTTTGATTAAACCTGCATTCTTTAATTCTTTCAAATGCTGAGATACTGTTGCCTGAGCCAATGGTAATTCATTAACAATATCTCCACAGATACAAGTGTCTACTTTTAGCAAATATTCTATAATAGCAACTCTTGCAGGATGCCCTAATGCCTTAGCAATAGTAGCTATTTTATTTTGTTCATCTGTAAAATGGTCTGTCTTAGTGGCTCCCATAGCATTTTATATATTGCAATATTACGATATAATTTATCAGTAAAAAAATAATTTATCATTTTTTATGGATTAAAGTATTCGTATGTAGTATAACATTCTGTAAATAAAATAATTAAATTTAAAAATAACCATTTATTATTTATTCACCCCCAAGCTGTTATATAACTGCACCTGCCAGATTCCCACAACCTCTTTCAGCATAACAAAGGTAAATGCTGCATTATAACTGTTAGGAAATACAGTGATCTCAGTATCTATAAAATCTGATGCTTGTGGAATGGGTTTTAATCCAAAAGTCTTAAAAAGAGCAACAGATCTTTTCATATGAAAACCTGAAGTCACCAGATATAGGCTGGTATTGCCCATCTTTTTCAATATCTCGCTGGAAAATTTTGCATTCTGATAGGTATTCATGCTCTTATCTTCCTTAATAATATCAGAATCCGGTACTCCCATCTTTTTAAAATCTTCCCGAAATAACTCTGCTTCACTTATATGCCCTCTTCCCTTTCCGGAAATTAATATTGTACAGGGTTGATTCTTTTTCTGGTATTCATGATACAACTGATAGGCGGTCACCATTCTGGAATAAGACATGGTGTGCACTTTCTCTGTATGGTCAATATCTACAACTCCGCCACCCAGCACTACAATGATAGGATTCTGAACAGCTGCTGCCTTCATTTCAGGAGTATGGAGGTAATTTTTCTGTAAATATGCAGAAGTTAATTTACCCAGAAACCCATTTCCTATAAAGATAATCATCAATACGGTTGTTATAAGAATTCCAATTCTCCATTTTTTACTCTTATTCTTCCTTCTCAGCAAAGCAATAATGACTACCGCAAGAAATACTAAAAAATAAGGTTCTGTAAAAAGCTGTAAAACACGGAATAAAAGGTCCAGTAAAAATTTCATCGATGATAGTATTGATTAACGCTCAGAAAACATTGAGTTTTCAAAGGTAAGGTTATTTCATGACTAGTGCTTTTCTCACTGCATTTCAATGGTTTATTGAAAGTCATTTTATTTTTAATAATTTTAGCAGAACAGAATTATTAAGTACAATGGATTATCAAACATTCCAGCCCCATCCGGAACTGGCTTCAATTATCAAATGTTATTGGACGCTGGACAGTCCCAAAGAAGACATTCCCCAAACCCAAACCATTGTTCCTGATGGCTGCATGGAAATGATCTTCCATTATGGAGATCTGTATAAACAGTATATTGATGGAGAAGCCATTGTACAGCCAAGATATTGTGTTTTCGGACAGCTTACTGAACCTTTAAGAATTGAATCTACAGGCATTACCGGAATATTTTCGGTTCGTTTTCACCATGATGGCTTTCTGCCTTTTGCAACGATTCCTATTAAACAAATGGATGATAAAGCCGTTCCATTAGATGATCTGTTTGGAACAGCCGGAACTGAATTGGGAGAAAAGGTATTCCAATCCAACACCATACAGGAAAAAATAGACCTTGTAGAATCCTTTCTGCGTGAAAGGCTGAATACCGAAACTATTGATAGAATTGTACAATCTACCATCGATATTCTTTTGCAGGTTAACGGACAAATATCCGTCAATGAACTTTCCCAGCAAACCAATATCAACCGCAGACAATTGGAACGCAGGTTCTCTTCAGCGATTGGTATGAGTCCCAAACAGCTTTCCAAAACCATAAGGCTGCAATCAATACTAAAGCATCTTCTCCATAAAGAATATGTGAATCTTACGACTCTAGCTTACGATGCAGAATATTATGACCAGGCCCATTTTATCAAAGATTTTAAAGAATTTACAGGACTTACTCCAAAGGAATTTTATGGGGATAATCTGCAAATGACCTCTCTTTTTTATGGAAAAGATTCCTGATGTCGCATTTTTACAATTTTGAGACTTTGCTTATCCAGAACTTTGCTGGAATAAAATAATAAGGCAATGAAAACAAAATTAATCATCATCCTAATCAGCAGCCTGCTTATAGGCAGCTGGACTCAAAAACAAGGCGAGATCCAAAAACTGGAATGGCTGCTTGGTACCTGGGAAACCAAAACGCGCAAAGGAAGCCTTTATGAAACCTGGACTCAGAAAAGCAGTACCGAACTTCAGGGAAAAAGCTATTATCTGAAAAATAAAGATACCATTATGTTTGAGTTTGTACAATTGGTAGAAAAAGACAAAAAACTGCATTATATTGTCTCTGTAAAAGGTCAGCATGATGAACAGCCTGTCGATTTTATTTCAACGCCTAGCTCAAATCCTACTTCATTAATATTTGAAAACCGGCAGAACGACTTCCCCCAAATAATTACCTATAAAAAAATCCGTAAAGATTCTTTATTTGCTGAGATCTCAGGTCTTATGAATGGGAAAATGGCAAGACAGGCATTCCCGATGAAGAAAATAAAATAGGTTTATTTCTGAAACAGAAAAATAATATGCTTACTTTTTGAACCATTAAGAATATATTAAGTTGTTAAGATAATTAAGGAAAATATCTGAGGATATTTGTAAAGTAAGCTCATTAAATATTTAGCTTTAAATAAAGGGTTTCGGCGGCCTCCGGCCGCCGAAACTATATCCATCCACCTTCATCAGGCAAGTTCACTTGCCCACCCTTAGCTCCCTAAAAATATAACAGCTACCTCCATAAAACTTTGCGTCTAAAAAACTCTCACACAGATCACACAGATTTCGCAAATTTTTTTTGCCACGAATGCACTAATAAAAAAGATTTCGTTCATTTTAAAGCCTATACAATGATATCTTATAAAGTTTATAAAAAGGGGTCTTTATTTACCATAACGAAATATCCTATTCCTGCATTAGTGGCAAATAATATTTTTAGTAGATAAAATGTTTTGTTTACACCTCTTCATAGTTCATGTCCTTTTCTAAAGTAATCTGATTCCTCCGAACCGTCACCACCACATGATCTCCCGGTTCAAAGCCACACTCCAGCAACCACTTCCCTGCCAACCGGATTTCCGGGAAGAAAACCAGTCTTCTATAGGCTCTTTCAAATGATTTATGGGAAACCGTAAGGTTACGAATGGAGACAATCTTATATTTGCCCCGAATAATTACTTTTCTCATATCGTTGTTTTTCAACAAAGCAAGAAATATCATGACAGCTATACCAGTTAAAAATGAATATTTTAGGCCGTAGAATGGATATTTTAGAAGATAATTTATTTTGAACAGGGGCTTTATTTTTACCTTTTAAAGCTTTATATTTGTTATTATGACTTACACAGATATGCAAAATAAGAAAATACATCAGGGTAGAAATATAAAACGTTTCCGTGAAATGCTGGGCATCAAGCAGGAATCCTTAGCTTTTGAATTGGGTGACGACTGGAACCAGAAGAAAGTCTCTCTTTTAGAACAAAAGGAAACTGTGGAATCTGATATTTTGGCGCAGGTTGCGAAGATTTTGAAAGTTCCGGCGGAGGCGATTGAGAATTTTGATGAGGAAAATGCTATAAATATTATTTCTAATACTGCTTCTTTTGATAACTGTCAACAACCTGCTTTCTTTAATAATCAACCTACTTTCAACCCTCTTGATAAAATGGTAGAGCTTTACGAGCGTATGCTGGAGCAACAGAAGGATATGATTGAGAAGTTGGAAAAATTGATAGAAAAGAAATAATAATACAAAAAATATTAAAATTTTTTTTATGTTATAAATTCACTTTTGACAAAATTTAAAAACTTCTTATATAAAAATATATAGGTCAAAAAACTTATTTTAAAAACTAATAACGTAATGAATAAAGGCTCTGAATGGAGGAAATGGAATTTCCATGTACATACAAAAGGTACTAATAAGAATGATCAATTTACATCTGCAACAATGCAGGATTTTTTTTATACTTTTTTTAAAGGTGCTTTTGATAATCAAATTTCCGCAATTGGAATAACAGATTATTTCTCAATAGATAGATATCTTGAAACCGTAGAATATAGAGCCGAAATTGATAAAAAGGTAGATAGTACTGGAAAAAAACTTTTTACAGTTAAAGAAGTTGAATTTATAAAAAATATTTTCTTATTTCCTAATGTAGAACTTAGAATGTTACCATCAACCGATAAGGGAAGATTGATAAATATTCATTGCTTATTTAATCCCAATTACGTTGCAGACCTAGAAAATGATTTCTTTTCTCACATAGAAAATCAAGATAATGCAAAAATGAATCGTTATGGAATTACTAGTTATGGTAAGTCATTAGATTCTTCTATTGTTGAAGAACATAAACAATACGAAAAAGGTATAGATAATTTCGTGATTGATTTAGGATCATTAAAAAAATTGTTACAAACGAATAAAAAATTCAAAGAGAATACTTTATTAATAGTTAGTAATTCAAGCCAAGATGGAGCATCTGCTATTCAAAAGCATTATGATTTGTTTGAAAATGAAAATGGAAACTTAGATGGTTTACGCCAATCTATCTATTATGTATCTGATGGAATATTTTCGGCAAATCCGAAAGACATTAAATATTTTTTAGGAAAACGACTAGAAGGAACTCAAGGTTATAATGAGCAGACTTATAAAAAAGAAATAAAAGAAGTTATTGAAAAAAGAGGTTCTTTAAAGCCTTGTATTGTAGGATGCGATGCGCATACTGAAAAAGATTTATTTAAGAAATTTACTTGGGTAAAAGCGGATCCAAATTTTGAAGGTCTTCGACAAATAATATTTGAGCCTGCTCAAAGAGTTTCCTTGTCAAATGAGGAACCATATAAAAAGGATTCAAAGAATATAATAGAAGAAGTAAAAATTATTTCGAATGATAAAACTTTTACTGATAAATCCCTTTTTTTTAATGATAGCTTAAATGTAATTATTGGAGGAAAGTCTTCAGGTAAATCAATCCTTTTATACAATATTGCGAGAACGTTATTTCAAGACAATAATGAACACAGTTTATTGAAAATTTTTAATCCAGACACAAAAAAAGAAGAATATAAATACGAATTTGGACCTGATTTCGATTTCATTGTAAAACTAAAATCTGGTGTTACGCAGTCTATAAAGAGAAAAAAAGAAGACTCAAGTATTTTATCTGGTATTAAATATATTCCTCAAAATTATTTATCTGAACTCGCTGAAAGAAAATTCAAAAAATCAAATGAATTAAATAAGCTTGTAAGAGATTTAATTTTAGAAGACCCTAAATCAAATGCGGAGTATGATTATTTCCTTACCAGACTAAAACAAAATGATAAATTTAGAGAGAGTCTAATAAATAATTATTTTAATATAATAAATGATATCACTGAATTGAAACAAAAGCTTATCATTATTGGAAATAAAGAAGCTCTTCATAAAAATGTCTCTAATATTAATGAAGAAATGAAGAAGTTAAAGGACGAAGCTGGATTTAGTGGTGAAGAAAATGATAGATTTGATGAGCTAAAACAAAGTGACAAGTTACTGAAATTACAACATTCGAATATAGAAAAAGACCTGAGAAGAATACGTGATTTCAATGCTGAGTTAACCGGTAATATCAATGAACTTATTTCTAAAAAGAATTTATTTATTAGTTCAATTCAGGATGAAGAAATAAAATCAAATTATTCAACAAAATATTTATCTCTTGATTCCGTAGCTAATACATTAGATGAAATAAATAAAGATATTGTTAGGAGTGATAAAGGTCTACTAATTAATGATAGTATTATAAAAAACAAGATTGATTCAATTGAACAAAGTATAGCTAAAAATACAAAAGACCTAGAACCATTTAATCTAAAAGCTGAAATTAGATTAAAAATTGATACATTCCAGAAATCACAATCAGAAGATGAAGAAAAGTTAAATAATATTTCGAATCTTGAAAATGAAATAAAAATTAAAGAGAAGGCATTAGAAACTGAATTTAACAAGATTTTCGAATTATATAAATCTAATTTTGATGAATACACGTCTGTAATTTCAAAGCTTGAAAATCGAATAAATTCATTGGAAGATGAAAATTTACAAATAAAAGGAGTACCAAAATTTAATTTTAATAAATTCAAAGAGAATTTTATTGGAATAAGTAATTCAACATATAAATCATATGATAAATATAATTTATTTGGTCTAGACAATACTTCTAATACTGAAATTTTAAAATTAATTGAGGAAAAAAAAGATATTTTCAATAGAATAGTAACTAACGATTATAAATTACGGAAACAAACTTCTCCTTCACAAGCCGTAAAAGATCTATTATATGATAACTACTTCGATTATTGGGAAGTATCGTCTAACAGTGATACTCTTTATAAAATGTCTGCTGGTAAAGCAAGTTTTATTATTCTTAAACTAATAATCGGACTAAGTAAATCTGATGCACCCATCTTGATTGATCAACCAGAAGATAACTTAGATAACAGATCAATTACTACAGAATTAATTGAATATTTAAAATCAAAAAAACAAGAAAGACAAATAATATTAGTTACACATAATCCTAATATTGTTGTTAATGCAGACGCTGAAAACATTATGATTGCTCATCAATATGGCCAAAATGCAAATGAAGCTATTGAAGAATTTAGATTTGATTATATAAATGGAGCATTAGAGAACAGTTTTGATCTGATCCCTGATTCCAAAAATATTCTTGAATCTATGGGCATTAGAGAACATATTGCAGACATAGTTGAAGGAGGCAAGGATGCTTTTCTTACCAGAGAAAAAAAGTACAGATTTCATTAAATTCTATAATAATTTAATAAACAGCCTCATGTAATTACATGAGGCTGTTTTCATTAGAAGAAAAATTTCCTCAAAAAAACTTGCGTAGCTAAATAACTACATATATATTTGTAGTCAAATAACTACACAATGAATTTAAGAAGAGATGTATTCCAGGCGATTGCAGATCCTACCAGAAGATCTATATTGATGCTGGTGGCTGCTCAATCCATGACTGCAGGAGCCGTTGCTTCCAATTTCGATACCGCAAGACCTACTGTTTCCAAGCATCTTCAAATCCTTACAGAATGTGAGTTGCTGAGATCAGAACAGAACGGCCGTGAAATTATTTACCACCTCAATCCCCATAAAATGAAAGAAATAGCCGATTTTATAGAACCGTTCCGCAAGATGTGGGATGAGAAATTCAATAAGCTGGAAAGTGTGATGAAAGTGTACCAAGACTTAAATAAGACAGATAGATAATAGACGAAGAGATGAGAGACAATGAGGCCAAAGTTTAACTTGTGGATTGTATATAGTTAATTTTGTTTCGCAAATGAATCGTTAATCATCAGGGAAAGGATACCAACCTTAAACGCTCCCACTCTAATACTCTAATACTCTAATACTCTAAAACACCCAAACCCTCAAACTCAAAAATATGGAACTAAAAACAAAAATCCAGGCAGAAGATGGCAAACAGGAAATCTTCATCATCAGAGAATTTGATCTTCCTGTAGAATTGCTTTTCAAGGCATATACTGAAGCTGAACTTTTCGAACAATGGATGGGTACCAAAGTCACCAAGTTTGAAAACCAGCCCCACGGAAGTTACCGTTTTGAAACTTCAAATCCTCAGGGAGAAGTAATGTTTAGTGCTAACGGAACGATTCACGACATTGTTGAAAATGAGAAAATTATAAGAACATTCCAGATGGAAAATACTCCTTTTCCGGTTCAGATCGAGTTCTTAGAATTTGAAAAACTAACAGACAAAACAAGTAAAATCACCATCCAGACGATATACAAATCCATAGACTTCAGAGATCAGCATCTGAAAATGCCGTTTGCTCAGGGAATTAATAGGGCGCATGATCGTTTGCAGGAGATGTTTAGAGACCAATAGATAATAGACGAAGAGATGAGAGACGATGATGTCTGAGTTTAACTTGTGGATGCCAATAGTGAATTTTGCTTCGCAAGTGAATCGTCAATTATTAGTGAAAGGAAAACAACTTTGAACTTTAAGCATCAAACTTTGAACGTTATCACACTCCTACTCTAATACTCTCAAACTCTCAAACTCTCAAACCCTAAAACCCTCAAACCCAAAAACATGAATCCAAAAGTTAATTTTTTCTTCGAAAACGCCACACAGTGGAAAGAAGAATTTGAAGCATTAAGAACCATTGCTCTAAGTACCGAATTGGTAGAAGATTTAAAATGGGGCTGTCCGTGTTATACCTATGAAGGGAAAAATATTTTCTTAATTCACGGATTTAAAGAATATTGTGCCCTACTCTTTTTCAAAGGCGCTTTGATGAAAGATCCCGACCAGATTTTAATTCAGCAATCTGAAAACGTACAGGCTGCAAGACAGATCCGTTTTACAGAGGTACAGCAGATCCATGATCTTAAAAAGGAACTTCGGGCGTATATGTTTGAAGCGGTTGAGATTGAAGAATCCGGAGTGAAGGTTGAAATGAAGAAAACCAAAGACTTCGAAATGGTTGAAGAATTTCAAAACAAACTGGATCAGGATGCTATCTTAAAAGAAGCTTTCCAATCCTTAACCCCAGGCCGGCAAAGAGCTTACCTACTCCACTTTTCCTCTGCCAAACAATCCAAAACCCGGGAAGCAAGAATAGAGAAATGCATCCCTCAAATCCTCGAAGGAAAAGGCCTTACCGACTAATCATAAAACATAATCAATATGGAAACATCAAACCGATCAGCAAAAAGAACAAAGATCATCTATTGGATCTTTACACTCTGGATGGCATTAGGCATGGTTTCTACCGCCATTGTTCAGCTTATGAAAAATAAGGATGAACTTGCCAATTTTACCAATCTGGGCTATCCGGCTTATCTTATGACCATCATCGGAGTATGGAAACTGTTGGGCGTTATTGCTATACTCATTCCGAAACGTTTATTATTAAAAGAATGGGCTTATGCAGGATTTTTCTTCGTCATGTCCGGAGCAGTTATTTCGCATCTTATTGTGGGAGATACCACTAGTAGAACCTTACCTGCTGTCTTACTGTTTGTTCTGGTTATGATTTCATGGTATTTCAGACCTGCAAACCGAAAAATCTCTCTCAACAACAACTAACACACAATTAAAAATTTTATGCAGATAACATTGATTTTGTTGGAATATCGCAAAGACACTAAGGATTAAAACCTAATGCTGTTTTTAAGGCGCAAGAAAATCTATGATTTTCACCAAATATGAGATGAAAGTATGTAGCATTCAATTTTATCGGAGATAAAATCCTTGCGCCTTAAAAATATTCTCAGCCTCAAAAGCCTATTGCGCCTTTGCGAGTTCCAACAACAAAAAACAATTCATTCAAAAGAACAAACAGTAAAAAAGAATGGGCTTATGTTGGATTTTTCTTTGTAATCTCCGGAGCAGTACAAACAATTAAAAACTTTATGCAGATAATTACATTAATTTTGTTGGAATAACGCTAAGACGCTAAGAATTAAAACCGAATGCTGTTTTTAAGGCGCAAGAAAATCTAAGATTTTCACCAAATATGAGATGAAAGTATGTAGCATTCAATTTTATCGGAGATAAAATCCTTGCGCCTTAAAAATATTCTCAGCCTCCAAAGCCTATTGCGCCTTTGCGAGTTCCAACAACAGAAACCAACTCATTCAAAAGAAGTAAAAACAAAATTTAACATGAAAAAGGAATGACAGAATCATACTAAATAAGATATCAGAATGAGTGTAAAATTTTATATAATCACTTAATTTTTAATAGTAAAGTTTTTTTAAATTAATTTTATCGTGATAAAATCTTTGCGCCTTAAAAATATTCTCAGCCTCCAAAACCTCTTGCGCCTTTGCGAGTTCCAACAACAGAAACCAACTCATTCAAAAAGAACAAACCGTAAAACAAAATTTAACATGAAAAAGAAATCATTAACTCCCGAACAAAGCGAAACCCTTCTAAAAGTACTGAAAGCCCGTTTTGAAAAAAATATGAATCGCCACAAAAGCCTGAAATGGGAAAACATCCAGTCCAAACTGGAAGCCAGCCCTGAAAAACTCTGGTCTTTAAACGAAATGGAAGAAACAGAAGGCGAACCTGATGTTGTGGATTATAACCAAAAAACAGACGAATATATCTTCTTCGACTGCGCTCCGGAAAGCCCAAAACGCAGAAGTCTTTGCTACGATTACCCAGCATGGGAATCAAGAAAAGCCAACAAACCTGAAAGCAACGCCATTGATAAAGCTTCAGAAATGGGTATTGATATTTTAACCGAAGAACAATACCGCCACCTTCAGGAATTAGGAAAGTTTGATCAGAAAACATCCAGCTGGATACAGACACCTGCTTCAATTAGAGAACTTGGAGGCGCTGTTTTCTGCGACAGACGTTACAATACCGTTTTCTATTATCACAATGGTGCAGATTCTTATTATGCGGCGAGAGGGTTTAGGGGGAGTTTGAGAGTTTGAGAGTTTGAGTGTATTAGAGTATTAGAGTATTAGAGTATTAGAGTGAAAATGAAAAATCAACGATTTTCAAAACTTATGTGAACTTCTAATACGCAAAGCTTGATAACTTAAAAAACTAAAGTGTTCAAAAACTTTTATGACTTTTGTGGTTAAACAATAAAGATTGGATTCCTACGGAATGACAAAATATATGTAACAAGAAAATCAAAGATTTTCAAAACTTATGTGAACTTCTAATACGCAAAGCCTGATAACTTAAAAAACTAAAGTGTTCAAAAACTTTTATGACTTTTGTGGTTAAATAATAAAGATTGGATTCCTACCGAATGACAAAGTGTACGTAACAAGAAAATCAAAGATTTTCAAAACTTATGTAAACTTCTAATATGCAAAGCTTGATAACTTAAAAAACTAAAGCGTTCAAAAACTTTTATGACTTTTGTGGTTAAACAATAATTTTAAACCATTAAGATATTACTTAATGGTTAAAAAAAATGTTCATTAATTTAGCAGCCAGGGAGATTCCACGCTCCAGAATATAATATTAACCCCAAGAAAATTCTGTGCATAATTCACAAATTCTTCTTTTGTAAAGGGCTTTTTTGTTTTTGGATTTATATAAGTTAAAGTGGGCTCCTGGACTGCCATAGCGACTAGTGGTAATTTTCCTTTATATTGATTAAAAAACGGATAAGAGTTTTTCATCTGAGCCTTTTTATCAGGAACAATGTCCGGCCCGCCTAACCCTATCTTATTTTTATCGGCAAAATCAAATAATCTGGACATATACTGATGGTCATTTTCCCATTCGCACGGAAAAAAATTGACATATTGTAATACATAAGATTCTTTGAATGCTTGCCTTGCAAATTTTAAATTATCCAACTCTGCCTGAAAATATTTATCACAGCTAAAGCCGGTTTTATCTTTTTTCATTTCAATATCTATTGAGGTTTCAGGAAGATTAATTCCCTGAATTTTCCCATCAAACCTTTTCCCCAGCTCTCCTATCAGCTTTTGATATCGTTCTCTAACGGCAGGATTCCATTGCTGGGTTACCCAACCACTTCCAACAGGTTTATTCTCTCCCGGATTATCATATTGAGCCACCAGTCCACCGGTATACTCCTTTTCCTTCAAAATATAATAAGGAACATATCTTGCCTGAGGCTCAAAAAATCTGTCCTGGAGCTGGATAAACAGTTTTTTATCTAAAGAAGTCAAATACTCTAAATCTTTTTCAATGCCTGAAAAATTATAAACATCTTTTGAAGTCTCTAAAGCTCTCCAGTTATAGACAATCTGCACTCCTCCAATATCTTTTCGTACAATCATCTTTTCAATATTCTTCAGGTCTCCCGATGAAGTATAAATATAGTTTTGAGGTGTTTGCCCCATCAAAGAATGCAACCCTAAAAATAATAATCCTAATCCCAGCATTCTGACAGTCTTTTTCATAATAATAAATTTAAAAATAGAATAATATAAATCATTTTCCGTGCCCAAATGAATGATATTTTTAAACTTTAGAAAAATATTCATTAATATATAAATAGTATCACTAATTTAGCGCTTCAAAATTTGATTTTAAATAACTAAGGATATGAAGAAATTAATTTTAATAGTTGCTGTTTCAGCAGTAATGATCAATTGTAATAAAAAAACTGAAGCTCCTGCTCCTAAAGTGAATACTGATACTATTGCAGTAGAAGAACCTGTGATAGATACACTAGGGCCAAAATCGTTCTGCTATGTAGGAGTAACTGGAAAAGACAGTGTTTTTGCTTCTATTGACGACAACCTGGGAACGATTACCGGAAAACTATCGTATAAAAACAGTGAAAAAGACAGTTCAAAAGGAGACGTAACAGGATTTAAATCTGGAGATACTCTGAAACTTACCTACGAATTTTCTTCTGAAGGTAAAAAGAGCAAAAGAGATATTTACTTCTTACAGAAAGACAATGCTTTAACAGAAGGAATTGGAGATCATAAAGAAGAAGACGGACAATCTAAGTATGCCGATGAAAAAAAGATCAGCTACAAAGACGGACAAAAATTAAGCACTGCTGACTGTAAAATAGTGAACAAAGCTGTAAAATAAACAATCTCTATTGAAATCAAACAAAAATGCTGTTCTCAACTTCTGGGAACAGCATTTTTTATTTGTCCTTATTTACTGGTATTCTACAAAAGAAAAGGTTTCATTTATCATTGGTAAACAAAACCTTTTTTTTACATGTATATAAAGCGATTATTCCGCCTTATTCTTCAACATCATCAGAAGACTGTAAGCTCCTTTCTGTACAATCTTTTTATCTTTTAAAAAATCTGCTTTTACAATTTCTGTAAACTGATCATCTGAAATACCAATGACCACGGGAATCATCTTATAATTTGATTTTCCAAGGTCTTCAAAAACATAGTTTCTGCTTTCAAAAGAAACTACAGCATCATTCGGAAGTCCCTGAGTGTATCGGTTGCTGATATTCACTTCAGCATTGATGTACATCCCTTTTACAAATTCTGAATGGGCAGATGATAATTTGGCTACTGCCGTTGCAGAACCTCCGTTTTCAATACTTGGAACTACACTTACAATTCTGGCATTGGACTTCACATCAGGTTTTTGATTGTTATATACCAGGATTTCCTGCCCTGTTTTTATATCATTAACGTCATTTTCAAAAACTTT
Organism: Chryseobacterium pennae; assembly: GCF_003385515.1. Classification (GTDB taxonomy): domain Bacteria; phylum Bacteroidota; class Bacteroidia; order Flavobacteriales; family Weeksellaceae; genus Chryseobacterium; species Chryseobacterium pennae. Next base: position 108,495 of record NZ_QNVT01000013.1, on the reverse strand, counting down.
TAATTCTAAAAGTAATCCGGCCGGATTAATCAGTTCAAATAAAGTATCTGCAGGATTGATATATTGACCGTTATTCACCAGTATTTTGCTCACAAAACCACTGAATGGTGCATAAACATTAATTCTGCTTCTTATATTTCCGGTGTTTAGCCCTTTAGCATTGATTCCGATGATTCGCAACTTTTCTTCAAGACCTCTTAGGGTAGCATTTAAAGTTGAATAATCTGCCTGTGCAGTTTGCATGGTTTTATCGCTGCTTGCTTTACTTGTATTAAGGTCCTTCTGACGGTTCAAGTTCAGTCTTGCTGCCTCGAGCTGCGCTTTGGTTACCAGATAATCCTGCTGAAGCTGTATGAATTGCGGATCTTCCACCACTGCCAGTACCTGACCTTTAGTGAAGTGGCTTCCATTAATTATGTTGATTGATTTGATATGCCCACCCATAATGCTTGAAACAGAACTGATATGAGAAGGCGCAATCTCTGCTTTTCCATTCAGGCGAACCAGTTTCTCCATATTTCTGTTCTGAATGGTTGTAGTTGTAATTCCTACTGACTGAATTTGCTGTGAGGTAAGATGAACGGTATTTTCAGTCCCTTTTGCAAATTTTGTGTTTTCATAAACTGTTTTTTCCTCTTCTTTCTTGCCTGAACATGCTGACAAGGCAAATACTAGGGCCAGACTGTATATTGATATTATTTTGAATTGCATGATGCTGTTATTTTGAAATTAAGAAATTGAGTTCTGCTCCGATCTGATTCAGTCTTTCCAGGCTATCAATGTAATCTGCCTTGGTCTTTACAGCCTGATTCACCAGGATTACCCAGTTCAGGTAATCAATTTCTCCTGCATCCATCTGCTTTTGAGCGGTTTTTAAGATCGTTTCAGATTTGGGGAGCTGTTTCTGCTCATAATTTTCAATGATTCTCTGCTGATTCATATAGTTGTTCAACTGTTGTCCCAATCTGTTTTTAAGTTCAATTTCTTTTCTTTGATATTGATTTTCAGAGATGGCAATTTTGGCTTCAGCAGCTTTGGCTAATGCTCTTTGCCCTTTAGTAAACAATGGAATTCCTACTCCCACCTGAACTGAATTAAAACGGTTATTATTGATGTTTTTCATGCTCTGATTGGTATAGCCGATAAGAAGGTCAGGAAGCAATCTGCTTTTTTCAAGCTGTACTTCAGCCTCTCCTACTTTAATCTGTTGTTGCAGATACTGAAGCTCAGGATGCTGTTTTACCATTTCCTCTGAAATCTGAAGTCCTGCGTTCATTGTTGGCCTCTCTGCAATAGGTTGGTAAGGAGTATCAGACTGAAGAAGTAACTGAAGCTGTAATTTTGCAATACTCAGATCATTTTCAAGAGAATTCAGCTGTACTTTCATCTGTTCCTTTTGAATTTCTGCAGTAGCTTCCTCTAAAATGTTTGCTTCTCCTTTTTTTAATCTTAAACCAGCTTTATCAGCAAAATTGCTATACAGTTGGCTAATGTATTCCAATACTTTTTTCTTTTCCTGAAGGACCAATATTCTATAGAAAACATCCGTAACTTCTTTGGTAAGCTGTGTTTTTGTAAGGTTTTGACTGATAACACTTGCTGTCCATTCTGCATCCAGCATCTGTTTCCTTTTTGAATACACCGTTGGAAAACTGAATCTTTGGGAAATTGCGAATGAATTATCAGTTTCTTCACCCTGGATCTGTCCGAATGCTCCCGTAACTTCCAGTTGGGGAAGATCAAGATAGCTGGCTTTTAATTTTTCCTGATAATCAGCAATTAATTTTGAACTTTTAAGCATTCCGTTTTGTTGGTAAGCCTTTTCCAAAGCCTGTTCAAAAGTGATATTTTCCTGTGCCTGAATGCTTCCGAAAGAAATCAACAGCAAGAAAACAGACAGTTTTTTATAGTTTATTTTTTTAGAGAATGTCATTTTATCTTTATTAATATGTTCAAATAAGACGTAGAGAATAGGAAGCACAAATAAGGTTAAGAAAGTGGCAAGCATCAACCCTCCTATTACTACGGTTGCCAAAGGTCTCTGTACTTCAGCTCCTGCACCATTACTTATCGCCATAGGAAGAAAACCTAATGAAGCAACAAAAGCCGTCATCAGAACCGGACGAAGCCTGATTCTTGTTCCCATCAGTACAATTCTGCTGGTATTGGTTATTCCGTTCTTTTTTAAGCGGTTAAACTCTGAGATCAAAACAATTCCATTAAGTACAGCCACTCCAAATAAAGCAATGAATCCAACTCCGGCACTGATGCTGAAAGGCATTCCTCTTAAAGCAAGGAAGTATACCCCTCCGATTGCTGATAACGGAATGGCAGTGTAGATTAATAAACTGTGTTTTACAGAACCAAATGCAAAAAATAACAGCAGGAAAATCATTACCAGAGAAATAGGAACAGCAAGTCCCAACCTTGCTTTAGCTTCGTTTAAGTTTTCAAAAGTTCCCCCATAAGAAATGGTATAGCCTGGTGTAAATTTCAGCCCTTTAGCTGCTTTTTGCTGCAACTCTTCCACAATGCTCTGAACATCTCTGCCCCTTGCATTAAAACCTACAATAATTCTTCTTTTGGTATCTTCTCTCTGAATCTGGTTAGGACTGTTTTTAAGCTCTACTTTTGCCAGCTGAGATAAAGGAACCTGCTCTCCTGAAGCCGTAGGAACCAGTAAATTCTGAATGCTGGCAATATCTTTTTTATAATCATTATCCATACGGACAACAATGTCAAACTTTTTCTCTCCTTCATATAATGCTCCAGCAGTTTGGCCTGCAAAAGCCATATTGATGACCCTGTTGATTTCAGCAACAGAAATATTGTACCTTGATAATTCGGATCGGTTGTAGTCTATAACTACCTGTGGGGCTCCTTCAACAGGTTCTATATAAAGATCCTGGGCTCCTTTTACCGTATTGATGATGCTTCCCAATTTTTTAGCATAGGTAGTAAGACTGTCAAGATCTTCTCCATAAATTTTACAGACTATATCCTGTCTGGCTCCGGTCATCAGCTCATTAAAGCGCATTTGCACCGGAAACTGGAAGCTTGTTGTCAATCCTGGAATAACACTTAATGCTTTACTCATCTTTTCAGAAAGCTCAGGAAATGAAGAAGCTGATGTCCATTCTTTTTTAGGTTTTAAAACAATAATCATATCTCCTGCATCCATCGGCATTGGTTCTGTTGGAATCTCAGCACTTCCGATCTTGACAACGATCTTCTGTACTTCAGGAAACTGTTTTAAAAGAATGTCGGAAGCTTGAGTAGTGACTTTTTTAGTCTCATTAATATTACTTCCCTGAAGAATTCTCATCTCAACTGCAAAATCTCCTTCTTCCAACGATGGAATAAATTCACCACCCATTCTGGAAAGGGTGAAAACAGCACCGGCAAAAAGAACGACAACAGCCAAAATAATTGTTTTTCGGTACTTTAAAGCTTTCATCAGGTACTTTTGATGTCCTATTTCCACTTTAGTCATTACCCTGTCTGAAATATTGTCTTTTTCCTTTTTCTTTCTGCTTAATACCAATGAACTCATCATAGGAATGTAGGTAAGGGAAAGAATAAATGCCCCAATCAGCGCAAAAGCAACAGTTTGTGCCATCGGTTTGAACATTTTTCCTTCAATTCCCTGTAGAGTAAAGATCGGAAGGTAAACAATAAGAATAATGATCTGTCCGAAAACAGCACTATTTACCATTTTGGTAGCAGAACCTGAAACCTGGTCATCCATTTCCTTTTTGCTCAGCATATTATCTTTACCAAAGTGTTTTTTATGCGCCAGCTGATGAAGAACGGCCTCTACAATAATCACTGCACCATCCACAATAAGACCGAAGTCTAATGCTCCGAGGCTCATCAGGTTTCCTCCAACACCAAAGATATTCATCATAATAATGGCAAACAACATGGCTAAAGGAATAACAGAAGCTACTAACAATCCAGCTCTGAAGTTTCCAAGGAATAAAACAAGAATGAAAACTACGATCAAAGCCCCCTCCATCAGATTGGTTTTTACTGTACTGATGGTATTGTTCACCATTTTAGCACGGTCAAGAAAAGGTTCAATTACAACACCTTCAGGCAAAGATTCCTGAATTTTTTCAAGTCTTTGTTTAATATTGCCAATCACAACGTTGGCATTTTCTCCTTTAAGCATCAATACAATGGCTCCGGATACTTCTCCGGTATCATTATAAGTCATGGCACCATACCTTGTCGCATATCCGATCTTTACAGAAGCTACGTCTTTGATATGAACCGGTATCCCATCTTTGGTTTCTGCCACCTGAATACTTCCGATATCTTCTGTGGTACCCAAAAGCCCTTCACTTCGGATAAAAAGAACGCTTTCTTTCTTTTCAATATAAGCTCCTCCGGTATTCTGGTTGTTTTTTTCCAACGCAGCAAAGACATTATTGATATTGATATTAAAAGCCTGAAGTTTATTAGGATTAATGGCAATCTCATATTGTTTCAGCTTTCCTCCGAAACTGCTTACATCCGCTACTCCTTTGGTTCCCAGCAATTGTCGTCTGACAACCCAGTCCTGAATAGTTCTCAGCTCTGTTTCGTCATATACATTTTCATAGCCTTTTTTGGCTCTTACCACATATTGGAAAATCTCTCCCAATCCTGTAGAAATAGGCCCCAGCTCCGGTTTACCAATCCCCTCAGGAATATTGTCCTGAACGAGCTGTAAGCGTTCCTGAACCTGCTGGCGTGCCCAATATACATCGGTATCATCATCGAAAACTACGGTTACTAATGACAATCCGAATCTGGAAAGACTTCGGAGTTCAGTGATTCCACTGATATTACTCGTTGCCTGCTCAATAGGAAAGGTTACAAGACGCTCAATATCTGCAGCTCCGTAGGATGGTGCAGTAGTGATAATCTGTACCTGGTTATTGGTGATATCAGGCTGTGCATCAATGGGAAGTTTGGTGGTTTCATATACTCCGAAAAGGACTAATCCTATGGTGAACAGAGCAATGATGAGTTTATTCTTTACAGAAAACTCAATAATTTTGTTTAACATGAAAAATGATTAATTAGATGATTTGCAGAATTTTACCAACTTACTGTATTTTAATACGTTAACAATAAAACTATCAACTTATTTAAGTTCAAAATAAATATTGAAAAGTATTTTTTAATGTAAAATACAAGTAGAATGATAACAAACTACATAGTTGATTGATAGATAATAAGAATCCAATACTTCAAGTAAATCTTAAAGTATTGATTTTTAAATTTTAATCAATTAAGAATGCCGCGGAGGCTGGAAAATATTGGAAAGATAAAGGTTTGAAAAGTCCTTTTCCTGATAAATGCTATTTTTCTGAGGAATTCTGATTTCCTTAGGTTTTTTAATCTCAAAGGTATAATCAGGAAGCTGGGCATGTACGGTGAGTACAATAGGTGGATTGATAAACGGAAGTTTTTGATCCAGATCCCAGTCAGCATCTTTTTTGTGATTATCATAGTGTTCCATGACAAATTCTGAAAGATTTCCATGATATTCCATAAAGTGCTCTACAAACATAGGCACCTTCACTACTTCCCCCATATTGGTGGTAGCCAGCACATACATCATTGAACATAATATGGAGAACCATTTTAACATGAGTGCAAATATAAGGTTTAAATTTTTCTTAAACAGGCTCCAGTACTAATTTTTTGAGAATTTTATTCCCTTAAAAAATGGTTTAAAACTCTTCGTAATAATGTTAGATTTATCAAATAAAAATTAAAGTCTTGATTTCAATCTGCTTAAAGTTTCCTGTGAAATATTTAGATAGGAAGCCACCATTTTATTAGAAAGTCGCCTTACCACAACAGGATTTTCATTCAGCAGCTGACGGTACTTTTCAAGCGCATCCTGAACAAGGAAAGACATCAGCCTCTTTGTATTACTCACATAAGCTGTTTCCAGATATATTCTGTAAAATTTTTCCCATTGCGGAATAATATCCAGGAGATGGTAAAAACTTTCATGACTAATGTAATATACTTCTGAATCCTCCACGGCCTGAATAAATTCGTCGGAGGGCTCAGAAGTAATAAAACTGGTTAATGCTGTTGCAAACTGATTTTCAAATGCAAAATATCGTGTGGAATCCTGCCCCTCTTCATTAATAAAAAATATACGAAGACAACCGTTTACGACAAAAAATGTCCGTTGGCTGTGCTGTCCGTTGGTAAGGAGTGTCTCATTCTTTTTTAATTGAACACATTTGAAATAAGAAAGAATGGTATTCAATTCTTCATCCGTTACTGATATTCTATTTTTAATATATGAAGCTAAAAGTTCCTGCATGTAAGCAAAAGTAGTGATAAAAAGGTTTTGCTTACTGTTTTTATCTAAACTGTCCGGCTTTCCAGTATGAGCATATATATAAACCATGAGGATCCCATTGCAGGGTTGTTTTAAAATAATTACGAAGTTCATGCACCGTTGTGTATTCTGCAGCGATATACACATATTCTTTCAAAACTCCGGGTGGAAACTGAACAGATTTCACAGCTTCTGCAAGTTTGCTTCCTTCTTCCGGATGAGGATTGTGAAGCCATTCAACTGATACATCTGCTGCAGAACACAGGATAAGCTCTTCTTCTTTGTCTGCCACCTCCAATAGTATTTTTGCTGATACGTAAGAAGGAAACTGCTCAGCAACAGCACAAATGACAGGCAATGCTGTAGCATCTCCCGCCAGCAGATAAAAATCGGCATCGGGAACTAAAGGTCTTGTACTTTCTTTCATCCCTATTTCTAAAGAATCACCAGGATTCGCTTGTAATGCCCATGCAGATGCAGGCCCGTTATCACCATGGGCAACAAAATCTATAGTTAATTCCCGGTTTTCAAGATCAATTTTTCTGTTAGTATATGTTCTGATTAAAGGAGTACTTCCTTCTTCAACAGGAATAAATATTTTATTATTAGAACCAGAGTGCACATTGGTTAACAGACCAATCTGATCTTCATTGATTTCAAACACCACACGGATAAGATGTGGAGTGAGATACTGTTTATTTTTAATGATAAATGCAGAACGTATTTTTTTCGTTTTTTCTGCCTGAGTGATGATAGAATTTTCCATTTTTATTTTTTATTACCTAGTAGAATAATCATAGATACAATACAGCTGATACCCCCGAAAAGATACACTGCCTGATAATCAAACCAGCCTGCAATCAGTCCGGCAATTGGTCCTGCTAATCCTAATGAAAGATCAACAAAAGCAACGTACGCTCCCAATGCTGTTCCTCTCATTTGTGGTTTTACTTTTTGAATGGCAAGAACTCCCAAAGCCGGAAAGACCAATGAAAATCCAACCCCGGTCAACCCACATCCGATAATAGCTAATGTTTTGGAAGCAGACGTCCATATCAGCAGCTGTCCTGCCACTTCGATGATCAAAGAGATGAAAGCAATCTTAAAACCTCCATATTTATCAGGAAATGAAGCAAATAATATTCGGGTAAGAACGTAACATATTCCAAAAATTATAAAAGCAAGTGAAGCATCCCCCCAATTCTTTTGTGAGAAAAATAAAGCAATAAAAGAAGCAATACATCCAAAAGCCATTGATGAAAAAGCAAGGCTCAGGCCCTGACCTGATATCGCACCGATCACCTTGTAAAAAGGCGTTCGCACATGATCTTTATCTACAGGAATAGAAGGAAGTTTTGCAGTAGAAAGCCAACTTATAAGGGGAAGCAAGGCTATAAGGATAAAAGCAGGCAGCATATTGAATTCTTTGCTCAGCCAGATGCTGACAGGAGCTCCGATTGCAATTCCTGCATACATAGCAATACCGTTCCAGGTCATCACTTTTCCAGAATTAGAGTGTCCTACCAGCCCTATTCCCCACGTTAATGCTCCGGTAACCAGAAAGCTTTCGCCAACACCATGAATGATTCTTGCTGCTAACAGAAAGATAAGTGCCATCAGCGGATGAGCCTGAAATAGTACTGCAAGTACATAAACAACCCCGGCAATAACAGCTAATACCACACCAGACATTTTACTTTTCTTGGCTCCTCTGGTATCTGTAATTTTTCCGGAATATGCGCGGGTCAAAAGTGTTGACAATGATTGGAGACCAATAACAAGTCCTACAATAATGCTGTCAAAACCTAATGTGTTCTGGACAAATCCGGGAAGTACTCCCAGTGCAATTCCTATCGTAAGGTAAACTCCGAATACCGAAATGATAATAGGAGCAGTCGCCTGGTAGAAATTAATAGTCTGTCCTTTTTCTAATGTTATACTCATAAATTTTGTTTAAAATATTCGGGTGCAAATGTCACTGAACAGTCAACACGAAACTTTGATTTAGATCAAAAAAGGAAAAAAGGCTACTCTTTTGATTCGGAATAATGTTGTAACGTTTTGAGTTCCTGATGCACGGTTGCTGTCCAGAAATCCAGTTCCCACTCTTTTTTGCGGACGGTTTCAAGAGAAAAGATACCTTTATGATAATTTTTCATCAGTTCTTTTCTTTGATAATCTGCAAGTTCAAGTTCTAAATGAAAATATTTTTTTTTCCATTCGGTATTGGTAGAATTTGAAAATGTTTGGGCAGCATGAAGCAGCTGGTCTTCTTCTTTTTCCAGTTTTTCAGACATAATTTTTATGGCGTCCCCAACCATACTGTTATCGCGGTTCAAACTTTTTAAAAAAATATTTGATTGTTTCAACAGAAGTATGTTCAGGTCTTTTTCTTCCTGTTTGCCGGGAGCAGAAGGTTTTATCATACGAATAAGCCTGGGAAGTGTAAGTCCTTGAATAACCAATGTAAAAATGATTACCACAAATGAAACAAATAACAGAGTATTTCTTTGTTCTATAACAATTCCCAGACTGTTCCGAACCGGTAAAGCCAAAGCCGCCGCCAGGGATACTACTCCACGCATTCCGGACCATGATAAAATAATATACTCCTTTTTGGATTGGGTCATAAAGCAACTTCCTTTTTTAGGAGCCTGCTGGAAAAAAGCAGGAAATAAAGCAAGTACAGCCAGTCTTACGATGACCAGAATAGTAAAAAGAAGAAAACCATAGAAAACAAGGATAAGCAACTCGCCTTTAGGTATATTTGAAATAATTATCGGCAGTTGCATTCCCAGAATTAAAAATACCAATCCGTTCAGAATAAAAATAATAACATCCCAGAAATGACTCATCTGTATCCTGCTGCCCGCACTGAATAAAGAAAATGAATTCCAGGAAAGAAACATTCCCAATACTACGACTGCCAAAACACCGGAACATCCCAGATGCTCTGCGAAACTGTATGCAGCAAAAGGAAGCAGGATAACAGCAAAGGTTTCTGCACTGCTGTCTCTGTTAAAATACCTGTGTAATTTTAAGAATATAAAACCTATCACAAGTCCAATGAATATTCCACCAATACTGATCCCAACAAACTGGAGTCCTGCATTCCAGAAAGAAAATACTCCACTGGTAACAGCGATAACGGCACATTTGTAGGCAATCAGCGCTGATGCATCATTTAGAAGACTTTCTCCTTCAAGGATGGTTGTTAATTTCGGAGGCAGCGGAAGGTTCTTTGTAATGCTTGTGGCTGCAACAGCATCGGGTGGCGAGATGACAGCTCCCAGTACAAAAGATAACGGCCAGGTGAAACCGGGAATAATACTGTGAACAGTTACAGCAATAATGGTGGTGGTAAGAAACACCAAACCTACAGCCATCAGTGAAATTGTAGGAAATTCTCTTTTGAAATCAGGGATGGATGTATTCCAGGCTGCATCAAACAATATAGGGGGAAGTACAGCATAGAAAATCATTTCCGGGCTCATATCAATAGATGGAACGACCTTAGTAAGGCTCAATATAAGCCCTACCAATACCAGTACAATAGGAAGCTCAAGTTTTATTTTGTCTTTTACCGAAATCAGGATCATTAAAATGATGGATATCCAGATTATTTTTTCAAGTTCTGCCATAGCTTAATAATAAGCAGCGAAATTAAAGAGCCTTTACAGGCAGAACTATGATCTAGATCAAAAAGCGTATTGTAGATTTACACAAAATCCAATAACCCGTCAGTAAGCTGTCTCCACTGAATTTTGGCGATTCCTGCCATTCCTCCTATGGCTACCATTAGATTACGGACAATATCAATAAAGCTGGCATTAAAGTTAGGGGATTCATTTCTTCCATATACAGCCGCTTTTAAATAGGCAGAATCCCTCTGAATCATAAAAGTAGACGTTGCTTTTGAACTGTAAAAATGAGCAATATGTTTGCTTTTATCTGTTGGATTGCGGGAGGGTCTGCAGGTCATCGTAATACTTTCCGAATGAGCATCTTCATAATAACAAATATCAGTAATTTCTACCCAGTCATATCCTTTGGCTTCTGTTTCTCCCGGTCCGGGAATATTGATTCTGACAAAGTCTCCTTTCTGTGGATCCCGGTCAACAGGCTGGCCATTGGAAGTATAGAGCTTAAAGGCTGCATAGGCTTCTCCACAATAACTCTTCCATTGACTGACAGAAAAGAATCTCTTTTTTAATATCCCATATTTTAATGGAAGCAGAGACGGATCATATTTCACATAGGTTTCTGTGTCATGGAATCCACCTGATTGCTGATCGGGAACTCCTCTAATCTGTTTTGGTTTCATACTTCTTTTTATTCAAATTAAAACAAACTATCCATTTTATTTTATGAGCAGAGTCACATTGAGATCATCAATTTTACTTCAGTAAGCATATCCTATTATGATTGAACAATCAGTTATTCCTTTTCGCGGACTATTTATTCCTTTTTGAGGACCCTGATTCAGGATTAGGACCAGTAAGTTTGTTTTACAATATTATTAATGTTAAAGTGAGTGTTCATAGGAAGCCGGCAGAAATAAATCGGAAATTATTTTTGTAGGTAATGAGTAATGTAGATTTAATTGATCGTTAAGATCTTAATAGTTTTCTTTTTTTGGCTCCGGTTTCCTTTATTACTACCCTTCTTCACACAGATTACAATATACAATGGAACAACAGAGACAGCTAATTTTAAATGGGAATATGCAGAAAGTAATGTGGCAGATGTCCTGGCCGGCAGTGGTCGCAATGGTACTGTACGGACTGAATAATTTCCTTGACGGAATTTTTGTAGGACATTTAATAAGCAATACAGCTCTTGCTGCCGTGGGAGTAGCCTATCCTCTGGCACAGTTTGCCCAGGGATTTGGAACATTAATAGGTACCGGTGTAGGATCTGCAGTAAGTATCTGGATTGGAGCAGGGGATAAAGATAAGCTGAACAGAGCGATGGGAACCGTTAATTTTCTTACACTGATTTTTTCTGTTGCAATTACAGTTCCCTGCTATATTTTCGCCAGAGATCTTGTATATATGATGGGCGGAAGAGGTGAAATTTTGACCCTGGGAGTAGAATATTTCAGAGCTACCATTCTGGGCAGTTTTTTTTGGATTCATGGGCTGGCACTGAATATGCTAATCCGTGCAGAAGGACGTATGAAAACTGCAGCCTGGATGATTGCCGTAGGTTTGATTGTAGATGTAGCATTAAAACCATTGTTCATTGATTCCTTTGGTGGCGGAGTAAGCGGTGCGGCATGGGCTACCAATGTTTCTATGATAATTTATATGGTACTGGGAGTCTGGTATTATGCATCCGGAAAGGCATCTTTTGTCACTCACTTTTGGACCTTAAAGTACGACAAGGCTATAATCAGGGAAGCTCTTTCTCTGGGAATGCCCGGCTTTATTATGATGGTGATGATTGTTGTTCAGAATATTGTGGTCTTCAATGTGATTGCCAAATATGGTAAAGATTCAGATGTCACCTTTTTTACAGCAGTTAACCGATTTTATATTTTATTAAATACTCCGCTTTGGGGTCTCATGAGAGCTTTACAGCCGGTATCAGGAATGAATTTTGGCGCTGAAAAATATGAAAGAACCATCAGGGCATACCGGCTTTTCTCCTTCACAGGACTTATCATTCTGATCCCTTTCTGGCTTTTTGTCATGTTTTATCCGGCAGAGGTTTTATCTGTAATGATTCCCAATGTATCTTTCCAGGCAAGCCAGCTAGCTGATTTCAGAATTTATATGAGTGTTTTACCGGCTTTACCGTTTATTTTTATGGCAATGGTTTGGTTTCCTTCTGTAGAAAATGCCCGTCCGGCTACCGTGATAAGTATTTTAAGGCAGCTCGTCTTGTATATTCCTGCCCTTCTTATTATTCCTATGCTGTATGGAATTCACAGCATTTACATTGTGAGTGCAATAATAGAATGGATCGTGTTTGGTGGAGTAATTTATATGATAAGGCTAAATTTCAAAATGTTAAGAAAAAGTAAAATATATTAACGAATGACTATTTTTAATTGAAATAAATAATATTTAAAAAAAATACACATATAATGCGTTGCATAATGTAATTTTTGCTTATATTTGTGAATCGAAATAATTTTTTTTCATCATTTGTGTTTTTTTAAGGTCTCCTTTCTGGAGGCCTTTTTGCTTTAATCAAATATATAATTGATATTTTTTTATTTATATGATAAATAGATAAAAAGAGAGTTATCTATAGAATTTGGGGACGTAAATACTTTTATATTAACATTTATAAAAATTATAATTCATGAATAAATCCCTTTTTCTAACCCTAAGTTAATATTTTTCATAAAATCTGTTGGTTTCGATTGCATTACACTCTGAAAACTTCTGCTATAAGCCTGTACACTTTTATATCCTACTTCATAAGCAGTTTCTGAAATTGTTAAATTTCCTGAACTCAAAAGTTCAAGGCTTTTAATAATGCGGAGCATTTGCTGATATTTACTCAGGGTAAGGCCGGTTTCCTTTTTGAATATACGTTCCAGGCTTCGGGAAGAAAGCAATGCCAGCTCTCCCAGCTCTTCTATTTTGATCTCAGTATTGTAATAATGATGAAGATGTTCCATGACTTTTTCTAAGCGTTTATCTTTGGGAAGGCAAAGATGAAGCTTCAGGGACTGTTCCACAAAATGAGGAAGTTCATTAAAAAGAGCTTTTAAAAAAATGGTTTCACCAGCATCCTTTTTCATCAGCTTAGACCATTTTTCTGCATACTTTATCATTTCCCTCAATACAGGAGGAACGGAAAATACATTGATCTCATCATAGAAAGCATTCTTCTGATCCGTGTCTGCAAACATAATCATCAGTTTGATCTTTTCTGAATGGGAATTGGTTTTATGAATAATATTGGATGGTATCCAGGCTGCGTGATTCTGCGGAAGAAGATAAATACGTTCTTCAATCGTGATATACTGAAACCCACTTTCCACATATACCAATTGCCCCTTTTTATGGTGATGGAGAACGTTATCATGAACCCAGTTATCTTCAAACCATACAAAATAAGGCTGCTTAAGTTCATCTATCCTGATATTGTCGTTAGCATTCATGTCGTTTTAGGTTAAAACTTTGGCAAAATTAAACAAAATTACTATGCTAATTTTGTACAAAAGTTTTTAATATGATGAAGAACGAAGTAAGAAAGAACGCTTCTTATGTTTTAATGATTTTAAATGTATTGGTGGTTATATTGATTTCCAGTAATCTTAGGTCTCCCATTGTTGCAGTATCTCCGGTACTTGGTGATGTAAGAGATGCTCTGAAGCTGGATAATTTTCAGGTAAGCCTTCTCACCTCTATTCCACTTTTTATGTTTGCGGTCTGCTCAGTTTTGGTAAGCCGGTTTTCGAATAAGCTTGGAATCAGCAAACTGTTGATGTATTCATTGATTATTTTAAGTTTTGGACTGTTTCTCAGAATTTCAGGTTCTCTTTGGTTATTATTTATCGGTTCAGTATTTATCGGCTTAGGAATCTGTATCGGAAATGTGGTGACTCCCGGCTATGTAAAGAATAATTTCCCGAAACAGATCGGGCTGATGACAGGAATCTTTGCGGTTTCTATGAATCTTACAGCTGCTTTAGCATCGGGATTCAGTGTGAGAATCGGAGAATGGACAGGTTTCGGATGGCGTGGTTCTCTGGGGATATGGCTGGTGATCGCTGCTTTGGGATTTCTGGTATTGATCCTGGAAATGATATTTAACAAAAAAAATCCTAACCAGCCTAAAACAGCTTTAGGAACTTCTGATTTTAATATGTTTAAATCTTCTCAGGCCTGGAATATCAGTATTTTTATGGGATTGCAGTCTTTATTTTATTACTGTATGGTTGCCTGGCTGCCTTCATTCCTCACTGATTATAATATGCCTGGTGAAAGCTCAGGATGGGTTCTTTTTGTTATTCAGATCACTATGATTCCCATAACATTCTGCTGCCCGATTATTGCCAGTAAAATGAAGAATCAAAGAATCATGATTCTGTTTATATGTGCGCTGATGTTTGCAAGCACCATGATGTTTGTATTCCTGAAATCTCAATGGATCTATGTGAATGCCGTAATTATTGGGATTTCCAATGGGTTGTCTTTCAGCTTATCAATTCTGTTTTTCTCTACAAGAACAAAAAGCAGTATCAATGCAGTGAAGATTTCCGGAATGGCACAATCCGTAGGCTATCTGATTGCAGCATTTGGACCACCGGTATTTGGAAAATTGCATGATTGGGATATTTCATGGAACACTTCATTCTATTTTCTGAGTGCTGCAGTATTGATCATGCTTTTCTTTGGTTTGAAGGCTGCAAGAAATAAATATGTGGAAGATTAATGAATGATAATTAGTTTTAATTTTAAATAAAGATGAGGCTTTTCCTGTTTGGAAGGCCTCATTTTATTGATGAAGTCATTTTAATCAAAAAAAATATATATTTCTTCTCCATCTTTTGGAATAAAAACAGAACCTTGCATTTTCTTATTTTTTCAAAATTTTATCATACATTTGGGAAGAAACCTAAAACATTTTACATAGGGGGTTACATAATATAACTTCAAATTTTTCTAAAAAAAAAACAAACAATGAAAAAAAAATTATTACTTGTGTTCATTCTTGTAACGCAAATTTCTTTTGCACAAATTATCTCCAAAGATCCTGCGTTTGCTTCAAACGGAATTTACAGCCTCCCAACAGGAAGCTCTTATTTAGGAGAATTAACAGAAACAAACAATACCGTATTTTACCAATCCTTTGACTCCAACACTAACCAGGTAATTGTTTCTAAAATGACAAGCTATAATGGCTCTTTGGACTCTACTTTTGGAACCAATGGTAAGGTTGCATTGAATTACGGATCAGGCGCTCTGGTTGGATTTGTAAGACATTCCAATGATCAATTGACTTTATTATTAAGGAGACATGACAATATAAATAACATCCATTATTTAGATGTAGTCCGGTTACTTTCCAATGGACAGTTAGACCCTTCATTTTCCAATGGCGGAATAAAGGCATTAGCCAATTTTTCTCAAGACAATTTCGATATAAAAAGCAACCTCATAGAACAAGGAAATAAAATGATTGTTTCAGGAACAGGTATAGATTCCGTAGGCTTTTTTGATGGGTACACGCATACATTCAGATTAAATTCTGACGGCACATCAGATAACAGCTTTGGAAATAATGGAAAACTGTCAACATATGGGATTCCCCGCTTCATGTTAGATAACCAGTCCAATATTTTTTGCTGGGGACAAAATTCAATAAAAAAATATTCTCCTGACGGGCAGCCTATAACCGGTTTTGGTAACAATGGTGAGGCTTCATTAAATGAGGTAAATGTTAATGTTGTAAAAGTGGATTCGGGGAATAGAATTATATTCGCAAGATTTGGAGTATTAGAGCCTGCTACCATAAAAAGAC
The DNA here is from genome assembly GCF_003385515.1 of Chryseobacterium pennae. Lineage (GTDB taxonomy): Bacteria > Bacteroidota > Bacteroidia > Flavobacteriales > Weeksellaceae > Chryseobacterium > Chryseobacterium pennae. The sequence continues at coordinate 92,654 of NZ_QNVT01000013.1, read as the reverse complement.
TGAATGCTGACGGTACGCAGGATACCACATTCAGTTATAATGGTGTTTCTGGCATTGAATTTTGGGATATCTACGAAAAAAACGGTTCTTATTATATCGGAGGGATTGCTGATTTTAATAATGCACCTAGTTATTATATCTCTAAACTTAATCAAAATGGAACTGTTGATACTATATTTGGGGAATATATAGAAAACGATTCTAATTTATTATATCATAATGTTAGTAGGCTCAAGGTTTTTGATAACAGTATAATTGTTTACGGAAATGGAACCACAACAGAAATTGTTAAATATCTTTTAGCTGCCCCAGTTACATTATCTACAACTGAAACTTCAAAAAATGATCCTAAAATTGTTTTTGAAACCCCTGTAAAACAAAATTTAATTTATCAATCGAAAGAAAAAATCGGTAAAATAGAGATCCATTCTGTTGATGGAAGGTTATTAAAAACCGTAAAAGAAAACAATTCTAATGTTTCTGAACTTTCTAATGGAATTTATTTTGTGAAAACAATTTTTGAAAATGGAAAAATTGTCACAAAAAAACTTATTAAGAAGTAAGAAATCTATATTAAAAAAAACACCAGTTTTTACAAATGAAAAGAATCATTATTTTGATTTCCTATGCATGATTGCTCAAACGAGCTTAAAAGACATCAATTAAATGAACATAAATACCTTATAGGCTCCTAAAACCTATAAGGTATATTAAAAAAATATTGTTTGAAGGAATCGTTTATCCGATAAACTCTTCCAAAACTTCCAGAATATTCCGATATACAAAATCCAATTCTTCGGATGTAGCACAATACGGAGGAACCAAATACATTACATTTCCCAATGGCCTCATAATGATTCCCCTTTTTAAAAATTCATTGTAAAGCTGTTTTCCTATCTCATTAAAATAAGAAGTTCCATGTCCGGTTTTAAAATCAAAAGCCAGAATAGTTCCGATCTGACGGGCATTTTCAACTTGCGGATGAGCAGCCAGTACTTTGACAAACGCTGAATGCTGCTGAGAAATACGTTTAATATTCATTTGGGTTTCTTCCTTAAGTAATAATTCCATGCTTGCCAAAGCTGCAGTGCAGGCTAAAGGATTAGCTGTAAAAGAATGGCCATGGAAAAGTGTTTTATATTTGTCATCAGACCAGAATGCCTCATAAATTGCTTTAGAGCAGGTTGTAATTCCCATGGGCATTGTTCCGCCTGTTAACCCTTTTGAAAAGCACATGATGTCCGGCTGTTCTGTAAGGTAATTGGCAGCAAAGAGTCTTCCCGTTCTTCCAAATCCTGTAAAAACCTCATCCTGAATCATCAGGATTTCCTGCTCTCTGCAGAATTTCATCAGGCTATCCAGATCTTCAGCGTTATACATCAGCATTCCTGCTGCACCCTGAACTAATGGCTCATAAATAAAACAAGCTACCTCATCGGCAATATCTTTAATCTGCGATTGTAAGTTTTGTAGATTATCAGCATTGGGGGTATCAATAAATACGACTTCAAACAGCCTGCTTTCAAAAGGTTTGGTCCAATAGCTTTTTCCGCTTACAGACATCGCTCCAAAAGTATCACCATGGTATGCATTTTTAAAAGCAAGAATCTTTGTTTTTTCTTTTCCCTGATTGTGAGCATATTGAATACACATTTTCAAAGCTACTTCTACCGCTGTAGATCCATTATCAGAATAAAAAACCTTGTCCTGATTAGCAGGCAAAAGCTTTAACAGTCTTTCCGAAAGCTGAGTGGCCGGCTCGTGAGTAAATCCAGCAAAAATAACCTGTTCCAGAGTATTGAGCTGTTCAAATATACGTTGGGCAATATAGGGATGAGAATGTCCATGCAGGGTTACCCACCATGAAGAAACCACATCCATATATTTTTTACCTTCATTGTCAAAAAGGTAAAGACCCTTCCCTTTTACAATGGGAATGATATTGTCAGCCGTTTTCATCTGGGTGTAAGGATGCCAGTTAACGGCTTTATCTCTTTCCTGAAGATTAGTTGGTGTAATTGTATCCATATTTGATATAAAATGTATTGATGGCAATAATATTTTCTGTTTTTAACGCAATGTTCGCTAAGGTTTTATAATCATACAGTATGATTTCTAAGATCGCAAGGGGTTTCACTCAGCTAAGACTGATCATTTGCTTACTAGAGCAAAAGTTTACTGTTTCTGCTGAATACAATGCCTTTGCGAACAAAAAATAAGCAGTTTCATTATGCATTCTTGCGGCCTTAGCGTTTAAATTATAATAAATAAGTGTTTCTGTTTTTAACGCAATGTTCGCTAAGGTTTTATAATCATGCAGTATGATTTCTAAGATCGCAAGGGCGTTTCACTCAGCTAAGACTGATCATTTGCTTACTAGAGCAGAAGTTTACTGTCTCTGCTGAATGTAATGCCTTTGCGAACGGAAAATAAGCAGTTTCATTATGCTTCTCTTGCGGTCTTAGCGTTTAAATTGTATCAATCATCTAAAATTAACGCGAAGACTGCTAAATATTAAAATCCAGAAACTCATTATTTATAATTGTCTTAACAACAGGTTTCTTTTTTCATCATCGGCTTTAATCCAAGAGTTTCCAGCATTTGCATATCTTCAGAAACACCCGGATTAGGAGTTACCAGTAATGTTTCTCTTTCTCCTGTGAAGATAGAGTTAGCACCTGCCATAAAACACCATGCCTGTTCCGTTTCTGTCATTTCTATACGCCCTGCACTTAACCTTACCATGGAAGAAGGCATCACGATTCTTGCAGTGGCAATCATTCTTACCATTTCCCAGGTATCTACTTTCTCGTTATCTTCCAATGGAGTTCCTTCTACTCTAGCTAAAGCATTGATAGGAACAGACTCCGGATGTTTAGGCATAGTAGCTAATGTCAACAGCATAGAAATTCTGTCTCTGTGTGTTTCCCCTAAGCCGATAATTCCACCTGAACACACCGTGATTCCTGCTTTTCGGACATTGTTAATTGTATTGATTCTATTATCAAAGGTTCTGGTAGAAATGATTTCTTCATAATACTGTTCAGAAGTATCAAGATTATGGTTATAAGCATATAATCCTGCTTCCTGAAGCCTTACAGCCTGCTCTTCGGTAAGCATTCCCAGGGTACAGCATACTTCCAGCCCCAATTCATTCACCCCTTTTACCATATCAATAACCCTGTCAAAATCACGGTTATTACGCACTTCACGCCATGCAGCCGCCATACAGAAACGGGATGAACCACTGTCTTTGGCTTTTTGAGCATGGGCAATTACGGTTTCAGTTGGTAACAAAGCCTGTACTTTGATATTGGTATGATAACGTGCTGCCTGTCCGCAGTATGAACAGTCTTCCGGACAGCCTCCGGTTTTGATGGATAATAAAGTTGAGATCTGTACCTCAGAAGGGTCATGCCACTCACGGTGTACGGTTGCAGCCTTATAAATCAACTCCATAAGAGGTAAATGATATATTTCTTCTATTTCTTCTTTGGTCCAGTTGTTTCTGATTGTTGTTCTGTCCATTATCATAATTTTGTTATTTTTAATTGTTTTGCAGTCGTTTTAATATGTTCCCTATTCGTACTTTCTATTTCCGGAATTTTGATAATTTTTGTTTCATCCGTAATAAAGTTTGAAATCACTCTTTCTGTATCTACAGGAAAGTCTCCGTTAAGAATCAGATATTCCAATGTGATGTTTCTTTGCTTCAGGGCTATTATAGAGAGTAAAGTATGATTGATGCAACCCAAATAATTTCTCACTACGAGGGCTGCAGGAAGCTTCAGCTTTTCAATCAGATCAATCATAAAAATATCATCCGAAAGCGGAACCATAAGTCCGCCGGCACCTTCTACAATCAGAGAGTTTTGAGTTTCAGGTAGTTGGAAATCTTCAAGCTTTATCCGTATATTTTCTGCTCCTGCAGATTGATGTGGAGATGCAGCCAATTGAAAGCGGTAAGTTTCCGGATAGCATAATGTATCATCTGTCCATGTCTCAATTTTATGACTGTCTGTATTATGCAGGTCTCCAGATTGTACGGGCTTCCAGTAATCTGCTTTAAAATATTGTACTAAAATGGCGGAACAGACTGTTTTTCCAATTTCAGTTCCTATTCCTGTTATAAATAATTTCATTCGGGTTCTTAAGTTGTATTTCTATGGATTTGGTTTTCCTTGTTTAAATGAAATCTCTAATAATTTCTGTAAGCCTGATAATCTCCGGCTCAGTATTAAAATGATGGAGACAGATCCGCAGCCTTTCAGTTCCTTCTTTTACGGTTGGACTGTAAATAGCATAGGTTAAAAATCCTTCGCCTGATAATGCTTTCTGTAAGGATTTCAACTTTTCATTATCAGGAATGATTATAGCCTGAATCGGACTTGTTTCCGAAGATGGAGATTCTACCCTTTGGTTTCTGAATATTTTTATGTTTTCCTGAAGCTGAAGGAGTAAATCCTGATGATTTTCTAAGAAATTGTAACCTTCTTTTATCCTCATCCATTGGAAGTCCTGTGCAGAAGTGGTATAAATAAATGGAGATGCAAAATTCACCAGATAAGATTTGATACTGTCATGGCAAAGTATTACTGCACCATGAGCTCCCAATGCTTTACCATAAGTGATTACATTAGCTGTAACCTGATCTTCCAAACCATATTTATTCACCAGGCCATATCCGAAGACGCCGAATGCATGGGCTTCATCAACAATTAAACTGGCTTCATACTTCTTTGCCAGTTCAGCAATCTCTTTGAGAGGAGCAAGATCTCCCTCCATAGAGTAAAGGCTTTCTACCGCAATATAGCAATGTCCTTCCTGCTTTTTTAAAATCCTTTCCAAATGCCCAGGATCATTATGCCTGAATTTCAATTTTCTGGCATTTGACATTTTACAGGCATCATGTACGGAACGATGTATCTGTTCATCCACGATAATCGTATCATGGCGGGCTGGGAGCGTTGAAAATAAAGCCAGATTAGCAGTATAACCCGACGCAAAAAGTAATGCAGCCCGAAACCTATGCTTTTCAGCGATAAAAATTTCTGCAGATTCAGCCACTCTGCTGTTTCCGCTAATGAGCCTGGAACCTGTGCTTCCCGAAAGCAGCTGAGGACTCTCATGGATCTTCTCCAGCATAATCCTTTGAAGGTCTTTACTTTGGGCTAATCCCAGATAATCATTGGAATAGAAATCTATCCCTTCAGCTTTTGGTTTTAGCGTTCTTAATATCCCCTCCTGCTTTCTTTTGTAAAGCGTCTCCTCAAACCGGTTGATGTTTTTAAGCATAATCCAATTGAGCCACTTCTTCCGTAATAGCATTGATCCATTGCTGATGCAGGTCTTTTTCTATTTCCAGAATATGATCTGCATGCAGCTGCCAGTTTTCAGAAAATTCATTAAGCTGATTAATCATCTCTTCCAGATGTCCTTCTTCTTCCAGGATAATAGATTTTACCATGATTTTAGAAGATTCTTCTGTAAGGATTTCCTGATACACGGGATAAAGTTCATCAGCACGCACTTCAATAGCATAAGTCACGAAGAGGTAAGCTGCATATTTCAGCTCTTCTTTAGTCAGCTGAAAAACATCCTGAAGGTACCTGCAGGCTTTAATATCCAATGAATGGAGATATTGCCGGGTTGCTATAGGAGCCAGTAATTCTTTGTTTTCATAAGTTTTGCAAAGTTCCGCATCTATTTTTCCAATCTGTTTTTTAAGATAGTAGGCGTGGCGATGTTCCTCAGCCGCATGTTTAAGCTGAATGAGCGTAACCATTACCGGATGTTCACATTTTGATATTTTCCTTGCGCCGGCATTTTCCATAAAAGAAAGAGTGTTTAGCCACTTAGCATGGGTGTTGCCATCCTGTACTATTCTTTTAAGCAGATGATGAAATTCCATAGATTTTTATTTTGATGTCAAAAGTAGTATATTGCCGGATGGTTACATGGTGCCAGTTTTTACATTATGGATAGTCCGGTTAAGATTCCTTATGAAAGTTTTATTAAAATAGATAGAAAATCAGAGACTTCTATCTATTTACAAATCGCTAATCAATTGGTGAATGCCATCCAAAGAGGTTTCTTACCATTTGGAACCAAACTTCCGGGAACCAGAGCCTTCAGTGAGATACTGGATGTACACAGAAATACAGCTGTAGCGGTATATGATGAACTGTCTGCACAAGGTTGGGTGGAAAGTTTTCCGAACAAAGGAACGTTTGTGATTGGAAAAGATCAAGAAAAGCCCATAAAAGTAAAGGACTTCGAGGAAAACAACCTTCAAAATTATCCTAAGAGCACAGGATTTACTTTTAAAACCTCCAATATTCTGGATAATCCCTTTGAGCATTCGGACTGTGAATATGTTTTTAATGATGGGGTTCCGGATATCAGGCTTACCCAGATCGGGCAGCATTCCCGGTTTTACAGTTCTATTCTTAAGCGGAAATCCAATCAGAAAGTTTTTGGTCATTATAATCATGATGGAAGTGAATTTTTCAAGGAACATCTGTCTCAATACCTTAATCTTTCCCGCGGCTTGCCTATTTCAAAGAACAATCTTCTGATTACCCGAAGTACAGAAATGAGTATTTATATTGTTTCCGAAATACTTTTGTCTGCAGGTGATACTGTTTTAGTAGGCGATTTGAGTTATTTTTCAGTGAATATGATCTTTCAAAAAGCAGGAGTAAATATTGTAACCCTTCCGATTGATGAAGACGGAATAATTGTAGAAAGTGTCAGAGAAGCCTGTCAGAAGAAGAAAATAAGGATGCTTTATCTTACTCCGCACCATCACTACCCTACAACGGTAGCCTTAAGTGCTCAACGGAGGCTGGAACTGCTGGAGTTGGCTCATGAATACGGATTTGTTATCCTTGAAGACGACTATGATTATGAATTCCATTATGATAAAAGCCCGATTCTGCCTTTAGCGAGTGCAGATACCAACGGAATGGTGATCTATATCGGATCTTTCGGGAAATCATTGGCTCCGGGGTTCAGGACCGGATTTATTGTTGCTCCCGAAAATCTGATGGTAGAAATGCGGAAACACCTTGGAATTATAGACCGCCAGGGTGATATCCTCATGGAAAGAACATTGGGGGAAATGATTGAAGAAGGAGAAATCAATCGCTATCTGAAAAAATCCTTAAAGGTATATCAGGAAAGGCGGGATCATTTCAGTGCCTTGCTCAAAGAAAATCTTGGAGAGGTGATCACTTTTGAAAAGCCTTCCGGAGGCCTTGCGATCTGGACGGAATGGAAAATCCCTGTTAATCTGATGCAGCTGAGCCGGAAATGTGCCCAGGATAATCTCTTTATCCCCAAAACCCTGCTTTATCAGAATAAAAATCTTACTGCAATGAGATTAGGCTTTGGAGACCTGAGCTTTGATGAAATGGAAAGAAGTATTGAAATTCTTTCGCAGAACACCCAATATTTCAGATAAAAAAAGCCTCTACAATGATAGAGGCTGATGGTATTTACTTTTTCCTGATTTGAAGTTTCTTCTTTGGTTTCTTCTTTTTTCTGTTTACATAAATGATGAATCCGGTAATAGGAAGCGAAGTAGCAATTATTCCGGCTAAAAGATACATAATTCGTCCGGTGACTCCGAAGATACTTCCTGTATGCAGGTCATAATTTCTTTCTCTTAAGGCAGTACCATACCCTATTTTTTCATCTTTATAAGCCTGATGTTTTAATATTTTTCCGGAATATTGGTCAAAATTATATTGTTCATTCTGATATTGTTTATTTCCGTAGGTTAATTCAGTATAATAAGTCCCTTCATCTGTTCTTGGGAAGTTAATCAATGCTGATTTTTTATTAATCAGATCTTTTTCTACTTTTTCGCCAATACTGTTCAAAATAAATTCACGGTTTGTAAACTCTTCTGAAGGAATGCTGCTTTTTACCTTTTGTTCAGCCGGTACGTTTCCATTCAAAGTATTTTTCACCCATTTATCTAAGTTTTCAAAATTCCAGATGAGTGCGGAATAAGAGATGAGAACCAAAGGAATTATGGCATAAAACCCCAAGACATTGTGAAGATCATAATTCACCCTTTTCCAGCTTGCTGAAGTTTTAATGAAGAACATGCCCTTCAGCATATTCTTACTCATCTTTTTAGGATACCATATGATGAGCCCGGAAAAAAGAATAGTAGCTAACATGAGTGTAGAATATCCTGTAATGGTTTTTCCTATTTTTTCCCCTAATAAAAGTCTTCGGTGAAGATCCAGTACAATTTCAAAAAAGTTATGTTTAGCATCTTCCACTTCATGAACTTTTCCTGTATATGGATCAATATAAACCCGGTAGTAATAAAGATAAGTCCCCCAATAGGTCAAGGCATCATTGTCCATTTTAAGGGTTCGGAACACATAAGTTCTTGATGGATCAGAAGAAATTTGAACTCTTTTGATTTTGAGTCCGTCAGGAAGTGCTTTTTCAGCTTTTAATGAAAGTTCGGAAAGAGATAATTTTTTGTCTCCAACAGTTTTTATAAAATACCTATCTGGATGTACAAGATGTTTTAACTCCTCTTCAAAAGCAAGAATACATCCGGTAGCCGCCATTATCACAACTACAAGCCCGGATGTTAATCCGAGCCATAGATGTAATTGAAGGGCTGCTTTTCTCAATGTAAGCTTCATGATTAAAATTTAAGACTTACCTCAGCAACAAAATTCCGAGGCATTTGGGCAACAATAACTCCCTGTCCTGCAAAATACTGAACATTCCCAATATTATTCATTTTAAAACCAATTCTATATCTTTCTTTTTCAAGAGAAACAGAAGCGTTCACAAGAGTATAAGCCGGGAAAGTAAACTTTCCTGTGGTTGTTTTATTTTCGCTGAGCTGGTGGCCAACACGATTAACTCCAAAACCTAATCCCAGACCTTGTAAATCACCGGATTGAAGAGTATAACTGATCCATGAGTTAAACACACTAGCCGGTCCCGCAGAACCTGGGCGGCGGCCATCAGATTCATAATCTCCTTTCACAGCTTTACTATCATTATAAGTATATCCGGTCATAATATTTAAACCCTGAATAGGATTGGCAATGATCTCTACTTCAATTCCCTTGCTTCTCTGTTCTCCATCCTGAATGGTAATCCTATAGCTTTGCCCATTTCGGATGACTTCCATATCTTTTGTCATATTATCAACCAATATATCATAATATCCTACTGTGAAGTTCAATCGGTTTTTCCAAAGATTTCCTTTGAATCCTACCTCCCATTGATTGGCTTTTTGTGGCTTCATATCTCCGCTATAATCTGCAAGTGGCTGGTTAACCGGAGGGGTATAACTGAAACCGTTCATATAGTTACCGTATACTGATAAACGATCTTTTAAGATCTGATAAACAACGCCCACTTTAGGAGATAATGCTGTTTGTTTAAAATCCAATGAACGCTTGTTTGTCATCAGATTGAGTTGTCCCTTACTTTCATAATGATCAATACGCAAACTTAATAGAGTAATTAATCTATCTGTGATATAAAGAGCATCAGAAAGATAAGCTCCATAGAGATTATTTGACGTTGAATTTCTTATAAGAGAAGCACCGGGCTCCTGCATTTTTTCTTGTATTTTTTTTAAAACAAGATCTTTTGAGATCAGACCATATCTAGGATCATCTGCTTGTCCGTTGATCTTATCATATACAGTGATTGGTGAATGGTTATTATTAATGGATTGGTTTAAATAATCCAGGCCGATCAGAACCTTGTTTTTGATTTTACCAATATGAAACTGACCGTTGAAGTTCTGCTGAACACTTGTAGAAGCTGCTTCAGAGTTCTGTGCCTGCACAGTACGCTCAAGCATGGCATCAGTATTTTTATCTCTTATAAATTGATACTGATATAAACCTTCTGTTTTCCTATAGTTCCTTGAAATTAAGGTTTGCGAAGTCCAGTTATCAGAAATTTTATAGTTAATCTCAGCTTTCACATTGGTAGATGGAGCCTTCAAAGTCATATCATTATTAGAATACGATCTTTTCCAGTCAAATTTAAGTTCATCAGGATTATGTGCCAGAAATGCACGCCCTCTTGGAAGGAAAATAATGGGCGTATTGGTTCCTTCGTAATTGTAAATCTGAGCTCCTAGGCTGAATTTCAGCCTGTCATTTACCTGATAGCTCAACGTTGGTGAAACAAAAAAGGACTTTCTGAATTCAGAATCCCTGAAACCGTTTTGGTATTGATAAGCAGCATTCAAACGGAATAATGTCTTCCTGGATTCTGTGATCGGTCCGTAAACATCAACAGTTGCACGATTCAGGTTGTAACTTCCAAGCATATAAGAAATTTCACCACCGAAATAATCTTTTGGCTTTTTGGTTACAAGATTAATAAGCCCTCCAAATGAAGTAACAGCACCTCCGTACAATGTTCCGGATGGACCTTTAATCACTTCAATACGTTCAATATCCGAAGGGTCTATTTCTCCATTGGTAGTTGCCGGAACTCCATCCACCATTGATATTTTTGTAGGAAAACCTCTAAGGCTGTAGTAAAAGCTTCCATCTCCGGAACCTCTTCCCGGACTTCCCTGCATTTTTACCATACCAGGAACATTTTTTACCACTTCCGAAACATCATAGGTAAGCTGCTCCTTCAGAATTTGTTGATTGATACTTGTATAAGCCTGTGGATTTTCCAGATTTTTCAAAGGCATTTTTGAGACGGAGATACTGTCTTTAGTCAGGAATTTGTTTCGGCTGAAGGCATATACTGTAATTCCTTCAATCTCATTGCTTTGTGTAGGAGCGAAAATGGTAGGTATTTCATAAATATCCTTTTCAATCCGGATTTTTTCCTGCATAAGCTCAATATCATTTAAGACTACCTGAAGCGTATATTCACCAGGAGCTACATTCTCAAAGTAATAATCACCTTGATGATTGGTTTTTGCCTGATAAGAGGTATTAACAAGTCTTAAAATAGCATTTTTTATAGGTAATTTTTCAGAAACCAGAACTTTCCCATGGATGCGCTCACTTTGCTGGGCAGATAAAGCAGGGGAAAATAGAGTAAGAGTTAACAGTAATATAGAGGTTTTAAGTATTTTCATGTTATAGTTTTTGTAGAAGTATATTGTTTTTCATGTGTTTGAATTGTAATTTCATAAAGTTCTTCAGTAGCATTTAAGTTCTAAAATTTTCCATGTATCATTTCTTAAGATTATTAAAAATTGAGTTACATAAAACAGGGGCATCATCCTACCTGCTGTTTGATGTGGAAGAATAAAGGAGTTATTCATATAGGTTTTATAAGTGTTTTAAAACGAATAAGTGGAGTTAACACTTGTCTTTATTGAGTTTATATTGAAGGAAATCAATAGGTTGAAGCAAGGCTTTGCAAGAAAATGTTTCATTAGTTTTTTAATTTATTCTTATTTGGAATAATTAAAAACAAAGATAGAAATAAATCACAATAACTCTAACTTTTTAATTGATAATCTAAAGAGTAATGAATTTTGGATAATCTAAGCTCGTTAACAACGAAAAAATCCTTTTTAAGGCAATGCTTAAAAAGGATTTTATGGTAAAATTTTAATGACCTGTACTATTTGAAATATTTGTCAAACAGAGTGAGCTGCTCAGAAAGTGAACGGCTCCAATATTGAGTATCATGAGCACCTAAGGATTCTGTATAAAGATGCTGGATTTTCTGTTCTGTAAGCTTGGTATGAAATTTTCTGTTTTGTCCGATCATCTGAACATCCTCAGTTCCACAGTCGAAAATATAACGTTGTCCGGCTGTTTCCATTAATTTGATCTTGCTGTCTGTAAGGAAGTTGGGATTTATTGATTCTAAAGGACCAAGTACCTTATTCACCATATATTTATTATACCCTTCCCCAAATACATTAAAGTCTAAAGCTCCACATGAACTTCCCACAATTCCAAATGTTTTGTTATAGGTAACGCCAATATTTGTGGCACCATAGCCACCCATGCTCCATCCCAGGATACCTCTGAACTTTTTCTCCGTTTTTACCGGATAGTTCTTATCAATAAATTCAACAAGTTCTTTTCCAATAAAGGTTTGGTATTGGGAATCTTTAACAACCGGGCTGTCTACATACCATGAACTGTAATTCCCATCAGGCAAAACGTAAATGGTTTTATACTCCTGAGCTTTCTTAACGATATCCGGAATATCCTCTTTAATGATCCTGTCCGGATTTCCGCTGAAACCATGAAGAATATATACGGATGGATACGTTGTATTGGGTTGTAAATTCGGAGTAATAATAATGGTTTTGATCTTTTTATTCATTTTAGGACTGAAAACTTCCTGATGAATGACCTTCTGTGCTGAAAACTGTGCAAAAACACTTAAAACAACAATGCTGATTAACTTTTTCATACTTTTTAAATTTAATTAATGATGAGCAGATCATGAAAATACATCGTATATAAATTTAAGATCTTTTACTTAAATAATCAATGGTTCCATAATCTTATGACATCGCAAAGTTGCACCGGAAAAAAAGGAAAAGCGTCAACATTTGTTGACGCTTTTGTTAATTTATTTCTTTAAGCATTTATGAGCATCAGTATTTCCAAAGCATTAAGCCTGCCTGATAGCCTGCCCCAAGTGTCCAGATGAGAATATTTTCCCCCTTTTGCAGCTTTCTTACATTCTTCCGGTATTGATGTAGTGCCAGTAAAGGACTTGAAGAACCTGTATATCCTACTTCTCTTGAATAAAACGGAACCTTTTCCGGAGGTAAATTAAAATGGTCACTAATAATATTAATATTTCTTAATGAAAATTGAGAAAATAAAAACAAGTCGATTTTTTCAATGCTCAGATGATTGCGTTCTAAAAAACTGTTCATATCATTCAGTGCAAAGTTGACACTGCCACTTCCATCGAAGCTCTTATCCCATAAAGTGACTTCATTAGGGTGGTAACAAGAATATCCGTTAGGAGGAAACAGTACCGTATTGCAGATACTACTGTCTGTATGGTAGAGAACATCCATTAACCCTGAAGAAGAGTCATCTTTTTCTACAATAAAGGCAAAAGAAGAATCCGAAAAGCAAAATGCCGTTACAGGGTTCTCAGAATCCACAATACCAGATAATTTTTCAGAACATATTATCAATGCTTTTTGGGCAGTATCGGATACGGATAGATATTTTGTAATTTGGTCCAAAGCCACAAAGGCTCCAATACAATTGGCATTGATGTCATAACACAGCGTATTGGCCTTGCCTTGTAATGCATGATGAATCTTGATAGCATCACAAGGAATGAGATGCTCTGAAGTGCTTGTTACAAATACAATCATATCAATATCCAAAGCGGAAGTATTACTTTCTCTGAGTACTCCTTTTGCTGCATGTATCGCCATAGACAATGTTGTCTCTTCAGAGTCTTCAGTTACAATATACCGATTGCTTCGCCCCAATACATTCTGAATCTTTTGCATAGATACATTTTGCTGTTCAAATTGCTTGATAACAAACTCATTGGTTTCAGCATATTCCGGATGATAAAAATAAGTATGACCTAATTTCATGGTTTTGGTTTTATTAATTTAATTATTTCCCTATAAAGGGATTTAATGTAAAAATAATAAAATATACCATGCAAAAAATTGTATTACGAAAAATTATTTTACAAATAAATAGTTTTGTTTAAAATATAAACATGGAATTTGGAAAACGATAATATTATCTGTTGATTTCCTTTTTTATACGGCTGAGCTGAGTTGGGGTAATCCCTAAATATGATGCTATATGATGCTGTTTAAGCCTGTTGTACAGGGATTTATTTTCGAGCAATAATAAATACCGTTGTTTTGCGGTTTCAAATTTTAAAGAAACTTCAAGAGGCTCCTTTTTTACCACCCAGTTTTTCTCCAGATACCTGATATGAAAAAGGGCAAGATCATGATATTGTTCCAATAATTCCCGATACGTTTTAACCGGATATTTAATGACTGAGCAATCTTCAAGAGCAATGATACTGAAATCACTGGGTACGTTTTTGATGATGGCAGCGGTAGAAGCTACAAAACTGTTTTCTTCAAAAAAGATCTTATAAATAGAACTTCCTGCTTCATCAGTCATATAATATCCTATTAAACCGGATTTTATAAAGTAATAATATCTGGCCATATTTCCGGATTCCAGAAGAAGTTCGTTTTTTTGAAAATGTTCTTCACTGCAGATATCCATCAGAGCTGCTGTAGTCTTCTCTGATAGAGGATAATAGGTATTAATTTCTTTTAAGAATTCTGAATTGTTCATCATATCAAAGAAATAACTTTTGAATTATACCTAGATGGAAAGTGTTTAATAATATTGATACAAATTTAAAGTGCAGGAAAATTTAATCCAATATTTTCTTCATCATCAGATCGGTCTGCTCCTCGTCACCAAGCCTGAAGGTATGCTTATCAAATTCAACAAACCCGTTCTTCCTATAAAAGTTTAAAGCTCTCAGGTTTTCTTCCCAAACACCTAGCCACAGATATGATTTATTGAGGTGCTGAGCAGTTTTCAATGCCTGATCATAAAGAAGCTGGCCTACTTTTTGACCATGGTGGCTTTTCTTTACATAGATTCTTTCAATTTCAAGACTGGTTTCATCCTGTAATTCAGTCTGTGCTTTACTGCAATTGACTTTCAGATAGCCAACCGGATTGTCTTCTTCCCAGGCAATATAGAAATGGGAGTCCGGATTGTTCAGTTCAGATCTTACCTTTTCTGTATTGAAGCTTTCTCTTAGGTATTTTTCCATGGCTTCTTCGGTATTGTCTTCAGCAAAGGTTTCAGTAAAAGTCTGAATTCCCAGCTTCTGTATACAATCTGTATCTTCGGCAGAAGCTTTGTTGATGATTATTGATGCCATTTTTTGAATAGATTTTATGAAAATAATATTTTTTTAAATGCTTCAGAAGCCAAATGTACCTGTACGCTCCAGTCATCAGCAGCATCACTCCCCGCATCATCAGAAATGTATTTTAAACATAGAAACGGAATATTCTCTTTTTGTGCAATTAATGCTAAAGGATAGGCCTCCATATCTACAATATTATAATCAGTTTCAGAATGATTCATTTCAAAACTGTCACCACTACCACAGATTCCTTCCTTCAAACTATCCATCTTCAGGCCGTACTCTAACACAGGCGGAACTCCGGATAATGGAGTTTCATACATTTTAAATCCAAGACCTCTTACATCCATATCCCTCTGGATAAATTTTGTACAGCAAACCACCTCTCCTTTATGAAATCCTTTGCTTCCGGCAGAACCCAGATTTACAATTAATTTAGGCTTTCTGGTTTGAATTTCTTTGGTAAGCTCTATAGCTGCATTTACCTTTCCTATTCCAGTTATTAATTTATTTTTCCCGTCAAATACTGTTCCTGCTTCAGAATCCAGTGCAAAAACAAAAAGTGTGTCTGCGATGGGATAATGAATTTCATTATTAATTGTTATCATTAAAGAATATAGATTTATACTGTTTTACAAAGATACGAGAGTTTTGGTGGATTTTAGAAATGTTGGTTATTTTAATACTTATTCTGATGTTTTTGAAATAGTATAATTAAAATAAAACCCCAAGCTATTTTAGCTTGGGGTTTATATGATTAAATACTGCATCCGTCAGCATCACAGGAAGCTCCGCTGTCTCCGGAGAGATCTTTGAAAGGACTTACTGTTTCTTTATAAGTCTGTTGCAATGCATTTTCAAATACTTCTACAGGTTGTGCTCCTGAAACTGCATATTTTCCGTTCAGAACAAAGAAAGGAACTCCTGAAACTCCATTGTTTCTTGCTTCCATAATATCCTGATTTACCTCGTAATCCAATTGATCGGTAGTAACTGCTTCTCTGGCTTCTTCTTTATCAATCCCTAAGTTTTCAGCAAGCGAAATCAGAACTTCCGGATCACCTACATTTTTAGCTTCAATAAAATGAGCGATAAACAATGCTTCTTCCATTTCATTGGACTTGTTGTACTTCTTAGCTAAATGAAGAAGCCTGTGCGCGCTGAAAGTATTGATGATTAAAGTCTTTCCAAAATCAAAATTGATCCCTGCTCCTTTTCCCATTTGAGCCACCTGAGCCAGCATCTGTGTAGCCTGAGCTTCAGCAACTCCTTTTTTCTCTCTGAAATACTGGATGGTATCCTGAGTTTTATGAGCATCTAAGGTTGGATCTAGCTGAAAGCTTTTCCACTCTACTTCTACTTCATCTTTAAATGGCAATTTTTCCAATGCCTGTTCAAAATTATTTTTCCCGATATAGCAAAACGGACACATAACATCCGACCAGATTTCTATTTTCATTGTATTTAATTTAAATTTGATAGATCAAAGATACGGAATTATTTTAATGTAACAAAAATTGTTACATTTGTTTTACAGACCCTGAAAAAAACTTTTCCCCTTTTTCAAATACATTTCTCATTATCATCATAAGGAATGCAAGAATTCCGAAAACAAAGCCTATCCATGGTGTATATTCTACTCCCTGAGTGATAATAATCCAACCTCCAATAGTAGTTCCCAAAGTAACCCCCAGATTACCGAATGAAGTAGCCAGGCTGTTCGCAAATTCCAATGAGTCAGGCGCTGCAGAGATCATATAGGTAGAAGCATTCAGGAAGCTTGGTGAATAAAGAAATCCCCAGATTCCTATAACAATGACCGTAGCTAATGCATTCTCATCAGAAACAGAAAGTAATATGGGAATCAATACCGTTCCGGAAAGAAAGAATGCTAATGTGGCAGTTACATTTTTATTAAGCATTTTACCTGCTACTCTATTCGCTATAATTCCAACAGCCCCAAACAAAAAAAGCATATAACTTACCATTGCAGTATCCATTCCTTTCGCTTTACCCAGATAATCTGCAAAATAGCTATAAGTGGAAAACCAGGCTGTAATCATAAAGAAATTGGTAAGAGTACTCAGGATAAACGGTGGCTGTTTCAATATACTGACTTGGCTTCCAAATGATTTTTTCTCACTCACAGGCATAGGCGGCAGAAAAAAATGAATGATAAGCAAAGCGATCAAGCTTATTGCAGCCTGGATCATAAACGAATACTCCCACGAATAAAGTCCGGAAACCCATGTTGCAAAAGGAACAGTAGTAACCATTGCAATGGCTACCCCACTGAAAACAATACTCATCAGCTCATTCTTATTGGTGCTCTCACTTCCGGATACTGCTACAGACAATGCTGTTGCAATATAGACCGGCTGTAAAAATGCAGGAAGAATTCTTACTATCATCAGTAGCCAGAAAGATGGTGAAAAGGAAGAGACAATCCCTGTGAACAGAAACATAAGGATAGCAGCAGTCATTATTTTTTTCCGGTCAATACCCGAAGTAAACAAAGTCATAAAAGGACCTGTAAGAGCAATGACCAGAGCAAAAGCACTTAAAAGATAACCTGCCTCATCTATGCTGATTTTATAATACTCTGCAACCTGCGGAAGAATTCCAATGATTCCAAATTCTGTAGTAATAACTGCAATAAACCCTAAGGATCCAATATAAGCATACTTTTTCATGGTTCTTTATTGAAAGGTTTATCCCAAATATTGTCGAGCAAAGTCCGCCATTTCACCAATGGCTGATTGTGTTTCATCCAAAACCTCTCCCATATGCATAAATCCATGAACCATATCTTTATAAAAAATTGATTTAACAGACATTCCGGCATTCTCCATATTCATCGTAAGATGTTTTGCATCGTCTGCCAAAGGATCATGTTCAGCGATGATAATAAGAGTTGGAGGTGTATTTTTAAAATCTTTAATTAAAATAGGAACAGCAAGCGGGTTATGGGCTTCCTCTTTGGGAAGATACCAGTTCCAGGCATCTATTCCTCCCTGTTTATTCAGTACCGGTCCGTTTTCATAGGTTTCCCAGGTTTTGGTATTAAGTTGATTATCTACTGCCGGATAGATCAGCACCTGAAACTTAAAAAGTTCTCCTATTTGGGTAGAAACAGCTGTGGATAAGCCTCCGCCGGCACTGTCCCCTATGATTCCTATTTGATCCCGATCAATTCCTAATGATTCTGCATTTTCTATAACCCATCGTACAGCGTCAAGGCAATCATTCAGGCCTGCAGGAAACGGATGTTCCGGAGCAAGACGATAATCGATGAAAATCACAACAGACTCTGTTTTATTAGCTAGTTTACGCACAACTGCATCATGTGTTTCATAGCCACCGGCAATAAACCATCCACCATGTATATAAATTATTGCAGAGGATTTTTGAACGGCTTTCCCTTTAGGACGATACATTCTAACCAGAATCTGATGATCAGCCATCGGAATATCAAGCTCTTCAATCATAGCCACAGCTTCTTTTTTCCCGCTGAGCTGCAGAGTCATTGCTTCAAGATATTTTCGGGTATCATCTAATGGGTTTTGAGGATTAAAAGACTGTATTTTTTCCAAATGATTTAAAATCTGATTGATTTTAGGTGTCAACTGCATTTTGTTGTAATTTTAAATTAATATTATTTTGCAGTGAACATTAGCGCTATTGTTATTTATCTGCTTTTATATGGGCAAAATTAGTTTTCATATCTTACATTTGCACTATACGGATATCATTGTATGGTACTAACAAATTTGTAAGTAATGGGAAAGATAAAAGAAAGTTCAACGAATAATATCAACAAGCAATATATTCAGGAATGTGATTTGAGTTATGCAGTATGTAAGATTGGCGGAAGATGGAAACTATTTATTCTGAGTAAATTAAAAGATGAAAAGCTGCGTTTCAGCGAACTTAAAAGGTCTATTTCAGGAATTACAGAGAGAATGCTTACCCTCCAGTTAAGGGAACTTGAAAAAGAAGGTCTGGTAAAAAGAACAGTATATGCAGAAGTCCCGCCAAGAGTAGATTATGAACTTACAGAAATTGCCAGAGAACTGATTCCTATATGGGATGCCTTAAATGAATGGGGTGGAAAACACCGGAAGTTTGTTGAGGAACAGGAAGAATGTATTGAATAATAGTAGGTATGATAAAGACTATGTGCCTATCATAAAAATTATTTTTTTTATCATACAGGCACATAGAATATTGTAATGAGATCAGTTTTATGTATAAAGTAATAAAACTATAGCTCTTCTTTAATAATTTCAATAAAACGGTTAACAGCCTCGTCTCCTGTATTCCAGGAAGTAATCAGACGAATAGCAGAAAACTCTTCATCTATTTTTTTCCAGACAAAGAATTCAAAGTTCTCCGATAAAACCTGAATAAGGCCGTTGCTTAGAATCGGGAAAATCTGATTGGTATAGGTATCGGAAAGGAATTTTACTCCTTTTTCCTGCAATGCATTTTTTATTTTCATAGCCTGTTGATTGGCGTGTTTGGCCAGATCAAAATACAGGTCATCCTTCATCAGTTCCAGAAACTGAATTCCTAATAATCTGCCTTTTGCCAGCAATGCTCCTTTCTGTTTAATATTGAATGCAAAATCCTCCTGAAGTGCCGGATTATTAATAACGATCGCCTCTCCAATTAAAGCTCCGTTTTTGGTTCCTCCCAAATAGAAAATATCCGTCAGTTCCGCTACTTTTTCCAGGGTAAGATCACTGATTTCAGAAGTTAGCCCATGTCCCAGCCTGGCTCCATCCATGAACAGATAAAGGTGGTTTTGCTTACAGAATTCTGAAAGTTCTTTCAATTCATTAGCCTGATAAATGGTTCCCAGCTCTGTAGAATTGGAAATATAAATCAACTTTGGCATTACCTGATGTGGTACATTCCTATGATTTTCCAACACCGGAATAATATCTGATGGTCTTAATTTTCCATCTTCGGTTTCAATACTTAATATTTTGTGTCCTGTTGCTTCAATCGCTCCCGTTTCATTGTTCAGAATATGTCCTGTAGACGCTGAAATGGCACATTGATAAGGCCTTAAAACAGAAGAAATCACAATTAGATTTGCCTGTGTTCCCCCAGAAACAAGGTAAACATCAGAATTATCTTTTCCTATTCTTTTCTTAATCAATTCCTTAGCTTTTAAGGAGTATTCATCTTCGCCATATCCGGCTTGCTGTTCAAGATTATATTGCAGAAGTGCATGTAGAATATTCGGGTGACATCCCTCAGAATAATCGTTTTTAAATGAAAATTTCATAGAGTAAAATTAAAAAAAGTTAAAATAACAAGAGTAATCTTTTAAGAATATTTTGTTAGATTTGTAGTGAAAATCATCTAACATTTTGAAAACAACCCTAACAGAAGAAAATTACCTGAAAGCTTTGTTTCATTTAGTTGACAATGAAGGAAAGGTGACGATTAACGAACTCAGCAAATTTTTGAATGTAAAAATGCCGAGCGTTAACAATATGATGAAAAAATTTGCCGAAAAGAAATGGGTCATTTATGAGACCTACAAACCTCTGATCGTTACAGAAAACGGAAAGCGTGAAGCTGCTCTGGTGGTACGCAAGCACCGGCTTACCGAAATGTTCCTGGTTAAAAAAATGAATTTCGGCTGGGAAAATGTCCATGAAATCGCAGAACAGCTGGAACATGTGCATTCCAAGATCTTTTTTGATAAAATGGATGAAATTCTGGATCATCCTAAATTCGATCCACATGGAGAACCTATTCCTGATAAAGATGGGAACATTATTTCTCAGGACCTTCAGAAATTAAGCCATTGTCAAGAAGGAGAAACTGTTGTTTTTGCTTCTGTTACTCTTTCAGATGATGCTTTTTTAAGCTATTTAAATGATCGGAAACTTCTCCTGAATACCAAGGTGAAAGTTATTAAAATTGAAAATTTTGATAAATCGATGACCATCGAGATTGGTGATAAGAAAGAAATCCTCAGTAAGAAGGCCACTGAAAAAATATTGGTAAAAAAATAATCTACTATAAACTGCTTCATTTTTGAAGCAGTTTTTTTTATGCCTCGAATACATTAAAACTGAGATAAATAAGAATTGGATTAGCAAATAGGCCTTAAAATTTGTGTATTAGTGCTCATTATAAAACCATATTTTAGTCGGATCCAATTTATTGCAGATAAAATTTTCGTACCTCAACAACTTGCAACTTGCTCATAACTAGTATTTTATAATTTCACAATAATAGCTCCAAAAATACAAATCATTGGGCATTCTCCTCTTTCGCAACTGTTAAAAAACGGTTAAACTTCTTTTCATAAAAAGCTTAGAGAATTAATTTCACTAGGTTTGCAAAATATTCCATTGAGATCCATCTTTCTCATAAGTACCAAAATTTTAACTATCACCTTAAAGATTTATGAAAAAAAGCATTCAGTTTTTTATTGTTTCGATGCTGTTGAGCCCTTTTGCAAGTGCCCAGGTAAAAGATTTTGTAATCGAACCGCCAATTAAAAACAACTTATATATTTACAAGACTTTCGGCGTATTCGGAGGTAAAGAATATTCTGCCAACTCAGTATATCTTATCACCCAAAAAGGGGTGGTTTTATTTGATGTTCCATGGGAAAAAGTACAATACCAAAGCCTGATGGATACCATCAAAAAACGTCATAACTTACCTGTTGTTGCCGTATTTGCCACACATTCTCATGATGACCGTGCAGGAGATCTTAGTTTTTTCAACAACAAAGGGATTAAAACATATGCTACTACCAAGACCAATGAATTCCTGAAAAAAGATGGAAAAGCAACCTCCACTGAGATTATCAAAACCGGAAAGCCTTACAAAATAGGTGGTGAAGAGTTTGTAGTAGATTTTCTTGGAGAAGGACATACTGCCGACAATGTAGTGGTATGGTTTCCAAAATATAAAGTTCTGGACGGTGGCTGCCTTGTAAAGAGTACTTCCGCTACTGATTTAGGAAATATCAAAGAAGCCAATGTAGAACAATGGCCTAAGACTATGAATAAACTGAAAACAAAATATTCAAAAGCTACACTGATTATTCCGGGGCATGATGAATGGAAAGGCGGCGGACATGTAGAGCATACTTTGGAGCTTCTGAACAAAAAATAAAATCATTTCAATCTAAAAGACCCGGCTTCTGCCGGGTCTTTTTAGGTCATACTATTTTGTTAAAAGATATTTGATGGCTTCTTCCATTACCCTGTCTGTAAATGTTTTAGGGCTGCTTGTCATTTGTGCAACTTCAGCATCCGAAGGCGGCGTCACATAAATATCCGGCTTTACGCCAATCCCCTCAATAACTTCATCATTAAGAGTCTTGGTGGCCATCAATGGCATATAAAACTCAAGAATACCACCGGCAACCTTATCCCGGGTACCTCCGTTAAAATCATCTGATCCTCCCAAGCCTGCAGTAGCTCCAGCACTGTAATCTCCAATAGAAATAGCATGGGTTCCCTGACTTTTGAACATCAATGTAGACATTTCTGACATGCTTGCACTTCCTTTATCCGTTAAAACAGCAACCGGAATATTCCCGGGAATTCCAAACATATGAGACTGTGCCTGTACCGGAACCCACGGAGTATAATTAAATTGTCCGTTTCCTTCTTTTGTTCTCTGATAAAATGCAACAGTGCTTTTAGTAATAAACCTGTCTGTGAAAAAACGGGCATCAACAATATTACCACCACCGTTACCTCTTAAATCAATAATCACTTTCTTAATATCTCCTTTGTGCAAAGGATTCAGAAACTTTTTATAAAAAGGGGCACTAGTTAATATTTTGTCTGCCGCAGTCTGGAACTGGCTCAAATTATATCCATATTTCACATGATTATCCATCTCCTGCATAAACCATTGGATATAAGGAAGGGTTTCACTATTTAACACGGAAGAGTAAGTAGTTGTACTATTATATTTTACAAGATTCTTAGACTTAGTGAGTAACTGTTGGATCAAATCTAAAAACGAATCTGATAAAACTTCTGTACTTTTAAACGTTCCAATCTGGCTATTGAAAGATTTCATTTCATTTGAATTTGGAAATGAGTTCCATTCGTTTAAAATATTGATAGTAAAGTTTTTAACTTCATTTCTCTTGTTAATATCACCAATTGCATTGAGTTGTGGACTGTTTTCAATAGCTGCAGGGGTAAGAACAAGCGAATTTCCCGGACCTGGGCTTAAATATTTATCAGCAAGATCAATTTTAAGAGACCTTGCCAGTAAAAAGCTACTATATGAAAAATAGTAAATGTCAGGATTAGACTTTAGGCTCCCCATAAGATATGTCATACTTCCACCATCTGAATAGTTATAAGTCCGAGACTCTGCATCATTCAGTCTATCTTTCATATATCCGTACTTTGCACCAAACGGATAAATATTAGCTCTAGCTTCTTTCATCCCACCATAAAATGTATACGTATTGGTTATACCGGAATTTGAAAAAGGCACATTTATCTTAACATAAAAATGTCTGTCTATAATTGGATTTACGATTTCGGTAAAATATACACTTGCTTTTTCAGCATCCGCTTGCAATTCAGCATCGCTTACACCAATTCTATTATAGGATTTTAAAGCAGCAAATTTCGGATAATATTCTTTATAGATGGCATTCCAATCCATCCCATCTTTTCCTTTCTGTTCGTAAAAATAATTATACCGCTGATCCATTACCGTCCAGAATACTTTAAAAAGATCGGCATAGGATTTTACATCATTGCTTGTATATCTTGTTGGTTCCGTGACAGAGGAATCATTATCCTGCATACAGGAATTGAATGTCGCAGATGCTGAAAGCAGTACGAACCCTAAATAAATAATATTTTTTTTCATTTTATAGATTTTAATTGATAGGAAAAACTTTGTTATTTGAACTTATAGGCAACACCTAAAGAAATCATATATGACCGAATGGTTGATTTACGGTCTTTATCATCATTCGCCATATTGATATCCGAAAGCCCATACTGGTAATTATAGGATGCATATACATCAAACTTCTTAAGAGAATACCCTAACTGAGCTTGACCTACCAATCCATATCCCCATCTGTTAAGCTGATTTTCATTCTTTTTGAAATCATACTTATCCGATACCTGTGTATAATTGAAAGTTCCGTTTTCCTGTAATTCATTAAATACCGGATATCTACCCTCTCTTCCCATACGAAGCCAGTAGTCTGTATACATTCCACCCGCAATTTTGATCCACACACCAGTAGTTTCATGTGGATTGTTCAGGATATAGCCCCCTACCATTAAAGGAAGGGTTAAAAAATTGTTATTATATTCTGTGTACCACCCTTCCCGGTTTCCCGTTCTCTCAAACTTATAATTCTTTTGCTGGAAGGAAGCTCCGGTAGAAACAAAGAGTGATTTCCAGACCATATATTCTCCGGACAAATTGACCCCGAAGCCATACCGCCCCGTGTATCTTGAATCAACAAGATTTGAAAGATCTGAATTTAAAGCACCATACGTATACCCTGCATCCAGACTTACCTTGATTTTATTTTGCCCCATCACTACTGTTCCGGCAGAAAAAAAACAAAGACAAAAGATTTTAGACATTTTTTTTTTCATAGATATTTTTTTGAGTTTATTTCATTTATAGTAACCTTAGTGTATCAATCATTAATGATTCACATCATAATAAGTTATAGATTCCTGCAAAACTATATCATAAATCAAAAAAGCTGTTAAAAACAGCATACTACACAAATACATTACTAACTCAACTAATTAATAATCAATATATTATATACTACCTACCACAATATTCACCTTAGGTATATAAGACTTAAAAAGAATATGATGTAGGGTCTATGTAGGGTAAATAATATAATATTTAGAAAATTAAAATGCAGGAAGTAAATATCCATGATAATTTTACGATGATGCAGAGTCAATAAAAAAATCCCGAATGATTGTTCATTCGGGATTTTATATTTAAAAGCTGATGCTATTAGTCTAATACACTCCAACCTCTCTTCGGGTTGGTATTGGTAGAAACCTCCTGTTCATTAACAATGATGTTTTCTTTTCTCTGACCAATGTAATCCAGTTCGCTCAGTTTAGAGAAAATTGTCTCCAGACTTCTTAACATCTGTTGGATGTAAAGTAAAGGCTCTCCGCAATTATGGTGATCGTAATTTGTTTCAGCGACGATAGACAATTGATTCAATAAAGTATGAGGTGCAATCTCACTCCATTCCAAACTATAGTTCAGCATTTCTTCCAATTCTGCAGGAACAAGTAGCTGTGTTGAGTTGTACAGGTGAAGCGCCAGCTTTGCAAAAGATTCAATTAAAAATACCGGCGGTTGGTAAGGCGTAATATTTCTGAATTGGAAATACATATCTCCAAAGGTAGTCACCATCGTATTACAAACGAACTTCACATTTTGAGCTAAAGCTGTATTCTGGTTTTTATGAGACGCTTTCTGAATAATTTTAAAAGCATACTGCTGCAGGTTTCCAATAGATTTCGCAAAGCTGCTGTAATACTCTACTAATGCCGGATGACTCTGAACAGAAGTACAGGGCGGAATAAAATTAGAGTCTACCTGTGCAATATTGGCTTTTAAATCTACCTTTCCTATAATCAGATAATTTCCTCCTGAGTAGCTACTGTTCAATGAAGTTACAGGAAGAAGTTCAATATGGTGATTCGGTTGTGCACTTGGGTGACGTGGTGGAATTTCTTCCGGATCAATATCGCCGAAAGGAACTTTATCAAACGGATTTACAGAGATCAAAATATAATATTCTCCATCAGCCTGCTCTTCACTCATTGATTTTGCCAGGGATTTTACACTGATTCTTCTGTCGCTTAATTCAATACGGTACCCTGCCATGGTAACAGCACTGCATCTTTTGATAACCAGCTGAACATCGTTAGTGGCAGTATTGTGAACATCAAAAATAGTACGGTCTGTATACTCAGTAGAAATAGGCAAAAGCCCATAGTTATATGTAGTAATCCCAAGCGAATTGGAATCTCTGATGGTATCAATTAAGAAATTATCCTGATCATTAAGGTGTCTTTGGGAAACTTTCATTCCATCCACCCAGTTGATTGCAAAATGTTTAATAGGCTGTATCATGTTTAATACTTTTTAATTTTTTGTGTTATGATTTTCTTGCGACTCCCTCCTCTTCATGCTGAATGACTCTTTTACAAATCACCACTTCATTTTCAGAAATGCTGTTTGCAGTAATGTCCTGGTCGAAATCTATATATTTTCTAAAGCTGAAAAACGATTTTTTAGTATAAAAGATCCAGTAATAAGGTTCTTTTACCTCATCTGAAAGGTGAATGATAGATCCCGGGTTCTTGTGGTTATAATCATCCACTACTCTGTAAAACCAGTCTCCAAAAGTGATTCCTGTCGGAAGAGTTTTCGCCTTAATTCTGAATCGGTTTGAATCTTCAAGATTTTTACTTAATTCTACATTCAAAACCATCAGACGGTCAAAATCTGCCCCTTCAAAATCAGGAAGTTTTTGATCCGGGGAATATCTCCATGTTTTATAAATATCAAAAGGAATACTGATAAACTGAATATAGCAATAATAAAATACCATAGGAACTACAAAGATCAGCATACTTGTAGCTGCCATCACTGCATATCCGGTTCCTTTACTCATCCAGTTGAATAACAGGGTAAATAAATATCCACCCAAAGCAATACAAGTCAATGAAAGAATAGATTCAAACAGGATGCTCATTGCCAGAGAATCAATATGCTTTTTGAAATATTTATGCAGTAAGTTAACGTGGATAATCCCAAAAACAAGATAAACAACCTGTGCAATGAGATACCAGTACGGATTAAAAAGATTTCCGGCAAATCCGAAAAAACCAGGCAGTGCCAGGCATAAACTGCACAGAAGAACGTATACAATAATTACTTTAATTTTGATCGCAGGTTTGTTTCTCCTGATAATTCCCAGGATAAACATCATGATAATTGCGATTAAAGGCATTAGAATATACCTTAAAAAAATACCTTTTACTGAAGAAATTTCCATTTGTTTCTTTTCGAATTTATACTTTGTTGGTAGTTGTAAATATAATAAAATAATTTAGAGGAAGGTAGAGTATCCAAGGCGGCTGGCATTTCTTTCATCATCCTCCAGACTGAACGAGTATTCCAGCTTTTCTGTCACAAAATTCTCTTCAATATCCACTGTTATAGGAAGAAAATAATCATACAAGGTCTGAAGAACTTTTCTGAACGGGCTTCCCGGGATATACTTTTTCATATCTTCATAAGGAATCGGGCCGATATTCACTACCCAATTCCGTTGTCCATCCATATGTCTGCCACTCGGAATATAGGTTACCCCCAATCTTGAATTTCCCAAAAGCATTGAATCATCATTTTTCTCTATTCCATCAATAACATTGGGAGAAAAGGTTACTTTAACAGAAACCTGTAAAAAAGCGGTCAGGCATCTTTCAAACCATCTCTTATCCCCACGGATCTGATGAAAGAAAGGAAGAATGTGTATAAATATATAAGCACTCTGCTTATCCAGCATATCAACCAGCGGCCAAAGTTCACTTACCGTTTCCAGTAATGCATCTGTATTGCTTGTAATATCAAATTCAGACTCTTTAAGAAGGGCACTAATCTCCGTAAAAAAGACTTCCAGCTCAAAAGGGCGGAAAAATTTACGGGCATCATCTTCTATTCTTTTCTGCTTTCTGATCTCTCTTACTACCGTATCTACATTTTTTCTGGAAGCTCCGAGAGAAGGTGGGTGAAATAACCCTTCAGGAAGGTAATCGTAAATGCCCTCCCTATAACTTTCTATCGTGAATACTTCTTCATCAAAACCTAAATAACTGCTCGAAATGCTTTTAATATCCTTAAGATAAGCACGATCGTTCACCCCAACTCTTTCAATAAAAATATTGCTTACCGTCCGGTGATATTTCAAAAGATTGACAGCTACAGCCTCTGCTTTAAAGTCTGTCTGCAGCTTATTGTAATTCATGTCTACAATATTATTCTCATGCATAGTGTTTCCTGTGATTATGACTTGTAAAGATAATATATCTCGTAAGTTTGAAAAAATATTTTACCAATAATTTTATTTTAAAAATACTAATTTATTGACATTAAAAGGAATAATTTTAAGTAAATTCCGTAAAAATACGGTAATCAGGGATTTTTTATAAAGTTTAAGATTCCAGGTTCAGAGTTCAGAATCAAGGGCTTATGGTTTAAAGTTCAGGATCAGAAGTTTAAATGGTATAATCCTATTCCTTATTATATCTATTAAATATCTTATATCCTTCCTCTCACATTCCCCCAAAATTCGTCTTCAAACCTAGTACAATTCCTTATTTTATTCAGATTAAATTTTATTAATATCATCTGTTGGAATAAATTCGGGATAATTTGTGGTCATTCGGAAAGGGGGTCGTATCTTTGCAGACTGAAAATTGTTATTTAAAATGAAAAGTATTTATTCTAAAATTCTGATTTTAGCATTCATTTCCTCTTCACTTTATTCTTATGCTTGGGGATTAACGGGGCACAGAGTAATTGCAGATATTGCAGAGAATCACCTTTCCAGAAAGGCAAAAAGGGAAATCAAAAAAATAATGGGCAAGGAACGTCTTGCGTATTGGGCAAACTGGCCGGACTTTATCAAGTCTGATACTACAGGAGTCTGGAAGCAGGCTTCATCATGGCATTATGTAAATATTGATCCGCAAACTGATCTGAAAACTTTTGACCAAAACCTAAAAATGCAGGCAGGCCCAAGTCTTTACACACAGGTAAATACCCTATCCAGCCAGATTAAGGACGAAAAAACCTCAGCAAAAGACAGAAAAATTGCTTTGATCTTCCTTATTCATATTATGGGTGACCTTGCTCAGCCCCTACACGTAGGAAGAGCTGATGATTTAGGAGGAAACAAAATCAATGTTACGTATTTCGGGGATAAAACCAATTTACACTCTGTTTGGGATGGAAAATTAGTGGATTCTCAAAAATACAGCTACACAGAATATTCTAAACTTCTGGATATTAAATCTAAGGAAGAAGTAGCACAGATTCAATCCGGAACTTTGGAAGACTGGTTGTATGATTCTCACAAAATCGCCAACAAGATCTATGCACAGACTCCTGACGGATCAAAATTATCTTATGACTACCAATACAAGTTCAATGATACTCTTGAAAGACAGTTATTGTACGGAGGATTGAGATTGGCTAAACTATTGAATGAACTCTTCTAATTGGAAATAAAATTCTAATAGATATAGATAAAAACGGGACTTGGGGTCCGTTTTTTTTGTTTAAAGTTTAATTAATTTTCATTCTTTTTATCCTGGATTATCTTCTTTTCTTTCTATTTTTCAACTTCTGAATCTCTGTTCCACGCTCATCTATTAGCATTCAAATTAAAATATTAATAAAAAAGTAAAACTAGTGTAACCTTTTTGTATTTCCAAACGTATAATATATAGTAACTCTTTTTTGAGGATAAAATAAATGAGACAATTAAAAATCACTAAGCAGGTTACCAACAGGGAAACTGCTTCATTAGACAAGTATTTGCAGGAAATTGGTAAAGTGGAACTGATTACTGCGGACGAGGAAGTAGAATTGGCACAAAGAATACGTGCTGGCGACAGAGCTGCATTGGAAAAATTAATCAAGGCCAACCTTCGTTTCGTAGTTTCTGTATCTAAGCAATACCAAAACCAAGGTCTTTCCTTACCCGATTTAATTAATGAGGGTAACTTAGGATTAATGAAGGCGGCAAAAAGGTACGATGAAACTAGAGGTTTCAAATTTATCTCTTATGCAGTATGGTGGATCCGTCAATCAATTTTACAGGCGTTGGCTGAGCAATCAAGAATTGTAAGACTTCCGTTGAACAAAATTGGTTCCATCAATAAAATTAATAAAGCATACGCTCACCTTGAGCAGGAAAATGAAAGACCACCTTCTCCGGAAGAATTGGCTGAAGTTCTTGACATGAGTGAGGAAGATATCAAAGAATCTATGAAAAACTCCGGTAGACACCTGTCTATGGATGCACCCTTGGTAGAAGGTGAAGATTCTAATCTTTATGATGTATTACGTTCAGGAGAATCTCCAAGTCCTGATAAAGACTTAATGCTTGAATCTCTTCAAATTGAGATTGAAAGAGCATTAAACACTTTAACTCCAAGGGAGGCTGATTTGGTTAGACTATACTTCGGACTGAACGGAAAACACCCAATGACTTTAGAGGAAATTGGTGAGACTTTCGATCTTACAAGAGAGAGAGTTCGTCAGATCAAAGAAAAAGCAATTAAGAGACTAAAACATAATACCAGAAGTAAGATCCTTAAATCTTACTTAGGT
This sequence comes from Chryseobacterium pennae, assembly GCF_003385515.1. Lineage (GTDB taxonomy): Bacteria > Bacteroidota > Bacteroidia > Flavobacteriales > Weeksellaceae > Chryseobacterium > Chryseobacterium pennae. Next base: position 62,327 of record NZ_QNVT01000013.1, on the reverse strand, counting down.
AAATAATTTTAGCGCAAACAATTTTATAAGCGGAGTCTGTTTTCAGGCTCCGTTTTTTTATTTTTGTATTATGGATACAGATTTTTCTTTACTTCTTGCCGGAGCCGTTTTACTTTTTATTCTTATCAGTATTGGTATTTCTCTGTATTTAAAACAGAAGCGGAATCTCTTCTTCCGTTATATGAAAAAAAGAAAACATCAGCTTGTAAAAAATGTTGAGATCAGTTTTGAAAACCAAACAACAATTGATGTTAACCTTACCTACAGAGGTGCCGACATTATTTTTTTAGAGGATGAAATTTTTGTAATTCCCTTCAACAGACCTATTTTACATTTGAATAGTAATCCAGAAATTATATTGCCGGGCACTCAAAAATTTAAAATTAATTCCAGATCCATATCCAACGATCTGTTGGAAGTAAAAGTAAATGATGGCATCTGAAGTATGCAGATTCTTTTAAATCTAAAAAATAAGAATATTGATTCATACTGCTGATAAGTATTTGTAACAATCTCCAAAGAAACCTCAACTAATATCCATATAAGAAAAAGATTACATGACTACTCTACCATTTGAAAATAAGATCACTAAAGATAAAAACGTACTTGTTATTCTACAAAATAATGAGAATATCAACTCTGAACTTCAATACCTTATCAACAATTTCTGCGGATTGGTTATCAATACTTTCTCCGATACAGCCATTGATTTTAGTAATAAAAAGATCTATGCATGTGGAGATTTCAGTACGCTTAAAGAAATAACCCCTTTCATTCATATTATAGAAGATTTTTCAACTCAATATGAAAATATGAGTCCTGAAAAATATAAATTAGTAACCTTGGGAGAAGTCCCTGTTATAATCAGCAATGCCGGTGTTTATTACAGAAAGCTGTTTGTTGGTGACCGTAATTTTGATATGATTAAATCTGAACACAATTTTCAGGAACTTACAGAATCCAATAAAGAAAGTAAAGCTTTAAGAAAAGGAATCTATCTGAGTAAAGTTGCTAAAGAGACTACTGAAGGAGGCAAAGAGGCTTTTCATTACAACCTTTTAAGATGCTCAAGTAATTTAACAGGCCCCACAGATAATTTCCGCACTACCGATACAAAAATTATCAGCATTTTAAACCAGTGCGTTCTGGAAACGTTCGAACACGAAACCAATCTTAATCACGCTTTGGTACAGATCTATGAGAACAAAAAGAAAACAGCAGATTCTGAAAAGGAAGTAAAAGCTAAGATCAAAGCCCATTCGGATAAGACGAAAGATATGCCGAAGGAAGGACTTATAGTATTTTGTACGTTCTATGATGATTCCAATACAGATCCATTAAAGCCTTCTGTTACAGACCCATTCGATTGGTGTTATAAACAGACAAGTGCATTAACCCGACTGCATTTTAAGCTAAAGAAAACAGTTGAGGATGATTCTCTGGAGAAAGAGTTCACTGTACCCCTATATCCTAACTCTGCATTTTTGATCCCGCTTTCTACCAACAGATTGTATACTCATGAAATCAAGCCATCTGTTTTGGGAGTTGACCAAATTCCTATCAGAATGGGCTATGTGGTTCGATGTTCTAATCTTGAAGCGATGCATACAGATGATCAGACTTATATAAAAGACAATGGTCAATTTATTAAGCTTGAAAAAATGACTCCGGAACTTCAGGAGGAGCTGCGTAATTCTTATTATGAGGAAAATGTATCTGAAAAGATGGTGGAATATGGCAAAATTCATTTCAGCATGAACTCCGGTGATTATGAAAAACCTATTTTTTAATCTGCAAACAAAAAAAAATGGACTTCGCTGAATTTCATACAATTACACTTCCGACAGATCAAAATCTGTTTAATGAGCTTATTCATTCTGCAGATTTTGAAACTACAGGAAAAGGCAGGCTGGGAAATCATCTGGTAGATGTACAGGATGAAAATATTCCGGTTGTAAGAACCACTACCCGATTTACTACTCCAGCTGTTACTTTCTCACCGCTTCACCATCGGCTTGTTGCGGAAATTAATGATACGCTGTTGGCCAATCATATTGAAATCCCTGTACAGAGTTTCAATAATGCTCTCATTGAAGTGTATGATTCTTCATATTCTAAAATGGGTTTTCATTCTGACCAGGCTTTAGATCTGGAAGAGAATTCTTTTATTGCACTTTTTACCTCTTATGAACGACCGGATGAACTTAAAGAGTCTCATCTGAGAAAACTTGTTATTAAAGACAAAATAACAGAAGAGGAATCTGAAATTATATTGCATCATCATTCTGTTGTTTTATTTGCTATTGAAACCAATAAACGATTCCAGCATAAAATCATCCTGAATGTACCACCAAATTCAATTATAAATCACAATAAGTGGTTAGGTATTACATTCCGGACTTCAAAAACACATATCCGGTTCAGAAATGGAAAACCTTATCTTTCTACCGGAGAACCTCTTATATTGGCAAATACTGATCAGGAATCAGAATTCTTTAAACTGAGAGGCCGGGAAAACAGGGAACTGGATTTTGCTTATCCAGACTTACAATATACCATTAGCAATGCTGATCTTCTGGTTCCCATCACCAAAATATAATTATAAAATAATCACAATGAAAAAAATACTTTTTGCTTCTACATTCGTTTTATTTTTACTTTCCTGTAAAGAAAATAAACCACAAAACAAACAGGTTATAGAAAATGCTATTGATAACGCAGAATCTTCAGTTTCAGGCTCATTTGAAAGCTACCGTGGTGACAATCTTATTGATAATACTTATTCTGAACTGATTAAGAATGATAAAAGTCTTAAATTACTTGATGACAAAATAATAAAAACTCAGCAGGAAACCGGGAAAACGCTGGAAATATATGATAAAATAATCAGTACATCTGAATCTTTTTACCTGCAAGCCAGGAACCGTGCAAAATCAATTACAGACTCTCTGACCAAACAACAAGTTGAAAAAGAAATTAAAGCTAGCGCAGATCAATACAACATAAAAATCAGAAATGTAAATCTCCTTATTGCTCAGGTTAATAAAAACAATACTGAACTGAACAACTTATATACCGCTTTTAAGCTCAGAAAAACACTTACTGAAATTGAAAAATATCAAAATGCACATCCTTTAAAAACGGACAGTCTGAATCAGTTGATCAACAGACAGAATAAGTTGCTTGAAGAATTAAAAAAATTAAAATAAAAATATCTTATGAACTATACTACACAATGGCTTACCGATAAAACCCGTGTTAAAGAATTGGTAGACTTTTTTATCACCCATAAAACAGACTCATATATTTCCCATGGCGAAATGATGTCTGGGCGAGCAATAGATTCTCATCATTGGAATCCGGATCTTGATGTTATTTTAACAGAACAGCTTCTTACCGATTTCAACTCTGATGGAAGCACTAAACTGAATATTTTAATTGCAGAAGACGAGAACAAACAAATTGTTGGAATGATGGTTTTCAATGTAATCAACAGTCCTTTTAAAAAGTATGCGATTCTGGAAGATATGCTTTTGGACCAGTCGGTAAGAGGACAGTCTTTGGGAAGTAAACTACTGGAAAAAGCTATTGAAGAATCTAAAAACTGGAATATCAGCTTCATTCTGCTGGAAAGCGGTGTTGATAATCACGGTGCCCATCATTTTTTTGGTAAATACGGTTTCCAAAAAGTATCTGAAAGTTATATACTGACATTATAAGTTTTAATAGGAGTTGGAAATACGCGAAGACGCTAAACAGCCTGGATATATGGAAATCTTTTTAAGGCGCTAGGATTTTATCTGCAATAAAATTGAATGCTGCTTAATTATTGCCATGAATGCACGAATAATTTTATTTAACTATAAATTTTATGTTTTTATGTGGTTTAAATAAAATCTTAGATACATAGAATTTTGTAACAAAAAATAATTGAAACCTCTTGCTGAAAATCGTTGATTTTCTTGCACCTTAAAGCAGCATGTAATTAAAAAAATTTTGCGCCATTGCTTATTTCCAACAACATTACACTACATTACACTACATTTCACAAATAAAACAATGAATACTATTTCAATCATCGGAGCCGGAATTGGCGGACTTACTTTAGGAAATGTCCTTAAACAAAATGGATACGATTTTACCATCTACGAATCTGCACCAGAAATAAAGCCTGTAGGAGCTGGAATCATGATGGCCGTTAATGCTATGCAGGTCTTTGACAAACTAGGTTTAAAGGAAAAAATTGAAAATGCAGGAAACAAAATTCATAGAATTATTTTATCCAACGAATCGCTGAAACCTTTTTCAAAAACGGAGATCCTTGAGCTCGAACAACAATATAACTCCTGCAATGTAGCAATTCATCGTGCAGAATTACAGCGGATTCTTGCAGAAAACCTGAATACAGATTCCATTCAGCTTAACCATTCTTTAGGGAAAATTGAAAAGAAGGAAAACTATATTTTAGATTTTGAAAATGGAAATCAGATTGAAAGCACGACTGTTTTTGGTGCTGATGGTATCAAATCTCCTGTCCGTAATCAGATCTTTAAAACAGGAACCATAAGAAATGCCGGCCAGAAATGCTGGCGTGGTCTTGTAGATTTTGAGCTGCCTGAAGAACATCATCATGAAGCTTTTGAAATGTGGGGAAAAGGAAAACGTTTCGGTTTTATAAAAATATCCGAGAAAAAGGTTTACTGGTATGCCTGCATCAATGAAAAAAGTTTCAGCAGATACTCAGGGATTGCAGACATTTTTAGAGACTTTGATCATTTGGTGTTGAAACTGATAGAAGCGACACCAGAGAAAAACATCATCTGTAACGAAATTTCAGACCTCACTCCTATTCCTCTATGGTATGCCGAAAACCTGTGTCTGATTGGAGATGCAGCACATGCTACCACTCCCAATATGGGACAAGGTGCCTGTCAGGCCATTGAGGATGCTTATGTCATCGGCAGACTACTGGAGAAAAGCAGGGATTTCAATGCTATTTTTGAAGAATTTCAGAAAATCAGAAGAAAAAAAGTAGATTATATTGTGAATACAAGCCGTAGCATCGGGAAAATTTCTCAATGGGAATATGGAAACTCGTTGCGAAATTTCATGATGAGTTTAATTCCTGAAAATATCAACCAAAAGATGGCAAAAAAAATCATTGAATTGGATATGTGAACTTAATTGTCACATTTTCAACTAAAAAAGAATCAAAAATTCATATTTCTTTAGAAATTATTGAGTAAATTAACCAATATCAAATTAAAAAAAATATGAAAAAAATCTTTTATGTATTGCTCCTAATGATAGGGTTTCAAAGCCTTCGGGCACAGGAAGCTCAATTATTGGACCGAAAACTTTTTTTTGGAAATCCTGAAATTTCCGGGGGGCAGCTAAGCCCGGATGGGAAATGGATCTCATTCCTGAAAGAACATGGCGGCATCATGAACATTTGGGTCAAAAAGTTCGATGAATCTTTTGAAAAAGCCAGACCATTAACTGATAGCAAGCGACCATTAAATGGATATTTCTGGTCGGAAGACGGAAAATATATTTTGTATGTAAAAGATAAAAACGGAGATGAGAATCTCAATATTTTTGCTGTAGATCCAATGGCGAAAGCAACCAATGGTGTTCCTGAATCCAGAAATCTGACACCACTTAATGAAGTGGCTGCTCAAATATACATGGTCAGCAGAAAAGATCCTGATCTTCTAATGATCGGATTAAATAACCGTGATAAAGCATGGCATGACCTGTACTCACTAAAAATTTCTACCGGCGAACTGAAAAAGGTCTTCGAAAATAAAGACCGTATTACGGGATACGATTTCGACTGGGATGAAAAGCTTAGAATTTTAAACAAAACCGATGATAAGGGAACCACTCAGTTTCTGTATAAAGATGGTGAAAAACTGACTCCCATCTATGAAACACTAGTCACTGAAGAAGCCTATATTCCAAACTGGAATGAAGATAATTCAAAGTTCTATCTGGTAACCAATAAGGGAGATCTGGATCAATCTGCATTATTCCTGATGGATCCAAAAACCAAGCAGATCACGAAAATAGAAAGTGATCCTAAAGGGAAAGTAGATTTCGGCGGCTTATCTGCAGACAGAAATACGAGAAAAATTATTTTCACCTCTTACACAGGGGATAAAACTGAATACTATTGGAAAGATAAAGCGTGGGAAGCTAACTATAAGTTCCTGCAGAGTAAATTTCCCGGTAAAGAAGTTAATTTTTCAAGCTCTACAAAAGATTATACTAAATTTTTAATTTCGGTTTGGAGTGATCAGTATGTTTCTGAGTCTTATTTCTTCGATACCAAAACAAAACAATTAATTTTCCAGTACACCCCAAGACCGGAATTGAAGAAGGTTGAAAAATATCTGGCAGCCATGACCCCAATTCGCTACAAAAGCAGTGACGGGCTTGAAATTCCTGCTTATTTGACTTTACCAGCAGGATCTTCGGGTAAAAACGTACCTGTAGTGGTTCTGGTGCATGGAGGACCAAAAGGACCTAGAGATTATTGGGGATATAATTCAATAGTACAGTTTCTTGCGAACAGAGGCTATGCCGTACTGCAGCCTAATTTCAGAGCAAGTGGCGGATATGGTAAAAAGTTTCAGAATGCAGGTGATCTGCAATGGGGAAAATTAATGCAAGACGATATCACTTGGGGCGTAAAACACCTGATTAACAACGGAATTGCTGATAAAAACAAGGTAGTTATTATGGGAGGTAGCTATGGTGGATATGCTACTTTAGCCGGATTAGCATTCACTCCGGATGTATATGCTGCAGGAGTGGATATTGTTGGGCCAAGCAACCTTTTCACTCTATTGGATTCTGTGCCTGCTTACTGGGAATCTGCACGGGCCTCTCTTTATGGTATGGTAGGTGATCCAAAAACTGAAGAAGGTAAAAAGCTAATGCATGAAGCCAGTCCGTTATTCAGTGTCAATAAAATCAATAAACCCTTACTGATTATTCAGGGAGCTAATGATCCGAGAGTAAAGCAGGCTGAGGCAGATCAGATTGTTATTGCGCTTCGTGATAAAGGCAAAAAAGTAGATTATATTTTAGCTGATGATGAAGGACATGGATTCAGAAAGCCTGTAAACAGTATGGCGATGTATGCTGAAACAGAAAAGTTCCTTTCCGAAGTTATTGGTGGAAGATATCAGAAAGACATGCCTGAAAACGTAGCAAAACGTCTGAAAGAAATGACAGTTGATATTGCAAAAGTGACCTACACTCCAGCAGTGAAGAATCAGGAAGTAAAGCCTAACAAATAAACGATAAAATTCAATATACAAAGCCACCTTTCAATGAGGTGGCTTTTGCTTTATAATATTATTGAAACAGTCAAATCTGTTTATAAAAGATAGAGGCTTTATCTTGAACCATTGATTTCACAGATGATTGCATCCTATTAAACATGATGATAAAATTTGCGAAATCAGCAAGATCCGCGGATATAAAAAAGTATCACAGACCTTATTCGCCTGCTTTATTTTCCTCCCAATCTCTTTGCTCTGTGAGAAATAAAATTTTTAACTTTTACTAAAGGAAAGGACTATGATTACAACAAAATTCAAAGATTTAAACACTTAAGTAACTTTAAGCTTAATAAGAAGCGCACTTAAATTATTGAAAATCAACGATTTTCTTATTCGAAAGCATCTGCGAGAGATCATTCATTCATCATAACGAAAAAACCGCCTCAATGAGACGATCTTTTATTTAATAAGTTAAGGTAACACCTGCACCCCAACCCATTTCATTATCATAGTTTCCTGAAAGAGATAACCATTTCTGTAAAATATATCTTATTCCTGTTGAAAATTCTCCGTCAGAATTGACACTAAAGTTTCCTCTGAATCTTCTTGAAAGCGGAATATCTTCTCTGCTCAGTTCCAGTAATACTTTCCCGTTCTGATCTACACTTGCATCTGCCGTAATCAACATGGGTAATACATACTGCATTCCTACCATAAAGGCATATCTGCTTTTTGAAGCTTTCTGCTGCCCGAACCAGGTTTTCTTACCATGAAAATCCATGCCCATATCTTCTGCCATCCGGCGTTCCATAATCTCATGGTTTTTCTGGACTCTGAACCCTGCATAAGGTAATGCCCACTGGAATTTCCCTAAGAAGCGTCCTACTTTTGCACTTCCTTCAAAATGGTCAAAGTTCCAATTCGTATGAAATTCATTCAGGTTGGCCCATCTTGGTCCAAACATAGTCATGGTTTCTGCATGGATTTTATTGCTTGCCACATCCAGCATCGCCATAGAGCTTACCATTTTATTGTCTTGCAGAAAATTCTTCCAGGCTAATTTTCTGTTGGGAAGCTGTGGATTGGGTTTTGAATTTTCATAACTGAAGATTCGTCCCATTCCGGCCATCATATGGTATAAAATATGACAGTGGAAGAAACAGTCACCATCCTGATTCGCTGCAAATTCAAGAGTAACAGTTTCCATCGGCATGATATCTACTACATTTTTTAGCGGTGAGTACTCTCCTTTTGAATTAATCAATCTGAAATCATGCCCGTGAAGATGCATCGGGTGACGCATCATAGAATTATTATACAATTTAATTCTTACAATCTCTCCCTTTTTGATCAGAATTTTATCTGTTTCTGTCACCGTTTTGTTGTCCAGGGTCCATAGATAATGGTTCATATTTCCTTCCAGGGTAAACTTCATTTCACGGATACTGTCTGTAGGAAGGATTGTTTTTTCAGGAGATTTTAAAATATTATAAGACAATCTTTTGATAGTTTTTTCTTCCTTCATATCCATTCCTGCATGCTGAGAATGATCTTCTTTCTTAGTTTCTTCTTTTGTTTTTACTCCCATCATCTCATTGATATGTTTCGCAGTCGTTTTTCTCTGACTTTCCGGAATTTCAGGATACATTACTTCATTCATATCCATCATCTGATTTCCCATCGTCATGGTCATCGGCTTCATATTTCCGCTCATTTCCATCATTCCGTTCATCATTTTCATTCCTTCAAAGAGCATCAGTCTTGGTAAATTAGGTGCTTCTACCTTTTCACCTGAGCCCAGCCAGAGTGAAGCGTGTCCAATCCTGTCTTCTGATGTGGCACGGAACTCAAAGCTTTTATTCTCAGGAATGGTAACTTCAATATCATACGTTTCAGAAACTCCGACAATCAACCGGTCTACTTCTACAGGAACCACATCATTTCCGTCATTTCCTACCACTTTTATTTTGCCACCACCATAATTCAGCCAGAAATAAGTGGATGAACCGCCATTGGCAACTCTTAATCTTACTTTATCTCCTGCTTTCAGGTTAGAATAATCCGAGCTTGGAACTCCATTGATTAAGAATTTATCGTAATAGACATCACTTACATCCATCGCTTCCATTCTTTTCCATTCATTCAGGGCCTTTGTACCGAAGTTTCCGGACTTAATGGCTTCCCAATAACTCTGCACTGCATTTTTCTTTACAGCATACCAGTCTGTATTGGCCATATGAAGCCTGCGGGCAATCTGCATTGGATCATCATCACTCCAATCTCCTAATAATACAGGGATTTCTGCATTATATTCTGTTTTGGGTTCGCCTTCTCTTTTTTTAAAGACCAAAATTCCATTCATTCCGATCTGCTCCTGTAATGCTTCATGTGAATGATACCAATAGGTTCCGTTTTGAGAGATTTTAAACTTATATAAATGTGTTTCTCCAGGTTTTACAGGTTTTGTGGTAAGATAAGGAACCCCATCATGTTCATTGGGAAGAATCACTCCATGCCAGTGAAGTCCTGTATTTTCTTTAAGCATATTATGCAGGTAAATTTCTGCAGTATCTCCTTCTGTAAAATACAGGGTTGGAGCCTGAAGTTTACCATTGATCGCAAGGGCTCTTCTGTTTTTTCCTGTAAAATTAACGATGGTGTCTTTTACATACAGGTCATAACGAACCGTTTTTCCGCCAAAAGTAAGTTTTCCGTTCTCAGAATTTCTTTTTAAAACAGACTTTTCTTCTTTTGGATCTTCAACTACAGCATGTTGATGGTTTTGTTTTTCCACCAGCTCCATTCCACATTTAGGACACTTTCCCGGTTTGTCTGAAATTACTTCAGGATGCATTGGGCAAGTATAAGTGGTTTGAGCCTGCGTTTTAGGTTCTGATGAAGATGAAACTTGGGGTTGCTTGCCTGATTTTAAAACAGGTTTAGCCACCCGGGCCGGTTCTGCTTTCCCTACTGTATTTACTTTCTTAGCTTCTTCAGCCTTTTTAATATCAACTTTTGCTTTATTTACTTTTGCTTCTACAGGCTTTGCTTTTGTTTCTACTTTGGGTACAGGTTTTACTGCTGGCTTTGCCACAACTTTCGGCTGTATTACAACTGTTTTCTTTACCAATGTCATTTTACATTTCGGGCAGTCTCCAGGTTTTGAAGAGACTACTTCAGGATGCATAGGACAGGTATAATAGGTTTTTGTGGTTTGTGCAAACGTAAAAACAGAGAACAAAAGCACCAGAAACATTATTAGTTTTTTCATAATATTCCGAACTTTTAGAAGTTGCAGAGCTTAAAGTTTAAAATAAACTAAACTCTACAACTTATTGTTTTAAAGATTAATACAATATTTATTTAATTTCTGACTTTACACTTCCGCATGAAAGCATAGATTTCCCATAGTATGGATTCATGATCTGTTTTTCATCACTTAACCAGCTTCCGTCAGCCATTGGACAATATTGTACATACACCGGTTTTTCAGAAAGCTTAAATTCTTTGGTCAGAGCAATCATATTGTCTGAAAGGTTAAGAAAAGTCTCTCGTTGAGCAGCAACATTTCTAGCTTCTGAAATGACAGAAGCATCTTTTCTAAGAATATTAAGATTACCTTCTGAAACCAATTTATAATCGATGGCAGAAGCTGTTTTAATGAATTCTGTAGCCGCTTTTGAAGTTTTGTCTGCATCATCTGAAGCTAAAGCAGATTTGATCGCAATATAGTTCTGATAGAGCTTTGAAACCTGAGCATCTTTTTTAGATTGTGCTGAAAGTGAAATAACTGAAAATAAAGATAGGGCTGCTGTAATGATATACTTTTTCATTGTTTTAAATTTTAGAATTAATTTTTTAATAAAGAATAAGGATAACGCACAGGAAATGCGTCAGGACATGTCGTTCTGTAAGGATGTTATCATAACACCGGAAACGACGGACGGATTCTAAATTCTAAAATTACAATGATTGATATAGATAGGTACCGGTTTGTATTCCGGTGGTCCATTGATTTGGATTTGCGTAAACTTAGTGGCAGAGAAAGATTTGTCTACAAAGACGAAATGATGGGTTACAGGAATTTCTGCAATCTGACCTAAAAAGTCAACATTAAGCAGATCAGACTTTTGTGAGTCATCTACTTTTACCACTTTGATCTCTGTCTTGCAGCATCCTTTTTTATCTTTTACGCCGCATTTACCACAAATATCATCAACCTTCTGACTTACAGAAACAAATTCCTTCATACAATAATGAATACTAAATGCTGCTCCGGAAGAGAATCCGAAGTAGAAAATAGAGAATAGTATGGCAAGAATCTTTTTCATTATGAGACAAAGTTAGAAATATCCGTGAAAACGTTGTTATAAAATTCTGTAATCTTGTTATAAAATTCTGGCAAATAAAAATCCTCTGAATTATTTTTCAGAGGATTTTTCTATTTTTAACTGCTCTCACTTTATCATGCAGATTGAGCATATATTATAGTTTAAATTCTAGCTTCACATTGAAGAAACGCCCTGTAAGACGTACCGGAACCGGATACATATTGTTGGTATTATAATCTGTGATCCATTGGTTAGCAACGGTATTATTGATATTAAATGCGTTGAAAACCTGAACTCCTAAAGATAATTCCTGGAAATTACCCCAGAAACCTGACTTTTTATTTTTATCCTTTGGATCAATGAATACTTTTGTCAATCCAATATCTACCCTTTTATAAGCTGGTAATGTTTTCTGATAACTGTATGCTGAATTGAAATCCGGCTGTCCGTTATCATTAAACATAACAGGAGATCCTGTTGGTAATCCCATTGCATATACTAAGGTAAGGTTTACCCTCATCGATGGGAATTGCGGCATGTAATCCTGATAGAACATCGCTACCCTGAATCTCTGATCTGTAGGTCTTGGGATATCTCCTCTTCCATCAATATTTTCATAAACTCTTGCGTAACTGGCAGATAACCAAGAATCTACACCCGGAACAAATTCACCAAATAACCTGGTATCAATTCCATACGCATATCCTTTGGCATTATTCTGTCCTGAATAACGGATTCTCACATTATCCATATAATAAGGAATCAGGTTATCCATTTTCTTGTAATAAAGCTCCGTTGTTAATTTAAACGGTCTGTCATACATATAGAATTCGTAGTCATTGGAAAGAATTGCCTGGATAGATCTTTGCGACTTAATATTCGGGTTGAAATTTCCGTCTAAATCTTTAATTTCCTTATAAAATGGAGACTGATAATAGATCCCTCCGGAAAGTTTAAATAACATATCAGTATCCCAGTCCGGTTTTATTGCAAACTGGACTCTTGGTGAGAAGATTGTCTCTTTATTGAAACTCCAGTTGGAAACTCTTACTCCGGCATTCAAAAATACCTTGCTTGCTCCCCAGTAAAATTTTTGGGAATACTGAGCGTAAGCAGATAGTCTTGTAGGCTCAATATTGTTTTTTCCGGCAATATGATAGAACATTCTAAGATCTCCTGTTGTAGTTCCTGTTCTCGGATCAATAACTTCCGGTCTTGGAAGGCTGTATCCGGCAGAATCTACCAGTTTCCATTCATTGGTAAGATCTTTAAGGTTTTCTTTTTCGTATTTGAATCCAACCTCAATATCTGTATTTACATTGGGAGAAAACTTAGCTCTGAACTGCGTTCCGTAAGTTCTTACAAATAAATCATTTCTGGCATGTTCCGTCTGGCCTCCAACATCATAGCTGGAAATCGGTTCCTTAGTTACCGGATCAAATGTCTGAAGATCATATTCTGAACGGATGGTATAATATTCTCTTTCCCTGTTCTGGTAAGAAAAGGCATCCAATGTAAGCTTCCACCTGTCTGCCGGCTTATAGTTCATGGAAAAAGTTCCCATCATATTCTTGTACTGGTCATTTTCTTTACCCGCATATCCTATATTTACAGTGATAGGCTGCTGAAGGCTTCCGAAAGTAACACTTTTCGCCTTGGGAATCATTTCATAATCATTCTTGGAATAATATCCAATGAATGACATGGAAAGCTTGTCATTAACATGATAATTCAGATAAGACTGGAAATCCCAATACGTAGGATTAAAGTCTGTATCTTCCTTTAAGGTATTCAGAACAAGATTGGTATTTCTGTATCTTCCTGAAAATAATGCGGTAAACTTCTTATTCTTTGAAGCCAAGCCGGTTGTTAATCTTCCTCCGATTAAACTTGCTTCTCCGGAAACCTCAAATTTCTCAGGTTCACGGTAATAGATATTTAAAGCAGAAGACATTTTATCACCATATTTAGCTTCAAATCCTCCTGCTGAGAAGTTCACTGAAGAAACCATATCCGGATTGATGATACTCATCCCTTCCTGCTGAGAGTTTCTGATCAGAAAAGGTCTGTAGATCTCAATATCATTGATATAGATAAGGTTTTCGTCATAGTTTCCACCACGCACCATATATTGGGAAGACAGCTCAGTATTGGAATTTACGGAAGGCAGCGTTTTGATCAGTCCTTCAATTCCACCACTGATAGAAGCGACTGCTTTCGCTTCTTTTGCTGAAATTTTCACATTGGTAAGGTCATTGGTTCTTCCTGTTGTTTTTTTCTGGAAGACAACTTCCTCTATATCGGTTACTTTGGTCGCTGTATCTCTTTTTCTCTGTTGAGAGAAAATCAGCATTGGGACCATAAGGCTTAGCGGTAAAACTAGTTTTTTCAAAAGAAATATTTTAGAATTTCTAAAATTAATGTTTTTTTAACAATTACAAAATCGATTCTCTAATTCTTGTTAATTTTTGTAATAAATCTTCTAATAAATCCAGTCTTAACATGTTGGCTCCATCAGATAGTGCGGTTTCCGGAGTTGGGTGGGTTTCGATGAAAATTCCGTCGGCTCCTACTGCAATTCCTGCTTTTGCAACCGTTTCAATAAGATCCGGTCTACCTCCTGTTACTCCTGAGCTTTGGTTAGGCTGCTGCAATGAATGTGTAACATCCAGAATTACAGGCGCATATTCTCTCATGGTAGGAATTCCTCTGTAATCTACAATCAGGTCTGTATATCCGAAGGAATTTCCTCTTTCAATGATCGCTACTTTCTGATTATCGGAATCTGTAATTTTCTGAACTGCAAACTTCATGGATTCCGGTGAAAGGAACTGTCCCTTTTTTAAAGACACACATTTTCCTGTTTTTGCTGCTGCAACCAATAAGTCTGTCTGACGTACCAAAAATGCAGGGATCTGAAGAACATCCACATATTGAGCTGCTAATGCTGCATGCTCATTTTCATGAATATCCGTAGTAGTAGGAATATTGAAAGTTTCTCCTACTTTTTTAAGAATTTCAAGGGATTTTTCTTCTCCAATGGTTGTAAAAGAGTCTACACGGCTTCTGTTCGCTTTTTTGAAACTTCCTTTAAAAATATAAGGAATATTATACTTGTCTGTAATGTTGATTACTTTTTCAGCAATTCTCAATGCCATATCTTCTCCTTCAATAATACAAGGTCCGGCAATAAGGAAAAAGTTCTTTGAATCTTTGTGCTGAATATTATCTAAATACTGAATCATTTTGTTGTAATTAAAAAGTTCAGTAAAAATACTGAGAAAGTTTCAGACTTGGAAATTATTTAGGTAGAGAGTGAGGTTTTGACTTTAGAGTGATCCTATTTTAATTAGGTTAGATCATCTTATAGATTAAATTGTAAGGATAATTTTATTGATAATCTGGTCTATCAGCTAAATCCTGCAGATGTCTGTGGATAATTGGGTAAATATTAATGATTTTAATTTTTAGGAATGATAAAGATTGTGGGTACTTTATGTTTTCTAAAGCCAATGGAATTTTGATTTAAAAAAAAGAACGAGCTAAAGCCCGTTCCTATTGATATATACTCCGATAATGTAGTATTTTTGATTTTGTTGCTATCTGTTTTTTAAATTCTGTGCTGTTTTCTATAAGATTTACTCCATCTTTTTCAACACTTTTTCAAAGGTATTGACATTTCTGCTGGTCATTTGATCTTTTAGACTTTTCTTTCCTAAGATTTTTCCAAAGGTAGAATCTAAAGTATTCCCTTTCGGAACCTGCCAGTAAAATATATCATTAACGATTTCAGCCTTTTCGTTTTCAGCCTGGGTTGCCTTTTCAAATTCTTCCATCAAAATATTTTCCACACCAGGCATTCCGACAAAACTATAAATATGAAGATCTTCATTTTTTTCAAAAGGAATCCCCTTCCAGAAAGATTCTGTTTCTTGATGAGATTTTATAAACAGAAATGCTTCGTAGGAAAAATACTCTGACATTGCTTTTTCAAGAATTATTTTTAATTCATCAGCACTTTTATCAGAGGAAAATACAATATTTCCTGAGGCCAATATTGAAATAACATCCTTCATTCCGGCATCTTTAAAGACCTGGCAAACCTCTGCCATTTTCATGTTAGTTCCTTTTACATTGACACCGCGGAGAAAAGCACAATATTTCATTTTTTCAGGTTTTAGAATTTTAGAGGGATGCTATTTATAAATACTCTTCGTTTTTTAATCGACTCTGATATATAAGTTATAGTCTGTTCCGGAAGGTTTCAGATTATAGATCTTTTCCAATATTTTGTTATCGCTTTTCAGGTGATCTTTTACTCTGAATTCTTTCAACAATTTATAATGGGTCTGGTAATAGTCTGCATTCTGTCCTTCATATAAATTCTGGTAGGAAAGCAGGTATTTCGGTTTCCTGTTTTTTACTGTATTGATCCAATAATTTGTTTTATCTTTTTTGATTTCTTCCTGAATCTGTTTATCTACCAGACCTACTTCATCAATGGTTTTTAATCCTGAAAAATAAGGCACATAACCTGCAGGCTCCAATAAAATCCATTGATTTTTATCTTTCTCATATTTATTTAAAAATACTCCAATAGTTCTTCGATAGTTCCATTCCCCATTTCCTGTTGCAATGCAATGAACCGTCTGGAAAGCCAGCATCGGAACAATATAAAATACAACAAGCAATGATAACCATAAGTTTCTTCTCTCTTTCTGCTCCAATACAAAAATAAAAACCGGAACAAAAAGTAAAAGTTGTGGCACCCAGTAATACCAATCAAACAAGCTTTTCTGAGAGATAAAAACAATCTGTTTTACCCATCCGAAAATAAAGATCATCCACAGGAAATAATTTCTCTTTTCTCTTTGTCTGATCAGGTAAATAAAACAAAGCAGTTCAAAAATAAGGACAATAACCGTGATAGGATTAAAAGCACCCGGAACTTTCAGCATTCCCCAGAAATTACCAAAACTTACCAGGAAATAATCAAGATGCTCTCCGAACGTCAGCTGTTGTTCGTAAAGTAATTTTTTTGCAGTAATGGTATTATTGACAACTTCTCCAAAGTAAAACCAGTTGAAAGCAACTGTTGATAAAACGCCTAAAATTCCACCAAAAATATAGCTCCATCTTATTTTTCTGTTCCAAAACAGGTCAACTAAAAACACAATTCCAAGGAATATGACTGTATCTACTCTTGTAAACATAATCAGGATCGGAAGAAGGGTCAATACCCATTTTTTTCCTTTGTTGAAACCATAATACAGGAGGGACATTTCCAGAAAGAAAAGAATTCCGTACTCCATTCCAAGGATTGAGATCTTAATGGCTGGTGGTAGAATTCCGATTAAAAAGATGAAAACAGCCTTGTGCCAAGGGTTTTTAAGAACCAGATGGGATAAGAATAATGTTCCTATTGTAAACAGGATGGAATTAAAGATCAAAAGGGGTTCAATAAAATATTCCTTCCCAAAAATCAGGTTGAAAACATAGGACACAAAAACGTACAGATGCGTCGTAGAAGCAGAGATTTTAGTATCTCCATTGAAACCGATTACACCATAGTCCAGTAAATTCTGGGCTACTCTCCAGGTGATGAAAGCATCTTCCTGAATGTAATGCGTCAATAAGAAAAGAAGTTTAAAAACCACCGTAACGATTACGGCATATATTGGGAATCTGCTTTTTTGTGTTTCTGCCATTATGCATTTTTAGTTTCACAAATATAATCTTAAAATTCAGGATTCCCAATAACAAAAAAACGGAACCGAAGTTCCGTTTTTAAAAATGTTTTATTGTGTTGCTTTAATTATCGCTGAAGTGATCTGATCTTCTTTTTCCTTGGAATAAGTGGAATCAAAAGGCTCCATGACATCAAATAAATACTGATAGAATGGTGTGATCTTTTGAACATCTTCAGATTCTTTCATTGCTTTTTCTTTGCCCATCTGCTGAAGTTCTTTTACAAAAGCATTGAATTTTTTGTCGATCGGCTCAATGGATTTTACCAGATAAGCATACGCTTTTTCTTTCTGTCCAATCTTCATATAAGCATCTGTAACCGCTGCTACAACAAGAGAATATTCCATTGGTTTTGTTCTCATCTGTCTTCTTAAGTAGCTTTGATCAGACTTGGAAAGACTTAGATAATAGTCATACTCATCAAAGATTCCTTTTTTAAGTACTTCTGCCAGCTGCAATCCTTTCTGCTCTTGTCCTGCAATGATATATCCGGTTACAATTGAGCTTAATGAACGTGGGTCATTGTATTTTTCAGCAGGAATTTCTTTTGCTGCAAGATCCAGAATTTCTAATGCTTTTGCTTTCTGTCCCTTTAATGCCAATGCTGAAGCGGCTCTGCTTGCTGACATTCTGTAGCTGATGATATTAGAAGTTGCTGTTTCATCAAAGTGAGCACTCAGATCTTTAAAGTTACCCCATCTGAAGCTTTTCACTACATTATAAAGATTCTCGGCATCCACTCTTCCCATATCTCCGTCTGCTGATGGTAAAGTTTGAATCGGAATCAATCTGTAGCTGAACCCGTCAAACTGGAGATAATCATTAAGGTAGAAAATATTTTCACTGTCATAGATTCCTCCTGAAGAGAAGTTAATTGGGCGTTTCCAGTCGAAGTTCGCCAATAAATCCATTAGAATCAGGTTGTTTTTATATAATGTATTTCCTTTGTAAGTAATCATAATCTGATTCGCTACCTTCGAAAGATCTTCCTTATTGATAATTCCTGCTTTTAAAGCATTGTCTTTATTTACAGGAAGGATAAATTTATTAACCGGAAGAATATTATATTTTTCATATTTCTCTTCTCCGAAATACATTTTCAGTAACTGATCTTTTTCAGGAGATTTGAATTTAATAAACTTAATCGCTTCTTTCAGTGTTAAAGAATCCTGTGTAAGATATTTTCTGAAGTCCTGGAATTCTGTATCCGGAACACCTTGCTCTTTCAGCATAGAGAAAACTCCTTCCCAATCTTCCTTCTTCATCATATAGATCTGGTCGTTTACTCCGTCTCTGTAATCCTCGTGAGTCAATTCACTTGGAATTCCCATTGCGTTATACGTTCTTCTTTTTACCTGGTCAAGATTCCAAGGCGTTGAAGCAAGCGTAAAGTTAACCACTTTTACATCGTCTCTGAATCTTTCCGTTTCCTGGATTGCCCAAACCGGATACGTATCATTATCACCATACACGAATAGAATACCGTTCTTTGGTAATGATTTTAACACTGAGTAAGCATAGTCGTATGCGGTATATCTGTTACTTCTGTTGTGAACATTATAATTCTGGAAGCCCATCATAAAAGGAATTCCTAACATAACAACTCCCAGGGCAATATTAGCACCATTAGATTTGATCTTAGACTGTACGAACCACAAAATAGCTCCTGCTCCCAGTCCGATCCAGATAGCAAAGGCATAGAATGAACCTACCATTGCATAATCTCTTTCTCTCGGTTCAAAAGGTTTTACTCCTGTATAGAAGACAATTCCGACACTTGTAATAATAAATAAGGATAATAAAGCATAGAATCTTCCGAAATCTCTGTTCAGTTGGAAAAAGAACCCAACTAGCCCTAGGATTAACGGAAGGAAGAAAAATGCTACAGTACTTTCATTCTTGAATTTTGCAGGCATTTTATCCTGGTTTCCTACGTTTACATTATCAATAAACGGAATTCCGGAAATCCAGTTTCCTTTTGTGATTTCCATGTTTCCTTCAAGGTCATTCTGTCTTCCCACGAAGTTCCACATCAGGTATCTTACAAAATAATATCCGTTCTGGAAGGAAATAAAGTAATCCATATTCTGAAGCAGTGATGGCTTCTGAACATTGATAAGGTTATAAGGTTTTACCTTTAAATAATCTGCAGCGGTAATAGATTTATCATCATATTTAGCTCTCAGCTCATCAAAAATCTGTTTAGCCTGAGGGTTGTCTGCCACATCTTCATTCGCATAATTGAATGTAAAATCAGGAGCTCCGTACATTGAAATGTAGTTGGCCATTACATCTTTATCCTCATTAAACATTCTTGGCATTAAGCTTATCTGAGACTGACTGAAAATATAGTTGAATCGGTCTCCTGTCTTTCTGTAGGTTCCCGTTTTTTCATCTTTTTCGTAGATTTCTCCGGTCTTTTTTGTTTTAAAGCTTCCGTCTTCGTTCTTTTGGATTCCGTTGGCATCAAGGAAAGCAGTATAGTTTTGTCCGTAAATTGTCGGCCAGTCACCATATTGCTCTCTGTTATAATAATCCAGCATACCAATTGCAGTATCCGGGTCATTAAGGTTCATTGGCGGATTAGCATTCGCTCTGATTGGGATTACCATCCAGCAAGAGAAACCAATCATCATAAAAACTACAGATAAAGCAGCTGTTTGATAAATATTCTTTTTTGCTTTTCTCGCATACTTAATCAGGAAATAGCAGATCGCTACCATGATGATAAATGCTGCAATAGTTCCTGAGTGGAAAGGAAGTCCAAGACCATTCACAAAGAAGATCTCAAGTCTTCCGAACATCGTCATAATCAAAGGGAAAATAATTTTGAAAACGACGATCAGAATTCCTAATGTAATAAGGTTTGCCCAGATAAAATTCTTCCAGGTAAACTTATAATTTCTTGCATAATATACAAGACATACCATAGGAGTTGCCAGCATACACATCATATGCACCCCAATGGAAAGTCCTAAAACGAAGAAAATTAGAATAATCCATCTCTCACTGTCTGCTGCCTGATACTCATTTTCCCATTTCGTAATCAACCAGACCAAAAGCGCAATAAACATAGAAGCCATTGAGTAAACCTCACCTTCTACTGCCGAGAACCAGAAGGTATCTGAGAAGGTGAAGCAAAGTGCTCCTACCGCTCCGGCAAATAAAATAGAGATTTCCTGATGTTTTGTAATTTCTTCAAAATCTTTGTTGAGAAGCCTTCTCACAAAATGAGTGATCGTCCAGAACAAAAATAAAATAGTCAGCGCACTGAACAATGCAGACATCGCGTTGATTACGATGGAATAATTTTCGCCTTTCCCTAATGCAAAAATGGCTGCCACGGCACCCACTATCTGGAATAAAGCTGCTCCGGGAGCGTGCGTTACTTCAAGTTTTACTGCAGAAGAAATGTACTCGCCACAATCCCAAAAACTGAAATTGGGTTCTATTGTGGACAAGTACGTGAAAAACGCAATGACGAAAATCACCCATCCTAAAACGGTGTTCCATTGCCTAAAAGTCCAATTTTTCATAGTATTAAATCAATTATGCGAAAATAAGGCTTTTATATTATTTTATATTGTTTTTAACAAAATTTAAAAACTTGGCGCAAAATTTGCGATTAAACTCGTGCTAATACTGTAAACAGGAAAATAATTTTTTACGTAACGATGCCCTAGAAATCAAACAAAAGTTTAGTAATTATTTATTTTTTTGTATTTTTGCAGTCAGATTTTTATTGAAAATAACAAATAATGAGTAATGTTTACGATAATATTCTTGGCCTAATAGGACACACTCCTATGGTGAAGCTAAATACTGTTACAAAAGATATTCCAGCAACCGTTTATGCCAAGTTAGAATCATATAATCCTGGACATTCCACCAAAGACCGAATCGCACTTCATATTATTGAGAACGCAGAGGAAAGAGGCTTATTGAAAGAAGATTCCGTAGTTGTAGAAACTACATCAGGAAACACTGGGTTTTCTATTGCAATGGTATGTATCATCAAGGGATATAAATGTATTCTCGCTGTAAGCGACAAAACAAAACCTGAGAAAATTGCTTATCTAAAAGCATTAGGAGCTACTGTATATATATGTCCTGCCAATGTACCTGCGGATGATCCAAGATCTTATTATGAAGTAGCGAAAAGAATTGCTTTGGAAACTCCCAATTCTATTTACATCAATCAGTACTTTAATGAACTGAATATTGATGCCCATTACCAGACCACAGGTCCTGAAATCTGGGAACAGACAGAAGGTAAGATCACTCACCTTTTTGCCTGTACCGGAACAGGAGGTACTTTATCTGGTTCAGCAAAGTTTTTGAAGGAGAAAAACCCGGATATTAAAATTATTGGGGTGGATGCAGATGGTTCTATATTAAAAAGCTATCACGAGACAGGTGAGATTCACAAGGAAGATGTACACCCTTATCAGATTGAGGGAATGGGAAAAAATTTGATTCCTTCTGCTCTTCTATTCGATAAGGTAGATGAGTTTGTAAGGGTAAATGATGAAATGGCCGCGTACAGAACCCGTGAAATTGCTTTGAAGGAAGCTATCATGGGAGGTTATACTACAGGAGCTGTGACTCAGGGACTGATGCAATATGCAAATTCCCACGAATTAACCGAAAATGATATGGTTGTTTTAATCTATCCTGACCACGGTTCAAGATACATCACTAAAGTATACAGTGATAAGTGGATGGCCGAACAGGGATTTGTTAACAACTGTGTCCACAATTACGACGAAGTCTTCAAGACCGAGTTTATTAAATAGGAACAAATAAAATCACGATACAAATAAAGCCTTTTGCGTGTTCTACAAGAAAGGCTTTTTCACTTAAAAATTACGATACAATGTTGGATATTTTTGAAAGAATAAAAGAAAATCCAGGACCTCTTGGACAATTTGCAGATTATGGAGAAGGATATTTCATTTTCCCAAGATTAGAGGGACCTATCGGCCCAAGAATGCAATTTCAGGGTAGAGAAGTAATTTTCTGGAGTGCCAATGATTATTTAGGGTTATGTAATCATCCTGAGGTAATTGAAGCAGATGCCAAGGCGGCTGCAGAATACGGAATGTTCTATCCAATGGGAGCAAGGGCGATGTCTGGAGAAACAGATCAGCACCTTCAGTTGGAAAGAGAATTGGCAGACTTCGTACAAAAAGAATCAGCATATTTATTGAATTTCGGTTACCAGGGAATGGTTTCTACCATTGATGCTTTGGTAAGCAGAAATGACGTTATTGTTTATGATATGGATTCTCATGCCTGCATTGTGGATGGAGTAAGACTTCATGCTGGTAAAAGATTTACTTACAAGCACAACGATATGGCGAGTCTTGAGAAAAATCTTCAGAGAGCTACCAAAGTAGCAGAAGAAACAGGAGGAGGAATCCTTGTGATTACGGAAGGAGTTTTCGGAATGAGAGGTCAGCAGGGAAAAATTAAAGAGATCTGCGAACTTAAATCAAAATACCAGTTCAGACTTTTAGTAGATGATGCACACGGTTTCGGAACACTAGGTAAAACAGGTGCCGGAGTTGGTGAAGAGCAGGATTGTAACGATCAGATTGACGTATATTTCTCTACTTTTGCAAAATCAATGGCTGGTTTCGGAGCATTCCTTGCGGGAGACAAAGACATTATCAGATACCTGAAATTTAACCTGAGATCACAAATCTTCGCAAAATCTCTTACGATGCCAATGGTAATTGGAGGATTGAAAAGATTAGAGCTACTGAGATCAAGACCTGAGATCAAAGCTAAACTTTGGGAAAATGTAGAAAAACTACAGAGCGGATTAAAAGAAAGAGGATTCAATATTGGTGATACCAACACTTGTGTAACTCCGGTAATGATGCAGGGAACTCCTGTTGAAGCGACTCTATTGGTAAAAGATCTTAGAGAAAATTACGGGATCTTTACTTCAGTGGTAGTATATCCGGTAATTCCTAAGGGAATGATTCTTTTAAGACTGATTCCTACCGCTTCTCATACGGATTCAGAAATTAATGAAACTCTGGCCGCGTTTGAAGGGATTCACGATAAACTAGTAAGTGGTTACTATAAAGAGCAGGAACAACTATTACTGCAGGAACAGGGATTAAGTTTTAAACCGATCTAATTCTTTAACAAAATATAAAAAACCACTGATCTACTTGATTCAGTGGTTTTTTGTTTTAAAAACTATAACTAATACAATGCAAATAAAACTTAGGGGTTATTTATTGGGGGTTTTGTCAGCGGTTTCATATGGATTGATTCCGATTTTTATTCTGCCAATCAAGCAGGTTCATTTTCCAATGGACATTACTCTGTTTTACAGATTTTTCTTTTCAGCTTTAATGGTGGGTGGATATCTCATTTATTCCAAACAAAATTTCAGAATCAATAAAAAGGAAGCTTTGATATTAGCTATCCTAGGAATTTGCTATGCCCTTTCCTCCGAATTTCTGTTTATAGGGTATGATTTTCTGACCCCGGGAATTGCCTCTACGGTTCTGTTCATCTATCCGGTGATTGTAGCGCTGATTATGTTTTTCTTTTATAAAGAGAAACTCACCAAGCTGTCTATAGTTTCATTGTTTCTTGCTTTTGCGGGAGTGATTATTTTATGCATGAAAGGAACAGGTTTTGAGATTAATTTTGCAGGATTGGGAATTGTTATGCTCAGTTCATTGTTTTATGCGCTTTATATGGTAATTGTCAACAAATCCCAACTGAAAGTTTCCGGGTTTAAGCTTACCTTCTACTCGATGCTTTTTACGTCTTTGTTTTTTATGAGCAAGTCTGTTATAGGACATGAATCATTTGCTATTCCTTCAATGACTATCTTTATTAACTTTCTTATTTTTGCTTTCCTTACTACAGTTATTTCCAGTTTATGTCTGGTATATGCCATTAAGAGCATTGGTTCTACCCCGGTTGCTATTTTAGGAGCACTGGAGCCGGTAGTCGCTGTAATGGTAAGTGTATTTATGTTTAATGAAAAGTTTACCACCAACTTATTGATAGGAATTACCCTAATTTTACTGGGAGTCATACTGAATGTAATTTCCGACCGGAAAAACATGGCTCACGCTTAGAGAACTTAAAATATGTATAAAAAATAACCCCGAGGAAAGTATTCTTCGGGGTTTGTATTTTTTAGGATGGAAGCGGGAAGATGGAAGCTGGGAGTTTTTATTTGCCGTACAACTAATGAAAATTATGATAAACAACTTAAAAAAAGTATGATAGCCTTTCTTATGACCTTCAGCACTTCCCTCTTCCAGCCTCCAGCCTCATTCTTTATTCTTTATTCCTTCCTATTTTCCAAACATCTTTTTGAAAAAGCCTCCGGAACTATTCCGTTTATTTTCTGCTTCGGCTGTTTTGAGATTATCTTCTGCTATGGATGAATGATTGTACTGTAAAGACAGTTTCAGATTTTCCGCTGCATCAGCATATTGGCCAAGGTCCAATTGTGCTGTTCCTATATGTTCATAAACTTCTGCAATAATATCCTTAGTTACTCCTTCCTGTTGTGGTAAAACCTGAAGAGCCAATAAAGCATACTCTACCGTTTTTTCATTTTCCTGTAAGTGATATCCGCAATGAACAGCCCAGTAATAACACCAGAAGTCTTCATTTCCTAATGCAATACTCTGTTCAAAACTTTCAAATGCTGATGTTTCATCCTGTAGTTTTACAACCTGAATGTATCCCATATTATATAAAACTACCTGTACAGATCTTATCTTATTTTGTTCTGACGCAAAATGGATAGCATATTGCAGGCATTCCAGTGCCTTTTCATAATTTTCTTCTTCTAAAAAAATATTGGAACGGCTGATTAATATACTTGGATTATCCGGCATTTCTTCCAAAATGCTGTCAGCCTCCTGAGATGCAGTATTTACATTTGGTTTTATACCTGTCTGTTCTTCAATTTTAGCTTTATAAATATAAAAATTGGTAAAGCATCTTACAATTTCCGGATGGGTTAATAAGGAATCTGTAGCATCTAAAGAATAGTAGCTTTCCATGCCGGCATTAAGCCATTCCATTGCAGACTCGTAATCCTTCAGTTCCATATAGCTACTGCAAACCTGATCTGTGATAGTAAAATAGGTTACGGAATCCATTCCATCTATAAAATCTTCCATCAGCTTTTCTCCATCTGCCACTGCTTCTTCGAAGTTTCCTGCTTCTAAGTGGGCATTAAATCTGTTTTGAAGAATGTACATGAAATAACTGAATTTCATCCCTTCTGTCGTCACAGTAATGGCTTCGTCATATTTTTCCTGGTTGATAAGCTCTATCCCCAGGTTATTACAGCACATCGCAAAGGTATGGGGGTCTTCATTGTATGGATCTCCGTTCCTTTCCATCAGCGTTTTACGATAAAGACGGTAAGCTACGGCATAACAATCTCTTTTCAATTGGGTAAGCCTCTCCTTTTCAAACTCAGACATCTGAGGATATTGATTGAGCATTCTATTAATTTCAACACCGGCATTATAGGCTTCCATTGCTTCGGTAGTCTCAGGATTCACATCCAATAACAGAAAATCAGGATGAGGGTTCTTCTTATTTTTAATAGTAAATAATCTAACTTGTAAAGTTGGTGATGGAACTAATGATATTGCTTTTTCATAATAAGGAACCGCTTCTTCCCATTGATTCATCCAATAGAAGGAAGATCCAGCATGACGATGACACCATGGGTGATTAGGGCTGATACTGATTCCCTGTTTACTCCATTCTATACATTGGAGAAGAGCTTTTTCACGGTCATTCGTAAAAATATCATGATGATCCAGAGCAATTAATCCCAATATCGAACAAAGATCGGAGTCCGGGGAAGTTTCATTTAAAGAATTTGCCCAAAGATAAATTTCTTTAAGCTCCTCCCTGTCATCCGGAAGAGCATGTCCTTTGATCCAATTTTTTGCCGCTACAGCATAGTTTTTTTGGCGGAATGCTTCAATGGCCTCTTGATGTAATGTATTCACAGTATTTGTCTTTAGGTTTATATATTCTTTTCTTCCAGATATTCTTCATTCATTGCTGTAAATGCCTTTCCTACTTTAGGATACCATTCTGTTGATTCTCTAAACAGTTTCCAATCGTAAAGAAATACTTTAAATACCTCTCCGTTACCTGAGTAACTGTCATCGCTAAGGTTTTCCTGGCTTGAAGCGTAAAAAAGGTTGCATCTTTCAGGCTCATCAAGTTCATCTGGTCTGAAGCAGTAGGTTCTCATATCAAAAGTCTCTGCTTCCCTCTCCTTCCCTATATCAATACTTCCTGCCAATCCTCTTTCGCCATGCCTGCGCATCAGGAAACAATATCCGCCATACCAGAAATTATTTTTATCCGCATCTTTATAATCGTTATACTTTTCCTGTACTATTGGTAGGTTTAGAAAACTGAGAATTTCTTCAGGCTTAACGGTTTTCAGAAATTTATTATAGAAGTAAGCACCACGCTCAGCTCTTGTAAGAAGATCATTCCAAAGAATATTCAATGAAGTGATATAATGCAAAGCTGTTCCTTGTTGAAAAACATTTATAAAAGAAGATTCTTCGTTTTCACGATATACTGCTGAGAGTACTTCTCCTTCATTTTCATCCGTTACTATGCAGATAAAAAATATAAAGCCTGATACATGGGTAAACATGGCATGCGCCTGTCCTTCTTCTGTATCAGGGTGGAGCTGTACTTCGTAATCTTCGAAAGTATAATACTGATATTCTTCTTTATGTAACTTTACAATACTCATCAGCTTATGAAAGTTATCTAGCTGCAAAATAAAAGATGAAAAGCCATTAAACACTGTATTTTCAAAACACTTTGGAATAGAAGAAAGTTCAGTGTTCTTTTGTTCTTCTTTTGAAATAACATGAATATCTTTCTTTATAATGGAATCGTTTTTTTCCAACATTTTGATAGCCTCAGAACGGGAAAGCCAGGCATTCCAGGTAAAAAGATCGTCTTCCTCTACTTCATCTTCTGTATATAGTATTTCTTCAGAAAAAACAGCTTCTGGAAATGTGCGGTCGAAAATTCCATCTTCTTCCTCTTCATCACAAAGAAAAAATTCAGCTGTTACCCGTTCTTTTTTATAATCATAGTGATAACCTTCCGTTGCTACAAAGACTCTGGTTTTTGTTTCTCCTTTTACAATAAGATCTCCATGGTTATAATTACCCCAGAAACATTCTTTTATATTCAGATTTCCTGTAATATATAATTCCTGTCCGCCAACAATCATATTATCTGCGTCAAGATTTCCCAATACACACAGGCAAATAGAACCGTCTGATTCGTTATTATAGATATTTTCTGCTTTAAAATTTCCATCAATAAGCACAGCCATACAGGCTTCCTGATTGATGTCAGTTAAATTTTCTATGGCATTAAAAATAGTAAAAGGATCATCCAGGTTTACATTTTCTACTTCAAAAGTATCTTCAACATAAATCACCCAATTTTCATCAAATTCACCATCATGTTTTTCATTGCGCCAATACAGCCAACTGTCTTTAGGAAATTTATACTTGATATCTTTAAACTGTACATACCTCATTTCAGAAATTTTAATGCATTACATATATTGTATTTTTTTCATCATTTGTGAGTCTTAATGTTCTATTTTCAATCCATCAATAATAAGGACATTACAGCTTAGATTCATAAACATACCATGATAATCCCCTGTTGTCTGGTCTGTCATCAGGTCCATGACCGCTGATTTAAATTCAATTTTCCGGGCTGGTAATTTTCCGAAGGTATCTGTTATTGTAATCTGCCCATCCAAGCCGGTTTTGTTTTGTACAAATGCCTTTAAAAGTGGAATATCCTGTTTTTCAAAATCCAATGATATATAAAACGCTTTCACCTCATTGGTTTTATTGTTTTCAGGAGTTATCAGCGTTTTATTATAAGAGATTGTATAGGATTTCACAGCAGAAACAATCTGGTTTTTTCCATCCTTCACGGATACTTCAATGCTTATTCGTTTTTCATCCGGCTGCTGAGAAAACAGAAACTTAACAGGGAGAAATAAAAGAATAAAGATCAGAAGTTTATATATAGTTTTCATGGTTATTACATTATATTCTATGCAAGATTAAATATTCAAACATGCTTTCACCAGCATGAATTGGTATTTGTACATTCTGAATTGGTATTCGGTAAAAAATTGGCTGCAACATGCTTAGTTTGGTTCAAATTCCCTCTTAAAATCTGCATTTTAAACCTATTGCTATTTTGTCAATACTTCCACAATTTATACTTTAGCCATACGAATCAATTACATCGTGAAGAAAAAAAACAATATAACCAACATCTTATTTTGCTTTCTATTTTGCTGGATTTCTATGGGCACTATAAAAGCTCAGAAAGTATCAGCTATAGAACATGAAGCCAGTGAAGGATATTCCAAAAGATTTACTGATTCGTCGGCAAGTCTTACCATTCAGATGGCAGCTCTTCAAAATGCTCAAAAAATGGGAAATAAAGAGGATGAAGCTATTTGCAGTGCTTATCTCGCCCTAACCCATAAACGTCTTCTCCATCTCAAAGAATTCACTAAATATGCGGAAAGATCTTATGATATTGCAAGCTCCATAAAAAGCAATCGTGCAAAAGCTTTTTCCAATACTGCTATGGGCTACCTTAAATCGTATACTGATGATAAAACACAGGCGCTTACTTTCTTTCTGGAAGCCTATGCCTTGTTTAATACAATGCAGAGCTACGACCAATCAGCCAAACTCGGAGCTGACATTTCCTATCTTTTCTCACCAGACTCTCCTGATAAAGTAAAAAAATATGCTGATGAAGGGCTTTCATTTGCAGAAAAATCCGGAAATCCGGAAAGTATTCTCCATGCCCGGCTTGCAGTAGGAAGTTATCTTTCTGACCTTATTGCGGCAGGAGAAAATAACCGTTGGCAGGAAGCAGTTTCTTTTTTTAAGCAAACTATTGATTTTATTGAAAAAAATGAGACGAAAATAGACAGTAAAAGCAATATCGGAATTGCTTATATTAACCTGGCAGCTTTATATATGAACGGACCGAAACCGATTGATGAAAATTCATTTCTTTCAGCATTGGAAAAAGCTGTAGTGATTGGTAAACAATATGGAATAAAAGGAGTTTACCGAAGTTCTATGGGCCTGCGCGGGCAGTATTATGTATCAAAAGGAGAATACAGAACCGCAGAAAATCTGTTCAAGGAAGGAATTGCCTATCAGCAGAGTCTTCCCTACAAAGACAATTATCTTTTGGCAGCATTTTATGAATGCCTGAAAAATATTGCTGCTGAAGAAAAAGACTATAAAGCCTACTTTGAATATGATGCATCTTTCATCAAATATAATAAACTAAAGTATGATGAATCTACTCAACAGATCCTTCAAAATACTGATGCCAAATATGAATCTGAAAAGAAAATAGCTCGCATTAAACAGTTGGAACAGGAAAATAAACTTCAGAAAAAAAATCAATTATTAGGATATGGAATTTCCGCCGTTTTACTGATTGGATTGGTCTTTATGTACCGATCTTACTACTTCCGGCAACGCTATCATCAGAAAAGAGAAGATTTTCTTCAACAGCAACAGACTAATAATAAGCTCAAAATGGAGCTTCTTGAAAAGGAAACGCTCGAAAACTTAGCAGAGAAGTTGTCTCTTGAAAGACGATTGCTACAGTCTCAGATGGATCCTCATTTCATATTCAATGCATTAGGGAATATCCAGGGAATGATCCTCAGAAAAGATACAGATCTTGCAGTGTTGTATCTTGGAAAATTTGCCAAGCTAAGCCGTCGTGTATTGGAACAATCCAGAATGGAAACAGTCACTCTTGAAGAAGAAACACTCACTTTGAAAAATTATATCGAACTCCAGCAGCTTCGCCTGAATCAAAGTTTTGATTACCATATACAATGCAATGATTCTGTAGATCAGCAGCTTCCTATTCCGCCTCTTTTAATACAGCCATTTGTTGAAAATGCGATTGAGCATGGTCTTAAACCTTTGGAGGTATTTCAAAAAGGAATATTATTTATTACTTTTGAAGAAAAGCCAGTAGAAAATCTTCTTATCTGTACTATTAAAGACAATGGAATTGGGCTTACCGCTTCCAGAAGGCAGAAAACAGATGATTCCCATCGCTCTCTTTCAACTAAAATTACGGATGAGAGACTGCTTCTTATGCTTAAAGATAATTCACAGGCAAAACTTGAAGTCAGAGAACTTACAATTGACAAAGATGGTCAGCAAGGTTGTATGGTCACATTATCTATTCCAATATTATAAAGTATGTACAAAACAATCATCATAGAAGACGAATATCACCTACGGGAAGCATTGTCTATTATGCTGGAGATGATAGCTCCGGATAAAATACAGATCATTGGTTATGCTGAAAGCGCTGATGAAGCAGCAAAACTGATTGACAGGCTTCAGCCTGATCTTGTCTTCATGGATATTATGCTGAAAAATGGGACCGGTTTTGATGTATTGCAAAAAATTTCTCACCGAAAATTTCATTTGATTTTTACAACTGCTTATCAAGAATATGCTATCCGGGCGTTTAAGTTCAGTGCTTTGGATTATTTACTAAAACCTATTGATACTGAAGAACTCAAAATAGCTATCGACAGAATTTCAGGACTAAAGGAGCGATTCCTTGAAGAACAGCAAATAAGCGAACTCAGTCATAATATGCACAAAACCCCACAAAGAATCATTCTTCCTACTCAGGAGGCGATGCATGTGGTGAAGATCAGCCAGATCATGCATTGTGAAACATCAGGTTCCTACACTACTTTTTACCTGAATGATGGAAAGAAAATTATGATTTCCAAACCTCTTAAAAATTACGAAAGTATTCTGCTTCCCCCTGATTTCTTTCGGGTACATCAATCTCATCTTATTAATACCCAATATATTGTAAGCTATTCCCGGGAAGGTATGATAGAAATGGAAAATGGTGCCAGCATTCCGATATCGAGGACAAAGAAAGAGGCTTTTTTTAAACTCATGAGAGAAGAATAAAATTGACTGGAAACCATTTTTTGCCAGGACCTACAGAATACCAATTCAAAGCAGCAATAAACCAATCAGCTCTTGACAGGTGAAAACCTCCTTCTTATTTTTGGCAGAAAATATTTTAATATGAACAGCAAAACAATTTCTATTTTAAGCTATGTAACGATTATCGGCTGGATTATCGCTTACGTTAAAAGCAAAGATTTATCCACTAAAAATGACCTGGCCCATTATCATTTGGAACAAGGTTTGGGGTTCTTTCTTCTAACTGTGGTTGTCAATTTTATTCTTTCAATTACAGTTTCAATTCTTCCTGTTTTGTCATTTTTAAATTATATTGGATTGATTTTATTAATCTTATGGGTGTTCGGGATTATTAATGCAGCTAATGAACAGAGAAAACCTATTCCTGTGATAGGAAAATTGTTTGAGAATAAATTTGGCTTTCTGGCATAACAAAATTGATCTCCTTATATTGCATCTATCTATTTTCTTTAGAATAAGTAGGTGCAGTATAGCTAAAGTTTATGAAAGAATTACAACAACTCACAAAAGATCAATTATATACCCGGCTTAAAAATCAATCTGAGAATTTTTATTTTACAGTTTCATCAATGTTAGATTTTACTTTTTTTGAAGATCATTCTTCAGATGAGGAAGATCTTTCAGAATTTCTTGAAATGCTGGATGAGGAAACCGCAGAAAAGATAAAAGCAGCATCTTTAGAGGAAAATAATGATGATAATACCCCTAAAATTATCCTTGCAGAACACATGCATTCAACCTCTCTTGATTTAATAACAGAAGATGGAGAAGGCTATAAAATCATCTTATTTGAACAAGACATTACCCTTTCCGAAAATCTTTTTGTTGAGGATTATGTTATACTTATTGTTATTGGAAATATACAGGCAAAAAATATCATTGTCAACGGTTCACTTTATTGTTCAGGAAACCTTTCCTGTAATCTTTTGTTTGGAGCATCGGGTAATGATAATGAAACTTTTAGTAATGGAAATATAACCAGTTCACTTATTGCAGAAAACGGACATTATACCGTTGCAGAAGGCAGTATCCGTTCAAAATATTTAATAAGTCTTCACAATGTAATTGAGGGAAAAGAAGGAAGATTTATTGAAAATATAAGTTTGGATGGTTCTAATGAAGCAGAATTCCTGCATCCTGAAATTATAGATAAAAATGGCTATTTTGATGAAGGGGCTTTTCTTCATTTCATCAATAAAAATACACCCGATGCTGTGTTTAAATAATTTTTTGCATCCGTTTTATAAGAGAAGAAAGGAAGAAAGCCCTGGTGAATCTATTGTAAATTATATTTAGCCACAAACTTCTCAAACTTCTGATCTGTATTTCGCATGACAGGTCCATGACCGAAGCAGATAATGGATGGATTCAGTTTTGCCAACTTCTGGAGTGATTGGATATTGCGTTGCTGATCCGAGGTGAATATATTTGGGGGAAGCCGCAAACCTGTCGCTGTAGTAAGCAGGTTCATATTGGTCGCCACATCTCCGATTATCAGTACACCATCTTGCTCACGGAATAAAGAAATATGACCGGGCGAATGTCCGGGCGTTTCTATTACCCGAAAATTTCCGATCCTATCATTTTCAACGATTGTGCGTTCTACTTTATTTCCCTGACCTGCCCAATACTTTTGTTGAAGCTTTGCTATCCAATGTTCCGGATTTGGATAGTCGTTGGTTACCATCCCCGTTTCAGTCCTCAAAACTTCGTCCGGATGGCAGAGTAAGGGGATCGCAAACTCAGTACATATCTGATCGCTACAACCTTGGTGGTCTGCATGAGCATGGGTAAGTACATGTTGATAAACAGGAATTTTCTGGAGAGCTTTCTTTACACTCGTATACGAACTCCTGATTCCGGAGTCTATCAATATACCTTCAATAATATAGCAGTTGATACTGTTTCGTGGCATCAGTGAAATCTGGAACACTTCGGGAGCAATCTGACGTAGCATAGTTTTTTTTATGCAAATCTACATCACCGATCCATACTTATATAAGGACATTTGTCTATAATATATTGGACTTATGTATTTGTCCTTTCGCCCGCGTAAGCGATCGTTGTGTAATGCCAAGGTATGACGCCAGATCCTGCGTCGTTATGCGCCGGGCAAGTATCGGTTCGTCAGACAGAACTTGACTATATTTATCCACAGCTGACCTATTATTGTAATTCAGCAGATAACGTTCCTTTTGGTTATACTCCTGCTCCATCACCAATTTTATAACTCCGTTCCAGGCAGTCACCTGACCAAGCAGATGCTGATAGTCCGGGTAGTTTATTCTATAGATTATACTATCTTCAATAGCCCTGATGCTCCTTCTGGGTTTTTCCTGTGTCACAAACTCCTGAAATGAGGTGACAAATTCATTTTCAAACTTGAAACAGGTTATATTTTCTTTTCCATCCTTGTCGGTAGCATATGCTTTTACAGCACCACTAGCGATAAATCCAATATGGCGGCAGGTTTCATCTTCATGAATAAAAAAATCACCCTTTTTTAAGTGGATCGGCTTGAAGAACTTCGCAGAAAAGCTGATTTCCTCTGCTAATAGTGATCCTGTTGAGGATAGGTAATTTTCAAATACATCAGTCATTTTGCTATCTTTTTTCCTTTTATTTTCTTATTAACCGTTTATTGGATTATACACCAAATCCAGCATCCAAAACTAACAATTATTATACATGTAAAAAAATTAATATCTTTCAGCTCTACTTTTTTCTCATGTTTCAGCTCATTATAATAAACTGATAATTAAAACATTCCTTTTTAATAATACAGAGGCTATTTTTCAAGAAATTTTTTATATTTACTCAACAAATTGATGGCAAATACAATATGAAATTTATTTTGAAGGTCGTTTTTTCTTTGATTACAAGAATACTTTTGTGCATCGTTTTGTTGTTTTCAGACCCATTGTCAATACACTTCAGGATTCTATGTATTGTTATTTTTTGTATTCCCTGGCTAAGATTTTTCATGAATGATACAGATAGGAGAAATATTGATCAATTAACCTCTTATAAGCTTCTGTTCCTCACTACACCTATTCTATATTTTCTTATACTCTGGAAAATTCTTGAATTTTATAATTTTACTTTAATCACTAATTTTCTTTTATTTATTTTACCGGTAATAGGATCTCTTTTTATTAAATCAAAAAATATTTCAGCCAATAATCAGAGTATCTTACAGACTATGAGTTATTATTGTATCCCATTCTTTTTAGCAGTTAATATATCTTTTGATTTTTCAAAACCGTCAGCAAAAAAATTTTTAATCATTGACAAAGCTATTTCTACTGAAAACAAATCAGATTCGGATGGCACTTATGAAGTAACTAAACATGAATTAAAAGTGGTTTCAAAAGAAAAAATGAATAGTCCTGCATTTTGGAAAGATCTCTCAACAGCCGAATATACAGATATATATCCAAACATTCCCGGTAAAGAATTCATTACTATTCAAAATAAGAAATATGAAATTCTGGGTAGAAAAAATAAGGTCATAAGATCTGAAAATGGTCTTCAATATTCTCGCTCTTATTATTTAAAAGAATATGTAAAACCAATGGCAATTGATGTAGACCGAAAGATCTATAACAAATTTGGGAAAGGAAATGATCTCGATATTGAAACACATTCCGGATTATTTGGGATTGAATGGACTTATTATCACTGGAAAATGTAATCATAAATAGGCACAGAAATTAGAGAAAAGTATTTTATGCTTTTAGGTGAATAATTAATCAAAACTTTTGCTCTTTTGCATTTAAAACTTATAACTTTGCAAAAAATTTCTGTTGAAAGACTTACTTCTTATTACTCCGCCTTTTACCCAACTTAACACTCCTTATCCAGCTACTGCCTATATTAAAGGATTTTTAAATACTAAAAATATTTCCAGTTATCAGATTGATTTAGGAATAGATGTTATTTTGGAGTTATTTTCAAATGGTGGATTACAAAAAGTTTTCAATAAAGAAATTGATGTTCAG
This sequence comes from Chryseobacterium pennae, assembly GCF_003385515.1. Classification (GTDB taxonomy): domain Bacteria; phylum Bacteroidota; class Bacteroidia; order Flavobacteriales; family Weeksellaceae; genus Chryseobacterium; species Chryseobacterium pennae. Next base: position 26,835 of record NZ_QNVT01000013.1, on the reverse strand, counting down.
AATATTTCTGAAAATTCCCAGAGAATTTATGCATTAAGAGAAGAATATTTAAAAACCATTGACCAGGTGATTCCTTTTTTACAAGGGAAAACTCCTACACTGGCAAGACAGATCTGCAGCATGAACTTTCTTCCTGAAGCTTCCCGTTTCAACCAGTTGGATGATATGGAATTTGCTTTCGGAAACATGGGATTACAGGATAAAGCAAAACATTTAGCGACTTTATATCTGGAGGATATTTCAGACTATATTGTTGAAAATGTTGATGCTGATTTCGGTTTCAGCAGATATGCCGAACGATTAGGAAAAAGTGCCAATTCTTTTGATGAATTATATTCAAAATTAGCTGATAAAGAAACATTTATCGATGATTTCACCTTAACCATTCTTCGAGAAAAAATAGAAACTGTTCAACCTAAATTGGTGTGCTTTTCTATTCCATTTCCAGGAAATTTATATTCTGCATTCAGAAGTGCACAGTTTATAAAGAAAAATTTTCCACACATTAAAATTGCAATGGGAGGAGGCTTTCCCAACACTGAATTAAGAGAAATCAAAGATCAAAGGGTATTTGAGTTTTTTGATTTTATAACATTAGATGATGGAGAACTTCCTCTTGAACTTCTATGTGAAAATGTCTGCCATCCTCAGCAAAACGAAGAACACCAATACAAAAGAACATTTTTACTTGAAAATCAGGAAGTCGTTTATAAGAACAACACCAAAAGACATGATTATAAGCAGGTAGATATTGGCACGCCGGATTATACGGATTTAAGACTGGATCAATATATTTCAGTCATTGAAATCGCCAATCCCATGCACAGTTTGTGGAGTGACGGAAGATGGAATAAATTAACCGTGGCTCACGGATGCTATTGGGGAAAATGCACTTTCTGTGATATCTCTTTAGATTATATTAAGATCTACGAACCTATTTCTGCTAAAATTCTGGTTGACAGAATGGAGGAACTTATTAAAACAACAGGGGAAACCGGATTCCATTTTGTTGATGAAGCCGCACCACCGGCTTTGATGAGAGAGGTTGCTCTTGAAATTCTCAGAAGAAACCTTGTAGTTACCTGGTGGACTAATATTCGTTTTGAAAAAAGCTTCACCCGTGATTTATGTTATTTATTAAAGCTTTCAGGTTGTGTTGCTGTTTCTGGTGGATTGGAAGTAGCAAGTGACCGTTTATTAAAATTAATTGATAAAGGAATTTCTGTGGAACAGGTTGCAAAAGTGACAAGAAATTTTACAGAAGCCGGAGTTATGATCCATGCTTATCTGATGTATGGCTACCCAACACAAACCATTCAGGAAACGATTGATTCTATGGAAATGATTCGCCAGTTATTTGAAATGGGAATTCTTCAAAGTGGATTCTGGCATCAGTTTGCAATGACTGCCCATTCACCTGTTGGATTAAACCCTGAAGAGTTTGGAGTGACTCCAATCAAACAGGAAATTTTATTTGCTAATAATGATATTGATTTTACGGACAAGACCGGAATCAATCATGGTAAATTTAGTTCAGGTTTAAAAAAATCCTTATTCAATTATATGCACGGAATTAATTTTGAACTTCCTCTTCAAGAGTGGTTTGATTTTAAAATTCCAAGAACAACAATCCATCCCGATTATATTCACGACAGTTTATTGGAAGAGGAAGATTTTAAATTTAAAGGAAATTCAAAAGTTGTCTTTTTAACCAAAAATGTAATCGCTGAGAATCGCATAAAAAATAAAAAGAAATATTCTGGTACATATACACTTCTTACATTCCACTTAAAAACCAATATTGTTAAGGTTGAAATGGAACAGGACAAAGCAGAATGGCTGATGAATATTTTGGAAGAACATTCTATAGACAATCAGAAAAAACCTACAGTTCAGCAACTTAAGACTCAGTTTGAAGAAAATTTTGAAGATTTTGAATTGTTCTGGTTCTCAAAACCTATGCAGCAATTGAAGGGAAATGGGGTGATTTTGAGTTTGTAAAATTGTGGTGATTTTTCTCAGGAATTTTCTAATTAATGATTTTTTTATTTTTCTTTCGCTGATTTTGCTGATGACGCAGATTTTTAAATTCTGAATGAGTCTTTTAGTAATCATATTTCCATTTGATCTTATTGGCTATTTCTTCAAAAGTGTATTTTCCCAATTCGATGACTTCTCCTTTAGTGTTGATGTATCCATTATTTTCACATTCAATGAAATAATGTTGACAGCCTTGCTCTTGTGGATGGTCATTCAAAGATTTCTTTTTGCATTTTTCTCCAATAATAGCCTTTCCATGGTAAAAGGAAGATACTTCCTCAAATTGAGGTTTAATAATTATTCTCCCTTTCTCATCTGCAAATCCAATTTTATTGTTCTCATCAACAATCCTTATCTTTTTTTGAATGATATCATCAGGACTCATAGTTCCTATTTCGGTATTCAAAACTTTAAATAACTTCTTTCCGTTGATGTCAATGGCTGTCCAACCCTCTTCTCCTTTTATTGAGAAAATAGAGAAATAACCTAAAGTTTCTGGTCTATAATTCAAACCAAATGAATCATCAAGTTTCCTGATGACTTTCCCATTTTTATCAGCAATATAAGCTGTATAATAATCCTCATTCTGATAGATTATCTGGAATTTCTTCTGGGCTGGAGCCATTGAGAACAGAAATAAGGCAACAAAAAATACTATCTTCTTCATTGGAATTTATTTTAGATTAAAATACTAAAAATAAATCAATATGAGATTTGTTGTAATGTTTTGGCTAAAGCCTGTTGCTATTGAATTATTTTTACTTTGAACTCCATCTAAATATCCGCATCTTTGTCATATCGTAAGAATCTGGAAAAGATATAGATATCACAGATTTATCAGATAATTATACGCTATTTTACACACAGCAAAAAAGAAAATTCGTGCATTCGTGGCGTATATTTTTTGCCACGAATGCACGAATAAAATAAGTGAAGAATCTATGTAATGAAGTGGTTATAAAAGAAAACCTCGGAAAGTTGCTCCAAGGTTTTTGTTTATGTATTTTTTAAACGGATTCAATTCAATTCAATTCAATTCAATTCAATTAGGAGTATCTTTTGTAACTGGGCCTACAGTTACCTTTTCCTGGATTTTAATAAAATTGGGATCCATGATGGCCATACGTTCGGCAAGTGCTTTATAGGTTGGATATTTTAAGATTGATGCTCTTCCGGACATTTCCTTGAAGAGGGTAAAAGACTTTCCACCAGCTGTTTTTAGTTGCTTCGTGGTTGTAATATATCTACCTATGAGCTTACTTTTTGCATCATAGATCTCAATATCCAGAAAGCTTTTCTCCATGATTTTATCATCTGAACCAAAACTTACTGGTAGATTCGTAAAATAACCGACAGGAACTCCATTGCTAAGGATCTCACCTACTTTATTGACTTCCAGATTCATTTTATCAATCTTCTTTCTGATCGTATAGGCATCTTTTGTTTTACTGTCCAGTTTCCTTTTAGGAACATTTGAAAACAGCTCATCCAGGGTCTTTACGTTTATTCCTTTATTATCAATGATTTTAAAATCTTTCACAGAAGTATATACCGCAGATTTTTCTTCTCCGGAAAATGCAGAAGGTGATGAATAATCTACTTCAATGGTTTTATCCCTGTTATATACCCTATTAATCTGTATATAGCTGTCTCTGACAGAGTCAACAATACTTTTATCAATAAATTTTATTGTATACAATGGTGTTTCCTTTAAATCCATGAAGGTATACTCATTGGATTTATTGGATATTTTCGCCACCGGGATTCCGTCTAAATTGATAATTCCTCTTTTGGTTTTAATATTCTGAGCATTGAGGAAAATTCCCAGAATTGTAAAGAATATGATTATACTTTTCTTCATAGAATCAGACTTTTACATGATATGAAATAAAAAAAGTGTAACCAAAGTTACACTTTTTTGAAAATATATTTAGCTTTTCATTTAATTATTCGCAAAGGATAATTCCTTTGTTATGATTAAATTCCACAACACCGCTTTTGATAGAATATGAAAAGATAGAGTCTTTATCATTTTCTTTGGTTAGGTTTTTTGCGAAAGCTTCATCTACAGAGTTTGTAAAAAGCTTTACTTTCCCACCAATTAAAGAAGAAACAATTCCTGCGTGGTTTTTCATGATGTGAAATTCACCATTTTTTCCAGGCAATAATACTGAGTTTACTTCTCCTTCAAAAACTACGTATTCTGGTGTTAAAATTTTTATATTCATTTTAATTTAGATTTGAAGATTTCAGATTTCAGATTTCAGACACTTTAAAGTCTCATGTCTAGTATCTGATATCTTTATGTCTAATTATTAAGCGTTTTCAGCTAACATTTTTTGTCCAGCTTCGATAGCTTCCTCGATCGTTCCTTTCAAGTTGAAAGCAGCTTCTGGTAAGTGATCTAATTCACCATCCATAATCATAGTAAATCCTTTGATAGTATCTTTGATATCTACTAAAGATCCTGGGATACCTGTAAACTGTTCTGCAACGTGGAAAGGCTGAGATAAGAATCTCTGAACTTTTCTTGCACGGTAAACAACTGATTTATCTTCTTCAGAAAGTTCTTCCATACCAAGGATTGCGATGATATCCTGAAGTGATTTGTATCTCTGAAGGATTTCTTTTACTCTTTGAGCACAGTTATAGTGTTCATGACCAATAACTTCTGGAGACAAGATTCTTGAAGTAGAAGCCAATGGATCTACCGCTGGGTAAATACCTAATGAAGCAATCTTTCTGTCAAGTACTGTAGTTGCATCCAAGTGAGCAAACGTTGTTGCAGGAGCCGGGTCAGTTAAGTCATCCGCAGGTACGTATACCGCCTGTACTGAAGTAATTGAACCATTTTTAGTTGAAGTAATTCTTTCCTGCATCGCACCCATCTCAGAAGCAAGAGTTGGTTGGTAACCTACCGCTGATGGCATACGACCAAGAAGTGCAGATACCTCAGAACCAGCCTGTGTAAAACGGAAGATGTTGTCTACAAAGAAAAGTACGTCTCTACCTTGTCCGCTTTCACCACCATCTCTGTAGTACTCAGCTAATGTAAGACCAGAAAGTGCTACTCTAGCTCTTGCACCTGGCGGCTCGTTCATCTGTCCAAATACGAATGCTGCTTTAGATTCTTTCATAGCCTCTAGGTCTACTTTTGAAAGATCCCAACCTCCGTTTTCCATAGAATGCATGAAATCATCACCATACTTGATAATTCCTGATTCAAGCATCTCTCTCAAAAGGTCATTTCCTTCTCTCGTTCTTTCACCTACTCCGGCGAATACAGAAAGACCTCCGTGTCCTTTTGCAATATTGTTAATCAACTCCTGAATCAATACCGTTTTACCTACACCGGCACCACCGAACAATCCAATTTTACCCCCTTTTGCGTAAGGTTCAACTAGGTCGATTACTTTAATACCTGTAAATAAAACTTCTGCTGAAGTTGATAATTGATCAAATTTTGGAGCTGGTCTGTGAATTGGAAGACCACCATCCTTAGATATATTTTGAAGTCCGTCGATAGCATCACCAACAACGTTGAATAGTCTTCCGTTTACAGCCTCACCGATTGGCATTGTAATAGGATCTCCATATCCGATTACATCTTGACCTCTCTTAAGACCATCAGTAGCGTCCATTGCAATACATCTTACTGTATCTTCGCCAATATGTTGTTCTACCTCTAAAACTACTTTTTCACCGTTTTCTTTTGTAATTTCTAACGCATCATAGATAGATGGAATTGCTTCCACATCATTGAAGACAACGTCGATTACCGGACCAATAATTTGAGAAATTTTACCTTTAATTTGGTTTGCCATTGCTAAATTTTTTCTTGGTGCAAATATAGTGATTCTTCATAAACCCGCAATTGGTAAAAAAAAGATTTTTATCATACTTTTTAGAAATTTACCAAAGGCACTGTTTACTAGTTTTACAAACCTATTTACCAGAAAAAAATATTGGTCCATTGTTATATTGATAGATTGTTACATTATATCTATATTTGCAGTCAAATTTTTCCCGTTTTGAAAGTTTTCAAGAATTTTAAAGATTATACCTCTCAAAAGCCTCTAGCATTGTCTTTAGGTATGTTTGACGGGGTGCATCTTGGACATAAAAGTATTATCGATGAACTAATTAAAGTAGGAACAGAGAACAATCTGGAAACGGCCATCCTTACGTTCTGGCCACATCCGAGGTTTGTTTTTAATCCCAATGAAGATTTAAAACTCCTGAATACAATAGAGGAAAAGCAACAGCGTATTGAAAAGTACAGCATTGACAATTTGTTTCTGAAGGAGTTTGACGAAGAATTCAGAAACCTTACCGGAGAAGAATTTGTACGCCAGATCCTGATTGATAAACTTAATGTGAAATACCTTATTATAGGATACGATCATTCTTTCGGAAAAAATAAAAGCGGAAATTTTGAACTTCTTCAAAAGCTGTCCAAAGAACTGGATTTTGAAGTGGAACAGATGGAAGCCATTAACATTCATGAAAATAATATCAGTTCTACCAAGGTTCGTAATGCACTTTTAACGGGAAATATTAAAGAAGCCAATGAAATGTTGGGATACTTCTACCCTGTTTCCGGAACTGTAGTTCATGGCAAGAAAATCGGAAGAACTATAGGTTATCCTACGGCTAATATCGATACGCAATCTATTAAACTTTTACCTAAAAAAGGAGCTTATATTGTTGAAGTAGACATAAAAGGTCAGCAATATAAAGGAATGCTGAGCATTGGAACCAATCCTACGGTAAATGGAGAAAAATTAACCGTTGAAGTGTATATCCTTGATTTTGACGATGATATTTATGATGAAAAGATCACTGTGAGATTCAGAGATTTTCTTCATGATGAAATCAAGTTTGAAGGTTTGGAAAAACTTATTGAGCGACTAGACGAAGATAAGCGATTAACAGAAGAATTTAATTTTTAAGATATAAAGAAAAGGCTATTCAGTGATGAATAGCCTTTTCTTTATAAAAGTTTTCAGGAAAAAGATATATTGGTTGAATACTCAGTTTTTATAAAGATTCTAAAAAAATCGGATGATGATTTGGTAATAGTGCTTATTGCTTTGCTTTTCAATGATCAGATTTTAATTTATTTATTTCAGAAATGTGTTTTTTAGCATTATCATTATTTGGATCTAGTTTAAGTGATTTTTTATAATTTAGAATAGCCTTTTTGTATTCTTTATTTACAAAGTAAGCTTCCCCAAGGCTATCAAATGAATTTGCATTATCAGGATACTCTTTTGTTGCAAATTCAAATATTGTAATGGCATTATTTACTTCTTTATCGCTATATAATAAATCATATCCAAGACTATTCAATGTAAATTGAAGATTGGTATTGAAATAACTTCCTTCTTGTTTGCTTAAAACATCAAATGATTTTTTAGCCAATTGAGGATCAGATATAAACTTTGATTTCAATATTGATTTCAAGTTTAATTTTGGATACTTAATCAAGTCCGTTTCTATTTTGTTAAATAGTATTTCCCAATCATTAAGTGCTAAATCAGATTTGTTATTAATAATTACAATTTGTCCATATTTGCTATCTGGAGAAATTAAAATGCCACTTCTTACCCCATTTGTATCGCCAGTTTTCGAATAATAAAATCCTTCTTCTTTACCAATCCCCATATCTTGCCATAAGTTCCCCATAACATTATCTTGGTCATCCTCAAACAAAACTCTGGTTGACTCTTTTATAAGGGGATTATTGCTCTCCAGTTGAAATTTCATAAGTTTAATCAAATCTGGCAATGTTGTAATAATACCATAACCACCCCCCAATAAAGGATTCTTTTCTATGGGAGCTAATACACCAGTGCTTGTGTAACTATTAGCCAGGTTTTCTTTATATTGTTGATAATCTTCCAAATAGGTATTTGTCATATCTAATTCGTTCAAAAAATCTTGAAGCAAATGTTTATAAGATTTATGATAAACCTGTTCTAAAATATATGCCATTAGCTCTGAACCTATAGAATTGTAGTCATAAAATGTTCCTGGCTTTTTATTCAGTTCTACTGTTTTGAGCTCTTCTAAAAAAGTTGACATATTATAATCAAAAGGTCTGCTTTCATAATAACCTTCAGCTATTCTCTTATTAACTTTGGTTAGCTTTTCTGGTATCTTATTTTTAAACCCAAGAGTATGAGTTAGTAAATTTTTAATTGTTATTGGTGTACCTTGATATTCTAAATTAGGATATGCTTCAACCATATAAATTCTAATATCATCATCTAATCTTATTCTTTTTTCGATCACCGCTTTAGCCGCCAATGAGCCTACGAAGACTTTAGAAATAGAGGCAATTTCATATAGAGTATTATCATTGGGTTTGTTTTTATGATCCTTATCAATTTCTCCATAGTAATTTTGAAAAACCGCTCCATTTTTATAAATAGCTAAAGCAATTGAGTTTATATTGCCTTTTTTAATTTCATTTTCAGCATACTGATTGATCAAATTAGTTAGCTTGCTAAAATTTTTTGTCTTAGGTTTATCTATTTTCTCCTTAATTTTAATTAACATTTCCACTGCATTTTTATTTTCAGGATCAAGAAACAGTAGTTTTTCGTAGTTTATAATTGAATTATTCCATTGATTACTTTCAAAATAACCTTTCCTTAAACTATCATACGGAATGGTTTTTCCGTGTTTATATGTAAAAGAATATCCCATTTGTGGGGGTAGTATAGTTATTAATATGGTTAGAATAAAAGTATACTTCATTTTATTTGTTTTTAGAATTTAACCAGTTAATGAGGGTATCTACACCTACCAAATTATTTTTAGCAAGCAATTCTGCGGCTTTTTGGAGCTGCCCATTTTGTAAGCAAGTAATTATGTTATCATGCTGGGTAATTGATTTTTCAACAGTATTATTCATTGCCATATAAGCATATTCATACCGTTGTGATTGCCGATGCAAGATCTTTATCATTTTCAGTAATCTTTTATTTGGACAGTTGGAAATTAACAACAAATGCCAACGCTCATCTAGCTCCACAATTTCTTTAGAAGTCTTTGTATTCAATATATTTATATTGATTTCAATAAGTTCTTCCAAAACTCTTTGATCTGGAATACCTGACAGCTCCAGTGCAAATGGTTCTAACTTAGCTCTTAGAGGATAAATTTCAATAATTTCATCTTCTGAGAATTTGGCTAGCCGATATCCCTTCCTTAATTCCGATACTACTATACCCTCCCATTCCAATTGCTGAAGTGCATCTCTAAGAGGAGTACGACTAATATTTAGTATTTCTGACAAATGAACTTCTCTCATGGGTTCGTCAGGCAATATTTTCTCATCAATAATCAATTGCCACAAAGCTTTTATTATTTGACTTTTTAATGTTTCTTGTGTTATCATTTTTTTTGCATATTGTATACAATATACAAAACTAACAATTTTTAAATATATTCTTATAGCTTTTCTAAAAACTTGTAATGTCTCATTTCGGAAACGGGAACGTTCTGTATTTTGGATTCAGGTTTGTTTCTATTGCCTCATCATTTATTAAACAAATCGGCTGAAAGACTTTTATCTAATTGTAGCCATTTTAGACACCTTAAAAATTGGGATTTTATCGTTTTCATGCTCATAATTCTAAGTGATAAAATGAGCATGGAATGAAGTTCAAATAACTAAAAAAACAGCTGTAAAATTTTTATTTACAACTGTTCTATCCTTTGATTTATTTTGCTGAAAATTTATTTCAAAATCTTTACATAGATTTTTTGGGTGTCACTATTTAATTTTACATTCGGAAATGCTTTATCGTGATCAATGAAGATATCTCCTTTTTCATTCGCTTTTCCATTACCATCAGAATCCCATTCAGTCGCTATATAATATTTAGCACCCTTCATAGGTTTTGGATTGATTTTGCTTTGAGCATCTGCCGGTAATGGTAATTCAATCGTAAAAGGAATCGCTTTTCCTTCAAATTCCTTTTCTGCAATCAATGTGGCAGGAGTATCCTGTAATCCTTCACTTATTCCGTATAAGCTTACTTTAAGTTTTGGATTTTTGATTGTAAATTGTTCTGTACCTGTAAATTCTATCTTAAGATTATCAGAAGAATTTTCTGCAACCTTTTCAGATACTGAAGCTTCAGGAGCTGTTTTCTTTTCTGCTTTATTACAACTTGATAGCATCAATGTACCAGCTGCCATGAATAATAAAAAGTGATTTTTCATTTATTCTTATTTTAATTAATTTCAATTTAATATTTCACAGCTATTTGACAACAAAATTCGTACCTATATCTTTAAAATTTTAATTTCACAAAGAATAATTGCCTATATTTTATGCCAAATAATTAAAAATAAGTTTAAAACAGTATTGAAAAATACACTAAAAGTCTATTAAACATTAATAATAAATCAATAAAAACTATTTTGGTTTATTATTTTATTTATATTTACTTAGTATCACTTCAGGTTGTAACTAAACCTCACATCTTTTGTAAATAATCTGACTGAATGGACTACTAGCAGAAAGTCAACAAATACTAACGGATGTACGAACTTTAAAACAAAATAGATATTCTATAATAAAATGATTTTCAAATCTATTATCTCCGCTATTCTGGTTACCATATTGAGTTTAGCGGGCATGTTATGTACACAGAATGCCGATTTAAATCTGGTATATGCAGCACTATTCTGCTCACCCTATTTTATTTTAATTACCCTATTCTATTTCTGTTTTAATGGCATTCGCAGAAAGTTAAACCTACTTGATCAGCCCAATATAATCTTTGAACTGGCTTATGGTTTTATATTTTACCTTACTTCCTGTGTGCTTTTGCCTGTCTTATTATTTGTGAGTACGTTAGGTGATGAATATGAACACAAGCTGTATGCTGATTTGGGTGATCTTATCTCAGAAATGTTTCCCATCATTTTAATCCTGAGTATTTTTTTGACGGTTTTCAGCAGTATTCTAATAACCTGGGCCATTAGATCATACAAAACGCTACTTCCGGTCATTATCATATATATTGTTGTTATCTCTATTGTATATAACATTGTGCAACATAATGAAAGACAAGAAACAGTAGCTTCTACAGGTAATATAAAGGCAACCGGAGAAGGATGGCGTGGTTCAATGAGTAATCCAGATGCTTATCCCGTGCAGTTATACAAAGGTATTTTTTTACTTTCCAATAATGAAAGATATGAATTTACCTTTAATGAAGGGAATACTGTAAATTACGGTGCAAAATGGGGTGAAGACGGAGGCAATACAAATAAGAAAACAATGTCACTCCCCAAGGAACTGGATCTTACCTGGTATTCATTTGCAGAAGATTGTTTTTACCGGTTGAACAGTCCTATTGATTATAACAAACTGCAAATGCTCTTCAATACACCCTATACTGAGCAAATAGGTAAAAGAAAAACACAGGAAAACTATAACAGTGTTATTATGGGTTTTGCTCCGGGAGGAATATTAGTGGTATGGGCTGGCAGCAGCGGGCGTCGTCAAATAGAAATTGGCCGCTACTCTGCAGAAAAAGTAAATATCACCAAACCAGTAATTGATGGAGAAGGACTTAAATATGGAGATGTATTTAATCAGGAATGGCGCAAAAAAGTATTAACAGATACCACTATTATACCTTTTAAAACACAACAGCATACAAAAAACAAACCTATCCCTTATGGTTATTGGGACAAATTGCGAACACGTTACAACTGGTGTCCAACCTTTGTAGTATCTCCGGAAATAAAAATCTCTGATGCTGATTTTAGGTTTTACAATGCTGAGCGTTTTGTATTTTTTGATGAAACCCTTCAAAACAACATCTATGAAGAACGTGGCATTCCTAAAAATGTATATATTAAATGGTATGATAAAAACGGTAACCGATGCGCTGTAGATTTTGAGTTTAATGAAGAAAAAACCTTTAAACAGTTTGATTCTTTTTTTAATCATCAAAAAAATACCAAGGCTACAATAGAATTTAATATTAGCCAAAAGGATAAAACAGCAACCGCAATGCTAAGGAATGGCAAAAATCAACTATTGCTTTTACAAACCAACATGATTGAATACGATAAGAATTAATAAAAATGTAAGATGATATTTAATTCTTACAGGTACGATATGCTGATCAAAAATAAAATTTTACGAATTATTAATAAGCTCCCTACTTTTCTTTGTCAGCGATTTAAAAACCAGATCATATGACTGATCAATAAGTTTTAAGATCAAATCTCTTTTTAACCCATCTACTGCAACAGAGTTCCAATGGGTTTTATTCATATGGTAAGCTCCTTCAATCTGGGAATATTGCTCCCGAAGCTCTGCACTCCACTCTGGATCTGTCTTTACATTGATGGATAATGGCTGTCTTTCCAGACTCATTAGCAGGAACATCTTGGTGTCTACCTTCAGTACAAGGGTTTCGTTGTCAAATGGGAAACTTTCTGTAACTGCTTTTTTGGAAAGACAATAGTCTAGTATTTCGTTGGCATCCATGGTTTTTTACAAGTAATTAATAATGAGTAATATGATTAATGACAATTTATAAATGATGATTGATGGGTAAGATATTTAATGATAAGATCTTTTATCTTTTATCTTTTATCTTTTATCTTTTATTCAAATTTAGTAAATTTAAGAAAGAAAATACCATTACATAAACCCCTATTGTTATGAAAGCTTTAGTAATCGGTGCTACAGGCGCTACAGGAAAAGATCTGGTTAATCAGTTACTCAACGACAAGGCTTTTGAGGAAGTCGATATTTTTGTACGAAAACCTGTTGACATTGAGAATGAAAGACTTAAAGTTCATGTTGTGGATTTTGAAAAACCTGAAGAATGGAAAGAGATGGTGAAGGGAGATGTTGCATTTTCATGTCTGGGAACTACTCTGAAAAATGCAGGAAGCAAGGAAGCTCAGAAAAAAGTAGATTTTGATTACCAATATGAATTTGCGAAAGCTGCCAGAGAGAATGATGTGGAAGATTATATACTTGTTTCTGCTTATGGTGCTGATCCGAAATCAAGGATTTTTTATTCTAAAATGAAAGGAGAACTGGAAGACGCTGTAAAACAATTACATTTTAATAAGATCACCATTTTTAAACCCGGAATGCTTGAGCGAAAAGATTCTGAAAGAACGGGAGAAGTTTTGGGCAGCCGGATTATAAAATTTGCGAATAAACTAGGGTTATTGGAAAGTCAAAAGCCTTTGCCTACAGATATTTTAGCAAAAGCTATGATTAATTCTTCTAAGATAAAAAGTAATGGCTACTCCAGTATTAAGCTTGGAAATATTTTTTGTTTTGCAGATAAGGTAATTGATAGATGATAAAATAGTATCCTAAAAAATCTGTATAAATCCGTGCAATCTGTGGTAATTTTTATTTACCCACAGATTTGTACAGATTCTTTGATTTAGTTTGTATTTTATTTAAAGATTCGGAACAAAAATATAATTTATTTTGTAGTCTTACTCCCCATACTTTGTCCCAGCTTTTCATATTCGATATCATTAGGCTCCCAAAGCTCTATTTTATTGCCTTCAATATCCATTATATGGACGAATTTTCCATAGTCATAGCTCTCAATTTTATCCAGAATGGTTACATTTTCTTTTTTTAACTGTTCTACCAACTTTTCAAGATCCTGTACCCGGTAATTAATCATAAAATCTTTTTCAGAAGGTTGAAAATATTTTGTTTTTTCACTGAAAGGACTCCATTGGCTGAACCCTTTCTTAGAGTTATCAGCACCCTGATACCATTCAAAAACAGATCCGTATTCATTAACTTCAAGGCCCAAATGTTGCTGATACCATTCTCTTATTTTTTTTGGATCTTTAGATTTAAAAAAGATACCACCAATCCCTGTTACTCTTTTCAGATCATCAGATTCTTTTTCTGTAACTGCTTTAAAGGCAAATCCTGATAAAAAAGCGGCTACAATACAAACTGCAAAAAATATTTTTTTCATGAGTTATTATTTATTCAAAAATAAAAAAAGTGGATGATAGCATCCACTTTCTGTATATAAATTTACTTTTTATTTATTTCAAATGCTTTGTAATGGCATCACTTGTAGGCTTGGTTGTACTTACATAAGTATCAATCAGTTTTCCGTTCTCATCAATCAGGAATTTGGTGAAGTTCCAAAGAACAGTTGTATTCTTCACTCCGTTTAATTCCTGCTCTGTTAAATATTTAAAGATAGGTGCTGTATCATCTCCTTTTACAGAAACTTTTGCGGCCATTGGGAATGTTACTCCATAGTTTTTCTGGCAGAATGTTCCGATTTCAGCATTGCTTCCTGGTTCCTGTCCGCCAAAGTTATTGGCTGGGAAACCTACAATTACCAATTTGTCTTTATATTCTTCATATAGTTTTTCAAGATCAGCATACTGAGGAGTAAATCCGCACTCTGAAGCTGTATTCACGATCAGGATTTTTTTTCCTTTGAAATCAGCAAAGTTGATTTCCTTACCGTCAAGGCTTTCTACTTTAAAGTCATATATTGTTTTTCCCATAAGTTCTTTGGTTTTTGCTTGAGAAATTTCACTTTTTTGATTGGTGCAGCTTTGCAGAAACGCCATGAAAGAAAGCAGCATTAAAAAAATATTTTTCATTTCTTATAAATTTAAGCAGCCGGAACTGCTGATGAATTAAAACTTAAATATATTCGCCGGAAAGACCTTGTTAATATCTATTCTGTTAAGAAGCATCACATAATCACCATCTTTTTTAGGACTTGAAGATTCTATTCTGAAAGGCATCGTAAGGTTTCCTACTTTTTTATAATCGGAATATACTACCGTTTCTTCTTTTTTAATTTCCTTTAAAAGCATATAAGTGGTTGTATCAAAATAATACATATTCTTATTCACATTCTTGGTCAGCTCTACTTTATGGCAATAGATCTCGCCTACTTTTTCCTTTCCAAGGTATTTGGCATCAAAGCCTTTATTTTCCCAGTCAATAAAATCATTATCAAAATTTTCCGGTACATATTCCGGATACACCTGAAGTTTATTGGCTGCATAGTTCATTGCATAGCCTTTGTTTCCGTCAAAACCTTCAATCGCAGTTTCTTTTCCTCCAATTACAATGATCGTTTTGGTAAGATTAGGTCTCTGCTGGTATATTTTTATAGGATACTCATCCTTAATTCCCAATACTACTTTTCCTTGCAGCAATACGGAGTTTAACAGCTTCCAATTGGTTAGGCCTCCGGATAATTCAATATTTTTATCTATAATTTCCTTTGCAGTCTGGCCATAATACAATGAACTTGTAACGGTAAAAAGGATTAAGTATATTATTTTTTTCATTTAATTTTATTAAAATAGTTCTTTAAAGAAGGTCGAAAAATCAAGTCTGGCTTGCTTTTTTTATTTTGCGGAACCAGATTTCCATTTACATATTTAAAAATCAGTCCCGGATCTTCTTTAAAACCTAACGTTTTTGTAAGATATAATATTTTATTTTCATATTTATAAGTAACAGGATCTTTGCTGTTTTACTCTCCGGAAGGTATCTGTAAATACGCCGGATATATTATATTATTTTTAAATTCCAGGACCAGAAAAGTATATCTATCATAGGCTCCATTGGTAGTTGCCACACAGCTATGATGAATCTGGGCATAGAATTTTTTATGATTCAGATCCTGAGATTTCAAAACTGAACCGTAAAATAATGCGATTAAAAATAAGATCCTGACCAAAATAACTTATTTATCAATTCAAATATAAGGGGAATTGGGATAAAAAGCAAAAAGCCAGAGAAAGTAAAATGGTATTATTACATTCTCAAATGATCTCATTTTCAAATTTTGAGATCAAATCAGCTTCCTCGCCTTTTCCAGGTCTTCCGGCGTATCAATGCCTACTCCAACGAAATTGGTTTCTATCATTTTGATTTTCATTCCGTATTCCAGATAGCGGATGCATTCAATCTTTTCGGATATTTCCAAAGATTTCATTTCCAGTTTTGAAAACTGTAATAAAGCTTCTTTTCTGAATGCATATACTCCAATGTGCTTAAAGTAGCTTACATCATAAGAAATTTCTCTGTGAAAAGGAATTGCAGAACGGCTGAAATATAAAGCAAAACCATTATTATCTGTAATTACTTTTACATTATTCGGATTTTCTATTTCTTCTTTTTCTGACAGTTTTATTTTTAGGGAAGCCAGAGAGATTTCCTGTTGATCGTCTTGTTTAAAAACTTCAATCAACTGTTTCAAAGGTTCCAGCTTAAGGAAAGGCTCGTCGCCCTGAACATTAATCACGATATCGCAATCTATGTTCTGTACCGCTTCGGCAATACGGTCGCTTCCTGTTTCGTGTTGTCCTGTCATTACAGCTTTTCCTCCATTCTTAGTAATTTCCTCCAAGATGATTTCAGAATCTGTTGCTACAAATACCTCATCAAACAAACCTGTTTCCACTACATTCTGATAGGTCGTGGTAATAACAGTTTTTTCTCCCAGTATCTGCATCAGTTTTCCCGGAAAACGGCTGGCTTCATAGCGCGCAGGGATGACAGCGATTATTTTCATTCAGTACGATATTAATTAAGTCATTTCAAGCCCTCGTCTCCAAAAAGACGATTGACAGGGCTTATTCAGACCAAAAATAGTGAAAACTATTCTACTTTGCTCTATAAAATGTGGTATTGTGTGCAATTTCTCTATTCAATTCTATGATTTTTTTATCCTTCAAAAAAACAAAATTCCCACATCTTCTATGAAAATGTGAGAATCGGGTATAGATTTTTATTAAATGAGTCAGTATATTAAAAAGATAGTTTTACGCCTACCATATTGTATTCCCATTGGCGGGAGGCCATAAGGTCAAATTTATATTTTGTTTTTCCTATTGTTCCTTCTGAAGTTGTATATCTGCTTTTTGATATTGTTTTTCCAATAAAGTAACCCATTAATAAGGCTAACGGATAATCTGAGGCCCAGTGAACTTTGCTCTGCATCATCTGAAAGCATAAGGCTCCAGCTAATGTATATCCTACAGGCTTTATCCATCGTGCATCCGGATAGTTGTCTGCAATAACCGTAATCCCGGCCATAAAGGTTGTTAAGTGTCCCGATGGCATTGCATCATAGTTTGAGGTATTTTTACCAAATGCTGAGAAACTTGGAAAGGGATTCCATGCACCGCCTTTATTTCCATTTTCTTCTGCGATAAAAGGGCTTTCTCTTCCGGTAATTCTTTTAATGGTTTGGGTGAAAACTCCGGAAAGGATTAAACTTTCCATTAATCCACTGGCGGTTGCCTGTGCTCTGTAATCATTTTTAATTAAACCGTAGGCTCCAAAACCGATTCCAAGAAACACTAATGTAGAACCATTTCCTATAAGATATAATGTAGATCCAATGTCTTTGGGAATTTTGAAAACGCCCCCCAGTTTGGTATAATTGTTATCTTTATCCATCCCCCATCTTTCTCCCAATTCTCTTGAATTATCAATTAATTTCTGGTCAAAAGGTAAAAGGATCAATGTAGATGCAACAGCGCCTCCTAAATAATAGGCATGATCTTTTGCTACAAAATCTTTATTGGTATTGATAAAGTTTCGGGGAAGTTTGGTTACGAAATCCAGCAGTTTAGGTTTTGGATAGGTTCGCACAGAACCGTCTTTAAAAGTATAAGTTTGTACTTTTGGAGATTCAAGCTCTTGTGATAATTCTTTAACCTGCAATGTATCCACCTCCTGTGAATAAACCAATACAGACATTGGCAATAGCAAAAATCTCAATTTTTTCATCATTGTTGTTTTCAACCCTGTTTATTCTTAGCTTATAAAGGGCTCAAAGATAATTCCTAGCTGACTTTGTACAAAGCGTTTGCTTAATTTTTAATGTTTATTTAATTTTTATGGAATAAAAACCGGACCTTAATTTATATAATTGACAAGGAAAATGATTCCATAAATCCAGGAAACATATAAAAATGAATAGAAAGCCCCAAATCCAAGACTTTTTATCATATTTCCTTTGCATTTACCTGAGTTTTTAAAAACTAATCTCAATGCTCTGAAAAAAATCCAATATAGCATGGCGGTCAGAAATAATAAAGCTGACCAAAAGAAAAGTCCTAAGAAATAAGAAAGAAATATAAGCACAATGGAAAATATAATCCACACAACCACTGAAAGGATAGCCCCCCCTATTCCGTCTCCTACTGCAGGAGGGTCAAAATCAAAGCCATCAATTGAAGGGGTTTTGTCAGTATACTTCTTTATTCTTTCACTATTTAAAATACTTCCAACATTATCTTTTAATTTCAGACCATAATACAATCCTAAAGTAATGAACAGGAAAAACACACCTGCAAGAATAGAGGTTGATACTATAGAGTTTTGAAATAGGGACCTATGACCTCCTTTCCCGGAAAGCCAAACACTGATGATCACTATTGGAATTATAGCCAGTTTGGAATAAAACAAATATTTTGTTTCAATAAAGGCTTTTTTGGAAGGTTTCATGAGTTATTAGGTTATAAAAAAGCTTCGACTCCGCTCAGCGTGACAATGCTAATACTATTTGTATATTTTAACAATGTCTTGCTGAACGGAGTCGAAGTATATGTTTGTTTGAAATTATTTCAGATTATTCAAAGCTGTTTCCAATTTTGGAAGCATTACTTTGATCTCATCTACAGCTAATCCTCCAACAGAAGCACGGAACCAAGGTTCTGATTTATCTTCCCCGAATGCTGAGAATGGAACTAGAGCAACACCAGCATCATTAATCAGGTAGAATACAAGGTCTGAAGAGTTCTCAATAACAGCTCCATCCGGTTTTGTTTTTCCGATATAATCCAATTTGATGGTAAGATAAAGTGCTCCCATCGGTTCAATACTGTCTACTGCTAAACCTTTTGCTTTCAGATCCTGAACTCCGCCGTGAAGAACTTTTAAACTTTCTTCAAGCTTTCCTTTAAAATCTTCTACGAATACGTTTACATTTTCAGGGTTTTCATAGAATTTTGCTGTTGCTTCCTGCTCCGGTTTTGGTGCCCATGCTCCAACGTGCGTAAGAAGTGCTTTCATTTTATCAATGATATGCGCAGGACCGAATCCCCATCCTACACGTACTCCTGTAGCAGCCAGACATTTTGAAATTCCATCAATATATACGGTATATTCTTTCATTTCAGGGAAAAGAGAAACCGGATCTACGTGTTCTGCACCAAAAGTAAGGTTAGAATAGATCTGGTCATACATTAAGTATAACGGCTTTTCATCTGCTCCTCTCTTCTTGTTTTCAGCAATTACCAACTCACAGATTTCTGAAAGCTGTTCTCTTGTGAACATTGTTCCTGTTGGGTTCAATGGTGAACAAAGTGCTAATAAAACTGCTCCATCCAAATGAGGTCTTAAATCATCTGCTGTTGGAAGAAAATTGGTTTCAGGCTTTGTTTTTACTTCTACTGCATTCGCTGAAGTAAGGTAAGCGTAGTGATTATTGTTCCATGATGGTGTAGGATATACTATTTTATCTCCTTCATCTACGATGGTTTTGTATACTGCATAGATCAAAGGTCTTGATCCTGCTGTAATCAAAATGTCATTTGGAGAATAATCCAGGTTCCATCTGTTTTTTAAGTCTTTGGAAACTTCTTTTCTTAAAGATAAAAGTCCGTTGGCAGGTGGATAGTTTGTCAGGTTATTCTGATAGGCTTTCTGAACCTCTTCCTTCAGCAATGCCGGAATAGGATAGATATTAGAATTCAGGTCACCAATAGTAAGATTGGCAATTTCTGCACCTTTTGCTTTTAGATCATTTACTTCGTTACCAATTTTTACAATTTCAGAACCGATCAGGTTCGCTGCTAATTTTGAAACTTTCACTTTATTCTTATTTAAAATTTACTAATATTATCTTCTCAGATTAATTTTGTCTTCTATCTGATCCACAGGTGTGTGGGCATCATAAGCGGCTATTAGTTCTTTAGTTTTTTTTGCGGTATTGGAATTCGGATATTTTTTGATGAGCTTGCTGTAAGCTTCTCTTTTATCATCATAAATTTTTCCTTCCTCACTGTCATAAATCCGATCACTGTCCATTCCCAGAAGATAGTCTAACAAATAATTGTGATAATTATCTTTTGCAGCCTTAAGTAATGGGCTTTTGGGATATTTATTGATAAAATTCTCCCATTCGATCAATCGGTCCCCTAATTCTTCCCAGGTAATCAAAAGTCCGCCGTTCACAGCATAGTTTTCCTTATTATCTTTTGCTATCTGTGAGATGTAAGCATCATAATCAGGAGTTACTTTATTCTTGAAAACAGATGCATAATATCCCGGCAGCGAGTGAATTTCAGTAAGACCTTCACCCATTTCGTGGAATTCAAGACCTGCTTTATTCAACTCAGCAGCCATTTTCTTTATATTATCCGGCAGATTATAAGTATCCGGTCCTGTATGATAATCAATATATTTGTCAAGGATTTCAGTTTGAGAATTGTTAAAACACTCGGTGTATTTCTCTCTGATTTTCACATAATCTTCATACACTTTGTTGTTCTGCTCCGGACTGTTTCCTGCAATCTCTTTATCAATCTTAGTACGATACCATTGCAAAGCTTTAATATAGTCTTCCGTTTTATTATTGGCAGAACAGGCTGTATCAATGGGTTTGTACTGATCCTCTTTGGTTTCGTTTTTAGCGATTGAGTCGTTTGCAGGTTTTCCGTCCGGAACTGCAGTCTCCTTTTTACAGGAAACTACAGCTGCAGACAGTATGCAAACTGTTATTATTTTTTTTATCATATCTGCTTTCAGAGATTAATCCAGTTTTAAATCTGTTTTAACGGCCTGAATTTTAGCTTCCAATGATTTCAGTTTATCTTTAAAATCTGCTTCAGAAGAGATAGAGTCTTTTACTGAAACATAGAATTTAATTTTTGGTTCTGTTCCTGAGGGTCTTACACAAACTTTAGTACCGTCTTGTGTATAATAAATCAATACGTTAGACTGCGGAATGTCGTTCATTACTTTTTTCTCTCCTGATGAAATGGTAAGGCTTGTCTGCTCTTTAAAGTCTTTCACTTCTTCCACTAATGAACCTGCCAATTCTTTTGGAGGGTTTTCACGGAAGTTTTTCATCATATCCTGAATTTCTTCAGCACCTTGTCTTCCCTTTCTAACAATATTGATTAATCCTTCAAAGTACATCCCCAGATCTTCATAGATTTCGATCATGTATTGGTACATTGTTTTCCCGTTGGCTTTACACCAGGCTGCAATTTCGCAAGCCAGAAGGATACTTCCACAAGAGTCTTTATCACGAACAAAATCTCCGGTCATGAATCCGAAGCTTTCTTCTCCACCACACACAAATTTCTGAGTTCCTTCTGCTTCACGGATCATTTTTCCGATCCATTTGAATCCTGTAAGACCTACTTTGCACTCAACACCGAATTTCTGTGCAATATCATAGAAAATATCTGAGGTAACAATGGTGGACCCGATGAATTCTTTTCCTGTAATTCTTCCCTGCTTTCTCCATTCGTTCAGGATGTAATATGTAAGGATAGTGTTAGTTTGGTTACCGTTCAATAACTGCATTTCACCATCAAGGTTTCTTACCGCAATTCCTAATCTGTCACCATCCGGATCTGTTCCGATCACAATATCCGCATTGGTAATCTTTGCTAGATCCATAGCCATTTCCAATGCTGCAGGCTCTTCTGGGTTTGGAGAATCTACGGTTGGGAAGTTTCCACTTGGAATCATCTGTTCTTTAACCAGGTCTACTTTTTTAAAGCCAGCTTTTGCTAACGCTTTTGGAATGGTAGTATAAGTGGTTCCGTGAATGGAAGTGAAAACAATATTTAAGTTTTCTTTTCCTTCGTTCTGATACGTAGAATTTTCAATACATGCATCAATGTAAACGTCATCCTGCTCCTCTCCGATCCATTCGATCAGATCATCATTTCCGTTGAATTTAATTTCTTCGAATTTTACAGAATATACTTCTTTGATAATGGCTTCATCGTTTGGTGGAACGATCTGTGCACCGTCATTCCAATATACTTTGTATCCATTATATTCAGGTGGATTGTGGGAAGCGGTTAATACAATTCCTCCGTTACATTTTTTATCACGAACTGTGAAAGACAATTCAGGAGTTGGTCTGTGATCTTTGAAAAGCAATACTTTAATTCCGTTTGCCGTCAAAACATCTGCTACCAGTTTTCCGAATTCTTTTGAATTGTGACGAACATCATAAGCAATAGCTACTTTAATTTCCTCTCCTTTGAACTGCTCCAGCATATAGTTAGCCAATCCCTGAGTTGCCTGTCCTAATGTATATTTATTTAAGCGGTTGGTTCCTACTCCCATTATTCCACGCATTCCTCCTGTTCCGAATTCCAGTTCTCTGTAGAATGAATCTTCCAGATCCGGGGAATTGCTGTCGATTAATGCCTGTACTGCCTTTCTCGTTTCTTCATCAAAGGTCTCACTTAACCAAAGTTTCGCTTTTTCTAATGTGTTCATATTTAGTTTAGTTTGGAAGCTGGAGGCTGGAAGAGGGAGGTTGTTTTTGTCCCGGATTCAACCTTTCAGCTTTTGATTTATTATTTATCTTATTTACCAGGCTGGAAGTAGGAAGCTGGGAGATGGAAGATATTGCATCCCCTAATTCAGACTTCTGCCTTTTATTTCATTATTTTTATTAAAAAGAGAAAGAATCGTTTGGTACACTGGAATTCCCTCCAGCTTCCAACTCCCATCTTCCAGCTCTCTACTCTAATTTCTTATTTTCAACTTTTGTTGTTTTTTCTACTTTAAATGCTCTGATCGGATCATTATAGTAGATGAATTTTGCGGTGTTCTGAATATTTCCTTTTAAAGAGTCTTTTACGTTCACCTCAGCATAGTTTCCATTTTTGGAATCGATATTCAGATTGGTAATTTTCCAGTAAGGGGCAATTAGACTTGCGGTATCGGAAATCTTTATCACTGCATCTTTGGTTAATCCTAAAAAGTTAGCACGGCTTCTGTTATGCATTTCCACTTCTGCCCTTCTTGTGTTGACAGATCCCATGAAGCTTGCATTATTTTTCATATTCAGTCTGAAATTATCGGTTTTAATTTCACTTGAAATATTCACTTCTACGGAGTCTGAAACGGCTACTTTTTCAAGATTATATTTTGAATAGATAGTTACATTGTAGAAGTCTACGCCTTTTGTTCCTCTTTTTTCTTTGATGGTAAGGGTCTTGTCCTTTACTTCTACATCAAGGTTACTCGCTACGTTTGGATAGGTTTCTATTTCCACAAAGTTTTTCGGGCCTCTGGCATAAAATACACGGAATTTACCGTTCAGATCCAGGTTTACAAATTCCGGAACGTCCACATCTTTCTTTTCAATATTTCCTTTTGGGGAAACTTTCCCACAGGAAACAACTGCAACCAGCATCAATGTGTATAGTACTTTTTTCATATTTAATTTTAAATATTCTACTGACGATCATTATGATCTGCTTTATTGAAAGTTTTCCGGGCTTTCAATATTATCTTTTAACAAAAATAGGATTAAAATTTCTAAAAATCTTTGTCTTTTGGCAATAAAATACCTGATAATTTTCAATTTTTCAGTTTTTCAGGGAAAGCTATTTTTTTGCTTTTATTTTTTTATAAAACCAGGTATCAGACTTCTCAGACATTGATGACAACAGCAAATAATCCTTATTGATATAAGCAATTTTCATTCGTATTGTATCCTTACTTTCATTGTATTTCATTTTCAACAGGTTATTTTCCTTTTGGTAATTTCCAGTAAGATCTTTGGAATCAAAGGAGTTATTGGGGTGAAAACTCAAAATACCTGTTCCGTATCTGGAGCGGTTCTGCTTGTTTTTCAGGGTATCTATCTTTGGCACTGTCCCTTCATATAGTTCTATAAATTCCCATGAACCAATAAGCTTATTGGATGAACAGGAATATATTGACAATAGGACTGCAACAGCTAACAGCCTTTTTATGTTCAGCATTTAATTTTATTTAAGATTTGTTTGGCGTAAAAATAAATAAAAAAACACCCTATTTACTATGGGTGCTGTTCTTTATAGCGTTTGTAATTGGACTTATTAATTTTTACGCAAAGGTTTAATAAGCTTGTAGAATATTTTTAAGGAGGCAAAGGTGAAATCAATTTCATTAATTTTTTTCAAGCGGATGGACAGCTGTCCTCTGTTAAGGTTTGATAGTATACTTTTTTTATCCATTTTATATTCATTCTAGCCACCCCAGATTCTTTTTACTTTAAATTTCTCTAAAGCTATCTTTTTATCTTTACACTGTACAACTACTTTAAAATCATTATACATAAAATCGGGAACCAGAACAATGTCTATTGGTTGATCAGGGTATAACTTTCTCATTTCACCAAAAACCTCTAACATTTCTTGATCATTAAAAACAATCTCTGCATTGTATTTAGTAAAGTCAAAATTAACATCATAAGGAACACTATCTGATTTATACGTTTCAACAGATTTTGCATTCATTAAAATTTCAGATTCTCCATTATAATTAATACGATATAATCCTGTAATTTTGTCTTTATTATCATAAGGAGCCAGTACAAAACGGTAAGTATATTTTTCTCTGTATTTATCCCATGACCCAAAAGGAATACCTGTTTTTACAATTGCTGTTTTTGTACTATCAGAAATATTTATTGAATATTTTTTATCAAAAAATTGTTCTTGAGTTTCATCATATTGTGGATGGGGCCTAAACTTATTTTTATCTACAGATATTTCCTTTGCCTGTAAACGACAAACCTCTCTGCGGTGATGATTTCCTGATAACCAAACAACAACAACCCCTCCAGGCGCTGCTCCTATAGTAATTCCGTCGTATGTACTTTCTTCCCAAGGAATTTCACCATTACTATCAGGATTACCTTCCACCATAAAACCTTCTCTAAACAATTGAAGTATTTTCTCTTTAGGTAAATCAGCATCTACCCGCCAGAATTTTTTTTCTGCATAACTGACATAAGTAAGATCCAGATGGGATGGAATTCTACTCCCGCCCTGACCAGCTTCAACTCCATCATACTGCCAACTCCCTGTTGTAACTCCTGCTTTAGGTACTCCACATATCAGTTCTTTTTTCTCATCTTTTAAAACTCCGATATGCACTTCTATAGGGTATTCCTTGGGAGCTGACATCGTTACCATATAAGGAAATTTATGTTTTACAATCTTTCCTTCTTTACCACAGTTATGTAATAAAGAAAGTAAGATTATTGTACTGATAACCAACCTTATGAAATTAATTCTAGCCACCCCAAATTTTATCTACTTTTGCTTTTTCCAATTTAATTTTTTCACCATTACACTCTACATATAAAGCAATTTCATTATACATAAATGTAGGCACCAGTACTATATCTACAGGTTTGTCAGGATATTTTTGCTTAAAATTTTCAAAAATTCTCATCAGTTCTTTATCATTGAAAAAGATTTCTGTATTATATTTTGTAAAGGAAATACTCACATTATAAGGGAGTCCTGCTACCCTATAATCCTGTTTAGATAAATCCTGAGGATAATAGATTACTGCCTCTCCGTTGTAATAACGTATAGATTCAAAGACAATCTTATCTTTTCCATCGTATGGTTTTAAGATAAAACGGTATTTGTACTTAGTGCGATACTTATCCCAAAGACCAAATGGAATACCATTCTTACTAATATCATTCCTTACACTATCCTTGACAGCAACCTGATAAAATGTATTAAAAAATTGTTCTTGTGTTTCGTCTGGATCAGGGCTAGGTCTAAACTTATCCTTATCAATAAAAATTTCCTTGGCTTGTAACCTACAAATCTCAACTCTATGATGTCCAGCTGATAACCAGACTACAATAACACCTCCAGGTGCGGCTCCTACTGTAAATCTATCATAAGTACTATGTTTCACATCTGTATAAATATTCTGATCATTAGGGACTTCTACCAATGAAAAACCTTTGCGAAATCCTTCCAGAATCTTAGCCGATGGCAAATCTGCATCTACAGTATAAAATTTCTTCTCTGCATACGCTATATAGGTAAGATTTAGATGAGTAGGAATTTCACTTCCTCCTTGCCCTGCCTCAGTACCATCATTTGCCCAGCCTTGGTTCTCTTTACCAGATCTAGGCATTCCACAGATGAGCTTTTTGTCTTTATTCAATAACCATCCTTCATGTACTTCTATTGGATATTCTTTAGGTGCAGTTACCGTAACCATATAAGGAAATTTATGTTTTACAATCCTTCCTTCTTTACCACAGTTATGTAATAAAGAAAGTAAGACCATCACACTGAAAATCAGCTTTATGGTGGTAATTCTAGCCACCCCAGATTCTTTTTACTTTAAATTTCTCTAAAGCTATCTTTTTATCTTTACACTGTACAACTACTTTAAAATCATTATACATAAAGCCGGGAACCAGAACAATGTCTATTGGTTGATCAGGGTATAACTTTCTCATTTCACCAAAAACCTCTAACATTTCTTGATCATTAAAAATAATCTCTGCATTGTATTTGGCAAAATAAAAGTTAACATCATAAGGAATTCCATCCGATTTATAAGACTCAACAGCTTTGGCATCTATTAAAAACTCAGATTCTCCATTATAATTAATACGATATAATCCTGTAATTTTGTCTTTATTATCATAAGGAGCCAGTACAAAACGGTAAGTATATTTTTCTCTGTATTTATCCCAT
>NZ_QNVT01000012.1 GCF_003385515.1 Chryseobacterium pennae | reverse complement strand
TCAAAGCTCAGAAAAATTTTATGGAAATCAACTTTTATTATAACTTTAAACTAACAAATACTCCCTAAGAGAAAGTCCATTTTATTTTGAAGACATACAAATTACGGTATTTTTCTGTTTTTTAAATTCAGCTTTTAAGCCTTCAATTACACGTTCCGAGTTTAATCGATCAGCATATGAATTGTCCTTCGGATTTAAGTGATAATGGTGACGAAATACAAGTGTATTCTCTTTCTTAAGTAATGTATATAATTTAGATAAGTAAGTGCTTTTTCCACTACCAGGTTTTCCTATAAATACCTTAATCCCACCGTCTATACTGGTTAGGTCCTTTAGAATATCTTGATGAGTATTTTTGTTGAAGAACTCAAAGTCTGTAGGAATTTCAAAGTTTTGATTTAAAGGTCTGGGATTATCCCACGATAGATGTAATCTTATATCACTTAAAGTAAATGTTTTCGGATGCTTTTCAGCTCCTTCA
The DNA here is from genome assembly GCF_003385515.1 of Chryseobacterium pennae. GTDB lineage: Bacteria > Bacteroidota > Bacteroidia > Flavobacteriales > Weeksellaceae > Chryseobacterium > Chryseobacterium pennae. The sequence goes on along the minus strand of NZ_QNVT01000012.1, from coordinate 162,472 downwards.
TTCGCTATAAAAAGCAGAAGACTATCAACTCCGGCTTTAGTAACCTTTAATTGTTTGTATAAAATTTCTCGAAGAGTTTCTTCCAGATCTTTTTTATTTGGTTGATTAAATTGAAAGCAAAACTCTCTAAAGAATATATTAATTAAGTTTAGATCTGTATAAATTGATTTCAGATTGTCAAGAAATTCTGGATTGACATCTAAAATTTTATAAGGATTCAAATATCCATTTTGCAGGCATTGTTCAATTTCAGGGGCAATATTTCCATTAGTTATAAGACTACAAAAAATATTTGGTTCTTTTAGTGCGAAGTATGATTTCATCCATTTGGATAGCCCTTTATTAAATAATTGGTTAAAATCCCACAAATCAGTTTCTGGGTTCTGTTTATGCTTGATTTGGTAGTATTCGATTCCTCCGTCTTTCCTTTGTGCAACAATGTCATCAATCGCAAAATGCGTAATTTCAATATCTTCCGGCTTATACTGAATCCGAATACTTTTGTATAGTTTTGGGTCTAATAACCAATCTACACATAATTTTAAGGTAAATAAATCTTCATATTTATATCCGCTTCTTATAGAGCTGTTGGGATTTATTTTCATTACTAGGGAATTGACTTTTTTAAATTGGAATTTTATGTTTCGAATTATCCAAGATAAGAATTTAATCTAAATGTCAGAAAAGGGAATCCGTAAGATTTCATTACGGGCTTTATAAAGTTGTTGTAAGTATTCGGGTAGTGATTACTTTATTTTTTTATTTTGAAAATCTAAGTTTTTTAAAATTGTTTTCTCTTATAACTTATGTTTAGTTACTTCTTTCTGTTGTATTATAGATTTGAGTGAAGCTTTATGGATTCTATTACGGGAAACAGTAGTTATTCGATAGAAATTTAGTTTATTTTTAGCACGAAAATTAAATAAAGGATCAACTGTAAGTACTAATTTATTAACTTAGTGCATACTAATACCATATAACTGTTAATGATTGAGAAGAATATTAAAGATGATTTTTTAGATTTATTTTATAATGACTTGTGCAATGAAGCGCTTGAAAATAATAATACATTAAATCTTTTTACTTTAAAGGTCAAAAATAACGCATTTAGCTATGACGAGCTTATAAATGAACTTGGAAACAAACTTTGTTATTTTGCTCTCTCTCGTAAGCAAGTTGATGAGTTAAAACAAGCAGATAAATTCAATGATCTTGTAAAAAAGGCAAAAGCTAAACTGAAACATCATGCTGATAACGAGGGTGAACTTGGCGAAATTTTATTATACTGTTTACTTGAATCTCATTTAAATGCTCCAAAAATCCTTACCAAATTGGAATTAAAAACCAATTCCAATGATTATGTCAAGGGAGCTGATGGTGTACACCTTTTAAAGCTCTCAGATACAGACTATCAAATCGTTCTTGGTGAATCAAAACTTAACTCTGATATCAGTAAAGGTGTATACGAGGCTTTTGGGTCAATTAGCAAATTTCTAAAATCCACATCAAAGTTGGAGTTTGAAATTGACCTAATCAATAGTGAACTCGTTAAAGAGGCTTATGATCAGACAACTTATGAAATGCTAAAAAGGATCATAATTCCGAGTGCAAAGGAGGATGATACATATCTGGATTATTCCTTCGGAATATTTTTGGGCTTTGATATTCCCATTACAGATGATGAAAGCAAACTTAGTAATTCAGACTTCCGCAAAAATATAAGAGAGAAGATCAAGAAAGAAGTACTTAAAGCGAAGAATTCGTTAAATCATCAGCTAAAGAAAAGCGACTATACAGGGTATCAGTTTTATATCTATGTCATTCCTTTCTCAGACCTTCAAAATAAAAGAAAACATATCATTGAAAAAATAGTTGAGTGATGAAAATTATCGATAAACTGACTGAGGATATTTTGCGAGATGAATACTTCAATGCTTTGTTTAATAAATGTTCTTTGATAACTGCGCAAAACCTGTTCAAAAAATCAAACAGGGTTCAATTTACAACAAAAGAGTTGAGGGACACTTTGCGTTTTGCAGACATTTTATCCAACTCTAAAAATTCTGAAGCGAGAAATAGATCTTATCAAATTGTTGCCTCTCTGAATCAAGATTACAAAGATAACGAAGTGTACAGAACAGTATCAAAAGCTATATTTAGTAAACTAGGTAATTTTCCGGCGATTAATTATTTGGAAAATAAAAACAAAAATATTGCACTTCTCCCAATTTTTAGGGAAATTGAAACCGAATCTAAACGATTGATACAGCAGGCTCCAGATGGAAACGGAATGATTTTTACAGACACGCAATTTGAGTTATTTAATAAGCTGTCCAAAAGTACCGAGTTTAGTTTTTCCGGACCGACTTCCATGGGCAAGTCTTTTATCATCAAATCTTTTATCAAAAAGGTGATAAAGAACAGTCCACCAGAAAATATCGTAATCATTGTACCCACCAGAGCTCTTATCAATCAATTTTTTTCTGATTTAAAAAATGAACTTCATGAGCTTCTGGACACTTATAAATATAAAATCTTTATTAATTCAAATGTATCTGATATTTTAACTGAAGAAAAATACAATTATATTTTTGTTTTAACCCCAGAACGGCTTCTTAGCTATTTGTCACAAGATACAAATCCTCCAATAGGCTTTTTATTTATTGATGAAGCACACAAATTAGCAAATGATAAAGATGCCCGTAGTGTTACGACTTATTCGGCTATTGAAAAAGTTCAGAAAATGTATGGGAATGTTAAATTGTATTTTTCTTCCCCAAATGTTTCCAACCCTGAAATATTTTTGAGACTGTTCAATAGGGATATACAAAATTCATTTAGAACAGGAGAGTCTCCTGTATCTCAAAATATTTATTTTGTTAACCTTGAGACTAAAGAGGTTGAGTCTTATTCCAATAATTCAGTTTTAAAGTTGCAGGACATACTTGATGATAGCAAGGATTATTCAATTACAAAATTTATCAAGTTTATTGGAGCTGATAAAAATAATCTCATCTATTGTTATTCCAAGAGGAATACGGTGAATAAAGCAATTGAGCTTTCAAAGTTACTTCCAAGAATTGAGCAGAGTGAACTTGTTGAGCAGGCAATAAAAAATATTAAAGAATACATCCATCCGGAATATTATTTAGTTGATTTTATAGAAAAAGGAGTGGCATATCACTATGGAAAATTGCCCCAGTTGATAAGAAATTTGATCGAAGATTTATACCAAAAGGAAGAGATCCGTTATGTATTTTGTACTTCAACATTACTGGAAGGAGTTAATATGCCTACACAGAATATTTTTATTATAGATAATAGAAGTGGTTCGAAAACAACTTTGTCACCAATTGATTTTTGGAATCTTTCTGGAAGGGCAGGAAGATTGACAAGAGAGTTAGTGGGAAATATTTTCTGTGTTCAGTATGAGGATTTTAAATGGGTTGACAAGGATGTTTTGATAAGAAAGGATATTAAACTGCAGCCTACCATTCTGACTAAGATTGATCATAATCTTAAAAAAATTGAAAAGGCACTTAAAAATGAAGAGATAAAATCTGGTTCTGAAGTAGAGAAAGAAATATTAAAATATATTGCGAATATAATTAAAGTTGACACTTTAGAAACTACAGCTAATTATAAAAGTCCAATAATTGATAAGTTAATTGAAGATAATAAGCAAAAGCTCATCGATTTGGCGAAGCAAGGGATTATTAATTTTGAGATTCCAAAGTCGATCTTGAAGTTCAATCAAACTATCAATTTTGAGATTCAGGAAAGAATTTACAAAGCTGTATCAAAATCAAAAAAAAGTATATTACCTAACAGTGGAGCTATAAAATATGAGAGTATCCTTAAAGTATTGATCGATTTTCACAGATTATATTCGTGGGATAAAACAGAAAAGAAGCTCGCAAATGTAAACAGTTTAAAATACTACGCAGTGCTGATGAACCAATGGGTCCAGGGGTTTTCTTTAAGCCAGATAATAAGTCAATCTATCGACTACAATCATGATAATGGATATCAGGTAGAAGTTGATTTTAGAGTGTATGAAGTATTTGATAAGACAAATAGAAGGCATATAAATGCTCTAATTGAGAAGCTTATCGATGACATTGAATATGTTCTTCGCTATATTCTAGAAAAGTATTTCAATCATTACTATCAAATTTTGGTGGCTATTATAGGAGAGAGCAAAGCCGGAGATAATTGGGCAACACTCTTGGAATATGGAACACAAATACCACAGGTGATAGCTTTGCAGAATATCGGGTTGTCTAGGAATACTGCAATTAAAATTTTTAGACACCATAGAAAGTCCTTGATATTGAAAGATAATAAACTAGTTGGTGTAAATAAAGCACTTTTACTAAATGAATTTAGATCAACATCTCTAGAATTTGAAGAAATTAAAAGAACACTATAAAAAGATAGTTTAATGTCAATTAAAATCAATACTAATTAATGCTCATTACCATTTAAATAATGAAAACCTTAATGGAGAACGGATCTTGAGAATTGCATGAAGAGCTGAATAATATACGGTTGACAGTTTCAGAGATTATAAAAAAGTGAAATATTACCTGTCTCACTTTAGGATCCAGCTTTGCATGATTAGGATTTACTGTTAATGTGTAACCAAATTCCAAATTATACCAATTTTTCTACTGAATTTCCCTTTTTAATTGATACAGCATAAATTGTTTTTTGTTTATCATTTCATATACTTAAAAATATTAATTTGTAAATCAAATAAATGCATTAATTATATGAAGTCAGCCTATTTATACGTCCGTGTAAGTACAGACGAACAAAAAAGAAAAGGTTACTCCCTACCAGAGCAGGAGGATAGATTATTGAAATATTGTAAATATAACAATATCGAAGTCAAAGGAATCTATCGCGAAGACTACTCTGCCAAAAATTTCAACCGGCCAGAGTGGAAAGAATTATTTTCAGAAATTAAAAAGAAATCATCAGGAGAAGATAAGAACATATTATTTATCAAGTGGGACCGATTTAGCCGGAATGTTGAATATGCTTACGAAATGATTGGAAAACTTCGAAAATATAAAACGATAGCGATGGCTATTGATCAACCAATTGATTTCTCTGTGCCGGAAAGCACGGTTATGTTGGCTGTATACTTAGCTGTTCCAGAGGCGGAAAATACCAGAAGGGCTCAAAATACTGCAAATGGAATTCGTCGAGCGAAGTTGATGGGTAGGTATCCTAATAAAGCACCTATCGGATTTATTAATTTGACATTAATGGATGGTAAAAAAACTATTGCTCCTAAAGAACCTGAAGCGGATATTATAAAGTGGTCTTTTCATCAAGTTGCCCAGAACGATCATAAGATTTCCGAAATCATGAGAATGGCTAATGAGAAAGGATTGATATGCTCACGGTCACACTTTTTCAGAATTTTACGGAATCCAGTTTATTGTGGGCTTATATCAGTCAAACTTAAATCTGATGAAGAACAAATGATAAAAGGTTTGCATGAACCTTTAATATCTGAATCGTTATTTTATCAGGTTCAGTCTGTCATTAATACAAAAAGAAAAACTACAGCTAAAAGGGATGATTTAAAAGCAATGTTTTTTCTTAGAGGGTTTTTGATTTGTCCTGTTTGTGATAGAAAACTCACTGGAAGTATTGCACAAGGAAGTTCAAGAAAATACCCATATTATCATTGTCATGATCGCTGTAGGACAAGGATAAACGCAGTTTTTCTGAATGATTGTTATCAAAATAAGCTTCAGCAATTAATACTATCAAATAATACAATTGACTTATTTAAATGTATTTTACAAGACCAGAATATAAAGACACTGAAAGCAAGTTATTTGTACAATCAAAATTTAATTGAGAGAAAAATAAAAGAAGAGGGGCAAGTTCTTTCTCAAGGCAGAAAGTTGTTTTTAGCAGGAGTATTAAAAATTGATGACTACAATGAATTAAAAAAAGAGAATCAAGTTAACATTAAGCATCTTAAGAAGGAAGCGCGTGATATTTTTCTTAAATTAAAAGCTATTGATAAAAAGGACCAAATAAAAGATAAAAAATTAGTCGAAGTTTTTCAAAAATTTTCCGAGTTTGACATCTCAGATAAAAAAAGTCTTGTGAGTCTTATTCCACCAGTTGATATTGATTATAAAACAGGTGATCTCTCTTTGGACTTGAATCAAGCATTTTCAAAAATATTATTAAAAAAAATTAACCGAAAACCTAATAAGAAAAATGAATTTCATTGATAGGAATGTTTCAGTAGAACAAGCAATTATTATTCTGGCCAAGAATGGAGTTCAGGTAAATGAGAAGGAAGCTAAAATTATATTGGAATTACTATATTTAGTATCAAAAAATTATGATAAACCGAAAGAGAAAAAAATACTAGAACCTTAATGGGATTTCAAACTATGCTTCAATACCGATGAAATCTCTGACAGAGCACTTTTAGACTGTCTGTTTCAGATGGACTAGAGATTTCACATCAAAAAATTCAAACCATAAAATGTCAGGCTGTAAAAGTTTGATATAGAGACTTTTATGCGTAAAAAAAGAGAGACAACTATCAAATAGTTGTCTCTTTCAGTGACTTGACAGTAGGCTACAGGAACTCTTTTTTTTTAGATATAGAAAATATTTTGGTTGTATGTGATTGATTTTTAGTGTTTTAAAGCTTTGGTGTTTTAGTTTGAATCCTGTTAAGTATACTATTTTCACTTTTTTGATATTACAGACGATATTTACATTTTTTTAGCGCATTTATTAAATACCTATTGGCAATAATCCTAAAATGTCTTAAGATTTCCTTTTTACTGGTTTTAACTGCTCAATAGAAAATTTAGTTCTTGTATTTTCGGATATCCAATTTATTGTATAGGGTTTCCTGTGTTGTAACGGAGAGCCCTTTCATCCTCTACTCATGTAAAATAACGAATCCAATGCGGTGGTTTGCTACTTCGCTGCAAGATTTCTTTTAAGATGGCTAAGTGACAGTCTTTTTAAACCTAACTTACATGGACTCTATGTTCTGATCTGGTATAGCAGGTTTATTAATAAAATGTTTTATTATTTAGATTTAATATTGACTATATTTAAGCAACCATTAAAACTAATAATATTTTATGAAAGCCAATTTTAAAACCAAAGTATCGCTTGATAATTTCAAGGGCTCAAATGTAGGTGACAGTGAAAAAAAATTTGCAGACAACGCTGTATCATTATTAACTGAAATAGTAAATGATGAAAAATTTCTAAGCGGGGTTAAAGAAGCTAAATTTTCTTATAGCACATTGTATGATGATAATGGCAAATACGTTAAAGTCAATAATGACCAGATTCTTGAGATAATCAATACCGGAAAAGAAAGAAAAACGTTACCAGATAATACTATAAACCTATTAATCATTTTGGACGACTCACTAGGAGGTAGTACAGTTGGTGAAGTTAATCCTGGTGATCCGACAATTAGGACAAATGTGTCATTTTTCAATTATTGGATTAAGAAGGATGATTATTTATCACTTGCAGCGCACTGGATTCATGAGTGGTTACATGTTGCGGGTATATATCATAAAGGGCGTCGTGTAGATGCTAATGATGTAAATTATACAATAGGAAAAATAGCCGTAGAGATTGGTAAATCACTCATTGTAAAATCGAAAAAAGGTAGCAAAAAAAGGAAAGATTCAGCTGGTCAGGGATATATAGACGCGATGGATAATTTCTATAAAAGCCAGAGACAACTGGCAGATGCAAGTGGAGTTGCCATTGCGCCATCCCAAAATGCTCTTCGCCTTGGATTTGTTGATTTTGGTACCGACTCAAGGCCCGTACTTGGTAAAGCCTACCCCGTAATCTCAGCAGCAGATCAAAAGTTAGAGGATTTATCATTTCCTACTTCAACTTTAAAAGCTTTGAAACTTGATGTAAATGCATTTTATAATGATCATTTACCGGATTTTTGGGGAGGAACAAAAGAGGGACTTTTTAAAATTTCTATTAATACCAGAAATCCGACAGCTCCAGCCTCTGGTGGAGAAAATGAAGTCACCAACTTAGTTGACTTTAAGGTAAAAGACGGAAACTATGCTAGTGGTTTTCTATTTAAGGGGATTTTCCGGAATGTTATGTTCGCAGATTATATTAATCTCAAATTTGATCTTTTTGAGCTTGATACTGATGCAGAGGTGTATTATAATAAAATAAAGGGAGTTTTTGATTCTGTTCCGGAATTGAAAACGCTGGATATTTTAAATGGGATTCCTTATTTAAGTTTAGCCACCAAGATGTTTGAGGGTATCATAAAGACATTTGGTAAGAATGCAAATGACCATATATGGAAAGAAATGCCATTATTGGAGATAAACCCGTCAATTGGAGGTGCTTTTCTACGAAATGGGCTTTATGTTATTTTTGAGCAGATAAACAGCAAAATGGAAACAATAACTTTTGAAGATCTTCAATATAAAGATGAATTTCTGGAAATTAAGGATAAAAGGAAATCACGAATGTCCAATCATCTGATTCTAAATATTAGGACTACATCATCGGATCAGTCACTTTAAATCTGTGTGTCCTAAAATTAAAATGCAATTAGTACACCATTGGTACAAAATTTAATTCGAGAGACATTATAAAAAGAAAGGCTTATGAGTATGTAAAACTTATAAGCCCTTTTAATATATTTGTTGGAGACTGTAACGTGAACTGTGTCAGAGGAATAATTCAATAAGATTATTTATATTCAATTATTCAAACGACATGGTCATGAAAGAAAAGACCCCATTCGACTTTGAACGCTTCAAAGAGGAAGCTATGCAAGGTCTTTATAACGGAAAGAGTTTATCTCCCAACGACGGCGTTCTAGCGCCCTTAATGAAGCATTTACTGGAGTCTATGATGGATGGCGAGCTAGAGAGTCACCTTCAGGAAGATAAGGCTTCAGGTAATTCCAATCGTCGGAACGGAAAGACAAAAAAGACTGTCCGGGGTCTTAATACCGGTACTTTTGAACTGGAGTCTGGGCGGGATAGATCCGGTACATTTGAACCTAAGGTAGTTCCCAAGCGTCAGCTTATAATTACAGAGCTATTGGAAGGTCACGTGCTGAGTATGTATGCCAAAGGGATGAGCACACGTGCTATAAGTGATTTTATCCGTGAGATGTATGCTATGGAGATTTCTGCAACGGAAATATCCCGTATCACAGAAAGCGTCATGCCTGCTGTAAATGAGTGGCGAAATCGTCCGCTAGAGGCCGTCTATCCCTTTGTTTTTCTAGACTGCATGCATTATAAAGTCCGTCAGAACGGCACTGTTGAGTCCAGGGCCATTTATAATATCTTGGGTATTGGAATGGATGGGCGTAAAGACCTGATAGGACTTTACAGCTCAGAAAATGAAGGTGCAAAGTTCTGGTTATCGGTTCTCACAGACTTGAAGCAGCGCGGTGTCGAGGATATCCTGATTGCCTGTATCGATGGGCTCAAGGGCTTTCCTGAAGCTATAGAGGCTATTTTTCCAAAAACGAAAGTTCAGTTATGCATTGTCCACCAGATCAGATCAAGTATGCGCTATGTTACAGAAAAGGATAAAAAAGCTGTCATTGAAGATCTAAAGCCAATTTATAAAGCTGTTAACGAAGAAATGGGCTACGAAAACTTAATTATTTTCGAAGAGAAATGGGGTAAGAAATATCCAATTGCCGCTAAATCCTGGCTGGATAATTGGACAAACTTATCCACTTTCTTTGAGTATGATGAGCAGGTTCGCAAGACTATTTACACCACTAATCCTATTGAAGGAATGCACCGTCAGATACGTAAAATCACGAAGTCTAAAGGTGCATTCAGTTCTGAACAGGCTCTTATGAAGTTGATGTTCCTGATAATAAAGGATATCTCTAAAAAGTGGACAATGCCGATGCACAACTGGGGCTTGACGATATCTCAACTTTATATTAAATTTGGAGATAGGCTCAAGCTGGATAGAGGTTTTTAGAATTAGGTTAATTATCCAATGACACAGTTTGAGTTACACTCCCATTTGTTGAAGTGAATCTTTAGATTATTTTTTGCATATTATCTTTCAGCATGATGATCTCTTCCTGTGAAAAATCACCTTTTTCTTGCATGATATCAATTAAGAAATTATTTGAAATTACCTTTTGAATATTTCTTAGACTTTTTTCGACGTAAAAAGTACTGACCTGAAATTGTTTTGCTAATTCAGCCGAGGTGTAAGGCTTACTGGATTTTGCACTTAATTGACTCATAATGCTTTGAGTTACCCAATCAGTGGGAATTTCATTTTTTGCGTATACAATCAATGGTTCTCCCAGAGTATCTACCTCAGGTATTAATACATCTGGAAAATTAGAGAAATCGAGTAAGAGAGTATCACTGATTTTAAAGACATTTTTGTGTTCAAAGACATTATAATTAGGTGGTGTATATGAAGTCCAGACCATATCACTATTTAAATCTGGTAAAATAAGTTCACATAGTCCACTGATCCTGATTCTCTCCGGAAAACGGATATTCTGTTCTATAAGTGTCTTTATTCCCGCATTCACCATACAAGGTGTATCTATGTCTAATACAGGTATTTCTTCATTGAAATGGATGGCAGCAAGTAATTTAATGATTTTGATATCACTTGAATCACTATAGTTTAGAATTTTTTGTTCAAGGTTTCGTATAATATTTCTGAATAGATTATTATCCGTTTCCTGTGGGCTTAGCAGGTAGGCATAACAAACAGCAATTGCCAGCATTGGATTATACCATTTATCAAATGCAGTTTTGTCTATTATGTTTTTTGGAACAAAGTAATTCCCATTTTGCATATTACGTAGAAGTGCGTCAAGCTGCAAATTATCTTCTTGCGTTATAATGTCATCAGCTAAAGGTTGAACAATCTGTATACGGGCTGTAGAAAATATAGGTGTTTTTTTAAAAGTCAAAAAAAACTGTGTTTGCCAATGTGCAAATACCTGTAATGGTATTTCTCGCGTGGTATTCTTATGGCCCCGATACACAAGATAATATATGCCGTGCGGCAGTGTTGCGTTAAAGGCTAACCAGCCTGTATTTCTGTCTTCCTTGGCATTGTCTTCGTTAAACTGATATATTTTTTTACGATTGCTGTCCAATATGGAAAAACGCCAGCTCATCGTTTCTGATCCTTTTGTTTGACCTTCTCTGGCTTCTTTACTGGGATACCGGAAAAAGATAAAGAGAGAAGTGTCTTCCCTTAAAATTGGCAATCGATCCATCGTTGTTTTTTTGCTCCATTTCTCAACTGCATCAGTATAATAGCTATGTGAACTTTCTAGGAAACTATTTGGTATAGAGGAGTATGAACCCCTGTTGTTCCAGTTCCCTTCATAATTTCTATCCAGAACAATATATTCTTTTTCAAAAGTTTCATTTGAAAAAATATATAGTTGATAAAGCCCTTTAGGAAGTATTAGATCAATTCTTTCATAGTTTTCCGCAACCATTTGTCCGTACCCATCGAATAGTTGCAATTTGACAAATTCCGACAATTGCCCGACAACGGAAAAATGAAATGAGAATTCGGTCATAGTTTCAATTTGATTAGTATTCATGGTGTACAATATTTAAAATTCCGTCAATTTGAATTGGTTTAAGGGTGGTTACATCCTCTTCATTGTAGATGATGTAAAGTCCTTTTTTTACATTTAATATCCATGGTTCGGTAGAACTGGACACATGCCGTATTATTTCCGCTTCAGGGGTTTTTAAAACTATATTTAAGCCATCTGTCATAAAGAATATTTTGAGTTCAATTATCTTGGGAGCAATATTGTCTAATATGACTGTTTCAATGTCAGTATGGGAAGGTATAAAATGAGGTTTCTGAATAACATTTGCTTTTTCCAGTGCAAGCGGAGGTACCTCTCTTGAAAGATAGTCAGATAAACTTTTTGTGGTGATATTGCCATCAATTTCTGCGGCTCCTTTTAGTCCTTTTAATAATGAACTGGTAAATAATCCCTGCGTTTTTGTATCATCAGGTAATGTGGCATTTCCTTGAAGATTATCAGCCTCATAAGCTTTATTACCGAACTCTGTTGCCGAATATATATAGGAAGGAGATCGCCTAGTATTTAATAGATTCGCGATTGGATTAAATTGAGGATCAGCGCCCTGTACTGATGGTCTGGTATTTCGACAGCAATCTAAGAAAAAGAATATCTGCTGAAATGCTCCATATTTCATTAACCTGTTTTGATATCCTTTTCCAGAAAGCGCATAATCGCGTCGAACCTCAGTCCATTTCGGTAATATTAAAGCCGTAGCATCCCATTCTACACCAATGCCATGACCTGAAAAAAAGAAATATAATCTCCGTCCGGGTGTAACGAGAACTTGTTCCAGAATTTCTTCAAAACAGTCATCGATCATATCCTGTATCGGCTTGGTATTATCTATGTGTGATAGTAATAAATAACAATTTTCTTCTGGTAGGTTGCCTCCGTTTTCATCTTTAAGCCATTCCAGAAAAAGATTGGCATCTCGTTCGGGACCATCTAACTTTTGGAGAATTTTATAATGGCTAACACCGACAACAACTGCAAAATCATGAATATTTTTTGGCATAGTCACTAATTCTGTATTAAATAAACGATACTTTTTACTGTTTCATCATCATCAGAGAAACCACCGTGAGCTTCAGCTGAGCAGCGAAGTCCATCTACAGCTGTCGAATCTGTTATTGAGTAGATAGCATTTCCCTGAATATTAAAATACTCAGCTATTCGAAGTAGCTTCGTAGTGTTGTACGGATATTCCCCTGTAACATGCCTCTGCATTCCTAAAATGTGAGTATCACTTTTTTCTTCTAATATGCCGCTGATTAGATATAGTAGAGAGTACGGATAAATTGAATAGAATACCTTGTCCATTTTTTCCAATTCATCCGCCATAGTAAAGCATTTAAATGATGTATATAAATGCTGGTTGTTGAGGATGATATTTTCAAAAAGATCCGATCGACAGGCTGGAGCCAAGAAGAATATATACCTGAAAGTGATATCAAATTGATTATTTGCGATTAATTTTATCAGATGACAGATAACAATGGAGCCTGCAGAGTGCCCAACAAGGTCAATTGTTAGTTTTTTGCCAGTTTCCTGCTGGTATTGTAATAATCTGTTTATAAAATAATAACCAACATGCCATTCCTGTTCCGGTGTAGTGAAATCATCCTCTTTCCACATAAACTCGGCCTTTTCCTTCATACTGCCCCAGAGCCAATTTCCAGCAAGATCAATACAGATTTCGCGCGCAGTTTCCTCTACTACTGTTGGATGAAAGTCGTGATCAGTTTTTGCCGCAAATCTTTTTATTACACGTATGGTAACGTTCACTGCCCCAATGATAAATTTTGCTAATGAAAAAAGTCCTTTTCCATCCTCAGTTTCCGAACCGACATACTCTGGTTTTAATAATTCTAATTCCTTTTGAGATTTTTCCTGTTGAACAATATTTTGAAATTCCGTATCGATTTCAAATCGTTCATTTAGCAATGCTGTCAGTTCCTCCCTTAGCAAGACTTCCTGTAATGCCGATAATTCTGCATTATCTTCAAAGTTAAGGTTGGCAGATTTAGCAGTTTGGTCTATTCTGTAATTTTGAAATGGAATTTCTTTTGTTAGTTCAGATTCAATCTCCTCTTCTGTAAGCATATTGGAACCGCGGGCCACGCCACTTGTTCCAATTACTTCAATACCTAAAGTACTACCAGCTGACCACAATACTTTGACCAATATTTTTCTAAATAGGTCGGAATGTGCAAGGGTATCCAAATTCTCAATTATGGTTCTTTTCCAATCTGTTTTCCAGATAAAACAGACAGGGTGTACATCAGTATCACTTGTAATGGCATTAACAATTCGACCGGCCGACGCCAGTCCTTCTTCTGCTGAGACTAGACCTCCATGGAAATATAATAGTAATTTGGAGCTGTTACTTTCATAAACATGCTTAAGAAGTGCGTCAAGTTCTTCGGTTGTTGAATTGTGAAGCGGATTTTTGTCCGGATAGAATGTCCCCTTCTTTCCGACATGCACGCGGTAGTGCTTATCTAGGTCAATTTGTGGTGATGGCATTAGTTATATGGTTTAATAGAACAATATAGTGATTTTTTTATTATCAGACTTTGTGCTACTTCATTCTTGGAGAGCTGATAATTAATAAGGTTTTTAGATTTTGAAGTGGAGAGTACGAATAATGATATGTTCCTAGTAATTACTAAATAGGACATTTTATTTTCAATACAGAAAATGAAACTTGTTGATAATCAATCTATTGATTAATCTGAGGGACATTTAAAAGGAAACTCCTTGTTATTTCATATTGCTGAATATTTTTTTAAGTAAATTTATGCGTATATATTTTTTGTGATGAAGATTTTAGAAAACGCAGTTGATGCGATCGAAATAGGCTTGGAAGACTACAAAAGCGAAGACCCAAGGAGGTCAAAATCTGCAATTAGGAATATTTTCGCTGGTATGCTTCTTTTATTTAAAGAAAAGTTGCGTAGAATGTCTCCTGAAGGAAGTGATGATGTATTAATAAAACAGAGTATCAAACCTAAAATAGGACCTAATGGAGATTGGTCATTTCTTGGATCTGGAAAAAAGACTGTTGATGTACAACAAATAAAGGACAGATTTGCTGGACTGGGCATTCAAGTAAACTGGATGGCCTTTGAACAGATTAACAAACTTAGGAATAACATTGAGCATTATTATACTGATGAGTCACCTTCAGTTGTAAATGAGATTGTTTCGAAGTCGTTTAAAATTATCCGAGATTTTTCTAAAACTTATTTAGATATAGAAGCAGCTGAGCTTTTAGAGCAATCGTCTTGGGATATTTTTTTGGAGGTAGAAGAGGTCTATGAAAAAGAAAAGGAAGAAAGTTTAGAATCATTTACTAAGGTCGATTGGACCTTTTCTTCACTTGCAAGGGCAATACAACATGTTCGTTGTACCGAATGTGATTCTGAACTTGTACAGGCAGTACATAATCAAGTGTATGAACCAGGTCAGCCCTTAAATTTAAATTGTAAAAAATGTGGTAACGAGTTCGAGCTGGAAGATGTTCTCAATTATTGTTTAGAAGAGGAATTTGGAGTGGAAGCTCATATTGCAGTTATGGATGGAGGTGATTGCCCTTATGCGGATTGTCCTGATTGCAATGAACCTACTTACATTTTTGAGGATGATTGCTGTCTTGCGTGCGGTTATACTCAAGTTAATAAAGAGTGTGCCGTTTGTGGTACATCACTTGACTTAGAGGAAGCGTATGAAGGGGCTGTATGCTATTCGCATAGAAGATTGATGGAAGAGAACGGCGATTAGCTCAATGATAAAATATGATGAGTTGGCTTTTTATATGAAGCCAACTCATTTTTAATTGGAAATCAATTATTAAAATTAATTGATAAGTAGTCTTTAAGAAAATTACTCTCTGACAATTACCAATCCTTGCTTTTCTTTTAGTCCACCTTCTACGTTATTAAATTTAAATTTAGTAAGTATGTGGTTATTTTCATCATTGAAAAAATAACCTACAATTGTGTCCACTTTACCGTTTTCCCAATCTAAATAGGTAGTAGAACCAATGTTTTCACCAATAGTTCCTACATTATTCAATAAAAGCTGTAACTGGTAAAGTTTTGTTTGATCGTTTGGTTCCATTAATTGGATACCATATCGATCAGTAAGGTTCGGATTATCGTACAGAACTTTTTTACCTTGACTAAGATAATAAAGTCTCATTTTGGAAATAGCTGAATTGCCGATCTCTTTTAAAATATCCTTTTTTTCGGAACTCACAAAAGAGACCTTTAAATGTTGCTCCACATGTATTGAACCACCATTATTTTCAGCTTTCTTACAAGATCCTAATGCTAAGAAAACAGCTACCAAACATATTAATTTCATATATTCTAATTTAAGTAAAATTATGGACGGATATCGTATACCATTCCTGTTTTATAGTTAAAAGTTCCGTTAGAGTTGATCAGATGTTCGGTCTGATAGTACCCATTATCCACACTATTCCAACCCCAGTTCATATAACCATACATATTTGAATATGCGCCGATTACCTGGCCGGTTTCCCAGTCCCAATCACAGGTCCATGTTCTTTTTGCTCCCTCAACAACCCAAGCATGACCATTCGCATAAGTACCATTTACATTTTCTCCTCCTCTCATGATAACAACCCTACCAGCAGCTAGTTCGCTGAACATTTTCTCAGGACTAAAATTCATGTATTTTGCAGAACTATATCCGAAATTGTTCTTAAATGCACTAGCTACGTCATCTTGTGTATTTGCACCTGAGCCGCTACATTGCCAGTCCATGTCAACTGCATCCCCAATATGCTTCATCAATTTTGCGGTTTCACTTGTCGGGAATGTGAGCGGCATACCACTCCAGTTATATTGAGATGGATAGCCGTAGTACTTCATAACTTGTCCCATTGCTGTTGCAACGCACCCCACTGGTGGTTTACCATTGCTATAGTATACACAGCCCATATAAGCTAATTGATCATTATATCCTACACCTTGTCCCCATTTAGAGTTTATTTTAGGAAGAATTTCTTGGTCAGGGTAATTACATGGTTCCATCTCACAAACGGTATTTATCCCAAATTCTGGGTCTATTCCTCTAAATACTCCGTCGGGACATGGTCCATCCCACAGGGGATTAACATTTGAAGAATTTACTGCTCTATTTGTTTTATATTTTTCAATATTCTCAATGTATTCCACGGTAGCATCCACCCAGCTTATTAACTCAGGACTTGTTTTATCGTTGAAAATAAAGTTACCATGGGCAGAAGAGGCGATAACTGGTACTGATCTTTTGTCTGCGGCGAGAAGGATAAACCCGCCATTGTCCACATAATTTATGATGTAAAAAGCGGGAGATCTGTCATTGGGATAAGCAATCACTTCTTTAACAGTTCGTTCTTTTGATTCCCCAGCCTTTCCGCTTGCCTGCTTGGATAGCTTTAAAGACCCCTGGGTCACAAGTCCAGCCAGATCCCTCGCTTCCTTTATACTAACATCATATTTGTCTTTTTTGGTTATTGACATATCATCTCTTTGGCAGGATAGAAAGCCCAAAGAGGCAATACTGAGCAAAAGGTACTTAATTACTTTCATAATGGTTATTAGTTTAGATTAATTTTATTTAATTAATTTCTAAGTTAAATAAAATTACAAATTCACAATACTGGGAAATGAAAAACTACACTTTTGTGTAAATTCAAAAGTCTTCTTGGTAATGGAACTCATAAATAATTTATCTTCTTGACTGTGGAAGAACTTATAACAAATAAGGCTTTCAGATTTTGTGGTAGACTGTACGAATAATTATTCGTTTCTTGCAAATACTAAATAGGATTTAATTAAACAATTGAGAAAAATAATATATCGTATATTTAATTTTGTATCTCAATGGTGCGGGATATATTTTCAAGGGAAAAACGCTGTGTGGGTTGTTATTCACTTAAAAATAAACAGCATGAAACAATTTTATAGAAACATTTTATTATCAATTGAGAAAGAAGAGAAAGAAGTGTCGCGGAGTAAAAAAAGTATCATAGATGAAGCCTACCATATGGTGTCATATCTGGATCGAACATTAATCGATTTAAAAGAAAAAATGGTGTCAAATGGTTTTGAAAGTATTATGGAGGAGATCGGCTTCTTCAAGAATGTTAAACCCCATATTCTGGGAAGACTTATCTATTATAATAAGGTCGTCCGTATTGAATCCTCGAGTCCAACTAATGGAGACCTAACAGACGCTTATTATACTGAACAGATTAAAGTTCTTAATAAAGAATATAAAAAGCATGTTACCGGATCTGATTTTTACAGCTATTACAGATCTGGCCGGACTGATAAAGATGAGTACTTTTTTAGACTTGGGAATTTCAATTACTTTGATGTAATCAATAGTTTCTTTTTTGAGGTCGATCGGGACTTTTCGACTTTTTATGACTATAAGGTCGCACGTATCATATCGTATGAACTGCTCCAGTCGTATCTGTCTTCCAAGTTCACAAAACCCACTTTTTCTGAAAATACATTTGTAGATATTAATGAAGATGCAGAGTTTTCATGGACACATTCTAAAAATGCCCTTATTGAACTCATCTATGCGCTGCACATTTCCCGTAGTGTTTCTAATGGTAAAATTGGCCTGAGAAGAATAAGCGAGCTGTTTGAAGATATTTTTGAAGTGAGTCTTGGGGATATTCATCATGCCTTTTACCAGATGAAGTTTCGGGGCGGGCAAAGAGCGAGGTACCTCCATCATTTAAAGAGTTCATTGGAGCAGTATATGGACAATGAACTCTGATAAACACCTAATTTTAAGATGGCAAGGGTAATCTCTATGATTGCCCTTATTTTTTACCCATATCGTTGGTCAGTGTTAGTCATATCTGACAGGTTGCTGCCATGTAAATCATGTTAAATCTATCTAGTGATCGTTAAAAAAATATCCATATGACTAGAATATGGGTAGTTCACCTGTGGGAATCTGCCGGAAAATCAGTGTCAATTTTGCTTTATAAACCAAAGCAAAAGAGCTATGAATATAGACCGATCAGAATTTTTGGCCTGGATGGACCGTATTATGAAACGTTTTGACATCCTTGCCGGAGACTTAGAAAACAGAGAGAAGAAACGGTTGAGTATAGACGGTGAGGAACTGCTCGACAATCAGGATGTGCTACAGATGCTAAAGATTACCTACCGTTGCCTACAGCGTTACCGTACAATAGGCAAGATCAAATACTTTACGATCAGCGGAAAGATCTTTTACAAGAGCTCAGACGTCCACCAATTTATCCGGGAATGCTACAATGGCGGAAAGCTTAGGCAATAAGCGGTCTGCATAGGAATAACAGAAAGCCCCGGTAAAGAGACAGCTTATCTTCAACCCGAATTTAAACTTTTTATATGGATCAACAAATCGAAAAAACAACAGGAGAAGGGGCCGATAAACTGGAACCGCAATCCGATATTCTGCTTGTTCTGGATAAGAAAAAGAATAAGATAGAAGGAGTAAAAGGTGTTGATGAAGAAGGCAATCTACACACTGCCGAAGTAAAAAAATCAAACCTTACCGACTTTATGCGGGTGGACAAAGGCGATGCAATAAGTAATTTCTTTTCAAATTTCTGGCGCAGGATAAATGATCCAATATCATTTAGGTTCTTCAAGGCACCAGAAATCAGTCTGGATGAAATTTTAAAAAAGCTGCAAAACGCTATTGATAATCCGACTCCCGAAGGTAATAAACTTTTGGATGCACTGGAAGTAAAGTATAACAATAAACTAAAACAAGAGGAAAAAATGGAAGCAAAACAAGAAACAAACAATGGAGAAAATGCTGTTAAGCAGGAGTACAAGTATGACGTTAACAAGATTGACTGGAATGTAGCACGTGAGTTTGGTCTCAACCAGGAGATACTGGAAAAGACCGGACAGCTGGATAAACTTCTTAAAGGTTATAAAACTGACCGTGTATTTACATTAGCGGCCAATATTGATGGAGCGCCATTAAAAGGAGATGCCCGACTCGCCCTGAGACAGGTTGATGACAAGGTTCAGATCATGATGAGTTTTGTAAGGTATAAACCAGATCTGGAATCTCCTTTCTTTGGACACAAATTTACGGAAGAGGATAAGCAAAATCTGCTTAAAACCGGCAACATGGGCCGAGTGGTTGAAATAACTAATTATGATGGAGGAGAACCGACCTCTGCCCTTATAAGTTTAGACCGGTTTACCAAGGAACCAGTATCTTATCCGCAGGAGTGGATCAAATTAAGGGATGAATTTGGTGGAGTTAAATTAAGCGATGTGCAGAAGAAGGAGCTATTTGAGGGTAAACCTGTTCTTATTGAAGGAATGAAGAATGCATCAAGTGGAGAGCTGTTTAGTAAAGCCATACAATTTAGTGCGGATGAACGGAAGTTTGTTTTTGTTGATGATGGATTGGGACAAAAGCAGGCCCAACAGGAAGTTAGAGGAATTCCTGATCAATTTAGGGGCAGGAAATTGACCGATAAAGATAAAGCACTTTTGGAAAAAGGGAAGACAGTTTTCTTGAAGGATCTATTGACCAACGATAAAACTAGGTTGTATTCCGGTAATCTGAGCTATGATAAGGAAACTGGCAAGCTCGACTTTAGCGTTGAAAGACCGAAGCAGGCTCAGGACAATAAGCAAGGTGCTAAAACCCAGAAATTATAGAATAGTCATGAAAGCGATTATAGCGGAAAAACCGAGTGTTGCCCATGAGCTGGCGCGTATTGTTGGGGCGAGTGAAAAAAAGGACGGCTATTGGGAGGGAAACAGCTTTTTGGTCACCTGGGCTTTCGGCCATCTGGTGGGGCTGGCGATGCCGGAGAATTATGGTGTGAAGGGATTTTCAAGGGAATCCCTTCCCATAATTCCAGCGGAATTTATACTTACAATTAGGAAGATCAAGGCGGAAAAAGGATACATGGATGATCCGGGGTCCAAAAAACAGTTAGATGTCATCAGAGAAATTTTTGAACGTTGCGAAAGTATTATTGTTGCAACGGACGCCGGAAGGGAAGGCGAAGTCATCTTTCGATATATTTATGAGTATTTGGAATGCCAGAAACCTTTTGAACGTTTATGGATAAGTTCACTTACTGAAAAAGCGATTATCAATGGTCTTGAAAATCTAAAAGACGGAAATGATTTTGATGGGTTATACCATGCAGGCAGAGAACGGTCTCAGGCGGATTGGCTTATTGGTATCAATTCAACGCAAGCATTGACCACTTCATTGGGGGATGGTCTTTATTCCCTCGGACGTGTTCAGACACCAACTTTAGGGTTGATCTGTAAAAGGTACAGTGAGAATAAAAAATTTGAGATTAAAAATTATTATCAGATCGGGCTGGAACATCAAAAAGAGGGTATAAGCTTTAAAAGTGTATCAGGTGATAAGTGGGAAGATAAAGGAAAAACAGAGTCAATTATCCGTTCCATTGAGCGTGAAGGCTCTGTTGAGATCAAAGAGGTAACGACGAAAGAAGGCACACTACAGGCACCTCTTCTATATGACCTTACGGCCCTACAAAAGGAAGCGAACAGGAAATTGGGCTTTTCTGCTGATAAAACGCTCAAAATTGCTCAAAGTTTATATGAAAAGAAGTTTATTACTTACCCCAGAACGGGATCAAAATATATACCCGAGGATGTATGGCCTGAGATTGCAGGGCTTGTGTTGGCATTAAAGGTCAGAAGTTCCTGTAAGGAGGCAGTGGAGAAGGTCAAATGGGAAAGATACAATAGGCATATCGTCAATGATGTAAAAGTAACCGACCATCATGGAATACTTGTAACCGAGAATATCCCAACGCAATTGGAAGCATCTGAAAATGCGCTGTATGATATGATTGCTCTTCGTTTCCTGGAGTCTATTTCTCCGGCCTGTTATCGTGAAATTACAAATGTTACATTATCGGTGTTACATTATGATTTCGGATTAAAGGGAATAAGAGTTACTTCGCCCGGATGGAAGGTTATCGGTGGAAATTTTGAGGATGAGGACGAAGATTCGATACTTAATCTACCATCCTTAAAGGGAGGAGCAGATCTCAGGATCGAATGTACAGTACTATTGAGTAGAAAAACGAAACCACCTGCACTTTATACGGAAGCTGAGCTTCTAGCGGCAATGGAAAACGCCGGAAATACCATAGATAATCAGGAGGAAAGGAAAGCCTTGAAAAATATCGGTATCGGTACACCTGCTACGCGAGCTTCGGTTATAGAAACGCTATTGGGCAGAGGATATATCGTAAGGGATAAGAAATCACTTGTACCGACGGAGAAGGGATTGCTTGTGTACAACATTGTTGCTGAAAAGACTATTGCTAATGTTGGCATGACCGCCCAATGGGAACTGGCATTTGAAAAAATTCAAAATAATGAGATGAAGGCCATAGATTTTCATCAGGAGCTCGAAAAACTGACAAAAGAAATTACTTCTGAGCTGCTGGAGGTACCTGCATCCTCTATGGCGCATGCAGATCTCTATTGTCCACAATGTGGAAACAAGGCTTTTATCAGGGAGAAAGTCGTCAAATGTTCAACGGAGGAATGCGGATGGTTTATTTTTCGGAATGTTTGTGGCGTACAGTTGTCCTATAAAGATATTGAGAGTTTATTGACTAAAAAGCGTACGCCTCTGATCCGAAAAATGATAAGTAAAAACAAGAATGTTTTTGATGCATTTATAAAATTAGAGGCAGATGGTTCGACTTCTTTTGAGTTTGAGCCCAAGAAGAAACGAAAATTCAGATAATTCATGGTGATTTGGTGTGGAGCCCGGGGTCTTTATGATTCCGGGCTCTTTTTTGTCTCTACATTTCAGTTTAGGAAAGTAGTGGAACAAATAGGTCTACATATTCCCTAAAAACCATTACAGATGCTACAGTGGCTAGGTTTATCAAAACAAAAAATAGCCACATGAAAAAAGAACAAAAGGATTTTTCCTATTTCCAATTAAAGCTCAGAGAGCATATTGATTCAAGCTTTCCGGATCGGAGCAACGATACGAAATTTATTGAGCAGCGCGCAAGATGGGCCGCGAATGCTTACGAAGGTGCCTTCAGGTCTGGCAATCCCATTCCCGAATGTGAGGAAATCGCAAACAGCATTTTGTTTGAAGGATTACATTTTTCAAAATTCGACAGCCTTTTTGATGTTCTGACCTATGAGTTCGCAGATCTGTTCTTTGAATTTGAACACAGGGATTTTGCACTGAAGATATTGCCCGAATGTCAGGAGGTTTTTGCGAAGTATGATCTGGTAGATGATTTTGCCTATACGACCGAGTACGACTTTCTGTATACCGAGCTGACAGGGTTCATTGCCATCTGGATCGAGAACAATGGCATTCGCTAGAAGGCAGCATCTGCAACAGAATATTGATGCCTTACGGATAGCTTTTCAGTTGCTCAAGGAAAAAAGAGAGGTAAATTTGGAGGAGCGAAAGCAGATGTCATTGTATGCTGGGTTTGGAGGTCTTAAATTTATCCTTAACCCATTAGAGTCTGCTGATGATATTGAGAAGTGGAGTGCGGCGGACCGACCACTTTTTGAATTAACCAAGACACTCTACGATCTGATATTGGAGAATAGTGAGGATGACAGGGTATATAAGCAATATATTGATGGTGTAAAGGCATCAATTCTGGATGCCTTTTATACTCCAATAGCTATCACAGACGCAATTTCAAAGGTTATTGTTAAAAATAAAGTGGAGGTTCATACATTATTGGAACCATCGGCCGGAGTAGGAGCATTCATAGCGCCATTTGCTGATCAACGTGATGTCAAAGTAACAGCTTACGAGCAGGACCCGTTAACGGGCATGATACTTAAGCTACTGTATCCATCATCAGATGTACGGGTTGAAGGTTTTGAGAATATCGGTATACAGGAAGACGGTAAGTACGATGTGATCCTGGGAAATATTCCATTTGGAAAAACTTTGGTATTTGATCTTTCTTATTCAAAAGGAAAGGATCCAGTCCGAAAAGCCTCTACTTCCGCGATTCACAATTATTTTTTTTTAAAGTCAACAGATAAACTGCGGGAAGGGGGCATCTTAGCATTCATCACCTCACAGGGGGTAATGGACAGTCCGTCCAATCAACCGATCCGGGAGGCACTGATGAAAGAGCATCATCTGGTTTCTGTCGTAAGATTGCCAAATAATCTATTTGACGAGGCTGGCACATCAGTTGGAACGGATCTCCTTATTCTACAGAAAAGAACTGAAAACAGGGAATTGTCCCAAAGGGCCAGAGACTTCATAAAGAGCGAAATCAAGCCGGGCGGAGAAAACTGCAATTTACTTTTTAATAATCCACATCATATCATCCATACCAAGTCTATCGTGGGTAGGGATCAATACGGTAAACCCGGTACAGTATATTTACATGAAGGCGGACTGGCTGGTATAGGTGAAGATCTTGTGAAAAAACTTGAAGCTGATTTTACAAACTATTTTAATCCTGATTTATACAGACAATTTCAAACAGCCAAACTACCAGATGCCATAGGTCCGGAGAAAAAAACAACCGCTACAGCAAACGATAAATTAGCAAACAGAAACTCACCTGAAACGATCATATCCAATGCAGTTCAGCTCAATCTTTTTTCTAAAGAGGAGGTTGTTCAGGCATTAAAGCCGCCTACAAAAAAGAAAAAGCGAAGTTATACTCCAAAAAAGCCCACTGAGGCAAAACAGCTGTCACTTTTCAGCGATAGTTCGAGCGATCAGGAGCTAAAACAGGATATTTCCATAGAAGTAAAACCTTCAAAGGTCGGTAAGAAACAAGGTGACGGGAACAGACAAGTTAAAGCAGGTTCCATGCTTTCCTTATTTCAGGATAATGAGGAACAGTTCAGTTTGGAACCGCAGGTTTTTGATGCTGAGGTTAAAAGCTATTATCGAGAGAATACCCTGGTGAGTTATAGGGGGCTTATTGGGAGGATCAGACGTAATACACGCGATGGAAGTTATAGTTTTAAACCAATTGGACTTCGCGAGATCCAGCAAAAACGAATTGAAGCCTATATAAAAATAAGGGACTGTTATAATGACCTGTACAATTACGAAACTAAAAATCAGGAAGAGGATAGTACCAATCGTGGAGACCTGAATAAGTTCTACGATGATTTTGTCAGAAGATATGGTCATCTAAATGCTGCTGAAAATATTTAGCTTATAAAAATGGATCCCTCGGGCAATGAAATTCCTTCGCTTGAACGGGTTGTAGGAAGTGTGATTCATAAGTCGGATATTTTTGACCATCCGGTAAGTTTTGCAAGAATGGAAATCTCTGAGGTATCTCCACAGGAGGCCCTGTCTGCTTCCCTGAACCGCACCGGTAATGTTGATATGAGGTATATGGAGAAGATCAGTGGTCTGTCTTCCGATGCATTAAGAGAAAGCCTACTGGGAAGTATTTTCTATAATCCGATAAGTGGTGCGCTGGAAGTCTCTCAAAAATTTCTTTCAGGTGATGTCGTTGAAAAAGCAAAACAGGTAAAAGCTTGCATTGTTGATAATCCTAATGATCAGGAAGCTCTGGTAAGTCTTGAAGCGCTTGAAAAGGTACGACCTGAGCCTATTAAGTTTGAGGCCCTTGACTTTAATCTGGGAGAACGCTGGATTGGAACCGATATCTATAACCGCTTTGCTACCCATCTTTTCGACACAGCAGTTAGTGTCCATTATTCTGAAAGTAGTGATGACTATTCGGTCAGTGCAAAATCCACCAATATCAAGATCACAGAAAAGTATGCGGTCAAATCCGAAAGCCGCAGTTTTGACGGTTTGAATTTATTTCGCCATGCACTTGTTAATACTACCCCAGATATTACAAAAACAGAATATTTGGCGGATGGTTCAGCTGTGAAGGTGCGGGATATGGAGACTATTCAGGTTGCCAATACGAAGATAGACGAAATCCGCCACGAATTCACAGAATGGCTCTATCAGCAGGACGACCTGTTCAAAAATGAACTGACGGAACGGTACAATGAATTATTTAACTGTTATGTACGACCGCAATATGATGGTAGCCATCAGACCTTTCCCGGACTGGATCGGAGGGCTGTGAACATTGAAGACCTGTATGATAGTCAGAAAGATGCTATCTGGATGATAAAATCCAATGGCGGAGGAATCTGTGACCATGAAGTGGGAGCGGGCAAAACACTGATTATGTGTGCGGGGGCTCAGGAGATGAAAAGGTTAGGGCTTGTGCATAAACCGATGATTATTGCATTAAAGGCAAACGTGCATGATATTGCCAAGACCTATCGGCAAGCTTATCCGCATGCAAAAATACTTTATCCCGGAAAGAAGGACTTTACCCCACAAAAGCGACTTAAGATTTTTGGCGATATCAAGAACAATGACTGGGATTGTATTATTCTGACACACGATCAGTTCGGTATGATACCACAGTCTTCAGAACTTCAACAGGATATTCTACAGGCTGAACTGGACGGAGTGGAGCAAAATCTTTCGGTCTTAAGGAGTCAGGGTAAAGATATTTCAGGTGCTATGCTTAAAGGCGTAGAAATCCGTAAGAAAAACCTGAATGTTAAATTAAAAACCTTAGAGCATGATATTGAAACCCGAAAAGATGATGTTGTAGATTTTAAAATGATGGGGATCGATCATCTTTTTGTGGACGAAAGTCATAAATTTAAGAACCTGATGTTCAATACGCGTCACGAGCGCGTTGCAGGCCTTGGCAATGCGCAAGGGAGTCAAAAAGCTCTTAATCTTCTTTTTGCCATACGGACTATTCAGGAAAGAAGTGGTAAAGATCTGGGGGCCACATTTCTTTCAGGAACGACTATTTCCAATTCATTGACCGAGTTATACTGTCTATTTAAATATCTACGTCCAAAGGCATTGGAACGTCAGGGGATTAATTGCTTCGATGCCTGGGCAGCGATATTTGCACGAAAGTCCATTGATTATGAATTTTCAGTTGCTAATAACATCGTACAAAAGGAAAGATTCCGCCATTTCATCAAAGTACCCGAACTGGCTCAATTCTATGCCGAAATTACAGATTACCGTACTGCCGAAGATATTGGTATTGACCGTCCGGTAAAAAATGAGATCCTGTATAATATCCCGCCAACACCGGATCAGGAGATTTTCATCCAAAAGTTAATGGAATTCGCAAAAACCGGAAATGCGGAACTACTGGGAAGACCACCATTAAGTCCGACAGAACAGAAAGCAAAAATGTTGATCGCGACAGATTATGCGAGAAAGATGTCGCTGGATATGAGGTTGATTTCACCTCGCTATTCAGATGATCCGGGTAATAAAGCATCAGTATGTGCGGCAAACATTGCTAAGTATTATAAAAAGTATAATGCACAGAAAGGAACGCAGTTCGTTTTTTCAGACTTGGGAACCTACAAGCCGGGTGAATGGAATGTTTATTCTGAGATAAAACGAAAACTGATGCAGGATCATGATATTCCTGCCGATCAGATCCGATTTATACAGGAAGCTAAAACGGAGGACCAACGCAATGAATTGATAAGGGCTGCCAATGAAGGGAGGATAAGAATTCTTTTCGGTTCTACAGATATGCTCGGTACCGGAGTGAATGCACAAAAAAGAGCTGTTGCTGTGCATCATCTGGATATTCCATGGCGCCCTTCTGATCTTGAACAGCGCAATGGCCGGGCTGTACGTAAGGGAAATGAAATCGCTAAATTCTTTGCTGATAATAAGGTAGATGTGTTTATATATGCTGTTGAAAAATCGCTGGATGCCTATAAATTTAATACACTTGCGAACAAACAGCGATTTGTTGGTCAGTTAAAGAGTAATAGCCTTAGAGTACGTACTATTGATGAAGGCGGAATGGACGAGGTTTCCGGAATGAATTTTTCGGAGTATGTTGCTTTACTTTCAGGTAATACAGATCTGCTTGAAAAGGCAAAAGTAGAAAAAAAGATTGCTGCCATGGAAAATGAGAAACATGCTTTTTTACGGTCAAAATGGAGCGCTAGTTCCAAGCTGGAAATGGTTCAGGAGAATATTACAAGTACAGAAGTCAGATTAGAAAGGTTTCGTACAGATTGGAATAATCTTCAAAATAGGCTCCAAAGGTCAGAGAATGGCGATTTCCTAAATCTATTACAGCTTGATGGTTTACCTAGTCATTCTGGAGTAAAAGAAATAGGTGCTAAGCTTAATAAGATTGCTGTTACTGCCCGCACTGCTGGTGATTATGAAGAAATCGGTTCTTTGTATGGTTTCAGGATCTTAGTAAAGACTGAAATCAGGGAACAAAATGATAGTATTGAACGTGATAACCGTTTTTTTATTTGTGGTGAAGGCGGCATAAAATATACACATAATAATGGTATTTTGGCAAACGACCCCGAGAGAGCCTGCATGAATTTTATCAAAGCCCTTCAGAAGATTCCGGTATTAATCGAGAGCGAAGAAGCGAATCTCTTAGAAATGAAAAGGGACAGTATTACCCTAGGTGAGATAGTAAGTGGGGAGTGGAATAAAGAAAAGGATCTTGCGTTATTGAAAACTGATCTGGCACGAATCGAAAGAGATATTCAACTATCCCTGGATAAAGAAAATGTAGAAATAACCCAGGATCAAGACGATACCCGGGCTGAAAAGACTAAAGATAATTCTTCAAAATTAGGCATGTGACGTAGAGATTACAACATTAAAAAATCCGAAAACTCCTAATTAAAAGAAATTGGCAGTTTAGCGTGAAATTCCTAAATGTTGCTTATTGACTTTATCTGCGGATAGCTTTAACACCGCCGATTTTCTGTCTAATTCCCCGGGTAGTTGCCTGTATAACCTTCCTTTGTGAATGCTGTAGGAAAGGTATCCGTTTGAATAATCTCTTCCTGCTAATATTAGCAGTTTTTTGAGGTTGTCTATTTCCAGTCCATCGATTTTGTTCGGGATACTGACAATATTTTTGTGAAGTTGCTTGTATAGGAAATTTAATTCGCTTTCGTCTTTAGAATCAAGGGCTCGCTTAATATTTTCAATCTGGCGAGGATTTACCGGTAGAACAGTAAGAAATGAGCTCGGAGGGAAAAGAGAAATAATATTTTTGTGTGTAATGGTAATCTGGGAGGGATCAAAAACACAATATTCAACTTTGCCTTGGGAGAACCTTGATATAATATGGTCATAACCAAGTTGTCTAAACCTATTTATTGTCTCTAGGGAATTGAACGCCTCCATAAATTCCAGATATTCACCCAACCCAATGCTTTCATCAAGAAATTCCAATGCTTCATCAGGAGAAGAAATATCTTCTTCAAATATGATGTTAACGATATCTGGTGCCTGGTCCGCGCACCCGAATACATCATCTAAATTCAGAGCTTTACTTAGGTTAACATCGCATTGTAAAACCTTTTCTCCAAAAAGTTGGGCAATACCGATTTCTTCCGTTAAATGTATTCCTCTGTGACAGTTTTCCCAATCTGTATTTTGGCCCAGATATTCTAACGAAAACTTATCAAAATCATGGTCTGTACCGTGGTAAAGTTTTTTGGATTTCATAATATGTAAAGATTTTATTAATTATATAAATCAAGGTGTCAGAAAAGTCAGTAAGATGACGTAATCGTATCCAATAGCGACGGGAGATTTCTGTTATATAAATTTAGAGTAGGGAGGGTTTTCTTAGCTATTTTTTTCAAATGTTCCCGTATTTTTTGGGAACAGCTTCTGTGTACTATAGAATAATTGACACGTGTACAAATTGTTTTTTGTGCCGGATGGAAGGTAGAAAGAAGGAAAGGAGCAAATGTAATTCTTCCATTTTATTCTCTTAAAAAAATGGAGACCAACCTCAAGAAGGGGACAAATTGCAACATTTTCCATCTTTTTAGGCGATGGAAAATGTTGTAAATCGAAACGATAATTTTATTGGTCTCTGTGTTGCATGTGGTCCTTAACGTACCAGGCGAGATGAAAGATATCCGTCGGGTCAAATTCAAACCCCTCTTTTGGTTCAATCTTCATACACACCTTATCAAATACCACATCGTATTTAATAAAGAAACCTTGCACTTGTAAGTAATATTCTTCGGCTTCGATTATGGCTTCCACAATCTTTGAGCCCGGTAATTCTACTTTGATCACATAACTAAGATAGAGCAAAATTCTTTATTCAGGTTATGGGAAACCGTAATTAGGAAATTAAACCACAATTTTAACATTCAATCCGATAAGTTTGTTGTTTTGAAATTATTCCTGACGAATCAAATGAGCTAAATCGGGGTCATTTTCGATTCTTTTCATTTCGTCTATAATAATATTTAAAGTATCCTCCTTGATCTGTTTATAATTCTCACTGATTTCCTTTTCCATGATATCTTCACCAGCTTTTGACAAGAAAGACCGAATCTGTGGGATAGGCTTATAATTTTTCATTTCCTGGGAAACTTTTTCGGTATCAACAACAATCTGTGCATGGAAAATCTTTTGTTCTATTTTCTCTCCGAAATTATCAGCGACAGCACCAACGAACATACCCTGCGATAAGGTGGAAATTTTCGATGCTGGGATAAGGCTGTCAAGCTGAGTGGAAATGGAGGAACTGGTGTCATTCCTATTGATAGAAATGGAATGCCTTTTTTGTACTATTTTACCAAAGCGTTCGGAGAGGTTTTTCGCTGTATCCCCAACGACCTGACCTGAGAAGATATTTCCTACTGTATTCATGATTACTTTAGCTTCCTTGTCACCATAATCTCTGGTCAACTGAGAAAAATCCTGAAAACCTAAGCAAACTGATACCTTATTGCTCCGGGCAGTTGCAATCAGATTATCAAGTCCGCGAAAATATATTGTTGGTAATTCGTCAATGATCACGGAACTTTTCAACTTTCCCTTTTTATTGATCATTTTAACAATTCTTGAATTATAAAGTCCTAATGCAGCTGAATAAATATTTTGCCTGTCAGGATTATTGCCTACACACAGTATTTTAGGATCGTCAGGATTGTTAATGTCTAGAGAAAAGTCATCTCCACTCATCACCCAATAAAGTTGTGGGGAAATCATTCGCGATAATGGAATCTTTGCAGAAGCAATCTGTCCCTGAAGCTGATCTTGAGCACCGCCTTCCCAAGCATCCATAAACGGAGATAAATAGTTTTCAAGTTCGGGATAGGATGTTAGAATGGTAAAAACATCAGCGTATTTTTTATTCAACAGTTCTATAGCATGTGGGAATGTACAATATTTTCCGTTTTTATAGATTTTTAAGAACCAAATGATCGCTGCTAACAAGATAATGGGAGATTCGACAAAAAAATCTCCTTGTTTCTGGATCCAACTTCGGTTAAGATTCAGCATTATCGTGTAAGCTGCCTCATACGCATCAGAAATATCAGTCATAAATGATCTGTTCAAGGGATTGCAACGATGACTTTTTCGCGGCTCATCAAAATTAATCACAAAGAATTTTGGCTTGATTTCATATTTATCCAAATGCTTCAGTAAATGATTGTAGGCAATCACGGAAAGATCATCAAACTTAAAGTCATATATGTACATTGAGAATCCTTTTTCGATATGTTGTTTTATGTAGTTATTGACTACTGCATATGATTTACCTGATCCAGGTGTACCCAGTACGATAGAAGCTCGAAAAGGATTAACAACATTTATATAGCCATCATTCCACTTACTCTGAAAATAAAATTTTGTAAGTAGGTTTACTGAGTATTCATTTTCAATAAAACGGGTTTCCTGCATGAAGCTTTCGTTTTCATTATTGAAAGGATCATCCAGAAGCTTGTTTTTCAGAAGGCGGCTCATCCATAACCCAGCTACCATAAGCATGATGAATCCTATAGAGCTTGTTAGAATATATATGATAGGAAATAGTTGTAAAAACACGAAATTGAGAAAGAACAGAAGTGATCCTACAATGAGGCAGATATTAATATTTCGCCACTTTATTTTCTCATTTTTTGCTCCTTTTGTTCCAAGACAGCTCAAAGCAAGAAGTATAAGAGCGAATGCCTTGCTATTAAAAGTAGTGTTGAAAAGCCCTGTTGTTTTCTGAAAGTTTTTTAGAATCTTATCAATTACATCCAGGGTAAGGTTCTGCTTGTAAAATAGGGAATAGCAAAACCAATAAAAATTCATTAGTACCACTATAATACTAACTGCTCGCATAAACGCCATTATCTTTGCGAGAGCACGTTGGTCATCTTCTTGCATAATTCTATGTTTTTAGCATAGATATTTCTTTGGAGTGAAGAACGATAAGGGTATTGTATTGATCTGTATAATTTAGCCTATATTGTCTCAATTTTATATTTTAATGATTTGTTAATCAAATGATTAAAATCATATACTATGCATTGCATATATGTTGTGGATCTAATAGATTTGCTCTCCATAAATAGAGATTGAAATATTTATGCTACAATGTTTTATAAGTGAATGTCAAAAAGTAATTGACGATATGGAGGCAGGTACCGTCAAAAGGGTAGATGGAGATTTTTACAGCGAGCACACTATTCGTAATAAACGAGCTCATATCAATAATTTAAGCAACTTCACAGCAGATGCTTTTTCTGTACTGAGTATGGAAATGATAAATGAGAGCTTGCTGAGGAATTTTCATCAACATTTGTTGGATAGAAATTTAGCGAAGAATACGATTTCAGGTAACTTAAATACTGTTCAATTTTTTATTAGACGTTTTCAAAAAGAAAAAATATTAAAATTCAAGGGGGAACTGTCAATATTTCCAACAGAAATAACAACAGCTGTCACATTGAGTATTGAAGAACTGCAAGAATTATATCGAATGCACTTGCCTCCGGGTCAAAAAAAAGTACTGGATATATTTATTTGCCAATGCTTTTTAGGGCTTAGAGTAAGTGATATGTTTCGTTTTTTGAAACAGATAGAGGCAAGGACAAGAATTATAGATTCCGAATCTTTCTTTGAGATTGTTACGGGTAAAAAGGGTAGTACCGTTGTTATTCCTGCGTGTTACATTGTTCTTATAATAATAAATAGATACGGTAAATCTATTCAAAAGGGTTTTTCAGAAGCACATTATAATTTAACAATAAAAAAAATAGTTGCAAAATCAAGGATCGAAAGAGATGTTGTATTTTGGCGAACGGAGGGGGGACGAAGAATTGAACGCATACATTCTCTCTCATTTTTGATTAGTAGCCATACCGCGAGACGGACCTTTGCAACCAACGGTTATCTCGCAGGAATATCACCATTTGATCTTATGAAAATTACGGGTCATAAATCACTTGCATCTTTTTTTAGATATATGAGATGTGAGAATATTGCGGTAGCTCTTAAACTTTCACGCCATGGCTTTTTTAAAATCGATTTTGAAGATACTGAGAATGTAATAACTTTTAATACGCTCACTCAAAGTTCTTCAATCGCTAATAATCTCGCAGAATCTAATACACATCCACAAAATTTATTTAAATACTAACATAATTTCATACGAAGCTATGTTAGCTTGTTCTGTTTTATTTGATAATATGATGAAAAGTAGTGATAAGGAGTAAATGCTTTAACAGTTTTTTGATTCTTTATTATAGAGAGAATTGTTAAGTTTACGGTAGAAAATGGAAGATATAATTGTTAAATCCGGCGAGCTTTTTGACCGGCAGAAATTTCGGATCACTTTTAAGGAAAGAGATTTTGAAATTATATTGTTAAAAAAGAATGTAGTGAAGGAAACTACTGAGATCAGTCTCCTTTTGGATGGAATGATTCAACAGTTAATAAAGAGAGAAGGAAAGTGGCATTTTGATCACGGAGAAGATCAGGATCTTGCAGGTGATATCTGGCGTCAGATATCATTAAGATACAGACTATAGTGATTTCCCACTTGGGTACGATCATTTTTTTTTGAATTTGAAGCTAGTATCTCGGCTTTGGTTTCCTTCTTTTCTTTTTCATATTGAACTCGAATAATTGTTCCTCGGGATCTTCGGCAGATGGGTCAAATAGAAATACATTCAATAGTCCCAGATCACTGGTTAACATGCCCGTGGTTACCATAAAATCAAAAAATGGATGTATTTGAAGTTCGGATCTAGATTCAGATAACGCGTTGTTTTCATTCTTTGTTTCTATTATTTTGGGTGCAGGTCTGGATTCCTTTAGACCGCTTTGAGAAAACAATTCATGAAATGTATTAGCAGAGAACTGTTTGCCTAATTGAGATCCATTGAAGACGCTATGGCTATAGTGATCGATAAAAGTAATACCATAAAGACGGCCTTGCTCGTTTCTTCTTATTACCATATTTACACCTTGTTGAATCAGGTAGTTTCTAAAATCATTTTCATTGTTGGTCATTTTTAACACCTGAATAAGTACCTGAATAGTTCTGGCTTTGATTTCCGGAGGTGAATTTTTGCTTTTTTCAAAATGTGATTTTAATGCTAATAATCCCGCCTTCTTACCAAAGAGTGAAGATTTGAAGCCGTTGGTGATCTTGTTCCCTTCTTCATCCAGTGCAAAGTAGACAAGACCTTCTTTTATTTCATTACTGTATTCTTTCTTAACATATTCTGCTGTAATATTAAATAATGATAGTAATGCATTGTAGGTACCTAAAGTTTGGAAACCATAATATTGAGGAAGGTAGCGAACTACAGAAGCGATCTGACTTTTGATATCTCCTTTTTTGTGATCTACCGGTTGGAAAATAGCAGCAGTATTAGTATTGTTTTTTTCTGTGGCTGGAGTAAGGCCATATTTTTTTTCAATTTCCCTGCATATGTCCATTGATCTTTTTTTCTCAAATTTGTCAGATATTTTTGTGCCGTTTTTACTTACTGTTGTCGATACGATGTGTATATGGGAACGATCAATGTCATTATGCTTAAAGACCACATAAGGCTGTTCCGCATAGCCCATTTTTTTCATATAATCATTTGCTATGTTTATATAATTATCATCAGATACAATGTCGCTGGGGTCGGGGTTCAATGAAATATGAATTGCTGTTTTTTCTGTTTTTTTGTTTGCCATTAAGTTTGGAAGGAATGATACTAAAAGTTGTCCGGTAGTATAATTGCCATCCGATGTCTCTATCATATTCTGGAGATGTAAAATTTCAGCATTATTCTGAAGAACCTTAGCGTTATTATATAACAATGCACCATACAATTTTGAACCATGTCCAATTTTTGCAATCATAATTTTTCCTTATTTAAAAGGTATTCACTTTCAAACTGTTTGCTAAGGATCAATATATCCTTACAGAGATCCGCTAATTCGAGTGTCTGTTTTTCAAGTTTACCGATATAGAATACTGTCTTCTTATCACCGAAAGTCGTATGAAGAATCTTTACTATCTGATTGTAATTGACGCCGATAGCTCGGAACTGGGCAAAAAGTCGGGATAGTTTGGTGCAATATTCCATTGCTCCTGCATCAATTTTTATGGATTTAATCTGCCTTTCAAAAAGTAATGCTACAATGAATTTTGCCTTTGTGTCTAAGCCTGAATCTTCAAATAGTGATAAAAATCGGGCATTCTCTTGGTCTGTGAGTCGAAATACATACCTATGAAGCGCCTTATTTAACTTGGGATTTCTGCCTCCTTTGTGAATCTGTACCATATTTTTTTTCAAAACGTAGCATATTGTTGTTGTATGTAATTCATATGTTCCTGTATTCGCCTAATTTGTCCATAAAAATCACATTAAAGACATTAAAAGACTTACATGGTTAATCCGACTTTGGAGGATTAATAAGCCCTCGGCAGGAGCAAGTAGTTTTGGGTGCCAAAACGAGTTTTGAGGCACGCAAAACACAACTTGCTCCGTTCTGGGGAACGGAATCAATAAGACGTTTAGTAATTGTGGTTAATCCATTATCTATTAGGCTATTCCTGGTTAAAATAGGCTAATCTATTCCATTATGCTTCAATCCCTGTTTTATCTGGATTCCTTTACAAAAAATATTGGGGTAATACATGCGAAAAATCAAATATAAGGCGGTAAAAGTATTTGGTTTTAAAAGTGTAAAAGTATAAAAATGTAAAAGCGTAAAAGCAGTAATACTGTAAAAATACCCTCTGTAAATTTTTTGATTTAGTAATGCAACCTGTAGCTTAAATGGTTTGGCAGTATACAAAACAGAAAAGCTGTAAGGCAATTTCATATCTGAGTAGTTTATAAGAAAGCTGGTAAAAAGGTTTTTGGTACTACTGTGTATATGACAAAAAAATAAAACAATTCAAAATATATAAACAATGGAAAAAATGAAGAAACCTTTAAAAGTGAGTATTTATACACAAAAGGGGGGAGTTGGGAAGTCAACGATCACGACATTACTGGCAAGTGTAATGCATTATCGGTTGGGGTACAATGTTTTGGTTATTGACTGTGATTTCCCGCAGTATAGCCTCAGTAATATGAGAGAAAGAGATAAAGGAACTATTATGAATAGTGAGTACCATAAAAAGGCCGCGATGAAACAATTTCAGACCATTAATAAGAAAGCTTATTCGATCATTAAATGCAAAGCAGAAAATGCTCTGGAAACAGCGGTAGAAA
The DNA here is from genome assembly GCF_003385515.1 of Chryseobacterium pennae. Taxonomy (GTDB): domain Bacteria; phylum Bacteroidota; class Bacteroidia; order Flavobacteriales; family Weeksellaceae; genus Chryseobacterium; species Chryseobacterium pennae. The sequence continues at coordinate 126,220 of NZ_QNVT01000012.1, read as the reverse complement.
ATATAGACCCGCAGGCAGTCCAACCGGACATAATTTTCTTTGATCTTCCGGGAACAGCTAATACCAAAGGTGTACTAACAGCATTGCAGGCGATGGATTATATCTTTTCACCGATCACGGCCGACCGACTTGTTGTAGAAAGTACATTGGCATTTAGTAAAGCATTTAAGCAACTTCCACCCTCAGAGAGTAATAGTAAGGTTCAAGCACTATGGTTATTTTGGAATCAGGTTGATGGGAGAGAGAAGACCGGTCTTTATAAAACCTACAGTGATACAGTTCAGGAGCTAGGCCTATTAATCATGAAGTCAGGAATCAGAGACAGTAAGCGTTTTCGAAAGGAAATTGATGATACCGTCAATTATGTGTTTAGATCAAGCCTATTGCCAGCTGAATCGCAATTATTGAAAGTAACAAATTTTGATCTATTTATTTCAGAATTCTTAAGGATAGTTCATTTATAAATTTTGAAAATATGGCAAAAGGAAAGGGAACCGGCGATACTGAAAAATCGATCGTTGATGAGGATTACCTAATGAACATTATGAGCGGTGATGAAGCTGCCCGGCAAAATGGTTCATTAAAACAGGAGGAAAATAAGGAGAACTATACCCGCGGGCGGTCAAAAGCATCCGCATCAAAGAAAGTTGATTATGAAGAAACGTTTCTGATCAACCGTTTTCCATCCGGACGAAACGGTAAGGTTGTTTATATCCGCTCCGAATTTCATGAACGTTTACTTAGGGTAGTACAATTGACAAGGGAAGATAAAGTGACACTCTATTCCTACATAGATAATATTTTGGAATATCATTTCAGAGAATTTGGAGAGGACATTACTTCGTACTTCAATGAACGTTTTAAACCGATAATTTAAAAGATTATGGATGACTTAGTACAGATAATTATTATAGTGTGTTTATTGATTGTTATTTTTCTGCTTGCTGTTGACAAGGTGAAGATCGTTAATAACAATATACGGCAAACCGACAACAATGAGACGTCGGAAATTATTGACATTATGGGCAAACCAAATCTGATCCCTGAAAGAGTTTATAATAAACCTATAGATATTCATAAAAAAATGCTCAAATCAACTCACTTTTTTGCTGAACCTAAAAGTGTCCCAACAGTGGTTTCAACAGATGATTCTAGGATCGGAAGTCCAATTTATGACGAATGGGATGATGAACCTTTACCCTATGATGACCGCTTTAGTAAGGCCGTCTCAATGGAAGAAATGATGGATGTCGGTAAACTGCTTCAGCAAAGTGATCTAGGGTCTGAACAGGAAAATGTAGTTGTGGATGTTATGCAAAAAGTTCAGGGGACGGAATTATATGGACTTTTGGAGAGTTCCATTGGAGATGCATCACAGCGGATAGCGATGCTTCTTGATCGAAATATTAAAATCAATGAAGCTGCTGATTATAATCCGCAGGATGGCTATGAAAAATTTGATATTGATGATTTCATTTAACAGTTCAAATGTTGAATCAGATCGGCGAACTTACTAAGTATGTACCAAAACTGAACTTGGAGAATTGAGTTAATTTATGGTTTATACAAAAAAGAAAGGAGGTAATACAAAGATTTAATTACAAATTTAAAAACAATGAAACGACGGTTACCCGTTTTCGAAATAGAAGGAACGCCTTTTCAGGTGGACATCAGCCGTTTTGCACTTGTAAAATATGCAAACCCAGAAACCAGTCTTGTTGAATATGGCGATAAAACAAATGAGATCAGTTTTTTGGACATGAAGGATTGCGGTACTCACTACGAATTTGGCTACAATCCCAAAAGAAAAAGCTTAAGCAGGGGAAAGGAAAATGGGGAGGAGGAAATACCTGTGAAGGTTCCTCGTCTTGGTCTGTTAGATCCTTTGGGAATGGTCGAAGCGTACAATTGCACTTTGCAGGACCTCAAGACAAGGACCGATTATGATATTATTGTCGATTATAATAAAAAGTTATACGACAGAAGGATCAGCGGTGAGTTGCCGACCATTGATTTAGCGGGCAGGATTTATGAAGTTCTTTATGAGGAGAACTCACTTCGCCCAAAAGGTTGGGAAGGCGAAACGATTTCTTTGTGGGATTACCGTCAATGCTATTATGATGATGTAGAGGGGATCTATTTTCTATATTATGATACCCGGGAAAATAAGGCTGTTAATCCCGGTGCTGATGGGAGCTGGGATAAAGTGGAAGATCGTATAAAGGTGATGGTAAAAGATGTTGCTTCATTGGACTGTATGAAGGCAGGTGAAAAATATGGAAATGCTTATACCGGACATATTTTTTGCGACGTTAAGCTGCAGCATGTTGCTGAAGTGATACCGTTGGAAAAAAATGATCATGAGGATAGCCAGTCCATGAAACTTCGAAGGGAGTATGAAAAAAAGAGAAAAGATGGAGTATCGACCATTAAGATTTTAGGAACTGATTTTATTGTTGATGTTGTGGGCTACCAACTTCTGGAGAAGGGTAATGAAAACAATATTCTTTATTTTCGGGATTTTCAGGAGATACAAAATGGTTACGGATTTTATTATGATACCAAGATTAAAAACATCCCCAAAGAATCATTCAACCACGAAACGACACACTATGTAGAAATTCCGGAATTTGTAAAAATGGCTCCCCTTGAAATTGCCGAAAAGAAGCATATAAGTGTACAAAAAGTTCTCCAGATGACAGACTTTGACCTGATGGCCAATACATTGATGTTTAAAGAACGCATGGCGGGAAATACTCCGGACCTGGTTTTTGGGCCCGGCGGTGAACAATATTTTGTTGAATTAGAGAGAGGAATGTTAAGACCATATTATCCAAGATCAGTTAAGCCAATTTTATTCTCAGATATTCAAAAGTATTTTAATCCCGAAAAAGAGTGTTTTATTGTGCCATATAATACTTCAACAAAGGCAATTGAAGATCTGGATTTTATTAAAACAAAGGAAATTCCGAAGAATGTCGGTCTGTTTTCATTTCCTTCTTTAAAACGGATGGATCCTATAGGCTGGAACTTATTACAAGGTCTGGATCCAAAAGTTGGTTTAAAGCAAGTGAAACTGACCAGTGTCTTTGTTGCCGAACAGGTCGGCACTTTGGAAATATCGCTGAAGGCGACTGCTTCCCAAACGGCTGAAAAAGTGAATAAACAACCGATAAAGGAGCACAGGGATAATAAACTAAAAACCAGAAAACCAAAATCTGGTCGGGGTCTAAAGTAGATGCAATACACTATTTCTAAAAGGAAAAAATAGGAAAAATTAGTACTTCAATATTCTATTTTACTATAGATATATGAATTTCCAGTCAGTTTAGTTTACATATTAATTTAGGAATAATAAAATGTAAGCGCTATGGAAAAGGAATTGCCGATCTACACCGACCAAGGGGTTGAATTTATTGTCGATGTAGACAAACTTGAATTTAGGGATAAAGCTAACCAAAATAACCGCTATGGACTGGAAGTTCTTGAAGACCGGGGGGAGGAGGGGTATCAATTTGAGCACTACGATGAATCAGAAGATAAAGCATTGTGGATTACGACACCACAATTTGTCATATTGGATCCCGAGGGTATGGCAGAAAAATATAAGAAGTCCGTTGAAGAGGTCTATCTATTGACAGACTTTGAACTTATGGTCGATCAGGAGTTATTGACGAGACGGTTAAAGAATGGTCAACTACCAACAATCGAATTAGCTGGGCACACTTTTTATGCAGATGCAAGAATTGATCTTCTGCGTCCAAAGGACAATTTTTCAACACTGGGAATGCGGTTTGATGAGCTTGAGAATTACTATTATGTAGAAAGTAATTCGTATTGTTTTGTATATAATCCAAAGACATACGATCTAGGCCACTTGGATTATGAGAATATTACAGATATTCCAAAAGATTTACTATTTGTGGAAATCCCAGATGTTAAGGTGCTTGATCCTGTTGGTTGGAACCGGCGCAATGGCTTTCCTGAGACCGATGATCTGAAAAGGATAGGGCTGAAGATGGAATTTGAAGGAAAGATCATTCCGTGGAACGAAACAGGAATTAATGAGTTAATTGAGCAAAATAGACTGAAAAAACCAATTAGAGAAGCAGTAATCAAGAGAGATAAACCTCCGATAAAGAAGGGCGGTCCCAAGATATAAGTTAAGACCAAAAAGCCAGACATCATTTGTCTGGTTTTTTTGTGGAATAAACTACCGGTTAGGAAGCTATAGGCAAATTGAGTACCTCCCATACCACTTGGTTCAATTCCGGTCACATGTCGCAACACCTTTGTTTTCAAGCCGCTGAGCGCGGGTATTGTTAACTAAAAAGTATTGAAACATGAAAAATTCAAAACGAAAAAAAGTCTTGCTAGGTGCGATATTTTGCTTATGCCTATCCAATCTAGTATTTGCACAGGGCAATGGAGCTGCAGGTATTCAGGAAGCTACGCAGATGGTAACGTCCTATTTTGATCCAGCCACAAAATTGATTTATGCGATAGGCGCAGTAGTAGGATTGATAGGGGGCGTCAAGGTTTATAATAAGTTCAGTAGTGGAGACCCTGACACCAGTAAAACTGCCGCCAGCTGGTTTGGCGCATGTATTTTCCTGATCGTTGCTGCAACCATCCTACGTTCATTCTTCCTTTAAACAACCGGGTTATGCAGTACAAAATAAATAAGGGAATTGGAAGAACCGTAGAATTCAAGGGGCTAAAAGCACAGTACCTGTTCATATTCGCAGGTGGGCTACTCAGTATTTTATTACTGGTAATGATTCTTTATATGTTGGGCCTACCCCCTTATCTGTGCCTATCCATTGGAATTATCGCTGCTTCGATAATCATCTGGAAGACCTTCGCCCTGAACGCAAAATTTGGTGAACATGGATTGATGAAGATTGCTGCAAAACGTAGACATCCTGAGTACATAATCTCGCGCAAACCAATTCAGAGTTACCTCAGAAATTATCAAAAATCGGTAAGAAATGAGAAATCTAAGTAGAACTACAACCCTGGAAAGTCGATTTCCAATATTATCGGTGGAAAACAATTGCATTATTTCCAAAGAAGGAGACATAACCGCCTGTTTTCGTATTGAGCTCCCTGAAATTTTCACAATAACATCAGATGCTTATGAGGCAATCCATTCCAGCTGGGCTAAGGCCATCAGGACACTTCCCGATTTTACGATTATCCATAAGCAGGACTGGTATTTAAAAGAGAACTATCAGCCAGATATCGAAGGGAAGGAGCACAGCTTCCTTTCTCGTTCGTTTCAGATGCATTTTAATGAAAGGCCCTTTCTTAACCATTATTGTTACCTGTTCTTAACCAGGACAACTAAAGACAGGATGCGGATGCAGAGCAACTTCAGTACGCTTTGCAAAGGTAATCTGATTCCGAAAGAAATAAAAGATAGGGATGGAATGCGTCGTTTTTTTGAAACGGTTGCGCAGTTTGAAAGGATAATGAATGATGGGTCTGTGAAGATGCAGCGCCTTTCTGAAGATGACATCATTGGAACAGATAATACGAAAGGTTTGCTGGAACAGTATTTTACGTTGTCAAGAGAAAATAACGTCCTACAGGATCTTGGACTGGGCGCCGAGGAAATCCGTATCGGTAATAAAAAAATGGTTCTCCATACATTGTCAGATACTGAGGATCTTCCCAATGCAGTTTCTGAATCGTTGCGCTATGACTCTCTATCAACTGATAGGAGTGATTGTATGATCTCATTTGCCAGCCCTGTTGGATTGATGCTCAATTGTGACCATATCTACAACCAGTATTTATTTATTGACAATAGTTCGGATAACCTGAGAAGATTTGAAAAGTCAGCCCGTAATATGCATTCGTTGGCCAGATTCAGTCGCGCCAACCAGATAAACAGGGAATGGATTGAGCGATATCTAAACGAGGCGCATTCTTTAGGTTCTCCGTCCATCCGGGCGCATTTTAATGTCTTTGCGTGGTCAGAGGATAGGGAAGAGCTGCGAGCAGTTAAAAATGAGGTCGGAAGTGCCCTCGCACTAATGGATTGCAAGCCCCGGCATAATACCACCGATGCAGCGACTTTATTCTGGTCTGCAATTCCTGGTAACGCCGGAGATTTCCCGTCAGAAGAATCCTTCTATACTTTTATTGAACCGGCGCTATGTTTTTTTACAGCGGAGACCAATTATCAGGATTCATTGAGCCCATTTGGGATCAAGCTTGCCGACAGGCTCACTGGAAAGCCGGTACATGTAGATATTAGTGATCTCCCCATGAAAAAGGGGATTATAACCAATCGTAACCGTTTTATCTGCGGGCCTTCCGGGGGTTGGCGGGCTATTCTTAACTGAGTAGCCCGCCAACCCACCCAAAAAATGGAAGTGGAAAATCATTCTTCACCAATCATCTGGTGAGACAGTATTATGAGCAGGGTGCTCATGTGCTATTGGTTGATACGGGTAATTCTTATCAGGGACTATGCGAATTAATCAAAGGAAAAACAAAAGGAAAGGACGGGATTTATTTTACTTATACCGAAGAGAATCCGATTTCATTCAACCCGTTCTTTACCGACGATAATGTGTTCGATATTGAAAAACGCGAGAGTATCAAGACCTTGATCATGACACTATGGAAGCGTGATGATGAAGCCCCGAAGCGCAGCGAGGAAGTAGCATTGTCCAATGCAGTGTCCGGATATATCGAAAGGATTAAGAATAGTGATGAAGCTCCATGCTTTAATGGTTTTTATGAATACGTGAAAGGAGATTATAGAAAGGTTCTACAAGATAAAGAAGTACGGGAAAAGGACTTTGACCTGGCAAATTTCCTGAACGTTCTGGAACCTTACTATCGGGGAGGAGAATACGACTATCTGCTAAATTCGGATAAGGAGCTGGATCTTCTTAATAAGCGCTTCATTGTATTCGAGATCGATCAGATTAAAGACCACAAAATTTTGTTCCCTGTGGTAACGATTATCATAATGGAAGTCTTTATCAATAAGATGCGTACGCTTAAAGGAATACGCAAGATGATACTCATTGAAGAGGCCTGGAAAGCGATTGCAACGGCCGGAATGGCGGAATATCTGAAGTATTTATTCAAAACAGTCAGGAAGTTTTTTGGTGAGGCTACGGTTGTGACTCAGGAAATTGATGATATCATTCACTCACCGATTGTTCGCGAAAGTATCATCAATAATTCAGACTGTAAGATTCTGCTTGACCAGCGGAAGTACGCCAATAAATTTGATGACATCCAGAAAATGCTCGGACTGACTGAACGTGAAAAATCCCAGATTCTATCCATCAATCAGGACAACGATCCAAATCGAAAATACAAGGAGGTGTGGATCGGGTTGGGTGGAACGCATTCCGCAGTCTATGCAACGGAAGTGAGTGTGCAGGAATATCTAGCCTACACAACAGAGGAATCTGAGAAAATGGAGGTAATGGATTTGGCACATGAAATGGGCGGCGATGTTGAAGCAGCGATCAAGAAAATCTCCTTACGAAAGATCAAAGGTCTATCAAAAGAGGACAATTAAATTCTTTAATAACAATCCTAAAAATTTAGAAAATGAAAAATTTTATGATTACAGCGGTAATGGTCTTAACAATGATCTTATCGCAAAAAGCAAATGCGCAGTGGGTGGTGACGGACCCTACAAATTTGGCTTCGGGGATATTGAACTCTGCCAATGAAATTGTGCAGACTTCAAGTACGGTATCTAATGTCGTCAAGAACTTCAATGAGGTTAAGAAAGTGTATGAACAGGGGAAGGAATACTATGATAAGCTCAAGGCGATCAACAATCTTGTCAAGGATGCGAGAAAGGTGCAGCAGACAGTTTTGCTTGTGGGAGATGTAAGCAATCTGTATGTGAACAATTTCGGTAGGATGCTAAACGACAAGAATTTTTCCCCTGCAGAACTTGTTGCCATCGGAAATGGTTATGCGGCACTGCTTAATGAGAGTACTGAACTGCTCAAAGAACTAAAACAGATTGTTACGTCTACAAGCCTATCACTAAACGACAAAGAAAGAATGGAGATCATTGACCGTGTTTACAAAGAAGTGAAGGAATATCATAGTCTTGTAAAGTACTATACCAATAAAAATATCTCCGTCAGCATTCTTCGGGCCAGAAAGCAGAATGATACGAAAAGGGTCATGGATTTATATGGAACCGCAAATCAAAAATATTGGTAACTAAACCTCCTACTGTTATGGAATTTAATAATCTACATGAGATCCTACGGGGTCTTTACGATGAGATGCTGCCCATGTCTGAAACAATGGCGGTCGTAGCAAAAGGGATAGCGGGCCTTGGAGCACTATTTTACGTTGCATTAAAAGTATGGCAGGCCCTGGCCAGGGCAGAACCAATTGACGTTTTTCCGTTATTAAGGCCTTTCGCTATCGGTTTGTGCATTATGTTCTTTCCCACGGTTGTTTTGGGAACGATCAATGGTGTTTTGAGTCCGATTGTACAGGGAACACATAGTATGCTTGAAGGTCAGGTATTAGACCTGAATAAGTTACAGCAACAAAAGGATGAATTGGAACGCGAGGCAATGCTTAGGAATCCTGCTACAGCCTATCTGGTCTCAGATGAAGAGTTTGATAAAAAACTGGATGACCTGGGCTGGGGGTTTGAGGACATAGCAACAATGGTCAGTATGTACAGAGATCAAGCAGTCTACCAATTGAAACAGGAGATTAAACAGCAGCTACGGGAAGTCCTTGAATTGCTTTTTCAGGCGGCGGCTTTAGTTGTGGATACGATCAGGACATTTTTTTTAATCGTGCTTTCCATTTTGGGACCGATAGCCTTTGGGATCGCTGTCTGGGACGGTTTTCAGAGTACATTAACACAATGGCTCACACGATATATCAGCGTTTATCTCTGGCTCCCTGTAGCAGATCTTTTCAGCGCAATGCTTGCAAAGATTAACGCCTTGAGCATTGGTCGGGATATCGAACTGCTCAGTGACCCGAACTTCGTTCCTGACCCTGAAAACAGTATCTATCTTATTTTCATGATAATAGGGATCGTGGGATATTTTACTGTGCCCACTGTTACCAGCTGGATCATTCAGGCAGGTGGCGCAGGAAACTTTACCCGTAACGTCAGTCAGGCGGCAATGCGTACCGGAAACGTAGGGGCAGCGGCAGCAGGTGCTGTTGTGGGCAATATCGGTGGAGAATTACTTGATAATAAAAGTGGTGGACAAAAAAGCAATTGATCATGGAGTTTAAGACATTAAGAAACATTGAGAACAGCTTTAAGCAAATCAGGCTATATGCTATTGTTTTCGCTCTGCTATGTTTTGGAATAACGGGATTTGCAGTTTGGAAATCTTATGCTTTTGCGCTTGTCCAACGGGAAAAGGTGTACGTACTCGACCAGGGGAAGTCATTGATGCTTGCGCTATCACAGGACGCCTCTATCAATAGGCCTGTTGAGGCCAGGGAGCATGTGAGGAGATTTCATGAGCTTTTTTTTACACTTGCTCCGGACAAAGCTGCAATTGAAAGTAATATGAAAAGGGCCTTTGATCTTGCCGATAAAACCGCATTCGATTATTACAGCGATCTTTCGGAAAAAGGCTATTACAATCGGATCATCTCGGGTAATGTACAACAGCGTATTGAGGTGGATAGTGTAGTATGCAATTTTAATTCTTACCCATATTCAGCGACGACATACGCAAAGCAGTTTATTATCAGATCCAGTAATCTGACACGGAGAAGTCTTGTAACTACTTGCAATCTTCTGAACAGTGTTCGATCGGACAGTAATCCGCAAGGCTTTCAGATTTTAAAATTTGCTGTCCTGTCCAATAAAGACGAGGAGGTCGTTGAACGTTAAAGGTACGCCCCGCCCATAAGAAGACATTAAACTTAAATAGGGAATTTTATGAAAAATATAAGAACGACAATAGAGCAAGAGCTCGATAAACTCGACAACAAATGGCAGGCATTGCCGCTCAGAACGCAGGTCCGTTATGTCATTATCCTCTTCGCATGTTACCTGATAATTGGGATCGGTGTTCTTGTCAAGGTCTGTTATGATCTGGGGAAGGAGAATAATAATATATCAATAAAGCATATTGAAGCTCCTCCGCTCATGCAAGACGCTTCTGTAAGCAATGAAACAGAAATTAACAGAAATAAAAATCAAGAAAATGGAAGAGAAAGAGAATAATAAGAAAAGGATAAGCCTAATTGTTGACGACGATGAAGCGTCTACCGATAACAAGGGTAAGGATCTTACTGTAAGAGAAAGATTGAAAAAACCTGTGATTTTTGTTTTAATGGGTATTGTATTCATTGCCTGTCTGTACATGATTTTTAAACCTAAAGGGGAGGACAATTTAAATAAGGATAACGGGCTAAAGAATGCAGTTCCGGAGGCCAGCGACAAGGGATTACAGGCGGACAAACAAAAGGCTTATGAAAAGGAAATGATGGAGGAGCGTGATGCAGTCAAACGCAATTCGTTGATGTCCCTCTCAGATTATTGGAACAGTAATGATAGTAATGCTACGCAGGAGGTCGGTTCAAATGATAGCCGATCGGCTCAAAATTTAGCGGGGACCGGAAGTACAGGATATCAAAACCGATCGCTTACGAGCTATCAGAATGCGCAAAGTACCCTGGGAGCTTTCTATCGGGATGATGACAGGGAGAAGCTTGAATTGCGTCGAAAGGTCGATCAATTGCAGGAAAAACTATCAGAAAAAGATGTGCCTGCTGGTCCTACAATGAAAGATCAGTTGGCTTTAATGGAGAAAAGTTATGAGATGGCATCAAAGTATCTACCTACCGGAAGTCAACCTCCTACGGTTACAACATCTACTTCAGAAATGGATTCAATGATTAAGAAGAATGCCCGGACTTTACCTGAAAAGGAGAGGCTAGCTACTGTAGCAAATGAGAGAAAGGACGTTGTATCGATGCTTGCGCGGGATAAGGAAGGTGGATATGAGGCGGATTGGGGTTTGCAGAGAAGACCATTTTTTACTGTTGGGGGTATCTCACAGAGCCGTGTCATCAAGAACAGTATACCAGCGAAAGTACTGGAAACACAGACCGTTAATGGTGAGGGTAATGTGAAACTGAGACTTCAGGAAACTGCTCTGGTCGACGGTCATACGATCCCAAAGGGCAATATTGTTGTAGCAGGTGCTAAGTTTCAGGGAAATCGCTTACAGCTAAAAATTTCTTCCATTGAGGTAGCCGGGAATATCCTTCCTGTAGAAATATGGGTTTATGATGTTGATGGTCAACCTGGTCTTTCGGTTCCCAGATCTGATGAAATGAATGCTGCCGGTGAGATTGCTGCAAATATGAGTCAGAGTTCGGGTATGAATATCTCAATGTCCAGATCTACGGGACAGCAGGTGATCGGTGATCTGAGCCGAGGATTGATGCAGGGAGTTTCGGGATATTTTTCCAAGAAATTGCGGGCAATGAAAGTAACGCTGAAAGCTGGTCATCAGGTTTTGCTGGTTGCGAAAAAGTAATTATAAAAAAAACGAAAAAATGAAATCAATCAAGAAAATACTTATGATCGTCCTGTTTGCTGGACTATTCTTTAAAACGTTCGGACAGCAGTCCTTAGAGACTGGAAGGGTGGAACCCTATCGTCTTGAAGTTACCTATAATAAAACAACGCATCTTATTTTTCCAATGGCTATCAGATATACAGATCTTGGCTCAGAATATCTCTCTGCTGAGAAGGCGGAAGATGCTCAGAATGTGCTAAGGATAAAAGCCGCAGTAAGGGACTTCACAGAAGAAACCAACTTCAGCGTCATAACAGAAGATGGCAAATTTTATTCTTTCAATGTTCTTTATAATGCGGATCCGCCAGCGTTGAGTTACGATTTAAAAAAAATGCAGCAGGAAGGTGAGCGCAATAGTGTGAATAGTGTTCAATTTGAAGAGCTGGGATTTAATCCACCATCACTAACAGAGGCCGTAATTAAAACAGTCTACCACGAAAACAGGAGATATATTCGTCATATAGCTTCTAAAGCGTATGGTATTCAATATTTATTAAAAGGACTTTATGTTCATAACGGAAAATTCTACCTACATACTGAAATTAAGAATAAATCAAATGTTCCATTTGTCATAGATTTCTGTACGTTCAAGATCGTGGATAAGCAGATTGCCAAAAGGACAGTTAGTCAGGAAAGGTTGTTACAGGCACTTCGGCAGTATCCGGAAATACTACAGATCCCAGATCACTTCACTGCTTCTAATGTTTCCCTATTAGATCAGTTTACGATCAGCGATGATCAAATATTGCGTATTGAGCTTTTCGAAAAAAATGGTGGACGCAATCAGGTATTGGAGGTCGAGAATTCCGATCTGATCAATGCGAAGCCCATTTCAGAAATGAACATTCAGTATAATAAATAAAAATGATTCTATGAAAAAACATGTAATCATACTATTAATGTTGTTGATCAGCGTTAGTGGCTACGCACAACGGATGGTGTATAAACAGAAAGCTGTTGAGGTGACTGTTGGGATTCTGGACAGTAAGGAAGTAAACGGAAATTATTATCTCAATCTTACTGTGAACAGCTTCGGAAGGCATGGGAACTATTGGATCTGGGGAGGGGAATATCAAAGAAGGAATATAGCTTTTAGGCAATGGAATGTTCCGGTAGATAGTTATATGGGGGAATTAGGATTTAGTAAACAGCTCCTTTCAGATAAACGGAAATTCATCACATTGAATTTAGGTGTTACAGCAGCCGCTGGCTATGAAATCGTGAACAAGGGTGAGAATATATTATTTGATGGAGCCAGATTAGAAGATCAGAATCAGTTTGTTTATGGAGCAGGAGGAAGGCTATCTATTGAGACCTATCTTTCAGATCGTATTGTGTTCCTGCTACAGGGAAAACTTAAAGTTCTCTGGGGAACGGATCTGGAACAGTTCCGGCCGGGCGCAGGAGCAGGTTTCCGTATTAACTTTTAAAGAGAAAAACAATTATGAAGCAATTATTGGTTTATTACAGTTCAATGTCATTTGGGACATTACTATTGGGTATTATGATGATTATCGGTACGATAGTACTATCCGGTTGTAGCAAAGATAATTTAGACATTGAGGAAAACTTTCCATTTGAGGTGAAAGTCATGCCCGTACCCAAAGCCCTTTATTTGGGGGAAACAGCTGAGATACGCATATCTATTACCGCAGATGGTAATTACGCAGCAAATCAGTACCGGATCAGATATTTTCAGAATGATGGTCAGGGGACGTTAGGGTATCTGGGTGGCAAACAATTCCTGCCCAATGATTTTTATCCCATTCCGGCCAAAGAGTTTAGGTTATATTATACTTCGGAATCAACTGTGTCGCAAAGTGTTGATATATGGGTAGTTGATACTTTCGGAAATGAGAAGCAGATTTCGCTACAATTTAATAGTAGGAAGTTCGGTCCGATCCGCGATATTTTTGAGATCGCGGATTAATTGTTATTTTTGCGATAAGAAATAACCTACACTACCACAATGAAAATATGCCCCGGGCAGTCTTTGGACTGCCCTTTTTTTTGTTACAATTAATTTTAGGTTTTATGCTTTATAAAGCCTTTCGCTTTCTTTATATTAATTTTATTTCTTTATTGAGTGAAAAAATATTAGTTTAGGTAATTGGCCAATATATGATACTATATAGTACACTTTCATTACACTAGCTAAACTGCTTGGTCTGATTTTTTACTTTTATATAAGATCAATTATGAATTTATATCTTATTTCCTACTTAGATTCGATGATAGAGCACAATATTGCAATTTTTTGCAAGCTGAATTTTGTAAAATCCGCTGTGTACCTATCTGATCTTAGCCAGTTATCTTTCCGTTTGAAAAGTTTGGCAGATTTTTATTTTAAGTTCTTCCATCAGATAAATTTCTTATCCGTAGGTGTTTTTATGGTTGATTACATCTTTGAATCGGATCTTGGGGATAGCAACTTTTCAGATATAAGAATACAAAAAGTAATCAGGCAGCTCACTGAGAAAGACCTTGGCAGTAATGATGTACTTCCTGTTCACATTCGATATTCTGATAGTGATGAAATACATCTGATAGCTGGTGTCATTAAGCTAGAGAACAAAAAAATAGTTTTTATGCATCTTGTAGATCTCCACATACCTAAAAATGTGATAATGGCTATGCCGAATGATGTTTCTTATGTGAGAGAAATTTTAGAATCATATGATCCTGATAATAAACAATCGTTGCGTGATCTGGTAGCACGAAAAGGTTTCTACTATAATCAGTTTCAGAAGGATTGTAAGACATATTTTGGAGATACTTTTTACAGTTTTTTGCTGAAGAAAAAGATGATGGATTCTGTGGCTGATATTATTTTTACTAAAATGAGTTTAAAGGAGATCGCTTTTAAAAATAAGTTTGTTGACTATCCCAATATGTACAAGATCTTTTTGAAGCATAGCGTTGCTCTTCCATCGATACCTCGTCTAGCTCATTTATAATAAGCTATATTACCAATTGAAATGTTTTTATTACTAATGGAAATATAAATGTTACTAATAGAAATATAAATGTTACTAATCGAAATGTCTAATATTCCTATTCTTGCGAAATTTGTTATAATCAATACCAGTGATTATGAAGGCTGCACAATTTTTGAAAAAACACTTTATAAAAATAACAAGTATTTTGCTGGCTTTGCTATTTATTTACGCTGCTGCAAGTAAAATGTTTGATTTTGAGAATTTTCAGGTCCAATTGGCGCAGTCACCATTGTTGAGTGCTTATGCGGGTGTAATCTCCTATACAATTTTAATCGTCGAATTTGCCGTTGCCATTTTACTATTGGTCCCTCAATGGAATAGAAGGGGACTTTTAGCCTCTATCGGGTTGATGTCGGCTTTTACCTTATACATTTATCTTATATTGAATTTCAGTGACTTCGTACCTTGTTCCTGTGGGGGTATTCTCGAAAAGTTGGGATGGACCGAGCATTTGATTTTTAATATTGCATTTTTAGTATTAGCCATTGCAGCTTTATACGTTCTTGCTAAGAGAAAAGGAACAGCTGCTTTGAAAGAATTAGGCTTAGCTGGGTTCATAACTATTCTAAGTTGTCTTATTATATTCGGCCTTTTCCGGAGCTCTGAGCATATTATTAAGAAAGAAAACAATTTTACCAGACGTTTCCTTCAGCATCCGGTCATGGAGGATGGAAAATTAGATTTGGGGGTGAATTCATATTATTTTGCAGGAATGGCAAATGGTACTATTTATCTTGGAAATTTAACGGCACCGTTATTAATTACAAAGGTCGATACAGGGCTTCTGAAACTCTCCCAAACGAAAATCACACTTGATAACACAGATCATCCATTCAGGAATGTTTTGCTACAGGTGAGATTTCCAAACTATTATCTATATGACGGAACCGTCCCTATTATTTTTTGTGGAAAGCTTGGAGATTCAACTGCATATACACTTAGTTATCGAGAGGTCTTTTTTAATCAGCTTGTGGTGTTGGATTCTATGAAATTTGCATTGAGAACGCAACGCGGGTCCGATAATCAATACACTATGGCTTTATTGGATCTTAATAGGGAACCAAAAGTACAGCTAAAGGATGATATTCTTGAAAAACAGATTGATGGTGTTTTTGATGTTGATGGACAAATGATTTCCGATCTTGAAAAAAATAAGATCATATATACTTATTTCTATCGTAATCAGTATCTGGTGATGGATAATGACATGAATATATTGCACAGACTTAATACTATCGATACAACGACTACTGCCCAAATATCAATTACTAAGTTATCTGATGGAAAAATAAAGATGAATGCACCACCATATAGTGTAAACAAATTTACTGCCTTAAATGACAACCTCATTTTTAACCGTTCAAATCTGAAAGGAAAACATGAGCCAGCGGGCTCATGGAAAAATTCGTCAATTATAGACGTTTACCGGGCGGATGGTCAACAATATATTGGTAGTTTTTATATACGCAATCGAAATAATAAAGGGATGTCTTCCATGATTTCTGATGGGCATAACCTTTATGTATTGATAGATAATGAACTGCAACGTTATAAGATAAGGAACGGTGCTTTTGAAAATGACACACAGCGGAACAAGTTGTTAAGTGGACAGCTTGTTAATAATGGAGAACCAAAAAGGGAATTAGCCGAAAACCCTGTAACAGAGTAGGCAATAACCAATTAAATTATGAAGCCATGAAAAAATTACTTTTACCCGGTCTTATTGTAGCAATGGGACTTGGTGGTGCTTATGCCAGCAGTAAGTTAGGCTCCAAAGCGATGCCAACTTATCGTATTCAAGGAAGCCAATGTGTTCAGGTACAACAGGAGTGTGATGAACAACCAGGAACACTTTGTACATTTGAAGGTAATCAGCTGTATAAATTCAAGCTGAATGAAACTACCTGTTCAGAGCAACTTCACAGAAGCATCAATTAATGAAGAAGGATGCCTACTGGGCATCCTTTTTCATTTGTTTATTTATCCAGACAATATCATCTTTACCCAGCAGGAAGTAGTCGAACCAGTCGAGTACTTTTTTACTCAGGTCAATTTGTTCGGGCGTACCATCTGGAAATGAATGATCTCCATTTTGATAAAATAAGGCAACTACATCTTTTTTATAACGTCTAAGTCCTATATAAAATTCCATCGTCTGTGTATAAGGAACATTTCCATCCTTATTACCTGCCCATAGTAGTATCGGTGCACTTATTTTTTCAACACTAAGAATGGGGTTGTTTTTCAGATATCTATCCTTATCATCTGCTGGGGCCGTTCCCATCTGATAATATGTGTCAGATGCGAAATACAGCGGTTTATTCCAGTTAATACTATAGGAATAGTAATTATTGATAAAATCACTGATCCCTGCACCGGATAAATAAGCAGCAAAACGGTTTGAATGGGTGGCGATAAAATTGGTTTTATAACCGCCGTAGGACTGTCCGCAGAGTGCAATTTTTGTGTGATCGATAGATGGATTCGTCAGTACTGCGTCAAGTGCATTGTGTACACATTCCAGTGCGGAGACGCCGGGGCCACTTTCACCCACTGTAGTGTCGGGAAGAAAAACAAAATATCCCCGTTCCAGTAAAGTCCTGATCTGGATACCTTCCGGAAATATTTTGTTGGGCGAAAGATAAGAGTTTGAAAGGTGCCTCTGCATGTCATAAATGCGAACTATCATGGGGTACATCTTATTTGGATCAAAGTCGGTCGGATAAAATAGAATACCGCTGAGGTTCTTTCCTGCGGCATGATATCTGTAGACTTCCTGCTTAATTTTTTTTGCTCCGCTGTCTATAATATTGCCGTCAAATAGTAAAGTCTTTTTATTTTGTTTACCATAGGAAAACAGTGTGGGTGGAAGATTGAAATTCTCTTCCAATGTACAAAAGGATTTCATCTCAGGATCATAAATCAACTTATCAATTCTATTTTTTGTTGCCGGAATGACCTCGGATCTTGTCCCGAATTGCAATAGGTGATACGAAGTAACATTTTCATATTGATCATATATTTCGGCCAGAAGCTTTTCTGTAGGTAAATACGAAATTGCTGTATAATCATTGATTTTAAGAATATAATCCTTGATCTTTGTCATTTTTCCTGCTCCTATGTTGAGCGCTGTTAATTTGTTGAGTCCGATATTAAAGTCCCAGAGCCCATTGCTGCTTTCAAAATAGATATGATCTGATTTCGCCGAGAATACGGGTTGTTCCAAACCTGTTTTTTCTATCACCGTTACTTTGCTTCCGTCGGATTGATATAGTGACCATTTTATACCGTCATGGCTTGCTAAAAACCATTTTCCGTCAGAAGAGGTATAAATGGAGTGGTTGAGCAGTAGTGGCCATTCTTTGCCTGTCCGCTTTGTGAGCTTGATATCTCCAATATCCTTATATGAATTTGATTTAAGATCGTAAATCTGGGCACCGTTGAGTTCAGGTTCACTGGTAAGGAAGTTGTGATCCCGTCTTGGAAAGTAGGTCAGGAAATAACGGTCATTGTTGATCGATCCTACTTCAATGTTCTGCGGAACCGGAATATGCTGCAGTTTATTTTCTTTATGGCGCCAGATCCAAAAATGCCGTTGAGAAAACATCTTAAAATGTTGGTTTACATAAGGGTCATTTCCATACCAGACATCGACAAGGGAGGCCTTTTGTGTCTGAACGGCAACGCGTGCACTGATAAGAAATGAAGTGCCATTCTGTATTGTGGAAAAATTGACAATAGCATTTTTTGGAATCTGAAGCTCCAATTTATTTTTTTTGAAATTTCCGGGCTCGAAAATTACTAATCTGTCCAGATCATTGTTTTGAGTTGTCTCTATAATTATCAGTTGTTTTCCGTATTCTGAAAGAGACATTTTTCTGATCTTATTTATTGTTTGGTAAAGTACCTTCTTTTGGGAACCGGTGATTTCTACGATTTCGGATTTGCCGTCATATTGTTTACTGAAATATATTGTGTTTTTAGAATCGGTAGCAGTTATATTATCAACATTGGCAATTTCTAAAAGTTGTCTTCCAAAAGTATCATAGAGCCTGAGATAGTGGTCGGTAAATAACAATCCAAAGCTGTTTTGCTGTTCCAGTGTGTAAATCCCAATTACATTTTCAAAGTTGAAGGTCTTTCCTGTGAGAAGATTGAGAAATATTACTTTTTGTCCCTGGTTTGCCAGTACACCTTCTTCATTTAGAAATGTAAGCTGCGAGTTCTTTATCCTGTACACAGTTTGTGCATGGTTTTTCGTATTAATAACATAAACACTATCCCCATGCTGCTTGCTCAATTTTTTAATTCCGATCCATTTGGCATTCTTGGAACGATATACAACATCTGACAGATTAGCAAATTTTGCCCGCCAATTATCTACGGTATCTACATGCTGCTGAGCGGATGTCAAAAGGAGTCCTGTCAGTAACAATATTAATTTTAATGCATTTATCATCATTAGTAGCCTGTATTTTGAGGTTTTAGATTTGCATTGAGCAGAATTTCCTTTTGAGGAACAGGCCAGAAATCGTGAAAGGTTTTCCAGTTAGGTTTCACTGAGAGAAGTATATTTAGCTTTCCGTTTCTTTTTAAATCAAGAAAACGGTGTCCGGTTTCAGCAAAGAATTCACGTTTGTCTTCAAGTAGGATTTCATCCAATAAACTATCTTTATTAATAGGGTATGCCAACGGGGTAAGTTGTGCTCTCTGTTTTATCGCATTCACATAAGGTAAGGCTTCCGCAATCTTATTTTCGTGAGTGAGAACCTCTGCCAATAACAGATAGACTTCTTCAAGCCTGAAGATTATCGCATATTCGTTTGTATTTGTGTTGTTCCTATTTTTATACTTTTCTAACCTATAGTAAGTTTTTCCGTTGAATGTTACGGGCGCTATCCAATTTTGCAGACGTAGGTCGTTTGACTGAAATGAATTGATTAACGGTGCTGATATTGCATAGGTATTAGGAGCAGATGAAGTAAAGTAGTAAGCCGTAGCCTGTTGTAAAGACGCGTTATTATGAGGTTTTAGTTGCCACAGGATATGCTTTCCAGCTTTTTGAAAAACTTTATTTATATCGGTTTCCAGTTGATATAATGGACTCAGTCTGATTTCCATTAAAATAGTTTCTGCTTTGTTCCACTCCAGCTTTGCAATATATACTTTTGCTAAGAGGAATTTTGCGACCATTTTATTCGGGTAGATTCTTTCGATATCGCGATAGTCTGTCTGGAGAAGTTCAGATACCCGGATCAGATCACGTTCAATATTTGAAAGAACCTGAGCGGATGGTGACTTATTGATAGTGTTGTTAATGTTATAATCAGTAGTTTCAGGATATGGAATATCGCCGTAAAGTTGGTTTAAATAAAAGAACATAATGCTTCTGATGAGTAATGCTTCACCTCTTAGACGGTTTTTATCGGTATTTCCAATTGATGGTGAAGCTGTAACACCTTCCATAATAGAATTAGCTGTATAGATATGTTTATATGCTGCTGCCCAAACATTATAAACAATGCTGTTGGTGTCAGTTTGCTGGTTTAGAAAGATATCACGACTGTCTGATGCGACAGAAGTATAGTCTTCAAGTTCATCAGTATAAGCACTTAAATAAGTCTCAAGATCTGCTCCCGCAATGGGAGAACGTTTGTAAACTTCTGCATATAAAGCAGCTAATGCGGCATTGGCAGTCTGGACATCTTTAAATACCGTTTCCTTATCGATCTGGTTATTTGGAATATCCACTTCAATTAATTTTTCGCATCCTGCTGTGCAGAACATTGCGATAAAAAGAATGATATAATGTATTTTTTTCATGTTTTCAGAATTTAAAAGTTAAAGGTTGCGCCCAGTGAATATGTTCTCATAGGTGGTAGGAAGCCCAGTGAAAGTGATTCGGGGTCAACTCCGAAAAATTTGGTTATTGTCAATAGATTCTGTCCCTGTAGATATATTTTTACGTCTTTAAAAGGAGTGTTCTGCAAAGGAAGCCTGTAAGTTAGCTGGACATTTTTTAATCTTATAAAAGATGCATCCGAGAAAGCCGCAGTACTGGATCTGAATAAATTATGACTGCTTGAATTTTTGGTACTGTAAGGCATATATACACCTGTCTGATTTTGTTCTGACCAAACGTTCAGTACTTCAACAGGTTGGTTGCTCATAGTTCCCGGCATATTAATTATACCGTTATAGTTGCGGCCATTTCTTTTTACAAACTGGATGAGAACAGATAAATCCCAGTTTTTATAGCGGAAACTATTGCTCCAGCCACCAAAAAACTTAAATTCAAGATCTTTGATTGCCTGTCTGTCATCTGCTGCTGTTATCTTCCCGTCACCGTTAAAATCAGTAAATTTATATAATCCAGTTTTTGGATCGATCCCCTCCAGTTGATAAAGTCTGATCACACTGGTAGGTTGTCCGATTATATATTGATTTGCATAGGATGATCCTGCCAGACCGGGAAATGACAGTAGTTTATTTCTTGGAAAACTGATGTTAAAACTAGATTCCCATTGAAAATTTTTGCCTATTACTGGTCTGCCAGATACTTCAAATTCAAGACCTGTATTCTCTATTTTGGCGTCTAAATTGGCGATCACACTCGTAAATCCGGTCACTGCGGATAGTTGATAGCCAACTAGCTGGCTTGAAGATCGGTTACGGTACCATGCTGCTGTTACGTTCAATCTGTTTTTGAAGAAGCCAAGTTCAATTGCTGTTTCCAGCTTTCTTGTAATTTCCCAACTGTAGTCGGGGTTATATAGTCGGGAGGGTAATAAGCCTGTGGTATTATTATAAATTGATGAAGAGACAATGTAGTTGTTGAGATACTGGAAATCGCCGATATTGTCATTACCCGTGGCACCATAACTTCCGCGCAATTTTCCGGAACTGAGCCATTTCTGATTTTTTAAAAACTCTTCTTTAGAAAATAACCATGCCACACCCATTGCACCAAAGTTGGCGAAACGATTATTAGGACCGAACCGGCTGCTGCCATCCCTTCTTCCTGTAAGATTAAGTATATACTTACCATCATATTGGTAATTAAGTCTTCCGTAGAAAGCTGCATAGCGGTACTCGATATCTGAGTCTTCAAGCGGTAAGATGGTTTTTGCCGCACCTATGTTTGTAATGAATTGATTACTTTCGAAACCAAACCCCAGTTTCTCATCGGTATTCCTCACAATTCTCTGGAAGCTCCCCCCAACAAGTGCTTCAAGATGATGGTTCTTCCATGCCTTTTGCCAGCTTATTTGTGGTTCTATAATAAAAGAGAACACCTGCTGATTTTTTTTTCTTGCCTGTGAATTCGCACTGGATAAGCCCGCGCCGATATTTGGATTATAAGTGGTATTTGGAGTTAAAGTCAGTTCATTAATAATCGTATAGTTTAACCCCGCATTCATTTTGATTCTGAAGTTTGGGATAATTTCATATTCTGTATTCAGGTTTGTCTGGAACAGCTTGGTATCATTTTCGTATGTAGCATTATATGAAGCAAGAGGATTTGTAAATGTATTTCCGGCCCAATTTAAGCTGCCATCTTCATTATATAATTTTGGAGAAACAGGGGAAAGCATATATGCATTTCTTGTCAGATCAGTCATAATCATGTTGTTCTTCTGCTGGGTGAACATATTGGAAAGACTCAGCTGAAATCGTTTGTCACTGGAACGATGTGAGATATTGGAGTTCAACGTACTGTTACTATATTTAAATCCTTGTCCGAAAACGGTTGTTTGTTCATTGTGACCGAGACTTAGCATAAAGTTAGTTGTTTCACTTCCTCCGCTCGCTGAAAGCTGAGTACTGCTTAGTGTTGCTTTTTTTCCAAGCAGAGTCTTTAGCCAGTCCGTTTCATTATTGATGTCCCAGGTTCCATTAATGTCGTAGGCATCGATCGGATAATCTTTGATACCGTCATTTTCGTAAGCATTACGGCGCATTTTGACATATTGGTCTTTATTCAGTAGTTTGAGATTCGATATGGGTTCGCTGATACTATAATTGGAAGTAAGATTAATGTTGAGCTTTCCGGTCTTACCTTTTTTTGTTGTAATGAGAACAACTCCGTTGGCTCCCCGAGAGCCATAAATGGAGGTGGCATCGGCATCTTTTAAGACTTCTATGCTTTCGATATCGTTGGGACTGATACTATTTAAAGGACTAATATTTCCATTAGGAATAGCTGTGGATGAGATCAGGGAGTAAGAACTGGCAACTTCGGCCAAAGGGACACCGTCTATTACATATAGGGGAATGTTGCCATTTGGGGAAGTAAACGTACCGGTACGCAAACTATTTTGTCCACGTATCTGAATATCAAATCCACCACCGGGAACACCACTATTCTGAATGATATTTACTCCTGCCATACGTCCCTGTGCCGCAGAGAGTACATTTGTTATAGGCTGGTTTTCGATATCTTTTGCTGAGACCTTCGCTATACTCCCAGTTCTGTCTTTGTCCTTAACTTTATAATATCCGGCATTGACCACAATTTCATCAATTTTGTTGATGTCCTGTATCGGACGCAATGTATCCCGTGCGGTCAATGATGTTTCTGGAGAAACAATGGCTGAAGAGATTGATTTAGATTTTTTCTGCCGGATAACAAGACTATTGTTAAATATAAGTACTTCTACAGGTACTTCTTTAAGCATTTTGTTCAGACAATTGATAACCGTTTCATTTCTACATTTAGTAGCCGGAACGGAATAATTTTTTAGTTCTTCTGAAGAATAGGCATATTCTTTAACGTGCTGTGTCAGGAACTTCTTTACGGCGTCGTTTGCTGAGGTTTTTCCTGTTTCAAATGATACCTTCATGGTAGAAAGGTTCTGTTGGGCATTGATCCCATGACCGCTGAGTATAAAGAAAAGGGCGGCCGTGCAAAGATTTTTCATATTTTTGCATACTGTATTTAATAGTTGATAACTTCTGATTTTTGTCGCTCATTGAATACATGACCGGCGGTTGCACCCGCTGGTCTTTTTATTTTGTATTCAACAGTCAATTTAGGTATCAGGAACCATTGCAGGAGAATTGACCGACCAGAGCCTAGTTCTCCAGTTCAAATGTTTTAGCATCTATACTTTTTATTTTAAGGTTAAGCTGTATTGAGATTAGGTTTAGTAGATCCGCTGCTGTCGCATTTTCTTTGGTGACCGAAATTACCGACTGGGCATTGTTTTCCTGAAACTTAATTTTTACACCATATGTTTTTTCAATGATCTGCATTGCATCCATTAAGCTAATATCTTTGAGAGATAGGGTAGCAGTAGATGCCTTAATATCCTGATTCTGTATTCTGGTTGGTTTGATAGAAGCAACCTTTAATGACCCTAAGTTTGAAAACGTCTCCCTAGGATGTAGAACAAAAGTTTGTTCCTTTTTTTTGCTGTTAATCACCTGTACTTTCCCTTCGTATAAATCAACATTAAATGTTGAACCATTTTGTGCCACCCTGAATATAGTTCCCATTACTTTTGTATCATAGTCTTTACCATGCACAATGAAGGGGTGCTGTTTGGATTTGGTCACGTTAAATATGGCATTTCCATCAAGGAACACATCTCTGGTATCTTGAGGAAAACTGTCTTCTACCGTTAGTTTAGATCCTTTTAGTAAGGTAACTCTTGTACCGTCTTTTAGAACAATGGAAATTTCAGTTTCTTTTGCCTGATATATTTCCTGTGTTGGGTAAAATTTAAATATGAGTATGCTACCTACAATGAGAATAGCAGCGGTTGTCGCAATTATGGAATATAAGGTGCGTTTCTTTTTTTTCTTATTGGCTTCCTGTACGCGTATGCGTGAAATTACATTTTCCCACATATCCTCAGACTCCTGCTGGGACAATGGGTGAATTTGATGGTTCTCCTTTTCCATAATGAGGGCTCTTTATTACATTTACCTTAAAGTAAGATAAATGGCCCCCCTTGAATTATTACTTTAACTATTTTTAACGAAAGTTAACTGTTTTTAATATTATTTCTAAGGAATACCATTGCTTTTTCAATCTGTTTTTTAACACCTTTTTTTGACATATTCAATTCATCAGCTATCTGTTGCTGACTGATGCCGTTAAGTTTGTACATGGTGAATATTTGCTTTCTGGCTGCTGGAAGCATATTAATATTAGACTCGACTGATTGTAAGAGAGTTTCCCTTTGTAGTTTATCGTTCAGGGCTTCCGATGAATCATCAGGTCTATCAGAATATGAAGAAGTTGTAGGGTTTTTATATTTATTTTTTATAAAATCTACTATTTCCTGATTACATGTTTTAAATATGATGTTCTCAGTATTTTTCTTACCAAGATCATGTCTGTATTGCCAAAGATGGACAAAAACATTTTGAAAAATATCAAGAACATCATTTCTGTCTTTTATTCTTCCAGCGATGTAAAAGAAAATACGGTCCTTATATGTATCATAGATTATTCTATACATATATTCCGGATCTGTTGTATGATTTTGTAAGGAAGACATAATAAGGTCGGTAGAAATCGCAGTATACAAAATTAAGGATTTTTTATTAAATAATAAGTTTTGTGTTGTGATGTTGTAATTAGTTGTTAAACTTATTGTCTTTTTATGGGGTTTTTCAATCTATTTTTAATGTTTAAATTTTTCATAGCACTGAAATCATTTTTTAGTGAAAATATTATTCAATTGAAAAATATTTATATCTTAGCACGAAATTTTAACGAAACATAGCGTAAGCTCTGTCAGAATGGTTAAAGGAAACTGCGAATCTTCTTTAGACAACCAAAATCTTGACAGACTTACGCCCGTGTCCTCTTATACGGGCATGGGCTAAGTCTTTCTGGTTGTCGGGTTCTTCGCAGTACCTCTTTAACGGATTGATCTAGTTCCATGCCTTTTGTATTTCCCAAAATCAACTGTGCACAATTCAAATGAATTTGTATTATTATACGACAGGTTCTGACGTTACTACACTATATTATTGCATTATAAACTATAAATGAACACTTAACAACTGTTTTTAATTCAATGTTCCGTGAAAACCCGGATGTTTTTGTGTTTATAAATGAAATAAATTGCAATGCTGTTTCAGTAAAAACAAAAATGATGAGATTATTTATAACCATATGTTGCTTAATTGCCGGAAGTTCCGGTTTTGGACAGATCCCTGACTTACCAGTTGCCGGAAGGGTAAGTGCTTCCAATATTTTTGGGAGATCTGGTGAAGTAAATAAAAATTATGGAAATAAAAGTTCCCAGCGCTTAGAACCTGTTATCCGTCCTCATGTCCAGAATAGCAACCACCTGAGGGCAGAAGAGATGATCAGGAAAGATCTTGAAAATGAAAATAGAAGGATTGCCGAAGCTGAAAATTATAAGAAATTTATGCTTGCTCCTTTATCGGGACAAAAAGGTACAGAAGCCTATTATAGAGCTTTTGAGAATCTCTCTAAGCTTGATCATGATAACTATTCTCTTGCGGAAGCGGTCTTCCTTGTTGAAAATGCCTACTACGATAACGATAAAGACTTTCAGAAGTCCTATCAGAGTCAGATACAGAGGGCAGTGGATATAATAAGGAGGTCTTCAAATAGAAACGGGACAGTAGATGATAACGTTTCCAGGAATCTGGCAGTTTTCAGATATTTTGCTGAAGATAGTAAAATAGGCAGCAAGGTTGCCCATAAAGCCATCAAATATGATTTTGAGGACTACATGGGAGCTAAGGACTATTCTAAAATGTTTGTTTCCAAGCTGATGAAAAAGAATTCCGGGCAATGTCATTCCATGCCTTTATTATATCTGATTCTTGCTGAACAGATCGGTGCAGAAGCCTATCTTGTGATGTCACCAAATCATTCGTACATACGGTTTGAGGGCGATGATGGGGAAATGTTGAGTATCGAACTTACCAACGGAATGTTTTCTGCCAACTCATTTGTGCTCAATTCTGGCTATATAAAAGCGGAAGCCCTGAAAAATAAGCTATATATGCAGAATCTTGGTAAAAAAGAAGTTCTGTCGCAAACATTCGTCGATCTGGCGAGTGGGTATATCCATAAATACGGGTATGATGAATTCGTTGCAAAAGTCATAAATAAGGCATTACAGCTTAATCCGAACAATATAAATGCCCACCTATGGAAAAGTAATACCGATCAGGTTAGATTCATGCAGTCCACCGCTAGATTTGGAATCGATCCACAAAATAATGAGCAATTACAACATATACGGGATATTCCACCATTGGACATGCAGTACAGAGAAATCAACCGTGGATTTGTATACATAGACAGTTCGGGCTTCGCAGAAATGCCCGCCGAACAATACCAACAATGGTTAGGTTCAATGAAAAGCACTGAAAACAAACAGAAAAGTGATGAAATTACCGAAAGAATCCAGTTTCTGAATCGGCATAAACAGAGTGAATCCCTAAAGAAATCCAAAACGATCACACCTAAGAAAGAGGCTCCTAAAACCTTTAGAATCCCAAAAGAATTTTTATAAAACGATAATCAAAAAACTAAATATGAGAAAGATTTTATTATGTCTTTTCCTGCTTTTTATTGGATTTAGCCAAGCACAGGAAAAACAGAGCAAAAAATTTGCCATCAAAAAGGAGTGGATCAATCCAGTTAAACTCACAAAGGAAGAACGTTTGCGTCCCTACATGGATGAAGTTCTTAAAACCAGAGATAGGCTTACTCCTGAGGAAGCAGAACGAAGACGAAAAAATATAGAGGCTGGAAATCCATTCAAAAGGTACGGCTATTATCCTAAAGTTGCTACGTTGAGCAGAGGGAAATATCTGGAATTTCACGACAGGGATACAATAGTTACAATTGGTTCTGTTCGCTTCAATATAAAAACACAGGAAATAGTTGACTTTAGCGAAGTAGATCTATCCGATCCGGATGCGCAGCCCATTGGCGATACTCATGGCAGATGGATCAGTCCTGATCCTTTGAGCGAGGAGTTCCAGAGCTGGACACCCTATAACTTATCTTTCAATAATCCATTGAAATATAAAGATCCTGATGGCAGGGCTCCGGAGGATGCAACCGAGTGCTGCTGGTGGATGCGTATGATGCCCTTATTTGAAGAATCATCAATAAAGCCGAATATAATCGAAACTGCTACAAAGGTGGGCGAGGCGGGATCTAAGCAGAGCGAGGCCGTTACCAAAACCCAGCAGGAACATTTCAATTTTGGAAGGTATGTAGAAAAAAAGCAACTGGCAGAAATGGGAAGGGACAAAAATACGGAGACTTTTGAATTCAAAGATCCAAAGACCGGAAAAATGGGAAAAACCATTCCCGATGCGATGACCGATGAGGGAGGAACAATTGAGATAAAGCATGTTGTTCGACAACCACTTACCAAACAGTTGAGAGGTCAGATTGAAATTTCAAAAGCAAATGGGCAGGAGGCTTTGTTGAAAATAAATGAGTCTGCCCAAGTTACTAAGCCTCTTAAAAATTCTGGAATTAATATTCAAAGATATACCCCTCCAGCTAGACCGAAAACAGATAACCTTAAGGTGACGCCTGCACCTGCGCCGAAACTGCTACCTGCGCCGAAGCCCCAAAATCCTTGTGGTAATAATCCCAATTGTGCTTAGTTCAAAAATTAATATATTTAAAGATGACTAATATTGATATTTTGCTTGGAGCAATTAAGGAGCAGGCTGAAAAATTCCTGCTTGAAAATGGTGAGTTCGCACCATATGCAACTTACGTTAGATCAACAGGCAAACTGACCTACATTGGTGCTTATTCTGAGACTACTGATTCAAAGGAACTTTATGATATTTTATTAGCTGGTGCATTTGAAGATTTAAAAGACGAGGATATTAGGGCATATGCCATAGGTATGGACGGAAGATATAAGGGACAAGATGTATTGGTTGTTGAGTTCATTCTTTCACCTGAGGATATCTATAGACAACTCTATCCATACCAAATAGATGATAAAAAAGTAATATTTGGTGAGAATTTATTCAAATAATCATGACAAATAATCCATATCAAACATTTAAAAGAGACGAACTTGCAAAATCTAAAATCTTAGCTGGTAAACTAACTGTTCCTGAACATGATTTTATAAAAATTCAGAACTGGTTTGATCTATTACTTCTGAAGCATCGTGAACTGAGTAGTAACAGGGAAGAGCAATTAGAAGCAGAGAAAGATTTAGAACTCAAATTTTATGAATTGATTTCATCAGAAATTGAAAGGAAAAGTTATAAATACATTCTGCCTAAGTTATTGTATTACAATAACGAATTCCATGGTGCCTTTTTAAGATCGTTATATGTCGCAAGAATAGGGGCTTTACTTGTGGATAATTTAATACCGAGGCTTGTTAATGACAGGATAATTGTCTATTCGGCAGAAGACTTTTTACATGTTACCGATTATCTTAGGGATCATTATTTTGTTTCTCCCAACAGTAATCTATTGGAAGATACGCTTAAAATAGAAAGTGTGCGGAGTATTTTAAAACATGCTCCCACTGAGGTTAAGTCCGAAACACTAAAAAATATCTTACACATTATCTATCAGAAGACTTTTCACCATGATATTGTCTGTTTCAAGAAAATTCTAAAATTAATTTCACCGGCAGACAGAGAATTAATAGATTACCTCAAGGAGTTTCGGGTTGAGAATGGACAGGGGTGCTATAGTATTATTCACGAAATCCTTAATTTGAATTTGCTACAAGATGATTGGGAAGACTTTGAGCTAAAATTTCAGCTCATTAATTTCCTTGATTCGGGTCGCGGTTCTAAACCTTCATCAAGTTGGAGTAAGAAGTTTCAGGATCTGTCTGTAATTATTGATAAGAGAAAGTTCTTGGAAATAACAGATTCCATTTTGAAGAATGAAAATTGTAAAACTTATGAATTTGATTATGGTGCTGTGTGGAGCGATGATGTAGTTAAACGATTTTTAAAATCTGCTGGATGGATAAATCAATCAATATAGAGATTACCAGAGATTTCCTATATATGCTGTATAAAGCAGAAAAAAGCCTATGGTATTTTAATTTCCTGATTGAGAATAATTTTTCTGGCTATTCTGCAATAAAGTTTAAGAATGACAAAGATGTTTATGTCTGGCTGGATAGTATAATAATTACTGATGGGTGGTATAATGGTCGCTTGGCTGAAACAGGTGAGACTAAACGGATCAAAATCAATGAAGCTGTGGACTGGATGATCGTGAAGGAAGGGAAGCTTTTCGGGGGATATACAATACAGTATTATTATGACAGCCTCTGTGATGATGATAAAATAAATTTTGAAATTGAGTGTGGTTTTCGGATCGGGTGCGGAAATGATTTTTTTAGACCGGACCGATCCACTCCTGAAGGTGCAATTATTGCGCTTGAGAATTTTTATACCGAGAAGAATATCAATGGAGTTCTCTCTTGTAAGGACTTCCATAAAGAAGCTAGAAATATCCTCTTTGAAAATGATATAGAAGAAAATCCTGAAACGGTTCAGAAGATAGCTTCAGTTTTAAAACTGTCTCTTCATGAAGAATTAGAACTTAACGGCTATCCTTTTTTTGATAACGTAAGAAGAATTTTCAGATTGCTCGAAGAGAACAACGAACAACAGTTGATTGAAGAGCAGATTTCTTTTTCTGACGGTTCTAAGGGAATAAATAAATTTTGGGTAGCCAAAAGTAAACATGATGGCTGGAAGGTACTGAACCTAATCAATTAATACAAAAATGAAAATAAATGGATCTTGAGAAAATAATTAGAGAAGCCCGATACAATAATATAGATAGTTTGTTGGAGGATAAATTCGCCTTGGTGGATAATAGTAAAATTATGATCTATGCAGAATACTCTATTTCACCGGATACAAATTACATATTTCTAAAATCAAAACCTGGTCAGAGGAAAATAGTGAAAATAAAGGATATTAGTTATGAAAGGCTCTGTTCGATAAAGGATTTAGTAACCTTAATAGGTTTCTATTTATCCGAGTATGATAAAAAAACAGATGATATATTGGTGATTGACATCATCGACCACTTAACCAATTAATTTGCCGACTCCAGGCGCCACTAAGTATGAAATATTATATTGCTATTTTTGTGTTTATTGTAACTTTCGGTAAGGGCCAAAGTAATCAATTTTACGACGATGCTTTTCAGGCAATAGACAATATGGCTGCTCAGAAACAGCCGTACAGTTTTAAGACAGCCGTTTTGACTGTTGAAAATGCGTATTATCAGGGTAAGCTTGATACCGTTGAGGTAAACAGGAAAATTAGATTTATGGCTAATTTCTGTAATCAGATAATTAAAAACAGGGAATTAACCTACCATGAAAAAGATAGAAGTGAGGTTAGTAAATATGCAGCTATCTTTTCAGTAATGTGTCAGGAAACACCTGTAATTGTGAATAATGATACCCTTCACTATAAACCTTTCTCCTATGATTTTGAAGACGTTTTCGGTCATGGCGATCTGGCAAATCTGTTTGTCTCCAAACTTGTAAACACGCAGAAAGGAAACTGTAATTCCATGCCATATCTGTACAAAATACTTGCGGAAGAGCTAGGGACAGAAGCATATCTGGCACTTGCACCAAACCATGTTTATATCAAGCATAACATAAAATCTATCGGTTGGTATAATACTGAACTGACCAGCGGTATTTTTCCTCAGGATTCATGGTTAATGGCTTCCGGTTTTATCCATCTGGATGCCATACAGAACGGCATTTATATGAAAGCTTTAAATAATCATGAAAGTCTCGCCCTGTGTTTTGTTGATCTGGCGAATGCCTATAATCGGACTTATCCGGAGAATGATGGTGTCTTCGCACTGAAATGTGCCAATAAAGCATTAGAAATTTATCCCAACCTAATTACAGCCTTGATTTTACGTACTGAAACACATAAATCACAATACCGGAAATTGAATCCGGAGGAAGCAAAATCAAAAGATTTATTAGTTCAACTTAATAAAGAATATGGTTATATCCATAAACTGGGGTATAGAAACATGCCACAGGATATGTATTTAGATTGGCTTGTTTCCTTAAAAACTGAGCGAAGTAAATATGAAGATAAGAGGCTAGGTCATTAATTTTATGACAGAGTAGATTTTTATCGTATCGGATATCGATGCCTATATATTCTCTTCAACTTATAATATTGTCAAAAACAGTATTTTTTTGATTTTTTGAAAAAAAGTATGGATTTTAAAGTAAAATTAAATGACATATTAACTATTGTATTATGACAGATGAATATCGTGAAGCAGTTAGAAATCATTATTCTATGTTGACAGAAAGCGGATTTCTTTCTTCAAATCTATTGTATATCACTCCGGCGAAAGTAAGAAATGAATGTGCGCGTCAATATGAAGAAATTGCCAGTGCCTGGGATTTGCGGACAATTAAAAATTTTATGGACCGTTCATTTAAGGATGATGTCTTGCTCAGTGAGATTAAGAAAATAGAACCATCCAGATTTAAACCTTTTATTCAATTTCTAAAGAAAGGTAGAAAATCATCGGAGTTAGCTGTGGAGATGGCTGCATGGTTATTGGACTTTAGGCCCAGGCCATATAGCCATTATGCTTACACAAAACTTACTGAAAGTGGCAGAACTGCTAATCCTTATCTTGTTGCCAGTTTTCAGAAAAATGGTGTTTCTGAATCACATGTTGAAATTCAGGAAAATCAAAATGGAGCTACTTATTTGTCAGATGAAGTATCTGTTCAAGAAAATAATCCGCTTGCGATTGTACGGGACAGATTGTTGAGTATTCCTGATAATGATGGTGAAGGGCAGACTGGAACACCTGTTATGATCGAATATCCATCGGGAGTGAGAGTAATTGTTCGTACTTCCGATCTTTCATTTATTTCAGGGCTTGTTAAACTGTAGAAATATATATAATATTTTATGATTTATGGGAAACCGTAAAATTCTATGTAAATGCTTATTATCTTTGGGAATGAAGAAGGAAAAAACATTAGGATCCCTGCCGGATAATACAAAATTTGTTTTCGGTGGCGTTGAGTTTTTAAAAAAATTCACTACGGATATGGAGGAAGAAATGAGTATTTGCCATATCGGTGATACAAACTGTGCAGTTTATATTTCAAACTGTGCTTGGGTAGCGTATGAGTTACGTGACTCCACATCGGAGATTATTTAATAAAGGAGGCCGTTCCTCCTTTATTTTGGATATCTGAATTATTATTAAAAACTATTTTGTTGAAGTCTTTTTTAGTTCGATAATTTCTTCCATTAGCTTCATGAGCATTCTTTTCAGTTCATCATCTGCTGGATTAATGATCTGTTGTTCCTGACTTGCAAAGCTTCCGGCAAACTGCCATATTTCTTTTAGATCAGAAAATGGTATTTCCAGGTTGTTGTAAAATGGGTTATCGGATTTTACTGTAATAGAAGTATCACTGACTTTATCAAGACGTTTAAATAGAAAGCCTTCACGGGTTACCAACAGATAGGTTTTCCCAATTTTCATACTGGCTACGGTTTCTATATACTGTCCGATAATAAAATTCCCATCGCTGTATGGTGGCATAGAATCACCTTCTACGGGAAATGCTCTATATTTACCATTATGTAAAAATGGCAGAGACATCGTCTGGAGCTCATCAATATATTCAGGATCGGAATACCCCATTAAGTACCCCATTGAAGCTTTGTATGGTACGATCTCAATTTTATTTTCGCCTTTGCTGTCTGTTTTTATCGGTAACAGGATTCTATTGTCCGGCAATTTGAGAATTTCATCCAAATTATATTTTCTTAGATCAATTGTTACCAGAAGATCCATACTGACTCTATAATAACGTGCTATTTTCAATAAGATCTCAATAGGGGGTTCGCTGGCACCTTCCACATATTTGCTGTAACGAGCTCGGGTAATCAATAGCCTGTCCGCAACAGCTTGTTGGGAAGCATTGATTTCATATCTCAGAAAGCGCAGATTTTCAGACAGTAATGACATTGCTATAATTTATAGCAACAAAATTAGTTTATTTTGCTAAAAAACATAGCAATTTTGTAAAGTAAATTTTAACTGTCATGGAACGATCGATTGTACATATGGATCTGGACACCTTTTTTGTGTCCTGCGAAAGGCTTGTCAACTCAGAGCTGAACGGTATTCCTTTGATTATTGGAGGAGGGGACAGGGGAGTTGTTTCTTCCTGTAGTTACGAAGCGAGAAAATTTGGAGTCCGTTCAGCCATGCCGATGCGCATGGCATTAAGGCTCTGCCCACAGGCAAGAGTTGTTAAGGGCGATATGGATCTCTATTCCAAAATGTCGCATACAGTTACAGAAATTATCGAAGAGAGCGCACCAGTGATGGAAAAATCATCCATTGATGAATTTTACCTAGATTTAACTGGCATGGACAAATTTTTCGGTGCTTATAAGTGGACGAACGAACTCGGAACCAAAATTGAAAAGGAGACAGGATTACCGATCAGTTATGCACTATCGATCAATAAAACGGTCAGTAAGATCGGTACCGGGGAGTCGAAGCCACATGGTCATCAGGAAATCCCCTCCGTTGGCGTGCATTCATTTCTTAATCCGTTACCTATAAAAAAAATGCCAGGGGTTGGTGATGCCATATTTCGACTTTTATCCCGTGTAGGAATAAGAACCATTGGTACACTCTCGGAAATGCCTGTAGATGTGCTCCAGCAGATGATCGGAAAGAATGGCACGGATCTATGGCGAAAAGCCAACGGAAATGATGATTCGCCAGTAGTGCCGTATTCGGAGCGGAAATCAATCGGAAAAGAAAGAACATTCAGCAGTGATACCATGGATATTAAAGAAGTCAAAGGTCTAATTGCTGGAATGGCAGAAGAGTTGGCGCATCAGCTCCGTCAGGAGAAGTGGCTGACATCGACCGTAGTGATTAAAATAAGATATTCCAATTTTGATACCGAGACAAAACAATGTCGGGTGAGCTATACCTCAGCAGACCACACTTTAGCAAAAGTTGCTTTGGAGCTTTTCGATAAAGTCTATTCCAGAAGAATGCGCTTGAGATTGGTGGGACTTCGTTTTACAGATTTAGTCCACGGATCCTATCAAATGAATTTATTTGAAGATACGGCAGAATTGATAAACCTTTATCAAGCTATGGATAATATAAAGAATAGGTTTGGAAAGGGGGCGGTTGGCAGGGCTGTAGGATATAACTTTTTACGTTAAAATGTACAAGTATGTATTTAAACTGTCATTCCTACCACAGTCTTCGTTATGGAATTTTGTCCATAGATGACCTTGTTTCCCAAGCTTCAGCATTGGGAATAAAGGAGTTGGTTCTTACGGACATAAATACGGTTACAGGGTTATACGACTTCAAGAAGAAATGCGAAGAAAAGGGGATACGATCCATTGCAGGTATTGAGGTCAGAAAAGACAGCAGATTACTCTATATCTGTATTGCAAAAGAGTTTAAAGGGCTGGGGGAGGTAAACAAAATGCTGACTGCTTACAACTGTGAAGGAATAGAATTGCCACAACGACCAAATTTGCCGAGCAATTTTGTGATTTATCCCCTGAACAATATTCCGGAACAGCTTAACGAAAATGAATTTGTTGGTATACAGGAAGATGAACTGAACCTGTTGATTCGTGGAGAATATAAAAAGCTGCTATCAAAGATGGTTATTTTGCAGCCAGTAACATTCAGTACAAAGAAGGAATATAACCTGCACCGAATTCTTAGGGCTATTGACAACAACGTATTGCTTTCAAAATTACCGGAGGAGGAGGTGTGTAAAAAATCAGAATATTTCAGGGATCCACAGACTGTGCTTAATGCATTTCGCCAATATCCTATAATTATTGAGAATACAAAAGAAATGCTGAATCAGAGTGGATTTGAGTTTGCCTTTTCAACTCCGCGCAACAGAAAACATTATACTGGGTCTAAGGCAGATGATCTGAAACTGTTGACACGACTGGCCCTTGCCGGACTGGAAAGAAGATACGGCAGAAGTAATGCGCAGGCAGCCAAACGAATAGAAAAAGAATTAAAGGTTATTGACGAACTCAATTTCAGTGGGTATTTTCTCATTACCTGGGATATAATAAGATATAGTAACAGTATGGGCTTTATGCATGTTGGGCGTGGGAGCGGAGCCAATAGTATTGTTGCATATTGTTTGGGTATTACAGACATCTGCCCCATAGAACTTGATCTGTACTTTGAGCGATTCTTGAATTTGAACAGAAAAAGCCCGCCGGATTTTGACATCGACTGGAGCTGGCAGGAGCGTGATATCATTCTCGATTATATCTTTAATCGGTATGGAAAGGATTATGTTGCATTCTGTGGAACCAATGTCGAGTTCAAGTACAGATCTATTATCCGTGAGGTAGGGAAGGCTTTTGGGCTTCCAAAGGAAGAGCTGGATGAACTCAGTAAAAATCCGGAAAGAGTTTTTCGTGATGAACTTGTTCAGCAGGTGCAGAAATATGGAAAGCTATTAGAGAAATTTCCGAATCAACGATCAATGCATTCCTGCGGGATTATTATTTCAGAAGAACCGTTGACAACCTTCACAGCACTGGAAATGCCACCGAAAGGTTTCCCCATAGTGCAGTGGGACATGCATGTTGCAGAGGAGCTAGGATTTGAAAAATTCGACATCTTGTCCCAGCGTGGACTTGGTACAATCAATGATACAGTCAAATTGATAGAAGAGAAACGCGGAGTTAAGGTTGATATTAAAAATACAACATTATCTAAAGATGAAGGCAGATGTAATGAATATTTAAGACAAGGTAAAACGATCGGTTGCTTTTATATTGAATCGCCAGCAATGCGGGGCCTACTCCGGAGATTGAAATGTGACAACTACAAAGTACTGGTTGCAGCATCGTCCATTATCAGACCGGGAGTTGCCCAGTCAGGGATGATGCGGGAATATATTTTCCGCCACAACAATCCTGACAAGTTTGAATATTTCCATCCTGTATTTGAGCAGCAGCTTGGTGAAACCTACGGCGTCATGGTGTACCAAGAGGATGTGATAAAAATTGCCTTGCACTATGGGGGACTGACAGCGGCGGATGGCGATATTCTGCGAAGGGCAATGAGCGGAAAAGGTAGGTCATTAAGTGCACTTCAAAAGGTTAAGGATCATTTTTTTGCATCTTGCAGGGAGAAAGGACACCCCGAGGAGCTGAGCAGGGAAATTTACAGGCAGATAGAATCATTTGCAGGCTATTCATTCTGTAAAGCCCACTCGGCTTCCTATGCTGTGGAGAGCTACCAGAGCCTATATCTAAAAGTGTATTATCCGTTGGAATTTATGGTATCTGCCATAAACAATATGGGCGGCTTTTATCGCACAGAAGTCTACGTGCATGAGGCGAAGATGTCCGGTGGTAATATAATGAATCCATGCGTCAACAGGGGGGAATATGAGACGACGATCTATGGGGATGAAATATATCTGGGTCTGATGTTATTGGAGAAGGTCGAGTCACGGTTAGCCAAGGAAATACCAGAGGAGAGAAGAAGAAACGGCGATTACAAATCTTTGGAAGATTTTATCAAACGGATTCCCATCGGTATTGAAACTTTACAGATCCTGATCTTCATTGGCGCTTTTAGGTTTACTGGTATTCCCAAAAATGAACTGCTACTTAAAGCAAGGGTATTATTGGGAGATTTTAAACCCAAAAGACATTTTCAGCCATTATTTGAGGAACCTGTCAAAGAATTCAAATTCCCCGAATTGAAACGTAATGTCTTTGAGGACGCATTTGACGAGATCGAGATTTTAAGTTTTCCGGTTTCCTGTACACCTTTTGATCTGCTGCAGACAAAGTATCGAGGTACTGTCATGGCCAAAGATCTTACCGATCATCACAAAAAGGAAGTGAAGATGCTTGCCTATTTAATTTCACGGAAGCACGTCCCGACGAAACGGGGAACAATGTATTTTGGAACCTGGGTAGATGTGGAGGGGAATTATTTTGATACGGCACACTTTCCGGACAGCCTTGAAAGATACCCTTTTCAAGGAGGGGGATGCTATTTACTTTTGGGTATTGTCGAAGTAGATTTTCATTTTCCTACAATTACCATTACGAAGATGGCAAAGATGCCGTTTATCGCTGACCCACGCTATTCACATGATGAAGACAAGAAGTATGAGGCACAACAGCGCATCAAAGAAGATGTCAGCATGACTTTTCGTGCGCCTTATCCGCAGGAAAATGAAATTGGTCTTCCCCGTAAAAAGATGATTAATTAAAATGCTTTTTTCAATGTAAATATAAAATTTGATGAGGCTGATAGTATTTGTATATTGTGAGCAAAAGCTATATTAATTCCATAATTACGATTCAAACAACTATGAGCAATTTTGCTAGTATATTAAACGCACTTAAATCCAAGCTTCAAAAATTTGAAGGAAAGGAATGTCTTCGATTATCAGAGATCCATAAGAAGCTAAGTGAAAAAGCTTCGTTTGCTACATTCATTGATAATTTGTGGATTGGAGGATGGGGAAGAGAAGATTATAACCATTATACTGATCCTAACAATAGAAATAATGCGATAGAGGTGAACCCCGAATATTTTTATGATCTTTTAGAGAAAAGAGAAGGTTTAGATCTATATGAAATAGAGGAGGAGATTATAGATCTACTAGGTCCATTGAAAAAATTTCAGCAGGAGCTCGTAACCGATTTATCATTGATAAATAATAATGAAAAATTATCTGCTGAAATGGAATTACTGGATAATATTGAAAAATTCGAATGGGGATTTGAAGTCAATGACTATATATCATATAGAAGGCCAAGTAATGTTGTGATTTATGACAGAGATATCCTAAGTAATGGCTTACCAACGCCACCTCATATTCATGCTACTGGTTTTATGGTGTCTCTAACAACAAAAGCTTTTTCTACAAAGAAATTTGTTGATTTGTCAACTAGGATAATTAGACAAATAGAACTGAAATTGAATTTGCATGAATTGTCTGATGATTCAGACTATAGTAACCATATTCTATCTAATGTTTTTGATAATTTTCATAGTTTTTATAAACAATTGAAGAATAGACATGCAGACCGACCCACAATTGAGATAGCTGATGAGTATGATGTACAAGATCTTCTACATGCAATTCTTAAACTTCATTTTAGAGATGTGAGGGAAGAGGAGTATACACCATCATATGCGGGAAGTTCTACTAGGATGGATTTTCTTCTAAAGAATGAGAAGATAGTTATTGAAGTCAAGAAAACAAGGGACAAACTAAAGGATAAGGAAATTGGGGAGCAATTGATTTTGGATATCGCCCACTATAGAAACCATCCTGACTGTAAAATATTGAAATGTTTTGTTTATGATCCCGACAGTAGGGTGAAAAATCCCAAAGGATTGGAGGATGATATTAACAAATCTTCAAATGATGACCTACAGGTAGAGTTAGTTATCAGACCATAATAATTTTATTTACTATTTCAAATCTGGTTATGATGTTAACTCCTATTGAGATCAACTTTAGTCCCGATGAAAGCGATCTAAGCGAAATATTTACTTGGACAACTTTTCCATCGAATAATTGGTCTGAAATCCAGCGATGTTTTGAAAATAATTGTCTGGCTGTAGCAATACAAGATGGTAAAACGATTGGTTTTATAGCATATAAATACGAAGATCTAGTTTGTATCTATGTTTCTATGGCGGAAACAAAAATGGATTTTCAAAAAAGGGGAGTAGCTAAGTTTATGATAGATAATCTTCGGAAAAAGTATCTGTATACAGAATATAAGGCATTTATTTTGACCTGTGCCCCTAAGGAAACCAAATATATTTGGGAAAAGATAGGTTTTGAAACTTATCCTGAAGGGGCAAGATATGATGATAAAACATGTATGTTTCTAATTTTCGGTAATGTCTGTAAGGTTGAACCTATTCAGGAGTATCCTAGGCTGCCGGCAAATAGGATAGAGATATGGGACAGCGCAGGCAATACCGAAAATGAAAAAGCTAAATGGACAGCTCCATTTCAATTGAAAGAAGGGTCAAATATGCTGGTTCAGCCAGCCTTATTTTTTGGTAACTATGATTGGATAATAGAAATTACCCACAATGGCAAAAGCAAGAAAATGCGTTATAAAGATTATAATGGAAAACGTGGCATCTATGAATGTATATATATTGATGAAATTAAATGAAATAGCAAATAATGGTATCGAATCTAAGTAAGGGTAGTAATGAACATTTTCCAATTTATTTTGATAACTATCTTCCAATTTTAATCATATTAAATTTAAGCATTAAAAATGTTCATACTGTCCTTTTCCCACAACATAGTGTAGGCAGTATTTATTCCCTGATGTATTATGTCCAACTTAATTTCGTAATGGAATTATAATTACTTAACTTTACATAACATTCGCCAATAGCCCTATTATGACACTCCAGAATGTGATCGAAGAAAGGGCACTGCTTAAAGAGTTTCAGAGCGGTGATAGAATTGCTTTTGAAAGAATTTTCCGTCTGTATAACACTTCTCTGATATTTTTCGCAACCAGGTTGATGGCCAGTTTTGAGCAGGTTGATCCACAGGAAATCGTGATGGATGTTTTTCTGAAACTCCACGATAAAAGAACAGACTTTACTACCTTATCTAGTATCAAAGCGTTTTTATATATATCAGTAAAAAATAGCTGTCTGAATGCCATTGAAAAAGAAAAAGTAAGGCTGAGACGGTTTGATACCTATATTCTTGATTTTGATGAAGCCGAGCAGAATGTACTGAGCAAGATCATACAGGCTGAGGTTCTACAGGAACTATATGCAGCGATAGAGCTGCTC
Organism: Chryseobacterium pennae; assembly: GCF_003385515.1. Classification (GTDB taxonomy): domain Bacteria; phylum Bacteroidota; class Bacteroidia; order Flavobacteriales; family Weeksellaceae; genus Chryseobacterium; species Chryseobacterium pennae. The sequence goes on along the minus strand of NZ_QNVT01000012.1, from coordinate 85,760 downwards.
CCAGAACCGTACAGGATTGTCATGCAGAAAATTATTGACGGAAAATCTGCAAAGGAAATCTCTCAGGAGCTGGATATTCCGGTCAGCACTGTCAATACCCAAAAATCCAGAGCCATTTCCCTATTAAAAAATAACCTCTCAGGTGCTGGAATCGCACTTTTGCTACTTTATTTCTAATTTTTTTAATTTTTTTGAGACAAGCCCTACCATTTTCCTGTTTCCATAATAAAAGGAACCAATGGAAGATCGTAAGCTTATCGAAGAATTAACAATTGTACCATTACTGACCAAATATGTAAGAGGAGAGGAGCTAACTGCATTAGAACAGAAGACAATTGATACCTGGGTCCAACAAAGTAATTCCAATAAGGCTGTTTTTGATGGACTTCTGGCAAAGGAACCGCTTGCTTCCGACCTAATCGAATTTGACACAATAGAATCAGGTACGGACAATAGAGTCAACCAATTGAATACTTTATTGGATAAACGAAAATCTAATTCCCGTTGGAAAGGCTGGTTTACTGCCGCTGCGGTTTTACTTGCAATTTCCATTTCATCTTTACTGTATATATATTTTCAGTCCAATAACAGTCTGCTAAACACCATAACATCAGTCACTACAAAAGATATTGACCCGGGAAAGGATCAGGCCATCCTGACTTTTGAAGATGGTAAAACCATAGCGTTAAAAGGAGAACCGATTAAAACGGATAACAATGGTACTTCCTACGCAGACGGTACTTCAATATCAAAAACTTCCGTACAATATGCCACCCTTTCTACACCAAGGAAAGGAAAATATCAGATGACCTTACCGGATGGCACAAAAGTATGGCTGAATGCGGAATCCTCGCTAAAGTATCCGACGCAGTTTACAGAAAATGAAAGGGTAGTAGAACTACAAGGAGAGGGGTACTTTGAAGTAACACATAATGCGAAAAAGCCTTTTATCGTCAACGCAAGACATCAACATTTGAAAGTACTGGGGACAAAATTCAATATCAATTCCTATGAAAATGAAAATGCAATCCAGACCACGCTTATCAGTGGCAAAGTTGAACTCAGCAATTCGCAGAACAATACGCCGGTAATATTAAAACCTGGACAACAGGGGAAACTGTTCTCACTATCTTCCATATATTTTGTCGATGATGTGGACACCGAAGTCTTTACGGCATGGACAAGAAATGACTTCCAGTTCACTGGTATTCCGTTAAAAGAGGCCTTTAAGCAGCTTGAACGCTGGTATGATATTGATGTGGATTACAGTCAGGTACCAACTATAACGGTGAGTGCCACGATCAGTAGAAAGAAGAAATTATCCAGTGTTCTATATGCATTGGAGCAGATCACAAATTTAAAATTCGAGGTACAGAAAGGAAGGAGGCTTACCATCATAAAATAAATAAATTTTACTGTTTCATATGTTGGCCCAAAAAGAAGCCGGAGTGTTCGAGCACTCCGGCAATAGGGTCTATATATACGAAAGTTTTGAGCAACTAAATACAAACAAACCCTACACAAATCTATGAAAAAAGATCATTTTTTCCACAGAGAAAACATACCCATCTCATTGGATATGTTTTCTAGGAGAAATCTGCGTGGCATTGGCATAAAGAGCAGTCTGCTGTTTATGCTACTCGCCAGTGGTACAGCAATCAAGGCACAAGGTATAAGCCTTTCCCTACAAAAAGCACCTCTGAAAACCGCAATTACGGAAATCCGTAAAGCCACAAAGTATGATTTCGCCTACAATGACGATCTGCTAAAAAAGGCAGGACCGATCACGGTTGATTTAAAGAATGCCACGTTAGAGGAGACGCTGAGAACACTCTTCAATAATCAGCCCATTGCATTTGAAATCGCGGACGGCATTATAATCTTAAAGGAGCGAAAGGCTACCAATCAGAAGAATGTTCCCACTTCAAAAAAAAAGGCAACAATAGAAACCATTAAGGGGAAGGTCTTCGATGAAAAGGGCAATCCACTCGTCGGTGCCACCATTCAGGTAAAAGGAAGTAATTTCATTACTGCTTCTGATGCCTCTGGTGCTTTTGAGATCCCCGATGAGTATAGCGACGCTGTTCTGCAGGTTTCTTATTTAGGATTCCGTCAGACTGAAATCAATACGAGGTCAGCCGCTAAAATTGTTCTTAACTCAAATACAAACCTGATCGAGGAAGTATCCGTAACAGCCAGCAGTGGTTATCAGAGTATACCGAAGGAGCGGGCAACAGGGTCGTTTTCCAAGGTAGACAATGCTACATTTAACAGGCAGGTCTCAACCGACGTTATCAGTAGACTGAAAGGTATTGCCCCTTCGATCCTCTTTGATGAGCGTTCCAGCGTTCCCAGACTTACGATCCGTGGACAGGCTACTATTTTTGGAAATGACCAGCCATTGATTGTGGTTGATAATTTTCCTTATGAGGGTGACATCAACAATATCAACCCGAATGACATAGAGGATATAGACATACTAAAGGATGCTGCTGCTGCTTCCATCTGGGGTGTACGTGCTGGCAATGGTGTGATTGTCATAAAAACTAAAAAAGGACAATCAGACCAGCCTATGAACATCGGTTTTACCACCAATGTCACAATAGGGCAGAAGCCTGATCTGGATTATATTCCACAGATCAAGCCGACAGACTTCATTGACATTGAAAAGATGCTTTTTGATAAGGGATTTTATAATACGATCATAGAAAATACTGCTGAAAACAGACCATATTCCCCAGTAGTGAACATTCTGAACGATCAAAAGAATGGATTGATCTCAGAACAGCAGGCAAATTCACAAATTGATGCGCTACGTAATGGAAATCTCCGGAACGATATAAAAAAGTATCTCTATCGAAACAGTGTAAAACAACAGTATGCGTTAAATTTTAATGGCGGCACAAATAAGTATACCTATTACTTCTCTGCCGGATTTGATAAAAACCAAAATTCAGAGAAAGGAAACGGATTCAGCAGAGTAAGCCTGAATAGCAACCAGGTTTTTCGGCCGATTGAAAAATTAGAAATTTCGGCTGGTATTTCTTACAATCAAAATAATCAGTCAACATCAGATGTTGTGTCTATGTTGACCAATATGGGACAGGAAATGATGTATCCTTATGCAAGACTGGTTGATGAAAACGGAAATCCAACCGTCGTAATAAAAGATCATAGCACTTTACTAAAACAAAAAGCACTTTCAGAAGGCTTGTTGAACTGGGATTTTAAGCCATTGGATGAACTCAAATATCAGGACAATAAAAACAAGCAATCTGAAATGAGGTTGAATGCAGCTTTAAAATATACTATCATTCCGTCACTATCTGCTGAAGCTAGGTTTCAATACGAGAACCAACAGGGAAAACGTAGAAACTTCTATAGTCAGGATAGCTACTTCATGCGAAACCAGATCAATTTGTATACGACCGTTACAGACGGCATACTCACCCGAAATATACCTTTGGGAGGTATGCTCGATAATACAAATGCTGAACTCAATGCACTAAATGGCCGTTTTCAATTAAATTTCGATCAAAAATGGAATAAACATCAGGTTAATGCCATTGCTGGATTTGAGGTCAGAGAAACAAAGGCAAACAGTATAAGTTCAAGACAATATGGTTTTGACCCCAATGTAGGTTCAAGCGTTTTAGTAGACTATTTAACACGCTTTAATCAGTATGCTAACGGTAGTTCTGCCTTAATTCCGAATTATGATGACTATTCAGGAACTATTGACCGCATGCGATCCTATTATTTCAACGGGGCATATAATTATGATCTGCGTTATGTTGTTTCTGCGAGTGCAAGGATTGACCAGTCTAATCTTTTTGGTGTAAAGACTAATCAAAAATCAGTACCATTATGGTCAACAGGGGTAAAATGGAATATTAATAAAGAAAGTTTCTACAATCTTGATTGGTTACATGAATTAAGTTTGCGATCAACCTTTGGTTACAGCGGAAATATAGATCGAAGTACCACAGCTTATACTACAGCACGTTTTACAAGGAATTATGAAAACAGTTTACCTTCAGCAGATTTAGTCACTGCTCCAAATAATGAACTTCGTTGGGAAAGAAATAGAATGTTCAATGTAGGTTTTGATTATGCCTTACATAATAACAGACTTTCGGGGAGCGTCGAATATTTTAATCGAAAAGGTAATGATCTGATTGGCAATGGGGATATTGATCCAACAACCGGATTTAGCTCATTTCGAGGTAATCTTGCCAACATGAATGGCAAAGGAGTTGATGTTGAACTCAATTCAATCAATCTTCAAAATGAGAGTTTTAGCTGGAAAACAACAGCCATTTTTTCTTATGCTAAGGATATCGTCACAAAATATAAAAGATCTACTACAATTTTTAACTTTCTAACTGATAACAGTATTGGAAGGGTTAATAATGATTATAATCCAGTTGAGGGAAGATCATTGTTCGGAATCTACAGCTATCCATGGGCGGGGCTTGATCCACAAACAGGGCAGGCAAGGGGAACTTTAGATGGACGACCATCAACAGACTACGCTAAAATAACCCAGCAGTTAGCGACTGATCCTGAAAATAACTTGATCTATAACGGGAATGCATTAGCGCCGTACTTCGGTGCTCTACGTAATACATTCAGTTACAAAGGATTTGATTTGTCTTTTAATATAACCTACCGTTTTGGGTATTATTTTAGAAAGAATTCGATAATGTATTCTTCGCTCTACAACGATTATTATGCACATACGGACTTTTATGATAGGTGGCAGGCACCTGGGGATGAAGTAAGAACCAATGTTCCCGCAATGACCTATCCAGCAGAAATTGCGGCAGATCAATATTATCGCAATTCGGAAGTGCTGGTGAATAAGGGCGATCATATACGCCTTCAGTATATCAATCTTTCGTATGCATTAACCCCTAATATATTAAGGAGAATGCACTTAAAAAACTTACGTGTTTTTGCCTATATAAATAACGTTTGCATGATATGGAAGGCAAACAAAATCAACCTTGACCCAGATTTTCCAAGAGCAAAACCTATACGAACAATCGCATTTGGAATAAGCACTAACTTATAAAACTGAACCTATGAAAACAATGATAAAATTTTTATCAATATGTACTGTAGTACTATTTTCTAGCTGCTCAAAAGAGTGGTTAGAAGAGAAACAGGATATAAAATTGATTGTGCCTACAACACTAAGTGATTTAGATCTGCTAATGAATTCAGAGATATTTATTTATGATGGTCGTGGTTCTATGGAAGCTTCTTGCGATGACTTTGAAGTGTCTCTGGCACAATACAATTCACTTTTTTATGATTTCAACCGTAAACTATTAACCTGGACAATTGACGAATTTCCTAGATTAGGTGGAGCGGATTATGGGGAAGAATGGGACTATGCCTATAAACAAATCCAGACCTGTAATGTCACCTTAAAAGTGCTGACCAAGATCACAAGAACTGAAAGTAATGCGGGACTGTATGACCGAATAGAAGGAACAGCTCTATATCATCGGTCACGTGCTTTTTTAAATCTAGCGATGACATTTTGTAAATATTATGATGCCAATACTGCTGAAAGGGATTTAGGGATTCCTTTGAAATTAGATGCCGACATTAATGAACCCATTTTCAGAAGCAATTTAAAGCTAACCTATCAGCGAATTACGGAAGATCTTCAAGCTGCTTCAGTTTTATTACCCAAAAATGCAGTTTCTGGTACACATATTACGAATGCAGGTGCATTCGCTTTGTTAGCAAGAACTTACCTTTATATGGATGACTACCCGAAAGCACTCAAGGCGGCACAAAATTCTTTAGCTATCAAATCAATATTAGATGACTATAATAGCTTTAATCCGGTAGTTTCAAGACCACTTTTCTTGAAAAGCAAGGAGATACATATTCAGACTCAGTTATCAAATCCTTACGAAACATCGAGCACCTCAGCATACATTCCAGATCAACTGTATGATCAATATAACGATAACGATTTACGAAAAACGCTTTATTTCCGACTTCGGGATGGTAAGTTTATCTGGCGTGGTCATTTGGTTGCAAATAATTTAGCAGGTACGGCTGTAGATGAAGTTTTATTGATAGGGGCAGAGTGTGAAGCAAGAATTGGTGATAAAGTTCGAGCCATGCAAATGCTCAATCAATTACTTTTTTCGAGATTTAAAGCGAATACATTTATTCCTTTGTCAGCAGCTACCAATCTTGAAGCGCTCGATGTAATCTTAGCAGAGCGTAGAAAAGAGCTATTAAAAAGAGGTCTCCGCTTTCAAGATCTTAAACGGTTAAACAAAGACCCTCGTTACGCTAAAACCTTAGTACGAGTTGTTGGTGACAATATTTATAGATTACCTCCACATGATGCCCGTTATGTCTTTCCAATTCCACAATATATCATTAACTACAGCGGTATAGAACAGAACTAGCATTTAAAACAACAGAAATCATGAAAAAATTATTATTAATGCTTGTACTGTATTTTTTTACGGTACAAATCTCCTTTGGTCAAAAAAAAACAAGTATTTCAGGAATAATTGAGAACGCACGAGACACAACAACTAATATCGAATTAGTCATTTTTGATGGGCAATTTGCAAAAACAGAAGTGCAAAATATTCAACTTGTGACCAACAATGGCAAATTTAAGTTTGACTTTGAGCTAAAAAGAAGAGCTAGGGCCGGAATTACTATTAATAATAGACTCGTTTTTTTACCCGGGAGCTTCGATGTAATGGTAAATCCCGGTGATAATTTCACGATTACCATACCGGATGTGAACAAACTTGGATTGGGTAATATTACCTTTAATGGGAAGGGTGTGGAAAAGCTTAACCTGTTAAAAGCCATCAATCAAAAGCGTCTTGCTACAGGCATACATCGTCTATCGTGGGATAGAACAAGTATCACCGACAAATATGTAAATGCGGATATATATTTAAATATTATTGATTCAATGTGTCGGGTATCTAAACTTAAGGACCCTCTTGATTTGCAGTTTATCAAGGCACAGCAATTTGATGGAAGTATGGATTTGATTTTAGATCATTCAGTCCGAAATTATTCAGACTCTGTGGCCATCCTCTTTGAAAAATATATAAAAAAAAACGGATCGCTCCTTTTTTAAATAAGGACATTATTAATTATTATGGTGGCAGACATATCTTGACCAATTATATATTATTATCTAACCATGACAAAATTAAGGGAGAATCCTATATTGTTCGCTTTACCCAGCCAGTAGAATTTAGTGAGCTTGTGGTCAAAGAATTTGGTAAGGTACCTGATGTACGAGATTTTCTTCTTTCTTATATTGCAAGAGATTTTTTCCGTACCAAATGGGATTCCCCGATTTCAAAGGATCTGCATAATTTTTATATTCAACATGTCGATAAAAGGAATCCTTATTTTAAGGAGGTTAAAGAAACATTTGAATATGCTCAAAATAATCTAAAAAAAGGTGATCCTTTTTATAATTTCAGTCTTCCTGATACTATAGGAACAAAGCACCAATTGACGGATTTCAAAGGTAAAGTTGTCATACTTGATTTTTGGTTTAACGGATGTTTCACGTGTAAAGGGATTACTCCATCTATTGAAAAAGCTGAAGATTTTTTTAAGGATAAAAATGTACAGTTTATATCAATTGGTATAGATGACGAAAAAGCTTGGAAAGAAGGAATAGGAGTGTTTTCGAGTAAAAATTCCTTGCAATTATATACCGAGGAAAAACGAGCGGAACACGATATTATAAAATTTTCAAAAGTTTTCTTCTATCCCCGGCTGATTGTATTGGACAAACAGGGTAATATTGTCGGAATCCCACCCAATCCCGCTGCGGATTTTGAAGGTTTTAAAGCTTACATAAATGAACTTTTATAGTTCTTAACATTAGGATGGATAAAAATAACGTTCAGAAGAAACTTTCCAATTTTATAAGTGTAATCTGATGCAATGTAGAAAGGTATCCCTGAGGGATACCTTTTTTCAGTTTCAAATTTTATTATTCCTACTGTCTAACCCCAAATTTCTTATTGTTACCTGTAGGTTGTTGCGTTTCAATATTGTACTCCTGTGCGCAAAGCGGCGCCGCACCTTCGCAAGGATGTAGGGCAGGATCATAAACTCCCCCCATTGAACCGTCATTGTTTAAATAACGAATCTGTGTCGTTACCTTTGAATCTACTTTTGTTGGAGCAAAAGAAAATGCTGCGAATGAACCAATTGCAATTGCTGCAACTCCTAATGTTAATCGTAAATTTTTCATGATGTTGGTTGCTTTTATAAATCAAAAAGCATAAACTTTTAGTTTTTTGCCTACTCTGGAATTCAGGTTTTCGGCTTCCCCCGTTTTTGTAAATTTTAGTTTTAATTTGAAAGTGGTCTGATATGAGTGCTGTGTGGAGGGTGCTTTAAGGAAAACATGACCAGACCAATGATATTGATAGCAAGAATGATGAGGTTGAAGTACAGCTGATCATTCCAGTTCATCCAGTTAAACAATGCGATACATGAGCAGGGAATGCTAGGTGCAAACTTTAGAACATATATTAGGTATCCAGTGTAAAGAACCAGAACTACCATAGATGTAATTAATCCAAGTCTTCTCCAGCTTTTGTTTAATAGCATCAGAATAATTCCAGCGTGTACCAGTTGCAAAATGTAGGGTAGGAGATTACCGCCTGATGATAGTAAATATGCACCCCTGATCTGCCTTCCAAATGTTTCAAAATCGAAGACTTTACTAGCAAATGTATATACCCATGTGAGAATGAGAATAAATACCACTATTTCAGATATGATGTTTTTAATTCGCATAATATGATTTTTTGGTTCATGGAATAAGTTTCACTGCAATCCGTTGGAAGGCTCTATCGGATTTTTGATTTGACCAAATTTAAAGTGGTAAAATCATGCAAAACAAGAACTTGTGGTGCTAATTAGCGATTTGGTACGGTGCTAGTTTTTACGAACATGCCCATTACCAGTGATCCCTATCTTTCGGTGGTGGGTCTAATACTGTACTTTCATTCTCATTGAAATCATGATTTTGTGACGTTTGTACACTGTCCTTATTTGATCTTAAATAGTTTCTTTTCTCTTGGTTTTTAACCAGAGTAATTTGGTTTTCTGTCTGCTGATCCATGTCATCAATTCTGCAAGAATATATACTCGCAAATGCCAATAACATCAATGTGATTGAGATAATCGTTTTTTTCATAGTAATAAATTTTTGGATTATCTCGGCCGAGATTATTAGAATTCTGTGACCAAAGTATCAGTCTTTTGCCAACCACAAAACAAAATGCGGTGCTAGATCTCCGTTGAAGGGTATCATTTGATTTATTTTATTTAGTTAAGTGACTGAAAAAAAATAATCTACTGTTTCCAAAAATTTTTCAAAATAGTTCGAATTTTATGGCCTGTGCTAGATTTTACGAACATGTGCTAATTTTCACGAACATATGTTTTTGGGGAATATTTATGTTTTTAATTTATTGTAAATGAGATTATTGTAATTTATTTTAATAAATCTGTGATTATGGTTGCATAAAAATGTTGTATTAGTAAAATTTTCATAATTTTATATTAAACTTGACCATGAAACATATACCTAATCACTATTTGTTCATCATATTACTTTTTCTGTCCGAATTTATTTTTGCACAGAAGGAGAAATTGAGTGGTTATTATCTCATCCAACGGCATTATGTAAATCGAGCTGAAAATGATTCCACAGCCTTGCCACTAATCGCAAAAGTTATCAGAAAGGCTAAAGCTGAGAAAAACTATTTACAACTACAGCAAGGCTATAATGATGCCCTTTTTTATTCACCTAATCCTACTATTAAGTTAAAATATGCAGACAGTACCATTTATGCCGCGCATAAGTTGAATGATGATAAGGTGCTTGCCAAAGCTTACATGAGTAAAGGGATAGTATATTTTTATAATTTCAAAAAATACAGGCTGGCACTGACAGAATTTCTAAAAGCTAACGATAAAAGCTGTCACAGTAAGGATCCATACGCGCGAAATAAGATAAAATACTGGATTGCTGTTGTAAGAAGTTATATCGGATATCATGAAGAATCATTAAAAGGATTTAAGGAAACAACTGCTTTTTTTGAACGAGAGATTGAGAAAGATATGCATCCAAATTTAATGTATAATAATTTGATGGGCTATTACAATAGTCTTCATCAGTTGGCTATATGTTATAGGCATCTAAAAAACTATAAGGTTGCTGATTCAGTGATTGCCATTGGAATTTCCGCTACATATAAAAACCCCGATTACAAGTTGGAATATAGTTCATTCCTTAAAGAAAAAGGAATAAATAACTATATTAATAAGAACTATAAAGAGGCCATCAGTTCTTTAAGTGCATCATTACCAGAATTGAAAAATGTTAATGATTTTGGCTGGGCAGCAGCTGTGTATTCTTATTTGGGAAACTCACAGCTTGAACTTGGTCATATAGAAAATGCCATTTACAGTTTCAATAAAGTCGATTCTATTTTCAATAAACAAAATTTCTTACTTCCTGAAGTTCGTAATGTTTATGAAACTTTGATAACCCATTATGGCAAATTGAATAATACCGAAAGAACATTGTACTATACTAAACAGCTACTAAAATTGGATAAAAGGCTTGAGGAAGATTTTATTTATCTATCGTCCAACATACACCAGAATTATGATTCCAAGAAATTACTGAAGGAGAAGTCCATGCTGGAAAGAAATGGACTCTATGGAGCCATATTAGTTACAGTGCTCTCACTTTTGTTGATTATTGTTGGAGTATATAATGTGAAAATTAAATCAAAAGAAAGGAGCGTCAGTGTGCTATCAGAAAATAAATCTGGGGAAGTAATTGAGGAGGAGATTCAAAGCAGTACATTTAGAATCCGACAAATCAATAAATTAGAGATTCAAACAAAGATAGTGAATGATATTTTACAAAAGCTGGAGGAGTTTGAAAATAACCGCGATTTTTTGCAAAGTGGCGTAATTGTCCAAAAAGTGGCTGAGAAATTTCAAACAAGTCCAACTAATCTTTCCTATGTTATTAATGAGTATAAAGGAGCTAGTTTTAACCGTTATGTAAGTGAGCTTAGAATCAATTATATTACGGACAAGCTCAACACTGATCCAAAGTATTTAAGATATTCAATGGAGGCTTTAGCTGAAGAATGTGGAATAGCATCTCGAACTAATTTTTCCAATTTATTCCATGAGATCAATGGAATTCGACCTGTTGATTATATAAAAAAAAAGCTTGAAGATTTACAGTAGGATAGTGAGTAGACAATTTACTGAAACTTTCTCCGTAAAATCCCTGATGAAGAAATGGGGATTTCCCTGATGATCCAGATTTTTAGATAAAGTAATTTTATTACAATATAAAACCAAAGGGAGAAGGTTAGGTTAATTTTCATATTGCAAAATTGAATGTGGTCGCCAGATAACTAGCTAATCTAGTGTCTGGCGTTATTTTTTTATGATTTACGGAAACCCGTAAGGAAGATAAAAGATAAATTTATACATTAACCCAAATGCAAAAGTCGTAGAACTACGACACTTTTTAAAATAATGCCTAATTCATTTGTAGGTGAAATTTAGACGTGATATATTGCAATACTAAATCAATAAAAAAACTTATGAAAATTAAAGCCGAACAATCTAAAATAGTACTTATTGTAAGTAGTTAGAAAGAGTTTTAGTTCCCAACTAAATTCACTCCGACATTTTTCAAACCAGCTACGAAAGTAAATATCCTGCGGAGACCATGATTTACCAGCTGTGAGTTGACCTTAATAGTCTCATCTTATTTGGACTTGGTTCCAATCTGTAATCAACACAACCGAAAAAAATTATGTCATGTTTCAAGATGATAAGAATTTTCCCAAGAAAGGAGGAGATTCATTAAAAGGAGATATAGCCAAAAACATTCAGGAGGCAGCGACGAATATTCCGCTTTCCAATAAAACGCTTTCAAACGTAAAAACGGCAGCTAGCATGGCTCAGAGTTTTATGAACCAGCCTTTAATTCCTACGGCTCCCACCGTAATGCAGAATAAGATCTGGGCACAGCAACCCACATCTAAGATTTTCAATGCACAGGCAATTCCAGAAAATGCTATTGCTGGAATTAATCGTGTAGTGCGCCTCGACATCCATGTTGAAGGAAAACAAATTAAATATTTCAAGCATTTTAAATTAACGCAAAGTGCGACCAAACATCATGAATTTGAGCTTATTCTAGCTCATGATACCCTTGGCAATCCAGAGAATCATAATCTTGAGGAAGCTCAGAACCTTCTTGGAAAAAGGATTACGATAGTATTCAAATATAAGGATATTGAAGAAGGACCCGAACGAAACTTTGTGGGAGTAATTACAGAAGTTGGATTTAGCCAAGAAAAAGGGAGTCTTGGCAATCTGGTATTATCAGGCTTCAGTCCAACGATTTTATTAGATGCGGCACCACATATTCAAAGTTTTGGTGGAGCCCAACCGATGAGTCTTAATAGCATTGCTACGGAGGTGATTCAGCAGGGATTAGGACAAGGCAAATTTGATTTTAGAGTGGATGCAAAGCAAGGCAACGTACCTTACAGTTCTCAATATGAAGAAACCCATTACAATTATCTGGCGAGAATGGCAGAAGCGTATGGCGAACAATTTTTCTATGATGGAGAAGTATTGCATTTTGGACAGTTACCACCACAGGAGAAGCCTGTGAAGTTAACCTATGGTAGTAATCTGACCGATATCAAGGTTAAGATGAAGGCCCAGCATATCAAACCTTCGTTTTATGGCTATAACAGTAGTAAAAACGAGAAATTTAAAGGTGGTGATTCAAAAATCACTCACACTTCTGATATAGCAAAACGTGCTTACGAGATTTCTGAAAGAACATTTCAGACACCATCCTTACGCGTTGCTCCGATAAGAGCATCATCTTTTATGGATATTGATGCTTCTCAAAAAGGAACGGCTGGTAGCAAAGCTTCGGAAGTTTTTGTTACTGAGGGGAACACTACCGTACCATTTCTATATCCCGGTTGTATTGCTGACATTGAAATGAGGAAGACCGATTCTAGTGATACATCATATTTTACCAAATTATGGCTGATCGAAGTCACCCATGAAGTAGATGCGAGAGGATATTATGATGGATCATTTCAGGCAATAGCTTCTGATACGGGCTACATACCTAGACCGGAATTCACTATTCCAGTTGCAGAGCCACAATTTGGGAAGGTAATTTCTAATACGGATCCCCAAAATCAGGGTCGTGTACAGGTTCAGCTTGACTGGCAAAGTGGACAGGATACTACCGAATTCATCCGTGTGATGTCACCAGATGCGGGAAGTAGCGAAAAAGTTGGTAAAAACAGAGGGTTTATGTCTATACCTGAAGTCGGGGACCAAGTGATCGTAAACTTTGTTCATCTTCATCCTGACAGACCTTTTGTTATGGGCGGAATGTATCATGGTGGTATTGGAGCAGGTGGTGGTGAAGGAAATAATGTGATGAGCTTTAGTGGGCGCAGTGGTGCTGAGCTGAAATATGATAATGGCGCTGGTTCCATGAATCTGAAAGATCAAGGTGGCGCTAATATGAATTTTGATGGTGCAGGAAATGCTACAACGAATGCAAATACCAACCATACAGTAAACGCTGGTAGTACAAACGTGATAAATGTTGGTGGTAAAGATGGTGGTGGAGCCAATTCAATGCTTAAAATGGATGCAAGTGGAAACATCACTTTAGAATGTGATAAAAAAATCACTTTTAAGACAGGAAAAAGCACTATAACTCTGAATACCGATGGAACAATTCTAATAAATGGTAAAGTCGTCGGAGTTGGTGGAACTGATGGAGTCGGAATTAAAGGAGGCAAAGCAATTACTGTAAATTCCCCTAAAAATCATATTGCTGGCGAAACTAAAATGGACGGAGGAGATGTATTCGTTAACTAAAAACCAAACAATGAAGGAAAAGCAAATTCTTTTAAGGGAACCCTTTAATGAACAGTATACTCTTTTGATTGAATCAGAGATTAATGGTGTTGATGTATATGTGACATCTAAAGTGCAACTTCGGTTTGATTTCCATGTACTGAAGATTGAAGATAATCACATTGAAGTTAGAATAGTTCAGCTGGATAATAAACTGTTGGAAACTAATAGCCCTATGATAAAAGAGGTAGCGGTAGTAAGCCAGATATTTGGAAGAATGTATAATGAATTACATTTGATCCTCGATCAAAGCGGAAAAGTAATTTCAGTTCTCAATTATGATCTTATTCTTTCAAAATGGAAACAGACCAAGTCTGAAATGGACCAGCATATTGCGGGAAACCCTGATTTACAGCAGGCTATCATTCTCAATGATAATATTTTTACAGATCCAGAGAAAATAAAGATCGCAGTACAGGCAAATGAGTTCTTTCCTGTTTACTTCGGTAGTACATTTGGAATAAATCTTCCAGCCAGTAAGAGTATTTCGGGAACGAATATTTTCAATACAGCAAATATGACCTGGAATATGAAAATAGAGACGCCCGCATATCTTTCAAATCATAGTGAATCAATTAGAGTTGTGACACGATTTAATCCTAAGGACTCATTTACAAGTGGTTTTTATAACACTGCATATAAGCAATTTGAAGATAAAATAAATATAACGAACCTTAATGTACAGCTTGAGCAAACTGAGACACGCCAGTTAGATTTCAGTAATGGAAAATTGGAAAAAGCTATGATCAGTAAACGAGAGATTGTGGATGAAAAGAAGTTATACAATATTGTTAATTACAGTATGCTCAGTGATTCCGAACAGAAGAACGAGCTAAAAAAAGGATAAACACCACATAGTTACTTTTAGAAAAACAGTAATTAAAGGAACATCATAATAGCATAAATGAACAATATGAAAACGATTAAGAACTTAGATAAACCCAGTACGCTAATTGAAAGAAACAAATTATTTTCTTTTTTGGGACATACGCTCATTTTATCTTATTCCAAAGGGAAAGAGAATGGCATTTTGTGTGACAGCATTGGATTGCAGATAGATCAGCCAATACAAAATAAGGAATTAGAAGGGAGAAGAAAAATTGATTTTAGTATACAGCTAGTAACTGATGGAAGGAGAACTAGATTAGCTTGGAACAAAAGAATACGGATCTTAGAAAAAGTGATGTGAAATGGGAAATAAGATCATTACTGAAAAAGATTTCTGGAAATGTGATACTGGTGCTGTTCCAGCACAGTTTCAGTCCACGCAGATGACAGTAAAGAAGATATCCGGCGAGAAATACATTACTGTGAGAGATACAGCTACAAGTAGCTGGATAGATTTTGGCTGTACTAGATTGATGTTGATTTATGCTATCATAGCTGCTGCTGTGGTTGTAATTGCGGCAATGACAGTTGCTACTGGTGGTGCTGCTCTGATTGCTCTTGGCGCATTGGCTGGTTTAGCCGGTGCGGCATGGGGAGCTATAGTAGGTACATTATTATGTGGGCAGATTGCGGCAAAGGCTAGAAAATGGGTTGGTAGTAAAAAGGACTACATTGTTCAAGGTGTTCAAACAATTACTGGGGATCATATAATGACCTGTCCTGTTGGAGGTACTATAAAATTCGCACCCGAAATAAAAAGCTGGAGTCAGGCCGTAGCACTGGGCTTTGCAAATTATTTAGGAAAGTTGATGGAGGGGGCGATGGCAGGAGCGGCAATAGGAATGGCAGGCGCAGCAGTGGCCGGTGGAGCCGGTGCGTTTGCCAGCGGAGGAATGAGAGGTGTTGGGCAGGCTGCATGGCAGTTTGCTAAGTCAATGCCCAAGAATTTTCTGGTGAACGCTTATGAAAGTATTAAGGTATTTGGGCTTGGCCTTCGAGGTGTTATGGGAGCACAAAATGTTGCTTCTACATACGGAAATACTGGTGAAGCTAGTGGCTGGGATTTTTTAAAAGGAACTGTAGCTATGGAAACCGGAGCATGGGATTCGGCAAATGTCATTTATTCAGATATGACAGGCGGGGTAATGTTGGATGAAAATGGTAATCAAAAACATGCTGGCTGGCAAGATTATGTGGGAATGGCTTTGATGTTTTCACCAATTGGACAAGGTAAGCGAGACTTAGAAAATAAGTTAAAAAATGAACCCAAGGAACCTGTAAGAGACACTGAAGGACGGGCAGATGATGCTGAAGGTAATCGTGGAGATGAAGAAGGTAATACTAGGGCTGAAAATGTAGATGGAGAGGGACCGAGACAAGAAGAATCAGCTGCAGCCTACGCAGCAACGAGGATGGAATTAGTAACAGGAGACCCACCTTTCAGACGAAATCCAGATCACAATGCTGCGGAGTTTCAAAGACAAATTGAAGGACAAGAAGCAGGAATGAATAGTCTTACAGTTGAGGATTTTATTAATAATAGAGATGCATACTTGGAAAATGGTCGTTCACATGAGGGTAGTACTGCCCAACAACGATATAGAGAACAGTTTAAAGAGGGAATGATTGATGACCTGATGGAAAATGAGGGATTATCCTATGATGAAGCTGAAGCAAGAACAGATGCTTACATGAGTGACAAAGCAGCATTACATGACCCTGATCAAATTGCTGGGGGGCATGGAGATAATATAACAGGTTTAGGAGATTCAAGGGTAAACTCTTCATTAGGTAGCCAATGGAAAACAAGAATTAGAGAAATAGACAGACAAGTGCGAGAACAGGCTGCTGGTATGACTCCGGAGCAAAGAGCTAATACATACCTTAACATAAGATTGCCTTGGGAATAAAAAAAATAGTAAATTTGTTAAAAGTAAAAAAATGTTTGAAAAATTTGTAACAACATTTGGAGAAATTCAGAATAAGCAAGAAATTCCAAGAGATGCATTGAATTCAATTCAAAAACATCTTCCTGAAGATTTATTTTCCTTTATAGAAATAGGGGCAGGAAGTTATATGAATGGTTTTTTATGGACTGTGAATCCTGTTGAATATAAACAAATGCTTGATGAGGTATACGTTCCCTTGCAGGAACCGTCGATTTGTTTTGCTAGAGATGGTTTTGGTGGATTATACATTTGGGAGGATACCAGCGTTATTTATGTTGATATTAATCATTCCCGACAAGAAGTTCTTGGGAGAAAAGCAAATGTATTCTTTGATTTGAAAATGACAGACAGTGGCTTTTTGGATAAGAAATTACCATACAACAAATATTTAGAAGCAAAAGAAAACCTTGGGGATTTAGCATCAGATGAGTGCTTTGGCTATCAGCCTTTACTTGGCTTAGGGGGATCTGAGAAAAGCGAAAATCTTAGAATTGTCAAAGTTAAAGAGTACGTATCTATTATATCTCAAGCAATGGGTAAAATCCAGTAATTTGGACGATTCCCTGTTTATGGGTATTCAAGAACTTATCCTAGCCGTTTTGGGTTTTAATATAAAAGGGAGCAATCTTATCAGAGACTGTTCCTTTTTTAATCTTTCAGATCAACGTTTCAAGCCATTATTCTTACTTTTTAAAATTTTATTTTTTCCTGCTTCTGAAATAACTGCGATTAATTTCTGTTTTTCAAGATTCTTGATAATAATCTTGGGAATTACGGTATTCTGCCAAGGAATGACGCATGCTGTATGATGACATTTTAACCCCTTAAATTTTAAGTTTTGCATGTAGTTAAGACCAGCTTGGAGATTCCATCCGATACGGTCAAGTTCACTCTCAAAAGGGAAAGAAACAATAATCGTATCCTTGGGTACCTCCGTAATTTTATCGAGATCCAAAGGCATAAATTGATGAGTATTTGTATTAAATGGAATAACATACATTGAACTCTCCTGATCGTAATACGATTTTATTTCAGTCAGGCTGATGCCCTCTGAAAATGGGAAGCGTTGCGAAATCAATTGATCCGACTTAATATTAACATAGAATTTGTTTCCATGAATGTCCAGGGTCGGAAGTTTATTTTGGTTAACCCTTTTATGAAAAGCATCCTGATCAACCATGATCTGAAAATCGGACATTTTTTTAATTTCTTCCAGAGGAAGGTTATACTTGATGGACATTCCCAAAGGGTCAAGGTCCTTTAGTTGAGGAATGAATGTATTTGGTTCAACCAAATTAATCAACCATTCATAGTCTATATTTTTTGACTGTGGACAATAGCCAAATTCGTAACCCGCCTCGGAATCTTTCATTAGGGCAAAAGGGATTATGTTATGAACATCATATTTTTCCCGCAGTTCAAATTTATCAACATCAACCAAGAAATCAGTACCTTGAATATGGTAGGTAGGAAGCTCTCTTTTCATTTTAAATGAAATTAAGTATACAAAAATAAATCGCAACAAAAATGGCAATCATTAGGTTTAGGGAAGGAATATTGCATCAGATAGGTACAGATTTACCTGAAAAGTCCTAACCGAGGGTATTGATAAAGAATAGGGATATGGAAATTTATTACCTGTTTTAGAAATTATGACCAAACAAATAATTAAGATCCCTGAGACAACAGTAAAATAAAACAACCCGCAATCTGCGGCTGCATGGCAATGGGATAAGTAAGGGATGGAGTAGCAGATTGCACCGCTTCGCCAAACGGCCGTTGCGACCATCGGGAGCAACGGCCGTTTGGCCGCCGGCAATTTTTCAATTGCCGACAGATATGGGCTGAGTTTGAAAGTTTTTCAGGTTATGAAAGAAACCCCGATTTTCTGTCATTCCAAAAAGAAAGAGATTCCAGAGCAGGGAAGCCCCCATCTGTGCGAGTGAAGCGTTGATGAATAGATCCTGTTTTTGCAGTGATTCAGCCATTGAGCAGGATGGGGTATCGTCTTCGGGTTCTGCTTCTGTCATGAGTGTGCCGTATTCATCAATTATAGATGGGAGCGTCCCAAAGGTTTTGAATTTTTTAGAATCGGGCTGTTTAATTGTACCTACAGTGGATAGAATTGCCTGTCCACTATACTTGGTGTTACCTAGATCAAGCCAATATTTCGCCCTGTCCCTTCGGTATGAATACTGTTTATTCAGTTGCTTGATGATCTCAGCGATTTCAAATCGGGAAGCAACCGTATCTGTACAGGATACGTAAATAGATGCTCCCGCATTTTCGGGTATATTTCCGTCAATATCCCTTTGAAACTTTTGCGTTTCCGCTTTCCAGTTTGTCCCTGACCATCTGTTCAGACGGTTTATTATAGCCACCGATTTATTCAATCCCCTTTCGGATTCCGCAAAACGTTGTCGCCCGATGTTGGCACTGCTGATAATATCGTCGTCCCATAGGTGAACCTGAAGCCCTGGGTGACCAAGTTCGATAAGGCTGTGGTTAATTTCCATCAGACAGGTCATAAATTTAGAACCTGTTCCCCCTGCGCCGATCACATTCACACGGATCGGGTTGACAGGGTTCATTAATTCTTCATCCAAAAAATGGACATTTTGTTTTACGGTTTTCATCTTAATACATCTTTAAGTTTTTGGTTTGTTTTTATGAGCATATTTTCGGGGAAACATTTTTCAGAACCGCTGAGATCTTCCCACAGGAGTACACAATTGCCATTGACAGGATTATGTTCAGCCATTAAGTGACTGAAATAGCTGTTGAAAAAGTACGTTTCCCACAATTTCATCAGTTCCTTTACCGAACCTTTTTCTTCGGTCTGAACATCAACAGAACCTAAACATACATTACCACTTTCATTGACATTAAAGAAAGGTGCATAAAACAGTTGGCTATTCAAGGTCGGCTTTCTATGACCGATCAGCGCATAGACATTGAGGGATTTCCTGTCCGCTGTCCAGAGCATGGCAGGTGTATGGCAACGACCTGATGGAATACCAAGTGATTTCGTGAAATATAGGTTCCTGAACTGTGGCTTGGTATACCAGATTATTTTATCAGATTCTGCATCAAAATACAATAGATTGGCTGGTAAAATACCATCAGATGTTAGCTTATTGGCTTTATCCTTTTCCACCGTAAGCGATTCAGCTAATTTTATGGCTTCATGCACCGTGAGTGGATGCGCATTTATAGGAGCGCCATTTTTGTCCATATCATAGTATTCCACATAAGATTCATTCATAGCACTGTTGCATCGATAGAATACCAGTGCGGAAATGGGGCTATAATAGGTTTCAAATTGATTTGTAATATCTTTCATGACTTTCTATTTAAAAGTGAGTTTCCTGCCATAATATGATAAGGTCATTCAACCTCCCAAAAACATCTGTTTCAAAATCGAAGTTATCAGGGGGCTTTTCTGTGATATGGTAGGATGCAAAAATGACAGGTTCATCGATCGAAGAATATTCCTGCAATTCATCATTTGCAGTTTGAAAGAGTACGTTAAATAGTTCTCCTTTCGCAGAAGCACAGAAGGAAACATAGTCGTCGAGCATTACCGCTCTACCGTCCTCTATTTCTTCACGGTAGATCATGGGGTGATAGTTTCGATCAATCGGGGTTTTGCGATATTTCCGATAAATGGCGTAGAACCGTTCCGCAAGTAGGAGAGAAGACCTGTCAAAAGCTGATTTCGTCTTGAATGTGCGGACACGTTTTCCAAAACATTTAAGGTGTTCGGGATTGCCGATTAGCTCTTGAATATAATCTCCGATTAGCTTTGCGTCTTCGATCTGTCTGAAAGTTCGTTTTCCTGCACCATCGTTCTCTGCCCATTCTTCGAGTATTTCGTATAGATTGTTTAGGTAACAGCCTTCGTTTCTGTAATATGGTATTTTAAGGATCTGATAAAGGTAAGCATATACGGATAGCAATAATAATCCCGCTTTCTCAGTTTCTTTTCTATGCAAGATAGTATATAACGGAATCACAGGGATATAGTACAACGTCATATCTGTATCAAACCTGTTTTCTTTTGCAAAATACATAGAGCCGTTATCTTGTATCAATCGAACCTCCCTCCAGTCATTGGTTATTTTTTTGAGTTGCTTTTTTAGGTCAGCCAAAGAAACAGAAATATTGGAAGGGTAGGGTATATCGTCGGTAGCTATCGGGCTGATGCCAAATTTCTCCGAGATTATGGAGAGGGACTTGTAAAAGTCCTTCTCCATTTTATCTTTATTACAGTCTGCCACCACAGTTGATTCTAACAGTCTTGTATGGAATCGACTATTTAAAAAGGCATCGGGAGCATTGTTGGCGGTACAGATTTTCTCCTGTCTTTTAACAGTTCTGCCTGATCTTTTGGTCTTTTCATCCAATTTGAGAACTCGCCCAGATTGCGAAAGAGTGTAATCTGTTCCGTTGTCTTGGGTTGTTTTATCGGTTCGTGATATTTTCGTTGCATGATTCATCTGATTTGATTTTTATGTTATCCTTTTGTGCCGATTACTGTTTCAAAATAATACTGCACTGTATCATCCTTAATCTTTGGCTGTGAAATTTTTGCCGTGGTAAGTACAGGGTAGTTATTTGAATAGAAGTTCAGCACAGCCTGTACGCTCCATTTTGGTTCGGGATCGTTAAGCGTAATTTCCCGATCTTTTTCCTTGAGTATGAAAACTCGCTGTAGTGTTGTCAGTATCATATCGTTTTGATTTTAAGGGTTTATTCTTCTTCGTTGTTCATGTGTTCCGCTTCTTCTAATGTAGATACCTCCGTTCCTGCTTTCTGTTCCGGTTCAACTGTAAAGAGGTTTGACGCAAATTGCCTTTGATAAACTTCCTGTTTAGCCCTGATTGCCTTTTCGTTTTCGGGATGATCCGATACTTTTGGAAGAGCTGTCCATGCTTCCTTATATTTTCCTTCTTTCTCAAGGGTTTCTGCTTTTAGCCAGGCTTCATCATATTTTCTCTTTTTTGCATCATTTTCCTTTTTTTCCTTGTCTGCTTTCTGCTTTTCCATAGCGGAGTTAGCTTCGACTATTTCAAGCTGTTTAAGGAAGTTTTCCATATTGGAGAGCAGTCCGTCAGTTTTTTGGAGCGGTTTTTTGATGTGCTGAAAAAAGTGTTCATCCAGTTCGTCAGCAGTAGCTGTGATATTGAAAGGAACGATCAGGTTCTTGGCTTTATCACCACAGCTATCGTTTTCGATGAATATCGAGACAACCAATGTGGTTGGTGTTGCTTTGGCAATGGTTAGCATCAATTTGCTGTTGATGTCCATTTGTGAAATTTTGTTGAAAAAATTAGTTTCCATAATAAGTTGTTTTACGCTCGTTACTGCATTGGTTGATATATTCTTCGGAACAGCCTATTTTTCGTAGATCATCTTCATAGGTCTGTAGTTCCCTTTCAATCTCCTGTAGGCGTTCATCACCTGTAAGGAGCAGTCTGTCTGCGGTATGGTCTTTCAATGCTTTGATTATTCTCGCATAGAGTTCCCTCGTGTGTCTTCGCTGATCGGATAACTTTTTATTTTCCTGCACGAACAATTGGTAATTGGATAGAACGTCCATGAAAATAAAAGCCTCAATGATTTTCTTTTTCTTGAAATTTTCCACAAAACGGTTGTATAACCAATCGGTGAATTTGTATTTTATCGGTGTTTCCATTGTTTACGATTTAATGATCGGACTTTTAATATTTCTATCATAATTGATACGGTAGCCGTTCTGTTGAATTATCTTTTCAAGGCCGTCCCTCGCTGACTGTAGCGCTTCTGAATCCGCTGTGGAAATATTGAGGATATGAAGTGTTCCAAATTGGATTATCATCTCCGCAATGATGGTCAGCGCTTTGTATTCTGTATCAGCTCCCTTTTTCATGATCCTTTAAGTTTAATATTTGTACGTAGCTTGTATAGCGCTCTGTTATTTCTCTGCCTTTTCGGAAGACATCTTTCTGATAACTGTAATGTTCCTCGAACATTCGTATATCCTTTGTTTTAAGGTCAACCGTATAACGATAGCAGGCATTAGCCCTTCTTTCACCCATTGTGCAGTGTTTTTTTATCAGGGACATTTCCCTGTCTCCGTTGTCAAATGATAGGAGGGGCAATAAAATATCCTCTACGAAATAGCCCTGTTCGGGTGCGCTTGATCCATCCAGTACACAGATGAATTTTTCACCGTTACTCAGTGTGATATGCAGATTTGAACGTGTCATTTTTGTTGTAATTTGTGGTTTAAGATTTCTAATATTATTGCTAGGTCGAACTCTGCTGTCTGGTAGCCGACATCCTGTGAAGTCCTGTAATGAGCGATACCTTCATAGGTGAACAGGAGCGTTTGACTTTCCATGTATTCGTTGCCCGCATACAGATTCTCAATTTCTTCGGAATCGGCTTGCAAAAACACGATGTCCTTATCACCGAAAAAGTCTTCATACAGTGGACGGTCGGGTTCAATGTAGATCATGAATTTAGCTGATCCGTCCCTGTAACCGTCCTTTAGATCAAGCCCGATACCTGCGGATCTAGCAATTGCGAATATGCGTCTTGCATAGCGGAACCATTGTTCAGTTAGATTGATGATAGCAATCTCATAGTTTTTCCGATCACCGTAAGAATAAGCTTTGAGCATCATTTTATCTGTCATTCTTTCTGATGGTTTCATGATGCTGGTTTTAGATCGATCAATACCAATTTTTGCGCTCCGAAAAGCAGGTGTATTGCCTGTTTCAGCTTTAAAGGGCATTCGGCCTGTTCACTATAGTGTATCAGTGCATGAATGCTGAAAAGCGCATCATAACCGTCAAATAACTGATCCCGAAATGTCCGTTTATTACGGTACAACCTTGCACCGTTCTTGATATATCTTCGCTCAAAATTTGCGATCAGCCTATACCAAAAACCTGCATCAATTATCATTTCATTCCACTTCTTATATACTTCATCTTTGTTTGCGGTGAACAATTCAGCTTCTTTTTTTATAAACCCTGTTATTTCCTTTAACCTATCAGGGAATAGCTGTGCCAGTAGGTAGGCTCTTTCTGTATTTGTCATGTGGGCTAGTGCTTTCATACTATTGAGTTTAAAAGGTGGCAGGGCTGTACAGGACTGCCACCTTTGGTTAATGATTAATTCAATAGGAATATATCAGCCCCTGCTTTTTCAAATGCATTACAGAGGTTAAATGCTTCCTGTCCTTTTGCCTGAGCGGTTCCCCCCAGTACAATGCTTTTCAGTTTTGCTTCTGAATTTTTGTAGTTCCGTACATTCTGAAAATAGCCTGTGACCGCATTATACGCACCGAACAAAGTACCTTTTGTTGTTTCAAGCTGTTGGGTATCGTTCATCATGGCGTAGGCGAACGCATCGTCAACGGTATTTTTAAACATCGTGGAAAGTTCGTTTTCTGCACCTTTTTTCAGCAGGTTAAAGGTTTCCTTGTTAGGACATAATGCCAGTTGTAACAGTTTTCTGACTTCACTGTCTTTCACCCTGATACCTGCCCATCTGTTGAAAATACCATCCATCTGTGCTGTCAGGTTGTTTGCCAGTCCCATCACTTTGTGAGCGTCGTTCAGGCGTTGTTTTGCCCCTGCGGTATGCTTGATACGAACAACATTGCTCATGTTCCGCAACGATGCATTTAACGTATTCTGACAAACGATACGGATAGGGGTGAAGGCTGCCGTGATACTTCCGCTTCCATCGTGGCTAGTGGTCAGGAAGATATATTTCTCGATCACATCATCTGAATTGCCTATTCGGATATAGTTTGGAAGTTTGGCGGTAATAAATATGCGTTCTCCCTGTCCGAGTGCCCCTGCTGTTTCGTAGAGGATACCGCTTTCATTACCTACGATGGAATCAAAGAATGAAAAGGCATCTTTGTTCTGTACGATGTGATAATCTTTACCCACCACGCCTAATACCGTGTTGTTGTCAGTGCGGACATTGGCGAAGTAATCAGGTACTTCAATTTCAGTGTCCTGTATGACAATACCCTCCGACACCTGTATTATTCCTGAGCCTTTTGTATAAAGTGGTGATTTTTCGACTTCGTAGTCAAGCCCTGCGTGTTTGATCGCTTCGGCACTGGTAGGGTAGTCCTGCACGATCTGTCCTAGTCCGTGCCATGCTTTTTCCTTCACGCTGAAAAATGAGTATCTGCCTGTTCTATTGTTGAAATTTAGATTGTGTCCCATGACTTTAAGATTTAAAGATTAATTGATAAGGTGATTAGAAAGGAAGGTTGTCATCATCCCCAATTGCTACAGGCTCTTTATTCGTCTGTGCTGTTGTAGCCTGTACGGTTTGTGTTTCCTTCTTGCCAAATTTTCCGATCGGCTTGATTGCCATAACATGAAAATTGATTCCCGCTTTTGCTTCGCCATCTTTGTTGATCCATGCCCTTGCGGAGAGTTCTCCGTATAGTTCAACATAAAGTCCCTTTACAAGCCATGTTGATGCTTTCGCGGTTAACCAATAGGCACAGTCGATGAAAGTTGTGTGTTCCACACGGTTACCGTCCTTGTCTTTGTAGCTGTCATTGATAGCGATTGTGAAGTTTACCACTTCTTTACCTGTTGCTGTTGTGCTGACTTTTGCGTTTGCTGTCAGCGTTCCTGAAATGTTCATAACTTTTGTTTTTGAGTTGTTTTACAATCTTGTTACGTTTCCATTCCTTTCAGTCCTGCCCGAGCCGAGGCCCCTTAATCATTTTTTCAAAAGAAAAAAACAGAAAAAAAAGAAAGTAAATCGCAACGTAGGACAGGCCGCAAAAGGAAACGGAATAAAGGACGGCCATGTGCGGCTGCCTGTGTTTATGCCGTAGTCTTTTGCTGTTGGGTTGAGCGTCCGAAGTATCTTTGCTTTCCTTTTTTGTCTGTTTCTTTGAAAAATTGATTTCCATTCTTATTGATCCTAAAGAAGATATTAACCTGGGATTTCAGTCCGTAGGTAATTGAGAGATGCAATGGAGAGCAAGGTGCTGCCAGCATCTTTCAATTTTCTACATTTTGCCGTGGCAAGCCAAAGCTCTTTTACAGCTCTGGAAAGAGAACGGTGGTAAATGTGCTATGGCTTAGTGTTCATAGGAAGGAACAATGGATTTTTGCAAGAGATTATCGTCATAAACTTTAGGGCCAATAACTATTCGGTTTGTAGCGATATTTTCAATATTGAATGAAACTATATCTGTTTAAACCTTTACGCAACTTAGGTCGAATTAAAAAATGAAAATATTTCGGGACAATTAGACAAGTTGATCGTCTATATATAGAATATTGAAAACTAAATCTCAATTAAATGAAAAGAACTATTATTATCCTAATGTCAGCTTTCCTTTTGTCGTGTGAAAAGCAAAGCTTAAATGAAAATGCGGTTTCTGAAAAACCGGCTATCCAAGAATCGGGTTTATCGGTAAAGAACGCTCGGTTGTCTTTTAGAAGTGTTTCAGATGTTGACAAATTCTTTAACGACTATAAGAAGTCACCAGCAGCTGCAAAAGCTAAATTAAGATCTTTGGGGTTTGATAACCAAGCTGAAATTCATGTAAAAGCAAAAGCTACTGTAAGTACTACCTCTATTGAAACCCCAAGTGAATTAATTAGCAAAGAAGATCTTATCGAAGATCCGATCATGTCAGAAATTGTGAACCAGGATATGGAGGTCGAAGTTTCGGATATGGTTTATAAAATAACCCCCTATGGAACTTTATTTACACCTACCGAGAAATATGATGTACTTGAAAAGGTCGTTGAAGACTTTTCAATGGATGAATTGACAATGTATGATGAGATCAATAGTAAGGTTTACGAGAATCCAACTACAATAGATGGTTATTTTACATTAGAGGGAGAACAAGTGTTTTTATACGATACATATGAGGTTGTAAAAACGAGAGAGGAGGTATCCACGAGTACGAGTACGCCCCCTCCGGTAAATGATATAGTCAAAGTTGCTGCAACATCTAATATAAATAGTCCTGCAATTGGTAGCGGTGAATATTCAAGTCTGCCAGTAATAAAATATGGTAAACATACCTTCTTAGGGAAAATTTGGAGCGGTATATTTGGAGGCGCTAATAATGAGGTTTATACGGCCAATTTTAGTGATAAAAGGAGAATCAAAGTAAGTTTGTATAATAAAAATTATGTTGTACGGAAGGTACTCGGACTTAGTGTTAAAACACAGAAGAAAAACTGGATCGGCTGGTCTGGCACTGCTGCGGATGAAATCCGTCTTGGATGGGATGGTATTTCATTTACAATGGAAGATAAAGTGACACCAGCAAACCCGTGGGATGCACTCCGAAAATCAATTGAGCCGTACAGACCTTCTAAATTTAATTACAGTCCTGATTGGGATCCAACAGTAAGACCAACTCCCTTAACATATGAATTTGATTTGTTGCCAAATAGTGTTACTCTTGATCTGAGTAGAGGATTTCAACAGGCTACAAAACTTCTTTATGATCAGGCAAGAAGATATTTATATAAAAATGTACCAAAAAATGAAGTTTCAACGGTCGCTGTCTGGTTGAATAATGAGTTGAAAACACCAGTGGTCATTGCGGGACCTAATGAGATTTCTGCAACAAATAAAGAAGAACTTAAAATTGAGCTTGCTAGTTTTACTGATGTTGTATTCTCTTTCAGTATTGGTGCGGGCGGAAAGGTTAATTGGACGAAAACTGCTATAAACTCCGCGCAGGCAACAAATAATGCATCGAAAATTGTAATGCAGTTTGCTTCAATTTATGGTGTTGCTCGTTTTGATTCCAAGTGGATGGGCGCAGTCATTGAAAAAAGTGAAAATTAAAAAATATGATGAAAGTTGTTATTCTATTTATGCTAGGATTTTTTATATCTAGCGCGAGTGTCGCACAGGGACAGAAATATGCTTTTGTTGAAGCGGGAGGAACTAGCATATTTGCCGCAGTTAATTTTGATATGCGATTTAAAAAAGATGCAAGAGAAG
The DNA here is from genome assembly GCF_003385515.1 of Chryseobacterium pennae. GTDB lineage: Bacteria > Bacteroidota > Bacteroidia > Flavobacteriales > Weeksellaceae > Chryseobacterium > Chryseobacterium pennae. Next base: position 57,864 of record NZ_QNVT01000012.1, on the reverse strand, counting down.
GATTAGGTTTTAGGGCAGGTGTAGGAAATACCTTTGGCGTTTTTGATAGTGAGCTTGTCAAAGATGTTGTTGTTTTTCCGGTGGGGGTCAACTATGTCTATGGAAGCAAAAAGAGTTCGTTGGTTGTTGGTTTTAATACTTCTATAGTTTTAGTAAAGAATAGAAATGGATCGGAGTCTCCATTTATTATATCGCCCGAGATAGGATATCGTTATCGCCCATATGAGAAAGGAATCGCTTTTCATGCGAGCTATGTTCCACTGTTCAATACGGCTGATGGTACAATGCCTGTCTGGTTAGGTGTTGGTGTTGGTTATTCATGGTAATTAATTCTGGACCTTAATCTTATCAAGCAAAAAAAAGTAATTTACAGCTGCTGTAAACGGCTAAAATGAAGTGGCTCAGCACTGGATACTTTCCATAAAATTGGCTATTAAATATTAAATATGTATAACGCTCTAAGTTTACCACTTAGAGCGTTTTTTGTAAATTGATTGGATCACTTAAGGTTTCTGCGTGAGTGATAGTAGCGGCATCCTTTTGCCCTGCAAAAGATATAGCGTATAGCACGACCCATCTGAGATGAGGTGGGGAAGTGGGGGCAGATGGGGCACGCCCATAATGTTAACTCATTCTTGTTTAACCGTCATCTATTAAAGGTTTTATAAGAGATGGTATAAAGGTAATTATTAACTGGTGAAATCATTTTCCGTTTTGTCGGGACAATTTTACTCTTCAGCCGTCATATGTATAGATACAATTAAATTATTTTGTAAATATTACTTAACGACGATGAAAAAAAACTATTACGTTATAGCTCTGCTTATCCTTTTGCTTGGGTTTCAGGGCTGTAAAAAAGATGCTGTCAATTCTACTGATAATTAGGTAAGCCCTAATCTGTCCCTGAAAGCTGCATTTGACAGGCAGTATGCCGAAAGCGGATTTAAATCCCAGGAGAGGAGTTTTAATGAAAATTTCAGAACAGAGATTCTATGGGACAATACCATATTCAAAGCAACAGATACCGCAATTGTAAAGGTAAAATTACTGGATGATGTTAAAGTTTATACCAATGATTCCATTCCCGTAAATCTGGCTGAAAATTTGATCGTTAAGGCTACAAAGAACAGCAAAGGAGAGTGGATATTTGTAAAGGTTGTTTATCTTCCAGAGCATGGAAAAGATCTACCCTTCGGATTTACGGGCAGGATAATATCAGAAGGTTATTTTGATAATAATTATATGGTGGCAAAATATCTTGGTGGACAGAGCTATTTTGCTACCTTCAATTCAGATAATACATGGTTTAATCGAAACCTTGGTAGTAAATTGAGAGCAGGAGGATTGCCCGGTGATCCGCGATGTACGGAGGAAGAAGAAGGTGAAACGGTAGTCGCCTATGTTAACGGTCAGGTAAATTCACTATGGCATAAGCCCAAATCAGCAACCCCTGCGGTATGTTCCGATGATCCGCCGATAACTTATCCCGGAGGAACAGGTGCAGGTGGTTCTCATGATATAAATGCGCTTACAAATGCAGAAGCAGAACTGCTTGCAAAAATGGAAGCTGATTATAAAAAGCGGATGAGTGAGGAGGAGAAAAAAATATTTGAAAAGATGTCACCATACGAAAGATTAAAATATTTAATGAATGCAAAAGATGCTGAAGTGAAAGCAGCACAGCATTTTCCGAATTCTCTGGAAAATGGAAAAGGAGATGCATTTAGGCATGCATTTTTTTCAGCTCTAAACAGAACGATGTTCGGAGTCGATCAAGCTAAGTTATTGGGCGATGCTCACGAGAACATTCCACAGAATCCATTGAACAAACAAATGGATCTCCACAATAATGAAATAGGCAGAGCTTACGATGTCTATACGGCTAATATGACCGCCGAAATGTATGTTCTGGAGATGGTAAACTCGGGTAAACTTGTATACCTAGGTCCTTTGGGTACCAATAGTATCATAATGCCATACACTAAATTAATTCCAAGTAACCAATAGATGACATGAGAACACTATTTTTTATTCTATTTATCGGGATGATGTTTATTTCCTGCAACAGTGATAACCGAGGATTGTTTGTGATAACTGATTTTAGCAAAGACTCCACATTTCAGGTGAAAACGAAAAGCAGTTCCCCTACAACTTTATGGTTGTATGTTAAAGGCACAACCAATGATACGATCATGCTCAATCATGTGAAGACAAAGGTAAATCCGGGAAAAGTAGATTCTCTACAGATGGATAACTATTATCCGGAGTTCTCCATTCAATTTAAGCCTCTAAAAGCAACACAAGGTAAGATTGAAGTTGAATATTATGTGCCTTAGAACTTAGATTAGCTATATCATTTTGTGTAGAGAGCTTACTTTTTTTCAAAATAACAAAGATTATTCTTAAATGGCTGGTACAGTATGGTCCTAGACATTTTGTTTTTAGATGAAGAGTATTTTTTTGTTTATTGTAATAGTATTTTTTACATGTGTTATATCCCTATTATCTTCTATCAGCATAAAAAAAGATATTATTTTTACCATTAAACACCAATATAATGCCACATAAATATTCTGATTTACAAAGAATAGAATGGTTAAGTAACCTAAATCCAAATTTTAAAAACCAGATCTGGCATGATGATATCGTCTATCTGCCAGATGATCTCATCTATAAAAAGTACTTTAGGCGAGAGGGAACCGTTAAGAAAAAGATTAACCCCTCCAAAATTTGCGGAATAGAGTATGCCTATGCTTATAACTGTCCAATTTATAAGCCAGAAGGTTGGACTTATCATTGGCTTGAATTTTTTACCAACCTAATGAGGCTTGACTGGGTGATCGATAATTTTCCAACAAAAGAGAAAGTGATCAATCATATCCATCACAACGCCGAGACCAAGACTGTCATGCAGTTTGGTGACCATTATTTTACCACAGGCGGTCAACATCGGCTCTGTCTAGCAAAGTATCTCGAGCTTGACGAGGTTGAAGTGGACGTGGAAAGTTATGTTTTCGACCGTAGACGTTTTCAGCGGGAGAGGCGTTTTGAGAAGCTGGTGCCAGCACTTTTTGAAGTAGGGCTTTTAGGTAGCTGGTTTGAAAATAATCCAGACATTGATTTTACTGCTCTTGATTTCGGAAGGGATACGGTATACATAAAAAAGGATAAGGTCGAATATTTGCTTAGAAGAATGCAAGAGCTTAAGCGATTTCCTTACCGTGGTATAGCAAATAGCTTAAAGGCAATGAATATAGAAAGTTATAACCGAAATCACATAGACTCAGACGAGCATCTGTTTCTGTTGGATCCTTACCTCTTAAAACATAATAAAAGTATTCTGTCCAAAATTTTAGTCTGAGCACCATTCCTAATGAGAATTATAGTCTACTAATCAGGGAACAAGAAAACCGCGGGTAAATTTTATGAATCTATTAACATTCCTGTTGAGAAGGATTTACTACTTTGCAGCACGAAATAATTTTTTTTCATCATTTGTGTTTTTTATCTCCGGCCTTGTCCGGGGATTTTACGTTTAGGGCATGTTAAACTGAATCCTATTTGGATATACATTTTATAAAATTAACGTCCGATTTTAAATCAACCGGACGTTAATAATTATTTGAGGCAGCTTAATGATCGGGACTTAACTCCTGAATTTTTGTTTTTAACCATCTGGTCAGATCTGCTTTTCTTTCTTCGATGGGTATTACATTTTCGTCCAGAAATGATGAATAATAGACATTAGGAAAACTTTCAAAAACAGCAAAGCTGTTGTTTCTGATGAATTCCAGATTTTGTTCCTCATGTTTTTTTAATATATCGAGTATTTCGCCAACCAACCCGTCGCTTAGTTCGGAATTAAACTTAATGTGTGTCCTCGCTATCTGTGAGACTACGGCTTTGTTATTATCTGTTCTCAGGATTTTACGAGACCAATTGTATTGAAGACAGACTACACCACTGTTAATGCCAGTAAGTTCCATCCCTGTTTCCGATTCCATCACAAACCTGCCATCCTGTGTATTTTCGTAATCAAGATGGTAGTACGTGATCGCGTATTGTTCTTCTTTAAATTGCATAAAAAATAGAAATTAACTATCAATTACCGTCTTGGAATCTGCCATGAAGCATCCCATTCGACCTGCTTGGTACGTTCTATGGTGTTTAAGTTATAAACAACATAATTTGCATAACCCCTCCATTTTCCTATAAGCCCCTCCATCCATCTTGTGACACCGAAGAGACTTCGTACCACCTTTTTGTTGCCATAAAAATCTACAGGATTACCCACGTATTCAGATTGGTAATATGAGCCCGCATCTTCCATATATTTTCCAACTAAAAAAATTCGGGCACCAGGTATTGTCCATACAGGAAGCCCTTCATCTGGTATCGAGATGTCTATCTCAGTTGTATAATTTGCCTTTTTTGAAATACCATCACTCACTGGCTGTTTAAGCCGCATAGTCTTTTTTGTTCCATCGGACATTGTGTGTATTTCCTGTCCCTTTGTGTAGTCCATCTCAATTTTATCCGGCAGGGTGTTAAAGAAGGAATCAATAGCACGGTCTATAACTTTCTGGTCGATCTGTGCATTCTTTGTTAGCTTCTGTGCAAGTTCATCTGCCTGCTGTTGCGTTACATCTTCCTTCGAGCAGGAAAACAATATTGCCAGGAAGGCAATAATTAGAAATAGGTTCCTTCTCATAATCTGAAAATCTGTTTAGTTTATATTTCTGTAACACAAGAAAAAGCAAATTGTTTTTATCCATGTAATGAAAAATTCCGTAAATTATTGAAGGAATTATGACAATGCTGAAAGAGAATCATAGCATAATTTTTATTTGAATAGATACTTAGGTTTTAGTAGTATCTGACGTTTGATTTCCTTTGAATATAGACCAAGTTTAACATTTATAAATAAATCAAATTATTATGGAAAAAGATTTCATACGTAACCTTCTTGCGGGGCATGGAGGATTCAATTTTCAGGACGCATGTGAACGATATCTGATCGTTAAATATGGAAAGGAATTTGTACCAATCACAAAAAATGGTAACGAAGGAGATGGTGGCAGGGATGGATATTGTTATGACACTGGAGAGTATTTTGCCATCTCGTCGAGAGCACATGTTGCTGCGAAAATCAGATCGGATTTTGCCAGCTGTATGTCTTACGAGCATCCGGTGAGTATGTTTACTTTTATCACCAACCGTGGTATAAGACCTAAGGATAGTTTAGTCCTTGATGAATTAAAAAGAGATAATCCGGGAATAGAGATCGGTATACTAAGACATGTAGAAATTGCGGTAGAAATGACTACCATGTCCAGCGAACAGATTGAATACATCCTTGGTCAGCCTTTACCTTATCGTAGGGATAAAACAGTCTATTTTAAAATTGGCAAATTTATCGGTCCATTTTCTATTTCGCAATCTGTAAAAGATTCTATGCATGCATATTTATTAATGGCAACCAGTTGCCTGATATTGGGTTTCACTTTCTTTTACTTTACAACAGACTGGGCGAGAACGATCTGTTTTACCACTCTGTTTGGCTTGATGTTCCTATATATGCATCTAAATAAAGATAGCATCAAAAAATATAAATATGCCCATAAAATCCTTTATCTGGTACTAAGTGAGAAACTACCTGTGGGAGGGGAAGTGCTGTTGAGCGGAGAATCTCATATAACTGTTCGTAGAAATGAAAAATGGAATTTCACGATCAATGAAAGATATTGTGAATGCATAAGAACTGGATGTACAGGTCATGTTCTTTTACATAAATCGCCCGAAGGAACATTTATGGGTAGATGTGATAAGGATAAGATTAATCATACTTACAATGTAGATAGTAATTTTTATGGTAATATGAATTGATATTGGGTTGTATTAAAAAATTTCATTTTTTTATTACGCAAAATGACTGCGGAGAACATGGTTTACTTTGTAGTCAGTTACTGTTCAGTTAGCTTAAGCAGTAATTTTTAAAATATTGAAAGAATAATATAAAAAAGAAAAATATGACTTTTAATCAATGCGCACTCACTAGATATCCATTGTATCCCGAAAATTTTTTCCCTATCACCGGAACATTCGTTGAATATGAAAACGACGTTGTTGGTCGTGTAAAAATATCGTTGTCGGTCTATGAGGAACTCTTAAATGGTGAATTTGAAAACTATCTTATTGCTGGAATATGCAAGGAAAGGACTTTAAAAGGGGAAGATCCTATTTTAATCACAAGCGATTTTATACGAGGAGGCTATAAATTATTAAATCCACCAACAGAGTTTGAAGAAAAATGCAATCATTTTCTAAAGTATATGTATCTGGATGGAGGAAAAGAGAACCGAGAATTTGAATTTTATTCAACCAAGCACTTTGCTCTTGCCTATGCCGATCCGGAAGAACTTCACAGGATTATAGATCAGCTGGTTCAGGATCGTAGTATAGAGGTCAGGAAAATTCATAATTTGTCGCAAAGAAGATATCTATATCAGGGAGTAAAGGTTTCCAACAGTGGTAAAGAATTAGCAAAAAAAGAGCTCCCAAAAATGCCTATGTTTGGCCTTGTCAGTCAGGAAATAACAACAGGAGATACTGAGGTTGATAAAAAGATAAATCATGCTAGGAAACTGTTTTTCGATGAACCACAAACAATGGATGGAATGCGTTCAGCTTGTGAAACATTGAGTTATGTGCTTGAACCGTTACGGGGAGATCTTTCCTCAGTTTTCACATCAGGTGATGTTTCCGATTTTTTCAAGCTTGTAAATACTTTTGATATTCGACATAACAAAGAATCAACAAAAGATCTGAAACATCCAGAACAATTGGAATGGGTATTTTATACCTTACTAAATTCTATAAACACGTATACTAAACTTAAAAACAAAGGAATTTAAATTAAGGTAATTCGTAATGATAAAATCAAGATGGCTGGAGCATTATTGTTCCGGCCATTTCCTTTTTAAGCCAAAAATCGTCTGTTGAAGTTATTGTATAGTTTCAGTTTCGGAAAATATAGGCTATAATCGGTATATGTTAGTCAATAAGGAACTTTGCCGTTATAATCTGCATAATTTTCAGATCAGAAAATTACCGCATGATGGCCAAAAGGAGAACGAATCGAAACAGTAAACTGAATAAATCTGGATCTAGGTCAGAAGGGCTTGGGCTGGAGCATTTTGTGAAACTGGATGAATTTTCTCAAGAACAATCTATGCAGATGCTTAAGGATGCTGGCTTGGATGTTGGAGAGGAGGAAGCAGCAAAGATAATGGAGTTTTTATATCTTTTTGCAAAGATAACTATTAAAGAAATTTTCACTCCCGATGAAAACTTTTTGTAATTTTGTGTATTCTAAAATTTTAATAATCAATTAATTGCTTTCGGTTTTTTGATTATGTTTCCAATTTAAATCCGTTGTGTTATGATAGCAGACTTATATATCCGGGTATCTACGGACGAACAGGCAGATAAAGGGTATTCTCAGAGAGATCAAGAAGAGCGGTTACGTCTTCATTGCAGCAGGTTGGGTTTAACAATTGACCGAGTGATACTCGAAGATCATTCTGCTAAGAATTTTGACCGTCCTGAATGGAAAAAATATCTTCAAAGCTTCAAAAGAAGCAGAGGCTACCGTGAAGAGAGATTATTACTTTTTACTAAATGGGACAGATTTAGTCGAAATACCGCAGAGGCTTATCAAATGATCAGTCAACTGAAAAATAATAATATAATCCCTCAGGCAATTGAACAGCCTCTTGATCTAAGTATTCCAGAAAATAAGGTGCTACTTGCTATTTATCTGTCTACACCAGAGGTGGAGAACGATAGGAGAGCGATAAATGTAACCAATGGGATGAGACGTGCAATCAGGGAGGGTAGGATGATGGGAATTGCTCCCTATGGTTACATCAATAAGTGCACTGAGGATGGGCGAAAGTATGTAGCAGTCAAGGAACCCGAAGCTTCAAACATAATTTGGGCATTTAATCAGGTAGCTAAAGGTCATCTTCCGACGGAAATCGTTAGAAAGGAGATGAATAAACGTGAAGGCAAGGATATTTCAAGTAATGCGTTCATGGTAGCCATGAGAAATGTTGTTTATTGTGGCAAGATACTCTTACGGGCCTATAAAAATGAAGAGGATCAAATTGTGAATGGCAAACATGCACCGTTGATCACAGAGGAACTGTTTATGAAAGTTCAGCATGTCTTAAAAAAGAAGGGTACAAAAGATCTTAGATTGCCAGGAGGAAGGATAATTAATGAAGATAGGTATCCACTCCGTGGTTTAATGCTTTGTCCAAAATGTGGGAAGAATATAACAGGAAGCAGCTCAAAGGGCAAAACAAAACATTATTATTACTACCACTGTACCTCGGCCTGTGGATTTAGGCATCATTCTGACGTAGTTAATGAGCTATTTGTAGAGGAATTATCAAAGTATGATTTTCCGATGGGAATCATCAAAATATTACAAGAGGTGATTGTTAGAAATACTAAATCTACTTCGGAAAATTTTGAGGATGATCGGGCTGCAGTAACCAAAAGAAGAAATGAACTTAATGAAAGGATCAGCAAAGCCAGAGATATGTATCTCTCGGACAAGATTGATGAAGATGATTTCAGGGATATAAAGAATAGATATAAAGGAGAGCTGGACGATCTGGATTATAAACTAAGTGTTTTAACAGCTTCGGAAAAAAAAGAGGGTATAGAACAGAAAATATCAAAGGCTCTAAATGCGGTTAACAATATTTCAGAACGCTATAAAAATGCCGGTACGATAGACAAAAGGGCTCTTGTGAGTTTGATTTACCCTGAAAAGATAATATTCGATGGAGAGCATTTTCAAACACCCAAAATCAATTCTTTCTTGGAAAGTATATTGTTGATTAGAAGGGAATTAGCAAGACAAAAAAAGGGGGATCAAAATTCTAAAAATCTTAATCCCCGTCTTGTGACCTCGACAGGATTCAAACCTGTAACCTTCTGAGCCGTAATCAGATGCGCTATTCAGTTGCGCCACGAGGCCGTTTGTTATCTTGTTGTTTAACGGTTGCAAATATACCACTTTTTTCCGTTCTTTGGAAGATGAAACAGAAAATTTTACTTTTATTTACGGTATTTTCGCTAATTGCCTGTAAAAGAGAATCAAAAATTTCGTCCTCAGATTGGACAAATATCTCAAATCGCACCCAATACAAGGAGCAAGACGGAAGCTTGGAGCTTAAATCAGGAAATTTTACCTATAATTTCAAGCAAAATCAGACTCCTTTTAAGAAAATCATCCTTCTTAATGCAAGTATGGCAGGGTATATTTCAGAGCTTGGAGCAGAAAATTTAATCATTGGTGTATCAAGTCCGGAATATATCTATTCAGAAAAGATCCAGAATCTGATTAAAGAAGGAAAGATTCAGAATGTGGGAAGTGATCAGAAGTATGATGTAGAGAAAATTATTTCCATGAAACCGGATGCAATCTTCACCAATTATATTGCAAGTTTTGATAATGCTTACCAACTTTTGAAAAACAATGGAATTCAGGTCATATTTCTAGATGAATATATGGAACAGCAGCCATTGCAAAAAACGGCTTACATTAAACTGTTTGGAGAACTTTTCGCAAAGGAAAAAGAAGCTGAAGCTAAGTATCAGGAAGTGGAGAAAAACTACAATGATCTGAAGAAACTTGCCCTGACCACAAAAGAGAAACCTGTTGTCCTTGCCAATGAAATGTATGGGGATGTATGGTATCTTCCGGGTGGAAATACTTCTGTAGCTCACTATATCGCTGATGCCAATGCTACTTATATTATGAAAGATAATAAAGATGAAAAGGCATTAACGATGAGCTTTGAGGAAGTGTATGCCAAAGCAGGAGGCGTTCAGTACTGGGTAAATGCAGGAAATCACACTTCAAAAAAAGAAATGCTGAAGATGAATCCTTTTTACGGAAAACTGAATGTCTTCAACAAAGGAAAACTCTATACAATGGCTGGAAAAGAGCGACAGAAAGCCAATGATTTCTTTGAAAGCGGGGTCGTAAGAGCAGATCTGATCCTTAAAGATTATATTAAAATCTTCCATCCTGAACTTTTACCGGATTATCAGCTTACTTATATGAAAGAATTGCAGTAACTCGGACTATTTTTGCTTATTTTTGCCTTTCCTTTTTATAAAGTTATGTGGAAAAGAATTAAACAGTTTATTTTCATCGTTCTTGTATTGAACGTAGTTTTCATCATTTGGGGACGATTTTTCAATCCACCCATTACCCTTACCCAGATCGGAGGTCTTTTTGAGTACGGAAAATTACACAGAGACTATATTTCCTATGATGAAATGGGAAGTAATGTGAAAAAGGCAGTGATCGCTTCTGAGGATCAGAAATTTTTCGATCATAACGGCTTCGATTATACAGCCATCGAAAAGGCAATGAAGCATAATGAACAGGGGAAAAAAATAAGAGGGGGAAGTACCATTTCACAGCAGACCGCAAAGAATGTTTTTCTTTGGCAGGGCCGAAGTTGGGTAAGAAAAGGACTGGAAGCCGTTTATACTTTCATTATTGAGAAAGTATGGAGTAAAGATATTATACTTGAAAGATACCTGAATTCCATTGAAATGGGGCAGGGAGTATTTGGTGTAGAAGCAGCAGCTCAATATTATTTCGGTAAAGCATCCAAGGATCTAAGTGCTTCAGATGCAGCCTGGATTGCTGCTGTACTGCCGAATCCAAAGAAATATGATCCAAAGAATCCATCCCCTTATTTAAGAAAGAAACATAATTGGATTATGAGACAGATGAGGAATGTGAGTTTGAAATAGTATCTTTGTACTAATGAAATTTTTTAATTCCAGCACAAATTTTGAGTCAGTTCTTAAAAAATACTTTTCTTTTAAGAACGAAACCCTTTCTTTGGAACCCTTTGCAGAGCTGTTAGAGAGTGTAAAAAGGGCAGACTTTACAGATGTGCTCAATTTTCTCAGAAGTAATCCGAATTTTGCGGAAAACTTTAAGCACTATATTCACAATATTTTTAAAGGAAGACCATTCAACCTGTCTTTGACGGAAGCCAATATTCTTTCTGAAAATGCCTTCTTTCCGGAACTTAAAAAAAGAATCCTGAATAAGGTTCTGCCACCCGTAGAAAATGAAAAGACAGTGTGGTATATGATTGACAATGTAAGTCTCAGACCTAAAAAAGATTTAGCATACCTGCACAACCTTCCCGAAAATGAGATTGATGAATTCCTGAATCTTATGGGTGCTTCAGATTTTATCATTAAGCCTAATGTAAAAAAAGAACTGATTTTCTCTATGAATATTCTTTCATGGAGGGTGACCGGAATGGCGATGGAAGTGGAAGTAGTAAGAATGGCTCCCCAGTACAGAAACCTGGACAACCCGTTTTTGGCTCTTCAGAATGAATTGGAAGCATTGGCAGATGACCTTGTTAAGGATCCTGAGTTACAACTGCATTCCAAAGACAGCAGGTATAAGCAGATCAAGATCTATGCAGAGCAATGTCAGGAGTTTGTGAATATAGCCTTTAAAAATTCTGCCAAATATGGTATTTCAGGGAAGATCAATCAGTCATTGCTAAAGATCCGCCAGCAAACCGAAAGAATTTATGAGATTGTACAGCTGTTGGTAATAGACAATGATGAAGATGTTTTGTTAAAGTCAAAGCAATTGGTTTTTAATATCTTAAACTATAAATCTCACAAGAATAATATTGCGGATCTTATCAACGACAGTACAAGACTGATTTCTCACCTTATCACCAATCATACGGCAGAAGCCGGAACTCACTATATTACTTCTACCAGAAAAGAATATATGACCATGTTCTACAAGGCGAGTGGAGGGGGAATTATTGTTGGAGCACTCTGTGTTCTGAAAATGCTGTACGGATACATTCCCGGAAGTGATTTCTCGCATGCATTCCTATATTCAATGAACTATGCGATGGGATTCATCATGATTTATCTTATGGGATTCACACTGGCAACAAAACAGCCGGCTATGACTGCTGCCACGATGACCAAAGTATTATCTGAAGAGGGGAATAGCCAAAGAAACAATACCGAATTTGCCCATTTAGTATCGAAATTATTCCGAAGTCAGTTTATTGCCTTTGTAGGAAACGTTTTACTGGCGTTTCCGGTAGCGCTGGCCATTATTTATGGATTGGATGTGTTTTTCTCTCAAAATCTCGCTGTTGACCGGTCAGATAAATTATTAAAAGACCTTGACCCTTTTAAGTCCAAAGCAATTCTTCACGCAAGTATTGCAGGTTTTTATCTTTTCATTTCAGGAATTATTTCAGGGAATATCGGAAACAACTCTGTATTCTACCAGATTCCGGAAAGAATTGCTAAAAATCTTTCTATCAGAAGCTTTTTCGGTAAAAAATTTGCTAAAGGATTATCTAAATATTATGCTAAAAACTGGCCGGGAATTGTTTCCAATTTCTGGTTCGGGGTTTTCCTTGGAGCTACGGCTCCTGTAGGCCTATTCTTTGGACTGGATCTTGATATCAGACACATTACTTTTGCTGCCGGAAACTTTGCATTAGGGCTTTACGGAAAAGATTTCTCTGTAGACTCGTACACATTCTGGATGTCCTTTTTCACTGTATTTTTAATAGGATTCTTTAACTTCTTGGTGAGTTTCAGTTTATCTATGTTCCTGGCGTTTAGATCAAGAAAAATGAACTTTGGACAGGTAAGTGAAATCTATAAGGAAATTTTCAAATATTTTGTAAAACACCCGCTAAAATTCTTCCTGCCATTAAGTTCGGGGTTAGATAAAAGAGCAGATGATTTGATGAGCAGTACGATTTCTCATAAATCGGAAAAATCAGAAGAACATTAATCACACTTAATTTAAAAATAGCAAAGCGGAACTTCAATTAGAAATTCCGCTTTGTTATTTTTTGAAAGGTTATTTGTTTTTATTAGAAAGACGTGAACTCTCAAATTTGGCAATAAAATTCTCCCAAATCCAATCTGGAAATATTTTTGGCATTTCGGTTTTAAAAGCTTCTGTTTCTGCCGAACCGATACCTTCTCCATTCATCCAATATAATAATACTCGTTGCCAATGATTAAATACACGTGCTTCAAATGCCATTTGGGTATAACCATTATAATCCAAATCCAAATTATTCAATTCGTAGTCACTTACACTCACATAATAGAGTGACTTGTATATAATATCCGGCTTTATAATAAAGTCAGTCTAATTTCTGGGCATTGCCTTTAATGATAATTTTATCTTCGTTTTTATTAAAATAAAACACCTCCCTTATGACCCAGGACCAGCTGTCTGTATTACTTTTCCAAAGATATTCGTTCAGAATCTGGGATATAAAAAAGGGATCCAGAAAGTTCATTTTTTCTTTCATATCCAGTTGGGTATCATTCAGGATATCTTCATAGGAAGGGTATTCTGTAAGGTTTTCAAATAATTCCAGGGCATAATTCTCGCTCACAAGCAGATCATCTGCGATTAATTCATTCAGCAGCTCTGTATATTTAGGTTGTATTCTTTCATTAAAATCATTCAATTCAATGTTGAGTTCAAATTGATATATTTCTTTATCTTCAGAATATTTTTTGTAATAAAACTCATCATATAAGATATCACCGGAATGAATTTCCTGATCTTGAATAAATATCTTTATAGGATTTAATATTTTATCCGGCATAGGATATTTTTGAGCAGGTATAGGTTCTTCAGTATAATAAAGCGGATTGAAATACTCTTGGGGTACTAATTTCTCAGTTTTTAAAATATTTCTGATTTCTTCAGCCGGCAGATCTGTTACAATCACAGGATCTTCCAGAGTCAGCAACACCGAATCTGACTGATATATTAAGATTGCTTTATAGGAGTTGTTAATCACAATCCCTTTTTCTCCTGTCTCTCGATCTACACTAATTAAGTTTTTGCCTTCCCAATACAGATATTCATTATATTCTGTATCAAAAAGGAGTTCTACGGAATAAGTATACATTTTCTTCCTGTGATTAACATGAAAACGGGGGAAGCAATACTCTAATAAATGAGGTAACCCAGCCTGTTGTAATGATTCTTTGAATTTTTTTATATGCAGTTTCTCTGCATCAAGGATCTGTTGTTTAATGTCTTCGAAGTTCATGGTTTGTTTTTACTGTTGTTGCTTTAGTTTTGATACTCCTGTTTAATTCTTCAATATGCTGTTAATAGGATTGAACCATGAAATATCATCCGGATAAATTTACATTATTTAGCATTCTCTATTTTGCTTTTAAGAAAAATAAAAATTTAAACAGATTGTATTGATATATCTTCTAATTTTAGGATTGAGCCATCTAGTAAAGTAGGAATACTACTTTTAAAGCATGAAATGTAAAGGGTTCAAAGCTGTTTTATGATCTGGATGAAGCAATAAAAGCATTGAAACTCCGAATGAAATATATGTAACCCTATGCTTTATCAGCAACATAATCGCATACCCTTACTTCCTCAAAATAAAGCAGGGCGATTAATCAGCTTTGTGCTAATTTTTATTTTTTGAAACGGAGTAATTATAAACATCTTTTAATCAGTACTAATTATGTGTGATTTGTAGAATGTGTTCAATAAGGGGTGGGCTTTAGCCCGCCCAAATAATAAAAATAATCCATTGGCTTTAGCCAAAAATATATACCGTCAATTTGTAAAATAGGCGGGAGAGAATTGCCAAAAATATTTCTATCAGAATTTTTTTTTGGAAGAAATTTGCAAAAGGACTATCAAAATATTATGCTAAAAACTGGCTTGGAATTGTTTCCTATTTCTGGTTCGCGATGTTCCTAGGGCTACAGAACCCGTAGGATTGTTCTTTGGGCTTGACTTGGACATCAGAGACATTACCTTTGCTGCAGAAAACTTTGCGCTAGGGCTTTATGGAAAAAACTTTTCAGTAGATTCCTACACGTTTTGGATGTCCTTTTTTACCGTATTTCTATTAGGGTTCTTTAACTTCCTGGTAAGCCTCAGTCTATCGATGTTCCTAGCCTTCAGGTCAAGGAAAATGAATTTTGGGTAGGTGAGTGAGATCTATAAGAAAAATTTCTGGGATTTTTTATGAAATAATTTTTCCTTTTACTGTGAACTAAATATTATTTGTTAATTTGGATGAAAAATTATTTCGATATGGTAAGATTTGATATTCTATGGAAAAACCATCCCGGAACCTTTAAGCCATGCAATGTTGTCGAATTTCCGAATCAATGTGCAATACGCATGAGCGAAGCATTTAGCAAATCAGGAGTAGACCTAATCTCTTTTTCAGGAGCAAGATGCTGGGAAAAACATGAAAATAAGTTTAGACACATCTTAAGAGCTCAGGAGCTGGCAGATTGGATAGATAAACATCCTGAAATTTTTGGAAACACTCTAAAATTTTCAAGAAAAAAATATTCTAAAATGAATAGTAAAAGTTTTAAGCATAAAGGATTAATTTTCATAAAGGATGGATGGGGAGCTACGGATCATATTGATTTATGGGATGGAATCTCTTTAAGAGCAGGATCTGTAGATTATTTATCTTTGGGTATTGAAATATGGTTTTGGCCATTAATTTAAATTCTTTTTGATATGAGAGCAACAATTTATATTTCTATCATAATTTTTTGTTTGCAAGCCTGCAGGGAGAAAAAAGAAACTTTGAAAGAAACTCATAAAACTGTAACAACTGATACAGCAAAAATTAATGGAGTTTTACTTGAACTAATAGATGATAATGGAGTAGGTAAATTAAAAGCTATATCAGGTAAGTATAGGTTGTCCGGAAGTGTAAAAATTAAGTCTCCTTGTTATTTTTTAAGGAACAAGGGAAAAGTTATGTCGTATGCATATCCACAATTCAATGTTCAGGAAACTATCGTCATATTAGGGGATACTAAAAAGGAGAGCTTAAATAAAATTTTCGGAACTGAAATTCAAGGTATTTTATTTAAGAATGACAGTATAAAAATTGTTGGAACTTTAAAAAATTACAGTCCGATTAATCTAGAAACTGGAGTCGATGAAAAAGATTATTGGGGGTTTGCCTCTGGGACATATAAAAATTAGATGTCAATATATTTGAATGTAAAGCACAATGTATTTAATAGAATTGAATGAGTATTTCAGGTATATTGATACTGTATTTTAAAGTATCTGCAGATCATCAAATTTATCCTCACCAAATTTATCCTGAAACTTCTTCAGATAAAAACTTTTCCGCATTTTAAAATCATTCTTCAATAAAGGAGAATCTATTTTAATAATGATGCATTTCTTTTCAATGTTCACACTTCTTATTTCATTGAAAAGACTCTGGTCAAGATAATCTTCAAGAAAATCTTTAATGTCAAAAGCCACAAGCTTATCTTCAAAACCATAGATTCTTGCAAAAGATTTTACAAGTTCTGATGACTGAAATTCACGTTTTTTATTCTTCTTCATAGGTAGGTTTTCGATTGCCAGTTTCTCTTATATAAATGCAACCCATCAATTTTATAAATGGTGTTTTAAAATACTATGGTTATTCTCAATAAATACTCAATTTATTCTTAATGTCAATAGATTATCTGACCCCATCCCATGCAGAACGCTCATCAGCCCTGTCATCAACAGTAATTTGTGATACAACATCAAAACGCATGGATATACGGTTATCTGTATCATAAGTATCCCAGCCAGGATTGCCGTTCGTCGCAAAATCCACCCATGCTTTATGAACAGTGTCAGCCAATTGTTGTGGAGGATGATTACCTAGCATATTGGAAAAACCGGGATTAGTTAGATTATCAAATACAAAGGCAAGTTCAATACCATGACAGGCACCAAGTAAATTGTCACATGCAGGGGAGCTCCATGAAAACTCATATACATGTGTATTGCTGTGTTTTTCTGCAATGCGCAATGCAGGGATACGGTAAAACCAATCTGTAATAATAGCGCTTAGTGTATCACCAGGAGAACTGTCGGGGCGATTAGTCCGGTAGGTTTGAATAGCTTCTGCGGATAATCCATAGGCAGCAGCGGCAGTATCCAGAGCGGAATCTGTAATTTTTGGTAGGATACCATCAGGAACAAGAAATAATCTAAATTCCTGGCTGTTGGTACCAATAAGGATATCTACCTCTTTACCGGAACCATTGGCAATACATTCTATAGGGGAGGCGGTTAATAAATGGCCATCAATTACCGGTTCAAAAGGCATTAAGTTGAATGCTGCTTCACCCCATAACTCCATTGAAGGTTTTGCCATAATTTCGGATCCTAATTGTCCCTGTGCTGCAAAGACCTTTTCAAGACTTACTTCTCCAATGGCTTCTCGTGTTGGTGCAACGCCAAGTATTTCTGCTAGTCTTGTACCAATAAGCTTTGCGGATGAAGGGCTAATTACAGAATGTCCTGCTCCTGATTCAGCAATTGCCCGTCGAAATAAACCCTGCGCTTCTTTTATAGCAAGTAGTGTACAGACACTCATTCCACCAGCAGATTCACCAAAAATAGTAACATTATCAGGATCGCCGCCAAAGTTGGCAATATTGTCCCGAACCCACTTTAGAGCAGCAATTTGGTCCAGTATACCAAGATTGGGTACCCCATCTCCAAACCATAAAAATCCTTCAATACCTATTCTGTAGTTGATGGTAACTAAAACAACACCATCCCGTGCAAAACTACTGCCATCATAACCTGGGACAGCTCCTGATCCAAGAACAAAAGCTCCTCCATAAATAAAAACCATAACCGGTTTTTTTTCAGCGGTATCTGAAGTCCAGATGTTAAGATTCAAATAATCGTCCCCTGGAATTACAACATTAGGTAATAATTCAGCAAATGGTCCGGTATTAGGTGTTAACTGAGGTGGAGTAGGCCCATATTCTGTTGCGTTTTTTATTCCGGCCCAAGGTATAGGAGGAGTAGGAGGTTGAAAGCGGTTTGCTCCAATAGGTGGAGCTGCATACGGAATACCTTTAAATGTTAGGATGCCTTTCTCTGTTTTAATGCCACTAACGTCTCCATACTGAGTAGTAACTGTGTGTAATGTTTCCATAATAATTGTAAAAAAGTATACTACAAGTTAGAAATATTTGGGTAAATTAAAGAAAATAAAGAGATTAATTATATCTCAAAGATGATGCTTTCCTCATTAATCTTCTTTACCACACTTTCAGTTCTTTCTCTATGTGTATCTGTAATAAAAATCTGGCCAAAACTTTCTTTATTAACAAGCTCAATCAATTGTGCAACTCTGGTGTCATCAAGCTTATCAAAGATATCATCTAACAAAAGAATAGGCGTTTTTTTGGTAAGTTCTTTGACAAGGCTTATCTGAGCAAGCTTTAAAGAAATCAGAAAAGATTTTTGTTGTCCCTGTGAACCTATTTTCTTAATTAAAATATGATCCATTTCAAAGAGAAGATCATCTTTGTGTATTCCTTTTGAAGTATAAGTCAACATGCGGTCCTTTTCAAGGCTTTCTTTTAAAAGTACTTCAAAGGTATTTTCCAATAAGTGAGATTCGTAGATGACAGAAACCGTTTCTTTTCCACCCGAAATAATCTGATAAAAATTCTGAACAATAGGATTTAATTGTTCAACAAACACTTTTCTTTTATTGAAGATTTTGGTTCCGGATCTGGTGATCGGTTCATCATAAATTTCCAGTGAATCTTTATCCCAGGTCCTGTTTTTAGCAAAGTATTTCAGTAAAGCATTTCTTTGCTGTATTGTTTTCTGATACTGGATCAGGTCAAAAAGATATTCAGAATCTGTTTGGGAGATCATAGCATCCAGAAACTTTCTTCTGCTTTCTCCGGAATCAGAAATAAGGTTGGAATCATAAGGTGAAATCATAACACTTGGGAGATATCCGATATGATCTGCAAGCCTGTCATAGCTTTTATCATTCTTTTTAATCACCTTCTTAGCTTCCTTAGGCTGAGTGATTCTAATGATATCTTCACTGTCTTCATTCTGGATCTCAGCATCAAGGGTGAAAAAATCTTCCTCTTTTTTGATGTTGTTGAGATCCGTATTTCCCAAAAAGCTTTTCCCAACTGATAAATAATGAAGGGCATCGAGGATATTGGTTTTTCCCACACCGTTATTACCCACAAAACAGTTGATCTGTGGGGAGAATTCAAACTTTTTCTCAGAATGGTTTTTGAAGTTGTATAGTGAAAGCTTCTTGATAATCATTCGTCAAAAATACTCCATTATTAGTAAAAATAAAAAAGGAAGTGCCGAACAAGTTTCCACTCCGAATGAAAAATAAGTGTCATCTCTTTTGTTTTCAGCGAAATAAATAAGAATATAAGTAATGATACTGGATAGAAAAAAGGCGACAGCATAAAGAGGTTTCAGATAAAAAATTCCAATGATACTGCTTATGAAAACCATTGTATAGGCAATATACTTTGTATTCTGAACGCCAATCAGCATGGGGAAGGTTTTTACCGTATCACTGTTCATATCACGGATGTCAAAAGGAAGTACCAGTGCCGTGATATAAAAAAAACTGATCAGAAAAATAGGGATACTGAATTCAGGGAGTGTAAGCCAGCAGTTAACCAATGCCCAGACCAATCCTACATAAAATACTTTCAACAAAGGAATTTTCCGGATATAAACATCCAGAAAAAAACTGTTATACAGTAATCCCAATATCACAATAATAAACCACTTCATCAGTCTTATTTCATTATGATTATGAATGATTAGGAATGCGCAGAAGATCCCTGCAATGGCATTTAAAACCAGAATTTTGAAAAAATGTTTGGTATACTGGTACTTTGTATAAAGATAACCACTGAAATACGTTATAAAAATCAGCAGAATAGTAGGGAAACGGAATGTGTTTTGCTCTTTCATGAAAAATACTGCAAAAAGAGTTCCCATTAAAGAGACATATATTTGGCTGTCTATGACAGTTTTTTTCAGTATTTTTATAATGTTCATTTATCAAAATTAATACATATGAAAAGATTTTCCAAGATATTTATGCTTTCGCTGTTATCATTGGGCTTTTCCCCGGTTTTCGCACAGAAATATTATGATGACCAGTGGAAAAAAATAGCAGAGAACAGTCAGAAAGGAGCTTATAAATCTAATCTTCCCATTATTTTAGACCTGGAAAACAAAGCTATGAAAGAAAATAATACCATTCAGCTGATCCGTTCCCTGAAAGCAGAGTTCAGTATTGTAAATCAGACTGTAGACGATGATCAGAACGATGCTGCGTCAAAATTCTTTAAAAAACTCCAGGAATCAGAAGGAAAGCTGAAAGGAGAGGAGAAACTGGTATATAATGTCCTTTTGAGCGGATTCTTTCTGGATTATTACAATCAGAATTATTGGGAGATCAATGGAAGGACCAATATCAATACGCAGAATCTTGCACAGATTGAGACCTGGACAAAACTTGACTTTAAGAACTATTTAACCAAAAGTTATCAGGAGCTTGATCAGCAGAAACAGGACATGAAGAAGACTTCACTGGAAAAGTATAAAACACTGTTTTCAGAAACGAAAGACCTTGCCTATTTCCCAAGTTTGTATGAATGGTATGCCCTTAAGAAAGTCGGGTTTTTATCAGAAAATAATATTTTCACAAAAAATGAGCTTGCAGAGAACAGGACCACAATTAATGCTGTTTTTGATGAATTGATTGCACAGAATAATGGGAATCCTAAGCTGTATTTTATGAAGGAAAAATTGGTGAATAACTGTAATTTCAACCAATGTAAAGATAAACTTGAACAGCTTCAGGCGCTTATCAAATCCGATGTGCAGGGTGATTACAAAGTAGTCATCATGGGCGAGATTATGGATGAACTTATCATGAAAAAGAAAGCCAAAGAAGCTATTTCTGTTGCAGTACAGGCCAAAAGTGAATATCCGAAATCCCCTTTCATCGAAAACATTAAAAACAAGGAAAATCAGATTACTAATCCGGTATTGAGTATCAAATATGAGAAGCAGACCCAGAATAATCTGCCAATTCATTTTGTTGCAGAATATCAGAATATCTCAGAATTTTCTTTAAACATTTATGCGGTAAAAGAAGATTTTCTGCCATTCATAAAATATGCGCAGAATCCTTATGCCAATAATTATTTTGGAAACATTAAAAAGAACCTGGTAAGAAAGGAAACTTATCAGCTTTCAGATCCTAAAGATTATCAACTTCATAAAACTTCACTGGAAATTAAACCGCTTCCTTCAGGAGTGTATGTGGTAGAATATGCAGTAGCAGGAACCAATTCAAAAGATAACGATCCTGAAAGGAATTTTTATTTTCTGGTTTCCGGTAATAAGATCATCTATCAGTCTAAATCTTCCAAAAACACGCTTTCCAACGACCTTAGATTAGTGAGTAGTGAAAACGGAAAAGCTATTTCTAACGAGAACCTTAGGTTTTATGAGTTTGTGAATAATAATTCCATTAATAAAATTGAAGGAAAAACAAGTGATAAAGGAGTTTTTCAGTTCCCAGTCACTGCCAACAAGGAATATTACAGAACGTTCCTGATTCAGCAGCCTAAAACCAATGATTTCCAGATCATGCAGGTTTACGGGAATTCAGGCAATGAAAATTATAATCCTAACGTTGAAACCCGTTCCAAAGCACAGATCTTTACAGACAGAGCGATCTACAGACCAGGACAGACTGTGTATTTCAAAGTAGTCAATACCCGGTTAAATAATGAAATTGAAACCGTAGTTTCGGGATTGAATCAAAAGATTACGCTTTTGGATGCCAACAGCCAGGAAGTTACTTCCCAAAGCCTTACCACAAATGAGTTCGGCTCCTATCACGGAAGTTTTATGTTACCAAAAGGAAAGCTGAATGGTGTTTTCTATCTGAGAACAGATGGAAATAGCCAGGGATATAAAGATATCAGAGTAGAAGAATATAAGAGACCCAAGTTTGAAGTGAGTTTTGAACCGGTAAAAGATGAATATAAATACGGTCAGACCATAGAGCTGAAAGGGAAAGCAATGATGTTCTCCGGAGTCGCTTTAAGCAATACAACCGTACATTATGAGATCAAAAAACAGAATATCCGATGGAGATATTTCTGGTGGTATCCAAGAGATAATGATAATGAAAACTCAATTCTTGGAGAAGCTAAAACCAATGAAAAAGGAGAATTTGTTATTCGTCTGGATCTTAAAAAAGATGAAAAACTGGAAGGAATACAGATTGATAACTATCAAATCAATGCTTCTGTCACTGACATTAATGGAGAAACCCAATCTGCGGATACAAATCTTAAGGTTGCTTCAGTTTCCCATTACATCAAGGCTGATGACATTAAGAATATATTCAGTGATGAAAATACCAAGCTAAAGGTAGAGACGAAGAATTATAATGAGCAGGTTCTTAAAAAATCGTATCAGGTAAAGTTGTCAAAACTGGCAGCTCCGGATAGAATTTTCAGAGATAATTTTACATCAGAAATTCAGGATCTTCCAAAATATTCAAGAGAAGAATTTATAGGTAAGTTCCCGCACGATAGATTTGATAAAAATGATGACATCAAAAACTGGAAAACAGAAAAAGTAGTCGTTGAAAGACAGCAGCAACCTTCTTCTGGTACACAAACTGGATTAGATCTGGATCTTGGAAAACTTGAAGCTGGAGATTATCAGCTGGAGCTTTTCAATATTGAAGGAAGAGACACGATAAAGGCTTCTCAATATTTCAGTGTTTGGGATAAAAATTCCCTGAAACCGGTTCAGAAGACATTTTTAACGGTTATTGCACCGAAAGATGAGCTTTCAAGAGGAGAAAAAGCAAAAGTATATGTGTATTCTGCAATTCCGGATGCTCTGGTCAATGTATTTGTTCAGGATGGATCAGGTAAAACGCTTACGGAAACCCATCAGTTTAACAAAGGAATATTAGAGTATACCGCAGATATTCCAAAAGATAAGAGTGTTTCTGAACTTAATCTTCAGTTCCAGTTGGTCGCATTTAATAATGTAAAAACAGAGACCGCAGTTTTGAAAATAAAAGACACTGAGAAACCTTTAAAGATTGAAACGGTCACTTTCAGAGATAAGCTAGAACCGAATGCTAAAGAAAAATGGACTGTAAAAGTTACTGGAAATGATAAAGAAAAGGTAAATGCAGAGGTATTGGCAAATATGTATGATATGTCTTTAGACCAGTTTGCTGTGAATAATTTTGGCTGGAGTAAACTGTATAGACCTTTCAATATGATCAGCTCCTATGATATCAGAGAATATCTGTTGGAGAAAAACTACCAGAAACGATTGAGATATTTCAATGAAAAGGGGATAACGGTTCCTGAGTTTAATTGGTTTGATGGTGACTTTTCATATGTTTTACAAGGCGAGATTGCCGGTATTCAAAATCAAGAGGGCGTTAAAGCACCATCGTATTCACCACGACCACCATCACCCATTGCAGGGGCCAGATTTAAAACTGCGAGAGCTGCGTCTGTCGAAGATAAAATAGAGGTTGTACAGAATGTTCTTCCTGAACCTGTAACGGCTCCGAAGGCAGAAACGCCTCCTCCTGGAGGATCTGCTGAAGAAAATCTAGATAAGGTTCCTGTACGTCAGAATTTAAATGAAACAGCATTCTTCTATCCGGATCTGAAAACCGATGCGGAAGGAAATGTAAACTTTGAATTTACTTCTCCGGAAGCTTTAACGAAGTGGAAACTGATGTTCCTTGCTCATACAAAAGATGCAAGAGCTGCTACATTGGAGAAAGAAGTAGTAACACAGAAAGAATTCTCTGTGACTCCAAATTATCCGAGATTTTTAAGAGAAGGAGATGAATTGAACTTACAGTCAAAACTATCTAACCTTACCAATAAGAAAATGAACGGTTCTGCCGAATTACAGATCTTAGACGCATTTACCAATGAAAATATATCGTCTCAATTCGGAATCACCTCAGGAACACAGAATTTTGATTTAAATGAAAACGGAAACGGAGCATTAACATGGAAATTAAAGGTTCCGAATAATGTTTCATCTATTATTTTGAAAGTAGTAGCAAAAGCTGGAGCTTATTCTGACGGAGAGCAACAGGCTGTAGCAGTCTTGCCAAACAGAATGCTGGTGACTGATGCTGTACCGGTTTTCGTGAAAGAAGGAGAAACGAAGACTTTTGTGCTGGATAATCTTAAAAATAATACATCTACAACAGCGTCCAATGTTTCGAATACACTGGAACTTACAACCAATCCTATCTGGGAGATTATGTTTGCGCTTCCAAGCCTTAAAAATGATCAGAACAGTTCGGCTGATGTTGTTTTCAATAAGTGGTTTGCAGATATACTGGCTTCAGAGGTATTTAAGGCTAATCCTAAAATGAAGACGGTTTTTGATGAATATCAGAATAAAGGAATACTTAATTCAAATCTTGAAAAAAATCAAGAGCTGAAACAGTTATTGTTGGAAGAAACCCCTTGGGTGCTGGAAAGTAAGAATGAAAATGAACAAATGCAAAAGCTGGCCCTTCTGTTTGATACGAATACGATGAGGAATTCAATTAATCAGGATTGGGATGATTTCAGTAAGCTGCAAAATCCTGATGGTGGATTCTCCTGGTATGCGGGATATCCAAGTTCTTACAGTACGTCATTATATATTCTTAAGAATCTAGGAAAACTTAATCTATGGTTAAAAGATAACGCCAAAGACTATCAGAGTTCAGGGCAGAATACTTTAGTGTCAAAACTGATTCAGTATGTAGACAATGAGATCAGTAAATATGCTGATCCTAAAAAAGAAAATGTTTGGAGCAATTGGGTTCTTGATTATCTTGATACCAGAAACTACTGGGAAAAACAATATCCTTTAAAAGGAAAAGGGGCGAACCTGAAAGTATTGATAAAACAAAAAGCAAAAACGGCAAAAATAACTGATTTTACCTTCTTCGGACTTCACCGTGCCGCTTTACTCATGAATGATTATGGAGTAAAAGATGTTTCTGATAAACTGATGAATTACCTTAAAGAAACTTCTACAGATACCAAAACTCAGGGAGTATACTGGAAACAGAATCTGAATGACTGGGGCTGGTTCAGTTCTAAAGTAGTGAACCATGCAGGGGCTTTGGAAGCTTTCAATACATTAAAAGCTAATGATACCAATTTTATAGAAGACATGAAGATCTGGCTGGTAACCCAAAAAGAAGTGAACTCATGGGGAAGCTCAAGAGGAACTGCTGAAGTGATCTTTACGATCTTAAATTCAGGAAAATCATGGACGGGTGCTGAAAGTGATAAAGCAACTATTGTTTGGGGTGGAAAAGAAATCGTTCCTCAGACTCAGGCAACAGGATATGTGAAATCAACTGTGAAAACAGAGGCTGTAGATAAAAACCTTGGAACGGTGACTGTTACCAAACCGGGGCCAGGAATTGTTCAGGGTGGATTGTTCTGGCAGTACTATGAAGATTTGGATAAAATCAAATCATCCGAGAATTATATCTCCGTAACCAAAGAGCTTTATAAAAAAGTGAAAACAGTAAACGGGGAAGAGCTTCAGAAAATTTCGGCGGAAACTCCATTAAAAGTAGGAGACAAAGTAACCGTAAGAATGATCCTGAATACAGACAGAGCGATGGAGTTTATTCATATTAAAGATATGCGTGCTGCAGGATTTGAACCGGTTAATGCAATATCAGGATATCAGTGGAAAAATAATTTAGGATATTATCAATCTCCTAAAGATGCCTCCACAAATTTCTATATTCAATATATGCCAAAAGGCAAATATGTGTTTGAATACGATGTAGTTGCTAATGCATCCGGAAAGTTCTCAAATGGTATTACCACTATGCAGAATTACTATGCCCCACAGATGAATGCCCATACAAAAGGAACCGGTGTTCAGATTTTGGAATGATTTTTGGCTATTAGGAAATACGTGAAATTTAAAACCAAATAAAATGAAATTTTCAAAAACTTTAATTACTGGATTGGTATTGATGGCTGGGGTAAGTGCTTTCGCTCAAAAGAAAGCTGAAAAGTTTGAAAAACTACAGATTGAAATGTTCCCAAAAGCTAAAGAAGGATACAAACAAGTATATATTCAGCTTCCTGTTGCAAAGAATGAAAGCGATTTAAAAGTAGAAGTTTTTGTTGGTGCTGAAAAAATGTTAGACTGCAACAATTACTCTTTAATGGGAGAAATGAAAAGCCAGGATCTTCAGGGATGGGGATACAACTATTATGAAGTAGAATCCAAAGGGGAAACGGCAGGAACATTAATGGCTTGCCCGGGACAGAAAATGACTAAAAAGTTTGTTACCCTTAAGCCGGAAATTGTAAGATACAACAGTAAACTGCCATTGGTATTTTATGTACCGAAAGACATAGAAGTTCGCTACAGAGTCTTAAGACCTGATAACACTATGAAAAAAGCAGTTCAGAAGTAAAATTTGCAAGCTTATTATAAACAGAAAACTCCTCACAGTGATGTGGGGAGTTTTCGCTTTTATACATTGCTGATGATATGATGATAACGCAATAGATTGCATTTTTTGATTGTCATTATTTTTTATGATCGCCAAAGCGTCTCACTCAGCAATGAAGTTGCAAATGTCTTGGCTAAATGAAATGCCTTTGCGAACGAAATTACTTTCAAGTTTAGTTAAAAACTTTTGCGATCCCAGCGTTAAAAGAATCAGTATTTCATTCATCCGAACTCAAATTAATAGTAGTATTTGTTCCATGTTATCTATTTGAATTTCTAATTAAGAACTCTTAATTGCCTTTGTTTCCTGATAGGAAATGAAATGAAAGGGCATGACTAAAAGTGGAGTTAAATTTTTTTTCAAAGTTTTTTAGTTTTTAATTAACATTTAAACGGTTTTGATAAGACTTTATTTCAAAGACTTTTATACTTAAACAGATTTTAAACTTATTTTAAATTCAGGGTTTTGTTAAATTATCTTTGAGTATTTTAACAATTTTTGCATTATATTTGTTATAAACATAAACCATGAAAAACAATTTATTGATTTTTACGTTTAGTTTTTTTGCTTTTCCTGCTTTTGGCTGGGCACAGTCTGCGCCGGATTTTAAAGAACTTCTGGATAGTGCTATGGTTCGGGACTCGAACCTGAAAATGCAGATTACCCAAAACAAGCTTACTGATCTTGATGAACATAAATTAAAAGATATCTTTCTTCCTACTCTGGAATTAAGTGGTAAAGCAGGTTATCTTAACGGAACAGCAAGACTTACGTCACCGGAAATTAATCTCGCTCCCTTCATCAATATTCCGGAAGGTACTTTCAACAATAATTTCAATGTATCAGGATTTTCAGGCGTTGCAAAGGCAGATGCCAAGATGCTGCTATACTCTGGAGGGAAGGTGAAATACCTGAAAAAAGCAGTGGAAGAGAAGAAGAAATCTGAAGAAGTACTGCTGGAAAAAACAAAAGATGAAGTGGTTGCCACTATTTCCAAAGCCTATGACCAGCTGGCATTGATCCATCAGTCTAAAAAGGTATTGGACGAAAGTAAAAAAAGACTGGACATCAACAAAAAAACAGCAGACAAAGCTTTAGGCTATGGTCTGATCACTCCTTACGATCACAAAAAAATTGAACTGGCTCAGGCTACTTTAAATGCGAAGATGGTAGAATATGAAGGGAAAAAAGAATTGCTTCTTACCCAACTTTATATTTTAACAGGAATCGACAGGGAACGTTTAAGAATGATAGACCCCGTACTATCTCCTGTAGAGCTTCTTGCCGCAGAAAAAGGAATAGAGCAGAGAGCTGAAGTTCGTGCCCTTGAGCATGGGATCAGTGCTGCAGATTATAAAATAAAAGCTGAAAAGACCTGGATGATTCCAAAAGTTCAGTTGATGGCCTCAGCTTATTACATCGGGTTATACGGAAACCGTATCAAAAGTTCTGAAAATGTAGTTCCTGCCGTTCCATTATTAGGATATGAAGGGAAAAAACTGGACTGGAGCCCAAACAATATCAATGTTTTTCCGTTGATTACAGCTGGTGTTGGATTTAAATGGGAAATTTTTGACGGAAAAGAAGGAAAACATGCTGAAGAAACAGCAAAAGTTGGTAAAGAAGTATTGCAGAATCAAAAAGAAGATGCCCTGAAAAAGCTAACCCTGAATCTGGCCAATAACCAGACCAATTATAATATTGCTTCTGCTCAGATCACTTTAAAGGCTAAAGAAAAAGAATTGGCTAAAAATGCATTGGTACAGGCTGAAAAAGAATTCAGATATGGGATGAGCAAATCATCACAGCTTATCGATGCGGAAAATGACCTTGAAGCAGTAGAACTTGAATATCAGAATGCAATTTTCAACCAGAGAAGAGCAGGAATAGAACTGATGAGGTCTACTCAGGAACTGGATATCACCAGATTTTATTTAATCCCTTAAAAATTAAAATGATGCATAAAAATATATCTATACTCATTGCTTCTCTGTTTTTATTGGGAAGTTGCGATAAAAAGAACGAAAAGATAAAAGAACCTGAAGGAAAAACCAAAAAGGATGTGATCTCTTTTGCTCCGAAGGTTACCGGAAGAATCTTAAAAATATATGTCTCTGAAGGGCAGTCTGTAAAAAAAGGAGATACCCTGGCTCAGCTTGATGTTCCCGAGGTTTCTGCAAAAATAGCACAGGCGCAGGGAGCCGTGAATGCTGCAACTGCTCAGGAGCAGATGGCAAAAAACGGAGCAACACCGGATCAGCTGAGACAGCTTCAGGCGAAGTATAAAGGATTGAAGGAGCAATATGAATTTGCACAGAAATCCTACAGAAGAGCCAATAATATGTTCCGGGACAGCCTGATGTCTCCGCAGGCACATGATGAAATTTATGCAAAGCTTCAGGGTGCAAAAGCACAGTATGATGCTGTAATAGCAGAACTGGATGATGTGAACAGAGGAACACGTTTCGAAAAAGTAGAAATGGCGGCAGGGCAGGCTTCCCAAGCTAAAGGAGCTTTACAGGAAGCTAATGTAGCTTATTCTGAAAGATACGTTATTGCAACCAACGATATGGAAATTGAAACTATCAGCTTAAATACCGGAGAATTGGCAACAGCAGGATTTGCTTTGTTCAACGGATATATTCCTGAAAGTACTTATTTCAGATTCACCGTTCCTGAAAGTGCCATTTCAAAATACAAAAAAGGGCAGAACGTTACTATGCAGGTTGTTTACAATAAAGAAAATCTGGCAGGAACAGTTGTTTATATCAAACAGCTTACAAGATATGCAGATATCACTACTGCTTATCCGGATTACCAGCTGCAGGATGCGGTCTATGAGATCAAGGTGAAACCCACAGATATGAATAAAGCAAAAGGGCTCCTGGTGAATGCCAATGTGATCCTTAAATAATACGAAATAAAATATGACGGATGTTCCTTTTGTAAAAAGGCTCCGTCAGGTTATTTACAATTTTAAAATATACAGATGAAAGAATTTTTCCGTCTTTTAAAACGTGAGTTCAAACTTTTTATCAGCAATTCTACCTTAAGGACTGTGTTCTTTTTGGCACCGGTTTTTTATGCAACCTTGCTGGGGTTTGTCTATCAAAGCGGAAAAGTTGAAAATACACCTGTATTGGTTGTTGACAGAGACAATACGCCATTGTCCAGTCAGTTAACCGAAATGCTGGATGATAATAAAAGTATCAAAGTCATAAAATACCTGCAGGAACCTTTGAGTATAAAAGATGAGGTGATCCGTCATGAGGCGGCGGCAGTTGTTATTATCCCTTCCCGTTTTGAAGGAGATATGCTTCAGAAAAAATACCCTGAACTGAACGTATATGTAAATACCGGAAACGTTTTGACAGCAAACTTTGCTTCCAAAGCACTCCAGCTTACTATAGGAACATTCTCTGCCGGAGCATCCATCAAGGCTTTACAGAAAGCAGGAATGCCTGCTGCAAAGGCCGTTACACAATATGAGCCTTTTAAAACAAACTATATCACTCTTTTCAATACAACCAGTAACTATCTTATCTTTATGTGGCCGGCTATGTTGGCGGTAGTATTGCAGCAGGTAATTCTGTTGGCAATGGCAGTAAGTTTTGCAGCAGAATTCCAGAGAGGATCTTTCGTAAAAGAGTATGCGAAAATGAAAAAATGGGCATTTCCTACGATGTTGATTAAGGTTATTCCGATTTGGGTATTTTCCATTCTTATCGTGAGTGTCTATTATCTGATGCACATGATTTTCAAAGTACCGATGCCGGAAGGTATATTTAATTTTATTCTTCTGACAGCTGTTTTTGTAGGCTCGGTTTCTTTTCTTGGTGTGTTTATCAGTATATTGATCCCGGACGCTTTGAAAGCTACACAGATTCTTATGGTTATTGCTTCACCGGCATTTATTATCAGTGGTTTTACATGGCCTTTAAATGCAATGCCTGCCTTTGTACAGTTTATTGCGAATATTATTCCGCTCACTCCTTTTTTACAGGCATTTAAGATTCTGCTGATTCAGAAAGGATCTGTAGAGCTTACTTTCCCATATCTGGAGCACTTAAGTATTCTCTTAGTGGTTTATGCTATTATAGGATGGATTGCTTTAAAGATCAAACTTTGGTTTATATTCAAAAAACCGGTTCCGCAGGAAATTGAAGCGGAAGAAGCTTCGGAAGGCGAAAATGTATAACACGCTGTAATTTTCAGACGCTCAAACTTAGCAAGCTACCTCCCCAAACTCAAAACAAAAATTCTTCCCACAATAAAAATCAAACAAAAAAACTGATATATTTGTCTGTAGTAAAAACAGATCGTATATGGAAAATGTATTTGACGCAAAAGATGCTCAAAACTATATTGATAGAATAAACAGACTGGTAGAAGATACTCATGGATTATGGGGAAAAATGACGGTGGATCAGATGTTGGCGCACTGTAGTGTAACCTATGAAATGATATATGAGCCTGAAAAACATAAAAAGCCGGGCGCTATTGCGAAGTTTATTTTAAAGACTTTTGTTAAGCCTAAAGTAGTAGGTGAAAAAGCATACCCAAGGGATTCCCCCACAGCTCCTCAGTTTTTGGTTACAGGAAGAAAGAACTTCGATGAAGAGAAAATTAGACTGATCGGTTTTATTCAGAAGACCCAGCAATTGGGAGCAGATGCTTTTGATGGTAAAGAGTCTTTTTCTTTTGGAAAATTAAATGCACAGGAATGGAATAATATGTTTGCAAAACATCTGAACCATCACCTGTCACAATTCGGAGTCTAAAAAATCACTGTATGAAAAAACTTTTATTGCTCTTCATATTGGCAACCAATTTTGTGTTGGCACAGATGCCGGATATTTCAAATACATGGCTGAATAACAGTAAACCTTATATCGGGACTATTGGAAATAAGGGACAGGAACTGAAACTTAAAATCAATACTGCTGAACAGAATAAAAAAAATGACCAGGAATATTTTGTTTCAGGATATTCTCTTGTGGACACCAATTATGCAAAATTTGAAGGAAAAATTACCATTTTAAAATATAAGGATGCCAAGAAACAAGGAACTGTGTTTGGTGAATATGAATTGTCTGAAGAGAATAAAGGAAAACATTCAGGAACCTTTAAAGGCCGATTCGTTTACAACTTTAAATGGAATAGAAAAACTGAAAAAGTAGAAGGGCAGTATATTGAACTGATTGGTGACTGGAAAAGCTATGACGGAAGTCTGGAGTTTAAAACCCGTTTAAAAAATCAGTAAAGCAAATTTGTCTTTAATCATACAAATATAATTTCTAAAAGGCTTAGTCCACAATCAATCTTAAAAATATGAAACTAGGAGCATTTTCAATCAGTCTAAGTGTAAAAGACCTTCAGAAGTCCAAAGATTTCTATGAAAAGCTGGGCTTCACAACTATGGCAGGAGCTACAGAGCAAAATTATCTGATCATGAAAAACGGATCCACTTTGATTGGGCTGTTCCAGGCAATGTTTGATGGGAATATGCTGACTTTCAATCCGGGATGGGATGAAAATGCCCAAAATCTTGAATTCTTTGACGATGTACGTGAAATCCAGAAGCGTTTGAAGGAAAATGGAGTAGAAATTGATAAAGAAGCTGATGAAACTACTTCAGGCCCTGAACATATGTACCTGAAAGATCCGGATGGAAATATGATCCTGATCGATCAGCATAGATAAACTTCAAAACAAATTAAAACTTAACTAAAAAACAATCATGGCAACAGTAAACGTCTATTTAACATTTAATGGAAACTGCAGAGAAGCATTCGATTTCTATAAGTCGGTTTTCGGAGGAGAATATCCTTATATCGGAACTTTTGGAGAAATGCCTCCAATGGAAGGAAAAGAGCTTCCGGAAGAAGATAAAAACAAAGTCATGCATGTTACCCTTCCTATTTCCAAAGAAACGGTATTAATGGGTAGTGATACAGGCGGAGAATGGGCATCCAACTTTAAAGAAGGAAACAATTACTCTATTTCTATTAATGCAGAATCCAAAGAAGAAGCAGAGAAATTATTCAATGGCCTTTCTGCAGATGGGCAGGTAACAATGCCATTGGCTGATACTTTCTGGGGAGCTTACTTTGGAATGTTTACTGATAAATTCGGGATCAACTGGATGGTTAATTACGATGATCCTGCCAAAATGCAGCAACATCCGTAAGATTCATATTTTGTATATGAAATATAGTTATAAGTTACCGGCAGCCATACTGCCGGTTTTTTATTTGATGTTATATTTGCATCCCTAAAATTTTTAAATTTGAATAAGCAGAATAATAATTAATTAAAATAACATGATGAAATTTACCATTGAAGAGATTAAAGCGGAGCATAAAAAAGTAAAAAGTGGAGCCGATTTCCCACACTATATAAAAGCTATTAAAAATCTAGGTGTCTCTCACTATACAGCCTATGTTGATGATGGAAACACAGAATATTCTGATAGTCATAATCAATCTGTCCATACAGGAGCTAAGTATGAGAAACTTATTGTTTCTGAAAAGATGAATCTTGAAAATTTTAAAATAAGATTAAAACTTCACCAGCAGGGAGGCACAGATTACATGACATTCTGTAAGGACTGTGCGGAAAACGGAATCGAAGGCTGGGTAATAAATCTGGGAGCAATGACCTGTACTTATTTTGATAAAGACCGAAAAGAAGTTCTGGTGGAACAGATTCCTGATTAAGACTAGATAAATTTGATAGGAGCCAGATTGAATGCTACCCAATATACAAATTCGATGGAATCAATCATAAAATATCGTTTGCT
The DNA here is from genome assembly GCF_003385515.1 of Chryseobacterium pennae. Classification (GTDB taxonomy): domain Bacteria; phylum Bacteroidota; class Bacteroidia; order Flavobacteriales; family Weeksellaceae; genus Chryseobacterium; species Chryseobacterium pennae. The sequence goes on along the minus strand of NZ_QNVT01000012.1, from coordinate 24,540 downwards.
ATTATTGATTTAAAATATTAATTTTGTTAAAACGATAGATAATAGTAATTGATAAACATGAGAAAGGTTTTTACGAAGTTGGCATTCACGGTATTGGGTTTGGGATCTGTTTTTACATTTGCACAGAAAAGTGATCTGGGTGCATGGTATATGTATTTTGGAAATAATAAAATCAGTAAAAAATTGAACTGGCACAATGAGGTACAATACAGAAACTTTGATGCCGTTGGTGATCTGGAGCAGCTTCTGATCCGTACCGGAGTTGGGTATGATCTCACCGAAAACAATAATAACGTGTTATTGGGATATGGATTCATACTTAGCCAGCCATATGTAAACGGAGATAAAAAGGAAAATATAGAACACAGAATCTTCCAGCAGTACATTACCAAACAGAAGTTTGGACGTTTTAACCTTCAGCACCGCTACCGTTTGGAAGAACGTTTTCTGGAAGACGATTTTAGAATGAGATTCCGTTATATGCTGGGATTCAATATTCCGATCACTCAAAAGGAAATGCTGCCGAAAACATTATACGCATCCGTATATAATGAAATTTTCCTGCATTTCAACAGCCCGGTTTTTGATAGAAACAGAGTCTATGGAGCTTTAGGATACGTCATTAATAAAAATATGCGGATTGAAGCCGGATATATGAATCAGATTCAGGAAAACAGAAACAGAGGACAGATCCAGATTGGTTTTTATAACAATATACCATTTACCAAAAACTGATTCTGACCTTTCTGCTGGATGCGCTGATGAAAACTATTAAATAATTAACACAAAAAAATAACACATAATGCATTCAGGAAAAAGATTTGGAGCGCGTGAGTTCATCAGTTGGACACGACGCAGTATTTATGCCTTAATTGTATTGGCTGCCATTCCTACGATTCTTTATTTCTTAGGTTGGAAATTTCTTTCTGTGCCCTGGCAACCCATTGCAATCATGGGAACAGCAGTTGCCTTTATCGTTGGGTTCAAAAATAACGCCAGTTACAGCAGGCTTTGGGAGGCAAGACAGATTTACGGAGCTATTATTAATGATAGCAGAAGCTTTGGGTATATCTTAAGGGATGCTCTTATTTCAAAAGATTCAGGTAAAGTAAAAACGATGTTCCTGCGTCACTATGCATGGCTGACGGCGCTAAGATTCCAGCTTAGAGAACCCAGAATTTGGGAGAATACAGGATCAGCACAGTTTGATGAATATGCTAAAAAATATGATATCCCGGAACGGCTTTCAAAACTGGATGATGAACTGAAGAAATATCTTTCAGAAACAGAACTTCAATATATCCTGAGTAAGAAAAACAGGGCAACACAATTGATGGCCGGTCAAAGTAAAGAATTGTCTGAAGCTTATGAAAAAGGAGAAATCAATGATTTCCAATGGACACAGATCAACCAGCAATTGGTGAAATTTACAGATAGTCAGGGAAAAGCAGAAAGAATCAAGAACTTTCCCTATCCAAGAAATTTTTCTTCTATCACAACCTATCTTTTGTTGTTGTTCATTGTATTTGTTCCTTTCGGATTACTAAAAGAATTTGATAAACTGGGAGAAAACTCTATGGTGGAAGGATGGACAATTTGGTTCAATATTCCTTTCTCATTACTGGTAACATGGTGTTTTCATACATTGGATAGTGTAGGAGAGGCATCAGTAAATCCTTTTGAAGGAAGTGCCAATGATGTTCCCATTACCCAGATCAGCCGTACTATAGAAATCGATATGAGAGATATGCTGGACGAAACTGATCTTCCGCCTGCGATCACTCCAAAAAATAATATTGTACTTTAAAAAGATTAAGAAATCCGCGTTATCTGGAAAATCTGCGTGAGGAAAAAATCAAACGGATAAATTTAAAAAATCCATTAGGTTTAAATAAAGAAGCATTTCTTAACAAAAAATAATACTTAAAAAAACTAACTCAAAATGATTCACAGCTATGTTATAATATCTATTGTAGTCTTACTGTCTGTAATGATATTGGTAATGATAGGACAAAAACTGAAAGTAGCATATCCTATTTTTCTTGTGATTGCGGGATTACTCATCAGTTTTGTTCCGGGAATGCCCCGGATAGAAATAGAACCTGATCTTGTATTCCTTATTTTTCTTCCTCCTATTTTATTTGAAGCCGCATGGTTTACTTCATGGCAGGATTTTCATAAATGGAGAAAACAGATCTTTTCCATGGCATTCGGATTGGTGTTTTTAACGTCAGTTGTTGTTGCTTATCTTTCATCTTCAATTATTCCGGGACTTACCATAGCGATGGGCTTCCTGTTGGGAGGAGTAAATTCTCCACCGGATGCTGTAGCCGCAACTTCAGTATTGAAGCATATGAAGATTCCAAAAAAAATTACCAGTATTCTGGAAGGAGAAAGCCTGATCAATGATGCATCCAGTTTAATTGTATTTAAATTTGCCCTTGCAGCCGTCATTTCAGGGCAGTTTATCTGGAGAGATGCTGTTCAGGATTTCTTTACTATGGCCATTGGGGGAATTGCAATGGGTGTTGCAATAGGTTTTCTGTTTGGAGCATTGTTGAGAATTATTCCTACAAATTCCAATATTGATACTGTTATCACGCTTATTGTTCCTTACATCATGTATGTGGGAGCAGAGCACTTTCATTTTTCAGGAGTATTGGCAGTTGTTGCCGGCGGACTATTGATGTCTTATAATTCACACTGTTACCTGAGTCATACCTCAAGAATTCAGTCCGGAAATGTATGGAGTGTTTTAATATTTCTGATGAATACCATTATTTTTATCCTGATCGGCCTTGAACTGCCTATTGTTGTAGAAGGATTAACAGATTATACTGTTTCAGAAGGGATTTTCTACAGCGTAGTGATTGGTGGTGCCATAATCGGAACTAGAATTATCTATAGCTATGCACTTATGTATTTCCCAAGAGTCTGCTCCAAAGAATTAAGGTTAAAAGTTCCGAAACCCGATTGGCGTGAACCCTTTATCATCAGTTTTGCAGCAATGAGGGGAGTTGTTTCATTAGCCGCTGCATTGTCTATCCCTGCATTTTTACCTAATGGAGAAGCTTTTCCACATCGAAACATTATTTTATTCGTAACCTTTGTTATCATATTAATTACGTTGGTTGGCCAGGGATTATTGCTGAGTCCAATCCTGAAATTATTGAATATACAGGATGCAGGAAGTGAATTACCGGAAGAAAAACAGGAGGTAATCCTGATGAGAAAACTTAAAGAAACCGCTTTACATAAACTTGATAATGACTTTTCTGAACTGGCAGTAACCAACAGCCTTGTTCGTCATCAAAAGCATAAACTGGAAAATGAAATGATGCTGATGGCTGATAAAGCTCAATGTATGGCTTCTACCGGAGATTATGTAACTGCAGTCAATGAGAATAAAGATGTATTGCGTCAGGTTATTCAGGCCCAGAGAAATGAGTTGCATAGAATGAAAAAAGAAAAAATATTCGATGATCATGTGATGAGAACCATTGAAATGCAGCTGGATTTTGACGAAGCAAAGATTACCGGATTTTCCCACTGATAATATAAAATATTTACGATAAAGTAAATATAAAACCACAAAAGTCACAAAAGGATTTAAGCTAGGTTTAAAATTAAGGTTAACTTGCATAAGGTTCACAAAGTGAAAATTCACAGATTTCTGAAATTTCAGTGTTCTTTTCAATGGCAAGAATATTAACTTTAAAATAACTTAAGTGTTAAGATTCTTTTGTGACTTTTGTGGTTAAAATAATTTAGTTAAATTTTAGTAATATGAACACTCCAATCACCGTTCAATACAAAATAAATGCTCCCATCGATAAGGTTTGGAGGGCATTAACTGATAAAAATGAAATGAAATCCTGGTATTTTGATATTCAGGATTTTGAACCGGAATTAGGAAATGTGTTTAATTTCTACGAACCTGGAGGTGAAAATAAATACCATCATCAGGGCGAAATTCTGGAAATTATTTCCTGTCAAAAATTAAAACATACCTGGGCTTATCCTGATTTCTCAGATCAGAAAACAACAGTAACATGGGAGCTGCAATCCGAAGATAATGAAACTCTGGTTACATTAACCCATGAGGGAATTGAAAACTTTAAAGACCTTGGAGAAGGCTTTTCAAGAAAGAATTTTACCGGAGGCTGGAATGCTATTTTAGGTCAGAGTTTAAAAGAATATTTAGAAAAATAAAACATGATAGAATTACAGCCGTTCAGTATTGTTGATGCGCCAGTATTAATTTCAAAAATTAAAGATAAAAGATCTCTACTTCAGTTTGCGGGACCTATGTATCGTTTTCCTTTGACTGAAGGTCAGCTTGAAATGGATTTGTCTGATGAAAACCGAACCTTATTCAAAGTCGTGGATATGGAGCATCAGAATACAATAGGTCATGCTCAGATATTTTTAAAAGAAAAGACATTTTTGCTGGGAAGAATCCTGATCTGGGACGAGAATAACCGTGGAAAAGGCTATGGTAAAAAGGTAATGCATGAACTTTTGAAATTCGGATTCAGCCATTTAAACAGAGAGCTGGCGGAACTGAATGTATACGACTGGAATACCGGAGCGATTGAATGCTATAAAAAAGTAGGTTTTACCATTGATCCGGATATTAGAAATGAAGCTAAAATTGATGATGAAATCTGGGTTTCTCTTAATATGAAAATTCACAGAGATACATTTGAAATATAAAAAATCATGAGCAGATTTACCGGACTTCGTCCCATGCTTTGGACTGAAAATTTAGAGGAAAGCATAGGGTTTTATATTCATATTCTCGGTTTTGAGCTATTAGACAGAAACGATGAGTGGCATTGAGTTTCGCTTCAGAAAGACGATGTGTATATCATGCTTGCTTTGCCCAACAAACATGAAAACCCGGTCACAGTCGGTTTTACCGGATCATTTTATTTTAATGTAAATAAAGTGGATGAATTATGGGAAAACCTTAAAACAAAGGCCCGAATCTGTTATGAAATTGAAACGTTTGAATGGGGGATGAGAGAATTCGCAGTATATGATAACAATGGATATATCCTACAATTTGGCGAACCTGTGGATAATATTGGCAATACGGAATAAAATTTGCTATTTTTGGGGAAATATTTAGAAAGTCAATGAAAAAAAATATAATAGCGGGTTTCGCAGCAATCTTACTACTGGCATCTTGTAATAAGGATAAGGAGATTCTTAACACATTAAATACATACAATAATTCTATGGAAGCAAAGGGATATCATTTCGGTGATAAGTTACAGCTTCCAAAAGAAGTGACAGAAAATGCAGAAAGTGTAAGCATCAGCTTTGGAGATAAAGAAACTACAGACTTAACTATCGACCCTAAGTTTTTTACATTAGGCGATAACGCTGTTACTTTTAACATCAAAACCAAAGGCGGAGAAACATTGAACCAGGATGCAACCATCAATGTGTTTGCAAAAAGTCCTGAAAAAAATATTGCTTACCAGATTGTAGCAGAATATCCTCACGATCCTAAAAACTTTGTACAGGGATTCCAGGCTGAAGGAAATACTATTTATGAAAGTGACGGTCAGAACGGATCTTCACAAATTCTTAAATATACATTAGGAACAACTACACCACTTGCTTCTACTAAACAGGCTCCTGAAGATTTCTCAGAAGGAAGTACTATTGTGGGAGATAAAGTGTATCAGCTGACATGGCAAAGTAAGAAAGGCTATATTTATGATAAAAGCTCTCTGAAATTACTTTCAGAATTTGCGTATCCAAATGTATTGGGTGAAGGCTGGGGATTAACGTATGACGGGAAAAGCCTGATTGCATCAGACGGAAGTAAACTTTTATATTTCCTTGATCCGAATGATCCTTCAAAACTGATTAAATATATTGCTGTGGCAGGAAGTTCACAGGCATATGATCAGTTGAATGAACTGGAATATCACAACGGATTCCTTTATGCTAATGTATGGCAAAAACCAATCATCCTGAAAATCAATCCTGCTACCGGAGAAGTAGTAGGTACATTTGATTTTACCGAAATTGCAAAACAAAACACCAAAGGAAGTGATGACGTATTGAACGGAATTGCCTTCAAAGGAGAAAATATGCTAGTCACAGGAAAGAACTGGCCGAAAATTTATGAAGTTCAATTGAAATAACGATTCACAATAATTCATTTTATAATAATAGCGTTCCTTAGGTAGCGCTATTTTCATTATTAGGGATTATAGTATAGACCTTAAAATCATGAAAAATATCATTAAATTTAACCTTATAGCAGGCTTTGCTACAATACTTTTGTTGACATCCTGTAATAAAAATAAAAAAATGATGGATTCTCTCGCAGATTATAATATTGCAATGGAGACCACAGGATATCATTTTGGTGATAAGCTCCAACTTCCAAAAGAAGTTACTGAAAATGCAAAAAGTATTACCATTAGTTTTATGCAGGGAGAAAGTTCAAGTTTAGCAATAGATCCTAAATTTTTTAGTTTGGGAGATAATAAAGTTGTGTTTGTTATTAAAGCTAAAAATGGAGAAACTTTTAATCAGGATGCTACAATCAATGTGTTTACAAAAGGTAAAGAGAAAAATGGTGTCTATCAGATTGTAGCAGATTACCCTCATAATCCGGATAACTTTATAGAAGGTTTTCTGCTGGAGGGAAATACGGTTTATGAAAGCGATGGCTTAGAGAAAGAATCCCAACTGATAAAATATACTTTAGGATCAACAGTTCCTTCTGTGGTAAGAAAACAGCCTGATGATGTTTTTTCAGAGGGTTGTACAATAGTTGGAGATAAGGTTTATCAACTTACTTATCGTAATAAAATTGGTTTTGTCTATAACAAGAATACGTTAGAAAAACTTTCAGAATTCCCCTTGCCTAATGTAATTGGTGAGGGTTGGGGATTAACTTATGATGGAAAAAATCTTGTAGCTACAGATGGTTCAAAATATCTTTATTTTCTTGATGTAAACATGCCTTCTAAAGTCGTAAAAACAGTTGGTGTAGCTGGTAATGCAGAAATATATGAACACCTTAATGAGCTTGAATATCATAAAGGTTTTATTTATGCAAACATTTGGCATAAACCTGTCATTATAAAAATTGATCCTATGACTGGAGAAGTAGTAGAGAAATACGACTTCACAAAGTTGACAGATGAAAATAATCAAGGTGATAGTGAGCATGTTCTGAATGGTATCGCTTTTAAAGGTGATAATATGTTGTTGACAGGGAAAAATTGGACAAAGATTTATGAAGTTGCCATTAAATAATTAAAAGTGTAAATTGCTGACATTCTATTTAAAGAAAATATTTTTATATAAAACATTGAGATTAATCTATCTGATATGCATTTTCATTTTCTGTACCTCTGCGGCACAGAACGTTCTTCCTTTGGATACCTTGAAGCTGAAGGAAGCCAAAGATATGCTGGCCGATGACTACGGAAATCTGTACATCTATAAAAACAAGGATTTCAGCTTTACAAAGTATGATTCTTTGGGGAAGCAGATTGGGAAAATGATGCTTACAGTTCCTTATAAGGTACAGTCGGTACAAAATCCTCTGACTTTATCTTTGTTTTCGGAGAATGCCCAGGAAATGAAATTTGTAGACCAGAATATGAATGAAATCCAGCGTATTGATTTCAAACAGAAATTTGGTTTTATCAAAATGGCTTATGCTGAAGATCTACAGCAGTTATGGCTATTGGATGACAGTACAAAGAGACTAATACAGTATAATTTCAGAAATGATACCACCATCAATGCATTTCCTTTTGATATCAGTTTCGAGGATCTGATGGATATGTTGGTGTATGAAGGTAAAGTTTATATTCTTACTAAAAAGCATCTCAGAATTTATAGCGTAAAGTTTGAAAAACTCTTTGAAGCTCCGGTGGATAACGGAAAAAGATTCAGAAGAGAGAATGATAATATTCTGGTTGTTACTAATAATTCAATTCTAAAATATATTCCTGAGAAAGGGATGAGTGTCATTTTTGAAGATCCCGATGCACAAATTGTGGATAAAAACATCCTTTCTTATTTTGAAATCAAGGGGAACAAGCTTTATCTTTACAGCCTTGAAAAAGTAAAGAAAGCCAGACAGCAGAAACAACAGGAAGCTGAGCTTCAGATCATAGAGCAATCTACCGGGAAACCTGTAGGAAATACTGAAGAAAAGCCCGATGGAGAAGCAGAAAAGAAATCTTCTGACAATACATTGGAACAGTTGATTGAAGACACTTCCGAAGTGCAGGCTGCAGGTGTAGAAAAGCTTATCAATTAATCAGTTAATACAAGGAAAAAGAATATGCATATTGCAGTTACAGGAAACATCGGAGCAGGAAAAACAACTTTAACCACGATGCTTTCCAAGCATTACGGATGGGACGCACAGTTTGAAGACGTAGATCACAATCCTTATCTGGAGGATTTTTATTCGGATATGAGTAAATGGAGCTTTGCATTGCAGGTATATTTTCTGGGAAGCAGATTCCGTCAGGTAAAAGAGATCAGAGAAAGTGGGAAAAATATTATTCAGGACCGTACGATCTATGAAGATGCCCATATCTTTGCGGAGAATCTGAACGATATGAATCTTCTTTCAGACAGGGATTTCAATAATTATTCATCTGTTTTTGATCTGATGAAATCTTTCGTTTCGGCGCCGGATCTTTTAATTTATCTGAAATCAGACGTTCCGAATCTGGTAAAGAAAATCTACAAAAGAGGACGTGAATATGAAGCATCTATCAGTATTGAATATCTATCAAAACTGAATCAGAAATATGAAAAATGGATTTCCAACTATACAGAAGGTAAACTTTTGATTATTGAAGTGGATGATTTGGATTTCGTTGAAAAGCCGGAAGACTTCGGATTGATCCTGGAAAAAATTGAAACAGAATTGAACGGATTGTTTTAACAAACTTTTATCAGAACATTAAGATAACATCCACTGAATTCTTGTTAAATTTGTTACAGAAGAGTTTAATTTTTTAAAATCATTAGAAATGTTAGTTAAGGTTTTACATAACGGAAGCTGTTCAAAGTCAAATGCAGTATTAGAGTATCTTGATGAAAACGGAGTGCCTTTTGAGATTATCAATATTATTGAAGATCCCTTGAGTATTCTGGAGATTAAAACCGTCTTGAAGAAGCTTAATCAGAGCGTTTTTCATATCATTAGGAAGACAGATAAACTGTATACTGATAACTATGCAGACAAAAATTATTCTGAAGAAGAATGGATAAAAATTCTGTCTGAAAACCCTTCACTGATCCAGAGACCGATTTTGGTAAAAGGTTCGGTAGCCATGTTGGGAAGGCCTATTGATAATGTCAAGTTCTTTATTGAAAAATAATAATTAATTATATATAAAAGAGTCCGTTTTACAAGCTAAAACGGACTCTTTTTATTTTATACTTTTCTTTTGGAATAACCGCCGGAAACTTAAATGGGTTTAAGGTGTTTTTTTCTTTTTTCCTTTTGGTTGCCGGATAGTGTAGTATAACGCTTCCAGTTCTTTTGGAGGGTTGCCGGCGTCAAATGTTGCGGAAGTGTAGGTTGTTCCCCCAGAAGTAATGAGAAGAGTTGAGGATAAGGCCTGATCAGAATATCTGCCTGTAGTAGGAGACTGAAGTTCTGATATTTTGGAGAGATCAAGAGCTTCTGCCTGTCTGGATATATTATCCCATTCGGAAGGATTTGTTGTGTATTTTGTGGAATCACCATTTAAAACAGTGATTTTAAAGGTTGGTGTAAAAATAGAATTTCGATGGATTCCCCTTGTTATTTCTGTTAGCTGTATTTTTTCAATTTTTTTTTGTTTATCGTTTTTTGTTGTTTTTGTTTCATTATTATCTTTTTTATTTTGATTAGCACAACATATTGTTGATGTAATTAAAATAATACTCATTAATGTTAAAAATGCCTTCATTGTGTTATTTTTATTTTATTTAATATTTTATTGAATAGTTAAATTGTTAAGTAATTTTATTTTATATATTTGCTAAAATATAAAAAATATATTAATGAGAAAATCTACTATTTTTAAATCCTCTTTAGCCGTATTGTTTTTTATGGGCGTTGGATTTTCAAATGCACAGAAGAGAGATGGTGGAAAACCATCAAAAAAAGTATGGGAGAAAAGAGAACTTGATCCTAAAGGAATGGAAAAATGTGGGACTGTTGAATATGAAGACAACTTGCAGAAGAAGTTTCCAGACAGATTATCATCAGAGAAGTTTGAAGCATGGATTGCTCCTTTGATTGAAAAGGCGAAAGCAAACAAGTCTCAGATTGGAAATGTAATTACAATTCCGGTGGTAGTACACGTTATCCACAGTGGTCAGAATGTAGGAGTAGCTCCAAATATTTCTGACACTCAGGTAATGTCACAGCTTACTGTGATGACTAACGACTTCAGAAAAAAAGTTAACACTCCTGGTTTTAATAACAACCCAATTGGTGCTGATACTGAAATAGAATTTGTACTTGCAAAAGTAGATCCTAACGGAAATCCTACCAATGGAATTGATAGAGTAAATCTTTGTAGAGATTACTGGGGAAGAGGTGATGAAAGCCAAGGGTATACAAATTATCTTGACGGTATTGTAAAGACTAAAACGATTTGAGATCCAACCAAATATATGAACATGTGGAGTGTGGACTTTGCAGATAACGGTTTATTGGGATATGCCCAGTTTCCTTCTAATTCTACACTTCCGGGTCTGAATACTAACATGGGTCTTGCAGCTACGGATGGAGTTGTTGCCGGATATTCTACTTTCGGTAGTATGGATTATGATGATACTACTTTCATTATGCAGCCTGGTTATGACAGAGGAAGAACGATGACTCATGAAGTAGGCCACTTCCTGGGATTAAGACATATCTGGGGAGACTCTGCATGTGGTAATGATTACTGCGCAGATACCCCTACTGCACATACTGCAAATTATCAATGTAATGCTTCTATACAGAGTTGTAATGATCCGAACGTTTTTGAAATGGTTCAGAATTATATGGACTATACCAATGATACCTGTATGAATATCTATACTAATGATCAGAAAACAAGGATCAGAACGGTGATGGATAATTCTCCAAGAAGAATGGAGCTGAAAGCTTCTACTAAAGATCAGGCTATTCCTTTATTTCCAAATGATGCTGAAATAAAATATGATGGCGGATGTTCCATAGGAGTTGTTAATTGTGGGCAAGGATCATTGCGTCTGCTTATTACAAACAGAGGTACTGCTAATCTGACATCGGCTGTTATCACTTACAGCATGAGTGGAGGTGCTGCTCAGACATTTAACTGGACAGGAAATCTTACTCAGGATAAATCAAGTGTGATTAATATTCCTGTTGACGCATCTATAGCATCTTCAGGAGTTTCCTTCTCTATTGCTTCTGTAAATGGAACAACGGATCAGAGAAGTACTAATAATACTACATCTGGTGACTATGTGAAACCTGTAGCACCTCAGTATTTTGGAACAACTACAGTTACCTTCAAATTACAGAGAGACAGATGGGGACAGGAGACAAGATGGAATCTTAAAAACAGTAGTGGACAGATTGTAAAATCCGGAAGATATGGTAATACCGAAGATGGTGATCCAGATCCGGCTCTTATCACTCAGGTGTGGGATTTACCTACAGATTGTTATGTGTTTACTATATCTGATGATTTTGGGGATGGTTTAACCGGACAGTTGGCTAATGGTGCAAGTGGATATGCAAAACTAACTGTAGGTTCTTCAGGGACAGGACAGACTATATTTGAAACGAATGGTGAATTCTCTTATGAAACTAAAGCCTTTACTACAAGAGAATCTTTATCAACTACAGAAGTAAATAAGAAAAATACTTTTGGAGTATACCCTAACCCGGTTAATGATATTCTGAATGTTACAGGACTTTCCGGAGAATCTCAATTTGAAATTCATAATACTGTAGGACAAGTTGTTAAAAAAGGAAAAATTAATGATAATCAGATTCATGTAGCTGATCTTGTGAAAGGAGTTTACGTGATTACGATTAATAATGCTAAAGTTTCAGAAAGCATTAAGTTCGTTAAGAAATAATAATAAATACAGCAAAGTATTAAGCTGATAAAACCGTCTCAATAGAGGCGGTTTTTATTATTAAAAAAAATGATTATACATTTTGAGTGGGGGTGAAGGCAAAAAATAAGAGACAGTCAATAATGGTTTTTGACTCAGAATTAATTCTTACCCTTAATTCACTTTATTTTAATAGATTAAAATATTAAAAAATAAGAATAGTTTTTAATGAATAGAGCTAAAAAGAAACCGTTTCATAATTAAATGAAACGGTTTCTTTTTTACAATAGAATAACGCCTTCTATTTTTGCTACTTCTTTATAAATTTTCACTACCTGATCCGCATCTAAAACAAATGCATTAATGTTGCAGGCTGTGTATTTTCCATTTTTGCTTTCGCGATTTCCCAATGTAAATTTGATACCATCAAATACTTTGTAAATTTCTGTAAGTTTTGATTGGTCTGTAGGAATAATAAATTTAAATAAATAATCCTCAGGAAAATCATGATGACCTTCCAGTTTTTCCTTTAAAGATTTATAAAAGTCTTCAGGATTTGCGTGTTGATTTCCTTGTAATATATCCATCTGCAATTCTAATATAATATATAAATATAACGAATTTTTTTCTATTTTCCAAATGGCCCCAGCAGTGACTTGGAGTTCTGGTGCTCGTAATCTTCAATAATATTAAAGAGTCCTGCTACCAACTGTTCAGAAGCAAGCTGGCTTAATCCACCTGAATTTACGGTGTTCTTATTTCCTCCCAGAAGACTTCCGAGGAAATTACTTCCCGCTAAAGATGTATTGATGGTTTTTACAATGCCATATTCATTAAGCTTTTCATCCACCTTCGGAGCGATGGCAGCAATAAGCTGTTGTGAAGTTTTTTCTTTAAGGATCTGTGTTGCAGTAGTTCCTTCAATGATTCGCGTTACATCCTGCGCGTTTAAGCTGTTTACAGCACCCTGCAGAATGGGCCTTGAAGTATTTACGGTATAGGCTGCTGCCTGCGCAATATAATCTCTCTCTTTAGCAACCAGTGATGGCGCTATCTTTTCCAGCATGGAGTTGATCTCTCTAAGTTCTTTAGGAAGAGCCTTGTCTACCATATTATTCTGTAAGAAGGCTTCTTTGTTGGTATAAATACCCATTCCCTTATCAATGCCATTGAGTAGCATTCTTTTAATAATAGAAAGCCCCATATCAGATGTGGCCAATGTTGTACAGGATTGTACAGAGGTGGTAATAACAGCACCGGTTCCTATGATAAGAGCGGCTGCAACGATATATTTTTTCATTGATCTTTTTATTGCTTTTCTCAAAAACTGCACCAAAGGTAAATACTATTTTGTATTTAACAAAATATTAATGATTAGTGAATTATTTGGTGATTTTTTGAGTTGAAATCATGATTTTGTTATTAGTGATGTGATATTAAATTAATGTTTATTTTGTATTTAAATTCACAAAATGCAATCATATTTATGTTTTTACGTAAAAAAATACAATTGTTTTTAAATTTTTAAGATATCTTAACATGGTTCGGTTTTTTTTATATTTTTGACTAATGTCTTCTTTTGAGAAATTGAATGCTTCTAAATGAGACATTGTTGAAAATCTGATTGTACGAATAAAATTGAAACTATATGAAACAAAGTAATGTAAAATATTCATGTCTCATTGCTGTTCTATACTTTGGTATGAATGTCAATGCTCAGACTCAGCCTAAAGATACTGCTGCCAAAGAGCAGAAGATCGACGAGGTGGTTCTGATCGGATATGGATCGCAGAAAAAAGAGAATGTGACCGGTAGTATCGGAATCGTTTCTGCTAAAGATTTAGCGAATAAACCGAATGCCAACCCAATTAGTTCTATACAGGGAAGGGTAGCAGGTGTACAGGTTTTAAACTCCGGAGCACCGGGAGGTTCTCCCAGAGTGGACATCAGAGGGATTAGTTCATTAACGGGGAAAACTGTTTTTATTGTTGATGGAATGATTACAGATGATATCTCATTCTTAAGCCCTCAGGATATTGAATCTATGAGTGTGCTGAAGGATCCTTCCAGTTTGGCAATTTATGGGGCCAGAGCATCCAATGGTGCTGTGATCATTAAAACCAAAACCGGAAGAGGTAAAAAACCAGTTTTTAATTTTAACTCGTATCTAGGAATTAAAACGGTAACGAACGTTCCTAAAATGGTTAATTCAGATCAGTATCTACAGCTGTATAATGAGAAACTAATCAATGATAAAGTAAAAGACCCTGTATTTTTAGACAGATCATCTTATCCTGCAGATACAGATTGGTTCAAAGAGATTTTGAGAACAAGTATCATTAACTCGAATGATATTTCGGCTTCAGGAAACCTTGGAAAGCTGAACTATTATGTAAGTGCCGGAAATCTTCAGGATGAAGGAAATTTGGCAGCAGGACAAGGTATTAATTCAGGCAGTGGTTTTAATAGATTTACAACCAAAGTGAATTTGAGTTATAAAATTACAGATAATATAACCATAGGTAATAATTTCACTTTTTCAAAAATGCGTACAGATCATGTAAATAATACTTTGCTGGACGCTTATTCATCTCCTCCAGTTTATGCTCCAATTAATCCGGCTACAGGGGATTACCAATATTTTACATTAGCAAAAGTTCCTAACTCCAGAGCAAAAATGGATTTATTCAGATCTCAGACAAGAGAAGAAAGACTGCTGAATAATATCTGGGGAGAATATAAATTTTTAAAAGATTTTACTTTACGAATCAGTTATAGTTCTGATAATATTAATTCGAATAAATACGAATATACCCCAACATTCGGTTACGTTCCTGTTGCCGATCAGAAACCAAATAAATTAATAACAAGAGATTCGAGAACCAGAAATTATATCTGGGATAATACATTAAGCTGGAAAAAAGATTTTGGAAAACATAATGTAGAATTACTGGCAGGTTTCTCCAGAACCAGAAACTCCTATTCTCAGGCCTATGCAGAAGCTTTAAACGTTAATTATAACGGAACAAATGCTTCTCTGGATATTTCTAAAGGAACGGATATTTATAAAACAAGTTTCGATGAAAAAGAAAGAAATGTTATTCCTTATCAGGACAGAATTGAATCCTTTTTCGGAAGGCTTAATTATGATTATGATGGGAAATACCTAGTGAATGCATCGGTTCGTAGAGATGGAACTTCTAAGTATTCTGCGAATGACAGATCTCGTGTATTTCCTGCTGTAAGTGCAGGATGGGTAATTTCCAAAGAAAACTTTATGAGTCAGCAGAATGTTGTTAATCTTTTAAAATTAAGAGCAAGCTGGGGTAAGCTGGGTAATCCGGATGTACAGAGAGCTTACACCTTAAATACTACTAAACTGGAGGGAGGCGCTTATTATGGAGATTCCGGATATCCTGCAGAAACAATAGACAAAGTTATAGATCCGAATATTGGCTGGGAAACAACAACAGGTAAAGATTTCGGATTGGAAATGGCCATGTTCAATAATAAACTGAAAATAGATGCTACTTATTTTGATAAAGATACCAAAGATGTAGTGTATGGTATTGTTCAGGGAATGGTTTCCGGTGCTTCTAACTGGAATAACTATATTACGAATGCGTACTCTTTTAATAATAAAGGATTTGAATTTTCGGTTAATTACGATACTAAGATTAATGATCATATAAAAATCGGTGTATATGGAAACTTAACCACTTTAAAGAATAAGATTACCTCTGTTTTAAATGATTCATACTTAAATGCAGGGGCCAGTTTATATGGTAATTCCATCATAAGACTTCAGGAAGGACAGGCTGTGGGTTCATATTATGGTTACCAGGTGGCAGGTATTTTTCAGAATAAGGCAGAAGTAGACGCATCGGCGGTTCAAAATGGTGCACAGGCCGGAGGGTTTAGATTTGAAGATTTGGATGGAAACGGAGTGATCGATGTTAGAGATAAGACATTTTTAGGAAGCCCTATTCCAAAAGGAACTTATGGATTTGGTGTGAATATGAATGTATATGACTTTGATTTTGCTATTGATTTTCAAGGAGTGTTCGGAAATAAAATTTACAATTTCAACAGAGAGCAGCGCTATGGAAATGAAAGCTGGGATCTGGATTTTTACAATAACAGATGGCATGGGGAAGGAACATCCAATACCTATTCAATGGCAACCAATAACCAGGCTATTATTTTACCCAACAGTTTTTATGTAGAAGATGGAAGCTACATAAGAATCAGAAATATTCAGGTGGGATATAATTTACCTCAATCATTTACAAAATCGATGTCGATTACAAAGCTAAGATTATATGTAAGTGCACAGAATCCATGGACAAGTTTCAAATATAATGGGTTCTCACCTGAAGTTTTAAATACCGACAGGGTACAAATGGGGGTGGATAATAATATCTATCCAATTTCAGCCATTTATACTTTGGGTCTTAATTTAACATTTTAATAAGAAAGAGTTATGAAAAAGATATTTTTATCAATCGCATTATTATCACTTGCAGCAAGTTGCAATGATTATTTAGATATAAAACAGGAAGGGTATACGGAAGCTGCATCATTTTTCAAGACACAGGAGGATGCAATGCTGGCAACGAATGCTATCTATAGTTTTCTGAGAAGTTATGATAATTCAGCTTTTCCCTACCAATTTGTTTTTGGAGTGCCTGCAGATGATGTTGTTAAAGGTTCCAATCCCGGAGATGCTTCTTTTATCAATGTTTATGATAACTTCACCTATACTGTAAGTGATGAGGGTGTAAGAGGATACTGGATCGGACAATGGCAAGGACTAAATAGCTGTAATCAGGTGATCACGAATGTTCCGAAAATTGAAATGGACTCAGCACTGAAAACAAGATTGGTTGCAGAAGCAAAAATGCTGAGAGCCTATATTTATTTTAATTTAGTAAGGATATATGGTGGAGTGCCTATTTTTGACGGCCTTCAGGCCAATTATAAAGTTCCGAGAAACTCAGTAGAAGAAGTATACAATTTTATTATTTCTGATCTTACCAGTGCGGCAGAAATTCTTCCTCAGACTTACCCTGCTTCAGATTTAGGGAGAGTAACAAAGGGAGCCGCATTAGGATTGCTTTCAAAAGTATATCTTTATAAAAAAGACTGGCAGAAAGCCTATGATACCTCTAATCAGGTGATGGCAATGGGATATGATTTAGATCCGGATTTTAATCATGTATTCAGACCTTCAGGTGAATTTGGAAAGGAATCTGTTTTTGAAGTAAACTGTGACTGTATCCCTCCATTAAAAGGAAGTCAGTATGCTGAAGTTCAGGGTGTAAGAGATCAGTTTGGCTGGGGCTTCTTTACCCCTTCTAATGCTCTTGAAAATGCATTTGAACCAGGTGATATCAGAAAAGAACTTACCATCTTAAGAAACGGGGAAATTACTCCGGAAGGCGATTTAATTGCAATGGGGGATGCTCAATCGGTAACCACTTATAACCAAAAGGTATATGTACCAAAAGCATTGAATAAAAGTGCTTGTGGATATGGATCTATTCAGAATATCAGAATTTTAAGATTTGCTGAAATTCTTCTGATCAATGCAGAAGCAGCTAATGAATTAGGAAATATTTCTGTAGCTACTACAAATCTGAATAGAGTAAGAGCTAGAGCTAAGCTGGCAGGAACTACGGCTTCAACACAAATAGCCCTTAAAACCGCAATCTGGAATGAACGCAGGGTAGAACTAGCTATGGAAGGAGATCGCTTTGTAGATCTTGTAAGAACAGGACAGGCTCCTACAGTTCTTGCTTCTTATGGATTCAAAGCTGGAAAAAATGAATTATTCCCGATTCCATTTGATGCCATCACTGAAAGTGCTGGGGCATTTACACAAAATCCAGGATATTAACAGATAACCATAAACTAGAGGAGAGTGAAAATTCTCCTCTACTTTTATAACCAGTAAACCAATACCAATGAAAAGGACCCTATTATCAATTGCAGTAACTTCTTTATTCTTTGCTTATTCCTGCAAAAATGCTCACGTTTCAAAACAGGAACCACCAAAAAGTAATGTAGTTAAAAGTACTGTTACGGATGAACAGCTGATGGATAGAGTACAGCAAGATGCTTTAAAGTATTTCTGGGATTATGCGGAACCCAATTCTATGCTGGGAAGAGAACGTTATCACGAAGACAATATCTATCCGGATAATGACAAGCATGTCATTACAACAGGAGGATCTGGATTTGGATTGGCAACTTTACTGGTAGGAGTGGAAAGAGGATTTGTTCCAAGAAAAGAAGCTGTGAAAAGATTAACCCATATTATGAATTTTCTGGCAAAAGCAGATCGTCATAAAGGGGCATGGCCACACTGGATCAATGGGGAAACCGGAAAAACGGTTCCTTTTGGAAAGAAAGATAATGGAGGAGATCTTGTAGAAACAGCATTCCTTACTTCAGGGATACTGATGGTTCGTGAATACTTTAAAAATGGAAATGCAGAAGAAAAAGTATTGGCTGCAAAATGTGATGAACTCTGGAAAGGAATTCAATGGAACTGGTACACCAAAGGAGGTGAAAAAGTACTGTACTGGCACTGGTCACCGGAATATCAATGGGAAATGAATTTCCCACTTGAAGGCTATAATGAATGTCTCATTACTTATATCCTTGCCGCATCTTCCCCTACATATTCCATAGATGCTGAAACTTATTATAAAGGGTGGACCCGAAACGGGACCTATCTTACCGACAAAACAAAATACGGATTGCCTCTGTATGTAAAACACAACTATGCCGAAGAATATGGCGGGCCGCTTTTCTGGGCTCAATATTCATACATCGGGCTTGATCCGACAGGATTATCCGATAAATTGGTGAAAAACTATTTTGATATTAATAAAAATCAAACCCTTATTGATTATAAATACTGTGTTGAAAATCCAAAACAATGGAAAGGTTACGGACCAAATTATTGGGGACTGACGGCCGGATATACAAGAAACGAGGATGGAAGCACAGGCTATACGGCTCATATGCCAAATAATGACGATGGAGTGATAACCCCTACAGCTGCTCTAAGCAGTTTTCCGTACACTCCAAAAGAATCCATGGATTTTCTGAGGTTTATCTATACTCAAAAGCCTGAATTCATTGGATCAGCAGGCCCTTACGATGCAACTTCCATCAACTATAACAATTGGTTTACGCCAAGATACCTTGCCATTGATCAGGGGACAATAGCACCCATGATCGAAAATTACAGAACAGGATTTCTCTGGAAGTTATTTATGAATGCTCCTGAGATCCAGCAAGGATTGAAAAAACTAGGCTTCCAATCCACAAAATATGGAATAAAATAATTAAAAATAAAGCTCACTGATTTTATATGAAAAAGTTATTTATTTTTATATAAACCTCAAAAGATAAAATACTTAAGTTATTTAAAGTGACAGGCCTTGTGTATCAAAAGGACATATAAGTAGAAAATCAAAGATTTTAAAAAACTTCAGAGGACTTATATACAGTATTGTTTAAATTAACTTAAGAGGGCTAAAGTGTTTGGAATAAAACTTTTGTGGTTAACTATTGATGAGAACTGTAAAAAGATAAAACACAATAGTCTGCTTAATCTGTAAAATCTGCGAGAGAAAAAATTTGCAAAAGCTATATGCATTCAATAGAAACAGGCTTTAGCCAAAACCTAAAAGCATCATGAAATTAAAACATATTCCCCTTTTATTATTGCCACTTTCTTTACAGCTTAATGCTCAGGAAATCAAAGCAGAACTGAATAAAGAGATCAAAAGACCGGAAAAAATTTCTTATATCCTGGATTATCCCCAGAATGCAAAAGGGAATGTTCCACTGATTGTTTTTCTTCACGGTTCGTGAGAAAGAGGGAGTAATCTTGAAATGGTAAAAGCTCACAGTCCATTCACATATAAAGCCCTGATCAAAGAACCGGTGGCTATTCTGGCACCGCAATGTCCGGTAGATAGCTGGTGGGATACAGTAACAGTATATCACCTGATTAAGGATATCCAGAAAAAATATAAAATTGATACCTCCAGAATTTATCTTACAGGACTTTCGATGGGAGGTTGGGGAACTTTGAAGCTGGCAATGGAGCATCCTGAAATGTTTGCTGCAGTAGCTTCAGTTTGTGCACCTACAGACCAGATGATGACGGCCAATATTGATCAATTTAAAGATTTGAATATGAAAATATTCCATGGTGGGATGGATGATGTTGTATTACCTGAAAATGCTTTTAAACTGTATCAGAAACTTCATCCTATAAATCCATCAGCAGAACTGGTGATTTTCCCGAATGACAATCATAATTCATGGGATTCAGCCTATTCAAATCCGCAGTTGTATGAATGGATGCTGTCTAAAAAGAAAAATAAATAGAAATACAGGTTTCGTTAAACGAAAAAGACTAGATAGAAATCAAAACAATAATAATAAGAAGATAGATTTATGAAAAAGTTAATTGTACTTGCAACCCTGGCCCTTTCGCCGGTGTTTTCCGCTCAGGAAATGGTGGATAAGCCTGTACAGTCCTATCAGACTGCACAATATCAGGCCAAGAAGAAAGCCTTTGTAGACAATCTTTTATCTAAAATGACCTTAGATGAAAAAATCGGTCAGCTGAACCTTCCTACCTCCGGAGATTTTACTACGGGAATGGCTCAGAGTTCAGATATCGGAAAAAAAGTAGAACAGGGGCTAGTAGGAGGATTATTTAATATAAAAGGAGCAGACAAGATTAAAGCTGTTCAGAAAGTAGCTGTTGAAAAAAGCCGCCTGAAAATTCCAATGATCTTTGGAATGGATGTGATTCACGGCTATGAAACTACTTTCCCTATTCCATTAGGTTTAGCCGCTTCATGGGATATGAATCTGGTACAGCAGTCTGCTAAAGTAGCTGCAAGAGAAGCTGCATCTGATGGAATCAACTGGACATTTTCGCCAATGGTGGATATTTCCCGTGAACCAAGATGGGGAAGAGTGTCCGAAGGTTCCGGTGAAGATCCGTATTTAGGAAGTGAGATTTCAAAAAATATGGTATATGGTTACCAGGGTAAAGATTTGGCTAATGGTACAAATATTTTGGCATGTGTAAAGCATTTTGCATTATACGGAGCAGGAGAGTCCGGTAGAGATTACAATACGGTTGATATGAGCCATGTAAGAATGTTCAATGAATATTTTCCACCTTACAAAGCTGCTGTAGATGCTGGGGTAGCTTCTGTAATGGCATCTTTCAATGAAGTGGACGGCGTTCCCGCTACTGGAAGCAGATGGCTTCAGACGGAAGTATTGAGAAACCAATGGAAATTCAAAGGATTTGTAGTAACCGATTATACCGGGATTAATGAAATGGTTGATCACGGAATGGGAGATCTTCAGCAGGTTTCAGCACTGGCTTTAAAAGCTGGGGTTGATATGGATATGGTAGGAGAAGGCTTTTTAACCACTTTAAAAAAATCATTATCCGAAGGAAAAGTTACCCAGGCTGAGATTGATATGGCCACAAAAAGAATTCTTGAAGCAAAATATGACTTAGGTCTTTTTGATAATCCATACAAACACGGTGATGCCAAATTAGCGGCAAAAGAAGTATATAATTTAGAAAACCGTAATATCGCAAGAAGCATTGCTGCTCAGTCAATGGTTTTACTGAAAAATGAAAATCAGGTATTGCCTTTAAAAAAATCAGGAACTGTTGCGGTAATCGGACCATTGGTGAATAATTCTATGAACATGGCTGGAACCTGGAGTGTTGCTACAAAACACAGTGTTTCAGTTAATTTAATGCAGGGGCTTCAGGCAAATTACGGCAAAGAAGTGAAATTCCTTTCAGCAAAAGGGGCTAATATCGATTACGATGCCAAATTAGAAGAAATATATGCTGCTCACGGAAAGAAAACCGATAGAGATAACCGTTCAAAAGAAGAACTGTTAAAAGAAGCCGTTGATATTGCCAGTAAAGCTGACGTTATAGTCCTGGCGATCGGAGAATCTGCAGAAATGAGTGGAGAATCTTCATCAAGATCTGAAATCACGATTCCTCAATCACAAGTTGACCTGTTAAATGAACTGAAAAAGACCGGAAAACCAATTGCAATGATCCTTTTCACAGGTCGTCCATTAGCATTAACGAATGTAAAAGACACTCCCGATGCCATTCTTAATGCATGGTTCCCAGGTTCAGAAGCAGGAAATGCCATGGCAGATGTACTTTTCGGAAAAGTAAACCCATCAGGAAAACTTCCGATGACGTTCCCGAGAAGCCTGGGACAGGTCCCTATTTATTATAATGCTAAAAATACAGGCAGACCATTAGATCAGAAACTTACGGATAAATGTGAATACCAGAGATTCCGTTCCAATTATATGGATGAGTGCAATACGCCATTATATTCATTTGGTTACGGATTGAGCTATACGAAATTCAACTATTCAGATATCAGCATATCCAATACCAATCCAAAAGGAAACCAGGAGATTCAGGCGTCCGTTACCATAACCAATTCCGGAAACTATGACGGTGCAGAAGTGGTACAGTTGTATATCAGAGATATGGTGGGAAGTATTACAAGACCCGTAAAAGAACTGAAAGGGTTCCAGAAAATATTTTTGAAAAAAGGAGAATCTAAAAAAGTAACCTTTACGATTACGCCGGAAAACCTGAAATTCTATAATGGAGATTTAAAATATGACTGGGAATCAGGCGAATTTGATATTATGATGGGAACAAGTTCTGATGAGGTGAAGCATTCAAAGATCAATTGGACAAAGTAAAAAGAGATTTTTTTTCACAATAATGTGTTTTATGATTTTTTTGGCATGATTTTTATTAATATCCTGCGTAGTTATCATATATAATACAAACGACATGAAAAAAACAATTTTATTAAGCGCAATGTTCCTGGGTACTATAGCATTTGCACAGCAAACACCGGTATTAGGTGGCGATAAAGATGCTCACGGATGTATCGGTTCAGCAGGATATACCTATTCACAGATTAAGAAAAACTGTATAAGAACCTTTGAAGAAAAGATCAAATTAAAAGAGGTTGCTACAAAAGGAGATTATATAGCAGCAGTTATTTTCAGTAAAGACATGAAGAAAGCTGAAATTTTTGTAAAAGATGTTGAACAAGGAAGCATAATTCTTAACAGAACAGGAAAAGCAAAAGCTTGGAAAAAAGATGGTTATGTGTTAACTCCCTACAAAAAAAGCGGTTACCAGCTTAAAAAGGATAATGTAGTAATCTATCAATAAAATCACATTTCTAAAGAAAAATGAAGTCACTCGAAGGAGTGACTTTTTTGTAGAATTAATTCACATAAAATAGAACTTATACATTGTTTATAACAATAATGTTTTTTGTAACTAAGAATGAATTAGTATCTTTATTTCCAAAATACTTTACCAAACTGAAAACATTAATAATTTAAATATGAAAAAACCAATTTTATTTAGCATGATGTTCCTGGGATCTTTAGTTTTCGCTCAACAAAAAACTCCGGCTTTGGGAGGTGACAGAGATGTTCACGGATGTATAGGCTCAGCAGGATATACTTATTCGCAAATCAGAAATAACTGTATAAGGGTTTTCGAACAGAAAATCAAATTAAAGGAAGTTGCTACAGATAAAAGCTATTCCACAATGACGGCAGTTATTTTTAGTAAAGATATGAAGAGGGCAGAAATTTTTATTCCGGAAGGAAATGCAAAAAGTATCATTCTTGATAGAGAAGGCAAAGGAAAAATCTGGAAAAGCGGAAGCTATATTAAAGAAACCTATGTCTTAGTTCCTTACAAGAAAGCAGGTTACCAGATTAAAAAAGACGACGTAGTCATTTATCAATAAGATCAAAATTTCAAAAAACTAAGCCACTCGTAAAAGGGTGTTTTTTTTATGAATATATATTAGACTTTAAATGTCTTCTTCTTTTTTTAGGAGCTTAATCCCGCTATCCACTCATACTCCTCACGCCATCGCGCTCCAACGCTCAATTCCTCCACCTTTCTAACCCGTGTTGCGGGGTAACCGTTTCTATCGGGGCTATTTTTATGAGTAATGAATGATATTACTTTTCAATACAGGACCTTTTATACCTCATAAGTTAAAAAAATATTTGGTTATCCTGTAAGACGGTTCCCAAGCATTTTCGTTAAGCTGTCTTACATTGAAAATAATCTCAAAATAATACGACAGGTTCTGTCGCAGTCGCATTGTAGCTTTGTAGGAGAATGATATGAAATGACAAATATTGATAGAAATATCATCATGTTTAGAAGTATTATATGTTAAATCATATTAAAGTGATTTAAAAAAAGTTAAATTTGCGAAAATTTGAAAACTAATCATTAAACTCAAAAACAACACGGGAATGAAAAAGATTTATCTCAGTGCATGTACTGTATGC
>NZ_QNVT01000011.1 GCF_003385515.1 Chryseobacterium pennae | reverse complement strand
TTCTTCTATTTTTTTAGATAGAGGATCAAAACTAGCATGAATTAAAACAGCATTATCAATTCTTTCAAAATCAATAATTCTATCTAAATTTTTCAGTTTATATAGATCAGATTTATCATAAAGAATATAAGAGGCTATTATAGAGGCAATAATATTTAGTATTATAAGGCTGCTTCCAATCTTTAATAATATGTTAAAAACAGGAGAGTTTATTTGATAAGAAGCAATCAGAAGAATTACTGCTATACATAGCCCCAGTAGTATTTTCTTATAATTAAAAAGAATAACAAGTTTGGTAATTTTCATCTAATGGAGTCTTTTTGTATTTGAAATTAAAATTAAACAAGAAGTGACAACAGCATATATAGTTGGAATAACAAATATTTTAGGTCTGTCTATTTCAAATGGCCAATGAAAAAAATAAAAAGAAACAAAAGATATAATAATTGTAATAATAATTAATTTTAATTTATCCTTTATCCAAAATTTAATGATTAAGCCCAATACTATAAATCCAGGAAGAGAATTTAATAGACCAAGTACCAATCCATAAATTAGATATGTTATTAGCCTACCCCAAAAGTTAGAAGTACCAATATTTTGTATTTCTATTAATTTAAATACAATAGCTGAGATCGCACTTGTCAATAGCCATAACTTTAAGCAATAGATTAAAACTGAATAATTTGAGTTATTTTTTATATTATTCATTATCAAATTATTTCGTGATTAGATTACTATATTTCATTTTCTTTTATTTCTTTATATTGAGGAATGTTTCCAATAGAAGTAACAGGTGTCTTTTTATATTTATCTCTGAATTTATTAAAGTCTGTTCTGACAAACTCAGGTTGCATTATAGTTGTTTTACCACCATATTTAATAATAAATTGTGATACTTTATTAATTAAATTATTCCAAGTAGAATCTGCTATCTTTAAATAGTCTTTTACAGCATAATCTTTTCTTCCCATACTTAAATTTACTATCGTAGGAGTTGGCCATATTCTATCAATCGCACGTGCAAAAAATCTATAATTTCCTTCTTCATCTTTGTGAATACCAAACTGCCTATGCCCAGAAAATGGTTGAGTTTTGCTCTTTTCTGTTACAATAGTTGTAAATATCCAACACATATCATAGGGATTAGTTTCACTTTCAAGGACAGCCCCACTATCTCCTATTGTTTCTTCTATTAATCCTCCACCAGCATCAATAAATATGACAGTGTTTCCAAGTTCATTTTTCCATCTCCTTAGTTGTTCTTTTTCATATTCAGGATCGTCTTTTTTCGGATAAGGTTTAAATTCCCAGCTACCATCAATATTGTTATGAAATGGCTCAGAATGTGATTCAAATGTAACATTTCCTTTTGATAAGGTTAGGAAGTTTTCTCTAATTTTTTTATATAAAAGTATAATATTGCCATTAGCAAACGTTGGTAATTCGTCAATTCTCACAGAAAAATAATCCATATTCACTTTTTCACTCATTATCTCGTCATTTCCTTCTATGTATTGTATGCTACCTCCAACTTCTTTCAGTCGATTAATGGCTAGTTGAGATACTTGATAATTTAATAACCTTACATAAATTTCTTTTATTACTGGAGGTTTAGGTTCTATATCTAGGTATAAATCTTCAGTTTCAGGCAAGTCAACTGTTTCCCAATCATAAGAAAGAGACATGAATAACTTTAACTCAGTAAATTCATTGAAATAAGATGACAACCCATCACTCAATTGAAACGAAATAACAGCTTTATTGCCATTAACCTTTTCTTCGTTATAAGGTTTTTTAGAATATTCTTCTTCTGGGTCTATTGTATCATTTTTATTCTTATCTTCCCAAGTAACATACTTAATCTCTTTATCTTTTTGGGGTTCTTTATCTAAATATATTCTTGGTCCATAAACATACATATAACCAATACTGTATTTATTTCCAGTAAATTCATATAATGTAAAAGTAATTTTTTGTTGTTTTTCTTTAGGAAGAGAGGTTTGTGGAAATTTATCCGTCATTTCTACTTGAAAATAAACTTTATCCCCAACTTTAGCTTTTGTTATTTCCTTTTTCCCTTCATAATCTGAGCTCCACCACGCTTTTTTAAAATAATGACCAACAGATGGGGCTTTTTTAGGAATTCCTATGTTAGTGCCACCCTCAGCGGTAAAATGGCTTCCTTTTCCTGCATAAGCCGTAAATTGATCCGTATAGACAATCCATTCTTCGGTTTCTATTATATTTTTACCACCAACTATTCTTGTAATGTTACCTTCTGCCATTTTTAATGATGTTTAGAGTTTTCACCACTGTTATTATCAAAAGTTCCTTTGGTGTGAATTTCATTTTTATTTTCAGAAGATATTGATTTTTCCTGAGACTGATCATATACTTTTTTTGAAAGAGATTTTCTATCTCCTTGTGCAATTTCCATAATATTTTTTGCTACCAAAGAATAATCTAAGGTTGCATTTTGCATCATCATTCCTCCTGCAATACTGCTGTGATCCACGCCTGCTGTTTCTGAAATATTCATCCCTGCATTAGATGTAATATTCATTCCTGCAATCATACTAATGTTTTCCCCCGCATTGAAAGTCATATTCTTAGGAGCAGTTACTGAAATATTTCCCTGTCCATCCATAAAATAAGTATTACCACTTGGATCAATAATATTTACACTTCCCTCAGCATCATTCATCAAAATACGGATTCCACTTCTGGTTTGAATGGATTTTAGGTGATTATTAACTCCACCTCCTAATGCAACATTTCCATGAAACATTCCGCCCATTGCAAAAGGGAAATCTGGATGATGATATTCAAAACCTACCATAACCTGGTCTCCAATTTCAGGAATGGCTACAAATCCTCTGTTCTGACTTATAGCATCTGTTCCCCCTGCATCAGGACTCATCATCCTGATAAAGCTTGTTGTATCATTTAATTGCCAATCGAATTGTACTTGTATTCTTCCTTGGTTTAAAGGATCAACATTGGAGATAACAGTTGCTACTTGCGGTTCTGCTTTAGGAATTTCAAAATTAGGTTTCGGCATAAAACCTGTTCCTTCGGCAATCGCTTCAAAGCTTCCTGTATAATATCCCCTTGCATCAACTTCATGACTTACTTCAGTAATCATTAAAGCGGTAAAATGTGAGGTTTGATTGCTGTCAGGTTTCCTCATGGCTAAATCTGCTACACAACCAATATATAGAAATGGAACTGTTGTTTCTCCTGACACGGTAAAAACATCTACTGCCTTACTTCCTCTTGCGCTCTTTTGAGAATCATCCACATCACGAAACATATTGGCATTAATGGGAGTAGGGGTTAATGAACGGGTTTTAAAGATGCTATCATTCAATTCATAAGCTTTGGCTGATAATTCACCTAAATGCTTAATCCGACTATCAACACCTAACATTTTTGTATGACTGCTGCTGTTATACCCAAAATATTCAGGCTTTGTATGTACTGCCTTCAGTTCTATTGTCACATCATTTATATTACTGCCATCAATAAGTTTAATAGACTTTTCATTAGGTGGGAGCTTCCCAAAGTGGAGTACTTCACCGTCATAATAAAACTGTTCTCCATAAGCTTCTGCAATTCTGGCAAGATAGTTATAATGAGTCTCACAATACTGTGCACTGTAGTTGATGTAGCTATTGTTTTGAGTTTCTACTCTAAAATCAAAGTCATTCGTTCCTAATGCTTCCTTAATAATCCTGTCTGCAATGATGGAAGTATTAACAGACTGCCCACCCCCAAAACTTTGAGTATGTGGAGCAGAATCCATTAGAATGGTTGGACTGTAGCCTTTGAGTACAATATTTCCTAAGCTCATCTTTTCCTTGCTGAATGATATACTTGTAATAATCCCTACAAATGTTCTCTCTGGGTTTTCGTGTTCTGGATCTTTGTATTTGAACGTTACAGTCAGCCGTTTTCCCATGAACTGTCTTGCTTGTTCAAGATTGTAGTTTTGGGTTTCATTCAAAGAATCATGAGCAAGAATAAGCTCAAAACTATGATGTGTTTTAGCACTCTGTTGTAAACGGAAATGTTTAAAATGATTAATGAGCTTTCCACCAACCACAATATCAAGCTTAATGACCCGATTGATGCCCGAAATATGGTTCTCAGAAATCTTCTCTGAGTTTGAGATGTTTTTTTTCATTCGATTATGTGTGTTTTTAATTATATCACCATATATAGATAAAAACAATGCCAAAGTATATTTTTTTGACATAATTTTTAAAACTGTAGTAGAACTACGACTTAGATAAAGGGAATTAACCTTGACTTTTGTGGAGACAAACTGCTGGTTGCTAGATTTAAATCACTGGTAAATAAAAATCTAGATCGACATTTAAGTCTTGACAACTATTGTGAAGAATTGAATATAACTCTCCGAACACTTCAGAAAGCTTTTCTTAAAGCGGAAAAGGAAACCCCAAAACAGTGGTTAATTAACAGGATGATATTAGAAATTAAAAGAAATCTGATGTACAATCAGTTAAATATCAGTGAGATTTCTTACAATTTGGGATTCAAAGAGCTCACCAATTTTACTAAATTTTTTAAGTCAAAAACAGGAGTAACTCCAACCCAATTTAGAAAATCCATAGAAAAATAGTTTTTATCAAAGGAACCTCATTTGATTAGTTATTCATTTTGGTGTTTAGCTATACAACCGAAAAGTACAGTAAATTCAATGCAGTATGAACACATCCAGAAGAAGCTTATTCTATTCAGAATATGATCTAATTGTTTGAAATCTAATTGTAAAAATATGCAGTGAAAATATGCCACGTGAAATTTTCTGGAATTTAAAGGTTATTAATTTTGTCAGATTTCACACCCGAACAAGTGTTAAACCTGATCATCCCTTGTTAACGAAAACCTGTTGGGGAATTTATTATCATTTTTTTACGCTTTTCTATCATAATATGTGTAGTAATATATCTAATTTTGCGGCTCGAAATAATTTTTTTTCATCATTTGTGTTTTTATCTCCGGCTCTCCCGGAGATTTTGTTTTTTTGGAAATAGTACATGGATTAGGAGGATCATGAACTACTCCTCTTCAAAAATTTAGATTTTCTTTGAATGCACCTATCCGAAAAAGAGTAAATTATTACTTCTCCAATTGAAATATTGGAGAAAGTTGTTGGGGTAAAGTTATATGACCTTATTAGTGTAATGATTAGCCAAGCTGTACCTTGAAATCATCAGGTAAAGAAAGAACCCCTTCTGTAAGTCCTTCCGGATGAGCGTTAAAACCTTTCAGTTTAGAAGTTTTCCCTTTTAAAACAAGATCTAACAGCTGTTTATCAGATAATTTTTTTCCGAAGATTTCAAAAGTGATTTTAAACCCACAATTTTTGAAATCAGAACACCCTACAGCTGTTTTCCCTTTGATGAGATTATGTTCCTTACATTTCGGGCACTTGGTTTCTTCCCAGGACTGGAGTTCTTTTTTCTGTACAGGCTCTCTTTTTTTCTTTTCCTTCACCTCTTCTTTTTCTTCATCCTGAAGGGTAATGACCTTTCCTTTTCCGTAAACTACTTTATCAGTAAGTTCTGTTACCATCTGGATGAGTTCTTCTTTGAAAAGGTTGGCTTCATACTCCCCTTTTTCAATTCTACGAAGTTTAGATTCCCATTCACCTGTCAGTTCCGGGCTCTTTAGAAGCTCATCTTCAATGGTATCGATCAGCTGAATTCCTGTTTGAGTGGCAATCAGATTTTTCCGCTTTTTTTCAATGTATTTTCTTTTGAATAGCGTTTCGATGATATTCGCACGGGTAGATGGTCTTCCGATCCCGTTATTCTTAAGCATTTCACGCAGTTCTTCATCTTCAACCTGTTTTCCGGCTGTTTCCATTGCTCTCAGCAATGTTGCTTCCGTATAAGGCTTTGGAGGAGTTGTTTTCCCCTGGTGAATCATTGGGTCGTGAGGTCCGGTTTCCCCTGCTACAAACTCAGGAATGGTTTGTTCTTCTTCTTTCTCTTTTTCTTTATCAGTAGATTCTTCTTTCGGTTCTTTTGCATAAACGGCTCTCCATCCCGGTTCCAGAATCTGTCTTCCGCTCGTTTTGAAAGGAATAGTTCCTACTTTACCTTCAACCAATGTATTGGAAATTTTACATTCAGGATAGAAAACAGCAATGAAGCGTTTCGCGATCAGATCATAGATCAGTTTTTCTTCCCTGCTCAGATTTTGAGAAGGGGGAACTTCCGTAGGAATGATCGCATGGTGATCGGTTACTTTGGTATCATCAAATACTGCTTTTGATTTTGGAATCGGGGCTTCCAGTAATGGAGCAATCAATTCCTGATACGGATACATTTTTCTGAGAATCCCTTCTATTTTCGGATATAAACTATCTGATAAATACGTGGTATCAACACGCGGATAGGTTACATGCTTCTTTTCGTAAAGGCTCTGAACATAGTTCAATGTATTTTCTGCAGAATACCCGTATTTTTTATTGGCTTCAACCTGTAATCCTGTTAAGTCAAAAAGCCTTGGATTCTTTTCTTTTCCTTCTTTTATTTCGAAAGAAACAATTTCAAACGGATTTACTTTAAGATATTCCAGTCCTTTTTCTGCGCGTTCTAATGTCTTTAAACGATCAATTGCAGCATTGAAAACCACATCACGGTATTTGGTTTTCAGTTCCCAATATTCTTCTGTGGTAAAGGCATCAATTTCTTTTTGACGCTGAACCAGCATCGCTAATGTAGGAGTCTGTACCCTTCCAATGGAAAGAACAGCTTTATTTCCGCCAAATTTCTTTGTAAAAAGTCTTGTTGCATTGATTCCCAATAACCAGTCTCCTATTGCTCTTGCATTTCCTGCCAGATAAAGGTTTTTATAATCTTCTGCCGGCTTAAGGCTTGAAAATCCTTCTTTGATGGCATCTTCCGTCAATGAGGAAATCCATAAACGCTGAACAGGCTTGTTGCATTTTGCTTTTTGCAGTACCCAACGCTGTATGAGTTCACCTTCTTGCCCAGCATCCCCACAGTTAATGACCTCATCACATTCTTCCACCAATCTTTCAATCACTTTAAACTGATTTTCAACGCCTTTATTCGGGATCAGCTTTATTCCAAAACTGCTTGGAATAATCGGTAGTGAAAATAAATTCCAGGATTTGAATTGTGGACCGTAATCGTGAGGTTCCTTAAGGGTACAAAGATGCCCGAACGTCCATGTTACGCAATAGCCGTTCCCTTCCATATAGCCCTGTTTAGATGCGGTAGCACCTAATACTTTGGCGATATCTCTGGCAACACTTGGTTTTTCGGCAATACATAATTTCATGAACTCAGGTTTATTGAAGGAGGCAAAAATCGGGATTTTTTTTGACTTTCACTAATTAAAAAAATTAAACCCCGGAACCTCTGAACATCAAAGTGTTTCAATTTTTCAGCCAGCCCACTTCTTCCTTGTACAATATTTGCCCCTGTTTCCATTCCCTTTCTTTTATAGCTCTTCCCTACTTTTTGCTTTTATCAGTTTCATAATTTATATTATCAACCTCCATTTTTCATATTTACACAATTCACAAAAAACTCAATTTATTTTATCTTTTTTACAACATAAAAAACCAACAAATTCAATTAAAAATGAATTAAAAAATAAAAATTAAAGTTTTAACAATATTAAAATCAAAAAAACATCAATTTTAAAACACTGAAAACAAGCGATATAAAACATTAACAACAATTTAATATTCAAAAACCCTACTTTTTTAGTGGACTAATAAAATTTATATTATATATTTGCAAACGTATTTAGGAAATAAAATGAGCACAAAAACAAGAAATACCGCAACCAATAAATACATCATTAAAAACATGATGAAGGATATGTGTATGCATGTGCATCAAGAATACTGTGGGTGACCTTACTTTTAATATGACATACTTTCAAAGGCCCTACCGAGTTGTAGGGCCTTTTTTATTTAAAAAACCAAAACATTAAAAAAATAAAAATGAGCAATTCTAAAAACAAATGGCTGGTTCCATTGGCATTTACAAACATTTATGTAATATGGGGGATTACGTTTTTAGCTATTTCATTTGGCTTGAAAGGTTTTCCGCCGTTCATTCTTTCGGGATTGAGATTTCTGGTAGCAGGGATTCTGATGATCGGATATCTCCTGTCTAAAGGAGAAAAAGCAAACTCACTGATCAACTGGAAGAAAAACGCGATCACCGGAGTTCTTATCCTTACCGGAGGAACAGGTCTTGTAGCCTGGGGGGAACAATATGTAACAGCTTCTGAAGCTGCAATTTCTATAGCAACAGGACCCTTCTGGTTCATTGCCATCGACAGAAAAAACTGGAAATATTATTTTTCGGATAAGTTTATTCCAATAGGATTAGCCATTGGTTTTGTAGGATTGATCTTTTTCTTAAAAGGAAGTGTAAATTCAACGGCTGCACATGCCGCTGCTGATCCCCAACTTCGTATTACTGCTTTTGTCGTATTAGGATTAAGCTCTATTGCATGGGTTTTAGGATCTTTATATTCCAAGAAAAATCCGGCTTCACAATCTACATTTATGAATATTGCCCAACAACTTATTGTAGCCGGAATAGCCGCTTTTCTTATTGCTTTATTCAGAGGGGAATGGAATGATTTTTCGGTCTCAAACGTCCCTGTATCCGCATGGGCAGGTGTTCTGTTTTTGATCTTCTTTGGATCTATAGTCGCTTATTTGTCGTACATTTGGCTGCTGTCTGTGAAGCCTGCTGCGTTGGTAAGTACTCATACCTATATTAACCCTATTATTACGGTTATTGCGGGATGGGTTGTAGCCAATCAAAGTATCAATGGAGGCCAGTTATATGGTTTGGCAATCATATTGCTGGGAGTATTGCTGACCAATGTTACCAAATATTTCAAGCTTTCAAAACGATCTAAGGTGAAAATCAGAAGAGTTAAAAGATTTTTTAACAGGGCAGGTAGACGCTATCAGCCAATTTAAACAGTATACAACATCAGAATGATAGAAATCAAAAACATATCAAAAACATTTTACCAGAAGAAACAGGCCTTTAAGGCATTGGATCAGGTGAGCCTCAATATAGATAAAGGAGATATCGTAGGAATCATAGGATTCTCCGGTGCAGGAAAAAGTACACTGATCCGTACGGTTAATCTCCTGGAAAGGCCAGATGAAGGGCAGGTAATTATTAATGGAAAGAATTTTACTCAATTAAGCTCAAAGCAGCTTGCTGAAGAGCGTAAGAAAATAGGAATGATCTTCCAGCATTTTAACCTTCTTTCTTCAAGAACCGTTTTTGATAATATAGCACTTCCGCTGGAACTGGATCACAGCAGCAAAGATCAAATCCATAAAAAGGTCAACGAATTACTGAAAATCGTAGGCCTTGAGGATAAAGCCAATGATTATCCAAGAAGTCTTTCGGGAGGACAAAAGCAGAGGGTAGCTATTGCAAGAGCACTGGCCAATGATCCTCACCTCCTCCTTTGCGATGAAGCAACCAGTGCGCTGGATCCGGTAACCACTCAATCTATTTTACAGCTGCTAAAGGATATTAACCTGAGATTAGGGATTACTATCCTTCTGATTACCCACGAAATGGAAGTGATTAAATCGGTTTGTAACCATGTTGCTGTGATAGACAAAGGAAAACTATTAGCTAAAGGAACTTTAAGTGAGATCATTTCAAACCGGGAAAATCCGGTGATCCAACAATTTATAAATTCAGATGTCATGACCCTGCCACAGGAACTCAATAACAGACTACAGAAAGAACCACAGGATGGTTTATTTCCGCTGGTCGAAATAGAACTTAACGAAAACATAAGTGTTGAACAAATTCTTTCAGCACTATATAATGAGCATAAAATTCCTTATAAACTTTTGAAAGCGGATGTAGAATATTTTGGGAATTCTAATTTTGGTAAACTACTTTTGCAACTTCAAGGAGAGGCTGAGGAAAACCAAAAAGCCATCTATTATTTTAATCAGAATAAAATTCAAAATACAGTAAAAGGATATGCTTAGTGATGCAGTACTTGCCCTTTTGGCAAAAGGAACCTGGGAAACGGTTTATATGACATTCGTGTCAGGATTTTTTGGTTTCGTTCTGGGACTTCCGGTTGGTATTCTGTTATTTTTAACAAGAAAAGGACAACTGCTGGAAAATGCAGTATATTATAGAACGTTATCCATTATTGTAAATATTTTCCGTGCCATTCCGTTCATTATTTTAATTGTGTGGATGATTCCTTTTACAAGGATTTTGGCAGGAACATCTATTGGAGTGAATGCAGCTTTGGTTCCGTTAAGCGTTGGAGCAGCACCGTTTATTGCAAGATTGGTAGAAAACAGCCTTATTGAAGTTCCTCATGGATTAATAGAAACTGCGAGAGCATTGGGAGCTTCTCCTTTGCAGATTATCAGAAAGGTTTTACTTCCGGAAGCGCTTCCTTCATTAATCAATAATGCTGCGATCACTTTAATTACACTGGTGGGGTATTCTGCAATGGGTGGAGCTGTAGGAGCAGGTGGTCTTGGTCAGGTTGGTTACCAATATGGATATATCGGTTATGATATTGTCATTATGAATACGGTATTGGTATTACTTGTGCTTTTGGTATTTATCATCCAGTTTATGGGAGATAGATTATCTAAGAAATTTGACCATAGATAAGTTTGAGGGTTTTAGAGTTTTAGAGCAAGAGAGATAATTTTGATTTTGTGATTTTACTGTTGGAACTTCTTTACAATTTAAAAAGAATAGAATGAAAAAAATAAATATTTTAGGTTTAATTACTGCTGGAGTATTACTTTTCAGTGCTTGCTCAGGAAGAAAAGATGATCCGAATTTTATCAGAGTTGGAATTACCTACGGACCGGAACAGGAAGTGGCTGAAGTCGCTAAAAAGGTAGCAAAGGAAAAGTATAATCTTGAAGTAGAACTTATTCCTTTCAATGATTATGTTGTTCCCAATGAAGCTCTGATGAACGGAGATATTGATGCCAATGCTTTTCAGCATGCTCCTTATTTAGCTGAACAGTCAAAACAAAGAGGATATAATCTTGCTGTTGTAGGAAATACATTTGTCTATCCTATCATAGCTTATTCAAAGAAGATCCAAAATCTTAGTCAGTTGCAGAATGAGAGCACTATTGTTATTCCCAATGATCCTACCAATGGTGGCCGTTCTTTACTTCTATTACAAAAAAATGGTTTGCTGAAACTAAGAGCGGGAGTTGGATTACTTCCAAAGGTTACCGACATCACAGAAAATCCGAAACAATTGAAAATTATGGAAATTGAAGGGGCACAAATCCCAAGGGTTTTGGATGACAGAGATGTTGTAGTAGGAATTATCAATAATAACTTTGCAGCACAGGCCGGATTGGATTCGGAAAAGCAAGGGATATTTAAAGAAGATAAAGATTCCCCTTATGTTAACCTTGTCGTGACAAGACAGGATAATAAGAATAGTCAGAAGGTAAAAAACTTTGTTAAAGCTTATCAATCGGACGAAGTGGAAAAGAAAGCCCTTGAAGTTTTTAAAGGAGGAGCCGTAAAAGGATGGTAATGCGGTTCAGGATGCGAAGTTCGGGGTTTATAGTTTAAGGTTGTTATCCTTTCACTAATCATTGACGATTCACTTATGAAGCAATATTGATTATTGACCTCAAATCTCACATACCCAGCCTATCCGCCTATAATATCTTTCCCTTCTAAAAAAATTCTGTCAGCAATTTTGTAGGCAGTTTTTTTATGCCTTAAAATTTATTTTCTCAATTTGAGATAATATAAATATTTTGTTTATTTTTGCTTCAATCCAATAATAAGGCAATATGTTAAAGAAAACCGCCATTGTAAGTTTATTCACCTTTATTTCTGTTTCTTATATGGCCCAGAACACGACTCCCGTTTATTTAGATGAATCGAAACCTGTAGAACAGCGTATTCAGGATGCTCTTTCCAGAATGACGCTGGAAGAGAAAGTAGCCATGCTTCACGCACAGTCAAAATTCAGTTCTCCAGGTGTTCCAAGATTAGGAATTCCTGAATTCTGGACGACTGACGGACCTCATGGGGTACGTCCTGAAGTAATGTGGGACGAATGGGATCAGGCCGGATGGACCAACGACTCCATTATCGCCTACCCTGCCCTAACCGCTTTATCTGCTACCTGGAATAAGAAAATGTCCTGGAACTATGGTAAAGCATTGGGAGAAGAAGCCCGTTACAGAAAAAAAGATATTCTGCTGGGACCTGGTGTCAATATTTACAGAACTCCTCTGAATGGAAGAAATTTTGAATACATGGGTGAAGATCCTTATCTGACCTCAAAAATGGTGGTCCCTTACATCAAAGGGGTACAATCTAATGGTGTGGCAACTTCTGTAAAACATTTTGCTCTGAATAATCAGGAAATGTTCCGCCATACCAGTAATGTAAATGTGGATGACAGAACATTATATGAAATCTACCTTCCGCCTTTCAAAGCAGCAGTGACCGAAGGAGACTCCTGGACGATTATGGGTGCTTACGACTTGTATAAAGGTCAATATGCCAGCCAGAATCAATATCTTTTAAATGATATTCTAAAGAAAGAATGGAATTATAAAGGGGTAGTAGTTTCTGACTGGGGTGCTGTTAATAATACCGAACAGGCCATCCATAACGGATTAGATCTTGAGTTTGGTTCATGGACGAATGGCCTTTCTGCCGGAACCAAAAATGCCTATGATAATTATTATCTGGCAAAACCTTATCTGGATCTGATTAAAGCAGGAAAAGTAGGAACGAAAGAATTGGATGACAAGGTAACCAGACTGCTTCGTCTTGCCTACAAAACTACAATGAACCGAAATAAACCTTTCGGGAATATCGCTTCTGAAGAACATAAGGCTGTAGCCAAAGAAATTGGAGAAGAAGGAATTGTTCTGTTAAAAAATCAGGGGAATGTACTTCCTATTGACATCAATAAGGCCAAGAAAATTGCAGTTATTGGTGAAAATGCCATTAAAATCATGACCGTTGGTGGTGGTTCATCTTCATTAAAGGTAAAATATGAAACCCTTCCTTTAGATGGGATAAAATCAAGATTTGGAAAACAGTCCGATGTCCAGTATGCCAGAGGATATGTAGGAGATATTGGTGGCGAATACAATGGGGTAAAATCCGGACAGGATTTAAAAGATACCCGTTCTGATGCTGAACTTTTAAATGAAGCTGTAGCATTAGCCAAAAAATCTGACTATGTAATTTTTGTTGGCGGACTGAATAAAGCAGACTTTCAGGACAGTGAAGGAAACGACAGAAAAAGCTATGGATTGCCATATAATCAGGATAATGTAATTACAGCTTTAGCCAAAGCAAATAAAAACATGGCTGTAGTTTTAGTTTCGGGAAATGCTGTTGCCATGCCTTGGATTAAAGAAGTTCCAACCGTTTTACAGTCGTGGTATTTAGGTTCTGAAGCTGGAAATTCCATCGCTTCTATTTTAGCTGGTGATGCCAACCCATCAGGAAAGCTTCCGTTTACCTTCCCTGTAAAGCTTGAAGATAATTCAGCACATCAGCTTGGAGAATATCCCGGTCAGAAAGATGAATTGGCTGCAGGAAAAGGAAAAGATCAGAAAAACCCGATCAATATCACTTACAACGAAGGCATATTGGTAGGATACCGTTGGCATGATACCAAAAACATCAAACCTCTTTTCAGCTTCGGACATGGATTAAGTTATACCACTTTTGAGTTTAGAAAAGCTACAGCAGATAAAAACACCCTATCACTAAACGATACCATTACTTTTACGGTAACGGTTAAAAATACAGGAAAGAAAGCCGGAGCAGAAGTTGCCCAGCTTTACATCAGTGATTCAAAATCATCTGTTCCACGTCCTGCCAAAGAATTGAAAGGATTTGAAAAGGTGTATTTAAATCCTGGAGAGCAAAAAGATGTGACTTTCACTATTGACAAATCTGCTTTAAGTTTCTTTGATGCTCAGAAGCACGACTGGGTAGCTGAACCTGGAGATTTTGAAGCTCAAATCGGAAATTCTTCAGATGCTATTAAAACGAAGGTGAAGTTTACACTGAAGTAACCTTACTTATATATTTCTAAAACGAATGCCCGACTAAACTCGGGCATTTTTTATATCAAATTTTAATGTATTTTCTTAAAACTATTTGCGAATAAAACTTAGCTCACTCCCCATAATAGTATAAGTCAAAGTAGTTTTTGTGACTTTATATTCGCAACAAGAAAAATCGTCTCCCACTTCATTTACACAAAGTTTTCCGTTTTCCATTTTCCATTTTGTTTTTTTGCTAGCACGCCCTTGTTTGCTAATCATTACACCACCAGGAGCAAATGTCTTTGTTAAATCATTTTCAACTTTCTGACCATCTATTTTATGGATTTTCCAGGTACCTTCAATACCGCTACCTGTATTATTTTCAGCTAAATGAATGGAATTTTCAGTCATTACGTCAGATGGTTTCTGACCGAATAGAGCAGCTGTCCCTAAAATTAATCCAGCTGCAACAATAAAGCTTAATGTTGTTTTTTTCATGGTTATTTTTCACAAACTTAAGTATATGTAATGATATAGCCAAGAAAAATCATATCCTGTCATCAATAAAAAACAGATTCCAAAACTGAAACCTGCTTTTATATTGAACTAACTTTTTTTATTTTGCACTTCCTGCATTTTTCTCAACATCTGTTTTGGTATTTTCTTTCACCTTCTGGTTTCCGAAACGCTTTACAAAAGTAATATTCACTCCATACCAATCCCATAATTCATATCTTCTCACTGTTCCGCCCTGATTGTAAGTGATGTCATCAGAATAAGGTCTTTTAAAGATATTCATCAGCTGTATACTGGCTTCCATCTGGGTTTTAGGAAATATTTTTGTAATGGAAATATTATGGAATACGTTGGTATTATTGGCTTGAGTATTTCCATTATTCTGATTGGAGATTTCCATCCAGGCACTCAGGTTAATATTTTTATTGAAAAGGTTGGTATAAGAAAGATTGGCAGAACCACCCCAATAATTGATATATGCTCTCCCTCCGATATCATTCTTCAAGTTGAAATCATGATTATCAATATAATACCAACCGAATCCAACATTCAGATTCAGCTTATTTTTAAGAAAATTCTGATTGGTATTGGCAAAAATATAATATTTCTCAACTTTCCCATTGAAATTTCCAGGGAAAGATACATTTCTTCCTCCTTCACTGGAATAAGTAGTCCAGTAATCCTGATTGGTATGCATATATCTTGCAGAAATAAAATACTTTTTCAGGATTCCAAACTTCAGATAAAGCCTGTCGTTAGGATTAGGATTCAGATCCATATTTCCTCTGGAATAGGTTCCGTCAATAGATGGAGTTAAAAAAGGATTAAATTCCGAATACCAGGGTCTCCATATTTTACGGTCGTAGGTAAGACTCAGATCATATTTATCTGAAAAATTATATTTCAGCAATAAATTAGGAAGAAAAGTACCATAGCCGTCTTTTCTTTCGGTTCCTGCTACATCTTGTCTTACTTTAAAATCAATATATTCATATCGAAGCCCTATCCTGGTTTCCAATTTCTTGAAAAATGTTTTGCTATAGTTGGCATATGCAGAAGTAATATTATCCTCATAATGGAATTTATCCCTTGTCGAGAGCCCTGCATATTCAGAAGTTCCCAAACTGTATCCATAAAGATTATTAGGAATTACATGATTGTTGAATTCCGTTTTTGCCCCTATTTCAATCGTTCCCCAGGATTTACCTAATGGCTGGGTATAATCTACTTTCAGATAATAATTACGCATCTGTCCATTATTTATTGATCCTATTTCTTTAATATTCGGATCGTTCAATATTGTTTTATTGATGAATTCATTATTATTATTTCCGGAATAATTGGTTCCTAGATTAATGTCCAGAATTCTGTTTTTTTCTTTATCATAATATTTATAAAAAGCATTCGTGCCCAGATTACGGTAAAAAGTATTCGCATTTTGAGCCTGATGATAATCAATAAAATCCTTTTTCAGATTATCATATTCTCTCCCCTCTGTATCTGATGAGGATAAACCTCTGCTTTGATAATATTCAAGAACAAGCCCTATATTATTTTTATCATTAAGCTCAAATTCGGAAGTAGAGGAAAGGGATGGCGTTTCACTTCTGGATATGGTTTGATAGTTTAAATCTCTATTCAGCTTGTTGTCCGCATAAAACACAATATTACTGGACCCTTTTTGTACATAATTATTATTAGAATAACTTCCAATCAGGGTTTGCGTAAATTTCTTCTTATGATAATTGAGGTTGAAATTGGAATATTGAGAATTCTTTGTACTATGTCTGTTACTTAATGAGATACTCCCTTTTAATCCTTCATCATCACGTTTCTTCAACACAATATTGATAACAGAACCGGAAGCTTCATATCTTGAAGACGGGCTTGTAATCACTTCAATCTTCAATAGATTATCTGCCGGAATCGTTTTAAGATATTCTTTTAATTCTTTTCCTGTAAACACTGATTTTCGGTCATTGATATAAACTGTCACCGTCTGACCTTCGGCTTTTACGGCATCATTATTATCAATACTTACCAATGGAGTCATTCTCAGAACATCCCAAGTTGTATTTCCTGCTACAATAGCGCTGTTCGCCACATTAAAAACAGTTCGGTCTACTTTAGACTCTACGGTTGGTTTTCTTGCTACAATGGTAACTGCTTCTATCTCTTTTGCATTTCCCTTTGCAGTATCCTTAGCAGCCGGATCTGGGGCCTGTGTCTGAGCCAACGCCAGAGAACCTGTTAATGCTGCTATAGAAAGTAATATTCTTTTCATGTGAAATCTTAGTTTTATCTATAAGACCACTATACTCTAACATTTGTTACATCAAAAAAATTAGAGAACGAAATAAACCTCTAGTTTTTAACAGTTTACAAAACCCAATTTTAAAAATAATTTAAAAAAATAACAGTTATTAAGACAAAAAAAACAATTAAAAACCCTTATTAATAATATATAGTCAAAAAAATTAGAATTGCGATAATTTCCATTAACCAAACTTTAACATATATATATTC
Organism: Chryseobacterium pennae; assembly: GCF_003385515.1. Classification (GTDB taxonomy): domain Bacteria; phylum Bacteroidota; class Bacteroidia; order Flavobacteriales; family Weeksellaceae; genus Chryseobacterium; species Chryseobacterium pennae. Next base: position 162,063 of record NZ_QNVT01000011.1, on the reverse strand, counting down.
ATTTTACCCATAAAAAAAGCCCGGATCTCACCCGGGCCGCTAGCAATAGCAAATTTACAAGGATTAAAAAATAAAAAATATGCTAGTTTATTGTTTCAAAATAATGGATCATGCCCACTTCCGGCAGATGATGCTGATCTTCATTAAAACCAGCTTCCTGATTACTGGTATTTTCTAAAAAAGAATTACTGAATAAAGCATAAGAAGGTTTTTCTGCCCAGCCATTTTTCAACAACTGATGGGCTTCTACAATCGGTTTGCCATACAGTTTTCTGAAGCTTCCGATATTATATTGCGAAAAGGCACCATAATGAACGATAAATTTCAAAGACAAATCTATCGTAGTGCTTAAGCTCTTACTCAATTCTTTTATTTTTCTGTTGAATGCATTACGCATTTTCCAAAGCATCTTTGAAATATTCTGATAAGACGGATTTTCATCATACCGATAAAATAAAATGGCATCGCCTTCAATTTCAGAAATTTCAAAATACTGATCATTCATATCAATCAGCGTAGATAGTAGTTGTCTTACAATATATTCTCCTGTATAAAGTTTAGTATTGAACACAAATTCGGTAAATCCGCTGAAATCCGGAATTAAAATGATTCCCTCCTGTATATTTGTATCCTTCATAATGATTTTAGATTAAAAACCTGCTGCATCATTAAAGACGAAGCAGGTTTCATTTTACTTTATTGCCATCCACCTCCTACAGAGCGGTACAGCGCTGTGATTGCATTCAATCGTTGAGCTTTCAGAGAAGCCAGTTCCAATTCAGCATTAAGCTTATTGGTTTGGGTCATAATCACCTCTACATACGTTGCCGAATTGTATTTAAATAATACATCTGCTTTTTTTACAGCTTCATTAGATTTTACTACTAATCCTTCAGCGATTTTCTGCTGTTCTTCCAGCTTCTGAATCTGCACCAATGCATCGGAAACCTCTCCTACCGCACTTAAAACAGACTGCTTAAAGCTTATTTCAGCCTGATCTGCCAGTACTTTAGACTGTTCATACTGGGTTTTCAACTGTTTACCATTCAAAATAGGCTGAGCAATAGCTCCTGCAGCCATTCCGAAAAGAGATCCCGGAATACTGAACCATTTGCTGATCTGAAAAGCATTTACTCCGCCCTGAGCTGTAATATTCAATGACGGATACATACTCATTTTGGCCACATGAATAGCTGCAGCACTCTTTCTTACTTCCAGCTCTGCTGTTTTTACATCAGGTCTGTAGCTTAATAATTCTGACGGAATTCCTGCCGAAATATGATCCGGAGACTGAACAGTATTCAGACTTGAGCTTCTTTCAATTTTCCCAGGCATAGAGCCGGTTAACAAGCTTAAAGCATTTTCTTGCGTAGCCACAGAACTTTCAATAGCCGGAATGGTTTTCAGGATCTGATCCTTTACAATTTCCTGCTGTTGAACTGCTAAAGCCGTAATCAATCCTAGCTCCTGCTGTTTCACTAAAAACTTCAGGGTATTATCAGCATAGGTGAGATTAGATTTTGTGATTTCCAACTGAGTATCCAGCATCAGAAGATTGTAATACCCCTGAACTACAGCAGCCACCACTTGTGTTTTTACCGCTTTTGCTGCTTCCTGAGTTTTAAGATAATCAGCCAACGCCTGCTCCTTTCTTCCTTTGATCTTTCCCCAGATATCAGCTTCCCACGAAAAATTGAGTGCTGTCGTATAGTCTTCCGTATACCTCTTCCCTGTAAACTGTCTGCCCATCATTCCGTTCATACTATTGTCTGAAGCACGGCTGACACTGCCGTTTGTAGTAGCATTGATGGTAGGAACATTCCCCCATTTGCTTTGCGTATATGCTAATGAAGCAAATTCTATCTGCTTTAAAGCTACCTGAAGATCATTATTCTGAATCATCGCTTTATCAATCAATCCTACTAACACCGGATCTTTGAAAAAATCTTTGTAACCGATTTTTGCGATGTTTTCATTCTGCTCAACCACGATACTGTCAGCTCTGAAAGCTTCAGGCATCTTCACTTCAGGCTGTTCATACTTTTGAACCCCACAAGAAACTGCTGTTCCTGAAATGAATGCGATATATGCTATATTTTTAATTTTCATTGTTAAAATCATTTGAATTAATATTCCCAATCCGCATCTGTTACCACCTTTCCGTTGATTTTTTCATGCAAAGCCTGGAACATCACGAAAAGTACCGGAACTAAAAAAATTCCTAAGATTGTTCCAAAAAGCATCCCTGAAATAGCAGCATATCCAATGGAATGGTTACCCATTGCAGACGGACCTACTACAAAAATCAATGGAAGCAATCCGGTAATGAATGCCAGAGAGGTCATCAGAATCGGACGTAAACGCGCTTTTGCTCCTTCTACTGCTGAAGCAATAAGGCTTTTTCCTGCTCTTCGTCTCTGAATGGCAAATTCCACAATCAGAATACCATTCTTTGCCAGAAGCCCGATCAACATGACCAGAGCAATCTGAACATAAATATTATTAGACAATTCTGCGAAAGTAATTCCCACAAAAACTCCAGACAACCCTACCGGAATAGCAATCAGTACAGCAAATGGAAGAATATAACTTTCATATTGTGCTGATAAAAGGAAGAATACAAATACAATACACAACCCGAAAATCATCACTGATTGCGAACTGGACCCTGCTTCTTCACGGCTCATCCCTTTATAATCATAGGTATATCCCGGTGGAAGTACCTGCTTGCTTACTTCTTCCACAGCAGCCATTGCCTGACCCGTACTATAACCCGGCGCCGCCATTACTGTTAAATTGGATGAATTGAAAAGATTGAAACGGTCTACCACCTCAGCTCCTGTTGTCTGTTTTAAGCTCACCAAAGTATTGATAGGAACCATTTGTCCAAGATTATTTTTAACGAAAACACCATTCAGAGATTCTTTATCCTGTCTCATTTCCGGAGTAGATTGCACCAAAACCCTGTAATATTTTCCGAATCTGTTGAAATCTGAAGCCTGAATACTTCCATAATATCCCTGCATCACTCCCAATACATCAGAAACATTCACACCAAGCTGAGCCGATTTCACTTCATCTACAAGCACTTCAAACTGAGGATAGGTAACATCAAAAGTGGTAAATGCTACTGCCACTTCCGGTCTCTGCATCAAAGCACCCATCATTCCGTAGGAAATATTTCCAAGGTTCTGAAGTTCTCCATTGGTACGGTCCTGAAGCACAAGCTCCATACCACTCGTATTCCCGAAACCATCAACTGTTGGTGTATTGATCACAAGGAAATTCGCTCTTTTATCCTTAGAAAGTATTCCTTGCGTCTGCCCGATAATATCATTAATATTGTCGACCGCTCCTCTTTTTCCTGAGTTTTTTAATTTAACAAAGATAGAAGCCGCTGAAGAAGACATTGAACCACTGAATAAGTTGAGTCCATCTACTGAAATCACTTTATCTACTGCTGGATTTTTCATCAAAAGATCTTCCGTATCAGAAACCACCTTGGAGGTTCTGTCTTTAGAAGCTCCCGGAGCCAGATTAGCAGTTACAATGATAAAACTCTGATCTTCATCAGGAATAAATCCTTTTGGAGTCGTCATAGACATCCACGCAAACAATCCTCCAAAAGCAACAATCATTGCCACTGCAATCCATTTTTTCTTTAAAAGGAACAATACTGCTTTTCCGTAACGGAATGTCAACTTATTAAAACTTGCATTAAATCCAGCGAAAAACCGGTCTTTAAAGTTCATTTTTTCATGAGCACCACCGTGATGCTGTTTCAGGAACAGAGCACATAAAGCAGGACTTAATGTTAATGCATTGATCGCAGAAATCACAATGGCAATGGCTAACGTTAAGGCAAACTGCTGATAGAATAATCCTGTGGAACCACTCATAAATGCCACCGGAACGAATACCGCAGACATAATCAGGGTAATAGAAACAATTGCTCCTGTAATCTCACTCATCGCAGACATGGTTGCTGCCCTTGGATTCAGTTTTTTATGCTCCATTTTAGCATGAACTGCTTCCACCACAACAATTGCATCATCCACCACAATACCAATCGCGAGCACTAAGGCAAACAATGTCAGGATATTAATTGAGAATCCAAAAATCTTCATAAAGAAGAATGTTCCTACAATCGAAACCGGTACTGCAATAGCCGGGATTAATGTTGATCTAAAATCCTGAAGGAAAATATATACTACAATGAACACAAGAATAAATGCTTCTATCAAGGTATGAATTACCTGTTCTATAGACTGATCCAAAGCTTCTTTGGTAGCATACGGAATCTCGTAAGCCATTCCTGCGGGAAATGATTTCTCCAGTTCCTTCATTCTTTCCTGAAGAGCAATCTGCACTTCATTCGCATTTGATCCAGCCATCTGGAAGATCGCCATCGTTACGGAAGCCTTCTTATTAAAGTTAGATGAAACCGTATAGCTGTAGGCTCCAAATTCTACTTTGGCAACATCTTTCAGTTTTAAAACAGAACCGTCGCTTAACGCTTTAATGGTAATATTTTCATACTGTTCAGGTTCCGTGAATTTCCCTTTATATCGAAGGACATATTCCATTACTTCTTTACTTCTCTCTCCTAATCTTCCGGGTGCTGCTTCAAGGTTTTGGGTCTGAATCGCACGGGAAACATCGGATGGAGTAAGATTATAGGAAGCAAGCCTATTCGGATCAAGCCATACACGCATAGAATAATCTTTATTCCCATACACCATGGCATCTCCTACTCCTTTTACCCTTTTCAGTTCCGGTACAATATTAATTTTCGCATAGTTCTCAAGAAAAAGATCATTCATAGAACCATCTTTACTCGTCAGGGAAACCATTGCAATCATACTGTTCTGCCTCTTCACAGTGGTAATTCCGGCCTGGATCACCTCAGCAGGAAGCTGGTTCGTTACCTGTGCTACCCTATTCTGAACGTTGATGGCTGCTTGATCAGGATCTGTTCCCAATTTAAAGATAACAGTAATACTTAATGTCCCGTCATTACTTGCTGTAGAAGTAATGTAATCCATATTTTCCACTCCATTGATGGCATTTTCCAATGGCGGAGCCACAGATCTTGCAATCGTTTCAGCATTAGCTCCGGGATATGCTGCCGTTACCATTACAGTAGGTGGTGCAATGTCCGGAAATTTTGTAATCGGCAGGCTGACCATACCGACGATCCCGAGAATAACAAGCAACACGGAGATAACCGTGGCCAGTACGGGTCTTTTTATAATTTTCTTTAACATGATTTCTTCTTACGATTTTTTCTGTTGAGCATTTTTCTTTTGTGCCACGACAGGCGTTCCCGGCTGCAGTCTGTCGAAACCGGAAACGATGTACTGATCTCCAGCTTTCAGGCCTTTGGAAACGATGAAATGATCACCCGTTTTTCCATTCACTTCTACCGGAAGCATTTCTGCTTTTCCATTTTTGATCGTGAAGACAAAAACTTTATCCTGAATCGTTCTGGTAGAAGCGATCGGAAGTAATACAACATTGCTGTAAAACTGATCTAATAAGATCTTCCCGGTATTTCCGCTTCTCAAAAGATGATTCGGATTATTGAATTTTGCTCTTAAGGTAATAGAACCCGTAGTTTTGTTAAACTGCCCTTCAACGGCATCTATCCTTCCTGTTTCAGCGTACTTTTCACCCCCGGAAAGCAATAGAGATACTGCCGGAGTATTTTTAATAACCTCCTCAATGCTGCTTCCCACATATTGTTTCTGGAAATTATTAAAGTCATTTTCACTCAAACTGAAATACGTATATACCTGATGAATATCGGACAAAAGGGTAATGGGCTCCTGATTACCAGGGGTCATCAAACTTCCCAAACGATAGTTGAATCTTCCGATAAATCCACTTACCGGAGCTTTAATTGTAGAAAAATTAAGATTGATCTTTGCAGATTCAATAGAAGATGTTGTTTGGCTTACCGCTCCTCTTGCCGCATTATAAGCTGCTTCTGCTTCTTTCACCTGGATTTCGGAAACCATTTTATTTTTGAAAAGTTCCTTTTTCCTGTCCAGATCAATTTTAGAACTGGAAAGATTTGCCTGTGCCGTAATCAGTGCTGCCTGTGCACTTTTTATCTGCTCAGCGAATATCTTATCTTCAATTTTGAACAATGGCTGGCCGGCTCTTACATAATCTCCTTCATCTACAAAAATTTTACTTAGGTATCCTGTTACCTGAGGCCTGATCTCTACATTGGAAACCCCTTCAACTGCTGCTGCATATTCTCTGGAGACAGAAGCATCTCCTTGTTTTACTATTTCTACAGGAAGTTCTGGTGCCTGTTGCTGATAAGCTTGGTTTTGGTTACTTTTCTTACATCCCGTCAAAGCGATGAGCGCAAGAAAAAGCAGTGTCGATTTTTGAACAAAAAATCTTTGCATAACTATAGTCATTTAAATTTTCGCCACAAAATTCGAACGAAAAAAATTCAATAGATTTATTCAAAAAACTCCTTGTTTTGTCAAAAAGACTCCTTATTTTAAAAAACATGAGATATATCATTCATAGACAAATTAAATAATATATTTCTAAAATTTAAATCAAAAATAGACCTTATTTTATCAAAAAGACACCTAAAATACAACTAATTGATTATCAATACAAATCATCTTTCCTGTATTCTAATGGAGCTCTCCCAGTGTGCTTTTTGAAAAATTTACTGAAAGACGCCTGATCTGAGAACCTAAGCTTTGCAGCCACTTCATTCACGTTAAGATTTGGGTTCTTGAGCAATAACCTTGCTTCTACCGCCAATACCTGATGAATAATATCCCGTGGCGTTTTGAACATGGTTTTATTGATAACTTTGGTAAGATACTTCCGACTGATAAACAACTTGTCTGCATAGAACTGAACATTATGTTCCTCTTTGAAATGCTCCTGAACAAGTTTAAAAAAACTGGTAGTAAGTTCATCTTCACGAGGAGTCACCGAATGTGGTTTTTCGATTTTTTTGAAATAATTATCAATCTCATAAATAACCAGCGAGAAGTGATGCCAGATCATTTCATTAAAATAATAATTATCTTTCTCTTTGTTATTCAACATCTTTAATTCATCAAAATAGAACTGTAACCTTTTGTAAAGCTCCGGTTCATTCCTTACGATATGGGTAGGATCTGACGACAAACTCTTCAGTACATTATTGGATTTATAGTTAAAACCAGCCTCAGAAATAAAATCCAACGAAAAGAAAATATATTTAGCATTATAATCAATAGCAATATTATCTACCCAGAAAGTCTCAGCCATAGGACAAAAAACAATATCTCCTTTATAGACCATGTAATTTTTATCATCCAGTCTAAAACCAACACTTCCTTCCTGCACAAGAAAAATACAGAAATAATCTGAACGGTATGGGATATTAGGCTTTATGATATAATTCGCCCGGTCAATTTCCATCACCACAAACTCTTTGACTCTGAGATCAAATTCTACCTGCTGTAATAATTCATCAAAAGCCAATTGTGAAACAAAATCAGGTTTCTGGAGAAGTTCTTTATGGGATTTTTTAGCCATAGGAAATGGGTTATGAGGTACGAAGGTAGTGAAAAGAGGGAAAAAAGCAAAGAGCACAAGAATGCTGGAAAAACAAGAAAGCCAGCAGGTAAATCCCATCTTTAGCCTATTTGATACACCCAGCCTTCCCCATATTATATTTCCACAATTAGTTCTTTCTCATAACCATTGTACTTTTCATCAATATAACCATGAGGGTTACAAATCACTTCTGTTTTCCCAATACTATATCTGCAGGGTGTGTGAATATGACCATGAATCCAGTATAATGGCTGATATTCAAGAATTACATCTTCCAGGCTGGAAGCATAAGCTGAAGTTAATGGATCTTCTTTATAATGTTCCGGTACAGACTGAATACTGGGAGCATGGTGAGTAACAACAATATTTTTAAGCTCTTTTGAAACTTCAAGATTCTCCCGCAGCCATACTTTTGAAAGCTGATGAATTTTGAAAGTGTCTATGGTTCTCATTTTTGAATAAGATGGATCGCGTCTGATTTTTTTATAATCATTCATCTTCGGCTGACAGATCATTCCATATTTCACAGGGTTTCCAAAGATGGAAAAATCGGTCCATAAGGTAGTTCCATGAAAACGGACACCTTCAATATCCACAAAAGAATTTTCGAGTACAAAAACATTGGAACCTTCTGCTTCATCTTTTATTTTATGAAGAGTCTTCGGATATGAGCCTTTATAATATTCATGGTTTCCCAGAATATAAATCACCGGCTTACCAGGAATTGTTTCTTTAATCCATTCAATTCCTTTAGTTCCCAAATTAACATCACCAGCCAAAACAATAACATCTGCATTGTCAAAACATAATTCAGTTCGTCCAAATTCCTGATGAAGATCACTAATGATTTGTATTCTCATCCTACAAAAGTAATAAAGAAGGATGAACTCACGAAAAAATAAAAAAAGGAACCAATGCCTAAACACCGATTCCTTACTCATATAGTTTGTGTAATTTTAAGGCCGCTTATGATGAAACAGCCATTTCCGCCTGTTTCACTTTTAAGCTTTTCAATATAAAATAGAATAACATTCCAAGGGCTAAAAGAGCATAGCTAACCAGTACAATCAAATTCAGGCTTCCAACCGCAAATTCTGAAGGAAAAACCTGACTCATTAAAGTCATGAACGACAGCCCGATCCCAGCTCCCAGGAAGTAACTTGTAGAACTCAAACTTGATGCCAATCCGTAGTTGGAAGGCTCAACATCCTGAATTCCCATCACAGAAAGTGCTGTAAAACAGAACGTCATTCCTATTCCTGAAATACACGCAGCTCCTAATAGAACCATCGCTAACGGATGCCCTGCATACACTGAAATTAACAACAGCAATCCACCAGCCAGCATAAAACCCCAACCTAATACACCCATTTGAGATGAACTCAACCGTTTGGAAACATGAGGCAGTACAAACTTAGCTGTTAAAGCCGATAGAACACTAAACGGAACCAACATTAATCCTGCTGAAGCTGCACTATAGCTCATATCTTTCTGAAGCATTAATGAAATCAGGAATAAAAACCCGATGAAAAATGCTCCCAGCATGAAGAAAGCTGCATTGGAAACAACCAATGAACCATGTCTGAATAATTTCAGATCAAATAAGGGCTCTGCAACAGTTCTCAATCTGAAGAATACCATCACTAAAAGCAATACTGCAACTATTAATGAACCTATTACAAGAAAAGGCTGTTCTTTAATATGAATCAATTCATGGGTTCCGTATGTTAAACTCAAAAGCCCTACAACCATTAAAATCCCGGAAATAAGATCTGTTTTTTGTGCGGTTTCATTTTTCTCATCTGTTGGTAAATAATAATAGGATAAGATTAACGTAATTAAAAGAATTGGAACATTAATAAGGAAAACCCAATGCCAGCTCAGATAGGTACTGATAATCCCACCCACGGAAAGACCACTTCCTGAACCAATTGCAGCAAAAGAACTGAAAATTCCAATCGCACGATTTCTTTCCTGTTCTTCTCTGAAAGTATTAGTTACAATAGACAATGCTGCCGGCATCACAAGCGCCGCTCCCAATCCCTGCAGAGCACGGAATATAGCCAGCACATTGAAGCTTTCTGAAAGACCTGCCCCCAATGAGGTCAGCATAAAAATCAGTGCTCCCAATAAGAATATTTTCTTTCTTCCAATCTGATCGGAAAGTTTCCCTCCAATAATCAGAAAGCCACCAAAAAACAATACATACAGAGTCTGCAACCACTGAACGGTTCCCGCACTGATGTTAAACTGTTCCTGAATAGAAGGAATGGTTAAATTAATAATTGCAATATCCAAAGCCTCCACAAAAGTTCCCACCGATGCTAAAATTAATATTAAATTTTTCCTTGTATCCATATATTCAAATTTCCTGCAAAATTAAAATTAACAGAACGTAATTAAAAATTTTACATTAAATTTGGAACAATAAAACTAAATAAACATAATAAAAAGAACAAAACAACTGAAACAAAGAAATTAACCCTATAAAACAGAACAAATGCCAACAGAAAATTATACTCCCGATGAAAAAGACCTTTCGATTCTGCGAATTCTCCAGAAAGATGCGAAGATGAGCATCCGTGATATTTCCGCCAGGATCAATCTCAGCCCCACTCCTACTCATGAGCGTATTAAACGTATGGAAAAACTAGGGATCATCAAGGAATATACGACCGTAGTAGACCGTAAAAAAGTGAATAAAGGAATGATGGTTATCTGTATGATTGCCCTGAATCTCCACAATAAAAAAACGGCTGGGAAATTCATTGAAGAAGTCGGTAAACTTAAAGAAGTGGTCGAGTTTTACAACATCAGTGGGGATTTTGATTTTATGCTAAAAATTCTGGCACCGAATATGGATGAGTTTCATGAGTTTTTTATTAATAAACTATCGGAAATTGAGGGAATCGGACAGACGAAAAGTATATTTGTGATGAGCAGCATTAAAGAAAGTGCTCAGATTTTATAAGATATTCCCAAAAAGTCATAAGATGAATTCTCATTAAAATTATTTTCAATTTCATAGGTAAAATACACTTCCACCAGCACAGCCAACCGATAAAACACTGATATTCAAATGTTTTAAAAATACACAAAACTTATTATTCTTCAATAATTAATGTCCCTATGAACCAAGTAGGTATTGGATCATTGTTTATTTTTCACTACTTTAGTAGTTTAAATTTATCTGCATGGATAGATTTATTAAGCAACAAAAAGATGATGAACATTAAATTTATTAATTCAGGCTACTGCAATAAGTGGTCCGGTATACCATTACCGATCAATCTATATAATAGGTATCCGTACAGTTTTACAACAACTAAAACTGAAATGACAGACTTCTGAAAAATACAACAATGAAACTTTCAGAAAAAAGTATTGAGACTGAAATTGTGAAATAATTTCATCATTAGACAAATGAGTATAAAATCACAGAATTCATGAACAGCATAAGTGATACCCCTTTCAAAAGTCACAGAATGTATTTATATATTTTTATTGCAATCTCCTTGTGTAGCTGCAGTAAAAAGATCAATATTCCTGAAATAGACAACGCACTGCTACAAAAAAATGAAAAATTAAGACTTGAAGGAAAAGACAGGGAACTTATCATTCTGAATACTGAAATCATCAGACAATCAAAAGAAGGCGGCTACCCAAAAGGAGAAGCTTTAGCCTATATTAACCTGGCCAATACTTATGGGATGATGGGAAGTTACAAAACCAGCCATGAATACCTGAAGTCTGCGAACAACATTATCACCCGTCTTCATGACAATTTTCTTTACGCTAAACTCTACCACGAATATGGCCAGATCAATTATGTTACAGGATTAGTAAATACAGCCTTAAGCTATAATGCAAAAGCTATTTATTATGGTAAAAAACTGAACGAAAAAAGCTGGCTGCTGGGAAATATGTATGAGCAAAGAGCCGATTTTATTGCTGCCATGGATAAAGATTCAGCATTGATCTATCGCCACAAAGGTTTCAACATAGATCCTTCTGCTCTTAATGCTTCCCTGATTGGTTATCATCATTTACAGCAAACCAAAAACCTAGATTCAGCCACTATTTATATTGACAAAGGACTATCACTTCTTAAAAGTTCTGAATATGGAACGGTAAGACAAGGCATCATCTATTCTTTTTATGCTGATCTTCTTTCTGAAAAAAAGGAATATGAAAAAGCATTAGATTTTTATAAAAAATCATCAGATATTTTAGTTAAAACAAAAAGAATCAACAAATTACCGAGCCTCTACCGCCAGATCAGCTTTGTTTACCAAAACCTCAACAACAGGAAAATGGAAGAAGCTTACGCTTTGAAAGCGGAGGAATTGGACCAGAAACTGAAAATATCCGGAAATGAAGCCATTGATCTCTCTCTAAGCGAGGTAATTGAACAAAAAAATAAGGATCAAATTAATCTTATCTTTATTTCCATTGGTGTGTTTATTCTCATCGCAGGAACAATTTTATTTTTACTGATCAGAAACAGGAGACATCAGAAAGAGAGTAAAAGTTCTGAAAAATCAAATACGATAGCTTATCCTTCTAAGGAAAGAATTTCAAAAGAAGATTTCACAGAGTTATTGGACCTGGCGAAGGGTAATGATCTTAAATTCATCAAGAGATTTGAGGAGATCAACCCAGGCCTGTTTCAGAATATTTTAAAGATTAACCCACAGCTTACCAAATCAGAGTTGTCTTTGTGTGCAATGATATGGCTCGGCTTTTCCTCAAAAGACATTGCTGATTTCACTTTTATACAACACAGATCTGTACAGACTAAAAAAGGCAGGCTCAGAAAAAAACTTAATATTTCTTCCGAAACGGATCTTTACAGCTTTTTCACGTCCTTATAGTAATGAAAATTTTACTCAACAGGGAGTCTTTATAAAACTTTAAAACATTTCAATTAACAGATATCTGTTCAGATTAAGAAAATCCTGTTCCAGGCAAGTTTAAAACCGGGAGACAGAACCAAGTGATGAAGTTAAAAATAACAATCACATATATTTTGCTCTTTTTAAAAAGCCATTTTTATTATCCCAGTTCCAATATTTAATTTCAGCTCCTTATCCGAACTCAGGCCAATAAGAATCTATAATTCATAAAAATTCCACCCTCTTTTAATAATATTCACTACATAACATATAGTATAAAATTTACACTGTAAGGATATTTTTTATTAAAAACAAACAATACTTAAGTAAGAAAAACGGTCTTTTCAATAAAAAAAACTAAAATTTATTTTACAAAAAACAACACCTACATCTTTATTTACCAAAACTCATTTAACTGAAAATCAACTAATTAAACCATGAGTAGTACCCATAGTGTAGCTGTGTCGTATGCTGTTTTTTGGAAATGTTTACCATTATTGAATATGTTTGTCATGTTAAAAATATAAACCTTTAATTTTTTTAAACACTCCACAAAAAGAATACACATAAATTATTTACAGAATCTTAAGAATAATTATAAAACCCTCCCCTCTGCAACCACTTTAATTTTAATCTAATAAAAAGTATTAAGAACAACACAAATGATAAACACAAATGATGAAAATCCAGAGGGGTGTTTTTTTAATAAACTAAACAAATAATATAAGCTAAAAACACAAACAAAAAAAGAGGCCTATTAACACAACATTCTATGATGAAACAATATCTCATAATACTATAAAAACATTTATAGAAAACTGAGAATATTACAATCTATATTATTTGTTTAACTGAGAGATTACACTTTAAAACTGTAATCTCTTTTTTAAATATACACCTAAAAAAAACAGCAGTATATCTCAATATACCACTGCTTCAATACCCATTATAAACTTATATAAACCGGTTTCCCGGAAAATTATCTTATTTCTTATTGTAAGGTTATTTCCAGTAATTCCAGACTGAACCATCAAATACGGCGAGTGTTTTACTGGTTGTATCATAACATATCATTCCAGGATATGGATTCTTTACATTACTATGAGGAGTTGCAATCTGAGGAAGAATCATTGCTTTATCCGGAGACTCCAATACCAATACTCCGTCTGCAGTACTGGTTGTCGCTCCAATAATAACCCCCTTCCCCAGCTCTGTAGAATTATTTACAACAACGGCGCTTGAGCTTCCTGCATCAGATAAAAGCTTCCATGTATCATTTTCGTAAACCTTTATTTTATTGTCAGTTATATCAAAAACAAATGTTCCATTTACCAGAGATCCGGTTGGAAGACCGGAAGTCGCCGGAAGGATCAATCCTTTTGTATTTCCGGATATATTATTGAAATCCAGGACCGTACTATTTCCGTCTACAGCCTGCTTTCCAATTGCTACCTGTGCAACAGAAAGGTTAAAAACAACAAGGGCAGCTGCTATGCTTATATTTTTTATGTTTTTCATCCTTTTATTAATTTTTAGATTAATCATTACAGCTTCTTACTACACATTTCCATTCTGTACCGTTATACAACTTCACACATTTATCCAGAAGATCGTATACGAGCATCCCCTCTTTTGGATCCGCAATAGCATCTCCTGACTGTGGAGTCTGGCTCACATGCTGAACTCTGGTAATAACGAATCCTTTATCTTTTGCTTCCATTGCAAGAAAACCGTTAGGAATATTTTCCGGCCATTCACTCTTTTTTTGCTGAACGGTAATTCCGAATTTCGTAAACCCATCAGGTGTTCCTGTTGCTCCCGGTTTTGTACAAAAAGCATCCATATCATCAATAATCGCAGGTGCATTACCACAAGTTGATTTATCATCAGACAATCCTTTTGGCCAAAGAGATAGACATGTAGCAGAAGTCGCATTAGGACCACAAAAACTTGCATTCCCCATACCAAGCCCTACCACGTTTCCCATAGCAATAGCAACAATTTGGCTGTCATTACTGATTACAGCTGTGCCACCACCACCACTTACATCAGCTTTCGCAATACAATAAGCTTTACCGGTAGGAATTCCAATATATCTAACAGATGGATATGTTGTAGACTGTTGGGTAAATGTTCCACAAATCTCTACAACACTGTTTGTTCCCATGTCTATGGTAGAGGTTGATCCCGGGAAAGCACCAAAAAAAGTTGGATCTTCCTGAACGACTGATCCAACAAGAGACAGGAATGATTTGGTTCCTAATTTAATTCTTGAATCCTTCTGAGAATTAAATGCTCCAACTGTAACGGTACCTGTAGATTTCACACTTGCACCATCACCAATCTCCAGAACTCCACTAACCTGAATACTATTAGATTGTAACTGACCAGACTGAACAATAAGTGTTGCTCCATATGGAACACTAATATTGGTTACTACATTAAGATTCCCATTAAGACAGTAAGTAGTCCCGCTTATCATTGCCTGCCCGGTATAAGGTGTACACGTCTGGGCGTAGGTTAAACCATAGAAGGCTATCATTAATAAAAAAATCAATTTTTTATTAAAATTGAAAAAAATTAAACTATTCATATATCTTCATCCTAAATTAACAAATTATTCACATTTTAATGACAAATATGTATTTTTTTTACATCACCGAATCCCTACTCAACAATTAACATACCAAACATCATTATTATTTTAAATAATAATAGAATACTGTGAGAAATTTATTCTTATTAAAAATATTTCTTTATAGTGTTTAATTTTGAAATAAAAACAAATTATTAGTAAACAAAGATTTACATAAATCAAAACTACATATATTTAAAAATTCAATATTATCGTATGTATATATTGATTTATGATCTCCAAAAAAGCAAATCCAAAAAAACATAAAACAATATGTATCAATATTGTACGATTTGGAATACTTTCTCAATACATTGATACAGATTCTTCCTACATCCCCTTAAATACTCCAGATTTTTGATGCTCAGACAACGGAAAATGATATAATAAAATTTATCTATTAAAATAGTTATGATTTGTATAAACATAGCCTTTTTTTCACCTCCTAATATGCGGACATTGTCTCTGAAAACTATAGTAACACGATTCCTATAGCTATAACTTCCACTAATTTAAAATGCACAGCAACTGCGTTCTCTATATTTAAAAAATCCAGAGGGGGAGCGTGAATATTTCTGAACCTTCTCATTCCAATAAGAAGTATAGACAATACATATAGCCTCTCTATAAAATTTGTATTAAAAAGCTTAAATTTGCACCATGAATAACGATACTATTTGTGCACTGGCTACAGCCAATGGAATAGGTGCTTTAGGCATTATCAGAGTTTCCGGAAATGATGTTTTACCCATTGTTCAGAAAAGTTTTCCTGCAAAAAAACTGGAGAAACAGAAATCTCATACCATCCATTACGGTTATTTTATGGATGGTGAAGAAGCTATTGATGAAATCATGCTATCCATTTTTTTGGCTCCGAAAAGTTTTACTACTGAAAACTCAGTAGAAATTGCTTTCCACGGTTCACCTCATATCGGAAAACGTATTCTCGAAACTTTGATTAAAAACGGCGCAAGAATGGCAAAAGCCGGAGAGTTCACTCTTCGTGCATTTATCAATGGAAGAATTGATCTTTCTCAGGCAGAAGCGATTGCTGATGTGATTGCGTCTGAAAATGAAGCTTCCAGAAAAGTAGCCATTAACCAGCTAAAGGGAGGAATTACTAATGAAATATCGTTATTGAGAACAGATCTTCTGAACTTTGTATCATTGATAGAACTGGAACTGGATTTTGCTGAGGAAGACGTAGAATTCGCAGACAGAACTGCATTAAGCGGTCTATTGGATAAAATTGAATTAAAATTAAATTCCCTTATTGAAAGTTTCCAGTACGGAAATGCAATCAAAAATGGTACTGCCGTTGCTATTATCGGAAAACCCAATGCAGGAAAATCTACCCTACTCAATGCTTTATTGAAGGAAGAGAGAGCTATCGTCAGCAATATTGCAGGAACGACCAGAGATACAATTGAAGAAGTACTTCATATCAAAGGACATGCTTTCCGTCTTATTGATACTGCCGGACTTCGTGACACGGTGGATGAAATTGAAGCAATTGGGGTAAAAAAGGCTAAGGAAAAGGTTGAAAACGCTAACATTCTGGTTTATCTGACAGATGCAGCTACCGAAAGTTTTTCCGAAGATATTGAAATGATACAATCTTTATTGAGGGAAGACTTAAAGCTCATCATTTGTGCTACAAAAATTGATGAAGTCACTCCTACAAAATATGAAGGTGTTGAAGATATTTTCAGAAATGCAATTACCCAAGAATTTGATTTTATAAAGATCTCAGCGGTTGAAAATCAGAATATTCAGGATCTTAAAAATGAATTATCATCATATGTTGAACATTTAAAAACTGAAGAAAGCAATGTTGTGATTACCAACCAGCGTCACTTTGAAGCTTTACGAAAGTCACTGGATGCAGTACATCAGGTAAAAGAAGCTATTACTTTTCGAATTTCTACGGAGCTTTTAGCATATGAATTAAGAAATGCCCTGGAGCACCTTGGAACCATTTCTGGTGAAGTCACAAATGACGAAATACTAGGTAATATCTTCTCGAAATTCTGTATTGGAAAATAACCAAGTTGCTGAAAATCAATAAAATACAAAACAAACTATTAAACAAAGCGCTGTTTTTACAGTGCTTTGTTTATTTAATAGAAGAAAATCAATATTATATTACAAATAGATTAGATTAGATTAGATTAGATTAGATTAGATTAGATTAGATTAGATTAGATTAGATTAGATTAGCCATCCAGTAAAATCCGTTAAACTCCAAATCTGTTATTTTACATCCCACGAAACACTTTGGCAAACCCTAACTCAAAACCCTCTAATTTAACACCCCTCTTCCTCCTTTCTATGGATATCAAAGCCTTCCCATAATGTAACACTTCCCCCAACGCCATGCATTTATCATTCTGCTATTTTTTAAGGAACCAACTGTTTCATTCTTATTCTCACTAACAACCATAACCAATTGAACTCCAAAAGATAATATTCTTAACAGCGCCTTTCCTATATCTCCAAGTGAACCTTTGAGGGCAATTTTCATACTTTTTCAATTTTAATTTGAAGGAATAACTTTTTATTAAAGACAATGACATTCTCAAAATCTTTTGTTATTCAATTTATTTCACAAATCAATACAGAAAAATAAATGATAGATATACTGAAGAGGAAACACCATCTTGTACATAGCCAAAAGTTAGAAACCTTTTATTTACAGCCACAACGTTTTATTATACAGAATTATCAGGTCAATGAAAACATACACAAATAGTAGAATCAATCATTTTCGACAAATTCCCTGATGTAAAAATATTCCTTATTTTATAAAAAAATATACCATTACTCTCTGTTTGACCAATTAAATAATAAGCAAACTACAACTCATGGTGTAGGCAATCAATTCTGATGATGTCTTGGTATTGGTTTTCTTTCTAAGATTACTTTTATGATTCTCTACCGTATGATAAGAAATGAAAAGTTTTTCTGCTATTTCAGGGGTATTGAATCCCTGTGCCATAAGCTTCAGAATTTCTTTTTCCCTTTTGGTAATGGCAGGCTTATCTACCTCTACTTTCTCATGGATATACTGATCAACATGCTTGAAGTACTGTACTTCATCATTCGTAAAATCTATTACGGAAAGCAGCGGCCGATTCTGAATCTGAAAATGAGAAAGATCATAAACCATCACTAACGAGGATTCTACCTCAAAATTCTGATTAACACGTTGCTGTGGTGAATGCAACAATATCCAACGATACTCACCCTCCCTATCAATCATTCTTCCATAATAATTAAACCGGACCCCGGTTTTTCCGGATTTCAAAAAATTCTGACGCATCGTTGCACCAAAAATAAGAGCTCCCATAATATGGATTTTATCTTCCGGATGAAAAAGATTAATAAAAAAATCGGTATCCGAATTAAGCCATTCTTTTTTGCTGTAAGGAGTAAATTTTTCTATGTTATCACTAATAATCTCTGTCCGCATTTTTGTATTGTTAGTGATGAACCAAAAATAAGGACCTATCGCAAAACTTCCTGCAGTCTTAATAGCACCTGTAAAGTAGTCTTCATAGTCTTCAGGTAATTCACCATTTTTTGAAAAATATTCATAAAACTCATCAACTTCTACTGGAAAAATCTTTTTTTTCATAATATGATTAAATAAAACATAAAGAATGATCAAATTTGTTTTTATATTCTCATATTCCAAAACCATACCAAGGAAAATTGATAATAAATAAAATCAACGTAAATCCATAAAAGAATTCAACCAAATAAACACCTGATTCATAAACAATTAAAAGCAGCGATCATATTAGTAAAAGATTATATCTGATTACAAAAGCAATTAAAGCAGAGGATGTCTTAGTTCCTGTTTTTTTCCTGAGATTGCTTTTATGGTTTTCCACTGTAGAATAAGAAATAAAAAGTTTTTTTGCTATTTCCGGAGTTGTAAAGCCTTGTGATATCAGTCTCAAAATCTCTTTTTCACGTTTGGTAATATAAGGTACCTCCAGTTCCATTTCATTCTTTTCAATACTGTTATTCTTCCCTTTGTAGTACTGGGTTTCTTTAATATCAGGAGTAATGATTGATATCAGGGGTAATTGTTCAAACTTAAAGTTCTGAAGATCAAAAATAACATTCAATGTGCTATCAATCTGATCATATTGGTTAATGCAAAGCTGTGGACTTTGAAGCAATATCCATCGATAATCATTATCCTTGTTAAGCATCCTGCCATAAATGTTTACTGTAGTGGCATTTCGGGTATCTTCATCAATCCCAAAATACTTATCAACTGCAAATTCAAATGCAGCCAATAAAAAACTTCGATCTTCCGGATGAAATAAATTTATGAAGAAATCAAATTCAGAAGAAATCCAATCACTTTTTGGAAAGGGTGTGAAGTCACCAATATTATCACTCACCAATTGGGTTTTCTGCTCCCTGTTACTTATGATGATCCAAAAAAAGGGAGATATAGCAAAACGGCGGATATTTTCTATAGTATTAGAATACAAACCAAGGTAGTCTGTATTTTCAGTAGAATTTGTCTTTAATTTGAGAAATTTGTTAGAAGTTATCGTATTTAACTTATCCATAAAGTGGGCTTGTGTTTTTTGCAATAATAACTAAAGTAATAGAACATTATTACTCCACTGAATGAAAATGATGGATATCCACTATATTCATATAAATCCCTTACAATAAGCTTTATTCATCATATATCAACAAGGTAATTGATTGAAAAACGAAGTTTTCAAAGAGTTAAAATAATGGATATCTACTATATGTATTCACCCTGGTCCTAATTAACTTTGCCACCATCAACATCGCATAGATGATTTGAAAAGTAATCAACATCAAAAAAACACATATCAATCCAAGATGAAAAAAAACAGTAATTCAAACAGGAGCCATATCATTCAGAAGCTATAACCCTAAAGATTGATTTAGCATACGAACAAACATTATAACCCATTCAAGTTATTATAGACAATCAAATTTTTTATCCCCCAAAAAAACACAATAGATAATAGATTATCTGCTCTTAAAGACATAATCATAAACTGGTCTGTGATATACTAAATGGGTTATTATTTCAAATATCCCATCTCTTCGCTGAACTTAAACTCATTCATTAATAATGGATTTCAAAAACATACATATAGGACAGATGATAAAGGAAAGGGTATCAGAATCTGATATTGACATTCTCCGTATCTGTAAATTCTTTACTACTTCAGAACATGAGATTGAGAAAATGTATTCTTTCAAAAGCATTGACTCAGAAGTATTATTGAGGTGGTGCAAACTCCTGGATTATGATTTCTTTAGAATCTATTCCCAGCACCTTATTTTATATTCTCCGATGATACCCAGCCAATATTCCAGGGAATCTGCATTACCAAGATTTAAAAAAAACATTTATACAAAAGAAATAATATGTTTCATCATCAACATGATAGAAGTAGGGGAAAAAACCAAGACTCAGGTTATTGAAGAGTACAGGATACCCAAAACTACTTTACACAGGTGGATCAGTAAATATAAGCCCTGATTTTTTAAGCTTCAATATAGTAACGAAAAACACAAAGACATCATGATCAATACAGAACCCAATTATATCAAAATATTTTCAGACATCATTTCAAAGAAGTTTCCTCAAAAATTATCCCATTGTCAACATTTCTTACAAAAGGAAAGATTATCCTCATTGGATATCATTACCCTCAACAGTATTTTATTTTCCGAATCGGATACGAATAATGATCACAAATCCTATGATAAGGAAAGTATTGCAGAAATATTAAACTATCAAAAAAAGACCAAAATGAACAACTCTGAGGTCGCCTCAATTTTTAAAATAAGTAGAAATACCTTGGCAATATGGAAGAAAACAATGGTAAAGAAATAGCCATAAAATATTACAATTATTGACAAAAATAACGGACTCCTATAATTTTCTACAATGAATAATAAAAACCACTACTTCCATGATGAAAATCAAAACATCCAAATATCAGAAGGTGAACTTCCAGGAAAAACAATGGATGAATTATATGATTTTTTAGGAAATTATGAAATGCAAAAGATACACCCGAATGAATGTATTTTTATTATTAAAAAATATTTTTGGGGAATAGTGAGTCTAAAACTACATCTCTACCTTAGTGAAGGTGTCGTACTCAGCTATTGCATCAAGTATTGACACCCTTACCTGAAATAGAGAAAATTTTATATTGTTATTTGTTAAGCAAAAAAATATCCGGAATAATTCCGGATATTTTCATGAGGACTCAAGGATTGATATTCCTTCCCGTAATACTTAATGCAGATATGCAATAGGGAGCTATCTACTCTTACATTAGATAATTAAGCTCTTGGATGGAGCCAGCCATACAGTATTCACATCATATCCAGAGGAAATAGTGGATGTAATCATTAAGGCATCCAAATAATCTAACAAGACAGTCATCACTACTTCGAATATCGCTAACAGTAGTACCCGATATTAAAATCGGGCATTTTTCTGTAAAATTTAGCTGATACATTTAAGTATATCATCTTTTTTATTGACAAACCGGTAAATCTCGTTCATCCTATTCTTCTGATCCTGTCATTGTTTTCCTATCAGATTATTATTTGAATCGATAGCCAATACTCAGTCCGAATTTTGCAACCACATTATGATCTGTTTTGCCTGCATTGAACAAAAGTTTTCCGTACCCTGCGTTGGCTTCAAAAACAAATCCTTTTTTTGTAACCAGCTTCCAGCCAAGACCAGCACCAAGCGCAACATCATAAACATCTTTATTTTCAGTGAATGTCAGATGGTCTGCTGAGTATATTTTTTTCCCATCAATGGAAGTAAACATTCCAAATCCTTCAACAAAAAAACCGGAAGCGTATTTTTTTCCAAAATAATATCTGTAATATGGGGAGATGTTGTAATTCATATCCTTTTCTTTTGTATGATCATAAACAATAAACGAAGAAATCCCCAGTGATGAATTTTTGTTTAAATGTCGTTCATAACCTACTTCAACGGCACCCGATAACGGAGAAATTAGATTCAGTTTAATTTCATTGTTTTTCTGATAAGGATCTACATCAGTTTCACTTTGAGCATAGACAGAATAAAAAGCAAACAAAATGATGAGTAGTGAAAAGTTTTTTTTCATAAAAATTTAATTTGAATTATTTAAATGCAAACTTCAAATAATTCAAATTACAACAGGTTTCAAAAGCTTAAAAATGTATAAAATGGTACTTATTTGCTGGTATTCTTATATTCATTTGGGGTCTGACCAGTCACTTTTTTAAAGGCTTTATAGAAAGTCGTTTTTGAAGTAAACCCAGCCTCCAGCCCCATGGTCAACAAAGTATAGTTTTCATATTCCGAATCTGATATCATCTGCTTGACGGCCTCCACCCGATATTGATTGATGTAATGAGCGAAGTTGTCCCCAGTTATTGTGTTGACAATTTGTGAAACATATCCTGCACTTATACCTAATTTTTCAGCTACTTTTTCCCTGTTTAATGTACTGTCGGTATAAATGTGCTGATCTTTGCAAAGAAGTTCCAGTTTTTGGAAATAAAGATTATCCGCCGTGATAGATTCCTTATATTCCTGTGGGATACTTGTGCTATTTTGTACAATTTGCAAATCAGTAGACAGAATAACTGAATCTTGATTTAAAAAATTGTGGACAGCATCCCTGTTTTTAGCAAGCTTATATTTGTAAATGCCTACATAAGCTGTCCAATGAATGATGAATGTTGCAAATAAAGCCAAGGCACTCATCGTAGAAGAAATGTCATAGTCAAAAAGTAAGCCGGCCAGAGCCGTAATAAGCCAGACTAATAGCACTGAAGATACCATTGTTAATAAGGCAAGTATCCATTTTTTTTCCTGCGAATCTTTTAAATGTCTTATCATGAAATAACAATAAACCGGCAGGAATGGGATAAAGGTAACAGCTAAAAAAAGTTGAATCAAACCAAGTATCTGGATGATAGTGTTGCCTGATTCAGAAAAAGTATAAATTCCTGCAACATGGTCAAGATCGTTTATAATATTAAGGACAGCGGAATAAGCAAATGGAATAAAACACAGATAATTTCTTTGTTTGCTTTTTCCAGTATGATCAATCCTGTTCATAATAAACAGAAACATGAAAGCCGGTATCAGAAATACCCACTCTATGTTGTCCAGAATACGTAGAAGAGGATAGGAGATTAATACCTTTTGGATATCAAAAACATGATTCAGTAATTTAATGGAAATTGTAAATAGTAAGTAAGCTAAATATTTATTTGAATTGCTGTTGAATAAGGAAGATTTTAAAATAACGAAACCTAAAACTATTCCCTGGAAGATAGCAATATTTAAAAGTGTTGTATAAATCAATTTTTTATAAAAGTTGTTTTAAAAATTTGTTTTTGAATACCATGACAATTCTTACAAAGATAAGCTTTATAAGAATCTTCCCATTCAATAATAAAACTTTCCAACTCTTTCAAATTAAAATGAACCAGTTTATTGCTCTTTTAAAATTTATTCTGAAAAGAATGGTGAAGATATTTATAAAAACAATGCAATTCTCCAATTGATTTGTCTATTCGACCCTAAAAATCCGTTTCTTTTTCTTTACTACGGAAGTCATCAATTGTTTGGGTAAATCAGGTCATTGAGTCAGAGATGAGGCACTAAAAAAGTAAGTCAGACCACCTCATAATATTACCTGAGAAAGCTTTTTATGAAATATTAGATTGGTTTTTTAATTCTTATACAGCAACAATTCAAAAAAAACATTTTATAAATGCAATGCAAATGTACGATAAAATGAATGTCCAATAATTAATTTAATAAATTGATTATCAAAAACATATTCGTAAATTAGAGCTATAAACTGAATTGTTTGCCTGTGCGGATGATTTTTAAAATTTAATCCTATGCAAACATCATTTCCTATACCCCACCCCCATTCTCAACCTTCAGACCTCAAATCAGATCAACAGGTAAGAATTGCCTATTTTATAATGATACATCATAAACCTGATGTATTTAAAGAAATGTTTCAGAAGATTTACACGAAAGATCAGTTTTATCTTATTCATATTGACCGGAAAGCCAAAGCAGAATTAACCGAAGAAATACAATTATATCTAGTGCATTTTCCTAATGTCTATATTTTGGAAAGTATGAACATAGTATCCGGAGGGTTCAGTATGATCCAGGCTGAACTTAATGCAATGGAATATCTTTTGAATGCAAACCAGCATTGGGATTATTTTATCAATTTAAGTGGTGAAGATTATCCTCTCAAGTCACAAAATACCATACGTAATTTTCTTACGATCAATAATGGAAAAAACTATCTTTTTTATTATGACCAGAAATTTTACAGACCGGATACACTTCAAAGGATACAAAATCATTTTACAGAGCTGACCCATAAAATCTCATCATTAATTTATAAAAGAGAATTTATGAAAGGAGTTACACCTTATATCGGTGGGAAATGGTTTATTCTTACAAGAGAAACATGTGTCTTTCTGACCAATAATAAGAGGGTGATGGATTTTGAAGATTATTACCTTCATACTCTTTTACCAGCTGAATCATTTTTCCAGACTGTTCTTCTCAATACAGTTTTTAATGATATCATTGTGAATGATGATAAAAGAGCTGTTATTGAAAGTCCCTTTTTTAATAAGGAGCAATACGCTGATAATTTTATTGAAATTTTAAAATCTTCTAATCATCTTTTCATCAGACAAGTAAATGATAAAACAAATAAAAATATTCTAAAATATATAAATGACAATTATCTCCTTCCTCTACGGGAAGTTGACGAGATTGAAAGAGAACTCAGAAGAAATAACCGTCAAAATAATTGATAATACCACATAGTTATACACCTCATCAGTTCCCAAAATTCACAAAATGAGGCACCTCTGTAGCAAAACTGTTCATTGGCAGAAGGTTGTTTCGGTTACTGTTAAAATCAAAAACCGAATTATTATCAAAAGGAACACGCGGATAATAGGTGAAAGAAATCTGAATCCTGTTGAATACCAAAAACGGATTATTAATTAAAACCCCCACTCCTATTTTGGTGTTCGCTTTGGTTTTCAGGAGTTTATCATCAGGCATACCCAGCCACCCTACTGCCATTGTCAAATAGGGACTGAAATGAAAATTCTTCCATGTTTTGTTGATAAACATTTGAAGCTGATACCTTAAAACCATTTTTTTAGTTCCGATATAATCTGAATTGTAAACAGGAAACTCATCGGATGAAGAAAGGGTAATCCTGTCTTTGTAAGAATAATTATGCTGTGGATTTCCTAATGCGACAGTTGGTGAAAAGAAATGCCTTACTTTAGCAAACTTCCAATCCATAAGGTTCGTAAAATAAGTTCCATCCACCCGGAAGGACTCGCGGTTTTGGCTGTCTTCATTAAAAAATCTTCCAAACTGGGTTTTAAGAGTAAAATATCCCAATTTTGTAAAGCTTCCATAAGATGCTGAAATTCCTACGTAAGGATTCATTTCTTTGTTTCTTGACAAGCCACCTGCAATTACACTTACAGAGTTTCCATAAGCGATATCCTCCGGCAGATCATACTGGAAAATATTCTTCTGAACGGAGAATCTTCTGTTGATAAGCCCCACAGACATCAGAAAGCTGTTGTAAGAGCTGAAATATTTATACTGATCAATCCCGGGACTATCTTTATACTGGTAATTCTGGAAGCGTCCTATAACAGCAATATTACTGGCAACTTTTTCGCTGGCATCAGATGAAACCGGTATCTGATAACCTCCCCATACATCCTGACTATAGACTTTGATCTGAACTTCCGGATAAGCAGTATCTGTTTCTATCGGAAGCAAAACATTCCTCATAAAATACTCAAAAGTAAAACCACCTGCCCATTTCGTTAAAGGGGAAAAGAAATCTCTTCTGACATTGAAATTGATTCTTTCATTTCTAAAAAAATCCCGCTCTCCAAGAATTTGAGCATTGATATAAGAACCAAAAAGATTATAAGCTGTATAGCTTCCTAAAACATAATCCTGCTTTTCTTTGGAGTCATTCCTGTAAAGGAAATCAAAGGTATGCCCTAAGCCCAATACATTTTCTTCGGTTACTCCCAAACCAATCTTACTCCCCGAATAACTGACTCTTGGCTTTAAACTCCAGGAATCAAGTACTTTGACAACAACATCAATAGAATCTTTACCGGAAGTATCATCGGAAACGCTGATATTTACCCTATTGATAAAAGGCATTGTCCTCAGCAAACGTTCGGATTCATAAAGTTTCTGGGCATTATATTCTTCTCCTTCCTTAAAAAGTAAATAGTTATTGACAGTAGAAATTCTTGTCGTGGAATGAAGATGATCTGCCAGCCAATCATACCATTTCAGTTTTTCCTTCTCATCCTGGGAACCATATCCAAAAGGGTCAATGGTTTCTACTCTGATATTTCTGATATACCTTTTATTATAAGCCTCCTGGGGAAGTTTTTCAATTCTGGATTTCACAGAGGTAGAATCTGCCTCCCTACGGAATATGAAACGATGAAGAAATTTAGTGACTTTTCTTTTATCTGAAAACTCTTCTATTTTATAATAAAGCGAATCTTTTTTCTCCTGTGCATTTAAAAAGAAAAAACCACTTAAAAAGAAAATTAAAGTTACAATCGTTCTAGTCATTAGTCATCAAATTCAATACAGTTTGTAGCGTTAATTTACAGGTCAACAGACCGTAAATACGGGATAATATCTTTAAAGGTACTACTTTTTAAACGAAAAGTCAAACTATAATCTACAGTAATAAATGATCAAAATAATTTAGCAAATCAAAAGCAGGCGATATTCACCCTCATTTTCAACAGGAGCTCTATGTACACAGGGTAAAACTTTTTGTTTCGGATGATCTACTGCCAATCGCCAAAGATGTCCCAATCCCAGATTGGTAGGCTCTGCATTGGGTTTAGCCTGATAATGCAGATCGAAGAAACAGTCTTTCAGAAAGTCTTCAAACCCCTCCTCAGAACCATCATGTAATTCCTTAAGCTTTTTCCGTATCTCAGGATCCTGTATTTTTTGTATGGCCTGTTCATTGGGTAAAATATCACTTGCAGCACCATAATAAGTGCATAAAAAAGTATCTGTTCCAATGGGGGAACGATCTACATGATATGAATATACATCCGTTGATATAAAATCAAATTCTTCGTCCCGCTCATAATTTTTAAGCAAATTAAGAGAAGGTAAAGCCCCGAAATCAGTTAATAACTGTAAATCATTAAGGACAATTTCCCTGGCAACATTTCCCTTTTCTGAAAGTTGTAACGTCAAAAGATCTTCGGCAGAAACCTCAGTAATATTCTCTTTTAACTGAAGCTTAGAAACAATTTCTTTAAAATCTCCGCCTAAATTTCTGTACCAGCATATGGCATTGACAGTTCCCTGAAAATTGGTATTGACTAGTTCGGAGAAAGTAGAAACTATTCCTATTTGATTGTTTTCAGAAAATGGATCGTTCATATTTTGGGATAAACAGTTTTGCAGTTTATGCTTTGCAAAAATAAGGAATAGCTTTTATTATGAGTCCTGTTTCCCATAAACTCTTAAAAACACTTTATAAAAAATGTTTCGGTTTTTTTCCCTGTGCCGCATTTTCTACGATCTCATCAATACGTTTCTTCCGGGTTTCCGGCCGCTTGGCAAGAACAATCCACTGAAGCATCATCTTTTTCATAGATTTACTTAAACTTTGGAAATATTCTTCAGAACCTGTGTAGGTTTTAAAAGCTTTACTTAAGTCTTCCGGTACCATCAGATCTTCCACTGTATCAAGGATTGTCCAGGAGTTATTTTCCTTTGCAATTCTTATACTCTCATAGCCAGCTTCCGTCATCAGCTGATCATCAATTAACTTCTGTACTTTTTCTTTATTAATTCTGGACCATGTACTATTCTTTTTCCGTTTGCTGAACAGTTGCTTGAATGACCCTTCATCAATGGTTTTTCTCGTACTGTCTATCCAACCGAAGCAAAGTGCCTCTTCCACCAGTTCACTCCAACCCACGACAGGTAATCCTGACTTCCTGGTATTGCAAATAACCCAGACTGATGGCCGGGACTGATGAAATTCGGCCAGCCACTGTCGCCAATCTTCTCTTGTACTGATGTGGATATCCTGTCTTTTGTCGGGTTCTTTCATCCTTATTTTTTTGAAATTAAAACTGTATTGTTATACACGAAAATACATAATATCTGGCAGTTAAACCTATTGATCAAAGTCTGATATTAAAGGATAATATCATTTTACGCTTTTCCGTAAAACAGAGAATAAAAAGAAACGTAAATTTGGTCCCTGAAGTTCAAACTTTGACTTCGCTTCCAGTAGTTCCGAAAGTAGCAGATCCGGAAACATGATAATTTCAAGACCAAATAAGAGTAAACGTGTATTATAAGGAAAAGAAAAAATATTATTTTAAAATTGATACAGAAAACAGTGAAGGTGTTGAAGTCTTTGTCGGACAAAGTGCAGGCACTCAATTAAATAATGACATTCTGAATGCAAAAGCGGAAGTATTGATCATTTCTCCTTATATAGACGAGGTAAAGCTGGATGATCTTATTATGCTGAAGAACAGGAATATTAATGTGAGATTAGCATTCAGTGATCTCAGACCTGAACAATCCGGAAACATATTGCGAAAACTTATCCATCAGAACCGGGTGACAGATGTAAAGAAAAAAGAAAAAAGGGAAAGTCTGAAAAATTTATTCTTCCTTTCTTCTATTGTATTGTTTTGTCTGGGAATCTTTGCCCTCATCTATTTCGGGATCCATCTTGTTGATGACTTTACCAATTCGAATAATTTCGTTGCGCTTTTGGTCGCGGTTGCTTCCCTGTATGGATTTTTCAGATGCTGGGAAAAGAAAACTAAAGTGGAAAAAATGGAGATCTATACCTATCATTATTCTGAAAATCTGAATTTCAAATACATTCGAAATAATCGTTATGACAATAAGTTTCTGCATTCAAAGATTTATGTGATTGATAGAAAAGTGGCTTATCTCGGATCATTGAACTATACTAAGAGCGGATTTACTTCTAATTTTGAATCCCGGATCAGAATTACACAACGGGAAAAGGTAAATGAGCTTGTTCGCTTTGTGCATGATATTTTTGAAGATAATGTGAACCTGAAAAAACATGAGCTTTTCTATCTTGGAAAAAAAGTATACAGTGAAGATACGTATTAATATTCATCCATAAAAAGCAGTGGTATTGATGAATACCACTTGTAATACTAAAGACCTGTACAAACCGTATTACCGGCATATTTTTATCAATTATTTCCAATAATTCCAGACTGATCCGTCAAATATGGTTAATGATTTGCTGGTAAAATCATAGCAGATCATTCCCGGATATAGCCTTTTAATGTTCGTATGAGGAGTCGTTATCTGGGGAAGAATCATCGCTTTACCAAGGGATTCCAGAATCAATTGCTACCTGGGCAAATGAAACATTAAAGGCAATAATCAATTAAATTAATCATTGGAGCTTCTTTGTATACAATTTTACATTTCTGTCATTCTGACGAAAGAAGAATCTAAACTATATATGAAATTTTTCCTTCGTCGGAATGACAAAACAAATGCTTTATCCAAAATTGTATAGAGCTACCATCATTAAAACCAGTAATCATCATTTATTTTAAACGGTATTATAGATTTAATTCAGTGGTCACATGTTATAAAAAAACAGTGCTCTCCGAGGAGAGCACTGCTTATTGAATGAAGTATGGATTAATTTTTAATCAATTTGCCTTGCAGCGAGGTTTCTCCCGCTTGTACAATGACAATATAAGTACTTTGCAACCAGTGTGAGATGTCTACATTGATCTCTCCTGAAGCTGCTTTAAGTTCTTTCTGGAATTTAATATTACCCATAGTATCAAAAACCTTGATCTGTGTTGCCAATAATTTCTCATTGCCTGTATTATAGGAAACTTTCACTATTTCCTTCGCAGGATTCGGTGCCAGCTTCAGAGAAGAAGCCGTAGTAAGGCTAAGGCCTTTTCCTGTTTTGTCTGAAATAGATTTACCTATAACCTGTGGCTCAGCAACAAACTTACAATCGTCTTGTCCTAAGAATAAAATTGCATCATTTCCTCCAGGATAACTAGCATTTGGATAGAACATCAATGGATTGGCATTCATATCATATGTTCCTCCTGCCGGAATCGTAATCATAGATGGGAAATAAGTTCCATATCCATAAAGACTTGAAACGTTAAGCATCACCGGAAGGCTTCCGCTGTTGTATATAGTTCCATGAACATTATAATGATCTCCTGCCCATTTGAAAGATTCGATTTTGACATCAAAGTTACATTGTGTTTCTATACCACAATCTTTCCCTGGATAATAATTCATTGCTCCTGAATAATATCTGCAATACATTCCGCCTGCAGTCTGATCAATTCTCAGTCTGTAAGTTCCAGGGGAATCCACAAAGTTAAATGAATCAATGAAGGTATTGCTTCCGCTTTGCAGATTAACTCCAAATCTCTCCCATTGATGATAGTCAAAGGTTCCTTTTGGCCCAAGAATACGACGATATTTATCTCTACAGTAACTGTAACAACCTGTAGGGAATACCCACATCAGACTTTCGATACTCAATGGTACATCTATCTGAGCATATACTTTACAGCCACTTGGTGCAGTGTAGAATACTCTATACATCCCTCCTTCATCTACTGTAATGGTTTGTCCACTCATTCCATTACTCCAGTTGTATTCTCCATTTGCAGGTCCGGATACTGTAAGTTGAATTTTGTAAGGCTGGCAACCAACCTGAGTATATGTTACTGTAGGAACTGCCGGTGGATTGCTCACTGTAACAACAAAATCTTTAGATCCTGAACAATCTGTAGTTCCTGGTACACGAGCTTCCAGAGTGAAGGTATAGGTACCTGCTGATAATCCGCTTACAGTATAGGCAACTGGCTGAGCAGTAAGCCATCCTGCAGATAAAGGAACTCCATTTCTCTTCCATCTGTACTCCAGAGTATTGTCTGTTAAAATACCTTTAAGTACTCCATAGCTATTCTGACAGATGTTTGCTTGTCCTGATATATTTACATACGGCGGCTTTTTAAATGCAACATCTACCGCTTTAACACTCATTACATTAGTAGTACAACCGTCTGCTGAAATCAATACCGGCCAGTAACTTCCTGATTGTGTCGGTATAAAGTTCATTGAGTTAGGAGCTCCCGGCACCTGAACATTGCCATTCATCCAGATATAACCTGAAGGTACCGTACCTGAAGGTACAAATGAAATAAGCGGTGAGCTTCCTTCACATGCAACGGCATTGGGAGGGGTAAGATTTCCATCTAAATTAGCTGCATAAACCGTAATATTACGTGCAATAGAATTATACTCACAACCTTGCGGAGTCTTAATCATTAAGCTTACGCTCTTAGGTCCGGCAGTATTGAATGTTACATTCATATTCTGTTGTGAAGTCACAAAAGCTGTTCCGTCAAAAGACCATGTATAGATATTTCCAGGAGTGTATGAACTAGGTGAAAGAGTAATCACCTCTCCTTTACATGCTTTAAATGGAAGTAAGAAATTCGTACTTGGAACAGGTGCCAACGTAATCGTTTTCGTGATCGTACATGCCGGCAATGACGGCTGTGACGGGATAGACATCTTCATGGTAAAGGTATAAGTACCCGGCGCCAAATTATTATAAGTAGCTGTCTGACCCACCTGATCTGGCTGTCCTGCCATACTGAATCTATATTCTATAGAACTAGCAGGATTAACTTCAAATATTGTAGATGAATTATATAAAGTAACATTATATCCGTTCCCACTACAAACCTGACCAATATTGAATTTAGGCTCATATAGTTTTCGAACTTCAAAACTTGTTGAATACCAACATGAACCATATCTTAAACGTACACTTACAATGTGTGCACCGGCAAGATTAGTTTGGAAAGTAGCCGTAGGCTGTCCCTGAGGGCTTACCAGCGTCAGCACGTTATTAGTCACCCACTGGATTTCATCTGGAGCAACACTTACATTTAAATTATTTACAGTAATTGTATTACAACCAGTCCATTTTGGAGTAAAACTCACCATAGGAGGCGTTGTACAGTTACTGGCTGTTGGACAAGAGTTGATTACTTTGATCTCCTGTGAATATACATAACACTCATTAACATCCTTAGCTCTTACCTGATAGGTTCCTGCAAGACCTGTTCCTGATAAAGTATATGCATTGGTATTAAATCCTGGTAATGCAACACCATTTTTAAACCATTGCCACTCTACAATATTCGTAAGACCTGTAGAGCTGTTAGCTGTAAGGGTATAAGGCTGTAAAGGAAAGTCATCACAAACCATAAGATTATATACCGGAGAAACTGTAATAATTGTTTCAGGAAGAATGATAAAGCTCGCACTTGCTGTTGGCTTATATGCACATCCATTGGTTCCGCTATAAGTTACCGTTACGATCTGATTAACATTTCCACCTGTAGCATTCTGAATGTACCCGTTATTTGGGAAATCATATACTCCAGACGGATTGAATGTTGTGGTATAGGTATCTCCATTTGCAAAAGTAAATGTTACATTTGTTGCTGAAGTAATCACTCCCTGATCAACAGTAAAATGAAGGTTTGAACCTAAGCACACTTTTCCAACGTTCGTAAAGTTGACTACCGGAAGAGCTAGTTTACTTATAGGCATTATTATTATCTTTTTCTGCCCACATACCACAACTTCCAGTTTCAGGTTAGTTGAATATACACTACCAGCAACCTCGTTAATGTTTACAGTGATCGAAGAAGTCCCCTGCCCGGATATAACACTTCCGAAATTAGGAGTATCAAAACTCCATTCCATAGAATCAGGAACAATACCACCTAAATTAGCTGAAAAGTTTTGTGTACTGCTTGGGCAGAAAGGTCCTGAATTCTGATAAATATAAACCTTATCAATATTCATCGGTTTTATCGCCAATGAAAGTGGTTTAGACAGACAAGCTGCAGTGCCTTCCGTCCTGTAAGCAACCGATACTGAGTATGAAGATGCTCCAGGATTAAAAATAACAGTAGCACTGTTACCGGCATTACTTCCCTGAATGGTACCATTTGTAACACTCCATACCGGAATAACCCCAGGTTGCACTGGTGATGAAAGTGAATATACGTAAGGCTTATTTGGGCATACTACAATATCCCCCGTAATAGGTCCTCTTGGAGGCCTTGGAACACTTACCACCCTAATCAATATTGGATTACTTTCACATCCACCTCTGATTGCTGTAATCACATAATTTCCTGGTGTTAAAAAAGGATAATCAAGAGGAGCAGTAGTAGGTTGTGGCGACGTATGTACTGTGTCACCATTTAAAGTAACATTCCAGATAACAGGAACATTAGGTGAAGCCGTAAATGTCTGTGGTGTTCCCACACAGATTTCCTCTTTCCCTCCTGATATTGTTACAGGAGCTTCTACAACAATCGTTTTTTGTGCAGTGCCCCCACATAGCAATAAAGTATTTGTATATGAAGCCGTAAGTGTATAAGTACCCGGTACACTTCCAGTGAAAAGAACTTCATTTCTTTGCTGGTTATACGTCAACTGACCTGGTCCAGGTCCTGTTACATCCCAATCAATATGGGTAGTAGGCCACTGCGGAAGTGAATAGGTGTATTGCTTTCCTGAGCATACTATTGATTCTCCTTTAATTCTTGCTGTTTTTAAAATCACAGGAATCTTAACAGTAGTCCATACCGGGCAGCCACATTCAGATCTATACATCACATAGCCAAAACCGTCTTCAGGATCTACACTGTCCCATTTTACTTCGATTTCGTTTTCTGAGATATTCTGCCAAGATCCTCCAATCACTTTCCATTCTCCTTTGCAGCCATTCTTCACGCTGTACCTTTCAGCACTGCCTTCACACACCACTGAAGCACAGCTGATCTGTACTGGTGGGGCTTCTGCTATTTCTAATTTTTGATAGGTCGTTTCTGAGCATCCACATTTGTTGGTTACCGTTAAAGAAACAGTAACTCCTCCACCCTGAGTATAGGTATGAGAAGGTTCAAAAGCTGTAGATGTTGTTCCGTCCCCAAAATCCCAGAAATAATTAACAATATCAGTCCCGCCATTTGCATGGGATAAATTGTCAAAATGAACCTCAGTATTTTTACATACGATGTCTTTCAGGTTAACGAGAGTGAATTCTGCAGTAGGCTTATTTATTTTCTCAATGCAGATGTTTTGGGTTTCAGTAGTTCCATTCGTAAATGTAATAGTTGCCTGTAAAGAACCTGACCCCGCATTTCCCCATAAAATTTCAGCTTCAATATTGGCTCCTCCTGAAGTAGTTTGTAACACTCCTCCAGTAGGTATCCATGCTACAAAACTGATGTTTGAGCCATGAGCAGTATATTTCACTTTACTGCCTTCACAGACCCGGACACATGCGCCGGAATCAATGTCAGAAGCTCCGACAAGATTTTCCCCGGATCCTTTTTCGCCCCGGAAGATTTGGCATCCCACCTGGGAATCCCAGGTAATATGACTTAATGATTGTGCTTGTAGCCCCCAAGGCACCAGGAGCCAACATAGCAGGAGCCATCTGAAGATGTGCTGCCTACTAAAGTAAGTAGTGTTTTTCATGGTTAATAAAAATGTATTAATTTTCATTTGGAAATTAATGAAAATTTTAACACTAAAATCATTTATTAGTGAAAAATATTACATTTATACACATTAAAAATCAATAATATCCCGGAATTACTGATCAAAACTTAATTCATGACCGATAATTATTTAGAGAAAAATTAATTTATTTTCATTTTAAAAGCATTAAAAATGAATTTTTCACTGATTTTATTAATATTTAAAAGTAAAAAATTAACCAAAAACCAATATCAACATGTATTAATTACACCAATAAAGAAAAAAGCCATAAAATGAAACACATATTTTAAACACACCTAAACTAATGACAACGGTGTAAAACTGCATATAGTTACCTTATTTTTATAATTCAGCAGGAACTGTTTCAATTCATTTAAAATATTTCTCTGAATATGCATACGTAAACCGGAAAACCTGATACGGAAATGACTCATATAACGAATTTCCTTCATTGAACGAGTTTCCTTTTTCAAAATTCTCCTTTGACTCCTGAAACAAAACTTTAGCCTCCTCATTCTTATTCATTTTGAGCAATGACATTGCTTTATAATACTTTGCATCTGCAAAATCTTTATAATATTTCAGCGAAACATCAAAATATGCTGCTGCCTTCGAATAATTATCAGTTTCATATTCTATCACCCCCAGATAAAACATTTCATATGGATTTACAAAATCACGTTTTCTTCCAAAGGCAACTGCTTTTTCCATATACTGTCTGGAAAGATCAAACCTGTTCATTTGCAGATAGCACAGGGCCATCCAAAAACTATAAGGATGATCCATCACTGTTCCGGATTCATATTTCTTCGATAATTCTTCAAATTCAGACAAAGCACCGGTATAATTTTTTTGAAATAAACATTTTATAAATGCCCGGTATTCTTTATAATGATCAGTTGTATCCAATTCAACAGCTTTATTCAGATACTCCATGCCCAGTTCATACTTTCTCTGCTTGAATAAAGGCATTGCCTTCTGCTGCCAAAAGAAAGCTTCTTTCGGTACAATAGTAATGATTGAATCCAGATAGAGCTGATGCTGGACAGAAAAAACAGAAACCTTTGCGTCTTCTTTCAGCAAATTCATAAAAATCTTCTTCTGAACATCATTCAGATCTTTAGTCATGGTTCTGCTCTGCGAAAATATGATTACAGGGAATAAAAGAAATACTATTTTCATCGGTAATGAGTCTTTAATAATAATGTCTGTTCTCAAATATACACAATTAGCCAAGCGCTGTACAAAGCATTTCTGTTTTAATTTCTCACTCAATCTGTATCCTTTGTACAATAAAAAGAACTTATTTTGCAGCAAAAATAAAGCAACAGAAAAATGAAAAGATATTTCAGGGAAATAATGATCCTTTTGATAGTAGTACTGTCAAGATTACCTTTCATTTTTAATAGTCTCGGTTCAGATCTGGATGCCTGGAGAGAAGTCTATACAGGAAAAATATTGTATGAAGATCATATTTACAATGTTTCCCGTTTTCCCGGATATCCGTTTCCTGAATTTTTATATGCTTTAGTCTATGACAAGCCTTACTGGTGCATCAATTTACTTTCGGTTTTATTTACTTTCGGATGTTCCTTATATCTTTTTAAGACTTTGAATCTTCTTAAAATACAGTCAGCCTTCCTCATTAGTATCGCATTCTCTTTTGTACCGGTTATTTATCTGAACAGTACAATCGCCATGGAATACAACTGGTCTTTGTTCTTTCTGCTGGTCAGCGTATATTATCTTCTGAAGAAAAACCTTTGGATAGCTGCATTGTTTTTTGGATTGATGGTAAGTACCAGGTTCAATAATATTATTTTTCTGCCGGCCTTTCTTTTTCTTACGTATTTCTATACGGGAAAAGAAGTAAAAAAAAGTATTCTATTTTCAGTTCTGGCTTTTCTTTTTATCGGGATTTTTTTCTCGCCTGTTCTCCTGAAATATGGATTTAATTTTTTCCAGAGTTCCGGAGATTCAGAATTTAACCTCACAAGTCTGTTGAGCCTGGGCACATTATACATCTATGGAGCCTTAGGAATGACCTCCATTATTTCAGGCTTAGGAATCCAACTCTTTACAGGAGGTTATCAGAAAATAAAAGAGGTACCCAGGAACCATTTTGCCCTATTCAGTATTCTAATCATCATTTCTAATCTGGCATTCTTTATTAAGTATCCACTGGAAGCAGGATATCTGATCCCGTCAGTTCCTTTTATCCTGATCCTCTTACAATACATCCTGAATGAAAAGCTGCTGAAACCAGTATTATGCGTAATAGTTTTTTCTCCATTTTTAGTTCATATAACGGCCAATAAAATTCAGATTAAAGGAAGTGTATTCAGTAATGAAGATTATGAAAATCAGCAATTAAAATATTGTAAAGATCTCATCGGGGAAATTCAGGTACATTCCGCCAATCAGCCTGCAGTTTTTCATTTAGGAAATTTTTCCGAACAGGTTTTATTCGTGGGAAATTTTGATAAAAAAAGCAAGATAAAGATTGTTAAAAACCTTAGTCCCAAAGATGAGGAAGATATCATAAATAAAAAAATCCCCTTGTACTATATCAATACAGGAGATGGAAAAATTGAAAATAACAAAACCCATATCCTGGACAAATATGGCACATTGTTTTATAAAGATTTTGAATTAAAAAGGTAAAAACCTTACTTCTCCAAGATCATAATCAAAAACATACCATTCCCTTCTCCATCATTGCAGCTCTCCCTAAACCTTGCATAAAAAATGAAATATATTATCTTTGTTTTTTCGAGGCTTATCTTAAACTTTTATTCGAAAATATTCTACATGAAAAAAAAAAGCTTTTTATTTTCCGCTAAAGGAATTCTTATCGCAGGTTTTTTATCCTTAAATACAGTGATGTATGCTCAGAAAACAGCAGATCTTTCAACGATTTCAGAAAAAACTTTAAGCAGCATACTGGAGAAAAACAGAAATTATTATACACAGGGTAAAGTAGCGGATTATATTCCTGAACTGGGTAAAATGGACGCTAAAGCTATCGCCTTTTCTGTAGTGGATAAAACCGGTAAGGTATTCAGCACAGGAGACGTTCAAAAGAAATTCACTATGCAGAGCATTTCCAAAATCATTGCTTTAATGGTTGCCGTAAAGGAAAGAGGAGAAGCCAATGTCTTCGATAAAATGGGATATTTCGGATCAGACAGACCATTCAATCACTTTTCTAACCTGGAAACAACGGGTAAACCGCTTAATCCGATGATGAATGCGGGAGCAATCCTTACCACCTCTTTAATTTCCGGTGATGGGGAGAAACCATTCCTTAAAGTGTTGGATATGGTTCGGTACATCACGAAAAACACGACGATTGATTACAGCAAATCCGTCTATGAATCCGAAAAATCCACCGGACACCGTAACCGTGGCATGTTCTATATCATGAAAAACAGCGGACTGATTTCAGGAAACGAAGATCAGCTGGATAATTATTTCAAGCAGTGCTCTATTGAAGTTACCGCTGAAGACTTAGCCAAAATCGGATATTTCTTTGCCAATCAATGTGTGCGTTTCGATGGTGACACCCAATATAAAAATGCTGATGTTGCCCAACTGATAGAATCTCAAATGCTGACTGCCGGAATGTATGAATTCAGTGGAGAATACTCCCGAATGGTAGGCTTACCAAGCAAATCAGGAGTAGGTGGCGGAATTACCGTAAGTGTTCCCGGAAAAATGGGAATTGGCGTATTCAGCCCTGCTTTGGATCAACATGGAAATTCAATGGCAGGATATCATATCATTTTAGACCTGGCCAAGCAATACAATTTGAGCATATTCTAAGACGATAAAGATTATTTTTGATTATATAAAAATTGAAAGTAAACAATCTGTTACTATAATTAAACATTATCTTAACAAATCAAAACCTATAATTAATTCATGTAAATAAATCAAAAACATTAAAGAACAGGAATATTTATTACAGAATAATCAAATCGTCATTAAAATATACAAAGAGGACTCATTAATTGCAGTCCTCTTTTATTTTTAAATGAACTTGATAAAAAAAATCTATAATGATTAAAATTATCATTTCCTTAATCTTATACGTTAAATAATTCACAAAATACATTCTTCACTTTACCTCATATAGTATTCCAATTCAACCCCATGCAACACTAACTAATATTTTTGCGATATTTTCAAATTTACTTTTTGTAGATTTTATCGTAAAATCCGCATGTTATCTTTTTGTAATATAACAAAAACAAATCTCTTCTTTTTGAAATATTTTATTTTTTATTTCTATATTTGCTTAACATTTCTTTAACTATAATTATTTATTTTTATAGTTACACAGATTGTGCCGGCTTGTTTATAACGAATAAGAAAATAAACCATATACTTTTATAACATTTGAACAATTAACATTTGTTTGTTAAAAAATTATTATCGAATTCTATTTATGATTAAAAACATATCATAAATTTATTATTTTTATTCATGTATTACAAACAATCAGTCTATACAACCATTAGATTGATGTTTTAATACAAAATCGCATATTATTATTTTAATACTAAGTGCAATGAAAAACTTGACCATTTTTAGGCTAACGCCTTTTGAAAAGCCGGACACCTACCTTTACTCTAATTACCTTAGGGACAGCTATAATTTGTTGAATTATTTCCAACAAACAAGCCATACTTTTAAAAATATAATAAAAACCAATTTTATGATTTTGTCATAAGCATCTCTCTTTGCCTCAAAGACTTATGCATTATCACAAAATCCTTACTAACATATCACGCCATGAAAAACCTAACCATTATTGGACTAACGCCTTTTGAAAAGCCAGACGTCAACCTTATGCCTAAATTGCATCAGGCGGGTGTATTTCCTGTCCTCAGCTTAGGCCAAGAGTTAACGACCGCCCAGGCAGCACTTAGTCAACTGGAAGAAACAACCCTACCCTCTTATGGTATTTATGTTTCTAATGAAAAATTTTCAGATCTTCAGCTTCCTGAAAATGTAAGATTTGCGATCTTACCATTCGGAATGAAGGTTACTCAAAATCCGGAACTGGATATTATCTATCAGGTAACCAGCTTAGAAGAAGCTAAACAAGCTGAACAATCAGGAGCCAAAGGAATCATCATCAAAGGAAATGAAGCCGGAGGTCAAATCGGCTACGAATCTACATTTGTATTGTTCCAGCGTATTATTAATGAAATCAAAAGCATTCCGGTGTGGGTACAGGGGGGAATAGGACTCCATACTGCCGCAGCCGTGAAAGCTTTGGGTGCCACAGGAATTGTACTTGATAGCCAACTGGCTTTATTCCCTGAAAGTTCTGTTCCAAAGGACATAAAAGAATTGTGTTCAAAACTTAACGGAACTGAGACTAAGATCATTGCCAATCACCGTGTATTGGTAAGACCCAACTCACCTTCATTACCGGACAATATTACAGCTGAAGACCTTAAACAGCATTTTAAAGATCTTGATATCAGCAAGAGCTACATCCCAATGGGACAGGATATTTCCCTTGCAACTGATCTTTATGAAGAGTTCAGAACACTGAAAAAACTTGCATTTGGTTTAAAAGAGGCTATGTATGGTCACCTGAAACAAGCTAAAGCTCTTCAGGTTATTGATCAGAACAACCCGTTAGCACAGGATCTTGGATTAACATATCCCATTGCACAGGGACCAATGACCCGTGTAAGTGATGTTCCCGGATTTGCCAATGCTGTTGCAGAAGCAGGAGCTTTGCCATTTGTTGCCTTATCATTACTGAAAGGAAGCTCAGCCAAGTCTTTGGTTATGGAAACTAAAGAACTGGCAGGTAACAAAACCTGGGGTGTAGGTATTTTAGGATTTGCCCCTCAGGAATTAAGAGACGAACAAACCTCTTATATCCTTGAAGCCCAGCCACCAGTGGTCCTGATCGCAGGCGGAAGACCGACACAGGCCAAAGTATTTGAAAAAGCAGGAATAAAAACATTCCTTCACGTTCCATCTCCTGCCCTGTTAGATATTTTCCTTAAAGAAGGAGCAAAGAGTTTTATTTTCGAAGGCCGTGAATGTGGTGGGCACGTAGGTCCGTTATCCAGCACAGTTCTTTGGGAAAAGCAAATTGAACGTATATTAAAAGAAGATCATCCGGAAAATATTACTGTATTTTTTGCTGGTGGAATCCATAATGATTTCTCAACAGCATTCGTTTCTATCATGGCTGCTCCATTAGCTGCCAGAGGGGTAAAAGTGGGTGTATTGATGGGAACTGCTTACCTGTATACTCAGGAAGCCGTACAAACCGGAGCCATTCAGGAAGAATTCCAGTTACAGGCAATGCAGGCTAAAGATACTGTCTTATTAGAAACAGCTCCGGGACACGAAACCCGTTGTTTAAATACATCATTTGCTGACCACTTTAATACCGAGAAAGCTAAACTTTTAGCAGCCGGAACAGATAAAAAAGAAGTTTGGGAAAAACTGGAAAAACTCAACGTAGGCCGTTTAAGAATTGCTGCAAAAGGAATAGAACGCCAGGGAGATCAATTGGTAAACATTCCTAAAGATGATCAATTAGATCTTGGAATGTACATGATTGGTCAGATTGCAACGATGCAAAACAAAGTGCTTACTCTGGAAGAACTTCACCAAAACGTAAGTATTGGCAATTACGAATATATTCAAAATGCTGAATTATCTGAACAACCAACATCAAGCGAAAAACCATTAGACATTGCCATTGTCGGAATGGAATGTATTTTCCCTGGCGCTAAAAATCTGGATGAATTCTGGAGAAATATCATCTTAGGGAAAGACAGTGTTACTGAAGTTCCGGACGAAAGATGGAATAAAGATCTTTACTATAAACCTGATTCAGACGAATCCGATGTATCCCATTCAAAATGGGGTGGTTTTATTCCGAAAATTGATTTTGATCCGCTTACATTCGGTATTCCGCCACAATCTCTTGCCGCTATTGAACCTACCCAATTGCTTACGTTATTGGTAGCAAAACGCGCGATGGAAGACGCTGGATATGGTGAAAAACATATTAATAGAGAAAACATCTCTGTAATTATCGGTGCCGAAGGTGGTAACGATCTTGCTAACAGCTATAGTTTCAGAGGCTTTTATAAACAAGTCTTCGGAGAACTTCACGAAGAAGTAAAAGAGGCATTCCCACATACCACAGAGGATTCTTTCCCTGGTATTTTGGCCAATGTGATCGCAGGTAGGATTACGAATCGCCTGGATCTTGGAGGAAGAAACTTTACTGTAGATGCAGCATGTGCTTCTTCTTTGGCTGCTCTAGATTTAGCCTGTCAGGAACTTGCACTGGGTAAATCAGATATGGTTCTTGCCGGAGGTGCAGACTTACACAACGGTATCAACGATTACCTGATGTTCTCCAGTACTCACGCTCTTTCCAGAAAAGGAAGATGTGCAACATTCGACAGTGAAGCAGACGGGATCGCCCTCGGAGAAGGAATTGCTATCCTTGTTTTAAAAAGATATGAAGACGCTGTCAACGATGGTGACCGTATTTACTCTGTAATCAAAGGAGTGGGCGGATCCAGTGACGGTAAAGCGTTAGGTCTTACTGCACCAAGAAAAGTTGGTCAGGTAAGAGCCTTAGAACGTGCCTATACTCAGGCAGGAATCAGTGCTGCCTCTGTAGGATTGGTAGAAGCTCACGGTACAGGAACCGTTGTTGGAGATAAAACAGAATTAAGTGCTTTAACCAACTTATTCAGTCGTTCAGGGGCATTACCGGGACAGACGCATTTAGGTTCTGTGAAGACCCAAATCGGGCATACCAAATGTGCTGCAGGATTAGCAGGTTTAATCAAAGCTTCTTTAGCAGTTTACCATGGAGTGAAACCTCCTACCCTTCACCTTAAACAGCCTAATGCCTATTATAATGCAGCAACCAGCCCATTCTCTTTCCATGCTGAAACAGGATTATGGACTGAAAAGAACCGTTATGCAGGAGTCAGTGCCTTTGGATTCGGAGGGACAAACTTCCACACAGTAATTGCTAACCATCCGAAGAAGGATGATTCTATTGCAATGCAGTCATGGCCTTCAGAATTATTTGTATTCCGCGGGGATACTTATGAAGAAGCAAAAGGACAGTCAGCTCAAATCAAAACATTATTGGAAATCAATGATGAAATTCCATTAAAAGATATCGCGTACAGTTTAAGTATCACTTCAGAAAAGCCAATTCAGTTCAGTATTGTTGCGGACACTGCAGTTGACCTGATGATGAAAATTGAATTAGTATTGCTGGGGATAGAGACTAAAGATACTTTCACCGTAAGTAAAAAAGAAGGTAAAGTAGCGTTCACATTCCCTGGACAAGGAAGCCAGAGAATCAATATGGCCCGTGATCTGTTCGTAGTATTCCCGGCTATGCGTAAAGTGATTGATAACTATCCTGAGCTTGAAAAAGTAGTTTTCCCTTCAACAACATTCAATGAAGCGGATTTAAAACAACAGAAAGAAACTATAAAAGACACCCGTTTAGCACAACCGCTTTTAGGAATTGTTGATCTTGCATTGGCTAAATTCTTAGAATCACTAGGAATTGTTCCTGATATGTTAGCTGGTCATAGCTACGGAGAATTGCCAGCCCTATGCTTCTCAGGAGTATTTGCTGAAGATAAACTGGTTGACTTAAGTATTCAAAGAGCACAATCTATTTTAAATTCAGTAGAAGGCGGAGATCCGGGTTCCATGTTAGCTGCAAGCGCTACTCATGATCGCTTACAGCCGATCATTGCCAAAGTGGAAGGATGTTACCCTGTTAACTTCAATGCTCCTACTCAATGTGTGATTGCAGGAAGTACACCAGCAATCAATACGTTATTGGAAGTCCTTAAACAGGAAGGTATTTCTGCTAAAAAACTGGAAGTTGCGTGTGCTTTCCACAGCCCATTATTGGCAAAATCAAAAGATTTATATGCTGATGTATTAAAAGACGTTCCTTTTGAAGAAATGCAGATTCCTGTATGGTCTAATACAACAGCACAAGTATATCCATCGAATCCTTCGGACATCAAAGAAAGATTGACTGACCACCTGGTACAGCCAGTAAAATTCGTGGAGCAGATGCAGGCGATGTATAACGATGGAGCAAGAATCTTCATCGAGGTAGGACCAGGAAAGGTTCTTACAGGATTGGCGAAATCATGTATTGAAAAAGATCAGTTAACCTTATATGTTGAAGACAGCAGCCGTAATAAATTCACCCATCTACTATGCATGTTAGCTCAGTATTTAGGAACCGGACGCAACTTCAATATTGAAAAACTTTTCGATGGCCGCTTCGTTCAGCTTGTTGATATCAATCAGCCTGAACTGTACAAGAAAAGCCCGGCCATCTGGCGTGTTAACGGACAAGCTGCACATCCGACAACAGGCTCACTGCCTGCTAATGGTGCGCTCCCTATCATAAACCCTATTCCTATGAACAATTTTACGACTCATAATACGCAAGCTCCTGCACCGGAAGGCCTATCTACGGCAGAACGTATGCTGCAGGAATATTTAAACA
Organism: Chryseobacterium pennae; assembly: GCF_003385515.1. Lineage (GTDB taxonomy): Bacteria > Bacteroidota > Bacteroidia > Flavobacteriales > Weeksellaceae > Chryseobacterium > Chryseobacterium pennae. Next base: position 117,604 of record NZ_QNVT01000011.1, on the reverse strand, counting down.
GCATGAAATTAATGATACAGGCACAACGTGATGTGATGCTTTCCTTTATGGGACAGAATCCTCAGGTGAACCCAATGCCTGTTTATAATACACCACCGCCGGCTCATGCTCCTGAACGTACAATACCTGTACAACAGGTTCAACAAGCGACAACAGTTGCAGTTACTGCTACTGCCGTTGTTGTAAAAGCTGCTCCAACAAGAGATATCAAAGCTTTATTACTTCAGGTTGTAAGTGATAAAACAGGATATCCTCAGGAAATGTTAGGAATGGAGATGGATCTTGAAGCTGATTTAAGTATCGACTCTATCAAAAGAGTGGAAATCATCGGAACGCTTCGTAATGAACTGGGAACATTGGCTAAAGGCAATACCAATGAAGATATGGTGATGGAACAACTGGCAGGAATCAAAACCCTGAGCGGATTAGTTTCATGGCTTACTGAATTCTCAGGAGCAGATGCAACACCAGCAGCTCCTGAAACAAACGGAACTTCAGCTGAAGTAGCTTCAACACCACAAGCAAAAGCGACTTTATCATTAGAAGACCTTCAAAATGCTATCCTGAATATCGTAAGCGAAAAAACCGGATATCCGAAAGAAATGCTAGGTCTAGATTTAGATTTAGAAGCAGACCTTAGTATCGATTCTATCAAGCGCATGGAAATCATTGCTGATCTTAAAAACAAGATCGGTTTTGGTGAAAACCTTGAACAGGCTGATGATGTAATGGAAAAACTGGCAGCGATCAAAACACTTCGTGGATTGGCTAGCTGGATCAGTGAAATGAGCGGTGATACTAGTGAAGTAAAAAATGAAGTAAAGCAAGAAGTAACTTCTGAAGCTACAAACAATGTATTATCACGTCTTCGTTTTGATATCACTCCTACAGATGCATCTTCAGTACAAAATACAGAGGTTCTGCAAGGAAAACGTTTCGCCATCACTCAGGATGACAGCCAACAAACCTCAGCGATTAAAGCTGAATTGGAAAAACATGGAGCTATCGTAGAATTGGTAGATGCAGATAAAGATCTTTCCAATGTTGATGGATTAATCATGTTAGACTTATTCTCAGCTACGGATAAACCAAGCATTATTGATCATGTTGATTTAATTAAAAAACTTGATTTTGATAAAGCAAAATGGGTGTATTTAATTTCAGACATAGCTGCTAATATTCAGGAAATCAATGATGTAAGTGTGTTACGCCATCACCAGGGTTACCCAGGACTTTTCAAAAGTTTAGCTAGAGAATTTGATCATACAACTTGTAGATTAATCAGCTTGAGCAGTCCTCAGGAAGTAGATCAGATCGCTGAAATTACTTTAAAGGAAATCCTTACCAACGATAAACCTGTTGAAGTAATTTATAAAAACGAAAAAAGACATAAGGTAGATATTATCCCTTCTCCATTGTCAACAAGCTTAAGTGAAGCCCACATTCAGTTAGATCAGAAATCTGTAGTACTGGTATTGGGAGGAGCGCAAGGAATCACTGCAGAATTGGTGAAACACATGTCTCAGGCATATCCATGTACTTATATTTTAGTAGGAAGATCAGCAGATCCAAGAAATGAGGCTTCTGCAAAAGAATTCGAAGGAATGAAAACGAAAGAAGAAATCAGAGCATTCCTGATTAAATCCGGAAAATTCACTTCCCCTGCTGAAATTGAAAAAGAAACCACAAAAGTTTTCAAAAATAATCAGATCCTACGCACGATCCGTGATATGGAAGCTCTTGGAAACACTATCATTTATCAGTCATTAGACCTTTGTGACGAAGAAGGATTAAGCAACCTGATCAGCGGTATTTATGAAAAATACAACCGTTTAGATGGGGTGATCCATGGAGCAGGGCTTTTAGAAGATAAATTATTCAAACAAAAGACCACTTCTTCATTCGGACGTGTATTTGATACCAAAGTAAAACCACTTCGTGTATTGGCTGAACAACTTCGTACAGACTGCCAGTTTGTGGTATTATTCTCAAGTATCGCATCGGTATACGGTAACAAAGGCCAGACAGATTATGCCGCTGCCAACAGTGTACTGGATGATTATGCTAATGCGCTGAATAAAAGATTAAAAGGAAAAGTAATCTCCATCAATTGGGGCCCTTGGAAAGGTGCCGGAATGGTTTCTTCCACCCTTGAATCAGAATACGAACGTAGAGGAATCTCTATGATCCCATTGGATGAAGGAAAAGAAATCTTCCTTAATGAAATAAAATACGGAACAGAAAGCCAGGTGCTGATCATGTCAGGAAATAATTGGTAAACTCTGTATTAAACTAAGTATGAAAAAAACAGATGTTGCTGTAGTTGGACTATCCTGCGTCTTTCCCGGGGCGCAGGATGCCCATACTTTTTGGCAGAATATTGTCAATAAAGTAGACTCTACCCAATCGGCTCCGGCTGATCGGATAGATCCGGTGCATTTTAGTGATGCCACCAACCCTGTCGATCGTTTCTATTGCAAACGAGGCGGGTTTATTCCTGATTATGAGTTTGATCCTACCAGCTTTGGTATTTTGCCCCTTGCTGTGGAAGGAACAGAACCCGATCATTTACTGACCCTTGAGTTGGTTCAGAAAGCTTTGGAAGATGCCGGAGTATTTCAAAAGAATGCTTCCCTTGAAAAAGCAGGAATTATTATCGGGAAAGGAAATTATACCGGGCCGGGAGCTACCCGTGCCATTGAAATTGTAAGAACCGGAGAACAGATTTCCTCTTTATTGCAGGAATTGCTCCCTCAGGTATCTTCTGCTGATATTGAAAAAGTAAAACATGCTTTTCAGGAACGTAAAGGACGTTTCGCTGCTGATACTGCCATGGGATTGATTCCCAATCTGGTAGCTTCATTGGTTGCCAACCGTTTTGATCTTGGAGGCGTTGCTTTTACGGTTGATGCCGCTTGTGCCAGTGCTTTAATCGCTGTAGATCATGCAGTACAGGAACTTCAGAGAGGTCGTTCCGACATGATGATCGCCGGAGGAGTTCACACCGGACAAAATGCTGCTTTCTGGAGTATTTTCGCTCAATTGGGAGCAATGTCCCGTCAACAGCAGATCAAACCCTTCAGTAGGGATGCTGATGGATTGCTGATTGGTGAAGGCTGTGGTTTCGTCGTTTTAAAACGACTGGAAGACGCTGTTCGTGATCAGGATAAAATCTATGCGGTGATCAAAGGGGTGGGTGTAAGCAGTGATGGTAACGGAACCAGTGTGATGAGTCCATCCGTAAAAGGACAATTAAAAGCGTTAGAGCAAGCCTGGATCAATGCTGATCTGGATAAAAATAAAGTAGGTTACCTGGAAGCCCATGGTACCGGAACTCCGCTAGGAGATAAAACGGAACTTCAGACCTTAGCACAGTTCTTTGGGAAAGAAGAAGCTGCTCCGGTAGCAGGAATCGGATCTGTAAAGTCCAATATCGGACATGCTATGCCGGCTGCAGGAATCGCAGGACTGATTAAAACCTGCCTTGCTTTACACCACGACACATTACCACCAACATTGTACTGTGAGAATCCAACGGCAGAAATGCAGAATACAAGATTTGAACCGGTGCAAGAAGCTAAAAACTGGTCAAAAACCGGACTGCCAAAAGTAGCGGCAGTCAACGCTTTTGGATTTGGAGGAATCAATGCACACGTTGTTCTTGAAGGCTATGATATGCCGAAAAAAGACACCGTATTGCTATTGGCAAGACCTACCCATGCAGAATTAGTTTCTGCATTAAAAAATAACGAGACCACTACAGGTGAAGGAGATTTCAGAGTAGCCATATTCGATCCCACACCTGCAAGAATAGAAAAAGCCCTTAAAATTGTTTCTAAAAACCTGATCTGGAAAAATAAACAGGACATTTGGTACACTTCTACTCCATTATTAAAAGATGGTGGTAAAGTAGCCTTTGTATTCCCTGGTTTGGATGGTCTGGCAAAAGGTGAAGTGGAAAGTGTAAGCCGTTATTTCGGATTAACAGCCCCTATAGAAACAGAAGGTGAAGGGCTTTTAACCGATGCTTTAAACATCTTCAACAACTGTAGTATCCTTGACAATTCATTGAAAAAACTGGGCATTATCCCGGACATGAATGCAGGACACAGTTTAGGAGAATGGCTGGCAGGATATTCATCAGAACTGGCAGAAGCCAATTCTGTAAAAGCTTTAATCGATGTATTGAATCCAGAAACATTTGAATTAAAAGATTCTAAATTCATTGCCATCGGAGCAGGAATTGATGTCGTACAGCCTTTTATTTCTGAAATTTCAGACCTGTATGTATCGAATGACAATTGCCCTAATCAGGTGATTCTTTGTGGTAGCAATGCTGCATTGGATGAATTGGTTCCGCAATTAAAATCAAAACAGATCTTCCATCAGGTACTGCCCTTCCAATCAGGATTCCACTCTCCTTTTATCGCTGATAAACTGGATATTATCCTTGCCGGAATGGAAAAAGCACAGTTCCAGAAAACGAAGATTCCGTTATGGTCTGCAACGACTTTAGAACCTTATCCAGCAGATCAGGCAGCGATCAGAAAACTGAGCGCCGAGCATTTGGTTGAACCTGTTCGTTTCCGTGAACTGACGGATAAACTATACGAAGAAGGTGCCAGAGTATTCATTCAGGTGGGTACCGGTGGTCTGATCGGATTTATTGATGATACCTTGAAAGGAAAAGCATTCAGTACGATTGCTTCCAGCGTTCCTGCCCGTTCTGCATTAGCACAGTTACAGCGTGTAGTTGCTTCCCTATTTGTAGAAGGTAAAACGGTTGCGCTTGACTTTTTAGAGCTCCACCAGCATTCAAAAAAATCATCAGGAAAAGGGATTAAACTAGAATTAGGCTCACCTATTATCAGAAATTTTAAAGAAGTAAAAGCATTAGCTCAATCCTTTGAAACACCAAAACAATATACTGCTTCCGCTTCAGCCATGACTACTAAAAGTGGTCATCCGCTGGTACAGGCATTCCAGGACAACGTTACGGATATGATCCGTATGCAGGAAGAAGTCCTGACTTTATTCCAGAACCGTCCGGAGATTGCGATTTCACGTCCTGCTCAAGTTGCTCCAAAAGCACCAAGAAGTACAACCTTCACAAAAGATCTGTATGTGACGCTTGAAAGTCATCCTTATCTAATCGATCACAGCTTATTGAGACAGCCCAAAGGATGGGCTCATGTAGCAGATATGGAACCGGTAATCCCGATGACCATGATCTTTGAACAGCTGGCAGAAATTGCAGAAGCAGAAATCCCGGGAACACAGGTTCATAAAATTATGAATGTAAGTGTATTCCAATGGATGAATGTTGCCCAGCCTTTTGAGAAAACAGTGAAAGGACAATGGCGTGGCGAAAACCATGCGTATCTGGATATTGAAAACTTCGCCAATGCTGAAGTGATCTTAAAATCTTCACCTGTCCCTACTCCAACGTTTAACCTTTCCGTTGGTGATCTTTTACCCATTGAAAGAACACCTGAAGAAATCTATGATGCCCACATGTTCCATGGCGATAAATACCAGGGAATTACGGAAGTTTCAGCCGTTGGAAACAAAGGAATTGTAGGAAAAATTAAAGGAAATGGCGGAAAAGGATCTCTGCTAGACAATGCCGGACAGTTATTCGGACTTTGGTTACAGCTTACCTTAGTGAAAGACCGTATTGCATTCCCGGTGAAGATCAGAGATATTGAATTCTTCGGCGATATGCACGATCAGGAAGGTATTTTTGAATGCACCTGTATGCTGACCGAGCTTAATGATGAATTTGCCATTGCAGATATCATTTTGAAAAGAGACGGAAAAGTATGGTGCGCCATCACAGGCTGGCAGAACAGAAGACTGGAAATTGATGCCGCATTATGGAATGTTTCCATGTCACCATTGCACAACCGTCTTTCTGAAGAGATTGCTCCTGAAGTATTCTTCTTCCACCAGGCCTATACCAGAGTAGCTTCATGGGATTTTATCCTGAAAAGATATTTCAACCAAACGGAAAAACAACATCACCAGCAATTATTACCGAACAAGAAGAAAAACTGGATGGTAAGCCGTGTTGCTGTGAAAGATGCCGTTAGAAACCTTCTTCGTCAGGAAAAAAATCATCCGTGCTTCCCTATCACCTTTGAAATCCGCTCTGATGAAGTGGGAAAACCTTACCTCATCAGTGATTTCACAGAAGACATTCATATTTCACTCGCTCACAAAGGAAAAGAAGCTGTGGGGATTGCAAGATATGGCAAATCTGTAGGAATCGATATGGAACTTATGGAAGAACGCAGCGAAGGATTCTATGATCTGGTATTTACAGACCATGAATTAGCCTTATTAAAAGGCAGAGATCAGGCAGAATGGACCACCCGTTTCTGGGTTGCCAAAGAAGCCTACGGAAAGTTCTTAGGAACCGGACTGAAAGGGAATCCAAAAGCCTTCGAAGTCGAACTTATAAAAGATGATCACCTGTGGATCAACAATATTGAAATCAAAACTATTAAACATAAAAATTATATTATCGGATGGACACTGTAAACGCAACATTAAAAATGAACCACGAAGAACTTTTTACTTTATTAAAAGGTTTTATTACTGAAGTGATAGGTGCTGAATTTGTAGAGGAGATGGACATTACTCCGGAAAGTTCATTCACCAAAGATCTTGAAATGGACAGCATCGAGATTGTCTCTTTCTCTGAAAAGATCAAGGCGCATTTTGGCGATCAGATCGACTTTACAGGTTGGTTATCTTCTATGGATCTTGACCAGCTTATTAATCTTGACCTTAGTATGATCATCAATTATATCTACGAATGCCAATAATCACTGTCAATAATAAACAAGTTCATATACAGGAACTCAACAAAGGAGCCGAACAAACCGTGGTACTGATCCACGGTATGTTCAGTAACCTATCCATTTATTATTTTAATATTGCCCCTATTCTGGCAAAACATTTCCATGTGGTGATGTACGATCTGAAAAGTCACGGGATGAGTGAACGCTTTTTGGATGGGTACGACCTTGATAACATGTCATCCGATCTGATTGGTTTAATGGATCACCTTCAACTGGAAAAAGTACATCTTACAGGCTATAGCTTCGGTGGTCTTATTGCTTTGAAAACAGCATTGAAATACCCTGAACGCGTTAATCAGCTGGTAGTGATGGAGGCTCCGGATCCTCAGGACGAAAAAGCCCGTAACATCATTGATGAGTACAGCAAGGAATTCCTTGAGCATTATGTAGCCAATTTTACAGATACCACCAAAGTCCAGATGGGTAAAAGACAAATGGAAAAGAACCATCGTATGTATGAATTTTTGTTTAACCAAACCAGCATCAAAGCAGATATGATTAAGGAAAAGCATTTCCTTGGTGAAGCGGATTTCAATCAACTGAAAGCTTCTACTTTATTGCTTTACGGTGCTGATTCCAACTGCAGACCTACAGGAGAATGGCTGCAGTCTCAAATCGGTACATCCGAACTTGAATTAATTTCCGGCGATCACAATATTCCCATCCAGGAACCTCAGCTCATCGCAGAGACGATCGCTCAGTTTTTATCTAATATCTTAACGAAGAACCATGGCTAAATTTGCATTTATAGTTCCACCCTTGACAGGACATGTCAATCCTACCCTAAGCATCGGTACTACTCTGTTGGAAAGAGGACATGAAGTAGCCTGGATCAGCCTTGACCCAACTTTAGAGGCTAAACTTCCCGAGGGCGGAAAATTATTACTGATCCAATACGATCAGACCGACGAAGAAAAGAAAGAAAGCGAACAATATCTTGATATTATTTCCAAAAAAGTAGTGTATGGAATCGACAGTGTGAAGTTTCTTTACGAGGAAGTTCTTATTCCACTGAACAGACATTGCTATAATGGAATTGTTGCTTTATTAAAAACATACCAACCCGATTTGATCATCGGTGACCATCAGTTATTTGCGGCGCCGATAGCTGCCAAAGCATTAGGAATTCCTTGTGCGACTTCCGTTACAGCTCCGGCTGCCATTAAGATCATGAATGAGCTGCCAAAAGTACACGAATGGGAAGTAAATCAAATTGTTGACTTACAGAAAGAACTTGGTTTCAATGAAGAGCGTTCTCTGGCCACTTCAGATTTGTTGACGCTTGTTCTAACTTCAACCTATTTCTTTGGGGAAATGGAAGATCTGGAACCTCAATATCAATTCACGGGTCCGGTTCTTACCGAAAGACGTATCTCATGTGAATTTGATTGGGACCGATTAAAAAGTGCCACCAATAAAAAGATTTTAGTAAGTATCGGAACGACTTTCGATCACGATCATAAAAAAGCATTCTTCCAAAAGGTTGTGGATGCTTTTAAAGAGGAAGATTTAACCGTTGTTGTAGTTTCTGACCCACAGCTTTTCGAGCAATGGCCGGATAACTTTATGGTGTATCAGCAGGTTCCTCAATTAGATCTGTTACCTCATCTTGATGGGGTGGTTTGCCATGGCGGTCACAATACCGTTTCTGAAACCTTATCCAACGGAATTCCTTTGGTAGTGATTCCTATTGCGTATGACCAGTCGCATGTTGCAGGACGTGTGGTACGTACAGAAGCAGGTGAAAGACTTAATTTCAACCGATTTAAAGCCAATCATCTGAGAGAGGCAGTACAGCAAATTTTAAATAACCCGAGCTACCGTGAGGCCGCTCAAAAAGTAGGACAATCTTTTATGGAAGCAGGAGGAGCATCTACAGCCGCTAATTTATTGGAAGAAGCCATCACAAAGACTTCAAAACACGAAAAACCATCTAAATTTTTATTCGTTGTTCCGCCGTTTTTCGGACATGTAAGCCCTACATTAAGCGTGGGAGCCAGTCTGATTGCCCGTGGCCATGAAGTAAAATGGTTCGGAATTACGCCTTTAGACAGCAAACATATTCCGGAAGGAGGTTCTTACTTCTACCCTGAAGAGGATCTTATTCCGTATCAGGACGAAATTGCCCGTATTTTAAAAAGACAAGATGACGGACCGGCTTGTTCAGGTCCTGAAGTGATGAAATTAGCACTGGAAGAAACCTATGTTCCTTTCGCTAAAATGATGATGCCAGGATTAACAAGATTAACAGAAAGCTGGATGCCTGATGTGATCGTGAACGACTGTATCACTTTCGGAGGTGCGCTTTTCGCTCATAAACATAATATTCCTTGTGTAACAACAACTCCTGTTCCGCCGGATGTAATGGGAGATACTGAAAAAAGTGCCCCTAAAATCTGGGAATGGCAGCAAAACTTAATCAAAGACTTACAAAAAGAAGTGGGCATTCATGAGGAAGGAATTTATATTCATTCTCATAAACTGAATATGATCTTTACTTCCCAAGCCTTTGCAGGTTTTGATACAGTGCCATCTCACATGAAATTTGTAGGACCGGTAAAAGGCCGTCCTAATGATGCTCCATTTGACTGGGATAAATTAAATGCTTCTACCACGCCAAAGATCTTCGTATCACTGGGAACTTTATTGGTAGACATCAGAAAAGCTTTCTTTGAAAAGATCATCGCAGCATTCAAAGACCAACCGGTTACCGTGATTGCTGCTACTCCACCGGAAATCTTTGAAGAATGGCCGGAGAACTTTATTGTAAATAGCTTCGTTCCTCAATCTGCGGTAATGCAAAGGATGGATATGGTAATCTGCCACGGTGGTTTCAATACCGTAAACGACACTTTCCGTAATGGTTTACCGATGTTAATCACTCCTATTGCTTACGATCATTTCCATATTGCGAAATTAATTGAGCAGGCAGGTTGCGGAATCAGTATCCGATACAAAAGACTCCGTGTAGAAGCTCTTCGTGAAACTGTTTTTGAATTACTGGAAAATCCGAAATACAGAGTTGCAGCCCAAGAGGTTCAGAATACCTTTAATCTTGCCGGAGGTAATGATAAAGCGGTAGAGTTGCTGGAAAACTTTGTACAGGAATATTCCACATTAGCTTCAGTATAATAAGCTACAAATCTACCTATGAAAAGAAGATTGTTATTTGGCGAACGAATGTTACTGGGAGACGGAACAGAACCGTTCAATGCGGTGATTCCTTTCAGACTCAGAGGTACCTTTGCATTAAAGGATATCCAGGAAGCTTTGGCTAAGATCCAGCAAAAACATCCGTGGTTAAGAGCGCTTATTGCTCACGATGATAAAAATATCCCCTGGTTCGATGTTCCTGAAAACCCGATCTCCATTCCGGTACGTATTATTGCCAGAAAAGGAGAAGATCAGTGGCAGGAAGAATCCAAAAGGGAATGGAATACCTTATTCGATCCTAAAAAATTGCCTCTTATCCGGTTTGTCTGGATTAAGGGGGAAGACATTTCTGACATGCTATTTGCGTTCCACCATTGTTTATGTGATGGTGGTTCTGCAATGGCCTTCCTTTATGAGTTTTTAAAAGTATTGGATAATCCCAAAGCCGATATTGGAATAGAAAATCCTATTTTAGGTATTCAGGATGTGGTTCCAGCAAATATTTTAAACAGCCGAAAGCAAAAATTAAAAGCCAAATTCATCGGAAGATTAGCGGCCACAGCTATCAAGGTTATTCCTACCGGTAAAAAATCTATTGACCGCCAAAATGATTATTTAATCAGTTGGAAAGTAGATGAAACTGTGAGTCAGCAACTGATTTCCTATTGTAAATCCAATGGTGCTACGGTGAACACATTCTTAAGTGCTGCTTTGCTTCAGGCTTTTAAAAAAATAAAAGGAAACGGAGCTTTCAATAAAGTATCCTGTCCTGTAGACATCAGACGTTTTGCTACCCAGGTGAAGAACGATCATATTTTTGCTTTTGGATTGATGATTGTAGTTTCTGCTAACGAAAAGCTGAGCTTTATAGAAAATTTACATGCCATGCAGGCTTCTGTAGAGCGTAAAACCTCTAAGCTTGATCCTTATATTACCATGATGGTGATGGAATCCGGGCATGATGCGCTGAATAATTTCACCAAGCTTTTAAAGAACGGAAAATCCTCTAATGACTGTATGTTTTCCAATCTGGGGCGCATTCAGATTCCTCATGAATATAAAGAATTCTCTGTGGATACTATTTTCAGTCCGTCTGTGATTGGTCCATTGGGAAATACGACAACACTGGTCGTTTCTACTTACCGTGGGAAAATGGATTTTTCTTTTGTAGGAAGTGAAGGCTATTTACCCTATACCGATGCCCTGGCCATCCGTGATGAAGTCATGAAGATTATTAAATTACAACTGGAATATATAACCGTATCATGATCAAAAGAAAACTAATGATGGTAGAAAGGATCATGTATGTAGATCCTGAAACCCCTGTAAACTGTGTATTTGCAGCCAAAATAAAAGGAGAACTTCCGGAGCAGAATTTTAAAACTGCTCTGGAAAAAATCCAGCAGAAACATACGTTGTTAAGAGTGGTTATAGATATTAAAAGTGAAAAATACCCTTTTTTTAAAGAGGAAAAAGACATTGCTCCTATCCCACTCCGTATTGTAGAAAGAAAAACAGAGGAAGACTGGCTGACAGAGTCTCAAAAAGAATGGAAAATCTTATTTGAAGAAGAAAAAACTCCACTGGCCCGTGTAGTATGGGTAAGAGGACAGCATGTTTCTGAAGTCTTTTGGGCCATCCCGCACTGCATTTCAGACGGAACCACCGGAGTTACCTTAATGAAAGAGCTGCTTCAGCTTTTGGATGATCCCGCTTTAGAGTTAGAACCTTATGAACCTTTCATTTCAGTAGATGAATTTTTACCTTCCAACTTTAATGTAAAAACTAAGAAGTTCAAGGCTAATCTTTACCGGATGTTTGCCAAGTTCTTCTTTCTTTTACAACCAAAAAGCAAAAAGAGAAATCTCGGGAACGATTACGTTCTTCATCAAAAACTGGATCCGGCAACCACAGCCCAAATTATGGAGCGATGCAAAGCCAACGGAGTTTCCGTACATGCTTTATTGTGTTCTGCCTTTATGCAGGCTTTTCAGGAGATAAAAGGGAAAGATGCCAAAGGTAAAGTGATCAGTCCGGTAGATGTCCGTCATTTTATTCCTGAGATTAAAGAAGATCATTTATTTGCTTTTGCTCCAACGGTTGATCTAGCCATAAAAAAAGGGACTTCAGATCTACTGAACAACGCCAAACATATCAAAGAAGATCTTACACAGAAAATTGGAAAGATGGAAGCCCGCGAACTCCTGTGGATGGGAGAACAGATGCACCCGATTGTAGACCGTATGATCTCCATGCTAAAATCAAGCAACGGCGGGCATGATGTGACCCTTTCCAATATGGGAAGAATCAACATTCCAAATGAGTATAAAAACTTCAGTGTAGAAACCATCTTCAGTCCAACCGTAGCATTTCCCTGGTTGAACTCAAACACTTTGGTGACGAGTACCTACAACCATCAGATGGATTTTATATTTTTGTCCAACGAAGACTTCCTGCCCAAAGCGGAAGCCGCCAAAATAAAAGAGAAAGCCATAGCGCTCATGACCACCTCCATATGAAATTGAAATTTAAGCCGAAGCCACCCAAAAAGCTCAAAAAAACTACCCTTAAACGCTTTCTCATCAAGCGTACGATTTACTATGTCCTTCCGAATGTATTTTTCAATTTCATCATCGCGTATGCCAGCTTCAAGGAACTAGGCTACACCCATTTTTTTTCCGGCGAACAAAATCTGGCCCGCCTTACCTTACCCATGGCCCTATTTCTCCCCGTTGTCCTCACCATAGACATCATCAAAAGGGTAAACGATGCCGCCGGACAAGGCGCCATTGAGTTTACCGTAGATGAAGCGTTGAATATAAAAAAGCTAATGACCAAGCTGAGTATTCTGCATGGCGTGATTACCTGTTCTTTGGTGTTAGCGATGCTTTTTTTAGGGCAATATAATTTTTCTAAGGATTATAAGCTGGATGCTACGGCGATGGCTGTTGTTGTGGGAATACTGGCTGGGATTTTGTCTGTGGTGTTTGTTTATTTGCCGGTTTGGAGGTTGAGGAGGTGGATGTGGAGAAGGAATCAGGTTGTCATAACAGAAGAATACTAAAATTTAAAAACCACTTATTTATATTACAATACGTTATAATTAAGATATCAACATTATACAAATTTTTCAGTTCTACTCTTTCTTTTTAATCTAAAATAAAATATCTTTAAAGTTTCCTAATTTAAGATTTCCGGGGTTTGAAGGACAATGGGAAGCTAAAAGGTTAGGAGAAGTTGCAACTTTTGCTAAAGGAAAAGGCATTTCTAAAAATGAAATAGTTGACGATGGTGAAACTGAATGTATAAGATATGGAGAGTTATATACTTTTTATAGAGAAGTAATTTCTGAAATAAAATCAAAAACGAATACAGCTATTTCCACTCTTGTTTTAAGTGAAGCTAATGATGTAATTATCCCTGCTTCAGGAGAAACTCAAATTGATATTGCAACTGCATCTTGTGTTATCAAATCAGGGGTTGCATTAGGAGGAGATTTGAATATAATAAAAACTAAAAATAATGGTGTTTTCCTATCATATTATTTGAATAGCAAAAAGAAATTAGAGATTGCAAAACTTTCGCAAGGTATCTCAGTGGTTCATTTATATTCTAGTCAATTGGCGTTACTGAATTTAAAACTTCCACAATTAGAAGAACAAGAAAAGCTATCAGGCTTTTTATCTCTTTTAAATTCTCGTATCCAAACCCAAAAGAAAATAATTGAAAAATTAGAATCCTTAATCCAAGGATGGCGTGAAAGAATATTTTCTCAAAAAGTTAGATTCAAGAATGAACGAAATAGCTTTTCTAGTTGGGAGATAAAAAAATTAAAAGATATATCAATAAGAATAACAACAAAAAACATAGAAAGTAATAAAAATGTTTTAACAATTTCAGCACAATACGGTTTAATTAGCCAATTAGATTTTTTCAGTAAATCCGTGTCAGCTAAAAACATAGATAATTATTATTTATTAGAAAAAAATGATTTTGCTTATAATAAGAGTTATTCAAATGGCTATCCGATGGGAGCAATTAAACAGCTTATAAACTATAAAAAGGGTGTCGTTTCAACATTATACATTTGCTTTAGATTCCACGACTATATAAACTCTGAGTATATGAAACATTATTTTGACTCAGGATATCACAATGTAGAAATAGAAAAGATAGCCCAAGAAGGAGCAAGAAATCACGGACTTTTAAATATAAGTATAACTGATTTTTTTGATATCAAAATAAGTTTACCAAGTAGAGAAGAACAAACTAAAATAGCCAATTTTCTTTCTTCTATTCAAGAAAAGATAGAAACAGAAAAAAAAATTATAGAAAAACTAGAGCTTCAAAAAAAGTTTCTGTTGACTAATTTATTTGTTTGAGGAGATAGCCTTGTCAAGGTGTTAAACCTTGACAAGGCTGGATTGAAAAACTAATCTATTAAACAAAAAGATTTTGCAATAAATACTTTTTCTGATTTTCATATTGATTTAATAATTCAGCCTCTAACTTTATTTTTTCATCAAAAGCTTTTAAAAATTTTGCTATTTCTTTTTGTTCCTTTATCGTTGGAATATTTAATTTAATAGTCTTTATGTCGGATCTATTCACAGAAGTAAAAGTACTACCTTGTTCAAAAGAGGCCCATTTGTTTTCAAAGTATAATAAAAACTGATAAATAAATTCAGAATCAGATTTTTCATTACTTTTGATAGCACAAACTCCACGTCCTATACAAGCAAAATGTTTAGATTTTGCGACATAACCTACAGGAGCACGCACAGTTAATATTATATCTCCAATATCACACGTTTTTGTAATTTGACTAGTAAATTGTCTTGGTTCTGAAAATCTTTGAACAATATCTGCATTACCCTGAATCAAAGGTAATCCTTTTCCATCCGTATTATAAGCTAACGAATCTGGAGATTGCCCCATCAAGATTGTTGATATATCTCCTAGCTTCTTTTCTTCCCATTTACTGATATATCGCTGATTGATTTTTAGACTTCTAGTAAAAAGGCTATGAGAAAGCTCTAATTTCATCTTACGATTATCCTCAATTATTTTCTTTTGGGTTTGGATACGTTGAGCTAATAAACTCAATAAAGTACTTATTTTCTTTTGTTCTTGCGTAGAAGGAAATATAATTTTAATCTTATAAAAATCAGAATGATTTAAATCGGGAATTGTTGATGTTCCTGCTAATCGAATAATTTGATTCTGTATTTTATTTGATTTTAGAAAATTTAATAAAAAATTCTTGATGATATATTCGGGGTAAGCTACTTTGAAAAAATTATTATGAAATGCACCTGATACATTTGTTACCACTTGTCCTGTATTTCCTGTCCTAGTCATTAATATATCTTCTTCTTCACAAATTACAGATTTTGGAGGATTTAAAATGTAGTATCTTTTTATTGAATTAGCTTTTAAAAATTCATTTGTAATATAAAAGTACGCTCCTTCTCTCTTTTCTGTTAATCGTTCAGATATTGCTATTTGTAGTCCTTGATTAATTTTTACGACTTCCCCCAGTTTTTTTGTTTCCCACTCCCCTTCAAACCCCGGAAATCTTAAATTAGGAAATGCAAAGATTGATTAAAACTTGTGTTAAAGCTCAATAACTATAAATCCCCAATCTTAATTCATAACTTTTGAGATTAGTTAGAAAATCATTAAAAATCAAAAAATTTATGACAAGAAAGAAAACATTAGCAGAAATCGCTGAACTTTGGAAAAATGACAAAAAGCTGTATGTAAAAAAATCAACCTTTTCCGCTTATGTATTGTTGCTGGAAAATCATTTATTGCCTGTATTCAAAGACGACTCTGAGATTGAGGATCAAGATGTGCAAAAGTTCGTATTTCAAAAACTGGAACAAGGGTTAAGTCAGAAAAGTATCAAAGATATTCTCATTGTCCTGAAAATGGTATTGAAATTTGGAGCAAAGAATAAATGGATTGAGTTCATCAATTTTGATGTACAATATCCTACGGTAAGAGAAACGCATACTATTAAAGTCCTAACCAGAACGCATCAGAAAAAAGTAATGAGCTATATTCAGGAGCATTTTACTTTTAGAAATTTAGGTGTTTATATCTGTCTTTGCTCTGGAATGCGAATTGGTGAAATATGTGCGCTTACTTGGGAAGATATTGATACAGATAATGGCATTATCAATATTCGAAAAACCATCCAAAGAATCTATGTTATTGAAGGAGGAGAACGTAGGACTGAACTTCTTATCGATACGCCAAAAACAAAAAACTCAATCCGTGAAATTCCTATTTCCAGAGATCTTTTGAGAATGTTGAAACCATTTAAGAAAATTGTTAATCCAGCGTTTTATGTTCTAACTAATGATTCTAAGCCCACAGAGCCAAGAACCTACAGAAGCTATTATAAAAATCTGATGCGATACCTGGAAATTCCCGATATCAAATTTCACGGATTAAGACATAGTTTCGCAACTAGATGTATTGAAAGTAAATGTGATTATAAAACAGTAAGTGTTTTATTAGGACATTCCAATATCAGTACTACATTGAATCTGTATGTTCACCCTAATCTGGAACAGAAGAAAAAAGCAATTGATCAGATGTTTAAAGCACTTAAATAATTTCAGTTATCATACAATATTTCTTACATTTGGGAAAACTATTAACAATCTTGTCAGAGTTTAAGGCTCTGACAAGGCTTTAACTAAACTCATAACCCCAAAATGTCAAGTCAACCAGAATATATTTTAGAACAAAAGTTAGTTGAACAATTGCAGCAATTAGGTCACAAGAAAGTCAAAATCTGCAATGAGATTGATCTAATTAAAAATCTAAAAACTCAACTCGAAATTCATAATAAAAAGACATTTTCTGATAAAGAGTTTGAAAAAATACTAAATCACCTTTCTAAAGGAAATGTTTTCGAAAAAGCAAAAATTCTTCGGGATAAATTTCACTTTACCAAGGATGACGGAAGTTCAGAATGGATTGAATTTATCAGTCAAGATCATTGGTGCCAAAATCAGTTTCAGGTAACCAATCAAATCGCACAGGAAGGTAATTATAAAAACAGATATGATGTAACAATTCTAATTAACGGGCTGCCTTTGGTTCAAATTGAACTAAAACGACGCGGTCTCGAATTAAAAGAAGCTTTTAATCAAATCAACCGTTATCATCATCAATCTTTTAATTCTGGAAACGGACTGTTTAATTATGTTCAGTTATTCATTATCAGCAACGGAGTTAACACAAAATATTATTCCAATAACGCTAAGCAAACTTTTAAACAAACCTTCTATTGGTCAGATGATCAAAACAACAATATAACACAACTGGATCATTTTGCACCAGCATTTTTAGAGCCTTGTCACATTGCAAAAATGATTACCAAGTATATCGTTTTAAATGAAACGAACAAGATATTAATGGTGCTAAGGCCATATCAATATTATGCAGTGGAAAAAATTGTTGACCGAGTAAAAAATACGGATAAGAATGGTTTCATTTGGCATACTACAGGTTCAGGAAAAACACTAACTTCTTTTAAAGCGAGCCAGATTCTGAAAGAAATTCCGAAAGTGGAAAAAGTAGTATTTGTAGTAGACAGAAAAGATCTGGATTATCAGACACAAAAAGAATTTGATGCTTTTGAAAAAGGAAGCGTTGATGCAACTGAAAATACGGCTCATTTAGTGAAACAACTTTCTAACAGTACCAAACTCATTGTTACAACTTTACAAAAACTCAACACTGCTATTACCAAAGAAAAACATGATAACAAAATTGAAAAACTAAAAGACAAAAAAGTTGTTTTTATTTTTGATGAGTGTCACAGAAGCCAGTTTGGAGATACGCATCAGAATATCAAAAAGTACTTTAAAAATGCCCAAATGATAGGGTTTACAGGAACTCCTATATCTGAAGTTAATTCAATTGGAAAAATAGATGGAGCTCCGGCAACCACTAATAGACTATTCGAAGACTGTCTACATAAATATGTAATTACAGATGCAATTCGGGATGATAATGTTTTAAAGTTTTCTGTAGAATATGTTGGTAGATATAAGGAAAAAGAAGGGAGTAACACTTACATTGATACTGACGTTGAAGCAATTGATACTCAAGAACTTCTTCAAAGCCCGAAACGGCTTGAAAAAATTGCAGATTATCTCATTTCAGAATATGGAAGAAAAACACATAGCAGTACTTTTAATGCTATGTTTTGTGTAAGCAGTATTGATGTTTTGCAGAAGTATTATGACCTTTTCCAAAAGAAAAAAGAAGAAGGTAAACATCAATTGAAAATTGCAACAATTTTCAGCTATGGAACTAATGAAGAATCCAAAGATGCAAATGGAATCTATGAAGAACCTGATTTTGCAATGGTTGCAGAGCCACAAGAACAATATGGCGATTCTCATAGCAGAAACGTATTGGAAAGATATATCGGTCATTATAATGAAATGTTCGGTACAAATTTTTCAACAAAAGACAGTCAAGATTTTTATAGATATTACAATGATATCGCCAAAAGAGTTCGCAGTAAAGAGGTTGATTTAATTATTGTTGTTAATATGTTCTTAACAGGATTCGATAGCCCGCAACTAAATACTTTATTTGTCGATAAGAATCTAAAATATCATGGATTAATCCAGGCATTTTCCCGAACCAACAGGCTTTTGGGTGATAAGAAGTCGCAAGGAAATATTGTCTGCTTCCGTAATTTAAAATCTGCAACAGATGATGCAGTGACTTTATTTTCAAACAAAGAAGCTATTCAGGAAATCATTATTCAGCCAATCGAAAATTACATTGAGTTTTTTAATTCTTCCTTAGAGACATTGAAGCTAGTTGCTCCCGAAATTGACAGTGTTAATAGTTATCAAACGGAACAGGAAAAGTTTGAATTTATAACTGCTTTCCGTGAAGTTATGCGTGTTCTAAATGTATTAAAATCATTTGCTGATTTCGACTTCGATAAAGTGAAAATGACTGAATTTGAGTTTGATGGTTACAAAAGTAAGTATTTGGATATTTGGACTGATTTAAAAGGAAAGCTAGGAACAGAGGGAAAAGAAAGCATTTTAGATGATGTAGATTTTGAACTGGAATTAATTCATCGTGATGAAATAAATGTTAACTATATTCTTTCATTATTAGCTAATCTTGCTGATTCAAATCTTAAAGGTGATAAATTAGAACAAAGGAAAAAAGAAATAAGAGATATTCTTTCCGGAGATGCTAAACTGAGAAGTAAAAAAGAGTTAATAGAAAAATTTATAGAAGAAAATTTGCCTCATATTTCTGATGGAAATGATGTGAATGATGAATTTGAAAAATTTTGGAACAAAGAAAAAAACACAGCTTTTGACAAAATTGCTGATGACGAATCTTTAAATAAAGATAGATTCAGAGATGTTATTGATGATTTTCTTTTTACTTCAAAAACTCCTAAAATTAGTGATACTTTAAAACTTCTTGAGGTAAAGCCAAAACTTACCGAAAGAAATAATATAGGGCGAAGAATTATTCAGAAAGTGCAAAATTTTGTGGATGTTTTCATTGATGGTGTTAATGCCTAATAAATAAAAAAGGTTCAGCATCTGCTGAACCTTTTCATATTATATTAAACTATTTCTTCTCAATCAACCTCTCCAGTCTCCCCATCATCTCATCCTTCTCCTTCAGCATTCTTTCATAAAGTTCCATCTTTTCTTCATGCATTTTCAGAATAGCTTCTACCGGATTAAAAACAGGATGTATGTTAATTGCTGAAGCTCCTTCTTTGAAATCAGTAAAAGTATTAGAAATAATATTCACCGCCTGCTCCTCATCAAAATTCTGAAACGCTTCCACCGGAATTTTCAATACTTCAGAAATTCTTTTCAGTAAAGGGTCTTCAATAATTTCTTTCTGTTCCAGCAGAGATACTTTCTTCTGGTTCCAGTCGTCCCCAAGGTCAAGAGCCAATGCTTCCTGCTTGATGCCCAGCATTTCCCTGAATCGTTTTACATTGCGTCCCTGATGTATTTTTTGTTCCATGATAAATCAACATTTATGAGGTTTAAATATAGAAAAATATTTGTGAAAATTGGCTCTTAAACCAATATAATTACAATCTTCATTCTCCACTTTTCATCTTTAAATACCCTACGAAAGGACCTAAAAATTCTTTCAATCCATATTTACAGTTTGTTTTTAGAAAATGTATGCTTTCCTGTAAACAAAAACTAAAGATTTTTCTTATTATTGTTACTTTCAAATCAATATTCCTGAATCATCTATGATTCAAAATAATAAAACTAACTATGAATACCTTTGGAAAAACCATACCCTATTCTTTGTAGATGGCACTCCCAATAGCCTCACCACTGCAGAACTCAGCAATTGGACAGAGTTCCCCGTATTAAAATAAGAGAATTCAGCAGTTTATTTAGACCATCATCAGCATAATAAGACTCTCCTTCTCTTGCAAACCTTTTACTTCTTGACTATCTCTCCATTACTTGAAATTATATAATTTTTTATAATAAGAGATGTATTAGTTTTAGTTTTAACTTGTAGATTATATTTATTATCTAGTGAAAAAGTTGTAACCTCTTTACTTGAATCATCTTCCGGTTCCTGCCACTCACCCTCAACATATAGATTTCCAACTACAGAATTATTTTTGATCGTTACTAAATAAAACCTATATGAAAAGTCTCCACAATCTTGTGGAATCAATATAATATTTATATCATTTTTAGTTGGAAGTGGTATATATCTTATGTTTTCTTTTTCACATGCCAACTTTTGTAGACCTTTAATATCATTGCATTTTAAATAATTATATTTTGCAGATTTATAATTAATTGAAGTGCTATAAGGTAATTTTATGGAAGTTTCTTCAAAGCAATTTTCATAAGGAATGATGGAAATGTTTTTTTTAACTAATTCTTTAGCGAAATCTGTAAAAGATTTTTGATTATCAACAGATTGAGTTTCTAAGAAACTTTCTTCTTCATCACCTACTTTAACTATTTTTTTTAGTCTATACGAATCATCGTAGGAAAAAATATAAGCTTCATCATAAGTGTCAGATATAACTTCATCAATATACATATCTACTGTAAATATAACTTTTATATTTAGCCCTGTCTGTGTAATTTTTGTTGCATTATACGTCATGGCACAACCTGAGCCACAACTTAAAACAAGAGATAATTTTAAATTGTTATTTTCTGGGATATTAGTTGTGTCACTATTATGATAGATCTTTTCTTTTTCAATTTTATCATTAATATCTTGTGACTCTGATATGATATTCTTTTTACATCCTACCATAAAAAGGGGGATGATTAAAACTAAATTAAATATTCTATTTATTTGCATTTTTTGAGTTTATTAAAACATTTTTTATTTGTTCTGGCATTATATGCGCTTGATTTAAACCATCTCCTTGGTAATAAGAATCTGTACCATCAGAAAATCTAGCTTCTCTTGAAATAACGTTACCTTTCTTGTCTTTTGTTACTTTATCACTAATTCTTTTTCCCTTTTCCACCGCAATACTCGCCCATTCTTGTGCGGCTGAATACATAGCATCTTCTAAGTTACCATTACCTTCAAGATATGATATTATTTTAGGTCTTTTAATTTTAATAAGATATTCATCAAAAATTTCATCTTGCTTATCTTTGTCCATTTTATCATTTAAATTAAGTTTTAAATTTGAAATTGCATCATTAAAAGTAATTGGAATAAGTTGATACCTGCCCACTGCAAAAAGGTCTCTGTTTTTCTGTTTCTCTTGAATCTCTTCCACAGTTAAGTCTGCTAGATTTAAATTATTTACTTCTTTAAAACCTCCTTTTGTTTTATTACATTTGTTATAATTATCCGATGATTCTCTCATTGCAATCAAATTACCAAACTCACTATGAGCCCATTTATATTTATAACTTTTTTTAGTTGTATCTTTCTCTTTTGTATTAGCAACTATTCCTTCTCCTATACATTTGCAAGTATTTGAATAATTTAATTCTAAGGCCAGTGCTACTATACTTTTACCATTTAACTCTTGAAGAGTCTTTACAAAAAACTTATCTTCTAAAAAAGAGTGATCAAATTCTCTTACATCATAATGAACCCATGTTTTTGCCCCTTTTTCTGTTGACTCTAAATTGAAAATGTTTCTTTCTTTCCAATCCCATTTTGCGCCAAGATATTTGTGGAAAATATCCTCTCTTATGGTTTCCATATCAGATGTTTTCTTAGTCCTTCCATTTTTATCATTAAAATGTAAATCTAAGGCCTTTCCCATGTGATTTGTTGTTGGTTTTTTTAAATATTCCTCATGAAATCTACATCTGTATCCGGAATTTACTTTATTAAAACCAAATCTTCCATCTTTTCTCAAATAGAACTTAACTGCTCTTATAGATGAAAGTAAGGATCTATGAATACCAGGATATTCGTATCTATGATAAGCCTCCTTTTTGTCTTTTAAGTATTTTCCCTTATTAGTACCGTCTCCAAACCCTGTACATTTTTTACATTTACATTTTATCTCTGTAAAATCAACTGTAAATTTACTTTGAAACTCATCAATAGCCTTTAGAACATTCCCACAAACTTTTCCTGTTTCAGGAACTTTCATATAATCTCTCTGAAATTGTTTAATCATTTTTTCGGTTCTGTCTGTAAACCTATCTGTTGGTACATTGCCACCAAAACCAGCTAAACGTATATTTATTTCTCTCATCAACTCGCTTGGAGCAGAACTTTTGTCAATGCAATATTTACCTCCACAATTTCTCTTTTCCGGTTTCGGCTCCCTAACAATCGCCGGACTTCTCCCACTCTCCACCTTTGTAGGCTCAGCATCTTCATTTACAGGCATCACCTCAGAAGTGACAGAAGTATCATGGTGGATCACTTCTATAAAATAATCCTGTCTTGCGCTGTCACTGCCACCATCTTTGGCCTTATTAAACATTTGCTTTGTAAGTTGTACATTATTGATGTAATTGTTGTCACCAATTAAAATACAATCTTTCTCAAAAATCAAATCATTAGTCCATTTAATATTATCTTCTTCCCATATTTTTACCTTTACTTTTTTGTCTTTCATCTCCTTTGCAACAATCTTTATTCTTACGGTGGTTCCTACTTTCAAAGAATGAAGTCTGTTACCATTGTTGTCAACAAATTCAGCACTCAAGATCTTTCCTTGGGGATCATCACTCTTTTTTCCGCCTGTCGTTACTGGGAACTTTGAAGAATTGTTTTGGGGTTTTGGCTTCTCTGACGAAGGTGTATTTCCCTTTGGAAACTCTCTTTTTCTTGGAGGTTCTGGATTATGAGTAGGGTTAACTACATTTACGTTGAGACTTGCTTTTTGTATATGTTTACTTACTATATCCGCTGTTACATAATATTCATGGGTTGCTCCTTCGTTTTTATCTCCTGATGCAGTTTGTGCATTGGCAATCAGCACCGCCATCGTGTAAAAAGGTAACCTGAAAACGGCTTCTGCCACCCCTTTCTCATTCACTCTGCTAAGAATAGGGGCGGGATTTATTTTATTTAAAGCATTTACTTTAGCGTTGTGCCCTTCACCTTGAGCATCATCTTCCCAAAGGGTAAAAGCAATATTCATCCCGAACATTTCTACACAATAGGCTCTTGCAATAATGGTGTCTTTATAGCTCAGTTTTTTACCTTTTGGAATAGCTTTATAATTGGCATCCAGAAGTTCCACCCTAGTTATTTTAGGTTCTTTAGCCCGTTGCGGATGGACAATAAGCTCTGCATCGAATTCTCCCTGACGTGCAATGATCTTTATTCCTTTATGAAATAAGCTTTTCTGTCCAAAGGTGAAAGGTATGGTTTGTCCCTCTTTATCACTACCTCCTTTTCTCCAGCCTGTTTTGGTCTCTACCATAACTTCCCAGTGTGTTTTTGGAACCTGCAAGGGATTCTTGATGAGTTTGAGAGGATCCAGCCAGTCGTTTACTGAAGAAACAGAGTACATTTCTTTTGTTCCTATCACAGGTTTATCACTTCCTATGATGATAAGGTTTTTATTTTCTGACATTACATTTGTGTTTGTTGTATTCAAATATAGGATTTACCTACAATGTTAAGTTTGTTGAAAAACTTAATTAAATACAGTGATAATCAAAAATTTAAATAAAAAACAAATTGATTTGATATTCAACCGGAAGAAAAATATTGTAAAGTAGACTTTAAATGAAATACAGGGTATATTTTAACACTATTTCTAAGTTTTAAAATTAGCCGAAGCCTGTTCATTGATTAAAAATTGAACTCAAACAATATAGTATTATTGTAAACTAACTAAAATATTTCAAATAAAACTTTTGTGCCTTTTGTGGTTTAAATATACTGGAACAAATTATAAAGCTTCATCCGGTTTACCAGATAAATTTTCTAATTCCTACGCCCATCATAATACTTTAACAACCTTTATACCCTATCCCCAGATAAATTTTCGTTCTTTTGCAAAAAGTTTTAATTTTTAAATAAGCCCATGTCAAAGTTTGATGAAATCCGGTATTTTCATGATCATGAAGTGAATGAAAGATTACAGAGCATAGCCCGTGATCCGATGATGAAAGCACTGATGAACTTTACTTTTCCCGGAGAGGATGAGCAGGTTTGGCTGGAACAGTTTAAAAATGTGCATTCCATAAGTGATTTTCAACATCAGTTTGTAGCGTATGCCGTTCGTCAGATTCTTGCCAAAAGTTCTGAAGGTTTAACGACTTCTGGCTTCGATAAGCTTGATAAGAACGCTTCGTATCTTTACATTTCGAATCACAGGGATATTGTACTGGATACTTCCCTTCTTAACCTTGTTTTGTTGGAAAGCGGCCACGTTATGACCGCTTCAGCCATTGGTGACAATCTTGTAAAGAGAAACTTTTTGAATGTACTGGCTAAACTGAACCGTAATTTCTTAGTTCAAAGAGGATTGTCAATTCGTGACCAGCTTAAAAGTTCACAGACCATGTCTGAGTATATTGATATGCTGTTACATGAAGAAAACCGCTCCGTATGGATTGCTCAGCGCGAAGGCCGTGCTAAAGACGGAAATGATGCTACTCAACAAGGGGTTTTAAAAATGTTGGCCATGGCCGCAGGAGATCAGTCATTAATAGATTATTTTAAAACATTAAAGATCGTTCCTATCTCTATTTCCTATGAGTATGATCCTACCGATTCCTTAAAAATGCCTCAATTATTGGCACAACACAGAGAAGAGGCATACATTAAAGGAAAAAACGAAGACTTCAACACCATACTCAGCGGAATTTTAGGACAAAAGAAAAGAATTCATATCCATGCTGGTGATGTTATTGATACACAATTGGATCATATTGCCGCTACCGTTGAGAATAAAAACAAACAGTTGCAGGCTATTGTACAGTTGATTGATGATTCTATCATTAAGAATTACAAGCTTTGGCCTACGAAATACATAGCTTACGATCTGATCAACAATACAAATACCTATGCTTCTCAATATACAGAACAGGAAAAACAATTGTTTATCCGAAGATCAGAGATGCGTATAGATCCGTCTGATCCTGTTTCTAAGGAGTATTTCCTGGCGATGTACGCCAATCCTCTGGTAAATAAATTAAAAGCAGAAGAAAAATAATTTCTTTACCCACAGATCTGCACAGATATTCCTTCTTATTTTAGGAGGAATACCTCAAAATACTTGATTTTTTTTTGGCCACGAATGCACGAATGAATAAAGAATTCGTGCATTCGTGGCTAAAATTATACATACGCTTAGAAGGATCAATAAAATTGATTCAACTCTTTGCTAGCTTAAAAATATAGCAGAAACCTACTGAAAACTTTGCGTCTGAAAAACAAAAGAATTTTAAAACATTAAGGATACTTTACAGTTCCTATTATTTTATAACCACAGATTTTCTCAGATCTACACAGATATTATCGCTTCTTTTTAATAGGAATCCCTCGAAATAATTAAAGATTTTTTTGGCCACTAATGCACGAATGAATAAAAAAAATCGTGCATTAGTGGCCAAAATTATACATACGCTTAGAAGGAATCAATGAAATTGATTCAACTCTTTGCTACCTAAAATACACCAGCCTTATTTTAGAAATCTTTGCGTAAAAAATTTAAACATTAAGAAAAGTGAAGATTCATCAAAGATGAAATTATAAGGTTGTACAATCAATAGCTTCAGCCATTCCCTTACCTATTTTTATCTTCTCTACCCTTTTAATGGTTCAAATATCTTGAATCATATTCATAAAATCACTATTCAGGCTGAATCCGGAGCACTACCCTTTACGGGATTCCGTAATTTTCTTTACTCTGTTGTTTGTAGTTTCGGGCATTATAAAACAAAATGTTTTTTTATAACCTCATTCAAAAAACAACAGATACATTATGAATAAAAAAATGACTCCTGCAGATCTCTTTTTGGGAATTCTTGCAATCTTACTGATCAGTGTAAGCTTTTACCAGACATGGCTTGGGCTGCAGCAGATCTTTGGCCCTGCATCATTTGTCATTGCCTTGGTTTTATCATTGCTCCTCCTTTTCCTGTGCTGGATGCTGAGAAGTGCCAAACTGGAAGGTAAACCTACCGGAAGTCTGGTGGGAATTTACATCTTTATTGCCTCGTTCTGCTTTATAGCCAATTTTAATGCATTGTACACAAGGTTTATGAAAACGGATATTTATACGGATGAGCTTCGTGATATTAATAAAAATTTCACAGCTCTTGAAAACGATGTGGAATCGAAATTAAGCTATAAGTACAATAAAGCAACCACTCAAAATATTGAGATCAAGAAGAAACAATTGATGGAACAGATCAAAGACCCTGGAAATAAAGGCATCGGAACCCGTGCCCAGCTTTTGATTAAAGATATCGAAAGATTAACCGGTCAAAAAGTAGATCTTCTGACACCTGTTGGTGAAGATTATGAAGATCTTGCTGAAAGAATGGGAAAACAGATTGATAATATCGTTTCAGACCTTTCTCCTGAAGAAAGAACCTTAAAATCAGATATCAATAATGCTGCGTTTAAATGGAATAAAACCATCCAGGACCTGTTGCTTTTATCAAAAAAGGATAAGGACGGACTCTCTCAGGGATTGATTGATGAATCTCTTGCTGATTATAATAAACTGGGAAGCAGAGCACAAACGGTTCTGGGAAATGATAAAATACATTTTGAGCCTGTCGTTTCAAAAACCCAGCAGGTCGGAAAAATAGGTTTTGCCTTTGAACATGCCATTAAAAACTTCGGAATGTACCAGTTTGTGGTATTGGCCGGCTGTATTTTACTCGATTTTGTGATTGTTATTATCATTTTACTGGTCACAGATTCAGGAAACTACAATGGAAACAACAGAAGTGTATTTACCAATAAAAGAAGCGGTAAAACCATCATCCCTAATAACTAAACTATGGAAACCAACGATCAATTAAAACCACTTTCTTTTGAAACCGAGGAAACCTTAAAGCCTCTTTCTTTTGATTTTCAAAATGACACCAAAGAAGATTTTGTTCCGATTGCCAAAACAATTTCCAATGATATTAAAAATAAGGAAAGTAACTTCGTTTTTTTCTTTGGAACGGCAGAATCCGGGAAATCTGTTATCCTTTCTTCTATGCTTTATTATCTCCGGTCATATGCCGGAGTTTTGAGACCGAAGCTAGGAACTCCCAACTCTAAGGAAGCCAATGTTCTGCTT
The DNA here is from genome assembly GCF_003385515.1 of Chryseobacterium pennae. Taxonomy (GTDB): domain Bacteria; phylum Bacteroidota; class Bacteroidia; order Flavobacteriales; family Weeksellaceae; genus Chryseobacterium; species Chryseobacterium pennae. The sequence goes on along the minus strand of NZ_QNVT01000011.1, from coordinate 89,818 downwards.
TCCGATTTTTTTGAAAATATCAGACAGGGTATCCTTCCCAACAGAACGACAAGGGATCAGGTAACCCGTCTGGATCTTGTTTTTGAACCGAATAACCGATCAAAAAGAGTACTTCCCATAGATCTTACCTTCCTGGAAACTTCCGGGGAAAACCATAATGATATCCGAAGAGGCGGAAGCTATCACAGCAGCATAGAAACTTTTCTGAATGCCAATATTCCGCTTACATTCGTCATTGTTACCAGCTATGAAACGGCATATAAAGATGATTCTTTAATCAATGAATTTCTGGATGAGCTGGAAAGAAAGGGTAAAAATTTAAAATCGGTGAATGCTATTCTCGTTATTTCCAAATGGGATAAATCCGGAAGAATGGATGTGGAAAGTGCCGAAGCTCTTGATGCTTTTATCTCTGAACATCTTCCTATGGCCTCACAGCGTATCGATACATACGGTTTAAGTAAAACCTATTACACTATAGGTAGTATTCAGAATACCACCGGAAGTGAGAAAATTGATCTGTTGAATCTTTCTACGGCTGAAGTGCTTGCAAAATGGCTCTACAGAAGTATTACAGGCTATGATCTGGATTATGAAGGAACATTCTGGGAACGTATAAAATTTAGTTTTACAAATTAATGGACAATACCTATTTTTTCTCCGCATTCGGGACTTTTGGGAACCCGAATGGTTTCAGACAAACCTTTTTTCTGGGTGGAAATCAAAGCATTGCTAAGGAAATAAGAACCTTTGATCTAAAAACGGATGCTATTAAGCTGTTTCCTCAAAGCAATATCTATTCTATCCGGAAGGATTACGCCGGTGGGTGTAACCTTATCTCCTATTCTGTTTATACTTTTGCAAAAGAACAGAACTCAGACAGGGGTGGAACTTTTATAGGTTCAAGTTTACTTTTCGTTAATAAAATTGCTTCTGAAGGACTTATCATTAATGCCCTAAATGACTTTCAGAACAGTCTCGAGAAAAATAATCTTTCAGAAGATACGATTACCATCAATCATTCCGATCAGTTTTCTATCCGGAAACCTAAGGATTTTGATAAAATAGGATTCAATGTCCGGGAAGTGGATGAGCTGGATTTTACCCGATCCAATAATAATTACCTTGTGGTATACTGTGAGACCAATGCTGCCCAACTGCAGATCTTTTTCAGCAAGGCCATTGATCTTCTGAACGTTTACGACACCATTTATTTTACCCAAAGTCATGAGATTGGAGAATTTGTAAAGCAAAAAAGGATTTTTAAAATTGTAGATACTGATGGTTTTAAAAAGGAACTTGATTACCTTGAGGAAGAAAGACTCCGAGCCCTTCAAAACGCTATCGCTGAGCTGGAAAAGGAAAAAGTGGCTTTACAGGATGAAAAGACGAAGTTGCTTGAGGACCTCAACAGACAAATCATGCAAAATGAAAAGCGGCATCAGGAAAATGAAGCTAAAATAAAGGAATCCAAAAACGGAATTGAAGTCATTAGCAAAGAATATGATCAATATTCAGGAAAAATAGAGACCCTGATCCGGGATCTTACAGCTGACGGAAAGGTAGAATCGGCTAAAAAAAGACATCTGGAAAATAAACGGTCATTCAACCATACTATTCAACAAAACAGGAATATAGAATCATTACCTTCTCTATCATCTTCATCCAATGGAAGAACGCAGACCACAAAAGAGAACCCTTATCCTACAGGTCTCTCCGGTTTTCACAGCTCAGGCAGAAATCAGGAAAAAGAATTCAGGCTGGATGGTTTTAAGGTCGCTACTTTGGCTTTATCACTGCTGTTGATTGGAACTTTAATCTTATGCTTCATGTGGATGCCAAAAGAATATTTAAAGATGCTCTCTCTATAAGCAGATATTTCTGTAAGCTTTGTCGTTTTAAAAAGTTTCGGGCCATTTTCTTCGAAAATGGCCCGAAACTGATTTATAAAGCGCTGTAAAACTCACTGTTTATAAACTATTCATTTATTTCTTCACTGAATCCAGATGTTTTCTCATCATTTCAGAGGCTTTCTCCAGATCATTTTTTCCGAAACGTTTCATAAGAGTTCCTTCCAGCATGTGTCTTCTTGATCTGTCCGGATCAAAAAAGTCTTTAAAGATCGTAAAACGTAGATTTTGGCTGCTATCAAAGCTATCACTCAAATTTTCATTGAGGATTAGCAATGTGATATATTCGTATTGTTTATCGCCTTCATCCCTGATATCCTTATTGAACTGAATCATTTTTCCATCCCTGATCCAGATATCATATACCAATGGATAATGCATTGGTCCGCCTTCGTCATCACTGAAACCATTATAAGTATATTGAGGTTTGCCTAGTTCTTTACGTGCCAAATCCATGTTTTTCTGATAATAATTAGCCTCTGAATGCGGAATGGTACTGAAAATACCTCCCACCACCTTTCTATTTTTCTGATCCAGAATAAAATGGGCATAATTGAATTTAATATTCCTGAAAAAAGCAATTTCCGGCACAGGAATTCCCTCCATTACGCCCTCTTCTTTAATTTCTTTTTCAGGAGAATTATCGAACATCTCTCCTCTTTGACTATAGTAGGCATAATCAGGATAAAAAACATAATTTTTAGGATCAATATCAAAAACATCTATTTGATAAGCTCCTGTGAATACATCTTTATTATAGGCATTCAGAGAGTCTACGTTCACCTTTGCTGAATTAAGAATATTGTGGCTTTGATAAAATTCTTCCGGTGAGAAGTTCTCAAATTTTATCTGCTCAATATCTGTAAGGTTTTTCGTTCCGTCTTTTTTACACGCCACAATAACAGGCAGAACGACCAATAGCAATAATAATCCTACAATAGAATGCTTCATTAGTTTTTTATTTGAAACCATAAATGTAATACAACCCTAAGCAGGAATGGAATGTTTTTCTGTTTTTATTCAGGTTTTGAAGCCGGAAGAAAAAGACTCTGAAAATCTCCAGGAATAACAATACCTCTGTTTTCACCCTTTTTAAAATCACTTTATATGGACAATCAGTAATTAATAACTAAAAGTAACTTCCAACCTCCATCTTCCATCTTCCATCTTCCATCTTCCACCTTCCAACCCTCCTACTCTATTTCACAATTTTCACCCTCATCCCCTCAGAATGTGCACTCATAGCCGGTGCATACATATTCTGGAAGGAAGTAATTCCATTGGAAAAATCTCCGGCATTATTGGCTTTTAATTCATACTCAAAGACATAAGTTCCCTTTGGCAGGGAATCAAAAAAGAAATGAGTCGCCACATCCCGGGTACTTTCATAATAACCGGCTCCGTTTTGCCATTTATAGGCAGAAAGGACATTGACAGGTTCAAAACCGCTTGCCCGCATATCTTTTAAATGAATATATTCCATATCTTTTCCGGTACGGATTACCAGTCTTACCGTTACCAGATCCCCCAACTTAACAGGATTTTCCGGAGTCACTTCCTTAAGTTTGCTTTCGTTCCCTTCAAATACCTTCAGGAAAAGCTTTTTCTCAAGAGATACATCAGATGAGTTGTGGGCAATCACCTTATCCATATCTTCATAATACAGGTAATACATACCGCCCCAAGCTACTCCCGGACTGTTTTTCTGAACTTCAAGGGTTGCTTTTTCACGGGTAACCTCTTTCCAGGAATAGGATTTTTTGAAGAACCCTGCTTCTGAAGTTTTAGAAAGATCATTCGCAGGGAAAATGGTTTCGTTTCCTAGCTTCATGGTGATTCCTTTTTCAGCATCCAGCCAAGATTTCCCATAGTTTAACAAAGCATATACGGCTTCAGTAGTGGATTTTGTAGTTCCCCAGCCTTCTGTCTGTCTGTTTTTCAATAGCCATACCTTCATTTCTTCTACACTTTTTGCATCTTCCGGGTTGGTTTCTGAAAAGGCTTCTATCAGCATGGCCTGTGTTTCTATAGGAGCCTGATACCAGTACCATCCAGAGATATTATTGTCCCAGTACATTCCATTTTCTTCAGAATTTTTTGCTGCTTTTTTCAGATCAGCAACGCATTTTTTAGCAAAGTCATTATATCCGTATCGTTTTAAAAGGGTAACAATCATGGCCTGATGGTAAAGACTGTATTCATCAAAGGTCTTCACATAGGTATTGGCTAATGTATTGAGTACTTTTTTCAGTTCGGATGGAATTTCTGTATCGTTCCAATAGCTTCTGTAGTAGAAATAGGAGGCATAATCGCCTACATCCAGTTTATCACTTGTTTTTCGGTCATTGATCAGTTTGTCATAATATTCTTTATCCAGATAAGCGATGCTGTTTTTGATCACATGCTTGATTTCACTGGTAAAATATTCATCGGATTTTCCTTTCAGCATTTTATTCAACTTTCCGAATCCGCCGAGGATATGTCCGGAAATGGTTTTGTCTTTTCCACCACCAGGAAACCAGGAAAAGCTTCCATCAGGATTTTGGCGGTCAACAAGGTCACGCTGTGCCTTTTTGAGATCACGCTGCATTTTATTCAGGTTAAAGAAAACGGCGAGCTGCTCCATTTGTTCTTTCTGGTCTTTAATCCTGCTCAGCCATGGAGTTTCCCCAATAAGGATTGATTTCAGTTTTTCATTGGCTTCTAAAGGATTGGATGGTGTTTCTTTGTCATTCCATTCATCAAAAACCTTCCTGATCTTTGGAGAGGAATTCATGATATAAGTGGAAAGCATATTCCCATACAGCCTGCTGAACAGCTGTTCTGAACATTCATGTGGGAAAGTTCTCAGATAAGGAATTGACATTACCGCAAACCATAACGGATTGGATGTAAGCTCTACACTCAGATTGAAATTAACCGCTGAAGTAGATGTATTATTCAGTAATCCATTCATGGTATAGGTCTTAGTCTGCCCTTCTTTGATAGAAACCGGAACAGTTTCCGTTACCAGCATCCTGTCCGAAAGTATAGGAAGAATATTCTCTTCACCGTCGGAATAATTCTTTGTTTTTGCCAATATTTTATAGCCTACATGATCCAATGCATAAGGAATTTTAATATCCCAGCTTGCCTGTGCAGAACCTTTGGCTGAAATATTCATCTTCTTCAGGGAATTGGTATTTACAAAAGCTGAATCTAACGGTTTGGAGGTTGCCGGATCAAAAAGATACAGCATAATGTCTCCTTCTGCTTCTTTATCCGACAGATTATCTATTTTAGCTGAAAGCTGAATTTTATCACCCTGTCTTAAGAACCTTGGTGGATTTGGGGTTACCATCAGCTCTTTTTGTGTTCTGGTAAAAAATTCGGCAGACCCTGTTTTGAGATCTTTGGTGTGGGCAAACAGAATAAGCTTCCATTGCGTAAGGGCTTCCGGGGAAGTAAATTCCAGCTTTACGTTACCTTCTGAATCTGTGTAAAGATTAGGAAGGAAAAATGCGGTCTCATCCAGATTGGTTCTTGCTTTTACATTTTTCAGCAATTCTTCTTTCATAGCTTTTTTAGAAGTGACCACAATAGCTCCTCCTTCAGCACTGTTTCCATATAAAGCTACAGCTTCAGTTGGGTTGAGTTTTTTGGTTTCTGCAATATCCTCCTCTGGGATATTTTTATCCGCCAGTTTTCCATCAATAATATAAACAGGGTTTTTATTTTCTGCTTTCCGCTTATATCCTGATGCAACCACAACAACCTCATCCCGTGATGCTTCTGATATATACATTGCAGAGTTTGACGTAGGATTTGATAAATCCAGAACCCTGATAGAAGTATTCTGAAAATAAGGGGCCTTGGGAGAAGGATAGAACTGATCTGACTCTAAGGAATATCTTTCACTGCTTCTGTTAAAATTCATCGAGCTGGAAGAGGTCAGTTCCCTGAGGAAGTCATTAAGGGACCTATTATACGGGTCGTAATCTCTGTATTCATTGGAAAGATTAGGGTTATAAGGATTGAAACGGTATTCATTCTTTCCAAACTGATCCAAAGAGGCATCGTACATAGAGGCCAGCACCTCAGCATTAATTTTCTCCTTATCTTTTCCTTTAATGGTTAATACCCATTTTTCGGGTACTCCGGGTTGAATTTTATCCCGGAAAACCTGAGTGGTAATTTCAAGATTCCGGTTCGTATTTTCTTTAATCTCTAATTTTAAAGTTCCTTTGGCAAAATCGTTATCGTGAATAAAGTCATATTCAATGTACAAACTTCCTTTGAGATCAGCATCAGTAATGGTTACGGGAATATTTACAGATCCATTCTTCATGGCTATCTGTTGATAATCATCTTTCTTTTCATCATGAACAAAACGGTAATTCATAAAGCCTTCTTCAAAATCTGAATAAAAGGTAATGATGGCTTTATCTCCCACTATATACGACTCTTTATCTGTACGAACCCCGAAATAAGACTGCTTTCCGTTTCTGAAAGTAACATTGTCGAATACTTCAATAATCTTAAATGTTTTGATAGTATCCTGCCCGATGACGGATTGTGCCTCTAAAAGATATTTTCCAGGTTCGGGATTCTTATGGAGACTTACCGTTTCACTTTCTGAAGTATTGAATTCCTTTGAAAATACAGGCTCTCCTTTTTTAGGCTTAACTACACCATTCGCCGGATAACTTATGTTTGGAAAATAGGTATCAAAAAGTTCTTTATCATAACTGGAATGTACTAATACTTTATCTTCAGAATCTTCGGAGTTATACCTGTTGTATCCTGATTTTTTGATGAATTTAGGAAGCAGGATCTTGTTCTCCTCTTTCAATGGAGTAATGGTTAGCTTTCCTTTAGCTTGTATTTTCTGATCGTTGAGATTAGTCAAAGATATTTTTACAGATTCCCACTCTTTCTGGAGCATTTGCTCTGAACCTTCAATACTGATTTTAGCTTTTGTATCACCAATATTGATGATGGATTGGCTGCTTTGTGATTCTCCGTTAATATCAGTTACATAGAAAGAAACAGAATACTGATAGTTTCTTATTTTACTTTTACGATCCAGTTCATCTGCTTCTGCTTTAAATGAAATACTGAAATTTCCATTATTGTCGGCAGTTATTTCTCCATGAGTAATTTCAGTTTCTTTTTCGTTATAAGCTGGGAAATAATAATCTTCAAAATAGTTTCTTGAGAAATAGATTCCCTTTCTTTTCACTGCATATTTTACTTTGGCTCCGGAAATATCAGCTCCTGAAAAAGCTTCTGCCTTCCCACTTACTTTTACCTCATCTCCCAACTTATATGCTTCTTTTGCAGGATTGATGTTTACCCGGAATTTCGGTCTTTTGTATTCTTCAACCCTCACATATTTATTCTCATAAATGACATTCTCTTCCTTTTCCCCTGAAATTTCTCCCAGATCAGCGGTCATCACCAGAGAATAATTTCCTGTGATTCCTTCGGATGGAAGCGTAAATACTCCATTAATACTTCCAAACTCATTGGTAATAGCTTCTGCTTTAGCAATTTCTTTATAGTTTGCATCCATCAGCTTTATTTCCACTTTCTGCTTAGGAAGGATCTTTGTTTTTTCATAATATTCCTGCGCCAGAATTCCTTTGTAAAAGATTTTCTGCCCGGGACGGTAAATCGCACGGTCTGTAAAAATGATAAAGTCCTTCTTAACAGGCTCTTTTTTCTTCTTCTCTTCTTCTCGGCCTCTTGTTTCACGATAATCTCTATCAATGACAAAATATTTTTTCGTCTGTGGAAAATAAATAATACTGGCATCATATTCCCGGTTCTTAGATTTTGGCAATGAAAACATTCCTGACGCATCAGTGACTCCATTTCCGGTTTTTATCAGTTTATTTTCTCTTTTCTCCGAATATTTCTGTTCATATTCATTGATATTCTGATACATGATATACTCAGCATTGTTTATGCTTTTCCCAGTCTTGGTGTTCACAGCCTGTAAAGTCACCATCGTATTATCTTCAAATCTTTTTATATAAAAAAGGTCTGAAACGGCAAACATCTTATTGTTATGATTATTTCCCAAAGAGCTTCTGATCTCATACAATCCTTCTTCCAGGGGTGGAATGGCCAAAAGTGTCTCATGAAGCCTGTAATCCCCAAATTCTTTCACCGGAAATATATCCGTACGGAAATTTTGAGAACTATAGGTAGAATTGATAGAGGAAATCAACTTTTCATTTACAGAATATCCACTCCAGACCGGCTCTTTATCAAAATCAATCTTAGCTGATCTTTTGCTCAGTTCTATTTTTACTTCATCGGTATTTCTATAGGTTGTCTTCATAGGAATATATTCTCCTGGAAGATTCCTTTCCGGAAGTTCGATAGCCAGATCTGAACGTTCAAAGTAATTAATCAAACCTTTACAGTAACTATTCCAGTTAGAAGCGGGAATATGATCAATAGCCCTTTGGCAGAGCTGATGGGCAGTCAGAAAATTGTTATCTGAGGCTTCATGCCTTTCAAGATCAGCTGCCTGATAAAGAAGATAGGCTGAAAAAGGTTCTTTAGGAAAAGCATCTGCCAATGCAATCAATTGCTGTGACTGTTCTTTTGCATCACCTTCAATTTCTGTGCTTTTAAGGTAAATCAAAGCTGTTTTATCTGAGTCCTTGGTGTGAAACTGCAGCAGCTCCTCTTTAATTTCTGTGATCTTTTTCTTTGCAATCTGATCATAATCAAAGGGTAGATTCTGTAAAAATCTCAGATAATCTGTTGCTACAAGATCATAAAGAGTCGGTTTATACTTTGTGAATTCCTCATTTTCTATAAGCTGTTTCCAAAGTTCTGTTTTTTCATCCTGCAATTTTTGTTTATTGGAAAATACCTGGCTGTACAACTGCCCTGCTTCCCTGTAGAAATCATTTAAAGCCCAGGTTTTATAATCGTCTGAAAGTTCGCTAAGCGGTGTACTATCTTTTTGCTTCATCCTTGAGCTGTACTCACTGATATAGGATGTGTAGATATTCGCCAGATAATACTGATAAAGGGTTTTGCGCAGTCCTTTGGTTTCTTTTATTTTTTCCCGGAGAACAAGGATCTGATCGGTTTCAGGATCGGTATTCTCATCACTCCAGTCATAATACCGGCTCATCAGTGTTTTCACTTCATATTGAATGGAATCTCGTGAAGACAGTTTAGATTTAGGATATGAAAAGGGAGATGGCATTGATATTCCTGGTTTCAAAGCCCTGGGAACAGGTTTGATAGGCCGGACCTGAGAAAACAGGCAGACTGAAGCCAAAAGTGGTAAAATAAAATATATTCTGAATGAAAATTTCATGATCTTTAAGTTTTAATAGGGAAAATTATTCCTGAACGTAGTTAGGGATCTCAATCACATCACCGGAGCTTTTGGGAATGAAATATCCGCCGTTTCTACGAAGAATCATGTATTTCCCGGGAGTCAGGCTAATGTAAATAAGCTGGGATTCCTTTTCATTGATCTCTGTTTTTCCGGTAGAAGAATACCGTGTCCTTTTTCCCATAAAATTGAAGGATGAAAAATACAGCTGCTCAGAAACCGGTTTATTTTTAAAATACGGATTCGTCCATGTTTTTTTGGAAAATCTCTGAAAAATCACCTCTTTAGATAATGTTTCCACATCAGAAACGGAAATAAATACAGCTTCTGCATCCCTGTACTTTTCTATCGGTTTCCAGATTGCATCGTTATCATCTCTTTTTAACTGGATAAAATCGACTCCATTATCTTTAAAGAAATTATATACTATTTCCCTGTATAGATCATCAGTAGGATGTTTTTCCAAAAACCTGACGGCTCCACGATACTGAATAATATAATTGACCTGTTCCATATTGACTTCTGAAAAAGGAAAGCTTTTAAATTCAATATAGGAAGGAGGTTCGGCTACAGCACTTTTTTGGGTATAGTAATAGAAATATTTTCCGTTCTTCAGCTCTCTTTCCGGATAAAAATAAGAAGTACTGTCTATCTGCTGAATGAGATCTCCGCTCTCATCAAAATGTCTGGACTGAACCACCCTATCATTACGGTAGAAATATTCTACAGCTGTTTTAAGGTTTTTTTTCCAATAATAGACCTTTTTATATTCCCGGGTTCCTGCTTTGGGCGGTATACTGACGTATTCATCAGATTCTGTTTTTGTATTGTATCTCTTATAATCGGAAGTGGAATGCACATATCCCACCGTTCCGGACTCAATATAACCGTCTTTATAAATGGCTTCGCCTAAAATACTACCATCCGGTTTATATTCTATGGTTTTGCCAGATTTTAAACTGTCTCCGTATTCTACAGCTTTCCAGATTTTGCCGTCATCAAAGTAATAGGTCAGCTTTTTCTGTTTGGTTTTATTGATGTAAGAAGATCCGGAGCTGTCATATTTATTAGCATCATACCAAAAGACATCTCCTACCAGATTTTTTGTTTTTCCTCCAGCAAAATAACCCTGCATCTGAAGCACATCTCCTTTCACATAATAGTCCCGGAGCAATTCTAAAGTCCCTGATTTCAAAAACGGAAGCGGGCGGTAATACACTGCATTTGATTTCTGGGTTTCCTTCCAGCCGGAATCAAAATACATGGCCTTTGTCTGGGCCAAAAGCAGTGTTGGAATGTATAGAAAACAGAGAAGTAAATAATTTTTTTTGAGCATATGTGGTTATTGAGCATTTGTTGTTTTATAATTCATCATCGTCTTTTCTGAACACTCACGGATACGACTTTTCCCCGACTGTCATAAGTGGTCACTTTTCCTTCACAATTACTGTTCAGCGTTGAAACGGATTTGTTTACTATTTTCCCATCAGCAATAACAGTAAAGACCTGTTTCCCATCTATGATTTGAGATGTATTTTCTGAAATTGTTTTCCCTTCTTTTCCTTTGATGGTTAGCTTTGAATACATTCTTTTGGTATCAGAATCATATTGATAGGTATTGGTAACAGGGTTTTCACCATCATAAATACAATCTTCCACCAGTATTCTCCCGAGGTTGTCGTAGGTATAATAGGTTTCTTTTGTAATCTTATCTTTTTTATTGAAGTTGTATTGTACCTCTACCTGCCCTTTGCCATTCAAATGAAATTCTTCCCTGGTTCCCCAACTGGAATGAATAATAAATTGATCCGGCAGGTATTTGAAAGTAAGCTTCATTTCCCTTTTCCCATTCTCGGAATTCACTATCGAATCCAATAGTCCTACTTTATTAAGATAATGCTTCTGTATACTTTCAATGCCATCCCGTAAATACACATTCTCCAATACTCTCCCGTTCCTGTAAGTAATATTGTTGGTGTAGCTTATTTTTTGCTGTTTTTCATCCAGATAAATGATGTTTATGAAGCGTCCGTTACAATTTCCGCTGTCTTCAAAAGAAGTCAGAGGATAATAGGTGGTATTGCTGTAATTAATAATCCGGTCTGCATATTTCTGATCCGGAGTAAAAGAAACGGCATCTATGGAGTTCCAGACATTTGAGACTTTTTTTTCGGCAACCTGATTTTGTTTATCAGTTTCCGATCTCTTTTTCAGATCTTCGGATAAATATTTTTTCACCAAACGTTCATAATTTTTGGTATTGTATTCAATGATGGGTTCATTTTTTCCATCAAATAAAATCATCGCTGTACGTTTTGGAAAATACTGAACATTTACAAACCATGTGGTGGCTCCATTTGAAAATTTAAAGGCTTTAGCATTGGTTCTGCCCACCATTACCCGTTCTGTAGCACCTCCAAACTGTCTGTAGAGATGATCTGCAACTGCTTTATGATTGCTGATATGTTCTTCTGATGCAATAATGCTTTCATTTTCTACAAAAAACAGTGCTTTGGAAGGATTGGAGATTCCGAAATCTGCTTTATCTTCCGGAACAGCCAGCCTGGTCACCTTGGGAGAGCAGGCGCATACCAACAGAAACAGCAGTATAAAAGGGAATATTTTCATCATTATTAATCTTATTTTTAAAAGTACAAAAAATAGGATGAACAGAATATCCCTGATAATGTGTAATTTTAAGAAGTGACAAAAAATCAGAACCCGGATGAAAAAAATAACTGCTTCCTTACTTTTATCTGCTTCCTTCCTTATGCTTAATGCTCAAAAGTATGATGAGCTGTATCCTATTTCTAAGTCCAATGGCTATATTGGTTATTATCTTTCAGACGGGACTAATGTTGTTCCACCTCAGTTTTGCTCAGCAACTTATAATACAGACGGCTATTATCTGGTTTCAAAAGCTGATCATGAATATGATGAATCCGGAAGAAGAAAGGAAGAACATGTTCCCGGTACAGAAAAGTATGGGATTCTCAACAGTAAGGGAGAATGGGTCATAGGTTTAGACAATACTTACAGCTCAATAGGTTTATCAAATGGATTTATAAAGGTCACTAAAAATGACCTCGACGGTATTGTTAATGATAAAAATGAAATCTTGGTTCCCATAGAATACGAAGATCTTGATCCTATGTACAGCACGCTTATTGAGGCAAAAAAGAATGGTAAAAAGGGAATCATAGATATTCAAAATAAGACTCTCGTTCCGTTTCTATATGATGAGATTCATGGGTTTCATTTTATGAATGATAAAAAGCAGTATTATTCTATCGTCAGAATCGGAGACCAGTACGGAGTGATTGATAAAAACGGAAAATACATCATTAAACTAAGTGATATTGAACTGGTATCTTTAACTGATACTGCCATCATCATCCGGAAAAATGGTTTATTTGGCTTATCGGATTTCCAGATGAAAACCATTCTCCCTTTAGAATATAATGATGCCTATCTTTATGGTCAGGAATTATTTTTCCAGAAAAATGATGTAAATTATTATTTCAGCCCGACAGGGAAATTGCTTAGAAAGGAAAAAACGGAAACAGAACCGGAAAAGAAAACTGATTAATTCAATTTAATGAAAATCAATATATTATTATTTATCGCCTTAAATTCAGGAATATCCATGTTTTCTGCACAGACTCTAACATCTTCTGAGGTATGGTATAAGCTTTTTTCTAAAAAGGTTAATACAGACAGTCTCTTAACCCAAAAGGGATTTAAGATGAAATATTCCGGCCCGAAAAAGCTCGGCGGTAATCTCTCCTGCTATTTTAATAAAAAGGCAGATGAATGGCTGTTCATTCATGATAATGAGCAATGGCAGACAACGGGTGTTTCTTATCTGCTGCCTACATTAACAAAATATAAGAACAATCAGGTTGAAAAAAAGCTGTTATTACAGGGAGAAAGTGTTACGCCAATGGGAAAAACGTATCAGGAAAACAAACTATATTACCATCTTGTGTATGGTTTTGAAAAATATGCTCCTCCTCCTGTAAAGGAATAAATAAGCAGAATATCATGTGGGTAAAATTAATAACAGCCATCATCTTCTTATCAGCAATTCTTTTGAACAGCTGTAATAAGAGCAATCGTGTTTCCGGAACTTATGTTGCCCAATCTGTTATGCTTCCTATATTCAATGGCTGCTGTACTTCTACTGAAGTGCTGCAGTTAAATAATGACCATACATTTAATATTTATCACCAGAATGACCAGGGAGATTATCTCACCAAGGAATTTACATCGGGAAACTATAATCTGAAACAGGATGTTATCTCTTTTAAGCCTGATTCTTTGAATAAGCATTATGATTATTCCAAAGTAAAGTATAAGATACCAGCCTCCAATGACCCGATAATTTTTTTGATCAAGCAAGATCATGAGCCCCAAAAGTTCTATAAAATTGATTTTAAAAAAGCAGATTCTCTATACATTGGTCGTTATAATCTTAACGACTGGGACCGGGAAAGTATAACCATAAAAAAGGATGGTACCGTTCACTACATCCGACATTCACAGGACAAAAACATGAATCCTGTTGAGATTTCCAAGTATAAAAAGCTCACACCGGAACAATTTCAACAATACATTGAAACCCTGTCACAGAGTAACCTTTTTCAGCCGGAAGAAACCTCCAAAACATATAGTATTACCTTCTCATTGGCCTTCAAAGAATATAATATAGGGATTCACGATCAAAATAATATTGACAAAAAACTGTATGATTTTTTCTTTGAAACAGTAAAAACTTGGGTAAAGTAAACAAACCTAGATCTACGATACTATTGTAATTCCCCGTTGTCTGCATTCGGCTTCGAGTGTATTCAACATTGTATGGTCCGATATCGTAAAAAAATATAATTTCCCTCTTACCTTCATCCTTATGAAATAGCCTCCACGTGGCGCACTGGTCATTTTAAACTCAGTGACATCTGCCCATAAAAAAGCAAGTACCCTGCCCAATTTAAATACATGCAGCCCATACTGGCTAAGAATAAAAGGAGGTGACATTGTAAATCGGTCTACTCCGTTCATCGATTGGTTTATATCAAGCATTTTTTCAAAATCTTTCTGGCTCAGACTTAATATCACACTCTTATAGCCTTGTATCATCTTTCTTTTCACCAGTGAAATCATAAAGAAAAACAATACGCACATTCCCAGCATTCCGCCCATCATCAGATTGTTATCCCGAATGCGGATATCATAGCTTTCTTTATCTAATATTCCTTTATAATGCAGCGTATCAAACCAGGCATACACAACAGGACTGGAAAAAGCAATAACCATGAAGACCAGAAGAACGATACTTATCGTACGATGTCTTGAATCCATCTTGGTAAGATAATCCTCTCTTTTTTGAAGGGCAGACTGATCTAAAAACTGAGTTTGAAAATCCGTACCGGAAAATGTATTGATCTTCTGTGGCCTGACAAGTATTCCAATGAACACTACTGCAAAAACGATGAAAACTAATAAAAGAACTACAGTGATAGTCATATGGTTATTATTTCTTAACAAACGAACTTATGAAAAAAATCTGGGAATTGGAAGGCAGGAAGGCAGAAGAGGGAGGTGGGAAGTTACTATTCAACCGACATTGTCTTTTAGTTTACAATACAAAATGACCAACAAAAGTTTAAATTAGAAAGGAAGCCGGAAGAGGGAAGATGGAAGTTACTATTCAACCGGCCTTGTCTTTTAGTTTACAATACAAGCTGGCCAACAAAGTTTAAATTAGAAGAAAGGAAGCCGGAAGGCTGAAAGTTACTATTCAACCGGCCTTGTTTTTTTGTTTACAATATAACCAGGCAAGTGAGGTTAAGAAAACAGAACAGTTATTGCTTGCACTTCAATATCCTCCAGCCTCCCTCTTCCAGCTCCCAGCCTCTACTTCCTGTTCATAAAAATATTGCCAACAAATTAAAAAACAGAACCAGTCATTATTACACTTCAATAACTTCCAACCTCCCTCTTCCAGCTCCCAGCCTCTACTTCCTGTTCATAAAAATATTGCCAGCAAATTAAAAAACAGAACCAGTCATTATTACACTTCAATAACTTCCAGCCTCCCTCTTCCAGCTCCCAGCCTCTACTCCCCATTAAACATAAAGCCTTATCTTCGTAAAAAATTTGACAATATGAAAAAAATGATATTTCTGGCTTCGGCTGTTCTGGTATTGAATTCCTGTGTGGTAAGAACAGCTACTAAAGTGGTGTCCGGAGCTGTAAATATAGGCTACAAGGCAGTAAAAGGAACAGTTAACGGGATTAGCTGGGCGGTAAGCAAAGCAAAGGGCAAAATAGATGAAGACCGTTTAGATGGAACCTGGAAGGTAGTAGGTGTTTATAAAGGTTCTTTCGAAGATTTTACCAAAGACCAGAATCCTGAAAGCACATTTTCTTCGGAATGTACAGGAGGTTTTGATCAGATGATTTTTAAAGCTAAAAAATCTAAATTCAAGCCGGTACATTGTAATTCTGATGAGGAAGATTGGGTAAAATACTCGTTGGAATTCGGGAAAAATCCTATCACCAAGGAAAAAGAAAACTATATTGAATACAATTCTAATAATTATATATCCGTAATTGATGTCAACAGTAAAACGATGGTGCTAGAAGGTAATCTGATGCCTAAGCTGGCATTTTCCGGAGCAAAATTATATCTTTTGGAAAAGGTGAAATAATACTTATAAAGCCTGTCTTTTCTTTTGAAGACAGGCTTTTTTATATAGGGAATGCTTATTAGTTTTTTCTAAAATATTATGTTTTTAAAACGCAAAGCCTTATATTCAAGCTGTTATATTTCTAAGCGGATGGATAACTTTACGTTTAATTTTATCTCATGCAGATTTCGCTGATGAAGCGGATCTAAAAAATCTGCAGAATTTGTTTGATCTGCGAGAAAAAAATTATCTATTCTCTATATCAGCGATTTTCCTTCCTTCTTCACCCAGATAATGAAGAACCAGCTTTTCATAGATTTTAGTGCCATTATCTGTATTGGTAAAGATGACAATTCCTTTCCCTGATTTTGGTAATACAAAAGTAATGCATCTTGTACCGGGATCAGATCCACTATGAGATAGAGCATAGTTACCATTTCCCAAATCATAAATTCCAAAACCTAATCCAAAGTATATACCGTCCTTTATCTTGATTTGTTTTTTGATCATTTCCTGGAAAACTTCCGGTTTCAAATTTTTTCCATTCATTGCATTAACCATAAAATTTCCGTAATCCCCGATTGTTGTATGCAAATCATCAGCGGCATTGGCCGTTTTATTTTTTTCTGTCGGATAAGGTTTCCCTTCTTCATTATATCCGATTGCAAATCTGGATTCGTCAGTATTCTGATCCCAGATATAGTTAGTATCGTTCATTTGAAGTGGTTGAAAAATCAACTCTCTGGCAAGCTGATCCAATGTTTTTCCGAATTTCTTTTCCAAAGCGCGCCTTAGATATTCAAAGCCTTCTCCTGAATATTGATATTGGGTACCCGGATCAAACTGAAAGCTTAATTTTTTGTCAGCATTCATCCATCTCCAGTTCGGAAATCCGGTCTGATGGGAAAGAATGAGCCTTGTTGTGAGCTTTTTATGCCTTGGATCGTTAGCAATATCCGGATCTGTCCAATATGCATCAAGAGGTTCATCCAGTTTCCACTGGCCTTGGTTTATCAACTGTAATGTTACCATTGCTGTGACAGGTTTGGTGAGAGAAGCTACATTGAAATACGTATTATACGGAGCTGGAATGCCTTTTTGAATATCACCAAAAACTTTGATCTGTTTTAATTCTCCATCTTCAATAATCCCTAATCCAAGTGTTGGAATTTTATTTTCCTTCAACCAGTTTTCTATTTCCTGATCGTTATTAAAAACCGTTCCCTGATCGATTGTTTCTTTAGCATGATGATCGAAACTCAATGATCTTGCCAATTTCCAGTCGCTGTTTTCCAGCTGCCAGAAATTTGTAAACTTAGCTTCCCCTACCAGTTTTTCAGCCTGGCTGCCTTCTCTTTCATAAAACAGATGTTCCCCGTTCTGAACAGCACCATAGACTTTTCCCTCTTTATACATAGGATAAATATGAGTATTTTTATCAACCAAAACCCTTTTATAGCGATATATGCTGGAAGCTTTACAAAGTCCGTTTTTAAAATCAGTCATGAATTTCTTCTTATCTGAAAAGCCATCTTTATCATGATAAAATTCAAAATTTTCACTGAGCACAGCCTCTGCCTGTTTACTGTTACAGGTATTAAACCCTACCGAAAAAAGGAGACTGTCCTTTGATATAATCGTTCTGTAAAGAGGATCTGTTTTTTGCAGTTGCGCATGAATAGGATTAAAAAACAGAAAGAAAAAAAGAAGACTCAATAAAGCTGTCTTTGTCATGATTAATTTTTTGACAAAGATTATATTTTCATTTATTTTATCCCTAAAAAAGAACCCGACAAAAACCCGACAAAGTCCCGACAGGATTTATATCATATTGAAATTCAACCGGAAATACAATTTCTTATTCCGGTCAATTTCTGCTGCATTACGAAGAACCATAAATACATTGACCAATATAATCGCAATTATAAAAGGCATAGTAAATTGTCTTCCAAGCTTTAAAAAGATCCCCAGCATAAATACAATAGGAGCCATAATCCTCCATAGTATCTGGAGTGTAATAATTTGTCTGGCCATACTGTTTCTTTGCTTCAAAGTAAACATAAGAAGAAGCGGAATAAAAATATTCAGTGTTGGCAACAAGGTAAATAACAGTGATGAAAGATTGATGATTTTAATCAGAGAATAATTGATTTCAGGTTGTGATTCCTGCTCTTCTTTCACCTTCGGAATGATTTCATAGGTTATCTCATCACTGGGTTTGGTTTCAGGAATTACAAAAGTTTCCTGTAATGAAATTTCTTCAATTTCCAATGCCTGCGCTAATGCTCTTAAAGTATGTCCTTTCGGTTCTGTACCTGCTTCAATCCGCTGGATGGTTCTGACAGAGATTTTTGATTTTTCTGAAAGTTCTTCCTGAGTAAGGTTCTTCTGTTCTCTTGTAGCTTTTAATTTCGACATTTGTCTGGAAAGAATTCATTGATTGATTCGGCTAATTTACGCTTTTTTAGGATTTGAAAAGGTTGGAAGCTGGATGAATGATGCTGGGAGTGACTCTTAGCTATATTTTATCCCGGACTGATATAAAGTATGATGAATTTATTGCTTCTTATTACAAGAAACAAGACATTTGCATAAAAATTGATGATCCCACTTCAAGATCTTTCATTCTTTATTCTGGCAGCACTTATCCTGGTGATCAGCCCGGGACCGAATATGATTTACCTGATTTCAAAATCGATAACACAGGGTAAAAAGTCCGGTTTTATATCATTAATGGGTGTGGTATGTGGATTTATGTTTCACATCATCATGGTTTCTTTTGGCTTAACGGCTGTATTATTAGCTGTTCCGCTTGCCTACACAGTTCTTAAAACCATCGGAACGGTATATCTTCTGTATCTGGCGTATCAGGCCATTAAACCGAAGTCAAAAAACATTTTTGAAATCGATCAGAATGGTACTCATGACGGTCCTAAAAAGCTTTTTACCATTGGATTTTTAACAAATGTTCTCAATCCGAAAGTAGCTGTTTTCTATCTGTCATTTTTTCCACAGTTCATCAAGCCGGAATATGGTTCTATTTTAACCCAAAGTCTGGAACTTGGAGTAGTTCAGGTACTGGTAAGTTTTACTGTGAATTTTTTAATTGTTTTGACAGCTGCAAGAGTTGCTCTATTTTTCAATAATAATCCTGCATGGATTAAAGTTCAAAAGTGGTTTATGGCCAGTGTACTTACTTATCTGGCGGTGAAAATGGCATTTTCAAAAGCAAAATAATTGCTTCCGCAAAATAAAAAAAACGTTCCTAGCTACCGATGCACTTTTTTTTATTACACTCGTAGACAAAATAAAACTTAATGAAGCAAAAAATACAGCAATCATCCTGTATTTTGTAGATTTGTGAAACCAGTTTAAAAGATGAAGCAGGCAATTCCTACCTATGATCTAAATGATATTTCCCAACACGGTATTCTTGTTGAGAGAATGGAACAACGTGATCATAAGTCTGAAGATATGCTACTGGATAAAGGAATACACCGGGACAATAATTATATTTTTACCTGCATGGAAAGTGGTCATGTAAAAATGATGGTGGATTTTAAAACTGTTGAATCACAGGACCCAGCCATTTTCTGTGTATTACCCGGCCAGGTACATCAGGGACTAATGATGAAAGACGTTTCAGGATGGTTTGTAGCAGTGAAAGCAGAATTGATTCCGGAAACTGTGCGTTCTGTATTTGAAGAGCTATTGGTAGAAATCCAGCCTCTATCCGTCAGTAAAAGCTGGAGAGAAAAGATAAATACTTCTGCCAGCCTTCTCAAGTTCTTTTTATCGGATGAAATACTTGGATCTAAAGAAGGATCTCTGATTGTTCAGTCACAGCTTCATGCTTTAACAGGAATGTTTGCCTTTATTTACAAGCATGAAAACAGAGTGAAAACGGCTCATGAACCCCGTGCTCTACAGTTAACCAGAGCCTTCAGAACTTTGGTGAGAGCAGAATTAAAAACCATGAAAAGTCCATCAGCATATGCAGCGCTATTAAATATTTCCAGAGGATATTTAACAGAAGTTATTCGTGAAGTGACAGGAAATTCAGCTCAGCACTGGATCCATCAGGAAATTCTGATAGAATCAAAAAGATTACTGGTCTTTACCCATCTTACCATAAAGGAGATTGCTTATGAAATTGGCTATAATGACCATACTTATTTCAGCCGTTTATTTTCTAAGCTGGAAGGCCAGCCTCCTTCAGAGTTCCGTGATAAGAACAGATAATATTTAATATTTAGTTCTTTCCATCCAAATAATATCATAAAAAACAACGAATAGTCCAATCATTTCCCTGAAACGGCTATCGGATGATCTTAATTTTGATGCTTCCTTTGCAATAAAAAAATAGTATGCCAAGCTTGCCAAAATGGATCAATGATACTGTAGAAAGTGTATTGTCCTCAAAGTTTAAAGAATGTACAGTTACAGATATAGAATCTATAACGGCTGATCTCCGCCGTATACGCTTCTCTACAGATTTACAGGATGTTGAGTTTGAGCCGGCTTATGCCATAGGAATCAGGATCAATGACAGGGATTACCGTAATTATTCACCTTTCAACTTCAATAAAGATTCCGGAACTTTTGATGTCTTATTCCACATGCATGATCCGGTGGCAGCAGGAAGTCATTTTATCAGCAGCCTTACCATTGGGGATTCTTTAAAAATATTAATGCCGAGAGGAAAACGTTTTTTTGATCCCGATGCAGCGATCCATTTTTCCATAGGTGATGAAACATCACTGGGAAGTTCCCTCTCCATCAAAGAAGCTGTAGAAGGACCTGCCCAGCAATTTATCTGCCTTCATGAACTCAACGATTCATCTGCATTGGAAGCCCTCAACTTATATGGCTACCACATTCCTAAAAATAATACTATAGATATTATCGAAGCGTTAACCGACTTTCTGAAGGAAGAAAAGCAGGCTATTGACAATAATAATGTAGTTTTTTATCTTACCGGAAACGGTACTACCATGTCCCTGATCAAAAGATTTCTTAAAGCTAAAGGAATTTCCTCCCAATGTATCAGATCACAGGCATATTGGTTAGAAGGAAAAAAGGGACTGTAAAAATAAAAATCAAGGAAACCGGAAGATTCTGTTATTCAAAATTGTTAGATACAATAAGATTAAAAATGCTATCCGGGAAATATTCTTTTTTCCGGTTTCCTGTCAAAACTTTCATATATAAATTTGTAAAAGCTGATTCCTATAGTAAAGTGGAAGTTTTACCGTTGTTTTCTTCCTAATTCTGCTACTTTATCCAACCATTTTCTGCGCTGTTCTTCATTGGAAGTCCGGATTATCCCCAGATAGGTTACCTTTACAGGCTTTATTCCGCAAAACTCCAACGTTGACTTTTTAAGCTGATTAACACTTGGTCTTCCATACATAAGACGGTAATACCAACCCGGCTGATCGATTGTTGTGATAATATGGGCTGTTTTTCCGGCTAAAAGCTTGTCCCACCATAAAGAGTTTTCTCTGTATTTATAGGCAAATCCCGGAAGAAACAATCGGTCTATAAAACCTTTCATAAGGGCTGGCAAACCTCCCCACCAGACAGGGTGTACCCAAACCAGATGATCTGCCCACTGTATAATCTCCCATGCATTTAATAAGTCCGGCTCCAGTTCCATTCTTTTTTGATACCCAAACTGCAGATTGGGATTAAATTTTAATTCTGCAATGGTAATTTCTTTTATTTCAGCTCCGGCCTCTATGGCTCCGTTTTTATATGCTTCTGCAACTCCGAAATTGAAAGATTCTTTATTGGGATGACCGTTAATAATGGCTATTTTTTTCATTGTGTTATATTAGTATTAATCGTTTCATAAGCGTTAAGCTGAGCCAGCAATGATAAAGGCTCATGCAATTGATGTCCGAAATACACATTGTTTTCATGCGGATTTCTGAACAATTCTTCTGTATGCAGAACTGCTGACAAGGCCGTTAATTCAGCCTGTCCTTTGGTACTCTGCAGACTTAGTTTTTTATCACCGTTTTTATCTTTTACAACAATTTCGAATACTGCCTGATCACCATTTCCGCTTGATCCGAAAATCATTTTTCTTTCTTTTAATGATAAAATATCAAAGATTCTGAGATATTGAAAACTACCCAGCAACCAGGTAATAAACTTAGAATTATAAGTCATTTTTACACTTACATTCGGAATTCTTTCAACCCTGTTCAGGATATACAAATCGGGAACATCGAAATTATAGGCACTTCTCTTTCCAATTCCAAAAGAAAAATCAAAGCGTTCAGTATTTAAAAAGTGTCTGATAGAAACGGGCTGATCATTCTTATAATCATGAAAGGGTACAGCAACATTTTCTGCCATAAAATGAGCTGAGCTCTCCCCTGCCAAATCCTTAACAGAATAGTAAACAAAGAGCTTTACTCCCTGAATATCATTAGTATCTTTTGACAGAATACTAACCAATCCGGGTACTATTCCCCCCATCCAGCCTGAACTGAAAACAATCCGGCTGTTAATGTCTTCCTTTCCGGCAATATCATAAGCTTTTACCAGAGCTGGTGTAGGTTTCGTGATATCCAGATAATCAATATGATGAGCGATAGCATATTTGAGAACGTTATCAGATTTATCGTTCACGGAAAGAATAATAAGGTTTATTTTTTTATCAGCGATACCTTTAAAAGAAGCGGGATCGGTAACATCAATTTTCAGATGTTTTTCTGTATTTCCGTCTTTACGTCCGCCAATAAAAATATTAATATGCGGATTTCTCGCCTGTAAAATACGGGCAATTGTTTTACCCACCAGTCCGTTTCCTCCAATAATCAGAATATTATACTCCATCTATTTTTTTGACAAAATTAGAGAGCTTGGAAACGAATAAACAGGACAAATGTCTAAAAAGAAATCTCTTTCCTGATGCGGCTTAAATGCCGTTGTGTAATGCCGAGGTAAGAAGCAAGATACTGTAAAGGAATTTTCTGAATATAATCCGGATAGTTTTTAAGAAGTGCGATATACCGTTGGCTGGCACTGTCTCTCTGAAGCTGGAAAAATCTTTTTTCAAGCTCAAGATACTCCTGTTCAGCAATGGTTTTTAAAAACCTGGTCCAATTGAGGTCATCCTGTATCAGGGTATCCATCTTTTCCTTTTTTAATACCAGCAGCTCTGCATCAGTAATTGCCTGCATACTTTCTTTACTGAGGCAATCCGAAATTAATGAAGAATATGCGGCCATCATCGTATTGGGAAATCTGAAACAATAGGTCATATCTTTTCCATTATCAGAAAGATAAAAGGACCGGAAAATCCCCGATTGTATAAATGCCACTTCCCTGCATTTTTCACCTTCCTGAATAAAATACTCATTCTTACTGACTTTTCTGACTTCAAAAAGCTTTAAAAACTCTTCAATCTCATTTTCTGAAAACAGATTAAAACTCCGAAAAAAATCATGTACCATTGACCTGGGTTTTCTTAATACGGCGAAAATAACTAAAACTTATTAGAAAATTAAATCCGGAGGAAGGAAGTTAGAGGGAAATAACTGGAAGATGGAGGTTGGGAGCTGGAAGTTACTGTTAGAGATACAATTACTCTTAGCCACTATAAATTAGTTGAAATGAAAAAAGGATATCTTATTCTTTTGACTTTCGTAATCTCCAGTTTCAAAACTGTAAAACTGCATTTTTTATCCCCAGCTCATTAAAAAAAGAAAATCATCCCAGGTCGGGATGATCTACCGTTTTGAATAACTAAGTTATTATATGAAGATATGAATGATGTTTTGTTGATACAAAGATAAACAGAGCTATACTTCCCGTCATCAGGAGAATCCCTACAATTTTATCCGTAAAAATACGGTTGCATAAATAAAAAAGCCCTGCAAGCAACAACTTACAGGACTTTTACTGATCTAACAATTATTTTGTTTAGTATAAAGTTCAATGTTTAAGGTTATCCCAATATTGACTTTAGTTTTTATTACAATGGACTTACGAGTTGTAAGAACCATTCTTTCACTTCTCCTTCCAAATAAGGAGCCAGTTTCTCTTCACATGTTTTGTGGTAACTGTTCAGCCATGCGATTTCGCTTTCTGAAAGAATTTCTTTTATCACTGTATCTTTAAAGAACGGACAGAACGTCAATGTTTCAAATTCATAGAATGTTCCGTGAATCGTTTTCTCTGCTTCTTTTACAGCGATAAGGTTTTCATGACGGATTCCATAGTGACCTTCAAGATAATATCCAGGTTCGTTGGAACAAACCATTCCAGGAAGAAGATCCTGAGGGTTTAAATCTTTTCTGATATTTTGAGGCCCTTCATGAACGTTCATGAAACTTCCTACTCCATGTCCTGTTCCATGGTTGAAGTCTTTACCTTCCATCCATAACGGAAGTCTTGCAATGGCATCAAGATGTACTCCTTTTGTTCCTTTAGGGAATTTTACCATAGATAAACGGATCAATCCCTGTAATACCAGTGTTGAATTTCTTTTGAACTCTTCAGAAGGGATTCCCAGCGCAAAAGTTCTTGTAATATCTGTAGTTCCTTCAAGATACTGACCTCCTGAATCTACCAGGATTGTATCTTCATTGGTTACTTCTTTACTTCCTTCTTTCTTGGCAGAATAGTGCATAATTGCTCCATTGTCTTTATATCCGACAATAGAACCGAAACTTTCTCCCACAAAGTTTTCGCCAGCAGCACGGAATCCTCTCAGTTTTTCACCGATAGAATACTCGTTCATCGCTTCTTTTCCTGCATTGTGAGTCAGCCAGTAAAGGAATTTTACCATCGCAACACCGTCTCTTACCATTACTTTTCTGAAACCTTCCAACTCAGTTTCATTTTTCTGAGCTTTCATCAGATTTCCTGGTACCGGAGCTTTGATAAATTGGTTATCTGCCTTCAATATTTCAAAAATCTGCTGGTTGCTGTTTGGAGAAACCAGTATTTTTTCATTTTTGAATGCTTTCAGATAGTTATAAAATTCTTCGTAAGGCATCATTTTTACGAAAGAATCGTCCATTTGTTTTCTTGCTTCTACTTCAAGTTTTTCAAGACCAGTGAATAGAACAGCATCATTTTTAGTGATCACAATATATCCTAAAAATACAGGATTACTCTGTACGTCACTTCCTCTCAGATTGGAAGTCCATGCCACATCGTCAAGACTTGAAATAATGTGAACAGTAGCTTCCTGATCTTCCATTTTCTGACGGATGGCAGACAGTTTATCTGCTACAGATTTACCAGCTCTTTCTACAGGGTGTACAAAGATTGGATTTACAGATGGTGTTCCTCTTTCTTTCCAAACCTCCTTTAAAAGGGGGATATCGGTAAGGGTAATATTTTTTGAATTAAATTTTTGAGAAAGCAGTTCCCAATTGGCATTGGAAGCAGCTAAGGCATTTACAGCGACTTTACCTCCGGCTGGAATTTCAGAAATAATCCAATCTATATAATTAGGAGTTCCTTCTATTCCGTCTTTGAAAAGGTCGATTCCTGAACCGTCCAGTTCAATGGCAGCCTGTGTAAAGTATCTTCCGTCTGTCCAAAGCCCAGCCTTGTCCTTCGTAACTACTACAAAACCGGCTGAACCTAAAAATCCTGACAGCCAAGCTCTTTCCTGCCATTCTTCAGGAAGGTACTCACTCATGTGAGGATCTGCAGAATATACTATAAATGCATCAACATTATTTTTCTGCATTTCTTCTCGAAGTGCAGCAACTTTTTCCTTTGAAGTCATTCTTTTCATTTTTAAACACCGAAAGTTACGAAAAATTTGAAGTCGAAAAGCCAAATAAAGTCCCTATTTTCCTAATGATATATTATTTTTTCATGAATTTTTATTGGGAATACAGATAACCTTGTTTTTTATGGCCACTAATGCACGAATGATTCTTTATTCGTGTATTAGTGGCAAATAACATATAGTTTTTAAAGTTTGATTAATCTTATATATCTGTATTCTTCAATCTAATCTGTGATTAAACCCTTATCTTCAAATACTCTAGTCTATGTGGTTTAAATAAAAACTTATTTTTTACCACGTAGATACATAGACGATAAAGTAAAATTCAACTTATATTTTTATGAAAAATATAGAATTCATACCATAAAATACGTTTTTTGTATTAAAATAATAAATTTTTGGAAAGATTATTGCTACATTACACCTATGAAACAGCAGAACTATAATAACCACAGAAAATTCTATCCACCTCATCACTTTATTTATCTTCCTTTATTAATTATACTGGAGATTTTAGGAATCTATAAAATTTGGGGTGATCCCGGTAATCAGTTGATCTGGATTTTATTTTCAATCGTGATTTTTCTGCTTTTTTATCTGGCATTTATGACCAGACAGCATTATGCTTTAGGACTTCAGAACCGTATGGTGATCCTTGAATTTAAGCAGCGGTATTTTGAGATTTTTAATAAAAGGTCTGATGAAACAGTTGACAAGTTAAGATTTGACCAGATTGCAGCTCTGAGGTTTACGTATGATGATGAGTTTAAAGAGCTTTTATATAAAGCTTTGCATGAAAACATTTCCGGAGATGAGATCAAAAGATCGATCAAAAACTGGAAAGCTGACCGGCTCAGAATTTAATAAACACCAAAAATATTACCTATGAAAAAGTGGAGCTTTTACAGTATAATGATATTAAGTTTGTTAACACTAACAAGTTGTGAAGCAGTAGGAACAATTTTTAAGGCCGGAATGTGGTGGGGAATTTTCTTAGTCTGTATAATTGTAGTGATTCTTTTACTGATTTTTTCGAAGGGTAAAAACTCTTAACCATTTTCCATGGAGAAGAATACAGATTTGGAGATTATTTCTCACCTTAAGCCATCAAAGATTGTTAAAATCATGAAGGATCCGGAAGCTTCTGCAAAGGCGGTACATCTTATTTATACCACCGATGCAGAAACCGCCGGAATCACACGTAAGAAAACTGGAAAGAAATATTCTTATTATAAGGATGGAGAAAAGATCCACAATAAGGATGAAATAATCCGAATCAATAAGCTTGTCATCCCTCCGGCATGGGAAAATGTATGGATCTGTGCTTTAGAAAATGGTCATCTTCAGGCGACCGGTTTTGATATAAAAAAGAGAAAGCAGTATCGCTATCACTCTTTATGGAGTGCTTTAAGAAACCATACAAAATTCTACAGAATGCTTCAGTTCGGGTATGCTTTACCCAATATCAGACTTCATATAGAGCAGGATCTTGCTTTGAGGAATTTTGAAAAACGGAAAATACTCGCCCTTATTGTCAGTCTTATGCAGAGAACCAATATCCGTATTGGCAATACAATCTATGAAAAACTGTATGGTTCGTTTGGGTTAACTACCTTGAAGGGGAAACATGTGGAAATCAGGGGACAAAAAATAACTTTTTCATTTAAAGGGAAAAAAGGCATTATGCATCATGTTGATCTCAGAAGTAAGAGGTTGGCAAAACTGGTACAAAAATGCAAGGAGATCCCCGGCAGGGAGCTTTTCCAGTATCTGGATGATGAAGGAACCCGGCATTCTATTGACTCCGGGATGGTGAATGATTATATAAAAGAAATAAGCGGAGAAGATTTTACAGCCAAGGATTTCAGAACATGGTCCGGAACAGTTAATGCCCTGATTGCTTTTAAAGAGATCGGATATGCTGAAAATGATACTCAATATAAAAAGAATGTAAAAGAAGCCCTGGACATTGTTGCCCAACACCTTGGAAATACAACTACAGTCTGCAGAAAATATTACGTTCACCCTTTAGTAATCAATCTTTACGAAAACAATACCATCAAAAAATATCTTGACGAACTGGAAATCATCGAAGAAAATGATGGAAAGGCCGATCTGGCAAAAGAGGAAAAGCTGGTGATTAAGATTTTGGAGAATGAGAAGTTGTAGGGTTTTTGGACTGGAAGATGGAGGCTGGGAGATGGAAGTTATTGATGACTGAAAAATCAATTGTTGACTTTTTATCTGAATTAAATATCTTTCATAATAATATCATCCCACAGTACCTCCAGCATCCCTCTTCCAGCTTCCAGCCTATCCTGAAACCCTATTACTCAAAAACTGAATTAATTTTAATTAAAAACGACATCCATTATAATATCGTCTGACAGCACTTCCAGCATCCCTCTTCCAACTTCCAGCCTACCCCGTAATTCTATTACTCAAAAACTGAGTCCTGTAATCCTTCGGCGTAATTCCTGCAATTTTTTTGAAAAGTTGGGTAAAATGAGATGCGGTGTGGAAATTTAACTCATAAGCAATTTCTGCAATATCTTTACTGGAATGCAGTAATGCTTTACTGTAATTGATATCAATCTCGTTGATCCATTGTTTCGGTGACTTTTGGGTCACACTTTTAACACATTTATTCAGATAACTTTCTGTTACAGACAATTTATCAGCATAAAATGCTACTCTTTTTTCACCCACATGATACTTGAATAAAAGATCCCTGAACTGGAGTGATAACTCCATCGGCCTTGTGGCAGATTTATGATGGGTATCTGAATCTGTGCTCAGCATTTTGATCAGAATCAGATGAAGCATAGTGACTACAACATCGTTAATATTCAGATTACTCAGCCATAGTTCCTGTTCCATGATCGGCAGAAGCTGGGTAATCGTTCCATAGGTCAGGCTATCCAGATTCAGGAAAGGGGTCATGAAGAAAATACTGCTTTTATGCTTGGGCAGTTCCTGCTCGGAGAGGATATTATTTTCGTAGGCAAGAAAGAAACCTTCAATATCATCAGAAAGTTCTACGGTAGCGGTAATGGTTCCCTGTTTAATAAAGATCACTCCGCCTTTTTCAGCGTGATATTCTTTATTTTCAAGATACTGTTTGATATGTCCGTTCGTAACGAAAATAATAAAGTTAAACGTGGTACGGTATGGAATGACAGGCATCAAGATCCCCTTAAGGTAATTTTCTATCCGGTAAAGCTGTATATCTGCGTTATTAGCTAATATTTTCTCCGTGATATTAGGTAGAAAAAGCTTTTTATATTGAAAATTGGATAAAACTTCCATTCTGATATTATGATAAATTAAAGTTAGACAAAATTTATAAAGTAGAACCAGGAGAATTTGAAAATTTGAGAATGTGTTAATTTGAAAATAGCGCTTCAACCCTAAGACTTTTAAACCCTATTACTCTCAAACTCTCCCACTCTAGAACTTATAGTACACTCCCACTCTTACTCCAAATGGGCTTCCCGGGGTATAGGTAAGGTCTGTGATAGGTTCTGCTTCGCCTTTCAGTTGAGTTTCTGTGGCGAACTGGGCTTCATTCCATTTTACATTGAACAGGTTATTGACCTGAATATTCGCACCCCATTTCTGGCGGTTGTAAGAAAGTACCAAATCATTCACGAAATAAGCCTTTGTTTTAATACTGTTGTCTTCTACTGCCGGTCTTTCCCCAAGATAACGGTATTGAAGACCTAAAGAAAACCCATTCAGGAAATCCCAGTTTACAGATCCTGTACTGGTTACTACCGGAGCCAGCGGAATATAATCCTGTCCTTTTTCCTCTTCCATAAATCTTGCATGAGAATAATTAATGTCCGCATTCAGGTAAAAGTTCTCCAATGGCTGGAAACGGATTCCCAGATCGGCACCGAAACGTCTTGATTTTCCGGAGGGTTCTACTACCGCATCATCTCCTACATATACAAATTCCTGCTGAAGATCCATATACCAAATGGTAGGCGTAATAATCAACGACTTGAATGGATGCAATCTTACCCCGAAATCAGCTCCGATAGAATATGGAAGGGTATTTTCATTTTTATTAGACACCACCACCCTCATATCATTAGAGTGGAATCCCATCCCTGTTTTCAGGAACCACATGACATTATCGCTCTGAGCATAAGAGAAGTTCAGTTTAGGACTTACTCTGGTTGCTTCTTTTGACTGTCCGGAAGGCAGTTGTTCAGGATCCAGCAGATTATGCATATTGAAGATAAAATGATCTACCCTTACCGCCGGATTGATCGTCCATTTTCCTGTTTTCCAAACCAACCCTGAATAGGCGTGAAGATTCGTTTCTGTTCCGTTCACATCAGACAGTCTGTCAAGAAGCATATCTCTGTGATACACATGATTCAGCTGTAAGGTATTGATATCATCATTTCTTAATCCAATTCCTGATGTCCAGTTTAATGAACTGTTGGGAAGAGAGAAACTTTTGGTATATTTTACCTCGGCTCCATAGATGTTTCTTCCGTCGGTCTGCTGGATTTCATCTCCATGATCTTTATCTTTTAAGAAAAATGTAAAATCAGAATACAGGTTGAAATTATATTTTGAATAGAAAGCCATTGCATCAATCTGTTCAGATGGCGAAATAATATGCTTAAAATTCATCTGAAGGTTTGTTCTGGAAGTTTTTCCGCCCTCAGTAGGATCTATACTGCCCCATCTTCCGATGATTCCTTCATCCACAGCACGTTCCGGAACCTGACCGGAAGCATTCCAGGAGGAATTGAAGGTTGAAAACTGAATATTGAAATAATCGTTATCAGTAATCCATTGGTTATACTTCCCGAAAATATTAACCCTGTTGAAGTTTTGTTTTACATCAAAAGGGCCATCGGTATAATTGTATTCAGCAGCGATATAAGCATTCTTCCTTCCCAGATCATCATGCAGAATATTGAACATTCCCAATATTCTTTTTGAATTGAATGATCCCCCTTCAAGTTTAATCATACTATTTTTCAATCCGTTATACGTTTGAAAATCAACATATCCGGCAGTATTAAAATCTCCACGGTCCATATAATAAGCTCCTTTTCCAAAATCTATATTATTTACCGTTTCAGGAATCACAAAGTGAAGATCAGAATACCCTTGTCCATGGGCATGGGAGACAATATTCACCGGCATTCCGTCTACATTTACGCTTACATCGGTTCCGTGATCAGCATCAAATCCTCTTAAAAAAAGCTGTTCAGCCTTTCCTCCTCCAGCGTGTTGCGCAATAAATAAACCCGGTACTTTTCTCAATAAATCCTGTGCTGAATTCACCGGAAATTTATTCAGATCCACCTTTGTAATGGCCGATAAAAAGGAGCTGTGATTAATGGCTACTTCGGAGATCTGAAATGGCTTATGCTGTAAAAAAATAACTTTATTTTTATCATCTTCATTGGTAACCACCCATTTTACCTCATCATACCCCTGACGGCTGATCACCAATGTATCAGGAAGTGATTTCACAGGAACTGCAAAAGTACCATCTGTTCCTGTATGTGTGTGGGTATTTCCGTGATCATATTTTACCAATGCATCTGCAATAGGAAATTTGTCATCTGCATCTTTGATCTGCAACTGCTTTTCTGCTTCCTGCGCCATCATTTTTCCACTGAATGCCATGACAAGAAAAGCGGCTGCTATTTTAGTTATTTTCATTTTTTGTTTTGTTACGTTTATAAATTAGAGGGAGATGATAGATAATAGACGAAGAGATGATAGATGTTTTAGTCTTAAAATTCAATGGTCAATTTTGCTTCGCAAGTGAATGGTGAATTGCCAATTACCAGTAAAAGGATGACAACCTTGAACTTTAAACCCTCTTACTCTCAAACCCTAAAACTCTCAAACTCTAGAACCTTCAGACCCTCAAACCAAGTCTATGCTTTTGCTTTAAGAAATATCTTCTGAATTAAAAGAGTGATCCATGTTCCTGCTACGAATGGGAATGTGAATACTCCACCCACTGCATCCAGACAATGGTTATCGATAAGAAGATCATCAATAACAATCGTTAAAAAAACGGCGATAAGCACCCATAAACCATCTCTTTTTTTCACTCCTGCAAATACAATAGCCGAAAGAACGGCGTTGAATCCGAATAATCCCATGTGGATTTCTTTGATAGGTTCACCATTCAACTGTGACAGCCCTGCACCCAAAATAGATGCCGCCAATCCATATAAAGCAGCAATGGGTGAACTGATGAAAACTGCCAGAAAGAAAATCATTCCTGAAAGTACTCCACCCTGGAATATTACCTCTCCAAAACCATTGGTACAGGTAAGAAAATCATCATATTTTGATGGGATTACCTCAGCGCTCAACATTGCTGATGGCGGAATATGAGTGAAATGATGTAAAGCAAATACCAATATCCATGTAATGATAATAAAAGGAAAAGTAAACACCGGGATTTTCTTTTGGATAAAGAAATTCTGAATAACAGCTGCTAATGCTCCTCCCAATAAGATAAGTATCCAAATTAAAATTGTTGTTTCGAATAAAAAAGCCAATGCCACTCCCACAAGTGCAGCACTGAAACCGTATAATCCGGCATTGATTTCAGACTGGTTATATTTCAGCTTCATGGCTGTAAAGGTTCCCGCTGCTGTTGAAAGCAATACTGCAACTCCGCACTGCCAGCTTCCCATAAAGATTCCTATCAGAAACAGAAGTCCGGTCCATCTGTTTTCCTGAAGCATAATTTGCCCGATTCCTTTTAAAACATTGTCTAAAAAGGGTATTTTTTTGAAAAATTCGTCCATAGTTTTTTTTAATTGTATTATTGATTGGAAATAAATTGGAGATTATGGATAGAGATGAAAGATAATAGACGAAGAGATGAGAGACATTTTAGTTTTAGATTTCAATAGTCAATTTTGCTTTGCAAGTGAATGGTGAATTATCAGTGAAAGAATGGCAACCCTAAACTTCAATCCTTAAACCTTAAACATTCTTACTCTCCTACTCTAAAACCCTCAAACCTCTTTACCAGCCCAGAAAGACCATCCCAACTCCGCAGACTGTTACCACAGCGCCACTTACCACTCCCATATATCTTTCCAGTTTTTCGGTATTGAATAAGGTTGAATAGCCATAACGTCCTAAAAGCACCATTCCAAGCATTGTTAAAACAGTAGTAACAGTAAATGAGGTTACCAGAACTGCGATTTCAGACATAGAATGTTTAACTCCCGAATAGAATAATAAAGGAATTAATGGTTCACTTGGCCCCATTACAAAGATCATAAAAAGGACAAGCGGGGTTACTTTTATTCGTGTCTGCGGCATTACGACTTCACTGTGATTATGTTCATACACATAAACATCATCCCCCATCACATCAAAATGCTTGTGAGGTTTATTTCTGATCGCCTGAATCAAACCATAGATTAAGTAAACTCCACCAAAGATCAGTAGTGCCCATCCTGAGAAATTTCCTCTGATATCCTGGAACCAGGAGATTTTATTCAGCTGCCAACCCAGAAACACTCCGATAAAACCAAGTACTAGGGAACTCAGGACGTGTCCAAGCCCACAAACCATTGTTAATACTGCGGTTTTCATTCCGCTCCATTTTTTGGATTTTGAAATCACGATGAAGGGCAGGTAATGATCCGGTCCTGAGGCCGTGTGTATAAAACTTATTGAAACGGCACTTAAAAGTAATGCCCAAACTGTACTGTCCATTTTCTATTAATTCTGTTTTCAGATTCTTATTACGTTTTGGCTAAAGCCAGTGGAAGATTTCTTTTTATTTACGCGGGCTAAAGCCCGCTTCTATTGAATGGTGGCAATGTCCGTTAAAACAATATTATTTTCTTCCAGTTCTAGCCTTGTCAAGATTTAAAACCTTGACAAGGCTCTCAAAGCTACCTTTTTACTCCAGTGACCAAAGGATTTCCTGAACATGCAGGAAGAAGTTATACATCAATTCTCCCCCATGCCCTAAGGCTCTTACTACAAATCCGTTATCTTCCATAGCAGAAACTCCTACTTCCATTTCTTCAATATGTTGTGCTGCGGCTTCAACGATCTCTTCAATCAATCCGTTTTTATCTACATTTTCCTTTGTGCTGTAGAAAATCAGAGTTCCCTGATGGGTATACTGTTCCAGATTACCGATACTGCTGATTGGGATCAGATCCGGCTGAATTACTACGTTATCCTTTACTACCAGTTTGTTATTATGATAGATTTCCATAAGATTCTGAAAACGTCTCAGTTTAAAAACCTCTCCATAATGCTTCCTTCCGCAGGTAATAATCTCACTGATGATGATCTGGCTGTTTTTCCCGATATGAACATTCGCTTTACTCTTAAAATTAGAATCTTCATGCGGAACAATAGGATGCGGAACGTAAGCGAAAGAGGCTTCATCCTCCATGGTGACATTCAGTTCCTGAACAGCCTTGTCTTCCATATTGAACAGTCTCTGATATGACTGTGACTGCAATTGAAGGGAAGATCCTTTTTCAAGGGCTACATCCAAATGGTAATGGTCACCATCCAGAATTCCCGGGGAGGAGCTCATCACCATCTGATAGAGCTTTTTGTCACTTTTTCTCTGTCCTACAGAAACTACTCTGAAAGGAAGCGAGACATAAAGATCTTTCACATAAGATTCTCCACCCTTGAATCCTGCAATAATATTTAAACGACTATCCATTTATCTTACTAAGTTCGGTTC
Organism: Chryseobacterium pennae; assembly: GCF_003385515.1. GTDB lineage: Bacteria > Bacteroidota > Bacteroidia > Flavobacteriales > Weeksellaceae > Chryseobacterium > Chryseobacterium pennae. Next base: position 55,371 of record NZ_QNVT01000011.1, on the reverse strand, counting down.
TTCAATTTCTTCTAAAAGAGCGTATTTTTTGATCCATCCGATCACTTTATCCAACCCTTCATCTGTTTTAAGATTGGTAAAAACAAAAGGATTTCCTTTTCTCATTCTTCTGGCATCGTTCTCCATAACTTCAAGGCTGGCTCCTACATACGGGGCAAGGTCAATTTTATTGATGATTAATAAGTCTGATCTTGTAATACCAGGACCTCCTTTTCTAGGGATTTTTTCTCCTTCTGCAACATCAATAATGAAAATAGTAACGTCTGCAAGATCCGGGCTGAACGTTGCTGAAAGGTTATCGCCTCCACTTTCGATAAGAACCAGTTCAATTTCAGGGAAACGGGCTGCCAGTTCATCTACCGCTTCAAGGTTCATACTTGCATCTTCACGGATTGCCGTGTGAGGGCAGCCTCCGGTTTCTACCCCGATAATTCTCTCGTGAGGAAGAAGGCTGTTTTTAGCCATAAACTCAGCATCTTCTTTGGTGTAAATATCATTGGTAATTACTCCAAGATCATATTTCCCGAATAATTTTCTGCTTAAACGTTCCAGTAATGCAGTTTTTCCTGACCCTACAGGTCCTGCTACTCCTACTTTTATATATTTTCTGTTTTCCATTTTTTCTAAATTTTACTTTGTTTGTTTTTATTTTTCTAACGCTGAGAGCGCTAAGATTTTTTTGATTGTGAATATTTTAAGATCGCAAGGGCGTTTCACTCAGCAAATGTTATTTACATTCAATTCATTTTCCCTTTTTATCTTTTCGTATTACGACATATAAAGTCTTGAATACAACCTTTCGTGCTGCATACATCTGATATCAAAGGCCGTATTGCAAAGTCCTACCATATCTCTGTCCAGTTCCATGGTTTCCCAAACAGTTTTTTCCATGACAGGATATAGAGCGAATAAGATATCTTGCCCATCAAGCTGTCCCAGCGGTACCAGCTTTACGGCATTGGTGATCATTCCGGCAACAGAAGTGTAGTAAAATCCCAGCAATGCTTCGTATAAAGGAATTTTCATTAAATAAGCATAGACTCCAAAGACAATACAGTAATGAGAATTAGCTTCTTTATTTTGAACTGCTTTTTCAAATGCCTCCATAAAAGGGAAACTTTCTCTCCTTTTGAATATTTTTATTAATCTCAACCCCAGTTTCTGACTGGCCTGACGGATTTCTCTAGGACATTTTATGGCATTACACTCATTGTCGAGATCCAAAAGTGCCTGTAAATCTCCTTTTTCTGCTGCTTTATAAGCGAGTTTTGCAAAAGCACCGTCATTGAATTTAAGATTATACTGAAGCATGTTCTGTACAAACTCTTTCGCTGTTTCTGCATTATGAACGATTCTTTCCTGTACATAGGTTTCAAGTCCGTTGGAATGGGTATACCCCCCGATAGGAAGCGTAGGATCAGCCAGATGAAGCAGTCCTGATAAAAAGTTTATGTTTATATTATTCATCTTTCGGAGCGGCCATTTTTAAGATTTTGGTAAAAATTGTAGAGCCAAGACTTCCGTGTCCGTGAGGTTCTACATTGGATTTAAGGAGATTCAGCAGTTTTACGGATTGCTTTTCCGGTTTAAAACCACTTGCTTCCAGCCATCTGAACATCGGCATTTCAAAAGGAAGCAATACTTTATCATCCTGAATGAAAAGCGGAATATGCTTGTTCCCTATTTCGTAGCATACTGTTCCCATTTCCAGTAAAGAGCCGGGAACCATTACGATCGCTTCTGTTTCCAGGACATTGATCGCGATTACTTTTTCTGCATCCTCAAAAAGAATATCTCCTTCACGCAAACGCTGCCCTTCTTTAAGAAACTTGATGGCAACATCTACTCCATTTCTGGTTTTTTTGCGTTGGATTCTTTTTGTGGTTTCAAACCATTCAAGATCCAGATAATCTATATTCTTTTCTGTAGGATTTTCGGTGAGATTGCCTATGGTCTGATTAATTATCATCTTTAGCCGATTTTTTTCTGAAGTCAAAGTTTTTAGAAATACCCACCCCGAATGTTGAGCCACTAAGTCCCGCTACATAGCTCTTCGTCCAGCCTTCTTCTTTCGTTTTAGTCTGAAGCATTGAAAGCTCAGCAAACTTGAATTTTAAGGCCCAACCGCCACCTAATAAGATTCCGATCAAAGGGTAAGCACGGAGGCGGAATCCATTAAAGTTCTGCATTGCATCCGCTGTTGCTGCCTGCTGCTGTCCCCAAACATAATGTGCATCTATCTGCCCGATCAGTACAAAGTATTTTCCAAGCATTAGTGAAGGGCTATACCAGATTCCGGCCTCATTTTGCTTATACACCACATTATGATTCACAGAATTTTGAGAGTAAGCGTAATTAACCCCGACAAGGTCATTATTATTGATAAAGTATCCTACTCCCAATGGTGCACTGGAAACGGTACTGTTGCTATTCGTAGGGGTAGTAACCTTTGAGTAATCCAATGAACCATACATCATAAATTGACCTTTTGGTCCGGCTTCATCGCTCTTCAGCCTGCGTCCACCCAAAAACTGAGCATTTACATGACCCGAAAGCAAAGACATCCCGGCTACAGCAAGAGAAAAAACTGTTTTATTTAAATATTTCATTCTAAACTTAGTTCTATAATTGTTTTAAAATATTGCCTGATAAATCTTTTTTTGTCGTTGAATAAACCTAACAGGTTGTTGAAACCTGTTAGGTTATATTAATAGAATTTATCTTAGAACAAGTAATACAACTGAGTTAAAGGAAGTGTTTCTGCCGGTTCACAAGTGATATATTCACCATCTACCGTTACTTTATAGTTTTCAGGATTCACTTCAATTAAAGGGGTCTTATCGTTATGGATAAGGTCTTTCTTTCCAATATTTCTACAGTTTTTCACCGGAAGGATCATTTTTTCTAATCCATAAGAAGCGATTGTTCCGTTATCAATAGAGATTTGAGAAACAAAGTTGGCGCAAATACCGTATTTTGCTTTTCCATGAGCCCCAAACATATTTCTATAGATCACCGGTTGTGGTGTTGGAATAGAAGCATTCGGATCTCCCATTTTAGCAGCGATTACAAATCCTCCTTTGACAATCATTTCCGGTTTAACTCCAAATAATGCTGGTTTCCAGATCACCAAATCCGCTAATTTCCCTTCTTCAAGAGATCCTACATATTCAGAAATGCCGTGTGCAATTGCTGGGTTGATGGTGTATTTAGCTACATATCTTTTTGCACGGTAGTTATCGTTTCCGCTATTCTGATCTTCAGCTAAATCACCTCTTTGCTCCTTCATTTTGCTTGCTGTCTGCCAGGTTCTTGTGATGACTTCTCCTGGTCTTCCCATTGCCTGAGAGTCAGAACTCATGATACTGAAAACTCCCATATCGTGAAGAATATCTTCTGCGGCAATGGTTTCAGGACGGATACGTGAATCTGCGAACGCCACATCTTCAGGGATGTTTTTGCTTAAGTGGTGGCAAACCATCAGCATATCTAAGTGCTCATCAATTGTATTGATCGTGTAAGGACGCGTAGGGTTTGTAGAAGCAGGTAATACGTTTGGATACATCGCCGCTTTGATGATGTCCGGTGCGTGTCCTCCACCTGCTCCTTCTGTGTGGAACGTGTGAATGACTCTTCCGTTGATCGCTCTCATTGTATCTTCCAAGAAACCTCCTTCATTTAAAGTATCGGTGTGAATGGCTACCTGAACGTCATATTTATCAGCTACTTTTAATGCAGCATCAATCGTTGCAGGCGTTGCTCCCCAGTCTTCGTGGATTTTTACGCCTAATGCCCCTGCTTCCACCTGCTCTTCAATAGGCTCTTCTGCAGAACAGTTTCCTTTTCCGAAAAACCCTAAGTTCATTGGATATTCTTCCGCTGCTTCAAGCATTTTCTGCATATTGAATTTACCAGGAGTTACTGTTGTAGCATTGGTTCCGTCATTCGGTCCTGTTCCCCCTCCGATCATAGTAGTGATTCCACTGTACAGAGAAGTTTCAATTTGCTGTGGGCAGATATAGTGAATGTGGGTATCAATACCTCCGGCAGTTACGATATATCCTTTTCCACCGTGAACTTCAGTAGAAGCACCGATGATCATGTTCGGAGATACACCGTCCATTGTATCAGGGTTTCCAGCTTTACCGATTCCTACGATTTTACCGTCTTTAATCCCGATATCTCCTTTTACGATTCCCCAGTGATCGATGATAACGGCACCTGTGATACAAAGATCAAGAACTCCTTCATCTCTTTTAGCAGTAACATTCTGCCCCATACCATCACGTACGGTTTTACCACCTCCGAAAACAGCTTCGTCTCCGTAATGGGTGAAATCTTTTTCAATTTCAATAATGATTTCAGTATCCCCCAGTCTGATTTTATCTCCGGCTGTAGGACCTAATATATTGGCGTATTGCTTTCTGTCTACGTGTAAGCTCATCTTAGTGATTTTTAAAGTTTAACTCTTCAATTTTTGCAAGGCTTGCTTTTTTCTGATCTTCAGAATCTACCTGTCCATCAACAAGGTTATTGAAGCCCATTGCTTTTTTGGTTCCTCCTATTTCTACCAATTCCACTTCTTTTTCTTCTCCCGGTTCAAAACGTACGGCTGTACTTGCCACAATATTCAGTCTCTTTCCGAAAGCTTTTTCGCGGTCAAAGCTCATTGCTTTATTTACTTCGAAAAAGTGAAAGTGTGAACCTACCTGAATAGGACGGTCTCCTGTATTGGTCACTTTTATTTTTACGGTTTCTCTGCCTTCATTGCAGATGATCGTACCTTCTTTTACAAAAATTTCTCCTGGTATCATAATAAATAGGATTAACGGATTGGGTTGTGTACGGTTACCAGCTTGGTTCCATCAGGGAATGTAGCTTCAATCTGAACATCGTGGATCATTTCTGACACACCTGGCATCACATCATCTTTAGTTAAAAGATTTGCGCCTTCCTGCATCAGTTCGGCTACTTTTTTACCATCTCTTGCTCCTTCAAGCAAAAAGTGGCTGATCAGTGCGATTGATTCTGGATAGTTTAATTTCAGGCCTCTAGCCTTTCTTTTTAGAGCCAGCTCTCCTGCTAGAAATAGCATAAGCTTCTCCGTTTCTCTCGGTGTTAAGTGCATAGTATTTTTATTTAAAATTGAATAAACACTATCCTGTTCACCTTTTTCAAAAGGCAAATAAATAGGTTCAAAAATGTAAAAAAGGAAAATGATGTTTACGGATCTGTATTATGAAATACAAACCATAACGAATCATTAAAAACTGTAAAATGAAATTAGCAGCCCGCTATCTGCAGGGCATGATACAGAATGTACCTTGGTGCTGTAATACAAATACGGTTTTGAACGGCCGTAACCGGAGTATTAAAGGTATACTTTGCAAAGAAATAGTTGAACCACTGCTGTGCCAGTACTGAATAATCAAATTTTACTTTCTCCCAATCATTGGAATCCTGCACATCCTGCGCGTCTGAAAAACTGTATATTTCAGGCTGGGTCTGCTGATCTGATTTTTGCTGAAGAAGATGAATTTTTGAAAGAAGATCAGAATATGATTTAGTTTTTCCCGTATGCGTAAGAAGACCTACACATAAAGCTGAGAAAAATAATACAAAAGAGAAAAACAGGACTCTTTTTTTCATGTCTGATAATAATGGTGTAAAATTAGAGTAATCTTAATTCACAGGCTATCAAAAAAATTATTTAAAATGTTCAAAATCGCAACAAACACGATTTTATATAAAATTAACATTTCTTTATAAATCCTTTATTTACAACACTTAAAGGTACTTTATGAACTATGACAACTATTTCATTGTCACAATTCCAACAATTCCAACAGACTACTCTATATTTTTCTTCTCTACAAAGGATTAAATAAATCTATTAAATATTTTTAAAATTTAAGCTAAAAAAAATAATATATACTAATGATTATTGGCCAATAAAGTTTATCTCACAAAAACAGACAGGATTTTTTTCTTTCCTTATAATTATCGTAAATTTGTATACAACTTACTTATTCAGTTTAATAAAATAATAAAACGTAATATGTCAAAAGCAATTTCGCAAGTACCATTAGCGGTGAATGAGCCGGTAAATTCTTATGTACCGGGATCTCCGGAGGTTAAAAGCCTTATCAGCACTTATAAAAAAATGTGGGCTGAGAAGATAGAGGTTCCAATGGTCATCAATGGAAAGGAAGTAAAAACTGATACAAAGGTACAGCTTCAGTCTCCTCAGGATCATGCTCATGACTTCGGATTCTATTACCAAGGTGGTATGCAGCATGTGGATGACGCTATCAACGCGGCATTAGCAGCTAAAGAAGCATGGAATGGACTAGGTTGGGAACAACGTGCAGCCATTTTCTTAAAGGCAGCTGATCTATTAGCAGGTCCTTACAGAGATGTAATTAATGCAGCTACCATGATCGGACAGTCTAAAAATGTACACCAGGCTGAAATTGATGCTGCATGTGAGTTCATTGATTTCTTAAGATTCAATGTAGAGTTCATGACAGAAATGTATTCTGAGCAGCCAGTTTCTGACAACGGAATCTGGAACCGTGTAGAGTACAGACCATTAGAAGGATTTTGTTTTGCAGTAACTCCATTCAACTTTACAGCTATTTCCGGAAACCTTCCAACTTGTATGGCGATGTTAGGAAACGTTGTAGTATGGAAGCCTTCTGATAAGCAGGTTTATTCTGCAAAAGTAATCATGGATGTATTAATTGAGGCTGGTCTTCCTGCCGGGGTTATCAACATGATCTTTACAGATGGTAAAGAAACTGCTGAGAAAGTATTAGCTCACAAAGATTTCGCAGGTCTTCACTTCACAGGGTCTACAAAAGTATTCCAGGGAATGTGGAAAATGATCGGTGACAATATTCATAACTACAGAACATATCCAAGAATCGTTGGAGAAACAGGTGGTAAAGACTTTGTAATCGCTCACCCATCTGCTAACGTAGAAGCAGTAGCTACTGCTTTAGTAAGAGGTGCTTTCGAATACCAAGGGCAGAAATGTTCTGCTGCTTCAAGAGCTTATGTTCCTAAGTCCCTTTGGGCTGATGTGAAAAAAGTAATGGAAGCTCAGATAGCTACGATTAAAGTGGGTTCTCCTGAAGACACTTCTAACTTCGTAAATGCTGTAATCGACAAAAATTCTTTCGAAAAATGTAAAGGATATATCACCAGAGCTAATGAATCTTCTGAGGCTACAGTAGCTATTGGTGGAACATGTGACGATTCAAAAGGATGGTTTGTACACCCAACAGTAATCGAAACTACAAACTCTCAATACGAAAGTATGGTAGAAGAGATCTTCGGCCCAATTCTTTCTGTATTTGTGTATGAAGATCAGGACTGGAAAGAGACTCTTAAAGTAGTGGATTCTTCTTCTCCTTATTCATTAACAGGTTCTGTATTCTCTCAAGACCGTTATGCAATTGCTGAAGCTTACAAAGCTTTAGAAAACGCATCCGGTAACTTCTATATCAACGACAAACCTACAGGAGCTGTAGTAGGACAGCAGCCTTTCGGTGGCGGTAGAGCTTCAGGAACTAACGATAAAGCTGGTTCTAAAATGAATCTTCTTAGATGGACGTCTGTAAGAAGCGTAAAAGAAACTTTTGTTTCTCCAAAAGACTATAAATATCCATACTTAGGGTAATCATAAGTAATGAGTAACGGGCAATGAGTAATTTTTGTCTGTTCTTTCAATATAGCCTCGGAATTTCGGTTTCGGGGCTTTTTTATCGGAATATGATAAAGTTTGAGAGTCAGAGAGTATTAGCATTTGAGAGTGAGAATGCCAATGTTTAAATTTCAAGGTTCTGATTCTGCTTGTCATCAACACCTTTATTCAATACCATTCTCATACTCTCTGACTCTCAAACCCTCCAACTCAAGTTTATCTAACATCTTTTAACAAAGTTTACCTATATTTTACGATTTATCAACCCTCGTTAGGAATAATAGTTGTTTTTTCATTATTACACCCCAAAATAAAATTGTATGAAAAAGTTATTGCTAACAGCCATCGGAATAGGATTATTTGCAGTGAGCTGTGGAACCAAGGAGTCATCAATGTCTACCAGTAATAGTGATTCGGCTAATACACGGGCTGCAGCACCCATTGCTACAGATACAATGACTACAAAAATGACGAATCCGGACAGCATTAAGATGAAAAAGGATTCGATGGCAACATCTCCTGCCAAATAGTATTATATACGTTTAATTTAAAATGGAAAATCTGCAGATGAAAGCCCTGCAGATTTTTTTGGTTAGTATCTTCCAACTGTTATTTTGTTTTTTTAAATATTGTGCCACCTTGTATATCCATGGTGACACCGTTTACATTTCCCTTATCATCCAGTATGAAGTTAAAGTCAAAATCAGGATTCATTTGTTGTGGCACCTCCTCTATTATTTTTGATGAAAATAATTCATATTGCTGATGAACCAAAATAAATTTAAATGTCGGAAAAGTGATGTACAAATTATTCTTTTCTTTTGAAATACTAAAAGTTCCATATCCTTTATTTGAATATTCCCCGCAATATGCCTCTAAATCATGAGTGGGCTTTTTCTTTTCATTAATAGAAGAGCTTATATCTTTTTTAGGTTTCAGAATGTCATTCACTTCCATTTCATAAGAATAAGGTGTATTGTTATCCAACCCCAGCATCCGGATTGCTATCATATTACCAATCGTACTTGCAATATCTGAGTTATGTTGATTACTTAATACAACAAGACCAAATTTTTCTGCAGGAAACAATAAAACAGCCGAACTAAAACCGGATACCCCTCCTGAATGCCATACTTTATAATGTCCTTTTAAAATCTGTGTAAACCAACCATATCCATAACCCAGCAAAAAATTTTTCTGATCTGAAGTTACAGGAGGTACTCCATCAATCACAGTTTTAGTACTCATAGCACCTGTAGTATATTTCTTTGAAAGCACAACCTGATTTTCAAAAGTCCCGTAGCTGAGCCAAAGCCTGATCCAATTTGCCATATCTGTTGCAGAACTATTGATCGCTGCTCCTGGCTTATCATTATCAGGTTTTTGAAATAATATTCTTTCAATGCTTTTTTGATACATTCCATAGGGATAGGAAAAGTCTTTTTGTTTAATCATTTCATTGATCGATGTATTGCTGTTATTCATTTTTAGAGGAACAAATATCTTTTCTTTGATCAGCTCATCCCAACCTTTATGATTAAGCTGTTCTGCAATGGTTCCCAAAATAATGTATCCGAAATTACTGTACCTCCAACTATTTTTAGGCTCACCGTTTTCTTTTAAAAAAGGAAGCTTTTGCATTAAATCTACTCGCTTTTCTGAAGGGAAAAATATATAAGCTCCATCTACACTTCCCAGCCCGCTTCTATGTTCCAACAGATCTTCAATAGTGATCAAATTATTCATTCTATCCGTAGAAAATGTGAGATATGGAATATGTTGGGAAGGTTTGTCCTGAACTGACAGCTTTTTTCCATCTTCCAGCATACCAATCAAGGCAGATGTAAATGATTTGGTATTGCTTCCGATACCAAAAAGAGTATTGGGAGTTACCGGAAGTTTATTTTCATAGTCTCTGTAACCGAACCCTTTAGAATAAATCATGCTGTCATTTTTCACAATGGCAACAGATAATCCCACAGCTTTGTAATTATCCAGAATGTTATTGATTTCCTGATCAAGCCCTTTTAAGTTTTCTTTTGGTTTCTGGCTTAACATTAAACTGAAAGACAACAGGCTTACTAAATACAATACTTTTTCCATATTTTTATTTTTAAAGTAAAATAGAGATTCACTGAATAATATATTTCAGGTCATTTTCATTTGTTATTGATATTGGTATTTCTATAATAAGTAACAATATCTCCCTTTTAATTACACTAAAAATAATTTTATTTAAAGATTCTATCTATTATTGATAAAAATATCAATATTTTACTATATTTGATATTAATAACACCAAAAAGTATTATATGAAAAAATTATGGGTCGGAGCAGTTCTTGGACTTCTTTTCCTTGGAAGCTGTGCTCAGAATAAAGAGAAAAGAGAAGAATTTAAAGATGCTCACAACAAAGACTCCTTAAGAAACAGAATGGGTGATTCTGCAGTGGCCAATTCTATTCCATCTCCAACAGATACTTCAAAAACAAAAACCGACAGTACCAAAACTAAATAAAATCGCAAATCCACAGAATATCTGTGGATTTGCACTTAAAAAAACTTGACTGAAAAAAAACCGGGCAATCAACCCCGATTATATTGTATAATCATATTCTAATCGAATATTTTCTTATTAGGCAGATAAAAAGAGGAACCGTGACTATTTCATCAAAAGAAATATACACGTGTTCCATATCTGAAGTTTCATGGTTTGACCTGTTGTGGGGGAATCATATTTATTTCAAAAAAAGACTGTTCTTTTAAAGAATAAAATAGATGAGATGTAATTGTAGTCATTCCCGTAACACTGTCGCAAAGATAGGACTGCAGCTGTCTTACAAAAAACAATAGGTTATCCATTTTCGTGAAAATGGTAAGACAGAATATAGAAAGTTATTTATTGTTTATTGTTTTCGCGAAAATAGACATTTTTATCTGACTGATTTTCAGCATCAAGATGTTTAATATAAGCCGATGGTGAAAAATCTGTAACGGCCTTGAATACTGCTGCAAATTTACTGTGTGAAGAAAAGCCACATTCATCAGCAAGGATACTGATTTTATATTGCCTGTACTTTTCATCATTGATAAGTTTATCTACAATATAGTTGATTCTTAACCGGTTGATATAAGTTTTAAAATCTGCACTTTTGTGCTGATTAATGACATACGAAAGATACTTGGTATTGGTATTAAGCTCTCCTGCCAGAAAAGAAAGAGACATTCCCTTATTGTTATAAAGATTACCTTTTTCAAATTCTTCAAGCAGCTCAAGCAATTTAGCTTCAGTTTCAGAAGTCATTAGTGAATCATTTCTTTTTCGGTCTGTTTCGCTGTCTTTTTCATCTATTTCTTCTACAGAAATATTTGAAAATTCTGAATTCAAGGGTTGTCTTAGTAATGGTATTCTGTTTTCATTAGCAATATTTCCCTGAGTTCTTATAATAGTTCTCAGTTTTGAAAGCTGTCTTTTCTGCCTTGTTCTGAAAAAGATAATCAACCCGACTAAGGAAACAAACAATATGATGATTGCACTATTTTTAGCCATATTCATCTGGCCATTGTTGCTCATTTTACCAGAAACCTCTTTAGATTTTACAGAAAACTCCTGGTTACGGGCAGCAATACTGTCATAGGCTCTTACATATTTCACAGCATATAAAGATGCCTTAAAATTATCACCTATTCCTTCGTAATAATCATTAATATTGGAATAAACAGCTTTTTTAAGCTTCAGACTTCGGGAAGTGTCAGCTATTTTTTCGGCTTTTTTCAGGTACAGTTCTGCATCTTTCCAGTTCTTCTGCTTTACGCGAATTCCTCCCAATCCGTTATACACCAATCCCAATGTACAGCTGCCGGCTCTGAGTAAATCTTCAGCTTTTCTGTAATAATTTTCAGAAACGTCATAATCATTAAGTTTAAAATAAATATCTCCCAATAACTGATAAGAAGCGGCTTCAGTTCTGTCTTCATTCTGGCTGTTTATTTTTTCAAAATTCTTCAGAGAAAATTCAACATACTGTATGGCATTCATATAGTTACCAGCCTCCATTTCATAAAAAGCCATCTCCTGATTCAGCAGTCCTTCCACCTCATTACTTTCCTGAAAACCGGAAATTTTTCTGGAAGCCTGCAGTCCTTTGATAATGTATTTTTTTGCTCTTTCGTATAACCCTACCTGTCTATATTGCCTCGCCAGTAATCTGCATACACGGGACATCCATTCCGTATTGTCAGTCTGTTCAATCAGTGAGTGGGCATTTTCGCTATAGTATATTGCTTTTTTAAGATCTCCGCCATGATGATACAATTCTGAGGACAACATAAGACTTTTTACTTTCTCTGATGGCTTATGAGCAGCCAGATAAAGAGAATCGGCAGTTTTGATTGCTTTGGGCAGATCTTTATAGGCCATGATAGCGGAAGTCCTTTCGCATGCCTGATCGAAGTCGTTTTTTTTTTGGGCAGATATGAAGATTGCTGTAGTCAGCAAAAACAAAAGTTTCAATAGATTATTAGACATAAAAAAACAAATTATTATTCTTATAATAATTCATCATTTTCTCAAGGGTGTCTTTTTGTTTTTTACAAAATTAGTAATATTTTACTTTTTATTAAAATATTCTGCTGAAATTTAATCATTTAACTAAATTTAGCATTTACATTAATTTTAATAATAATCTCAAAACAATAGATGGTTTTCTTTCATATAAGTCTATACCTGTATTAAAAATAAGGTTCTTCAATAATTATTTTCAATGTGACTAACTTAAATGTCATCATATTTATTACATTTGCAGGGAACAAAACGTTTTTTATGAAAAAAATAGCAATACTTTCTACTCTATTTATAGGTGCAATAGCATGGGCACAGGGCATCAAATTTGAAGAGGGCAACTTTGCTTCTATTCTTGCCAAAGCCAAAAAAGAAAACAAACTGGTTTTTGTAGATGCTTATGCATCATGGTGCGGACCATGTAAACTGATGGTAAAAAATATTTTCCCCCTGAAAAATGTAGGTGATTATTATAATAGCCATTTTATCAATGCTAAAATTGACATGGAAAAAGGAGAAGGTATTGATCTTGCTAAAAAATACAATGTGAAGGCATTCCCAACCTATTTATTTATTGATGGAAATGGTGAAGCGGTCCACAGAACATTAGGGTACGTTGAAGAGAAAGACTTCATACAGTTTGCCATGGATGCCGGAGATCCCAACAAAAGACTGACTTCTTTAAAGCAACAATTTGAAAAAGGAGAAAAAGATCCTGCATTTTTAAAAAATCTGGCAGAGCTTACCATTTATAATGATTCAGAATTTGCAGCTAAAGTCCTGAACCGTTATTTTCAGGGTAAACCTACCATGGATGAGGATGATGCACAATTGCTTATTTCCGGTATACAGACTACAGAAAGCCCATTATATAAGGTTTTCCAGGAGAAAAAAACAGAACTTTTAAAATTTCTCCCTGAGGATAAGTATGAAAAATTAAATCAGAACATCCAAATAAATACCATCTCAAAAAAGGCCTATAACGCTGATACTAAAACCTGGAATGACCAATACTTTATTACTGAAGCCCAGAAATTGGTAAGCAAAGAAAATGCGGAAAAATTATTAAAAAAACTAAAAGCCAGCAGAGCTTTAAAAAACAAAGATATTGCACTTTATGAGAAATTAACTTTAGATATATACCAAGACTACTCTAAGGCTAATTCTTCAGAACTCAATTCTGCTGCGTGGAACTTTTTTGAAAATGTAAACAATAAAGCATCTTTGGAACAGGCCATAGCATGGGGCCAGGAATCTATAAATAAAGATCAGAGTTATGCCAATACAGATACACTGGCTAATCTTTACAATAAAATTGGTGACAAAAAAAATGCAAAGATGTGGGCTGAAAAATCCATTGAACTGGCAAAAAGTGAAGGACAGGATTCTTCCGATACTGAGAAGCTATTGAAAAGCCTTTAATATACAGGGAAATATACAATAAAAACCGCAGAAAGTTCTGCGGTTTTTTATGGTTTTAAGGGTAACTGTTCTTTCACTCAATTAATATTCAAAAAGGACACTTCCCCATGTAAATCCGCTTCCGAAAGCTGAAAGAAGTACAAGGTCACCTCTTTTGATCTTTCCTTGTTCAATCGCTTCACTTAACGCAATTGGAATAGAAGCTGCTGTTGTATTTCCGTATTTCTGAATATTGTTGAAGATTTTCTCATCCGGCAATCCGAATTTCTGCTGAACAAACTGTGCAATTCTAAGGTTAGCCTGATGAGGAATAAACATATCAAGATCCTCTACTGTTTTTCCCGCTTTGTTCAAAGCCTCCATCATCGTTTCCGGGAATCTTGTTACCGCATGTTTGAATACGAAGTTTCCGTTCATAATAGGATAAACTTCTTTATCTGTTACATTTTCCGGTTCTTTTCTCATCCTGTCGCTCCATCCAAACTTAGAACCTGGAAACTGGGTACATAATTCATCTGCATATTTACCTTCAGAATGCATATTCGTAGCCAGAATATCTCCAGAATTTTCATCTTCCGTTGCACAAAGAACTACAGCTCCTGCCCCGTCTCCAAAAATAACTGAAACTCCTCTTCCTTCATCAGAAAAATCTAATCCAAAAGAATGAACTTCCGCTCCTACCACAAGAATATTTTTATAGGTCCCTGATTTAATAAAAGCGTTGGCAACACTCATAGAATATACAAATCCTGAACACTGGTTTCTTACGTCTAATGCTCCGATGGTATCACATCCCAGCATTTCCTGAAGTAAAACTCCACAGCCAGGAAAATAATAATCCGGAGAAAGTGTTGCAAAAACAATATAATCGATATCTTTAGCCGTTAGACCAGCTTTTTCAATGGCTTTTTCTGATGCTTTGAATCCAAGGTATGCAGCTGTTTCCTGAGAATCATTTCTGTTTTTTCTGTGTCTTCGCTCCTTAATGCCTGTTCTCTCTGTAATCCATTCATCATTGGTAGTCATTAGTTTGGCTAGATCATCATTGGTAACAACGTTATCTGGAACATAAAATCCCACACCTTTTATTGTACTTTTAATCATATAGTTTTATAATTTTGGCAAAGATAAACTTATTTAAAACATAGTATTTCAAAATATTAGTATTTTTACTTTATGCCAATTGATACCATATACAGAAGCACCCACTGCGAATGGGTAGATGTAGAGTCTCCTACAGCAGAAGACCTGAAATTTCTTCATGAACGATACGAAATCAACAATCTTCTTCTGGAAGACACTATAGATCCCAATCACCTTCCCAAATATGAAGAAGATGGGAATGTAAAGTTTTTTCTTCTCCGTGAAAGCACAGAACTGGAAAGGAAAAATCTGAACACCATTAGCGATATCAGTACAAAAATTGCAATTTTCATTCTGGATAAAACCATTATCACCATCCACAGAATGAAAACCAGAAGTATTTCTGAAACGAAAAAAAAGCTTACACTCACGCAGGAAGAAGTAACTCCCCAGAAAGTAGCTTTAATGATCGCGATATTGATTATGAAAAGCTTTGATGATGAATCTATAAGTCTATTGGAAACCATGGACAATATTGAGAATGAAATTTTCCTTAAGAATACAAATCATACCAGCCAGATCCGAAGACTATACAAACTGAAACGAAAATCAGGGTTGAATTCACGGGTTTTGGTTATTTCCACAGATGCTATTGATAAATTTAAGCTATTGAACCTTCAGGATTCTGAAATTGTAGATTTAAAAGATAAACATAAAGATGTAGTGGCCGATTTTGATCATCTGAACATTCAGATTACCAACCTTATTTCAATGTTTTTGGCACTTTCTGACCAGAAAGCCAATCAGGTGATGAAAGTTTTGGCTATTTATTCAGTCTATTTCTTACCGATCACCTTTATTGCAGGAGTTTACGGGATGAACTTTGATAACATGCCTGAGCTTCACCATAAATATGGGTATTATTTTACCATAGGAGGTATGGCATTAGTTGTTATCAGTACGTTTATCTATGTAAGACGCAGACAGTGGTGATTTATGTTTCCCGCAGATTTTACAGATTACGCAGATGATTATGGGAATTTACTTAATCCGCGAGAATTTAATCTGGTTATATCCCGATTGGAGTTTTTTGATTTTTATCCCTGTAATAAATCTAATACATTATCAATCTTTAATACAAAACAGTCTTATGGTTTGTAAATAAACAGTAATTTAGAGATTGCTTCGCCCAGGATTCGCAATGACAAAATATTACGAACTGA
This sequence comes from Chryseobacterium pennae, assembly GCF_003385515.1. Classification (GTDB taxonomy): domain Bacteria; phylum Bacteroidota; class Bacteroidia; order Flavobacteriales; family Weeksellaceae; genus Chryseobacterium; species Chryseobacterium pennae. The sequence goes on along the minus strand of NZ_QNVT01000011.1, from coordinate 39,376 downwards.
AAACCATAGCCTATGAAAACTGAAAACCTTAATAAAATTCTGCAAGATAATTCTCTTTCACAGGCGTCTAAAGACAGACTTGCTGCTTTGCACGGAAATATTTCTGCCAAGGAGTTTTCTGACCTGTTGGATGCAGAAGGCAATCAGTATATAGAATTTGTACAGGAAGGCGGTGGTGTTTGGGGAAGTGCATTGGTAGGTTACCTTTATGGACTGGAGATCTTCGGAATCCGTTTTTTGAAAGTTGCAGGAACCAGTGCCGGAGCAATCAATACCATGCTTATTGCAGCCTGCAAAACAAAAGAAGAACCCAAAAGTGAATTGATCAAAGATATTCTGTTCAGCTGGGATTTTGCAGATTTTATGGATGGGAAAACCTATGTAAAAACAACCCTGCACGGAATGTTGAATAATAAGAATTTCTTTAAAATCAATGCTATCATTGCTGCTATTTTATTCATTATTCTTGTCAGTATTCCTTTTGCAGTATCCCCAGGAAGTATCCTGAGTGCCAAATTAATGTTTTTAATCCCTTTGATTCCAGCAATTATCCTTTTTTTCTGTATCAAAAAATTATATAACAACTTCAGAAAAGAAAACAGTGGGCTTAATCCTGGAAATGTTTTCCAAAATACCATGAAAAATGCTCTGGAAGACTTTGGAATTAAAACGGTAGCCAATCTCAATGATAAGTTTGTACAAAAGGAGCGCGATCTCAACCTCAACTACCGTTATGGAAACGGACAGGAATATTATAACATTACATTGGAAAGCATTGAAAAAATCAGGGCAAAAAACCTTGAACATATTGACCACACCCGATATAAAATTTTCTATGACAGCGCTCTCAATAATGATTATTATAAAAACAATCCATTTTACCTGCTTCGGTCTGAATATGTTGTTATTACCACAGATATCAATGCTAAAATAAAGGTAGAACTTCCTACCATGGCCAATTTATACTGGTCTGAGGAGGAACTGAAGCACATCAGTCCGGCAGAGTTTGTGAGAGCTTCCATGTCTGTTCCTTTTTTCTTTGAACCTTTTCAGAAGAGAATCAATAAGGATGACAGTTCTGTAAAATATGCCTGGAAATTCTGGATGAATACCAGACAGGAAGATATAAATCCTGTGGGAGTCTTCATTGATGGTGGGAGTATTTCCAATTTTCCTATTGACCTGTTTCACGCAGATGAAGTTTTTTATCCCAGGATGCCTCTTTTTGGAGTGCAGCTCACCAGTGATTCTGATCTTCTTTCTGAAAGAGGAAAAACCAGTGAGGAAATTCTTAAAACTCCGCTTAGTTATGCAGGAAATATCATCAGTACTTTGCAGGGGTTTAATGACAAAGTTTTTCTTACCAAACATAGTTTCTATCGTCTGTACAGCATACAAACCGTTAATTGCGGAACCAGCAGCTGGCTGAATTTCTTCATGAAAAAGGAAGAGAAAGAAGATCTTTTCAACAGAGGTTTTCAGGCTGCCCTTGATTTCCTGAACCAATTTGACTGGGAGAAATATAAGTATGAGCGCATGATGCTTACCATTAAAGAGAAAAAAATACTGAAGGAAGAGGATACACCGACGGTGGGATAAGGATTTTTAGGTATTTTAGCCCAAAACAAAAAACTTATCATGAAATACATCTGTGAATGCTGTGGTGAAGAAAAAGAAGACTGGCCGGCTCTAGCTTATAATGCTCCTTATTTTTACTCTTGCCTTTCTGACGAAGAAATGAAAAATGCAAAGCTCACTTCGGACCTTTGTACTGTTGAGAGCCCTGAAGAAACCAATAGATTCATTCGGGCTGCTTTGATACAGGAAGTTACTGATGACTGCAGAGATCTTGATTATGGAGTCTGGGTTTCATTAAGTGAGAAGAGCTATACTGAATACGTCGAAAATTACGACAATAAAGAATTCAAAGCTGAATATTTCGGATGGCTTAATACCTATCTTCCCGACTATGATTTTTCAGAAAGCATTCCTACCACAGTTGTGGTAAACAATACCATCGGGCGTCCGTTTGTTTTCCCGCATCAAAGCTATGAACATCCTTTTGTAGATGATTTCTATAATGGAATTACGAAAGATGAGGCAGAGAAAAGGATTAACAGGGTTTTAAATAGCAAATAACATGAACTGGATTATCAGAAGTACAAAAAAAGTAAAATTTCATACTAACCTACAGGAGATTTTAAAGCCTATTTGGGAAAACCTTCCAATATATAACTGGGTTCTGACTGATCTGGATTTTGTATCTGATGATGACATTCCCATTAACTTTGAGCAAGATTTTTTCACTTTAAATCAACAGCAATTTGAGCAGATTTATCATAGCAGAACTCAAATCAATTGGGGGATAATTGCTGCTGTTCCCTATCACATCAAGCCTGATCCGATAAATATTTCCCAGGTATCCGCTGAAGATTCTAAGGTATGGGATAGCCATTACTTTTCAATTCCGGAAAGCATTTTAGAAATTACTGCTTTTGACAGTGGATATACGATTGTAAAATTTAAGGATAAAAAGCTTTCAGATACCTTTAAAGAATATTTTCAGGAACAAGCCATTGACTTAGACTCTTTCAAAGCAAAACACATTAAATAAGTAATAAATTACAAAATTTCAGAACTTATCTTAAAATCACATATCAATAAGAACAATGGGTGGATTTATAGAATTTTACAGACTGGATAAAGCAAAGATCAGAGAAAACCTGTATCCGAAAATTTCAGACACAAGTCTTCCTGATGTATTTTTAGAAGTCATTAATAAAAGTTTTGGAACCTTCCGGGATTTTCTGAAAAGCGAAAGAGAATTTTCAGGAATATTCTATGAAAAGCTTATGCTAAAACTTCAGCAAGAAGATTATACCTTAGAAAATAACGAATTTACAGCTCTTTTCGATTGGTTTACCTGGTATTATCAGAATGATCATGATGGCAACGAAGAAATCTTTGCTAATCATGGATTCGTCAGTATCTGGCATCTGACTACCCGTTATGAAGTTCCCTTACTCTTTTCAGTTACAGCCATGGGAATTGAGGAATTTTATATTCCACTTCTTGATACTTCTCCCAAATTGACCATTGATAGTATTTTAAGCAGTGATGAACTTCTTCTTATGGTTGATTACCTTATTCTTCTTTCTTTTAAAGCAGCTGTTTTCCAAAAATCACCTGACGTAGAGGAAATGAGAAAATCACTTGAAATCTCACGGTTTGATGCTTCTTTTAATCTGCATATCAGCACAGAAAAACACCTAAACACCTATCTTCAATACTCTGATTATTTGTATCGTGATGAAATGAAACATCTTCTTGAAGGCGGCTATGAATATATTCCTGATATAATGATGAAAATTAAAGAGAATCTTGGCAGCTATCAAGGACCAATTTATCTTGACCACAGTTATTGACCGAAAGAGCATCTAAAAAATCAAGGTACATAGGAACACTCTTTCCAATCCACTCATCCGAAGGATCGCGTTCTATCCCATAATAAACAAAAGGTTCTTCATATTGTGCTTTAATATAATCAAAGGTCAGCTCATAAGGTCTGAGAAGTTCCTTCATAGTATATTTATATTTTCCTGAAGCAGCATATTCTTCTTCATCAATTCCGGCCGTAACAGCCAAAGTCATTTTCTTCCCTGCCAGTTTATATCCACTGTTACTTCCGTAAGCCCAACCATGTAAAATAACCTCATCCAGCCATTGTTTAAAGAGTGGCGGACTACTGAACCAATAGAAAGGAAACTGGAATACAATAGTATCATGAGATTCCATCAGTTCCTGTTCTTTTGCTACATTAATTTTTCCGTCGGGATATGCTTTGTATAATTGATGTACTGTGTATTTTTCAGGGTATTTTTTTAATTCTTCAATCCATCTTTTATTGATGACAGATTTTTCAATTTCAGGGTGCGTGACAATCACTAAAGTCTTCATTATGTTTAAATTTCTACTGCAAAATTACTACACATTACTTACATTTCGTACATTAGCAACCTATTGTAGGGTACTATAAAAAATGTAAGTAATGACTAAAATAAAAGAAACCTCAACCAATTTTGCCAATAAAAAAGCCCTTGCAGATGAATGTCCGGAGATTTATGCATCGAATATCGTCGGTGGACAATGGGCATTGGCTATCTGCTGTTATCTCATTAATGGTAAGATGAGATTTGGTGAATTGAAGAAAAGTCTTCAGAACATTACAGAACGTATGCTTACGCTACAACTTCGAAGGCTGGAAGAAGATAAGATCATCACAAGAACCGTGTATGCTGAAGTTCCGCCCCGGGTTGAATATGAATTAACAGAAATTGGTTATAAGCTGAAACATATTATTCTTGAGTTTGAGAAATGGGGAATAGAACATAAAGAACTGATAGCAAAAGACATCCATAACAAGGAATAATATTCTACACCATAAATCGAAGATTATCTCCTGTTAGACACTATCCCACGAAGTCAAAAGCCACAAAAGCTTTACGCTTATACACTTTAGAACTTTTATATACAAAGCTTCTCACTTCAAATTACTTAAGTGATTAGTTCTTTTGTGACTTTTGTGTTAAATTTTATAGTACAAACCTTTTAATCCTTTTCCACTACTTTCCACAAAGGTTTCTCTTCTAATACTTTTGCATGAATCGGACAGGTTTCATGATGTGCCCCTTTCAAATATCCGGTACTCATCAGGAATTCATTTACAATCTCTCCTCCTGTAAACTTGAAGGTTTTCTTAAACAGTTTCATCCATTCCGGTAATGTTTTGGGATGGTGATGTTCTATCCATTTTTCAAAAGAACCGAAATCTTTTTGCAGTTCAATGATTGTTTTTGCATTCTCAATAGCGGCATTTACTTTCAGTTTATTTCTGATAATTCCACTGTCGCTCAAAAGTCTTTCACGGTCTTCTTCTGTATAGGCTGCTATTTTTTGAATATTAAAGTCATCATAAGCTTTTCTGAAACTTTCTTCTTTCTTTAAAACCGTTTCCCAGCTTAAACCTGCCTGATTGATTTCCAGAATAAGCCTTCCAAACAATTCATTATCATCGTGAATAGGAAATCCATAATAGTTATCGTGGTAGTTTTTGTGCAGCTCCTTTCTGCTTTCAGGCTGCATTCCGTCTATGGCTAAGCAATAACTCATTGAAGTATCTTTTTTAGTTTAATGGGATAAAGATAAGACAAGGTTGTGACAACTGTTAGTCAGTAGGGAGGATTTTTTAGGAAAGGAAGATGGAGGCTGGAAGTTTCTTAAGTGCGAAAGAACTTCTCAAAAGCTTTTTAATTAATGGATTATTTTTTCCAATGATTCTGAAAATCTCAATTGAAGATACAAAATTCCACTCCGCTGGAGGGGTGGCGAAAATTCAAAGAATTTTTGACGGGGTGGTTGGCAACATTCCCCAACCAACAACTTTTCGTTCGACGCCTCAATAATATTAACTAGATTAGCAATCCCAAAGTATCAGCCATGAAATCAATGTTCTCCCTTCTCCTTTCTTTGTTCTTAATTTCCATACATGCTCAGAATATTTATTCAAAAGCTTATGGAAATCAACAAAACCCTGCCATTATTTTTATTCACGGCGGACCAAGCGGCAATGCCACTCTATTCGAAGGAACGACAGCTCAGAAACTTGCGGATAAAGGATTTTATGTTATTGTCTATGACAGACGTGGTGAAGGTCGCTCGAAAGATGAAAAAGCTACAATGACCTTCAAAGAAAGTTTTGAAGATCTGAATCAGATTTATCATACTTATCATATCCCAAAAGCCCATATTCTAGCTCATAGTTTTGGGGGGATCATCGGTACACTTTTTACCAATCAGTTTCCGGAAAAAGTACAAACGTTGACACTAGCAGGCGCTTTATTTACCCAACAGGAAACCTACGATCATATTTTGAAACAGGCCAAAGAGCATTTTAAAAATGATCCTGCCCAGCTAAAAGAGATCTCCGAAATAGAAAACCTGGATAAAAATTCCGCTATTTATCGAAAAAGATGCTACGAAATTGCCAGTAAACTTAATTTTTTCAATATGCCTACTCCTACCCGGGAAAGTAGAAGCCTGAGAGAGGAATATGAAGCTGGTGAATTCTATAAAAATAATATCAGAAATCACAATTCTCCTATCAAATTCTACCAGAATGAACCTTTGAACAATCTTGATAATACCGTTATTTTAAAAGAGATCAAAAGAAAAGGTATCCCTCTTTTTGCGGTGTATGGAAAGAATGACGGAATATTCTCCGAAAAGCAACTGAACACTCTTAAGAATACCGTTGGAAAGAAGAATTTTAAACTTATAGATAACTGTTCGCACTATTTATTTGTAGATCAGCAGGATGAATTTTTAAAATTTATTGAACTTACATTAAAATAAAGTGTAGTTTTGCAGGAATGTCAGATAACAAGATCCATATGAAGACCTATAAAGCCATCATTACGATGCTTATTCTTGTGTTTTCATTGTCACCATGTTCTGTTAAAAGAGATGTTCTTGATATTTTTGACATTCAATATATCAGTGGTTTAAACAAAGTAAAGGTAACATCCGGACCTTCTTTAAACTGTGATACTTCCACTACTTCCTCAAAGATTTCCATTTCAAAAGCTGAAGCAAAATACAAATGTAAAGTATCTCTTTTAGATTTTAATGCTATAGTAAACAATACAGAGGGAGGCACTATCTTTTTTAATAAATATTCAGGGTATACCACAGGAAACAGCCCGCCGAAGTATATTTTATTTAAAAGACTGAAATTGAATCTGGTTTAAAAATTTATTTAAGCCATCAAAAATCAGTTTTTTACAATACAATATTAACTTCAATGAAACATACTACAAACAGCCAGTCTTATGACCTGGCCGGATTATATACTTTATCACTCCGAATGGTTATCGGATGGACCTATTTTTCAGCCTTCTGGCGCAGACTTGTCCTCGAAAACAAGCTTATTCCCGATGAAAAGGGATATATCGGAGAAAAATTCAATCATTTTTTACCCAATGCCCTGGGAATTAAACCTATTATAGAATATCTGGTTACCCATCCGGATGCCTTACAAAGATCTATGATGACTTTTACAATCATCGAAGCTATCGTAGGATTATTTATCATTCTCGGTCTCTTTACCCGATTAATGAGTATAGGAATTCTCAGCCTTGCACTGGGAATTTTATTAGGTTCGGGATGGCTGGGAACAACCTGTGTGGATGAATGGCAAATTGGTGTTCTTGGTGTAGCAGGTGGTTTTGTCCTGTTCCTTACGGGAAGTGGTGCATATTCTCTGGATGATTATTTTATAAAGAAAAATAAACCTTTCACTCAAACAAAATGGTTTCAGTGGCTGGGTTCCGGAATTCTTCCTATTGCTCAGCCAAAGGTATTTGTACTTGCCGGATCTCTATTGATTTTCGGGCTTACCCTTTATACCAATCAGTATTTCCATGGCGGTGTTTGGGGAACCCTGCATAATAAATCGGTAAAACCTAAACTTGAAATTTCCAATATTTCCCATAATAATTCGGAGTTAACATTCGAGGTTTACAGAACAGAAGGAGCCGATGTATATGGATCTTTCCTCATTGGCATTCATATTCTGGATAAAAACGGAAATATTTTAAAGGAAATCGATCATAAAGAGCTTTCAAAATTTTCTAAAGACCGTATTAAAAACCATTATGTGGCCAAAGTAAAACCGGGAAAACATAGTCTTATTATTCCATTAGGTGCCAAGGCAGATGTAAATATTGGGATTGATGATATTCTTCAGAAAGATGAAATTCATACTTTAAAACTGATTGACATCAGTGGGATTGAGTGGATAGAAAATGTAAATTAAATTTAGGCTTCACCAATGAAATGATGTATCGTTTTCCCCTGTACTGATTCCGTTTAATTTTCACCAAATAGGAATATAGACATAAATACAATATCCTTTCCTATTGAAAATCTATGAAGGTATAGCTGAATGAATATATTCAAATATTCTTAGGTTTTGGCTAAAGCCAAATGAATAAGGATTTATAATGAGAGCGGGCTAAAGCCCGCTCCTATTGATGTTGAGATCCGTGTATGGGGATTTGTTGTTTAACGACAAGATCTTTTATCTTTTATCTTTTATCTTTTATCTTAACAAAATCTATTTCTCCGTCACAATTACCTTGTAGGCACATGAGCTGTCAGGATTCAGTTTCAGTACTTTCATCTCAAGTAAAACATCCAGTCCCATAGTATCGCATGCTCCCTGTATAAAAGGTTCTATAACCGGCCACTTCAGCAGTCCTGCGATCTGGAGACTTTGTGTGATTTTGTGGTAGCGGTCTACTCCTTTAATCAGTAGTTCAACTCTGTGGTCATTTAATTCTTTGAAATCAAAATTATATTCGGGACTGGATGTAAAAACTGCTCCTATCAATATTTTTGCTATTGCCACAATGCCTGGCTGCAAACCTGGTTTTGTTTCCAGATTTCTCAAAGCCATTTTTGATCCGAGATCATACATAAAGGCGGTAGAAAGTTCATTAACAGCCTCTTCACCGTAAAGCTTACCTGCCTGTTTCAATAATCCACCATAAAATGCTCCTGTAATATCCGAAAGGCGCTGGGTAAGTTCTGTAAATGTTGCGGGAAAGAAATCTGAAATGATCTGATCCTGATCCATTTCAGGAAGATACACATCATTTTTTCTGAAATCTGATAATGCCATAAAAGTTTCCGGCAGTTGTATTGAATTCATACTTAAATTTTATAAAGTTCTGGTCATCAGTAGATAAAAATATTTTTAAATCATGAAATACAGTATTGATTTAAAATAATTAATGAATACATAAAACATGTATGCTCTATTTCTTTGTTGAATTTCAGAAATAGGAATTTCAGCCTTTACTTTAGTAACAAAAGATGCCTGAAAGTAATGGAAAACTATGTATTAAGTATTGGATCACAAATAAGACTGTACTATTTTGCTCCAATCTGGACCTTTTGAAAAGGTTTTATAGGGATGAGGGACTCTGTTCATATTTTTTCATTTGGTATTGTAAAGCTAAAAAAAATAAACAAATTCTCCAATAAGTGATATTGTTTTTATAAATAAATTTGGAAAGGAAGCAGGGGGCTGGAAGATGGAAGTTATTGAAGTCTGAATAATCAATGTGAGCAACCTTAATCCACTGTCATTTTAAACAAAAAAACCTCCGGAAATTCCGAAGGTTTTAATTAAAATTTAGTGCATGGCTTCACTTAAATCTATCTTTTCTTTACTTTTTCTTTCTTTTATAAATAAGATAAACGGAATACATATTAAAAATATTACGCCGAGGTAAAGAAATACATCCATATAAGATAATACTGTTGCCTGTTTGGTAACAGAGAGGTCAAGCATTTTATAAGCAGCATTCATTGCAGCATCAGGAGTCATTCCTTTTGCAATGAAACTGGCCTTCAAGGCTGCCAGTCTTTGCTGAACATCAAAACTGTTGACATCTAAATGGGAAATCAGGTTATTTCTGTAGGTCTGGCCTGCATTAGCAATGAAAGTAGTGATGGCTGCAATACCAAAGGATCCACCCAACTGTCTCATCATACCGGTAAAGGCAGCACCCTGACCAATTTCCTGCCCCTTCAGAGTACTTAATGAAAGAGATGTAATTGGAATAAACAATAATCCCAAACCTGCTCCCCTCACAATCAGCATCCAGAAGAAGGCATCTTTACTCGTATCCGGAGTTAGAATTTTGTATCCCCAGAAACTATAGACAAAGAAGATAAATAGCCCTAATGAAACCAGGATCTGTTGTTTAGCTCCTTTTGCCAATAATCTACCAATGATAGGCATCATAAAGGCCGTTGTCAGTGCAGCCGGAATCATCAATGCCCCTGACTGAAGTGCCGTCCAGCCCAAAATACTCTGAGTATACAGCGGAACAATGAATGTGGACCCATAAAGCCCAAATCCGAGTACAAATGACATCATTGTTCCAATTCTTAAATTACTGTTTTTAAGTACCCTAAGCTCCACAATCGGATACTTAAAGGTAAGTTCCCGCCAAAGGAATAATATAAATCCTAAAACAGCCGCTATGGTAAACGCTACGATCATTCCACTGGCAAACCAGTCTTCTTCATGTCCTCTTTCCAGAATGAATTGTAATGATCCCACTGTTATTGCAAGCAAAGCAATACCTATCCAGTCAACATCCGAAATTTTACGTTTTTCTGCATATTTCGGACTTCTCACAAACTGCAGCGTCATCAAAGTTGCCGCAATTCCAATCGGGATATTAATATAGAAAATATAGGGCCAGCTGAAATTATCAACAATATACCCTCCAAGAGGCGGGCCCAGTGTAGGACCAATAATTACTCCAAGACCATAAATGGCTTGTGCCATACTTCTTTTTTCAATCGGATAAGATTCCGTAATGATCGTCTGTGAGGTTACCAATAAAGCTCCCCCACCAATTCCCTGCATCAGTCTGAAAAATACCAGTTCCCAGATATTCGTTGCATTTCCGCAGAGGAATGAAAATATGGTAAATATGATAATGGAAGCTGCAAAGTAATTTCTACGCCCAAACTGCTGAGAAAGCCAGCTGGTCATCGGTACGATAATTACATTTCCGATGGCATAGGCCGTAATCACCCAGCCCACTTCTGAAAGTGTAGCTCCCAGGTTACCCTTCATTTCATTAAGGGCAACATTCACAATCGTGGAGTCCACAATTTCAAGCAGAGCACAAAGAATAGCTGTGATGGTAATAATCACTCTTCGGGCTCCATATTCTACTAATGAATCTTGCATAAGTTTTTTTCGATGTTAAAAAGTCAATGGTCAATTTTGTTACGTAAGTGAATAGTAAATTTTAAAATGATTTACTATTGATCTCTCACTTAATTGACTTTTAACAATTTTAGATATTATTTCAATGAAACCTCAGCCTTCACATTCATTCCCGTTCTTAATCTTTTTGCAATATTCTTATCAAGATTTGTAAAATCGATTTTTACAGGAAGTCTCTGAACTACTTTTACGAAGTTTCCACTCGCGTTATCTGGAGGAAGAATAGAGAATGTAGCACCAGTAGCCGGAGAGAATGAGCTTACTACTCCATCAAATTCCTTATCAGGGAAAGCATCAATCTCAATTTTTACTTTCTGACCTTCTACCATCTTGTCTACCTGCGTTTCTTTAAAATTCGCCACTACCCATTTCTGGTCATTTTTAACCAAAGCAAATAGCTGGGCTCCTGCCTGAAGATACTGACCTGCCTGTGTAGATACTTTTCCAACATATCCGTCTTCAGGAGCTAAAATTACAGTGTATGATAAGTTTAGTTTAGCATTTTCTACATCTACTTCTCTTTGTTTTGCCACTGAACTCGCTACACTGATCTGTTGAGAGCTTGCCGCCGTTTGAGAAGAAGCGATAGTAGTCTGCTGAGCAATCTGATTTCTTTGCTCTACCAATACCTGAAGCTGTTTATCTGCAGACTGCTTTGCAGCCAGAGCCTGCTCATACTGCTGTTCTGTAATAGAATGATCTTTTACAAGATTTGCATATCTTTTTAAATCCTGAGAAGTTTTCCAAACGTTTACTTTCGCAGCTTCAATCTGTGCATTGGCTGTTGCTACAGCGGCTTCAGAGCTATTGATATTCTTAGAAGTAGCAGTAGTAGTAGCTTCTGCTGTAGAAATATTACTTTTTGCTGTTGTTAATGCAGCCTGTGACTGTTCAAGAGCCATTTTCTGATCTCTGTTATCTAAAATCACAAGCGTGTCCCCTTTCTTTACGAACTGGTTATCTTTTACCTTTACCTCAGCTACATATCCTGAGATTTTGGAAATTACCGGTGCCATATTGGAAGTAATCTGAGCATCATCAGTTTCTTCATGATACTGTCCGTAGCTGTATGCTCTGTAACCGTAGATTCCTCCTCCGATTACGACAGCTGCTAAAATAATAGGAAAAACTAAACTTTTTTTCTTTTTAGGTTCAACGTCCTGTGTATTTTTATTTTCCATTTTGGTTTCGATCTGATTATTTAATTGTTAAAGTTCCTGTTGTTTGCAATAGTTTTCTGTAAGCTAAAGCGGCGTCTGCCTTTGCATTGATTACGCCAACGTTAGCTGCAATCTGAGCAGCATCTGCATCCAGTAATTCTGTCATGGTTGCAAGGCCGTTGTCATATTTGTTTTTTGTAATTCTGTAGTTTTCATTAGCCTGCTCAGCTGATTTTTCAAAAACAGAAATTCTCTTTTTAGAAAAGTCTGTATTCTGATACTCCCTGTTCACATCAAGCTTAATGTTATCATTCAGTAATTCGTCGGTAGCTGCCAATTGCTTTTCTCTTGCCTGTGACTGTCTTAATGATGAGTTTTCTTTCCAGATATTGGATAAGTTGTAAGAAATTCCGATTCCTACATTTAATGCATTATACACGGTAAGAAACTTAGGAATATCTGCTGCTACATAACCGCCGGTGAATGCCAATGAAGGCAGGTTTTCTGCCTTAGCAGCTTTTGTTCCCAATTCTGCTGCTTTTCTTTGTTGAACTAAAGCCTGAAGGTCCTTACGGTTTTCTCTGGCTTCGTTTACATAAAAGTCAACAGCTTTTACCTCCGAGCCTTCTTCAATATAATTCTGATCCACTTCAAGTTCTGTATTATCAGGAAGTCCTAATAGCAAATCCATATTGATGTTCGCAATATTGTAGTTGTTTTTAGCTTCAAGTAACTGAAGTTCAATATTAGAAGTCTGAAGATTGGCTTTTAACCTGTCGTTTCTGGCAATCAATCCGTTGTTTTCCATTTTAAGGAAAGTTTCGTCTCTCTTCTGGGAAGCGGCAAGATTTTCTTCAAAAACTTTGATTGACTGATTGGCTTTAAACAGGTTATTATAAGCCTGGGCAACATTATAAGCAATAGCAGTCTTATTATTTTCAGTGCTTAACTTTGATGCTTCTACCAGATATTTTGCTGACTGAATCCCATATTTGATTCTTCCGCCACTGTAAATAGGAACACTAAGATTAGCAGAACCATACAATACCTGATGAATCTCCGGACCACCCGCTCCACCTGAAGCTCCTCCAAGTTTCATATCTACTGTCGGTTTCATCGGAAGGTACATATAACTTCCTGAAATCTTCAGTTCCGGAAGCTGTCTGTTTTTAGCTTCCAAAAGATCAGCGGTAGCCTCCTCGATCTTGGCTGCGTCGATCTTGAGATTCTTGCTGTTCTGGATTCCCAGCTGCACAGCTTCGTCAAGAGAAAGGGTCTTTTTCTCCTGAGCATTTGCATTTGCTATTCCTACGAATAGTGATAATGCAATCACTGAGTTATTTATTCTCTTCATAACCTAAAAGGTCTTTTAGTAAATGTTTTATATGTTTGTTAAGTTCTGTATAGTATTTTTCGTCAAAAACACTCTCTTCTTCTGTATTATTCAGGAATTCCTTATACATTGGCTTGGCATTAAGGGCATAGAATAAGGTTCCGCTTACCGTGGAATGAAGAAGGTAAATAGGAGGATTCTTTGTGAAAATTCCTTTTTTCAAACCCCGCTCCAACAATTGAGAATACATGGAAATGAATCCTATTTTTGTTTCCTTTAAAAATTCTAAAATCTGAGGGTTTTCGGCGTGTAACTGTTCTCTCTGCATAATCCTGTAAAAACATTTGTGATTTTTGATTCTGTTAGAGAACTGATCTATTATTTTTACAATTTTCTCCCACTCATTGATATCAGTCCGTTCCAGGATTTCATTTGAAAAAAACTGTCCTTCCTTCATTCTATACTCCACCAGTTTCTCATAAAGCTTTTCCTTAGAACCAAAATAATACGAAATCATAGAGATATTTACATTAGCCGCTTTTGCAATTTCCCGGGTTGAAGTTCCTTCAAAACCCTTCTCTGCAAAGAGCTTTTCTGCTGCGAATAATATATTTTCTTCTTTTGAAACCATGTTAGTGTTCATTTTTCAGGGTGCAAATTTACACAAGTTTTGAAATAAATCAAACGATTGATTGATTTTTTAATATAGATTTAATTTATATTTACAAAAAACAAACTCTATGGGCTTATTCGATTTCTTTTTTAAGATATTTAAGAGAGAGAAAAAACAACAGACAGATGAAGGAACTTTTAAGAATGACTTTACGCATGAGGTGATCACCACTTCACTCACCGAAGAGATATCTGTTCCATTAGAAGAAACAACTACTCCATTTACCGAAGAGACGAATACCAAATCTATTGAAGAAACACCAGTAGAATTAGAAGAAACCGCTTTTCCGCTAAATGAAGAAGGAAATCGTTTCGATCTTGAAATCATAGAAGCTTTCAGAAGATATCATTGTAATCCAAATCTTGATGTCAGTTTTCCTCTCGATGATGACAGAGGTAATAGCATTTCTCCCCATCAAGCCTATGGAACTCTTTTCAAGGAATGGGCAGGCATTCAGTCAAAATGGGACCGTATATCATTATTTTACCAATTCTGGGATCAGTCTCAATTTGAAAAACTTGAGCAGTGGCAAGTGATTGAAAGGTTTGTAAAAGATCGTTATTCAAAAAAGGCACTTCAGTATTTTGAAGAAAGTATGTCAGATAAAAGACAGTTGACAGGCGAAGAGCTTGTTTCGCTTTCAAAACTTCATCGTGTATTACTGAATAATCATGCAGCAAAGGAATATATTGAAACAGCTTATCAAAACTATCCGGAAGATGATGCTGTAAAAGTAGAATATGCCACAGTACTTCATATCATAGGAAATCACTCTGAAAAAGAAAGTTCTCATGCGTTGTTTCATGAAGTGCTGGATAAAAAAATACAACAGAGTGATACGGAATCTGTCTTCGAATGTTTCAAATTCTCAGAAGGTTATACAGACTCTTCTATTTTCGCAATGCTGTATCTTATAAACACTGAGGCAGATAATGAGACATGGGACTATGTCTCAGAAGAATATTATTATTGCCCTGTCTTCAGATATGAACATGCAGTACAATTAGCTCAAACAGATCAGTCTTTGAGAGCTCTGGCAAAGCTTACTTCTTTAAGCCAGGAATTCCCCTGGTTCAGAACAGCTCTTGAAAGTACCATTGGTAATATTAGATCAATGCGAAAGCAGCTCAACGATCCGGATTTCATGGAGAAAGAACTTCAGGAATTCCAAGCTTCATTAAAAAATTTATAAAGTAAACAAAAAAGTATTACATTTAGACACTTAAAAAATTTTAAAATCATGAAAAAAACAATCTCAATTCTTGCTATCGGTTTATTTGCATTCAGCTATGCTCAGGAAAAACCTAAAGAAGGAGGCTGCTGTGCCGGAAAAGATAAAAAAGAATGTTCTGTAAAGGATAAAAAAGCATGTTCGGATGCTCACCATAAAGGTTGTGATGCAAAAGCAAAAACAGCTGATAACGCTTCAAAAAAGGTATCAAAAGAAAAGAAAGCGGCTTAAATTGCACTACTGCTTAAAAAACAAACTCCGGAAAATTTCCGGAGTTTTATTTTATGTACTTTTATGAATATATCTCGATAATTTTATCCCAAGATCGGTCCAGACAATTTTAGGATTTCCGTTTCTTGTAAGATGCAGATCTGCAGTATTGATCTCCTCCAGAATGTTTTCAATATTGGCACCACTGATAAATTTTGAAAAACCTGCCCAGTTAAATCCATTAGCATCAATCTTTTTATAGACCAGATTCTCCGACTGATAATTCTGAAGAAGCGCCAATCTGAAAATTTCGGAACAGTAATTTAAAAAATTCTTCTGCTTTTCCCTATTCCAGCCTGCTATTTCCCTTGCCCAGATAATAATACTTCTGAGGTACTCCGGTTTTTTCTTCACCATAAAGGCATCACGAACCCATTGTACAAAGAGCTTTTCAAATTCATTGCTTTTGTCGCCTGAATTAAGAAGTTTTATAGCATCATTAAGGTTTCCCTGCGCTTCATGAATAATTTCTCTTGATTTTTCTTCAGAAACAGAGAATTTCTTTTTTAAATAGATTCCAAGATCTTCATCATGAATTCTTGGAACTTCTACGACCTGAGTACGGGAAAGTATGGTAGGAAGAATATCATTCGTACTCTCTGCAGTAAGAAGAATTATGGTTTTTGCCGGCGGTTCTTCAAGAAACTTCAGAAACTTGTTGGATGCTGCTATGTTCATTTTATCAGCTCTCCAGACGATCAGGATTTTAGTTCCCCCTTCAAAGCTTTTTAAAGCAAATTTCTGATTTTGGTCATCAATTTCATCTGCAGAAATGAAAAGCTGTTTATTTTCTGATTCCAAAAAAGCAGTCCAGTCATCGTAGCTTGCATACGGAGAAGCCAGAATCATTTCCCTGAATTCTTCAAATTTATTTTTACTTAAAGAGTTTTTATTATCTGTAAAAACAGGGAAACTGAAGTGCAGATCAAGGTGATTAAGATGTTCTACTTTTGAAGCTGCATGCTCGTTCTCCTGACTTAAAATCTCCTTTGCATAAGCCAATACCATAGGTAAAGTTCCATATCCTTCCTTTCCTACGAAAAGCTGGGCATGGCTTACTCTATTTTCAGTAATGCTTTCTCTAAGAAGTTTTTTCAGATTTTCCTGTCCGGCGATATTCTCCCAATTCATGTTTCAAAGATAAGAAATCGGGAATAAATTTGGGGTAAAGAAATTTATGAGTGAAGCAGATTCATTATTATCTATTCTTTTAAGCACTGTGAATGGTCAATTTTTGTTTCCCGAAGACAATAATGAATATATGGGAAAAAAAATTTACATGCAAAACTGATTCTTTGTTCATCATTCACGTCAGTTTCAATAGTGAATTATTAATCAACAACATACAAGTTGACAAATGAAGTAAACTTGCCTTTCACAATTGATATTAATAATCTGTAAAGATTAAAAATTCCCCATGATACCAGCCCTTAACAAACTTTAACCACATATAATTTTTACAATTCATTAATATTTAAGATATTTGCGCATTGTTTTAAAAATAAAGAATGAAAAAAATCTTTGTAGTATCATTCATATCAGTTGGATATTTTCTAAATGCACAGAGTCTAAGTAACTCGCCCTATGCAAAATACGGAATTGGAGATGTAAAATATGATAATACGATCGAAACTGCTTCCATGGGAGGTATCTCAACCGCTTTTATAAGTGATTTTACGAGTAGTTTCAACTTTGCAAACCCTGCAAACAACGCGAATTTCGAACTTACAAGTATCAGACTGGAAGCTACCAACGAAAATAACTATTTCAAATCGAATTTTAACGATATGAAATCTACAAAGCATTCTACGTATCTTTCTAATATATCATTGGCATTTCCTATTTCCTCAAAAGTTAAAATGGGACTTTCCTATCAGCCATACAGCTCAAAAAGCTATGATATTCTGAATGACGAGGTAGTAAACAAAACAGAAGGGGACATTACCAATAGTATTACTTACCGAAACCAATTTAAAGGGAGTGGAAGTGTAAGCACTGCCGCAGTGGCCGTATCTTATAAAGTCAACCAGGAATTCTCTGTGGGAGCAAGAGCCAATTTATATTTCGGAGACCTTTATGATCTTACTGAGCTTAGCGCCAACAATTCGGAATATATCAATGGGTATGAAACGAAAAACAGAATCAGGAATTTCAACTTTACTTTAGGTACCAGCTACCAGAAGCTAAATACCCGTACCGATAAAAAATTAACCATCGGAGCAACGGCTACATTCGGGAATACCAGCAACATGGTAACTGAATATAACAACAGTACTTACAGATACATTGATGCAGCAGGTACTA
The DNA here is from genome assembly GCF_003385515.1 of Chryseobacterium pennae. Lineage (GTDB taxonomy): Bacteria > Bacteroidota > Bacteroidia > Flavobacteriales > Weeksellaceae > Chryseobacterium > Chryseobacterium pennae. The sequence goes on along the minus strand of NZ_QNVT01000011.1, from coordinate 21,532 downwards.
AAGGAGATGAAATTTTTATTGATCATAAGGAAGCCAAATCTAAAAACCTTATTCCATTACAGGCATCCGTAGGGGTTGGATATGGAAGCGATAACCATTGGTTCCTTTCCGGGCAGATTGATTATAAAAAAGGAGAAGATATTTCTTATTTCGGAACCTCTTACAGCCTGCAGGATACTTACAGAATTTCTGCCGGAGGATGGTATCTACCCAATTACAATAACTTCAGAAATTACTTCTCAAGAGTAGTCTACAGATATGGAGCTTTCTATGAAAGAGGAAACCTAAAACTGGAAGGTAACAGTATTAACAAGTTCGGTATTTCTGCCGGTGTAATGCTTCCATTCAAAAACAGCAGTATCACAAGAATGAGTGGTCTTGAAATTGGAGTAGAACTGGGGAAAAGAGGTACTCTTAAGAACAACCTTATCAACCAGAACTTTATCAACCTGAAAATCGGCTTTAATTTTGCTGATAAATGGTTCAGAAAGTCTCTTTATAACTAGAATGAATTTTTCAAAAAAAATAGTATATAAAAATATAGCATGCCTTTTTAGTTGTGCTATATTTTTTATATTGACATCCTGTGAGGAGGATCTTACCAAAAAAAATGGTAACAACAGCAAGAACTTCCCCTCACAGATCATTAATAATGCCAATATCATACAGCGTGATTCAGGGTTTGTAATTCTGAAAGCCAAAGCTGCTATCATTGAAAAATATGAGCTGATCGACAGTCCTTATACTGTGGCCAGAAAAGGAATTGATATTGAATTTTTCGATAAGAAAAAACCAAAGCTCCCGGGAACCATCAAAGCCAAATATGCCAAGTTTTTTGATTATAAACAATTTTACGAAGCTAAAGGCAATGTAAGAATCACCACCAATGAAGGTCAAAAATTTGCCATGCAGAGCGTTTATTGGGATCAGAGAAAAAAACGCATCTATACCAAAGATACTGTGTATGTAACTATGGAAGATGGCTCAACCCTTGTGGGTGCTAATGGGATGACTGCCAAGGACGACTTTTCTGAATATACTTTTTATAACAATTCCGGAGACTTTAGCTCAAAAAGACTTTCCGAAAATAAAAAATAGCGTCTTCCCCATGAAAACTCTTGCCATTGGACTTATGTCCGGAACTAGTTTAGACGGATTGGATATCTGTCTTGCTGAATTTGAAAAGAAGGACAAATGGCATTTCCAGATCCTGGAAGCAGAAACCCTTCCCTATCCTGCCGATTGGGAAAAAAAACTCAGAAATTCTATCCATCTTCCGGCAGCAGACCTTTTGGAACTGCATTCTGACTATGGTTTTTATTTAGGCCAAAAAGCAAAGACATTTATTGAAAAACATCAGCTTGAAAACATTGATCTGATTGCGTCTCACGGCCATACAGTTTTTCATCAGCCTCAGAGAAAATTTACACTTCAGATTGGAGACGGCAGAGCCGTTAAAATGGAAACCAGTGTACCGGTAGTCTATGATTTCAGGAGCCAGGATGTCCTTATGCAAGGAAACGGAGCGCCTTTGGTTCCTATAGGTGATGAACTTCTTTTTTCACAATATGATGCCTGTCTTAATTTGGGTGGTTTTTCAAATATTTCTCTAAAATCAGAGGAAAAAAGAATTGCTTTTGATATATCCCCGGTCAATATCGTCCTGAATCATTTGGCTCAACAACTGAATGAAAACTTTGACGAAAATGGTGATCTGGCAAAAAAAGGAGAGATTGTTGAGGCTTTACTAGCCCAACTTAATTCTTTAGATTTCTATCAGCTCCCTCATCCTAAATCGCTGGGCATAGAATGGTGCAACCAACATATATTTCCAAAGCTCAACGGCATATCTCCCCTGGATGCCCTGGCTACATTTACAGAACATATTGCACAACAAATCTCTGCGGTCATCAATAAATATAATATTCAAGATATATTGGTAAGCGGAGGAGGTGCTTATAACACATTTTTAATCGAGAAAATAAAAGCTAAAACAGAAGCTGAGATCATTATCCCTGAAAAGGAAATCATCGAATATAAGGAAGCTCTGATCTTTGCCTTTATGGGAGTTTTAAAAATGAACAATGAAATTAATGTTCTTTCTTCTGCTACAGGAAGTATTGCTGACCACTGCTCTGGAATAATCGTTTAAACAGCTTCAAAATGACAGCAATCATTTGATCAGATCACTTCTATACCAATTACTTGTGGTTCTCAACCGATAGTATGCAAGTATTTACAATGTGCGGAGAGATACCTATATACAATAACATTTTTATCGGTTCAGATCTTTATTGGAAAAGAAATTTGTGAACGACCGAAGTGTTGAAGCTTATTCAAAAAATGCTTAGTACCAGCTCTGGATTTCTTAATAAAATCGGCAAACAATTCTGTGGGTTGTCTGCCCAACAAATGATTCCATTACAAGCTAATTTCAGAAATAAAGAAACAACTGTGTCAAAATATAAATCAACAAAAGAGAAAAGAACCAGTAGTCATAAAAAAACCTTCATTTCTGAAGGTTTTTTTATTATTTATAAGCTTCGATCTTATCTGTCAATGTATTGATAAAGTTCTGTAATGGCTTTTCTACCATCATTTTGATGAACGGATTGAACTTCCCTTCAAACAACATCTGAACTTCTGTCTGGTTTTCATTGATAGGATTTAAAGTAGCTGTTAAAGAGAAATCCAGGCTTGAACTTGCAGATTTCAATATAGCTTTCTGATCAGTTACCTCATCTATCTTTAATGCGATTTCCGGCATTCCCTGTAATCCGAATTTAAAACCATTATCTCTTGTTTCAAATTTCTGAAGACCATCCGGCATGAAATCTTTGTAATTTTCAGGAGTTTTCAGTAATTCACTTAACTCCTTAGATGATTTATTGACAATAATTTTTCGTCCTTCTAAATTCATTTTTTTATTCTGTATTTAAATTCTTATAAAGATAAGCTTCTTTACATTTATGATAACAACAAAATTATAAAAAAAATAGACAAAGACGTTATCCAAAGCATACTTTTAAAGACGGAAGTATCTTCCTAAAAGAAATTAATTACGAAAGGAGCATATTGTAGCTAAAAACTAATCATCATCCCTATTGAAATGCTACCTTCATCCGGATTGCGCATTGATTTTCATACTTTGAACTATCACCAGGAAAAATACCTTTGTCTGTGTAATTTTTCCATAATTGTTCAAATCTTAAATCTATTAAAAAAAGCTTCTTCAAAATAATACAATTCAAGAAAGAATATTATAATAAAAAACCAAACAATTGTTCTCATTAAGAAAAATAAAGCACTTAAAGAGGTATATTTTGTTGCTATATTTTGATATATTTGCGTATAAATTGTGGTATAAAGCACGGTAAAAACCATCTGTTTTATCGTATATTAAAACCATTACTCCCTAAGGATCAATACTAACTATAACTATCTGAGATGTATAAAGTTTTTGTGAACGAAAAAAAATTATTGATATCTAAGCATCCCGAAGAACTTGAAAAAAAACTTGGGTATGAAAGTTTCACGACTTTAGAGATCGCATTGGATCTTTTAGAAAATACTTCTGTAAACGAACTTAATGTTTATGGTGAGAATATTGATGAGATCTGGCAGGAGTTCCAAAAACTGTTCAGAATTATAGAAGCGGCTGGAGGACTGGTTATCAAGCCTGAAGGTGAAATGCTTTTCATCAGAAGGCTAGGCAAATGGGATCTTCCAAAAGGAAAGATGGAAAAGGGAGAATCCAGGGAAGAATCTGCAGTAAGGGAAATTGAAGAAGAAACCGGTTTAAAGGATGTGGAACTTGTACAGTTTATCAATACTACTTATCACATCTATATTGAAAGAAACGGTGAGAAAATCCTGAAATGTACTCATTGGTTTGAAATGAACTTCAATGGTGAAGATACTTCAAAGCCACAGATCGAAGAAGGAATTACTGAAGTTGCCTGGAAAAACACTCTTCAGATTGAGGATGAAGTTTTCCCAAGCACATTCAAAAATATTAAACTTATTGTAAAGGAATTCTGGGCTTTAAAGGCTAAATAAAATCAATTACCTTTTCCAGTGCTATTCCTCTTGATCCTTTCAACAGTATATTTTCTGACTGAATTTTATTTTGCTGTAAATATGCTGTCAGTTCAGCAGTATTTTCAAAAGCCAGGTCTGATGAATTCACTCCTTTAAAGTGTTTCCCTACTGTAATGATGGTATCAAAACCAAGAGTTCTGGCCAATTCCAAGATATTCTGATGCTCTTTTTCACTCTCTGTGCCCAATTCCAGCATATCACCGATGATAATGGTTTTACGGCCCTCAAACGTGATAAAGTTATTTAATGATGCAGTCATTGAACTTGGGTTGGCATTGTAAGTATCCAACACTAATGTTCTGTTCTCTTTTTTCACCACCTGCGAACGCATATTGGTTGGGGTATACTGTTCTACTGCATGCTTTATTTTTTCAAAGCTGATTCCAAAATGAAGGCCAAGACTTGCTGCAGCGCAAAGGTTGGTAAAGTTATACTCTCCGGTCAGTTTAGATACGGTTTTTTCTCCCTGATAAATCAGTCCTACAAAATGATCTTCTGTACACGGTTTAAAATCATAATCTGACCCTGCTTTTCCAAAAGTGATCTTAGGTGAATAGTTTTCTGTTTTTTCAACCTGAACAGGGTCATTTTCGTTAATGATAATTGTCTGATGATTTTCTTTAAGATAATCATAAAGCTCAGACTTCCCTTTAATTACACCTTCAAAACCGCCGAAACCTTCCAGGTGTGCTTTTCCAAAATTGGTAATATATCCGAAATCCGGCTGTGAAATGGTACAAAGGAATTCTATTTCCTTCTGATGATTAGCCCCCATTTCAATCACAGCCATTTCATGCTCCGGCTTAATGGAAAGAATCGTCAGTGGAACTCCGATATGATTATTGAGGTTTCCATATGTATACTGAACATTAAACCTCTCAGACAACACGGCATGGATCAGCTCTTTAGTGGTTGTTTTCCCATTACTGCCTGTAAGGCCTATAAAGGGAATATTCAGTTTACTTCTGTGGTAGATGGCCAATTGCTGCAGGAATTCGAGTGTAGACGGAACATAGAAGATATTTCTATCCTTATTTTCAAACTCAGGCTGTTCAACAATGGCAGCTAAGGCTCCGTCATCAATGGCTTTTTCCGCCAGGGTTGCTGCATTAAAATTATCACCGGAAAATGCGAAAAAAATGTCATTTCTGTCTATTTTTCGGCTATCAATCGTTACTTTACCGGCTTGTAAAAGCAAAGGATAAAACTGTTCTATATTCATGTGGAACTATATATATTTTCAAATAGAAATCGCTAAATCTGCATTAGTATTTCAGAATTTTTCAGTCAAGCAATTTCATGGTTCAAAAATAAAAAACCTTCCGAAAATCCGGAAGGTTTTTTAAAAGTATTTTTTGATAAATATTATCTTCTAGTTCTGTTCTTATCATTAGTTCTGGCATCCTGTGCAACACGGAAACCAATCCAACCATAAGCCCTGCCCTGATTTTTATATCTTCTTTGTCCCGGGTCCAGCCAGTACGCAGTATCTTGCCAAGAACCTCCTTTTACAACTCTAACATCGTTAGAAATTCCGGATGTTCTGTCTTTGGTATCTTTCTGCATCTTAACTCTACCGCTAGCATCTACAACAAAGCTTTTTTTAGGAGCATTGTACATATTAAATCCTGAAGCAGAATCTGAAGCTCTGTAATACTCTAAAGAAGATTGTCTGTCACCATCTCTATAGTTTCTGTAGTCAGCAATCGTTTCTCTTTCGAATTGTCCCGGAAGACCTTTGTAGACTAATCTACCATCCGCTAAAGTATCATACTTAATGGTACCTTCATCAACCATTTTGTAAGTTCCGTCTCCATTTTTTACGATAGCCTGAGGCATATTTCCTCTGTAGTAATTGAAGTCGTTGTAATCTTCATCAATGATCGGTCTGTAAACATCGGCAGTCCATTCTGCAACGTTACCATACATTCCATAGATTCCAAGGTCGTTAGACGGATATTGTCTTACGTCTGAAGTCTGTGCAGACCCATCGTTTTTCCATCCAGCGATACCAGAGTAATCTCCTTTACCCATTTTAAAGTTCTCAAGGAACATACCTCTTTCTCTTCCTTTGGTACCTCTTAATCTTTCGATTTCTGGTTTTTTACCAAGGTATTGGTTATATTCTCTGTTTTTTGCCATTCCTAAAGCTGCATATTCCCATTCAACTTCTGTAGGAAGTCTGAATTTTTGAACCATTGCACCATTAGGAGCTCTGTTTGCCGACAATAATCTTTGGTTGGTAGTTTTCATACCAGATTTTTGCTGCATTCTTTTTTCGTTGATATATCCTTGCATTTCCGGATCATTCGCTTTGAATTTATCCATGTTAAATGCTGTTCCTCCCTGGTTATTGGATTCGTTGATATACATATCTTTAGCAATAATACCTGCCTGCATCAAAGCTTTTTCGTTCGCTCTGTCTGTCAGCCATTCACAGTATCTGTTTGCCTGTGTCCAAGAAACTCCTACTACCGGATAATAATCGAATTCCGGAGAACGTAGATAGGTTTCATTATAATCGTTTCTAGATAATTTGTTGTCCCATAATAAGGTATCCGGTAAAGCACCGTTATAGATCTCCTTAAAGCTAGGGTCACTTGGTGGGAATACATACTTCAACCATGTAAGGTATTCGCGGTATTCGTAGTTAGTAATTTCTGTTTCTCCGATAAAGAATGAACTTACCTGCATTCTGCGCGGCGTGTTATTCCAATCGTGCATAACATCATCTTTCACTAATCCCATTGTAAAAGTTCCTCCTTCTACATATACCATTCCCGGCCAACCCTTCTGCTTCTGTTGCTTTCCTGCAAAAAACCAACCCTGTTTTTCGTTTGGCTTCCAACCCGTTTTACTGACAAATTTTTTGGTACCGCCACCTTTGCTGGTTCCTGATCCGCCACAGCTGGTTAATGCAAGTGTAGAACTTAATGCTATTAATGAAAACAACTTTAGTTTTTTCATAGTCGATATAAATATTTTCAAGAGTACAAAGAAAAAATAAATTATTCAATAAATCAAATAAAGATTTGATTTTTTTGAACAACGATAACAAATTAATTTTATTGTATTGCAATTTAATTCTAAAATTTTCATTTATTTTGTAATTTAGCAATTTCAATAATAAACATGAAACGAAAAATCACGCTTTTATCTTTAATCGCTTTTGCATCAACACTTTACGCCCAAAGAAACACCATAGAATGGAATGGTTCTAAAATTCAGGATTTTGGTGAGACAAAATTAAATCTTCCCAACTTTAAAAATGAAGGTTTTTCTTTCAGCCAAAATAATGTTTTTATAGTAACCAAGCAAAAAATCGGAGAAAAGGAGCTGAAAATTTCGGATCTTGTCTGGGATGGAGTTTCCAACCAGGATTTATATGAACTCAAAAAAGGAGTACTTCCTGATCATGACATTGCTGAAGTAACCTATTATACATTAGATGGAGAAAGATATGCAGGTATCAGTGTAGGTCTGTTTAAAAATATAAATGGGCAGGTTCAGAGATTGTCTTCGTTTAATGTTTCAGAAGCTTCTACTCCTATCAATACTTTTGGAGGCACCAATAAAATAGGAACTACAGTCAATCCTCTTGCCAGCGGAAACTTTTATAAAATAAAGGTGGATAAATCCGGAATCTTCAAAATCACGGCACAGTTTTTAAGAGATAACGGAATTAATCCTGCTTCTGTAAATCCAAAAAATCTCAGAGTTTACGGAAACGGAGGAGTCATGCTGCCTGAATTCAATCAGGACCCGCGATATAATTCTTTACAGGAAAACGCTATTCAGGTAGCGGGTGAAGATGACGGAATATGGAATGATAATGATTATGCTTTATTCTATGCACAGGGTCCGAACGGTTACAATCTTTATGATACCAATAATGGGAAAGGCTTTAAGAGAAGAGAAACAAGATCCGATACAAGTAACAATCTCAAAAATATATATGATGACTCTGCCTATTATTATATCAACTTTGATAAAGGTGCAGGGAAAAGAGTCGCAACTATAGATGGGGATTTACCTGCTCAGATGATTACCCGCTACGATAGCTACCAGGTGATCAACAATGATCAGAAAAATTTATTGAAAGTAGGTAGAATATGGGTAGAAGATACTCCTTTCAGTACTGAAAAGGTTATTACTCTGACCACCAATTCGCCTATACAGCCTAATGATATCATAAAATACAGATCACAAGTAATAGGATACAGGTCACAGCTGAATTCCATTGATATTAAAATCAATGATCTGAACCTGTACCATAATTCCGTTCCTACTGATGACCCAACCTATCAGTACAATTATTATCCGATGAGATATAATGGTTTTATTACCAACCAAAGCGGAAATCAGATCACATTGAAATACAATCCGGATATTTCTAAAAACCCTAACGGAACATTCTACTTTGATTACCTGGAGGTACAGTATAAAGAGAATCTTGCATTCAACGGTTCTCAGATGAACTTCAGGGATTATTCTATAATAAGCGGAAGTAATACAGATTATGGTTTCAGTATTTCTAATGCGTCTTCTATAGAACAGGTATGGGATGTTACTGATATCACCAATGCCAACAGAAGAGTCAATAAAACGGGAACAGGGTTTTTCAATTTTGCATATAAAGCTTCCAGTACAGATTTCAATAATGAATTTGTAGCCTTCCGTGCTGATGCTGCTTTTACGCCTCAGTTTGTAGGAAGAATTGCCAATCAGAACCTCTCTGCGATCTCTAATATAGATTATTTGATCCTTACTGTACCTGAACTGATGGGACAGGCACAAAGACTGGCCAACTATCATCAGACAAAAAACAATTACAAAGTAGAAATTGTAGATGTAAATAAGGTCTATGAAGAATTTGGAAACGGAAGTAAGGATATTACCGCAGTAAGGGATTTCGTTACCAAATTAAATACCCCGCAAGGCAGACTTCAGTATGTATTCATTCTGGGAGATGCTTCTTATGACTACAAGAACAGAATATCTGGTAATAACAATATTGTTTCAGCGTATCAAAGCGAGCATTCCTCAGATTATGTACAGTCCTACGTTACGGATGACTATATTGTAATGACTCAGCCGCAGACTGCCACTAATATAGGATACAATTTGCCGAATCTGCCTGTAGGAAGAATTCCTGCTACCAATAATACGGAGGCTGCTAATATGATTGATAAAACTCTAGCATATTACAATGCCCTTCCGGGACAATCAAGTCCTTTTGGAGACTGGAGAATGAAACTGGATTTTGTGGTAGATGATAATGAAGAAGGTGGCAGCCCTTTCCATGATGTTATGAATAAAGCACTGGTCGATATATTTGAACAGCCGGGTGTACCGACTCTGAAAGAATATAATGTAAGAAAACTGTACCTGGATGCTTTTACCATGCAAAGTACTGCAGCAGGACCAAGATATCCACAGGTAAACCAGGCCATCTCCAACAGTATAGGAAACAGCTTATATTTATTCTATTTTGGACATGGAGGAGTCAACGGTTGGGCCCAGGAAAGGATATTAACCACTACAGAGGTACAAAATTCCAATAACTTCACCAGTGTATACAGCAGATTCCCTTTGGTATCTACCATAACCTGTGAGTTTACATTGTGGGACGAGCCTTCTACCAATTCTGCAGGAGAGCAGTTCATGAAGCTTAAGCAGGGAGGTCCTGCTACAATGGTCACTTCAAGCCGTGCCATAGATATTGGTTATGGGCGTACTTTCACCGATATTTTTACCAGAAATATTTTCAAATTGGCCAATGATGACTTCAATACGTTAGGGTATGCCCATCTAAACGCAAAAAAGGAAAAAGGAGTTAATGAGAACCATTTAAGAGTAAATTTACTGGGTGATCCGGCGATGAAACTTAGCAGACCTCAAAGATTACTTACCATTGACAATATTGAAACACCTGTCCCGGGATTGATCCGTGGACTTGATTTTGTTAAAATAAAAGGACACATCAATAACCCTAACGGAACTTTGAACAATACTTTCAACGGAAGGGTTTCTATAAATATTTTTGATAAAAGACTGAATAAGAAAACGCTGAACAATAATAACTGGTCTCACCCTATACTTAATTATACAGAAGAAGGAAGTGCTATTGTAAAAGCATCAGGAATTGCAGTAAACGGTGTGTTCACTGCAGAATTTTATGTTCCGAAAGACATCAATTATGCTGTTGGAGAAGGAAGAATAATGGGCTATGCAGACAATAAAGCAACCGATGTATTCAATAATCAGGCTGTACAGATTGGAGACATCAATCCTAACGGAATTAATGATAACCAGCCGCCAAAAGTAAAGCTGTATATGAACAATACCAACTTTGCTGATGGTGGAATTACTAACCAGAACCCAATGCTTCTGGCATGTCTTACAGATGATACAGGAATTAATTCTGCAGGATCAGGGATAGGTCATGACATTACTGTATATTTAGATGGTCAGGTGATCAATACTGTTATTCTGAATGATTTTTATTCTCCCGGGGAAGGAAACGGATGCTTAAACCCGAGTCTTGCTGAGTATCAAAAAGGAAATGTAAGCTATCCTTTCAGGAATCTTCCGGTCGGACAACATCAATTAACATTTAAAGTTTGGGATATAAACAATAATTCGACAACTGCTACGTTAAATTTTGAGGTTAAGGATGAAGCTGACCAGCATCTGATAATCAACCGTCCATTGAACTGGCCGAATCCATTCACCAATAAGACATATGTTCAGTTTGAACATAATTGCGATGATATACTGAATGTAAATGTGCAGATTTATACCATAACCGGAAGATTAGTAAGAACCTTATCTCAGGCAGTGGTTGCAGAACCGTTCTTACAGGGATTCAGAACTCCCCGTCAGGCTATAGAATGGGATGGAAGAGATGATTTTGGGGCAACTGTTGCAAAAGGTACATATATTTTTAAGATATTTGCAAAAAGTCAAAACCAAGAAAAGTGCAAAGGAAGTGCCACAGCTGTAGAAAAAATGGTACTTTTGAAATAATTATATAAAACATAGACAATAAAATTAATAAAAAACTGATAATATATAAAAGACAATATATGAATTTAACTACTAAACTGCTTTTAGGACTTGGGTTAAGTGCTGGTTTTCTGGGTTATTCACAAATAAACCCTGTACTTACCGGAGCTCCTTTCCTGAGAATTGCGCCAGATGCAAGATCGGGAGGTATGGGAGATCAAGGGGTAGCAACCTCTCCTGATGCATTTTCACAATTTTGGAATGCAGCTAAATATCCTTTCAGCAGAACAAGTTCTTCCATAGGTCTTACCTATACACCCTATATGGGAAAACTTACCAATGATGTATTCTTATTATATGGATCTTTCCATAAATTTCTTGGACAGGATGAAAGATCTACTATTTCCGCGAGTATCTATTACTTCAACATGGGGGAAGTAGACCTTACTCAGCTGGTAGGTAATGATGTTACTTCCAATGGGGTATCAAAACCTAATGAATTCTCCATTGATGTTGCCTATGGTCTTAAACTTTCTGACTCCTACTCCATGGCTGTTACAGGTAGATTTATCCGTTCAGACTTAGCCGGAGGATTCAATACAGATAATACCCTTAAAGCAGCAAACTCTTTTGCTGTAGATATTTCAGCATACTATACTTCCGAGAGATTCTCAAGTTTTGGAGGATATGATGGTAAATTAAATGCAGGTTTAGCCATCCAGAACCTTGGTCCGAAACTTGACTATACCGGAAATGAAGAATCAAGATCTTATCTTCCAACTATGGCAAGATTAGGGGTTGGATATGATATGTATATGGATGATATGAACAGAATCGGAATCTCCGTGGAAGGTTCAAAACTTTTGGTACCAGGATCTGAATACGTTGGATTAAATGCTTACAGAGAGCCTAGATACGAAATTCCGAATGTAGGTCCAATTGCCGGTATCGGAAAATCATTTAAAAATAAAAACAGTATCATGTACAGTGGTGCTTTAGAATATTCTTATGACAATGCTTTTTCTGTAAGAGGAGGTTACTTCCATGAAAGTGAAGAGCAGGGAGCAAGACAGTTTGCTACAGCAGGTATCGGATTAAAGTACCGTTCTTTCGGGCTTGATCTTTCTTATCTGATCAATATGTCTAAAATAAACACGGCATTGGATAACACACTCCGTTTCGGTCTTACCTGGAACATTGGTGAAGAAACATCCAACAACGAACGTTAACACATTTCAACAATTATAAAAAAGCCTCATCCATTTTGCATGAGGCTTTTTTATTTAATTAACCCCACCGCACCAGTCAATTTCTATACCTACCTATTCACTTGGTAAAACAAAAGCTGACCATTGACAATACTCCTATACCCACTCCCCACACTTTCTCCGGCTTTATTAAAAAAATATAACATTTAAGTTCACAAAAGTCTTCCCTTTATGGCTATTTTTTTAAATTCAATAGCTATTTTTGTAGTATGAACTATTCGGCGGAACTAAAAAAATTTGTGACCAGTCAGTATCTGTATTCTGCAATCAGAATTACATTAGCTACTGTTCTCCCTTGTTTGGTTCTCGCTCACTTTGGAATTTTAAAAGAATACTTTCTTTTCCCACTCGGGACCAGCTTTGTTGCCCTTACCGATCAACCCGGCCCTTTTATAAGAAGAAGAAATGCGCTGGCATTTGCCATTTGCTGTTTTGTCTTTGTGGCACTCATTGCTAGTCTGGTGATGAATTTTAAGATATTGGTATTATTGGAGATTATCGTCTTCGGGATGTTCTTCTCCCTCATCGGGGTCTATGGCCAGCGACTGGCAGCAGTGGGTTCATTATCACTCGTAGTACTTGCCATCTTTATTGACGGGCATCTTACAGGAGCGGATATCTTTAAAAGTCTCCTCATTTTTGCATGTGGATGTATTTGGTTTTTACTGATATTCCTTGTGGTAACAACTATCCGTCCTTATAAATTGGCTAGCCAGATGATTGGAGAAAATTATCTTCAGCTGGCAGAATTTTTAAAGATCAAAGCTAATTATTATCAGAAGAATCCGGACTTTGACAAACTTACCACTCAGGTTATTGCCAAACAGATTGAAATTAAAAACCTTCAGGAAGACACCAGAGAAACTGTTTTTAAAACAAGAACCATCGTCAATGAATCTACGACAACCAGCCGCTTATTGATGCTGATGTTCCTGAATTCTATGGACCTTCATGAAAAGCTGATGACTTCTGAAAGCGATTATCAGAAGCTACAGCAGAGCTTTGAAGACAGCATGATCCTTGTTAATATCCATGATTATCTTAATCTGCTTGCTGAAGAGATCACCAATATCGGAATTGCCCTCCAAAGCGGAACAAGGGCAAAGCCTATGTTGAATCTTGAATTAGAATTAAAGAATCTCAACTATAATTACTTCGAACTTAGAAATAGGCAGCTATCACCTGATAGTCTGGAAAACTTCATGGTTCTGCGACAGATCCTGATGCGTATTAATGAAATCACCAAGGAGATCAATGAGATTTACAAAGTTTTCTCACAGGATGTAAAACTGGCAAAAAGTTTATCCACCGGGCTAGACTTAAAAAAGTTCATGCCTAATGAGCCCAAACTGAACTCTAAGGTTTTAAGAAATAATATTTCATTATCGTCTTCTCATTTCCGCCATGCAATAAGAATTACAACCGCTCTGTTGGTAGGATATCTCTTTTCTATGTTTGATTTTCTGGGATTGGGACATACGTATTGGATCCTCATTACCATTACAGCTATTTTAAAACCGACCTACTCCATCACAAAGCAGCGAAACCTCCTGCGTCTCTACGGAACGGTGACCGGAGCCACAATAGCCTATATCATCCTGCATTTCATACACATCAATAGTGTTTTGTTTGCCATCCTGCTGATCAGCATGATTATGTGCTTCAGTTTCTTGAAGGGAAAGTATTTTTGGGCAGTCCTTTTCATGACGATCTATGTTTTCCTGAGTTTTAATTTTTTAAATCCCGGAAAAGTAAATATCATTTTTAAAGACAGAGTTGTAGATACAGCTATTGCCGGAATTATAGCATTTGCGGTTTCCTATATTGTGTTACCTGTTTGGGAACATACACAAAACCTGGATCTGATGAAAAAGTCTGCTGCAGACAATCTGATCTATTTTCAGAGTGTAATGTCTAAATTTTTGCAAGGGAACTTCGATATTGAAGACTATAAAGTAAAGCGAAAAAATGCCATCATTTCATTAGCCAATCTTTCTGATAATTTTCAGAGAATGATTTCGGACCCTAAAAATCAGCAGAAAAAGTTGGAAGTGGTTCACCAGTTTGTAGCGACCTCACATCTTGTCACCGCTTATACTGCTTCTTTATCTCAATACTCTAAAAGCAATGAGCAATATCCCGAAATAGATGCAGAAAGCTGGAGCCGAAAAATAGAGGCTGAAATGCAGCAAACCTCAACGTTATTAAATGGAGATGATATCACTGAAGCTCTTAGAATGGAAAGCCGCCTGGAACCTGAAGATTCATCCATTGAAGATATGCTTTTGAAGAGAAAGACCGAAATTGAGGAAAATGATATTATTGACCGAAGGGATCCTGATAAAATATCCCATTTAACGGAACTTAAAAATATTCATGATATTCTGGAACTGATCTACGATGTTGCCAAGGAGCAAAGAAAGGTGATAGAAAAGTATAAAGCTGAAAAAGTAGAGGAATCCTAATCTCTTATTTTGTTTCTTGTCCTACGGCAATTTAATTTTTGACTGATTATAATATCTTAGTTAAAAATTAACCATGGAAAACCTTACTATTCCCATTTCATTATTGTTTGGAATCATCACTTTCGTGACTCTGCTGCTATTTTGTTGGGCAATAAAAAATTCTGCTTCAGCGATCATAAAATCCGGAACAGGAAAGATTTTTCTTATCCTTCTCTGTTGGCTAATCATTCAGGCAGCTTTATCTTTAAATGATGTCTATAATAGTCATTTAAATTCTCTTCCTCCTAAAATTGTACTGCTGGGTATCCTTCCTCCGGTTCTCGTAATATTATTTATGTTTAATACACCAAAAGGGAAACTCTTTATTGACAGCCTCTCTCTTTTACATATTACTTACCTTAATATAATAAGGATCTTTGTTGAAATAGCCTTGTATAAACTGTTCTTATACAAAATGGTACCGGAAATTATGACGTTTAAAGGAATCAACTTTGATATTCTGGCAGGTATTTCGGCTCCATTTATTGCTTACTATGGAATAAGAATGTCGAAAATAAGCAGAAACCTGATTTTGTACTGGCATATTATAGGGCTTGCATTGCTGCTCAATATAGTCATTATTGCTCTTCTTTCAGCTCCATCACCGTTACAGAGGATAGCCTTTGACCAGCCTAATATTGCTATATTGCATTTTCCTTTCAGCTGGTTACCTACTTTTATTGTTCCGGTAGTTCTTTTTGGACACCTGGTTTCAATACGGCAGCTACTCAGGCAGAAACAGCCTACTCCTCCACAATCGTAAAGCAGTAATCATCAAAAAATTCCACTCTTGCCTTAAATTCATCGGAAAACTGCTCGTCATACACACGGCAGCTTATCTTATGAAGATGCTTTAACTCAAAAGGTTTTACTTCATAATTTTTCTTCAGCGACCAGTATTTGGAATGGTGAATCTTATACATGCTTTCCTTTACACTCCAGATGATCGTATAAAAAGTATCGGCTTTATCTTCAGGAATAAAACCTCTTTCATTTTCATAGGTGAATTTATCGATGACCCTTAAGATCTTAGGATTGAACTTTTCCACATCTATTCCTATTTTATTTTTAGAAATAGCTATGGCTGCAAATGGAAAAGAATGGGTAATGGAAATCTCAGCATCATAGGGAGAAAGAAAAGGTTCTCTTTCTCTGTATAGAATTTTGGAATTAGGTTTTAAACCTTTCAGAAGCTTACGAACCATCAATACCTCCAATAGTTTTTTAGGATGGTAATCCTTTACTTTTTCAGCATTCTCCGGTTCCAGAAGTTCATTGATGTCAAGTTCTTCACTTTCATCATACTTCCAAACAAGGATTATGGCACTATCATCTGAAAAATCTCGGTAAAGGGGCATTCTTTTTTTATTGGACAAAAATAAGGAAAAAGTTGGAAGATGGGAGCTGGAAGATGGAAGTTTCTATTTGGCGATAAAACAAATACTCATGCAGAAGACCTATTAAAAAGTAGCTCTACTCCTAGTTTAACAAGTATAACCTCCTACTTCCCTCTTCCAGCATCCCTTCCAATTTATTTAGCCTGATGATTCACATCATTCCTGTGCTCAATAATTTCCAGATTTGGATCTACAAAATAAGCACTTCCGAATCCGTTCACGTAAGAACCTTTTGCAGGCTGCAAAGCAATTAAAATAAAGTCACCCATTTCAGAAATGACATCCACTACTTTTCCGTGTGCTTCTTTTAGTTTTGTCACCACATGAGTCCATGTTTCAGAATCTCTTTCGATCTGGGAAGTTGTCGCTTCAATAGTCAGGCGTTCTCTCGCATAGATCTGTTTGGTTGCTGATTCATCTTCAATAAACATAACAGAAGTTTTTCTTCCTTCTGCAAGATTTTTAGTATGCCTTGCCATAAAGGAAACAAGGATATAGAAAGTATTGTCTACCTGTACAAACGGTGCGTAGCTGGAATTAGGATTTCCTTCAGCATCTACAGTAGCCAGAATTACACTTTTGGTTCTGTCAATAAGCTCCTGTACCTTGGGAGCTACAGGTTTTGTTTTTTTCTCTGTATGGGTATTCATAAGATATAATTTATAAGGGTAAAAATAATTATTTATATTAAGACTAAATAATATTAAGTTATGTTTAATCTCATGAAACTGAAATTGATCTGTTGTTTTTTTATCTTAATTATAAATTGTAATTTTGCCTTTCGTTATCAACTGAATTTAAATTTATTCATTACATATGAGTACAACAACACAATACGTTCCTTATAAAGTTAAGGATATCTCCCTTGCAGAATGGGGAAGAAAAGAAATTACCCTTGCAGAAGCAGAAATGCCAGGTTTGATGGCTATCCGTGAAGAGTACGGACCATCTCAACCGCTTAAAGGAGCAAGAATCGCAGGATGTCTTCACATGACGATCCAAACGGCTGTGCTTATCGAGACATTGGTAGCTTTAGGAGCTGAAGTTACTTGGTCATCTTGTAATATTTTCTCTACACAGGATCACGCTGCTGCGGCTATTGCAGCTGCAGGAATTCCGGTTTATGCCTGGAAAGGTTTAAATGAAGAAGAATTTGACTGGTGTATTGAGCAGACTTTATTCTTTGGGGAAGACAGAAAACCACTGAACATGATCCTTGACGATGGTGGAGATTTAACAAACATGGTGTTTGATAAATACCCTGAATTCACAAAAGACATCAAAGGTCTTTCTGAAGAAACGACTACCGGAGTTCACAGACTTTACGAAAGAATGAAGAACGGAACTTTGGTAATGCCTGCTATCAACGTAAACGACTCTGTAACTAAGTCTAAATTCGACAACAAATACGGATGTAAGGAATCTGCGGTAGATGCTGTAAGAAGAGCTACTGACGTAATGTTGGCTGGAAAAAGAGTGGTAGTTTGCGGATATGGAGACGTAGGTAAAGGTACTGCTGCTTCTTTCAGAGGAGCTGGTTCTATTGTTACTGTTACTGAAATTGACCCAATCTGTGCGCTTCAGGCTGCTATGGACGGTTATGAAGTGAAAAGATTAGATACTGTGGTAGATAACGCAGATATCATCATCACTACAACAGGTAACTTCAACATTGTAAGAGGAGAACACTTCCTTAAGATGAAAGATAAAGCGATTGTTTGTAACATCGGTCACTTCGATAATGAAATCGATATGGCTTGGTTAAACCAAAACTATGGTCAGACTAAATCTGAAGTGAAGCCTCAGGTTGATATCTATACTATTGAAGGTAAAGAAGTAATCATCCTTGCAGAAGGAAGACTGGTAAACCTGGGATGTGCAACTGGACACCCAAGTTTCGTAATGTCTAACTCTTTCTCTAACCAGACTTTGGCTCAGATCGAATTATGGAACAACTCTGCAGCGTACGGAAACGAAGTATACATGCTGCCTAAGCATTTAGATGAAAAAGTAGCAGCTCTACACCTTAAGAAATTAAGCGTAGAACTTGAAACGCTTTCTCCTGAGCAGGCTGAGTATATCGGAGTTGATGTAAAAGGGCCATTCAAGCCTGAATACTACAGATACTAAGAACTTTAATTTTTATAAAAAATTCCTTTGCAAGTCATTGTAAAGGAATTTTTTATACATTATATTTATCGAAAATTTAATTAATGAGCATAGATAGCTACCTCTTTATATTAATTTGTTACTCATCGATATTTATTTCTGGATTTTTTATTTCCAGGATTGTCAATTTTAAGACTGCAACCAATCGTTTTGAAAGTATTGATGGTTTTAGAGGGCTTCTAGCAACTGGGGTTTTTATTCACCATTCTATAATTTGGAAAAATTATCTCAGCTCTAATACATGGGAATTACCTAAAAATCATCTTGCTGTACATCTTGGTGAAAGTTCTGTAGCATTTTTCTTCATGATTACCAGTTTTTTATTCACTAATAAACTTTTAAAATCAGGAAATCAGAATTTGACTTTTTGGAGAAACTTATTGTATTCAAGGATTTTCAGACTGTTCCCTTTATATTTTTTTGTGGTCACTATTTGTATTTTTTTCGCATTAGCTATAGATCATTTTATTTTTAACTCAACTCTATATGTTTTTTTAGCACAATGCTTAAAGTGGTATATGTTCAATATTAAAGGGAAAGTAATTATTGGACAAACTTACAATATCGATTTTATGCTGGCTGGTGTGGTTTGGTCATTACCCTATGGAATGGTTATTCTATTTTACCCTTCCAATTATTGGAGCTTTTATGTTGAAGAACAAAAATGTTATCTCTATAATTGTATCGATGCTATTTATTTTAGTATATATAAATCATAATACAATTAGCCTAACCCATGTTATTTCATTCTTAGGAGGTATGATTCCAGCAATAATTCATTACTTTCACCCTAATATAAAAGTAAGCAATAAACTATATGCCCTTTTAGCAATTTCTTGTTTAATTATAGGTTTGTCTTTTGATTCAAGTAGTCGTAATTATTTTTCTAAAACATTTCTAATCATAGCATTTACTATTATAGCTTTAGGCAATAATTTATTTGGTTTTTTAAAAATCAATTTTTTTAAATTTTTAGGGGAGATTTCATATAGCACTTACCTAATTCATGGGATTTTATTATTCACAACTTTTTATTGTATTGGTTTTGATACTGTAAAAATTATGAACGGAAACACCTATATGTTTTTGATATTCATAATTGCAATTTTTCTAAATATAATTTGCTCATTTACATTTTATTTAATTGAGAAGCCATTTATAAATTTATACTATAAAATAATAAGTAAGAAACAAGTATAACGTTCCAAAAAAGATAGTTTTTATTTAAAATATAACATACAAACTCTCTAAAATTAGAGAGTGTTTGTTTTTAATAAGCTAATTCCGGAATTCAAAAACATGATTTAACCCCACTAATCTGAAATAGTAGGATTTTTTGCTTCCCAACCCGTAAGGTATTCTTTACTTTTGCAGAAAATTTAAAATAGCATGAAAAAACACTTATTTCTGGGGATGATGGGAGCTGCTGTATTCTTTAACAGCTGCAGTAGTAATGATGAAAATGAACCTGCAGAAAAGAAATTATTACTAAGCAAAGTAACCACAACTTACAGTGACCCTATTGTAAGTTTTCTAAATGGTACGCTAACACTGGAATACAATAGTAAGGGACAGCTTATAAAAATGCAGTCAAAAGAAGGAACCAGTATTTTTGAATATAAGAATGGCAAACCTATAAAATCAAATGATTATAATTCACAGCAGCAGTTGGAAAGTTATTCTGAGTTTAATTACTCTGGAGATCAGTTGGTAAGTAATAAAATTATATATACAAATTCTGAGAATAACAGAACTCATCAGTATGCTTATAACGCAGTGGGTCAACTCTCCTCTTACACATCCTGTAGATCCGTTAATTGCTCAGACCCTACTAAAGAAACCTATATTTATAATGGTGATAATGTATCACTACATACTCTTAATTTTAATGGAACAGATTTAAAAACCGAATACTCTTACGATAACAAATTCAATCCATACACCAATACCGATAAATATTTGAAAATATCATGGGGTAGAAATGATATTTTAAGTAAAAACAACTGTATAATAAGCAAAAGCGATTCACAATACAGTGGAAAGGATATTACTACATACAATTTAGAATACAATAGTGCAGGTTTTCCCACTAGAACTATAGGAAAAAGTATGAATGGAGAACCTTTTGTTCAGTATGATTATGAATATATTACCTTGTAAAAATATACAAACTCTCCAGTTTCGGGGAGTTTTTTTGTATTAGGCTACGGATTCCGAATGAAAATAATAGAGATTAATGCCTCCGTATTTTGCCCATATTTTCTCATGATTACAACAATGTTAACAAAAAATGAATATATTTAGCTTTTTAAACAAAACATTAAATTCATGAAAAAACAAAGAGTATCAAATGCATTTATTGCAGCCTCATGGGTCGCATTGGGAGCAGGAATGATTGGGTATATTGTAGGACTTGTAAGGGCAGAAATGCTGCTGAATGAGAAAGGTTACTATTTTACGATCTTATTATATGGTTTATTTGCTGTTGTTTCCTTACAGAAAGCTGTTCGTGATAAATTGGAAAATATTCCGGTAACGGATATTTACTATGGAATCTGCTGGTTTGCTACCTTGTCCTCCATCGTATTACTGGCCGTTGGACTTTGGAACGCCACCATCCTTCCAAGTGAAAAAGGATTTTATGCCTTTGCCTTCCTGCTGGCACTTTTTGGTGCTATTGCTGTCCAGAAGAATACAAGAGATAATATGCTTCAGGAATAATACAGAAACTCTTCCACACAGGGAGAGTTTTTTATTTCATCCAAATCAATATTCAAACCTTAGCAGCATTTGGGAATTATAGCTTACCTATTTATTCGAAGACCAATACACCACATTTAAAATTCATTTAAAAAATAAAAGCAAAAAAGCCCCGCTAAAAAGTGAGGTTTTTTATATACTTGTCTCGTCCTGAAAAAGGTTGACTAAAAAACCATAAAATCAGTCACCCTAATGAAATTAACAAAAATATCATCCCCCGTACAAAAATACAGTGAGGCATTCAAAAGACAGGTTGTTTCTGAATATGAGCGAGGATTATATACCAAATCCCAATTACAAACCCGATATAATATTCGAGGTAATT
>NZ_QNVT01000010.1 GCF_003385515.1 Chryseobacterium pennae | reverse complement strand
AAGGTTAATACATTCTAATTTGAAAGCAACGCTAAATTTTTCTTTTCTATACATAAAAAAATGCCCCTAAAAAGTGTCTAACTTTTTGGGGGCAGTCCAAACGGGCAGGATTTATATCTAAAATTCAAGTCAAAAATTATTCCCACTCAATCGTTGCAGGTGGTTTGCTTGAAATATCGTAAGCTACTCTATTGATTCCTCTTACTTCGTTGATGATTCTGCTTGACACAGTATCTAAGAACTCATAAGGAAGTCTGCTCCATGTTGCCGTCATAAAGTCGATGGTATTAGCAGAACGAACTACCGCTGTGTATTCGTAAGTTCTTTCATCACCCATTACTCCTACAGATTTTACAGGAAGCAATACTACGAAAGCCTGGGATACTTTTTCGTAAAGGTCGTTTTTGTATAGTTCTTCGATGAAGATATCATCAGCTTCCTGAAGGATTCTTACTTTTTCTGCATCTACAGCCCCCAATACTCTGATTCCTAATCCAGGTCCTGGGAAAGGGTGTCTGTATACCATGTGGTGAGGAATTCCTAATTCTTCTCCTACTCTTCTCACTTCGTCTTTGAAAAGCTCTCTTAATGGCTCTAACAATTCGAATTCCATATCTTCAGGAAGTCCGCCCACGTTATGGTGAGACTTGATTACTGCAGATGGTCCGTTTACAGACTGGCTTTCGATAACGTCAGGGTAAATGGTTCCCTGAGCCAAGAATTTAGCCCCTTCAATTTTGTGAGATTCTTCATCAAATACATGGATAAACTCATTTCCGATAGCTTTTCTCTTCGCTTCAGGATCATCTACTCCAGCTAATTTTGAAAGGAATCTTTCTCTGGCATCCACCATTTTAATGTTCATATGGAAATGCTCTCCATACTGATCCATTACTTTCTTACCTTCATCCTTTCTCAATAATCCTGTATCTACGAAAATACAAGTTAACTGATCTCCGATTGCTTTATGGATCAAAACTGCAGCGACAGAAGAGTCAACACCTCCTGAAAGACCAAGGATCACTTTGTTATCCCCTACTTTTTCACGGATTTCTTCTACTGTTTTCTCAATATAGTTCGTCAGTTTCCAGTTTTTCTCTGAATTACAGATTCCAAATACGAAGTTCTCAAGCATTTTTCCTCCTTCTTCCGTATGGGAAACTTCCGGGTGAAACTGAACGCAGAATATTTTTTTGTCTTCATTAGAAATGGAAGCAATAACTCCTGATTTTGCGTTTAATTCAAAACCTGCAGGTAACTCACCTACTTCATCAAAGTGGCTCATCCAAACTACAGAGTTCTGAGTTACGCCTTTTAATAAAGAGCTTTCTTTAACGATTTCAAGGCTGGCTTTTCCGTATTCTCCTTTTTCTCCTTTATTTACTTTTCCGCCTAAAAGGTGAGCAGTCATCTGCATTCCGTAACAAATTCCTAAAACCGGAACTCCCTGCTCATACAATTCTTTTTCAACCAGGTGAGCATTTTCTGCGTTTACAGAACTTGGTCCTCCGGAAAGGATAATTCCTTTTGGCTGTTTTGCTAAAATATCTTGTAAAGGTGTATTGAAAGGTAAGATTTCAGAGTACACGCCCATCTCACGGATTCTTCTTCCGATAAGCTGGTTGTACTGGGATCCGAAATCTAAAATAATAATACCGTTGTTCATTTTTGATAATTGATTTGTTTGAAAGATATCAGATTTCAGACAACAGATATCAGATTTGGGGTCTGAAGTCTGGAATCTGGCATCTGAACTCTTATTTCTAATATTAACTGTTTTACAAAAAAAGACTTGGAATGACTCCAAATCTTTTCTCGTGATTTTTATTAAAACTTTCCGATGTCTTCTCTGTAGAAGCCGTAATCGAAATGTACATGTCCTGCGTCTTCGTAAACTTTTTTGCGGGCATCATCGAAAGTAGCTCCGGTAGCTACAATGTTCAATACTCTACCTCCATTGGAAACCACTTTGTCTCCTTTTTTGATAGCTCCTGCATATAATAGTTTACTATGTTTTACTTTGTCTTCTCCTGTAATTTCGAAACCTGTTTCAATGTTTCTTGGATAGCCACCTGAACACATGACAAGACAAACTGCTTTTTCGTCTTTAAACTTAAGCTCAATGTCTTTTCCGTCCATACAGTCCTGGATCACATCTAAAAGATTGTTTTCCATAAGCGCCATCAATACCTGAGTTTCAGGATCTCCGAATCTCATGTTGTATTCAAGAAGATAAGCTCCGTTCTTAGTTACCATTAATCCGAAGAAAATGATTCCTTTGAAACTGAATCCTTCTGCTTTAAGACCTTTAATAGTAGGTTCTAAAATATTTTGTTCAAAATCAGCGTAGTGCTCCTGAGTAAACTCTGGGCTTGGTGCCACTGAACCCATCCCTCCTGTATTGGGTCCTGTATCTCCGTTTCCTGCTTTTTTATAATCTTTTGCAGCTACACATGGGAAAAGTTTTTCACCATTAGAGAAAGCAATGATAGAAGCTTCAAAACCTTGTAAATATTCTTCAATCACCAAACGGATTCCTGCATCTCCATAGATTCTTCTGATCATGAAGTCGTGGATAGTAGCTTCAGCTTCTTCAAGGGTATCACAGATAACAACTCCTTTTCCACCTGCTAACCCACTTGCCTTGATCACTAAAGGATATTGCTGTGTTTGTACATATTCTTTAGCATCGTTATATGAATCAAATACTACCGCTTTAGCTGTTTTGATATCATAGGTCTGCATAAATTTCTTAGAAAAAGCCTTGCTTCCTTCCAGGCTTGCTACTTTCTGAGTAGGTCCGAAAACCTTAAGGTCATGTTTTTTAAACTCATCTTTGATCCCAGCTACCAATGGTGCTTCCGGTCCAACGATCGTTAAATCAACCTTTTCTTTAATAGCGAAATCTCTAAGTTCTTTGATTTCTGATAAATGAACATTTTTCCCTATTGCATCGGTAGTAGCATTCCCGTTAGCAAAAAACATTTTAGAAATTCTCGGGTCATTCTGAAGCTTTGCTGCTAAAGCAGATTCTCTACCGCCTTCACCTATGATTAATATTCTCATACTTTATTTATTATCTAGTCTTATTCTACAAATATATAATTTTGGATGTTAAAATTACCATCCAAAATTATTTTTTAACTCTATTTTAATTAGTGGAAAAAGTGTCTAACCCCAGTAAACATCATTGGGATTTTGTGCTCATTAGCAGCTTCAATGCTGTCCTGATCTTTTACACTTCCTCCTGGCTGGATGATTGCTTTGATACCTTCCTGAGCGCAGAAATCTACTACGTCACGGAAAGGGAAAAATGCATCAGATGCCAATACTAAATCTCCTGTGAATTTTTCTTTTGCTCTTTCGATTGCCTGCTGTGTAGCCCAGATTCTGTTAACCTGTCCACCTCCGATTCCGAAAGCCTGGATTCCATTGGAAACAACAATAGCATTAGATTTCACATATTTTACTACTCTCTGAGAGAAAAGCAATGCTTTTTTCTGTTCTTCTGTAGGCTGAGTTTCAGTTACTACTTTGATATCATCAGAGAAATGTAAATCATTATCCTGAACCAGGATACCACCATCTACTTTTACCCAAGTCTTTTTATCAGAAACAGGGTTTACGATTTTGATGATTCTCAGGTTTTTCTTTTTTCTTAAAACTTCAAGAGCTTCTTCGTCGAAATCCGGAGCCATTACAATCTCAAGGAAAGTTTTGTTTAGCTCTTCAGCTGTTGCAGCATCAATCTTGTAGTTCATTGCAACAATTCCGCCAAAGATGGAAACCGGATCACATTCGAAAGTTTTTTGGTATGTTTCCAATGCTGATGTACCTATCGCAACTCCACAAGGGGTAGAGTGTTTTACGGCACAACAAGCCATTTCTTCTTTGAACTCAGTGACTACTTTCCAGCAAAGGTCCATATCACGAAGGTTGTTGAAAGAAAGTTCTTTACCTCCAAGCTGCTCGAAGTCTTTCATTGCTCCGTTCTCGAAAGTAGAAACATAGTAAGCTGCCGACTGGTGAGGGTTTTCACCGTATCTAAGATCAGAAACTTTTTTGTAAGATGCATTTAAATACGTTGGATATTCCTCATCTAAAAGCATTCTTGAAATAGCAGCATCATAAGCTGATGTAAGGTTGAATACTTTTCCTGCAAGCTTCTTACGGGTTTCAATGTAAGTATCCCCGTTTTGTTCCATTTCAATTTTTACCGTTGTATAATCTTCTACATCAGTAATTACCGTAACAGAATCAAAGTTTTTTGCTGCAGAACGAAGCATAGACGGACCACCGATATCGATAAACTCTACTTTCTCGTGTAACGAAATGTCTTTGTTCACGTTTTCGAAGAAAGGATAAAGGTTTACGATTACCATGTCAATCAGACCAATTCCGTGTTCCTGAACGGTTTTCATGTGCTCTTCGTTGGTACGAACCGCTAACAATCCACCGTGAACTTTTGGGTGTAAAGTTTTTACTCTACCGTCCAACATTTCAGGAAAATTGGTTACCTCATCAATCTGAATTGGATTTAAACCAGCGTCTTTCAAATGTTTGAACGTTCCTCCTGTGGAGATCAACTCATAATTCTGAGCTTCCAAAAACTGTGCGAATTCAATTAATCCACTTTTGTCAGAAACACTGATTAAAACTCTCTTTTTACTCATTACTTTCAATTTTTACTTTTCACAGTTATTTCAAACTGTATCCGGGTCTTTCACCTCCGGATTACTTTTTATTTTACTTAGATTTTTAACCATCCCGTCAAAAATTAAAAATTTTTGACACCCTTCCAGAGGAGGGGAATTTTACTCATTATTAATTCCCTAAGACCTTATTTATCGCTAGCGGAAATATTTCATATTCAATCTTGTGAACTTTCTGAGCTAATGTTTCAGGAGTATCTTCTGCTGTTACTTCAAAAGATTTCTGAAGAATAGCTTCTCCTTCATCAATACCCGGAGTTACAAAATGCACTGTTGCCCCACTCTCTACTTCTTTAGCCTCAATCACTGCATTATGAACGTTCATTCCCCACATTCCTTTTCCTCCGAATTTCGGAAGCAATGCCGGATGAATATTGATTATTTTACCATTCCAGTTTTCACAGAATTCAGGTTTTAAAATGGATAGGAATCCTGCCAATACGATAAGATCCGTATCTTGTGGGATTACGTTAGCCAATTCACTGCTGAAGTTCTTTCCTCTTGGAATAAGTATGCTTTCTATATTATGATTCTTCGCTCTTTCCAATCCGTAGCATTCTCTGTCTGCCACCACTAAAACCACTTTTGCGTTTTGGATCTCTCCGGCTTCGATGGTATCAATGATTCTTTGGAGATTACTTCCTGAACCGGATACAAGTACAACAATGTTCTTCATATTTTTTTGGCAGCCTTGTCAAGGTTTAAAACCTTGACAAGGCTTTATTTTAAATACATCTTTCAGTTTCCTGTCTGATATCTATTCAATTTATTTTTTTACTACCCGGTGAGTTCCGTCTAATCTTTCTATTTCCTCCACATAAAATCTGGGAGCGGAATCACTGCATCCTGATCTTGAATTCTGTTCCAAACTACCTTTCAATCTATATGTCATGTAATATTGATCGGTCCGATTATCATAAAAATAATCTTTAAAATCGATGGGATCAAGACTATTTTCTGTTTCAGGATTTATATCTTTTCCTAATAAAAAGTTATATCGTGAATCGCTTACTTTTTCAACTTTGGCGTCATCATTTTCGTCTCCGCAGACATATTGCATAAATGTAGCTTCGATGATGATAAGTTCTCCTAAAGATGTTTTATGTTTCCAGCTATTAAATCCCCAATATCCGACTCCCAGGAGTACTATTATTATGAGACAATAACGGATGGGGTTCTTCATTTTATAAGGTAACAGCCTAACAATATAACGACGATTTTAATTGTTAGATTGTTATAGTGATAAATTGATTTTTTCTGCTCCTTCAGTGATTTCTCCGATTTCGTAAGCATCATCTAAAAGGTGTAATACTTTTTCAGCATGTTCAGCATCTACTACGATTACCATTCCTACACCCATGTTGAAAGTACCGTGCATTTCTTCACGAGCAATTCCACCTCTCTTCTCCAGTTCAAGCATTACACTTGGAATTCTGATTTTGGAACCGTCAATAGAAGCACAAAGTCCTTCAGGAATGATTCTTGGAACGTTTTCGTATAATCCACCACCTGTAATGTGAGCAATTCCACCTACTTTTACTTCTTCCAATACTTTATGAATATCTTTGAAATATAGTCTTGTTGGTACTAAAAGGGTTTCGTATAATGGTTTTCCTTCAAACTCCTCTTCGAAGTTCGGGAATACTTTTCTTACTAAAGAGAATCCGTTAGAATGGAATCCTGAGCTTGGCAATGCGATAATTTTATTACCTGCCTTAATGTTTGAACCATCAATGATCTGATCTTTTTCTACGATTCCTACACAGAATCCTGCAACATCATAATCACCCGGCTGGTACATTCCCGGCATTTCAGCAGTTTCCCCACCGATTAGTGCACAGTTGTTATCTTTACAGGCATTCACCATTCCTAAAACGATTTCTGCTGCAATTTCAGAATCCAGCTTTCCACAAGCTAAATAATCTAAGAAGAACAAAGGTTTTGCCCCGTGACAAAGAATATCGTTAGCACACATTGCGAAACAGTCTACTCCGATAGAGTCATATTTTTTGGTATCCAAAGCTACTTTCAGCTTAGTTCCTACCCCGTCTGTTCCTGAAACAAGAACTGGGTTTTTGTATCCACCGATTTCGTAGAAAGCACCAAAGCTTCCCAAATGGTTCAATACATTGGAATTATGGGTTTCACCCACTGCTTTTTTAATCTTGTCAACCGTTTTGTATCCTTCTTCTTTGTCTACTCCTGCTGATTTGTAAGTGTTGCTCATGTCTGCTTAGATTTTTTAGATAATATGTTTCAGATCTCAGACTATTGATGATCCGGTGTCTGTCACCTTACTATCTTTTATATTTCAATTTACTTTTTATTTCAAATTTAGAAAACAAAAAAGCCGACAATCTTTTCAGATTATCGGCCGTTATTTTATCTCAGAATTTCAGAGCCCACAATTTTCCCTTTATGAGAAAAACATTGTTTATAGGAGGTCTGAATTTTCATCTCTTTTCTTTTTGCAAAAATAGTAATTTTAAATGAATATTCAAATTCTATTTTTCAAGGATGGTTTCAATAGCCGCAATCTTCTTTACTTTTTCTTTTAATTCACTGTCTTTCTCTGCATTAGAAATCTTTTGCACAGATTTATCAAAGTTATCATTGAAGAAAGGAAGCGAGAATGTTTCCACCACATTTCCACCGTGAAAAGGGAAACGCTTGGATGCTGCTTCCAAAACTCCAGCTCCACCTCTACCTCCAGGTGATGTAGCCATCAATAGCATTGGTACTTCATTCCATACAGTTCTGTCTTTGATTCTTGATACCCAGTCGAACACATTTTTGAATGCTGTAGAATACGTACCATTGTGTTCCCCTAAAGAAACCAACAGTAGATCTGCTCCATCAATTTTTGCTGCAAAATCATGAGCTTCCTGAGGAACTCCACCTGCTAATTCTCTTTCATGTTTATAGATTGGCATTTCGAAAGGATTTAAATCAATTACTTCTACTTCTGCTTTATCAAATAATGTTGATGCATAAGCTACCAACTGCTTGTTCATTGAAACTTCTGAGTTACTTCCTGCTATTGCTAAGATCTTCATATATCGTATTTATTTTTAAGTTATACAGAAGCATCACCCGGATTTCCCAATGATGCTTCTATATTATTTTTAATTTTTAAGGATACAAATTTAGTTTTTTATTTAAGATAAGACGGTAATTCCATTGGGACTTCCATCAATAATATTTCTGCATCTTCTACTGCTTCGATATTAAAGCTTTGCGTATCCCAGATTCCCAATCCGTCTCTTTCATTAAGTACACGGTCTCCTACTTTTGCACTTCCTTTTAAAACAAATGCGTAAACTCCGTTTCCTTTTTTATTCAGCATATAGTTTTTCCCGTTTCCTTTTTTAAAGTTCGCCAGGTTAAACCATGCGTCCTGATGAATCCAGACTCCGTCATCATTTTTATTAGGAGATAGAATCTGTTGGAATCCATTCATTTTCTCACCTTCTTTGATGCTTTTCTGGTCATATCTCGGCTCTACACCCACCTCTTTTGGGAAAACCCAGATCTGTAAGAATTTTACCTCTTCGTCTTTATTTTTGTTGTATTCACTATGTTGCACTCCGGTTCCGGCACTCATTACCTGAATTTCGCCTTTTTTGATGACCGCAGTAGTCCCCATTGAATCTTTGTGTTCCAAATCACCTTCTAAAGGAATGGAAATAATTTCCATATCTCTGTGTGGGTGTGTCCCGAATCCCATCCCCTGAGACACGGTATCGTCGTTCAATACTCTTAATACTCCAAAGTTCATTCTGTCATTGTTCTGATAGTTTGCAAAACTGAATGTGTGGTAAGAGTTTAACCAACCATGATTAGCATGGCCTCTTGAATCTGCTTTATGATATACTGTTTTCATTTCTGTGATTATTTATGGTACAAATGTACGGGATGTGAGAGTGAAAAAAGTTGATATAGGATAAGAAAGAAGATAGGGCCCGATCTACTGTTTTTTCTTTTTTCGATAAAAAAAATTTCTTTAAAATATTAAATTTCATTTTTTTAATCTGTCATCATCCCTCATTCTTCGCTACCAAAGGGCTTCCAAAGATATGTTTACGGTGATTTTCACCCCAGTCTTTTAAAGATTCTACCACTGTTGTTAATGTTTCTGCATGGGTCGTGATATAATATTCTATACTCACCGGATAGGTGTCTTTTACGATTCTTTCCACCAAACCGTTTTGTTCAAGCTCTTTTAGTTCTTTTGCCAACACTTTTGATGTCAGTTTCGGAATACTCCTTTCAATTTCAGTAAAACGTTTGTTTCCTGCATTTAATGAAACGATGATAAGTAATTTCCATTTTCCGCTTATCACATCCAGTGTATCACGGACTGGTTTCAAGATCTGTAAACATTCTTTATGATTGTTCTGTTTTTCCATTTTCACTTTCCTTTAGGTAACTGCTATACTTTGGAAAGTGAATTTACAATAATTTTGTCATCAGTAAAAACAAAAAATTCAAAAAATGACTACCATTTTAAATATTAAAACAAGCATCAACGGAGAAAACTCTGCTAGCAATCAACTTTCTGAAGTTGTTATCAATCAATTATTAGAAATACATCCTGACAGTAAAGTTATGGTTCGTGATCTGGCATCAGATCCTATTCCTCATATGCAAACCACGCATTTTTTATCTTTTGAAATCCCTCATGAAGAAAGAAATAATGAACAGAAAGAAGCTTCAAAGTATTCCGATCAGGCTTTAAAAGAAATTGAAGAGGCAGATATTCTTGTTATTGGAGTTCCTTTTTATAATTTCAGTTTCCCTTCAACTTTAAAGTCATGGATTGACCATATTTCGATTCCGGGGAAAACATTTTCCTATGCTGGCGGTGTTTTGAAAGGTCTTTTAAAAAACAAAAAGGTATATCTGAATTTTGCAATCGGCGGAGTGTACGAAGATAAAGGTATCATTGATCAGATGGAATCTTATTTAAGAACCTTATTGGGGTTTATCG
Source organism: Chryseobacterium pennae (assembly GCF_003385515.1). Classification (GTDB taxonomy): domain Bacteria; phylum Bacteroidota; class Bacteroidia; order Flavobacteriales; family Weeksellaceae; genus Chryseobacterium; species Chryseobacterium pennae. Next base: position 196,321 of record NZ_QNVT01000010.1, on the reverse strand, counting down.
GGATTACAGATATTGAGGTATTCAGAAGTGAGGGAATGTCTCTTCCCGAAATAAGAGAGGAAAATTTATCAAAAACAGTTGCAGAGATTGAAACGGTTTTAGCATAATAAATACCGATAGAGACTACCGTTAAGTTTTGGCTAAAGCCAATGGAAGGTATCTAAAATATGAAAGCGGGCTAAAGCCCGCTTCTATTGAATTTTAATCTTATTATTTATCGTATACAATTTATAAATATGATATATTCTTCTTCATAAGTCAATGTCTGACTTAATTTCTCATTAAAAATGTACCTGTTTAATTTCTTCTTCGATTTCTTTAGGGGTTTCATCTTCAGATTTAACGAAGATCATAGTTACCACAGCACCAATTAACATACATACACCTCCTACCACTACATAATCCATGGCCTGCTTTCCGAAAATACCGCTCACAATAGGTCCTCCAAACAGACCGTTGATGATCTGTGGAATCACAATAAAGAAGTTGAATATTCCCATATAAACACCCATTTTTCTCTGTGGAATCACTTCAATCAGCATAGCGTAAGGCATTGCCAAAATACTTGCCCAGGCAAATCCTAAACCGATCATAGAAATCCATAGATTATCTACCTCTTTGATGAAGTACATGGAGATCAATCCTAATCCTCCGCACAGCAAAGCTAAGGCGTGGGTTTGTTTTTTACCAATCCATTTAGCAATAGGTGTTAAGAGAAATGCGAATGGGATTGCCCAAAGGTTATACATCCCAAAGAGTTTACCCGTTAAATCTCCAGCATCATTGAATGCCTTCGAGTGAGTATCTTCAGGAGAAAGCCCCAAATGATGAGTTGCCAGTGCACTGGTTGTAAATACCCACATCGTAAATAAGGCAAACCACGAAAAAAACTGAACAATTCCCAGATTTTTCATCTGTGCAGGAATGGCTGCAAAATCTTTAAAAATGTCTGAAAATTTAGATTTTTCATATTCTATTTCTTTGCCGTCTTCAAATGCAGCAAATTCTTCCGGAGAATATTCTTTAGTAGTAATGATGGTATACAAAATAGATATGATCAGCAGTACCGCTCCTACATAAAAGGAATAGATCACATTGTCAGCAACAAAACCTTTAGGTGCTACATTGGAAACTCCCAATTTCGTCAGCCAATCCGGTAAATAAGAACCCAGCACTGCTCCAAATCCAATCAGAATGGTTTGTACTGAAAAACCTATCGTTCCCTGATGTTTCGGAAGCATATCTCCCACTAAAGCTCTGAAAGGCTCCATGGCAACATTCACGGAAGCATCCATCATTGCAAGAAAGATTACTGCCAGTAAAAGGGCATTGGCTGCAAACATCTGAGTTACAGAAGCTGCATTAGGGAGTAAGACCAATCCAATGGAACACAAAATGGCTCCAATCAGGAAATAAGGTTTTCTTCTTCCCAACGGACTCCAGGTATTATCCCCCATATGACCAATAATAGGCTGAACAATAAGTCCTGTGATTGGAGCTACCAGCCAGAACCACGACAGTTCGTGAACGTCTGCTCCTAAATTGGCAAGAATACGGCTTGCATTTCCATTCTGTAATCCGAATGCCATTTGGATTCCCAGGAATCCCATACTCATATTGATGATCTGAGTAAGTGAAAGTTCCGGTTTCATTTTTCCAGCCATTGCTATTTTTATGCTTATTTTGTTTTTAATTCTTTAATCAAAACATCTTCAAGAGCAGCTTTTTCAGCTACCACTTTATCTACAACATCGTTAGGAACCGTCATAGAAAGGACGTACTGTTTTACTTTCCATTGTCCATTGATCTTTTCCACAATTCCTGAACCACGGCAGATTTTCATCTGAGTATCCAGTAATTCATCAAACCAAGCCAGTTTTCCGTCCTTACTGAAGTGGATATTTCTTTTCAATGCGGTAAAATTCCAGGTTCTCTTTTTATCGAAATGAGGCTTTGCCCAAACCATAAATTCTTTTTTATTCCAGATCTCTGTGGCATCTGTTCCGATAAAGGTAGATTCATCAGCAAAAAAATTGAAATACCCCGTATAATCAGCTTTAGCAGCTGCTACGTTAAAAGCATCAAGCATAGTGCTGATTTCTGATTTTTCTTTTTCAAATGTTTTGTTTGACTGTGCAGACAACATTGTAAATCCGAATAAAAACAGGATGAGTGTATGAACGGCTATTAATTTTTTCATAGGTATTATTTATTTTTCAAGTTCAATAATCAATGGTGTTTTGGCAGGAATTGTCAAAGTATTCTGTAATGAGAATTCTTTTCCTGAGATCACCTCTTTTCCTTTGGAAAATCCTTTTAATGATTCTTCAAAATATTTTAAGTCTAACGTCTGATCTTTTGTATTATTGTTGATGACCATCATCACACTTTCCTTATCATTATATCTGAAATAAGTAAAAATATCATCCTTTGGAACAAAATTTTTCGTTTTTCCAGTATGAATGACTTCTTTTCCTTTTCTCCAGTTCAATAATTTCTGAGTAAACTGATAGAATTCTTTTTGTTCAGAGGTTTGCGTTGCAGGATTGAATGCATTCTGTTTATCAGTTTTCCAGCCACCAGGAAAGTCTCTGCGGATATCTGCATCCCCTCCTTTCTCTTTATTTCCACGCATTCCTACTTCTGAGCCATAATAGATCTGAGGAATTCCGCGAACAGTTGAGATCAGGGTTAATCCCATTTTGTAGGCATTAGGATCTGCATTGAAGATTTCATTCCATCTTTCAGTGTCGTGATTTTCAAAAAAGACCATGACATTATTGATATCCGGATAAAGGAAATCGCTACTCAAAGATTCGTAAAGCTTTATCAATCCTTTGTTCCAGCTTTCTTTTTCTTTAAAAGCATTCGGCATCTCTCCAAACAGCATAAAATCCATTACAGATGGCAGGTTTGAATTGTATCCCGCTGCTTCACCTGTCTTAGAATTTTTCTGCCAGGCTGAAATCTGTCCTGCGGTCCCAAGCCATGTTTCTCCTACGATATTGAACTTAGGATATTCATCAGTAATAGCTTTTGCCCATTTCGCCATAGCTTCCTTATCATTGTAAGGATAAGTATCTACACGGAAACCACCTAATTCAGCATATTCGATCCACCAGATAGCATTTTGGGTCAGGTATTTTAAAACCAGCGGATTTTTCTGGTTAATATCCGGCATTGTTTTATCAAACCACCCATCCAAAGCATATTTTTTATCTATTTCTGAAGCATTGGTATCAAACTGAGTGGAAATTTTATAATTGGATCTTTTAAACCCATTTTCACCTTCTTTGAACAGGTGAATCCAATCTTTGGTTGGCAAATCTTTTATCATCCAATGGGAAACACCCCAATGATTGGTAACATAATCCATTACCAGTTTCATATTCCTTTTATTGAGCTCCTGGGAAAGCTTTTTGTAATCTTCATTGGTTCCGTAGCGGGCATCAATTTTATAAAGGTCAGTTTGGGCATATCCGTGATAAGAGTATACTTTTTCATTATCCTCATTCACTGGTGTTAGCCAAACAGCCGTTGCTCCCAGATTCTGAATATAGTCCAGGTTATTGATGATTCCCTGAAGGTCACCACCATGCCTTCCATTAGGCAAATTACGATCTCCTTTTTCAGTTAAGTCGGGAACGGAATCATTTTTTTCATTTCCGTTGGCAAAACGATCAGGCATTATGAGGTACATTACATCTTTTGAAGTATAAGATTCCCGGTCTGCAGACCCAGAATTTCTCTGCTTCAGTTCGTAGGTGTAAGAACCAAGATTCTTTTTATCTTTTCCAATGTTGATTGTAAACTTCGGAACGTTGATTTCATTGGTGTTAACTGTAATAAAAACATAGTTCGGACTTTCAACTTTCTGAATGTCTTTAATCTTTACTCCATCTGAAAGTGAAATCTCATGATTGGCAATTCCTTTTCCATAAACAAGGATCTGAAGTTCAGGATTTTTCATTCCCTTCCACCAGAAAGCCGGTTCTACTTTTTCCAATGTTTTGGATTGGGAAAAAGCGATTGTGGCAGCTGAAAGGGCAAAAATAGTATATATTCTTCTCATAGCTTAGTCTTAATCTTCCATGTAACCATCAGCTGTGTACTATAAAATGTCGTTAAGAATACTATTGATTATTTTGAAAACCAACAAGTTACACCAAACAATACAACAATTTAAGTATGAACAACTTAGCAGCAAATTACGAAAAATTTTTAGAGTTATTATAAAATGATCAGCAGAATTTTCTTTTATTTATGAGTCCTATAGGATTCTTTGACTTGATAAAATTTAAACAGACTCTCTGCCCATTATTACGCTTTATTGTAAAGGATAAATCGGAATATTTCACAATTTCCATTATATTTTTTATTAAATTTCCATTAAAACATGTATTAAATCCAATATTAAATCTAAAAAATTCCCATTTTATCCGTTTAATGCTTAATTTTACAGAAAAAATGTTTGATTTTAGTAAAATGTTTGAAAGTGATGGACCGGATATTGTTTATCCTTGGGCCATACCTATGTTTGCGGGTATCATCTTTATAGAAATGGCATATAGTCACTTCAATAAAGATAAGCTTTACGAGACTAAAGATGTGGCAACCAATGTGCTTTTAGCGCTTTTAAATTATAGCCTGGATATCATTATGAAAGGGTTTTCTATGCTCGTTATGATGTTCTTTTACTATCATCGTATTTTTGATTGGGAAGTTGGGATCTGGTACTGGATTGCAGTATTCCTGGCCCAGGATTTTGCTTATTATGTCCACCATTATGTAGACCATCATTCCCGTGTCTTCTGGGCGGTACACATTACCCATCACAATTCTGATTATTTCAATATCACCACAGGATTCAGAAGTCCTGTATTTCAGCCGCTGTACAGATATCTGTTCTTTTCCCCTCTGGCATTAGTGGGATTCCATCCGCTTCATGTAATGGTAGCTTATTCTGCTATTCAGATTTATGGAACCTTTGTACATACGCAATCTATCAAAAGCATGGGCTTCCTGGAATACATTTTGGTAACACCTTCTCACCATCGTGTGCATCATGCCTGTAACATCAAATACCTGGACCGTAATATGGGAATGGGATTGATTATCTGGGACAAAATCTTCGGAACTTTTGAAAAGGAAGATCCGGAAGTGCCTGTAAAATATGGGATCTATCCTAAAATGAAGTCTAAAGATCCTGCTACAGTACTGTTTTATGAATGGAGAAGAATTGGGAAGGACCTTAAGCAACCAGGACTTTCTTTCAAAGATCGTCTGAAATACCTCTTCTACTCACCGGGATGGAGACATGACGGTACCGGAAAAACAGTGAAGCAGTTCCAGAGGGAATACAAAGAGAAAATAAAAAATAAGCCGCTACCTGTTCAGAATGAGCATACGGAAGCTACAGAACCGGAATACACTCCGAATTAGAATATAAAAACCCCAAGCTACTTAGCCTGGGGTTTTTTATTATGTGCTTATATATAATTTTACACTGTTGTTAATCTGACAAAAGAGGAGCATCATTTTTCATTTCACTTCATAAACTACGTTCGCAAACCTTCAGTTTGCATTCAGAACAACAGAGCACAATAGCCATAGTGGTTTATCTTAATTATTAAGATTTTATTCTTTATTACCTATTGATCTTTCTGCAATTTTACTGGCCAGCCAGCTCACATAAAACAATTGAAAACTATGGTACACCATTACCGGAAGCAGAAATAATACTTTTTTGTCATCAGGAATATTCAAAACCAATAGAAAAAGGCTTCCATGAACAAGTGATTTTTTTGAGCCACAGAAAGTGACTGTAATAGTATCTTTAGCATTGAACTTCATCTTTCCTGAAATCAATTTAAGGATATTGTAAACTGCAAAAAACAGGAAAACCACACTGAAAGCCAGTATTAAAAATATAACTGGTGGAACAGAACTGAAAATATTTTCTATAAATGCTGTTGAAAAACTTTCATAAACAATTAACAGAATAATAAGTTTGTCGAATTCTGCAATGATATTTGAATATTTTGTCACCCATTTTTTGAAAACAGGATTGAATATAATTCCTAAAACAATGGGTAACAAAACTTTCATCAAAAGTTGTTGCATCACTTCACCCTGATCTCCTGAACCTGATTGTGAAGTTAAGAAAAAGCTCATCAGAAGAGGCGTCATCACAATCCCTATCAACCCTGAAATAGAAGCATTGAAAATTGCGGAAGTCACATTTCCTTTTGCTATAGACACCATTACTACAGACGATGAAACGGTAGAAGGCAAAGTGGCCAGGAAAAATATGGAAAGCCAGATTTCATAATATTCTGTTCCTTTCACCAGAGGGTAAAAGATCAATACCAATAACGGAAAAAGAATAAATGTTCCGGACTGAATCAACAAATGCAGCTTCCAGTTTGAGATATCTTTTACTACTTCTTTGAGATTAAGCTTAAGTCCATACAATAAAAAAATCGCAGCAATTCCCCAATCTATAAAGGCGGAAAGATTGAAATACTGATTGTAGGATTTATCAAAAGGGATCAGTTTACCCATTACAACCATCCCCATCAGCAGGAAAAGAAAAACATTCTGTTTATTAAAAACTTTAGCCATCAGCATTACAATACAAGATTAAGAAATAAAAAAATCCTTAAAGGGTTAGCCTTTAAGGATTATAAAATTAAGAAATTTTTATTTTACTGGTTTGATAGAGATCGCAAAACCTCCACTTCTTACCATTTTAAAATTAATTTTCGATTTGCTGTTAATCTCTTTCTTATAGATATTATAGCTTTGAGGGTTGTCTATATAATCAGCATCTTTTCCATCTTCATAGATTGTTGCTTCATATTTCTTCCCTTTATCCAGGAATGAGAAGTCTACCGTGTACTCACGTTTGTTCTCATCGGTAATTCCTCCTACAAACCAGTTTTCTGTACCTTTTGCTTTTCTTGCAGTGATTACATAATCTCCCGGTTCAGCAGATAAGATCTTCGTGTCATCCCAATCAGCAGCTACATCTTTGATAAACTGGAAAGCATCCATATGCTTTTTATAGTTTTCAGGAAGATCGGCAGCCATCTGAAGCGGCATATACATCGTTACGTATAAAGCAAGCTGTTTTGCCAACGTAGTTTTTACGAAACGCTGATCTCCAGGGAAATAATAATCTAACTTCGTCTGGAAAATTCCTGGCGTATAATCCATAGAACCACCCATCCATCTTGTGAACGGAAGTACGGTCTGGTGATCCGGCTTGTTTCCTCCAAATGCTTCATACTCTGTTCCACGTGCAGCTTCTGCAGAGATGTAGTTCGGGTAGGTACGGCTTTCTCCTGTAGGACGAACAGACTCGTGAGAGTTTATCATAATTTTATAGTCGTTTGCCTTTTCAGCAATTCTATAATAATGGTTGATTGTCCATTGAGAATAGTGATGTTCACCTCTTGGGATGATATCTCCCACATATCCTGTTTTTACAGCATCATACCCATATTTGTTCATTGTCTGGAATGCTTTATCTGCCCATCTTTCGTAGTTCGTTGCTGAACCTGAAGTTTCGTGGTGCATGATCAGTTTGATTCCTTTTGAATGGGCATAATCATTCAGCATTTTGATATCGAAATCGGGGTAAGGGGTAACGAAGTCGAAAACAAATTCTTTAGAGTGTCCGAACCAGTCTTCCCAACCAATATTCCAGCCTTCGATCAATAATCCCTGGAATCCATTTTCAGCAGCAAAGTCTATGTATTCTTTAACTTTCGTATTATTAGCTGCATGTTTTCCGTTTGGAGTCAATTTTGCAAAGTCTGTTTTATCCAAATGAACATTTTCAGCTGTAGAATAAGCCCACTGTGATTTTCCGATGATCATTTCCCACCATACTCCCATGTATTTTGTTGGGTGGATATAAGACGTATCAGTATATTTCGTAGGTTCGTTCAGGTTAAAGATCATTTTGGAATCCATTACCTCTTCTGCCTTTGGTGCCACGATGATCGTTCTCCAAGGGGTTACTGATGGGGTCTGGATATATCCTTTCGCTCCCTGCCTGTCAGCTGTTAAGTGGGTCTTGAACTTAAAATTCTGGGCATCAACTTCCAGATGTGAAGCTGGGTAATCCAATACAGCAGCTTCTGCAACATTGATGTATAAAGGTGATTTCCCTTCTTTTTTAAGCATTAACGGAGACTGAACTGCATTTTTCACTAAACTCTGAGAGGCGTTGGCATCATATGCTTTGTCCCATTTTGCCGGAATTTCAGATACTTTTGTTTCCTGGTACTGATATTCCTGAGAATCATAATCTGCTACAATCCACCAGGCTTTCATATCAGTTGGGAAATCGATTTCAGAATCTTCTTCTCTGATGACGAAATAATTAAGGTTTTTCTGTTGCGGGAATTCATATCTGAATCCAAGTCCATCGTTGAATAATCTGAATTTTACCACAATACTTCTGTCTGTAGAAGCCTGATTTAGAGTTACCGCTAATTCATTGTAGTTGTTGATATAATTTTTCTTTTCTCCAAGAACCGGCTGCCAGGTTTCGTTTTTGGAGTCTCTTTTTTCATCTACCTTCGCAAAACCGTTGTTAAGGTCATATTTTGCGTCTTCCGGTTTGGCTATTTCAGAAGCAAATTTTATGGCTGTGTCTTTAAATAATCTCAATCCCAATTTTGAATCTTCAACTACCACCGCACCGTTGTATTTCAGGTTATAGAAAGGGACTCCATCTTTCAATTGGAAGTTCATTTCAAATTTACCGTCCGGCGATTTTAAAGATTGTGCTTTCACACCTGTAAACATCATTGAGAGCAAGAGCGCTCCAACTGTAATTTTCTTCATAATGACTATTTATTAACTTAAAAAAATAGATAAAGTGCTGCAGTAAAGCAGCACTTTGCTTGATTTTAACTTGATTTTTATTGATTTAGAATACGGGAATTACTGAAAATTCTCCTGTAATATCATTGAAATACACATCATAATTGAAAGATTCACTTACAGGAATATTTCCACCTCCAAGATCTGCCACTCCAAAGAACTCTTTAGCAACACCCCAGTTTGTTCCCCAATCGTGATTTGCTCTGAATTTAAACTCACCTGAGCTTAAAGCAATTTTTTTCTTCACCCAAACATGAGGATCAAAAGTTGATTTTTCCATATCTACATCAGTATCCCAACCTGCTGAAGCTGAACCAATCATGGAAACAACAGTATATGACGTTGTCGGGTCGCTAATGGATGTTAAAGTATACTTTAAAGCATTTACATCAACTGTAAGTTTATAATATCCTGCTGTAGCTATCGAAATATTTGAAGATCCTCCTCCAGCAAGTAAAGATCCTGCAGAAGCACCAAGCCCATATTGATTATCCCAGGATCCGGGAGTTTGAATAAATTTCACCCCTCCCACTGCAAAATATCCGGTATAAGAATATACTCCAGCTGTAGCTGCTTTTTGTAAAGGATATAATTTTGCATTAGTTGCAGAATTATCCCAACCTCCTGCGGTAGCATCTCCTATAAGGTAAAGATCTGTATAATTATATATTGGTCCTAAAATATAAGGTGTTACAGCTAGTGTAATTACATTGGAATAAAAAGATGCTGTTCCCACTACTGTTCTTAACCTTACTTCTACCTGGTTAGCTTCATTGGGAGTTGCTCCTAAACTCAATAACAATGTGTTCAACTGTTTATTTGTCATTGAATAAGGTGAGGTTACAACATCCAAAGACTTAGCGTCTTTAAAATTACTTCCTTTAAGCCCTATTTCAATTTTCGGAGCAGAAACCACAGACAGATCGAAAGTTGATTTTGCCCATGTAAAATTAACTGCTGCATCGTCTAAATGAGCTTTATCTAAAACAATAGTTGCTTTATCAGATGTAATTTTACTCTGTCCTGTTTCGTTCATTATTGCCTGATCTTCATCTTTACATGAAGCAACCAAAATCCCGAGAACGGCTATTGTGAATATTTTAAAAAAATGTTTCATTTTCAGTTTCAGTTTTAAAAATTAATACCCTGGATTTTGTGTTAAATTCGGGTTGGAGGACAAGGCTGTATTCGGAATAGGGAATACATTATAATTGGATGAAATTGCAGTTCCATCTTTTACACCTCCTTTCCATGGCCATAGGTATGAACCGCCTGTAAATTTATCAAATCTGATCAAGTCTGTTCTTCTTTGCCCTTCCAGGTTGAATTCTCTTGCTCTTTCTGCTAAAATAAAATCTAAAGTAAGATTACCTGTATTGATTTGAGAAGCAGTTCTTTTTCCTCTCAATTCATTCATATAGATTAAAGCCTGTCCCAGGTTTGCAGTAGAAGCGCCTCTGATTGCACATTCTGCATAAGTAAGATATGCTTCTGATAACCTGAATACAGGAAAATCTGATCCTGAGAAATCTGTAGTTTCAGAAGAACCTGATGTTCTTAAGTTTCTGAACTTTGTTGAAGGATAACCGTCTGCCCATGTTTTATAGTCAGTCATTTCATATTCATGACCTGTCTGCCAGAATAGCTTCCCTCTCTGATCCTGAGTAGCTGCTAAAGCACTTGCACTACCACCGCTATAATCAGTAAGACTGTTTCCAAACAGACCATACCAGGCTTTTGAAGCTCTGTGACCTCCCCATCCGTCTCCTTTAATTCCAAGCAGAGCCGGATTTAAGGTAGAAGGAGCTCCTCCGGTACTTCCATTAATGATATAAGTAGAGTTACCATAACTCTGTGTTCCGATTGGGTCAGCAATTAATGGAAAAATGATTTCAGGAGAAGTATTATTGTCTGCAGAGAACATTCTCACAAAATTGGTATCTAAAGTATATCCTCCTTCATCAATTACTTTTTTGGCATAAGTAGCAGCATCATTCCATCTTGCTGTACCTGTATATACCTGAGCATTAAGATACAGTCTTGACAACAGCATCTGTACTGTTGCTTTGTTTACGTGACCGTACTCAGTTTTACTGGCGATAGTAGGTTCTATTGCCAACAATTCACTTTCAACATACTTAAACAATTCTATTCTGGATGCCTGCTCTTTAGGTGTTGGATTGGCAAGGTCTTTTTCTGTAACAATTACTCCCTTTCCAAAACAGTCGATCATATAGAAATAAGCAAAGGCTCTGATGAATCTTAACTCGCCGATGTATTGTTCTTTATTATTGATATTAGCCTTTCCAAAAGCCTCAATCAACGCATTTGCCTGAGGCACCGTATAGTACACTCTATCAAACAGGTATCTGAAAAACTTGTTATCAGAAGTCCATTTCGTTGTTGTTGTTAACTGGTCCAGCCCATTATCACCCCATCTGTTTTTCATTCCGTCTGCCGTAAAGTCTTCAAGATTGATAATCCCTCTCAGAAATACGGTTTCTCCTTTATCATCTCCTGTGATATCTGCTTCACCCGGCCCTTTTGCACTTGACATGGATAAAGAAGCATAAACCTTTGCTAAAAGGCCATTGGCAGCATTAGGCTGAGACTGAAGAAGCTGATCCAGAGTTAAAAGATATTCAGGTTCTGTATTTAATTCATTCAGGCAAGAAGTTGTGGAAACTAAAGCGAATGATAAAAGTATTATTTTTAATTTATTAAGTTTCATTGTGTGTCAATTTTTAAAAATCAAGATTTACTCCAAAAGTGTATATTCTAGGTCTTGGATAGAAGTTGGCATCTATCGCATTGAAGTTTTCAGGATCCTGACCTACGTAATTATTAGTAATAATAAATGCGTTATTTACGGCACCATAAACTCTTAAAGTAGTACCCTTAAACAGTTTATCAAATTTATATCCTAATGTAATGTTCTCACAACGTAAGAAAGTAGCATCATGTAAGTTATAATCTGACAGTCCTTCTGCATCTCCTTTTGCTTTAAATCTTGGATCTGCTGCCCCATCATAAAAATTAAGAACATTATAAAGACTATTACTGTTTACAGGATTAGAAGCTTCTGTAAATCCTCTGTTTACTCTTGCAGCATAATAAACTTTTCCTCCAAGCTGTCCTCTGAAGCTAGCTGATAAATCGAAGTTCTTATAATTCACTGATGTTCCGAATCCAAATGTCCATTTAGGTCTAAGGGGAACAAAAGATTTATCAGCATCACTGATGATTCCATCTCCATTTTTATCTACAAATGCTCCTGGAACTACTCTTCCATCATTGTCATAAGCCTGTTGGTATACCCATGCGGAATAAGGCTGCTGCCCAACAGCATGATATGCCAAAATAACTCCTGTTCCAGAAAAAGCCAGAGAAGATTCATTAGCTCCTACTTTGTCTCTTCCTCTCAAATCATCCACCGTTCCTATATTATAAGCAACGTTTGCATTCAGATCCCAGTTCAGATCCTGAGTTTTCACAGGATTTACATTAAAAGACGCTTCAAAACCTTTATTTGTAAGACTTCCTACGTTATCAATGAACTCATTTGAAAGCATCTGTCCGGGAGGGAAAGAAACCTGAGCCAATAAATCGGTTGTTTTTCTTTGGTAATATTCAATAGATCCGGATATTCTTCTGTTTTTAGTACTAAAGTCTATTCCAGCATTATAGGTAGTTGTTTTTTCCCATGTCAGATATGGATTATAAGCCAGTGCAGTATACAATTCAGGAATAATAGTGCCATCCGGTAAAATTGTTCTTGGGAAATAGAAATATCTAACATCCCCAATCTGATATAGGGGGCTATAAGGATAGAAACCTGCAGATCCTGTTATATCCTGCTGTCCTGTTTTACCCCAGCCTAATCTTAATTTCAACTCTGAAAACCCGGAATTTTTCATCCATTTTTCATCATTAAGCTTCCAAGCAAAAGCTGCTGCCGGGAAATGTCCCCATCTTTTATTGGTAGGAAATAATGACGAACCATCTGCACGATAACTCAGAGTGAATAAATATTTATTCTTGATATCAATGTTTGCTCTTCCAAAGAACGACTGAATGTTCAGTACATTCCTGTAATCATTAATATATTTATTATATGGAGTTTCTTCACGGATCCCTGACGGGTTATCCATATTAAAGAACTGCTTCTTTCCTTTATTATCAAAATTCTGATAGGAATAGCCTCCCTGAACATCAAACTTTGAAATAAACTTATCATCATACTTCTTACTGTATACTAAATAAGCATCTAAAAGTTTATTGAAGATATTTTGTTCTTCTCCATAATTCAGTCCAGGATTATAAACCCCACCAACCGCAGTACTATTTTGATAAACAGTTCTGTACGACTGTAAAGAATTCTCAGCATACACTTCACGGATTTTTGCATAAGAAGATTCTGCCCCTAAGTTTACAACTGCTCTTAAGTCCGGCAGAAAATGCATTTTATAATCAAGTTCAATATTTCCAAGGAATTTCTGTACTTTCTCCGGTCTTGTACGCTGCATCAGGATCGCTACAGGATTTCTTGCTCCTGTCATTACATATCCGTTAAAACTTTGATAATAACTTCCATCCGGATTATATATCGGTTTTGTAGGATCTGCGGTTATTGCAGCTCCAATTGCTCCATCTGCGTCAATCGTATTTTTATTAGAAAAAATATTCTTTACATTAATATCAATTTTCAGGTGGTTATCAAATAAAGTTGGTGTTAACTTCATTGACGCGGTGTACCTGTCATAATCATTGGTCTTTACGATCCCCTGTGTATTATTATATCCTAATGAAAATCTGGCAGGGATTGATTTAAACAGATTAGATCTGATGCTCAGGTTATGGTCTGTAGAAACAGAAGTTCTAAAAATTGCATCTTGCCAATTGGTATTGTACATGACCTGCTTTCCGTTTTCTTTCACGCCCAACATGTCAATATATTCAGGTTTATTGTTATATTCCCTCATAAATTTTTCAAAAGTAGGCCCATCCATAACATCAATAGCCTTGGTCACTTTTCCTATTGAGATATTTCCACTATAATTGATTCTCATTTTTCCAGAGGATCCTTTCTTTGTGGTAATAATAATAACCCCGTTTGAAGCTCTGGAACCATAAATAGCTGTTGCAGAAGCATCTTTCAGTATTGAAAAGGATTCAATATCATTGGGATTTACTAATGATAATGGATTGGAAACTCCTGCAGGATTTGAAGAATCCAAGGGAACACCATCAATAACAATTAATGGATTATTATTTGCCGTTAAAGAAGCGCCTCCTCTAATCCTAATATTAGGCTTTGAATCCGGAGCTCCCCCATCGCTGGTAATTCTCACCCCCGGGGCTTTACCATTGATTAATTGATCTGCGGATACGATTGCTCCTTTATTAAAGTCTTTTTCAGAAACTGCAGTTACAGAACCCGTTAGATCAGACTTCTTTTTAGCACCATACCCAATCAAAACCACTTCCTCAATTTTCTTCTCCTTGGTGATAGAGTCTTTAGTCTGCGCGTGCATTACTGTACTTGCCAGTAAGAAAGCAGGCGCTATTTTTAATACTGTTGTAAAATTCTTCACAATCTTATTTTTATAGTTTCGTTTCAGTCTTATTCTGGCTTGATACCAGTGTTGCAATTTAAAAAAAAAATAGAATTATTATAATTTTAATATAAATTATGATAAATTTATGTATATTACGAAACCGTTTTTAGTTAAAATTATACACCTCAATATTTTACACGATAGTATGTAATGCATAATATTTATCTTACATTAACATAAAGTTAAACAAACGTTTAACTTAAATTCATATTCAAGCACAAAAAACAGTAGCTTTTACTATAATAACTCCACAAAGAGCGGTATTCAAGAGATAATCCTTATCTTTGCTGTTAAAACTTTACTATAAATGTCAAACAGAAAGATGATTACGGCAGCTTTGCCTTATGCAAACGGTCCGGTTCATATAGGGCATTTGGCAGGTGTTTATATTCCTGCGGATGTTTACGCAAGATTTCAGAGAAGATTAGGAAAAGATGTAGCGTTTATCTGTGGTTCGGATGAGCATGGTATTCCTATTACCATAAGAGCTAAAAAAGAGGGGGTTACTCCTCAGGATATCGTGGACAAATACCATGGGATCATTAAAAAATCTTTTTCAGATCTTGGAATTTCATTTGATGAATATTCAAGAACCACTTCCCCAAAACATTATGAGACCAGTCAGGATTTCTTCAAAGTTCTTTATGAAAAAGGAAAATTCACGGAAGAGGTTTCTGAACAGTATTTTGATGAGCAGGCAGGAGAATTCCTTGCTGACCGTTATATTGTAGGAACTTGTCCGAATTGTGGTAATGAAAATGCTTATGGAGATCAATGTGAGAAATGTGGGTCTACCCTTTCTCCATCAGAACTGATCAATCCGAAATCAATGCTTAGTGGAAATGTTCCTATTCTTAAAGATACAAAGAACTGGTACCTTCCTTTGAATGAATATGAAGACTTTTTAAACGAATGGATTATTGAAGGTCACAAAGATGACTGGAAACCTAACGTATATGGTCAGGTTAAATCATGGCTAAATGATGGTTTAAAGCCCCGTGCTATGACCAGAGACCTGAACTGGGGTGTCCCGGTTCCGCTTCCGAATGCAGAAGGAAAAGTTCTTTATGTTTGGTTTGACGCTCCAATCGGATATATTTCATTTACTAAAGAATGGGCTGAGAAAAACGGAAAAGACTGGAAAGATTACTGGCAAAGTGAAAGCAGTGACCTGGTACACTTTATCGGAAAGGATAATATCGTATTCCACTGTATTATCTTCCCGGCAATGATGAAGGCTCACGGAGACTATATCATGCCTAAAAATGTGCCTGCTTTTGAATTCCTGAACCTTGAGAATGATAAAATCTCGACATCAAGAAACTGGGCAGTATGGGCTCATGAATATGTAGAAGAATTCCCTGGACAACAGGATGTTTTAAGATATGCTCTTCTTTCATCAGCACCTGAAACAAAGGATAATAACTTTACATGGAAGGATTTCCAGACGAAAAACAATTCTGAATTAGTAAACAAATTTGGTAATTTTATTAATAGAGTTATTTCCTTCACAAATAAGAATTTTGAAGGTAAAGTTCCAGATGGGATCTTAGATGAAACAAGCAAAGCTGCAATTAAAACAGCAATTGAAGATGTTAAAAATTACCTTGAAAAATATGAGTTTAGAAATGCTTTAAATGCATTTATGGGCTTAGTAGACTATGGTAATTTATATCTTCAGAATGCAGAGCCTTGGAAAACGATTAAAAACGATCCAAAAGAAGCTGCACAATCTTTATTTGTAGGAGCTCAAATTGCAGCAGTTGTTGCTCAGTTATGTGAACCATTTATGCCGTTTTCAGCAGAAAAATTATTTGGATACTTCAATATCGAGAAGAAGAATTGGAATGATTTACAAAATACTGAAATCCATATTGAAAGTGGGCATAAAATTGAAGAAGCACCCTTATTATTTACTAAAATTGAAGACAGTGTAATCGAAGCTCAGATCCAGAAGCTGGAAAACACAAAACAAAACAATAAGAAAACAAACCCTAACGCTAATCCAATGAAAGAAGAAATCACTTTTGATGATTTTACTAAAATAGATCTTAGAACAGCCACCATTTTAGAAGCTGAAAAAGTAGAAAAAGCAGATAAATTGCTAAAACTGACTGTAGATACAGGAGTGGATGTAAGAACTGTGGTTTCAGGAATTGCGGAAAGCTTTACTCCTGAAGAAATAATTGGAAAGCAGGTGATGATTTTATTAAACCTTGCTCCAAGAAAGATCAGAGGCATTGAATCTCAGGGGATGTTATTATTAACAACTAAACCTGATGGTAAATTATCTTTCGTAACACCGGATGACAGCAATGTTGAAAACGGTATTGAAATCGGATAATTTTTCCTTACTATAAAGATTAAAGGCTGTTTCTATGGGAGACAGCCTTTCTTTTTTGATGGTGAAAAAGTGTTCTCCCACAGATCTCACAGATTTCGCAGATCATTCCGAAATAAGTTTTGGCCAAAGCCTATGGAAAGAATATAAAAAACAAAACGGGCTAAAGCCCGTTTCCAATGAATATCGTTAAAATAATTTATTTTTTGGTCAGTCTTGCTAAATAAGAATCTTCGTCCTTCAATATCTTTTCAACTTTAAAGCCATTGTGTTCTGCAGCATTCTTCAACGTATTAAAATCTAAGTAAAGCCATGTGATCGGTTTTTCAGATTCACCTTTATAATGAACAATATACTCGAGTTCTCCGTAGTACCCTCCGGCAGGAATGTATACTCCGCCGTCTTTATCTCGGTCAAACATATAAAGAATATCCGTACTGTCGATCAGAACTTGTCCACCCTCATTCAGTAATGCTCCTAGCTTCTGAAGATAAGGATCTATTTTAGATAATCCTTCAAAGATTCCGGTACCATTCATCAACAATAAAACAGTGTCAAACGTTTCCCCTGAAAAATCAAGGATGTTTTTACAAACAGCCTTTTTAATTCCTCTTAACTGACAAACTTCAATGGATTTCGGAGAAATATCCAACGCTGTGACATCAAGATCAGCTGCATTCTGAAGATATAAAGCATGTGAACCGGCTCCTGCTCCAATATCCAGAACTTTACCTTTTGAAAGTTGTAAAGCTTTCTGCTCAATATCATTCATCTCTTCAAAATCCCTGAATAAATAATCTACAGGAAGTTCATCCAATTCAGAAATTGAAGTTTCTGTTTGCAGGTCTTGAGGATTTTCATCGTGATAATAATCCCAGATCGCTTGGCCCATTAAATCTTTCATAGCAGCAAAGATACGGCTTCAGAGGGTAAAGTTCAAAGTTTGAAGTTCGGGTTTTCTGGTTACGAAGTTCTCATTGTTTTTTCCCTTACAGAACTTTATTCTCTTTATCCCTCAATTCGGAATAAAACTATTGCTCACATTTTATCTAAATACATAAATATAACACAATAAATTGCAAGGATTTTTGAGGATGCCCGTGCTTTTTTAAGATCACAAAGACATTTCATTCAGCTAGATTACAACCTTTGCTGAGAGAAACAGCTTTGCAAACGTATTTATGTATTCTATTTTAAATCTTTGTGAACACTGGATAACGTTAGTTCAACTATAGATTTAAAACGCTATGATCGCTAAGATAACTTTAATCCTACTTAGTTTTCTGTTCGCAAAGGCACTGCGTTCAGCGAAGACTCCGGATTACAGCCTTTGCTAAGTGAAACGCCTTTGCGAACGTATTTATATATTTTATTTTAAATCTTTGCGAACACTGCGTTAAAATGATAACATTAGTTCAACTATAGATTTAAAACGCTATGATCGCTAAGATAACTTTAATCCTGCTTAGCTTTCCGTTCGCAAAGGCACTGCGTTCAGCGAAGACTCCGGATTACAGCCTTTGCTAAGTGAAACGCCTTTGCCAACGTATCTATATATTTTATTTTAAATCTTTGTGAACACTGGATAACGTTAGTTCAACTATAGATTTAAAACGCTATGATCGCTAAGATAACTTTAATCCTACTTAGTTTTCTGTTCGCAAAGGCACTGCGTTCAGCGAAGACTCAGGATTACCGCCTTTGCTGAGTGAAACGCCTTTGCGAACGTATTTATGTATTCTATTTTAAATCTTTGCGAACACTGCGTTAAAATGATAACGTTAGTTCAACTATAGATTTAAAACGCTATGATAGCTAAGATAACTTTAATCCTGCTTAGCTTTCCGTTCGCAAAGGCACTGCGTTCAGCGAAGACTCCGGATTACAGCCTTTGCTAAGTGAAACGTCTTTGCGAACGTATTTATATATTTTATTTTAAATCTTTGCAAACTCAGCGTTAAAATGATAGATTTAAAACGCTATGATCACTATCCGTTCGCAAAGGCACTGCATTAAAAAGGTCCCTTACCTTAACTCCATTATGCTATTGATTCCTTCTCTTCGTGCCTGTCTTCCTGCGACTCGTTCTCTGCTTTACCGGCTTTCCAGTAAGAAAAAGCGTAGAGTTCTTTTGAGGTCCAGTTCTTTTCTTTTCTAAGATAAGTGCGTATTTCTTTAACACTAGAGAATTCACAAGCTACATAGCCAAATTTTGATGTTTCAGGAATCTCTATACTCTTTACCACATCAGCAATTTCACTGCTGACCTGAGGCTGGGAATTATGAAGCCATCTAAACTCAATATCTGCTTTAGTTTCTAAGATCTGCTCATCTTCTTTTCCGTGAACTTCGATAATACAGATTCCTTTTGCTGTTTCCGGAAGGGTTTCTAAAATAGCACTTAATACAGGAATTGCCGTAGCATCACCTGCCAATAAATACCATTCTGCTTCAGGATACAGCTCTTTTTCACCAAGACGCATCATTACTCCAAGCTTTGAACCTGCTTTTGCTTCTCTTACCCATTTTGAGGCCGGACCTCCGTCTCCATGATCTACAAAATCAATAAAGATTTCATTCTTTTCCAGATCAATTCCCCTATGCGTATATGTCCTGATGGATGGAGCCACTTCTTTTGGCGGATATACCCATTCATCATTTTCTATAGTTGGGAAATGCACTTCGTTTAATCCAACGGGAGGAATGGCAATTTTATTATTGTCTCCTATCGTGGTATTTTTAAACAAATGAACTTCGGGAGAATACAGATACACTCTGATAAAATGATAGGTGATGTATTCTTTTCTGGTAACTTCGGCAATGAACTGCCCTGTTGAAATTTGAGCCATAACTGAATTTATTTTTAAGTTAAAATCCGGCTTCCGATCAATATCAGAAACCGGATTTATAGAAAGTATTTGATTCAGACTAAGGCATAATACCTTAATCTTATTTTTTTAAAATTCAAAAGTATAAGACAGGTTGAATGTTCTGCCTCTTCCTTTATAATTAAACAAGTCCGGAATTCCGTAGCTTGAGTATAAAATCTGGGAACGCTTGCTCCAGATGGTCTGGTAATCCGTATTGAACAGATTCTGAATTCCAAGATTGAACTTCCCAAACTGGAATCGGTAGCCTATCATAAGGTCTGATGTATTGTATCCTTCCACTACATTATTAAGCTCATCCTTCTGCTTGAAATTCTGTAAAGACTGGAACCTGAACGACCAGTTTTTCACGTTATATCCAATGTATGTTACTAATTTTGATGGAGAAGCATTGTAAATTTCCTGTTTCTGCCATTCGCCCTTATTGTCTACTTCAGATTTGATCAATAATCCACTTGCTCCGAAATACACTCCGTTGTTCATAGAATAAGAAATCTCAGCTTCAATTCCCATATTTCTTAATTTCAGGTCATTAACAAGAATCTGGAATGTATTTTTATCTACAGCTACAGTTTTGTCAGAATTACTTAAGAATCCGGCAACCTGTGCTCTCAACCCACCTTTATTAATACGGTATCCTACTTCAAACTGATTGGTTTTGATGGCCTGTAAAGGCTGCTCTTTGACATTGATACTGGAAACTACATCCCAATGGGTTCCGTTCAGTTTATAGGTTCCTATTCCATAATATTTAGCAGGATCTGCTAAGCTTGCACCTTGGGAGAATGTTCCCCATGCCTGGTGCTGCTCACTGATTTTATACAGTAATCCGGCATTGGCTAATGTGACATTATATGAGCTTTCTCCTCCCGGAATGGCTGAAGCGGAGGCTCCATATCCCATAGCAATCTGTGTCTGTTGTACAGAGCCTACAAAATCATCCATTTTTACGTTGATGTGCTGGTAACGTACTCCTGCATTAAGCTGTAACTTTGGAATAATGTTAAATTTTGCCTGAACATATCCTGCATAACTTTGAGAATGGTTAGTAGGATATCTTCCTAACCTGTATTGAGTCTGGTTAATTAATCCGCCACTGGACATTGTTTTAGTAATATCATATACCGATTGTGTTCCTTCAAACTTTTCAAAATCTATATCAGCTCCATAAGTAACATTCAATCCCTTCCATGATTTTGACAATAAAGCTTTAATTCCAGAATAATAAGTATCCTGCTGTGAAGAAGACATATAAGCCATACTCGTTTTGTCCAGCTTTACATTTCCGGGGAAAGGATAAAATCCTAGTTTTTCTCCTCTCGTGGCAAGCTGAATATAAAGACCCTGCCCACCCAGAATATTATTTCCATTGTAGGCTACTGTTGCCATATAGCGCTCTGTACCTACATTTTTATCGGAAGAAAACCCATCTCTCATCTCCAGTAGACTTCCGTCTTTCTTGGTAAATGCGCTTAGGTTTTGTCCTAAATATAAACTTCTGTCACCATTGAATTTTGAGTTATAATATTGAACAGAAGCTGTTATTTTATGCTTGTTGTTAAATTGATATCCTCCGGTTGCAAGGACATCAATAGATTGGTTATACTGAAGATCGGTTTGGGTAATATCTGTAAAAAGCTGTTTCTGATCAGCTCCATATACTCCACCATTCTGCTGATAAGCAATTCCCAGTCTCCCGAAGAACTTTTCTCCTTTTCCTGCAATAGATTGTGCTGCACGGAAATCATGGTCATCTTTTCCCATAAATCCTGTACGTACACCCAGTTCAGTTTCTCCGCTGATTCCTTTTTTGGATGGTATTTTTGTAATAATATTAATGATACCACCGGTTGCATTTCCACCGTAGACAGAGCTGGCTCCGGAAAGCACCTCGATTCTTTCAATATTAAACGGATCAATGGCATCCAGCTGACGGCTGATGGCACGGATACTGTTCAAAGAAACTCCGTCAATCATTACCAGGGCAGAACGTCCTCTCATATTCTGTCCGTAGTTTGTTCTTCCTTGCGGACCAATATCCATACTTGGAATTAAAATGGATAACATTTCCTTAATCGGAACCCCGCTTTTGGCCTGTTCCTGAATTTTTTCTTTCTGAACAACCCAAACGGTACCGGGAATCTCAGATATTTTGGTAGGTTTTCTGGATGCTACGATGACAACATCTTCTATACCTTTAGAGGCTACAGAATCTCTAACAGTTTGGGAAAATAGTAATCCCGATGCCAATAGACCTATGAATGCGTACTGCTTTTTCATTCCTTCAAATCAAAGTTTTATAATCCGGCAAAGGTAATTCTTATTTAGAAACAATAAAAATAAGAAAAGATGAAATTTTTCACTTTTTTGATGTAAAGGCTGGAAGATGGAAGCTGGGGACAGGAAGTTATTTATGTCATCAGTATAGCTATAACTACTTTTCAATAATTTTCTTACACTGAGCAACAGTCTTTAACCGTCTATCATAACTTCCCTCTTCCAGCCTCCCGCTTCCCGCCTTATAAAACTTAAGTTCAATATGCAGTATTCCATCTATAAAAATTGAGATATAGATCTTAACCGTCTATCATAACTTCCCTCTTCCAGCCTCCCACTTCCCTACCAAAAATAATAAGATCCCAGCCCAACTAAGGACCAGGATCTTACAGTGAAAAACAAGGTATCTTTACATCGCAGGCCCTGCTGCGTCTTTTATTTCTTCTAATAATCTTTTGCGTTCACGAAGTCTTCTTCTTGCAATAACAGATTTCCCGCCAAGTACTCTGATAAATTTGAAATACTGGAATCTTTTAGCCCCGAAATGATGGGTTACCACATACAAAAGGACTCCAAAACCAATCAGAATTATAAATCCGAATATCTTTTTAGTGGCTACCAGAATCGCATTAAGCTGAATGGCTTTCATATTGGCTATCACATTCTGCGGAGTTACCGTCATGCCATCCATATAAACAGCAAGATCTCCTATTGCGGTAACCTGAAAACGGTACTGTAACCATGAATATAGGGTTGAAAAAATACCTACAGCTAAGAAGGTTCTCCAAACCAATACCAATCCGATCGCTGCCAGCATTTCATCCATTTCAAGCTTGTCTAAAGTATAAAACCACACAGAGATAAACAGGGAACACATTCCATAGCCTTTTAAAAACATAGGTAAGTACCAGTTATCATAATTGAATTCCAGAACCATGGAAAAATACATGATAATTGCATATCCTATCATTCCTGCAAATCCTGAAAAAATATACATTTTCAATGGTTTTTCTTTTTTAAACCAAAATATAGCAATCACCCCAGCCACCATGATTCCCGGAATCATCATCATGCTCAGTTTCGCATTGGTTAACTGATCATACCCTAAAACTCCTACAGCAAAAGTATTCTGAAGGGAAGCCGTTCCTAAGAACATCCCCAGCCAGAACAGCATAAATAAACCGTTCTGTACATTACTTTTTGTAAAAATTTTAAAAGAAAGATAAGGTCTCTTTAAAGTTAACTGCCGAATGGAAAGCAATGCAAAACTTACAAAAGCTGCAATACTTGCATTAATGATATTCTTTGAATTCAACCAGTCCTGTTGTCTTCCGAATGCATACACATAGGCCGAAAACATAAAGGTTGAAATGAAAAGCAGGATACTCAGCCAGTCAATATAATGCAATGGAACTTTCAGGGCAAAGTATTTGTTATGCATGAAAATCCAGTGTATCAAAGCTAAAATAAAGCATAAAACTGCTGTAAAAACATAATACTGCTGCCAATTATAAAGAAGAGCAAACTCTGCTGAATAATACACAGCTACCTGATTCATCACCAGAACAAATGTATAAAATGCTCCATAAAAAATCCCTCTGTTCCCAATCATTACCATCAATGGCAGGAAGAGTTCTATAGTTACCATCATCTTCATAAATCCGATCAGTAAAGCGGAAAAAACAAAGATCATCGGCTGTAAAGTAGTAGAATTGATGTAGCTTAATAATCCTAAAAGAACCAATAACAGCACCAATTTGTCTCTTACTTTAAATCTCATTTTAATTCTGATAACAACCGGCATACACGCTCCCATTCCAATAGTGGTTGCATAATTTGCCCACATAAAATATTCTGTCATCGCTCCGGTACCACTCACCAAAGAGCTAATGTTCCCGGTATACACCCCACCAATCGGCATTACCACAGCAAGCAGCAATACAATCAGCAGGAGCTGTATGGGTTTAGGTACCCAGTCGTTATATAATCCTTTGTTGTACATATTGTAGATAATAGATTTCAGATATCAGATGGCAGACTTTCAATATTCAACCTTAATTCTTTACACTCCATAATGCCTGGAATCTGATATCTTCCATCTTCTAGTCTTTATTAATATTCACATTCATATTCATTCCTGCACTTAACTTCTCCAGATCTTCTTTTTTGTTGGAAGCAGTGAACTCTATTCTTACAGGGATTCTCTGCTGTACTTTAATGAAGTTACCGGTCGAATTATCGGTTGGCACACTTGAATATCTTGATCCGGTAGCAGCAGAAACAGCGGTTACAACTCCTTCAAACTGCTTTCCACCCAATGCATCTGCCGTCATTATCATCTTCTCTCCTACTTTAATATTAGGCATCTGGCTTTCAAGGAAGTTGGCTGTTACCCACTTCTGACCGTTTAATACGATGGTTGCTACTTGCTGACCCGGCTGAATCAATTGACCTTCAGAAATTGTTCTTCTTCCCATCACTCCATCGTAAGGAGCAGTAATAACAGTATAAGAAAGGTTGATTCTCGCCATATCCAGTGCAGATTTTGTTCTTTTAATCTCTGCCTCGTTAATTCCCAATCTGCTTTTCACTTCTGTAGTAGAAAGATTTGCCGATTGTTTTTGGTTCACCAACGTCTCATAGGCTGCTTTCTGGGCATCATATTCAGTTTTTACCTGATCGTACTGTTGTCTTGTTACCGCTTCTGCAGATAAAAGGTTTTTGTATCTGTTCAGATTCTGCTCAGCATTCCAAAGTCTTGCTTTTGCCCCTGCAATATTAGATTCCATTACATTTACGTTATTGGAAACTGTATTTACAGAAGAGCTGGTTGCTGTTTTCTGAGCCATAGCATTTTGGTAAGCTGCTTCTGCCTGTCCCAGTTGGGTAATGATTTCACGTTCATCCAAAATAACCAGTGTATCTCCTTTTTTAACTCTTTGGTGCTCAATAAATTTAATTTCTTTGATATAAGCAGAAACCCTTGTGTTGATCGGGTTAATGAATTCTTCTACCTGAGCCGCTTCTGTATAGGTTTTATTTCCGATGTGAAAATATTCACGAATAAGCCAGAATAATCCGAATCCAATCACCAGAAAAACGACGATATTGGAAATAATCGCTCTGATTTTATTTTTCTTATTCTGCTTTTTTTTGTTGTCTGCCGCTGGTTTTGCGGGAGTTGATGTAGTATTTTGAGTAGTTTGTTCCTTGTTTTCCATTGTGTTGATTTCAGTTTAAAAATTAAAGTGTTCCCGTAGCTTTCAAAAGGTTATAATATTGATACAAAACATTGATCTCTGCATTGGCATAATCCAATTCCGATTGCAGTTTCTGGTTTTGAGCATCAATCATTTCCGCCTGTACAGCCAATTGATTCAGATATTTGGCTTCGGTAATTTTATAGTTTTCCTCTGCCAGCCTTTTGGAATCATTTAAAATATCTGCCTGCTGAATAGACTCCTGATATTTGGTATACGCTGCATTCACTCCCATATCTACATTCTGTTGAACCAAAGTCATCGCATCATTGGCCTGATTCTTCTGCAGTTCACCTAATTTTACTTTTTCTTTTGTTTTATACAGGGTATCGATATTGTAACTAAGAGAAACACCTGTCTGCCAACCTCCTGAATACATATCCAAGACAGGGTTTCTCGTAGTAATTGGTCTTTGTAAAGTATATCCGCCAAATCCTGCTACAGTAGGTGAATTATCGGTTTTAATAATTTCAATATTTTTATCGGCTACTGCTATATTTTTCTGTGCTGACTTCAACACCGGATTGCTTTCGTGAGCAAGATTCATATAATAATCTATTCCGATTCCTGATTCTTTATTTTCCAGATTTTCAGTAGGAACAATTTCAGTATCAGAAGATAAACCTAAAGCAATATTTAAATTATAATTAAGGATTTTTTTATTATTTGAAAGCGTCAGAATACCCTGATCCAGATTTTTAAGGGCAAGCTCACCACGAATCACTTCGTTTCTGGTCACCATCCCCTGCTGATAGAATTTCTGAATATTCTTAAGACGTTCCTGAGCTAACTTTTTGTTATTCTGAAACACGTCTTCCTGATTGATAATCTTGTAGACATCCAGATAGTTTGAAATTACTAAAAATTTCACATCCTGTTTATTTTTCTCCAGATCCAGTTCAGAAAGCTGTTCACGAAGCCCTGCCATTTCAATAGATTTATTTACCAACCCTCCTTTAAAGATCAGCTGCGTTGCCTGAACAGCATAGGAGCTTCCATAATGAGGCATAGGAACCTTTGTAGAATTTGAAAAATCTTTATCGATGGCTACTGCATCTCCCAAATAGAATTGGCTTGTAGAAGCCGTGATGGTTGGAAGTTTCTGAAGCTTAACAACATTGATATTCTGTTTTGCAATATCAATATTCTGAGCGGAAACCTTCAACTGCTGATGATTCTGAACTGCCAGTTCAGCAATCTCCCCTGCGGTCAACTGTTTAATCTGTTGTGAAAAAAACAGCGCAGGAAAAGCTGCTATCAGAACTGATAGTGCTGTTTTTATTTTCTTTGTCATTTTACCTTGTTTTACAGATGCAAAGTTAGGACAACAACAAATTCAATCAAATGTTTGATTTTTGGAAAAAGATGTTCAAATGTAAGATTTTAGCTTTCGAACTGATGCCTGTATTGTCTTGGGCTTACCTCCAGATGTTTTTTAAAAAAGTGAGAAAATGCATACTGATCGCTAAAACCAAGGATAGAAGAAATCTCAGAAACAGGTTTATTAGAAGAGTTTAGAAGTACTTTTGCTTCATTAATCACAATTAAAGCAATAATCTGGCTTGCTGACTTCCCTGTTACCTCTTTGATTACTGCTGACAAATGTCTGGTTGTAATGGATTGTCTTTCGGCATAGAACTCTACCGTTCTCTCTGTGAGATGATGCTCGGAAAGATCAGTAAGAAAAACGAATACAATTTCTTCCTGTCTGGACATCTGGTTCATGGAATTATTATCTTCCTTTGAAATAATTCCGGCCATCTGATAACAGAAAACAGAGAAAAGATGTTCTACCATTTCTTTTTTGTACAGCATTTCAGTTTCAGAATCAAGGATAAATTTCAGGAAATTGACACTTTTCCAGACCACTTCCATTTCATTCTCAGGAAAGGGAACACCTTTATTCATCTGCTGTCTGAAATATCGGTATGTAATCAGTCTATTGAATTTTAACGATAGCGCCGAAATAAAATCCCTTTTATAGGAAACCATTCTTGATTGAAAGTCATCACTTACCGCTACTACTTCATAAATAGTCTGTGGATCTGTTACCATAAACATATTGGCAGAAACTTCCAGATCACTGAAGTGCTGGCGAAGTTTTATGGTTCCTGATTTAATAAAAATAAATGCCGGATTTTCAGGCCGAAAGGGTTTATCAACGGCAATTCTTTCAAAAATATTACGTTCCGTAGATATTTCTACTCCGAACTTTTCTAAGGCAGACATAACACAAATGTAAGCAATCTTACCACTGATTACAAAATTTTATTATTTTAGCAATTATCCAATTCCTGTCAGTATGAGAAAGGTTGATTTATTATTTGCAGAATATAGTAAAAGCCATAGAAATGCGACTAACAAGTTCATTCATTGGTTTTGTGTACCTCTTATTTTTTGTTCTATCCTTGGATTTATTTCCTTAATTCCTTCCTCTCATTTCTGCATTTCCTATTTTGGGTGTATCAGTATTGTAAGTTTGGTAGCTGTTGCCCTGATAAGTTTATATTATGTAAGGCTTTCTTTACTAATCGGAATCACCATGATTTTGATTGTGCTTTTGGCAGAACATTGTATTTATCTTACCAACATTACCCTCGGCAAACAAACCTGGATACTTTACTTCGGTGTTTTTGTGATTACATGGATTTTCCAGTTTATCGGACATAAGATTGAAGGAAAAAAGCCGTCTTTTCTTAAAGATATCCAGTTTCTGCTGATTGGGCCGATATGGCTTTTAAGTTTTATTCTTAAAAAGACCGGGATCAGGTATTAATTCTAAAAAGATCTTCCAGAATTTTCTATTTAACATCCCAATCTATAATTAATTTTTGCAGGATAGTTCGGGTAAGTATCTTTTAACTTAATTGTCTTCCCAGCTTTAGATATTTCAGCTTTTGGAAGAGAATTTTTTAATAACTTAAAAGTTATCACTGCAGGTTCACTACTCTTTATCTTATCGAGATCTTTAAAAGCATCTAAAATTTCCTGACCGTCAAAAGAATAACCAATTTCATAATGTTGTTTATTTCCCCATTTAATCACAATGCTTTCCGGAATATCTCTTAACAGGACATCTTCAAAAGTTTCATTATCCGTTCTTATTGATTTACCATAAAAGTTATATGCTGAAGTGTTTAAAATATCCTCAGAACCTTCAGTTTCAATTTTTACTTCCCATAGATATTTTTGAGTAAGAATATCCGAATAATCGGACAACCCCTTCATCAGAGAAAAGTCATACTCTTTCCGATCTGAACCATCAACCAGCATTTTTAATGTTCCTGGAATTTCCTTGGCCTGAAAATTATGTATTAATTTTGTTCCGAAATTTTCAGATTCCGGCTGTTCAACCTTCAAAGAAATCTTTCCACCCGGATGAATCTCTATCTTCAAGTTAGCCTCTAAATCTTTATCTTCTAAACAATTATACATTTTTTCCAAAGAAAGCTTTGCGTTTAAATGATAAAACTTTTTATCTTCAAAAGAAAAATATTTAACAGATAAGGAATCAGGTAAGAGATCATTTTGGGTCCGAAAAGAGCCAGAATCTGATTCTTCGTGGGAAAAAATCAACAGAGGAGAAACATCATCTAATTTGGTTACATACTTATTAAAACTATTGATGAAAACAGCATCAAGAATCTTCAGCATTCCTGGTTTTTCATCTACCGACTCAGGCTTTATACCGATGATTTTTGCCGACCAGTTTAATCTATCAAATTCCTTTTTTTGAAGTAAGGTAACTCCATAGAGAATAAGCATTCCAATAAAAATGCCTGCCAACCCAAAATTAAGATAATCTATAGTCGTTTTTTTCATACTTTAATGTTGATAAACTCTTCCTAAAACCCCTATAAATATGACAATGCTACAAATGCCAAGAGGGAAGCTATTACCATAAAAAAAGTAAAATACCTGAATGATTTTTTATATCTGGACTCTCCGGTAAACCAATTAAGAATGATAGAGATGGTGGGAATACAAAAACAAACAAAAGCAAGATATAAACCTTGTCCCATCTCAAGATCCAGATAATCCAGGTATTTGATAAGCAATACCTGAATACCAAATAATAGAAAAACAGTAAGAAATGGGTTATTCTTCATCATTTTTTTTATTTTCCAAGTACAAATACAGCAGGAACTTTATGAAGTTCAGGTTTTTGTTTCTGCCAATCCTTTATTGTTTTAGTACTAATAAATTCATGCTCCGGATCATTAATATTGGCAGCAATACACAACTTGGTATTAGGTGATAAGAATTTTGTAAGATCTTCAATAAGCTGGTTATTTCTGTAAGGAGTTTCCATAAAGATCTGAGAATAACCAGTTTTCTGAACCAGGCTTTCCAACTGTTGGATTTGTTTCTTCTTTTCTCCTTTATCAATAGGAAGATATCCGTTAAACGTAAACTCCTGTCCATTAAAACCACTGGAAATTAAAGCCAGAATAATGGATGAAGGTCCTGAAATAGGGATTACTCTGATATTCTTTTCATGGCACCATTTTACCATCAGGTTTCCAGGATCTGCAATACATGGTAATCCTGCTTCTGAAAGCAATCCGAAATCCTGCCCTTTCAACATAAGCTGCTGGGCTTCTTTAATATCTGCATTTTCTGTATACTTATCCAATAAAAACAGCTTCAAATCTGCCTGTTTCTTTTCAGGAGCAAAGAATTTAACGACCTTTCTGGCCGTTTTCTCATTTTCCACAAAGAAGTAATCGGTTTGCATGATATATTCCTTAATAACAGGTGCAAAATGAGTGATTGAAGTATTTTCTGATAAGTAAGCAGGGAGTAAAAAAAGCATTGTTTTATTTTTTAGTTCTTTCGTTTAATGATGGTTGTGGGAAGTATTTCGCAAGGTCCATAGAAAAGGTTACAGAGGTTATTTTCCAGATTCCGTTGATTTTCATCAGTGTCCAGATTTCTTTTCCCCAGTTTTCCATTTTTCCGTCATACCAAAAACTGTAATCGAAATTGGCAGAAGCTACTCCTCCATCCTCAACGATTTTAATATTGTCAAATTTTTCTTCAGATTTATCATCTTTAAAGCCTTTGATGAAAGTTTTATAATCATCGGCAAAATAATATTCTGCCTTGGGATTTTTCTCCAGACGTTTAGCCTGTGTTCTGTCTTTATAAATTCCTGTCCAGAGCACTGGTTCCTGGAATAGAGACAGATATCTGGGTTCATTTCTTGTTTTAATACTTTCCATAAAGTCATTCATTACTTTAAGGATTTCTGTTTCATCTTTGGTCTGAGCAAAAGAGAAATTAAAGCTTACGATGAGTAGTAATAGCAGTTTTTTCATGGTTATGTTATTAGGATTTGCTTTCTGATAGCATCACATCCCTTTTCCAAAAGCTGGAAAACATTTTCAAAATCTTTCAAATCTCCCCAATACGGATCCGGAACCTCAGCATTTTCGCGATCTCCCAATACCTTCAGAAACAATGATATTTTCTGGCGTTCTTCTTCATTTTTAGCTTTGGAAACAACATCTTCAAACACATCTATATCCATACAGTAGATCTTATCAAAAGTTTCATAATCTGCTCTGGTAATAGGCCTTGATCTCTGTCTGGAAATATCAATATGATGATTAGCTGCTGTTTTAATGGCTCTTTTATCCGGATGTTCCCCTTCATGCATAGCAATGGTTCCGGCAGAGTCTACCACAAAATTTTCCGGCACTTTTGTTTTCATAATTCCTTCTGCCAAAGGGCTTCTGCAAATATTTCCGAGGCAAACCATCAGGATTTTCATAGTCTGATATTTAATAAATTAAATGGCAATCAAAATGTATTGCTGTAACAAAACTAAATAAAAAATGAAGAATAAAACTATTCTTCATTTTTAAATATTTTAGATTAAGATCATCTTACTGCTTAATTCTTTCGGTAAGATCCTTAACGTATTTCTTAATTTCTTTATCAATTTTCGAAACGTCCTTGATAGTATCACATGCATACATTACTGTAGAGTGGTCTTTTCCGCCCATTTCTTCTCCAATTTTAGTGAATGTGGAGTTGGTAAACTCTTTTGAGAAATACATGGCCAATTGTCTTGGTAATGCGATTTCTCTTTTTCTCGTTTTGGATAGAAGCTGCTCTTTTTTGATTCCAAAATAGTCACATACCACTTCCTGAATATAAGGAATATTGATCACCTTCTTTTGGTTGGCTGCAATTCTGTTGATGGTTTCCTTTAACAATTCAAGACTTAGATCTCTCTTATATACTGTAGAATATGCAATTACCGAATTGATAACCCCAATTAATTCTCTTACGTTTGTTTTCGTTTCAACAGCAAGGAAATCCAGCATATCTCCAGGAAGAACGATTCCGTCTCTGCTTAGCTTATCTTCAATAATCTGTCTTCTTGTAGATAAATCCGGAGATTTGATCTCTGCAGAAAGTCCCCATTTGAAACGGGAAACAATCCTGTCCTGAATATCCATAATATCTGCCGGTGCTTTATCTGAAGTAAGGATAATCTGCTTTCCATTTTGATGCAGGTGATCGAAAATGTGGAAGAAGCTATCCTGTGTTGCTGATTTTCCTGATAAGAACTGAATATCATCAATAATCAGTACATCTACCATTTGATAGAAGTTTGCAAATTCTGTTTGCTTATGTGCTTTAGCAGCTGAAATAAACTGCTGGATGAATTTTTCTGAAGATAAATAAAGAACTACCTTGTCTGGAAACTGATTCTTTACTTCAAGACCAACAGCCTGACCTAAGTGGGTTTTTCCTACTCCGTATCCTCCGTATAAGAATAATGGGTTGAATGCTGTAGCTCCAGGTCTTTTAGCAATAGATCTTGCTACGGTAGCTGCAAATTTATTACTTTCTCCTTCTACATAACTATCAAAAGAATAGTCTGGTTTCAGATTAGAATCAATATTTACTTTTCTAATTCCAGGGACCACAAAAGGGTTTACAATATTAGCTGAGAATCCTTGTGGCATTGTTTCCTGTGTTTTTGGAGTAGGAACACTTTGTCCCTTCATGTTCATGGTAACCGGTTTTTCTTCACCTTTTGGCCTGTTTTCCATTACAGAATACCATAACTTCACTCCTTTTCCTACATTTTTCTTCAGGGCAGCAGAAAGTAAGGACAGGTAATTGTCCTCAATATATTCCTTGTAAAAATCGCTCGGTACGATAAGTGTAAGGTTATTAGACACTAATGAAAGTGGCTGTACCTTATCAAATAACATATCGAAAGATTTCTCAAGTTTTTTCAGGTCAGAATTATCTTCAGCTGCGTTCAGGTTATCGCGCATAAACTGAAGGCATTTCTGCCATATCATCATTAAATTGTCATCCATTTTTATGCCCTGATTATTCTTTTGTTTGTACTGTTTTTAGAAGGGAGACAAAGGTCCAATATTTTCTTTTTAAAAAAAAATATTGCAGGTATTGATTATTTAAAAATATATTTGTATGTATAATTTAAGACCTAAAATGATACACACAACTCACTCAATTAGAGTACGTTACGCAGAAACAGACCCTATGAAATATGTATATTATGGTAACTACGCCCAGTACTTTGAAGTAGGCCGGGTTGAACTCTTCAGAAGTATAGGAATTTCATACGATGAAATTGAAAACCAAGGAATTTGGCTGCCTGTTTCAGACTACAAAATTAAGTATATTCGCCCAGCTTTGTATGATCAAAAATTAGAAATTCACACTTATGTAAAAAAAATTCCCGGAGTAAGAATTGAATTTGAATATGAAATTTACAATGAAGAGCATATTAAAATTACCGAGGCCTCCACTACCCTTTTCTTTTTAGATGCCCAAACCAATAAAGTTATCAAATGTCCGGATTTCCTGATGAAGATGATTGAAGGCAATTGGAAAGAGACCACAGAGGACACCTTATAAAGATTGAAAACAGGAGACAGGACACCTACAGTCAACCAACTTTAAACTTTAAACCCTGAACTCTCCCGCTGAACTTTGAACTATAATTCGCACCTTTGTCTTTTGATAACAACAACACCTTATATATTTACTTATGAAGATTGCATTTTTGGGGCCTCATGCCAGCTTTACTCAGCTTGCCGCCGCACAGCTTTTTCCTGATGATGAGCTTTTACCACAAGCCAGCATTCTGGACTGTTTTAGTGCAGTGGAAAGCGGAAACACACTCAAAGCTGTTGTTCCTTTGGAGAATTCCATAGAAGGCACCGTATCAATGACGCTGGATTATTTGTATAAGACACCGTCTATTAAAATTGAAGCGGAGGCTGTAATGCCTATCGCTCACCACCTGATGATTCATCCTGAAAATTCTATTGAGGAGATAGAAAGGATTTATTCTCATCCACAGGCATTGGCTCAGAGCTTCCATTCTTTGGATACACATTACAAAGACATTCCCAAACAGGATTTTTCTTCTACCGCCGCTGCTGCCAAATATGTGTCGGAAAATAAAGATCTGAAGATCGCAGCAGTAGCCAATCAGTTTGCAGCTAATTTATATGGTTTAAAGATCATCAACCGTAATATTCAGGATTTTGAACAGAACCATACCCGATTTATTATTATCTCAAAGCAACAAAACAGATATGATAACAGTCAACTCGAAACATTGGGTGAGAAATCAGGAATGCTAATCACCCTACCTGAAGATCATCCTGGAGGCCTACATCAGGTGCTGTCTGTTTTTGCATGGCGAAAGATGAACCTCAGCAAAATTGAATCCAGAACATTAAAAACAGGATTGGGAAATTATTTCTTCTTCATTAATGTAGAAGGCTCATGGAAGGATGTGCTACACGGAAATGCCCTGAAAGAACTTGAATCCATCAACGCTGATGTGGATTTTCTTGGAAATTATAAAGAATTCCTTTTGGAAAGTTAAAAATAAGCCAACATATCCCTAATAAAAAAACACTGTTAAAGTAACAGTGTTTTTTTTATATCGTAACAACCAAAAAAGTAATGTGATTTATTAATAAATGCCTGACCAGCACCTTATAAATCAAAATAACAACCCACACAACAGGGATAATTTATTTTTTCAAACCCCTCACAAACACTCACTTAAATAAATAAAA
Organism: Chryseobacterium pennae; assembly: GCF_003385515.1. Classification (GTDB taxonomy): domain Bacteria; phylum Bacteroidota; class Bacteroidia; order Flavobacteriales; family Weeksellaceae; genus Chryseobacterium; species Chryseobacterium pennae. Next base: position 161,950 of record NZ_QNVT01000010.1, on the reverse strand, counting down.
TAAAAACAACCCGTAATTAAAATATGTAATAATATATTCTAAAACACAAACATACGTTTAAATATATTACATCATATTTATATTAATAATGAAAATTTCATAATATAAAATGTATATTTATTGTATCTTTGTTTGCAACTAAGTAAAAATCTTGATCATGAAAACTAAACTTTACAGCCTAATACTGGCATGTGCAGCACTGCCATTATTTTCACAAGTAGGAATTAATACCACAACCCCAACGGCAACATTAGATATTAATGGAAATATGAGAGTTCGAAATACACCAACCGCTACTACAGTACCCGGATACCAGCTTTTAGTTCAGGATAATGCAGGCACAGAAGTATTTGCCATGGATCCACAATTGTTAATAGGAGCTTCTAATGTCAATTCAGGAATGTTTGCGGCTAAAAAAATAACTGGCATTAGCCTTGTAAACGTTACTCTTTTTCCAGCAGATTTCAAACCTGTTAATTTCCAAGCAGTTGAAAGAACAATAGGATCCGCAAGTATGTTTTCCGATTCAGACGGCTCTTTCATCGTTCCATCTACAGGAGTTTACATGGTAGGATATTCATTCCGTTACGGAACCGGATTACAAGCAAATCTTCTTGTAAACGGTTATGGCATCGGGATCGCAAGAACCAGAAATGGTGTAGGCACAATTATTGACACCCGTCCATTTTCAGGTCTTGATTTACTTGTAGCCAAGTTAACCATGTCTGACGCCAGTATCAATTCACTATACTCCTTCCAAAATGGAGACAAAATCAGCTTCGGTCTCACAGGAAACAATGTTTTAGATCTATCAATTGCAGGTTCCAGTGTTGCTTCATTCTATATTTACAAAGTATCCAATTAATATAAACATATTGTTAGTTATCTATACCGTTAGCCCATCGCCTCTATTGCGGTGGGTTAATTTTTAAACACCATTTTAAAATTCTTTATATTTGATAAAAACTATATAATGAATGAGTATATTGCGGTTATCCTTATTGTAGTAATTGCCATTATTTTCAACAACCTGAATACTAAAATCCGGAAACTTGAAAAAGAGGTATCAGACCTTAGTTCAAAAATCAATAAAAAAATACTACAACCTGAGACCAGTCAGGGGATTTCCCATATCGAAGACACCATTATTGAATCACAAATACCAGTCGAATCTCACAGAGAAGCTGTCATTCCTGATGAAAACACAGAACAACCTCCGGTAATTCAAAAAGATTGGTTACATCCTGTATTTGAATTTTTAAAGCAGAATATTCTTACCGTTATTGGTATTTTCACCCTCGTTCTCGGAATTGGTTATTTTGTAAAATATGCCATTGATAAAAACTGGATCGGAGAAACTGCAAGAGCAGGAATTGGCCTTTGCATCGGAGGCGGAATCATAGTTCTAGGGCATTTCCTTAGAAAAAACTACAAAACATTTGCCTCTATTATTACCGGAGGCGGAATTGCCGTCCTGTATTTTACAACCACTATCGCCTTTCGGGAATATCATCTTTTCAGTCAGAATATGGCCTTTATCATCACTTCGGTGATTACCGCCGTTTCTATCATTCTATCCTACTATTACAGAAGTGAGGTTCTGATCATCTTTTCATTAATAGGCGGTTTTGCCGCTCCTCTCATGATCAGTACAGGAGAAAGCAATTATCTGTTTCTCTTCACCTACCTCAGTTTATTAAACCTTGGAATGCTTGCAGCCGCTTTTCTTCAGCACTGGAAAAGTGTGGGATGGACAGCTTATATTTTCACCAGCCTCTATCTTTTTTACTGGACTGCTGACTTGCCTCAACTGTTAAGCATTACTTTCTACCTCATCAGTTATATTATTTTTTACATTTTTGCCCTTCACAATTATTTCAGGAAAAGTGAACTTTCTGTTCCTGATATTTTAATGCTTGCTCTGGTTAACGGCTCAAGCATTATAGGACTAACATATATTTTCAATGAATTACAATACGAACCTGTCATCATCTTCCCACTCATTTTTGCTGTGGTAAATGCAATCCTTTTCTTAAGAGAATATGGAAAAAGGAATTTTGGCACTTCTTTTTCTGTTTTTGCCGGGATAACAATCAGCCTCATTACAATAGCAGTTGCTTTACAGTTTAAAGCACATCTTATCACAAGTGTCTGGGCTATAGAAGCTACTTTACTCCTATTCATATGGAAAAAAACCGGTCATACAATATTTAAAACATGTTTTCATGTTCTTTTCCCAATGGTTATTTTTGCACAGATTATTACGTGGTGTGAATATTTCAATACAGACAATCTCGCCATTATATTCAATCCTGTATTTTTAACCAGCCTAGTGACCATCGTTTCAACTGGTATTAATTTATATTTACTGAAAAACAACCGGAAAGAAACAGAAGCCAATACCTTTTTTGAAGACCTTATTACAATAGCAAGTTATGGAGTTATTTATACTGCATTCCTTCTGGAAATTATTTATCATATCAGTCACATGTCTTTGGCGGTAATAAGCAGTGTAGGATTACTATACAGTATCTGTTATATTTTCATCCTATTAGTTTTCAGAAATAAACTTAATATTCCCAATGATTTTCAGACCGCACTGATCTATCTGTTCTTTTTCCTTATTATAATTAACATTTCTGCTTCCACCTCATCAGTTGTGAAAGATATCCTTTCAAAAGAACTTCAGAGTGGATTTTATTTATGGCATCTGCTTCAATGGATACCTTTTATATATGTATGCTTAAAAATTGTTCCCGCTACAGGATTCCATCAATCGAAAATATCATATTGGTTTATTGCCCTCACACTCATTATTTCGGTTAGCTGTGAGCTTCATCATCTATATGTATTGACAGTCTCTAAGGATATTGCCGATTCATATGCTGTAAAAAATCATTTTAACATTCTTTATCTTCCAATCATCTGGACGATACTTGCCAGTATTTTTATTTATATGGGATTAAAAAGAAATATTCAGGAATACAATAAGATCGGTTTTACTCTTATTGGTATAATGGTATTGAAGCTATACGCCTATGATGTATGGCAAATGGATAATATTTCAAGAATCAGCGCGTTTATTGCTCTTGGGATTATTCTGCTGTTAAGTTCCTTTACTTTTCAGCGCTTTAAGAATATCATCAAAAATATGGTCGATACAAAAGAAAAAAAAGAAGAAAATCAGGATTTATAATTAGATTAAAAGTTTTTATTTCTAAATAAAATTTAAAACATTCCAATATTTAATTCACATTTTGTAAAAAATAACTATATTTATCACGTTTTTAACAGTTACATATTCTGATTATGAAAAAATTACTCTACTCTTTTTTAATACTGTCATCTGCAACATTGTTTGCACAGCAAAAGCTTGCTATTGCTGATAATATGATTGGAACAGAAGCCCTGTTCAACTCGAAAGGCACCAGTATGCAGGTTGTAAAAGTCTACAATAGCGGATCTGAACTTCCTGCCAACCTGAAAAAATTCAGTTCTGTTTTCACCAACGGAGTTACTGAGTATAAATCTCTGGATGGCGTAAAATTAAGTAAGATAACATTAGCATCTCTCAATAAACAAAAAGACCTTCCTGCCAATAATCCTGTTTTTATTGATGATTTTAAATTTACTGATTCATCAACTATGATAAGCACGGAGGTTCCTGCAACATCTAAGATAAAAGAGTACAACGGGAAACCAACTCTATATATTCATACGAAATAATTTTTCACCATAAAAAAAGGATAGACTAAGAGTTCTATCCTTTTTTATTTAATATTTCTTTCCCCACTTTTTCTTCAGTTCTTCATAGATTTTCTTTTCTGTTGAATTATTTCCGGGTTCATACAGTTTCACATCCCTGATTTCCTGAGGAAGGAAGTCCTGCTCTACAAAATTTCCTTCATAGGAATGAGCATATTTATATTCTTTTCCATAATCAAGATCTTTCATCAGTTTGGTAGGAGCGTTTCTTAAATGAAGTGGTACAGGAAGATTACCGGTTTGTTTTACCAACGCTAACGCTTCATTAATTGCCATATACGCAGAGTTACTCTTTGGAGAAACAGCCAGATATACAGCCGTCTCGCTTAAAATAATTCTCGCTTCGGGATTTCCAATCACATTGATAGCCTGAAAACAGTTATTGGCAATAACCAGCGCATTAGGATTTGCCAACCCGATATCTTCTGCCGCCAGAATAAGCATTCTTCTTGCTATAAACTTAATATCTTCTCCTCCGGCAATCATTCTCGCCAGCCAATAAACAGCTCCGTTAGGATCTCCCCCACGCATGGATTTGATAAAGGCAGAGATAATATCATAATGCTGCTCACCATTCTTATCATACAATGCCATGGTTTCCTGAAGAACTTCCAGCACATCTGAATTGATAATCTCTTTGGTCTCTGTATTTTTATACTGATTCAAAACCAGTTCTACAGAATTGATCAGCTTTCGGGCATCACCTCCTGAATATTGTATCAGTGCCTCTTTTTCAAGAATTTTAAAGTCTGAGCGTTCATCTTTATTATATCTTTCAGAAGCGATATCGATAAGTTCTTCAAGCTTTTCATAACTTAGTGCTTTCAGGATATACACCTGACTTCTTGATAATAAAGCAGAGACCACTTCAAAGCTCGGATTTTCTGTAGTAGCTCCTATTAAAACGATCCAGCCTTTTTCTACTGCATGCAACAGGGAATCCTGCTGGGACTTATTAAAACGGTGAATCTCATCAATAAACAAAATAGGTGATTTTCCGGAAAATAAATTCTGCTTTTTAGCATCATCAATTACATCACGAACATCTTTTACTCCCGAAGACACCGCTGAAAGTTTATAAAATTTTCTCCCGGAACTCTCAGAAATAATCTCTGCCAGTGTAGTCTTGCCTGTTCCCGGAGGCCCCCAAAGTATCAGGGAATTCAGGGAATTATTTTCGATCATTTTTCTGATCGTTCCTTTCTCGCCAGTAAGATGTTCCTGCCCCAGCACCTCATCCAGGGTTTTAGGTCTTAATTTCTCAGCTAATGGAATATTTTGATTCAAAGTATTTTATTTTTTAAGATCAATATTTCAGATTTCTACGCTCTGAAACTTCTAACAAAATTAAACTAATTTTCATTTTTTTACCCTATTTTTGCATTGTTTTGAAACTTACATTCAATAAAATCATTACATTTCCTTTGGTAATTTTGATCAAATTTTACCAGTGGTTCATCTCGCCCCTACTTCCTAAAAATTGCCGTTACGAACCTACCTGCTCTCATTATATGGTAGAGTCCTTGCAGGTTCATGGTGTATTTAAGGGTTTCTGGATGGGGTTCAGGCGAATTTTAAGATGCCACCCATGGGGAGGAAGCGGCTACGACCCTGTTCCCCCTAAGCATAAACATCAATAAAACAAACTATTAAATCAATAGAAAAATGAGTAATATTTTTTTCAGAATTTACCTTGTCATATTTGCATTGGTTACCCAGTGCCTTTTTGCACAGGAATACCCTGGAGGTCTATCTGACGGAGCTTTAGACATCAATGGAAATAATGTTCCTGTAAAAATCTATTCCACTACAGAACTGGGAGATCTTAGCGCTTTTCCAGACAGAGGGATAAAAGATAATGTGCTGGTCATCCTTAACGAATCTAATTTTGAGCCTGCGTACTACAGCTACAACGCTTCAGCACTTACAAGATTCAAAGATTCACAATATCAGTTTTTTGATAAACATTTTAAACTGATCAACACTCCTCCTTCCAAAGATAATATCACCACATTCAAATATGCGGTAAAGTCTGCAAAACCTATTTCTGATTCTGATAAAGTGGAGCTTAAAACTTCTTTTAAAATATGGGATCCGTCAAAAGGGATCAATATCGGCATATTTACCCTGCACTTTTATAGCTTAATGTTCGTACTGGCCTTTGGTTTCGGATATATTTTAATGACAAGAATCTTTAAAATTGATAATATTAACCAGAAATATCTGGAGCCGCTTTTCACATGGACATTGATAGGAACTATTCTTGGAGCTAGATTAGGACATGTTATCTTCTATCAGCCAGAACTGTTTAAGGAGGATTTCTGGAGTGTATTTTTACCGATCAGCACCAAAAATGGGATCAAATTCACAGGATTTTCAGGATTGGCAAGTCACGGAGCAACTATTGCACTGATTCTTACCACTCTTTATTACTCATATAAGGTTATCAGGAAAAACCCTTTCTGGGTATATGACAGATTAGGGATTGTAGTAGCTTTAGGTGGTGCATTTGTAAGAATGGGGAACTTCTTCAATTCTGAGATCGTAGGAAAACCTGCTGACCCCAATTCTCCTTTTGCATTACTTTTCCCACAACAGAGCAGTGAATATGGACTTACGGTACCGCGTTACCCAAGTCAGTTATTCGAAGCAGTAGGATATGTTGCATTATTCATTTTATTATGGATTCTTTACAGAAAAACAAATAAAAAATATCAGCAGGGATGGCTATTTGGATTATTCTTTATCATCCTGTGGGCCATCAGATTCTTTGTAGAATTCCTAAAAGAACCACAAGGTGATGAATTCATTCAGATCGGAGGACTAAACACGGGACAGGTTCTTTCTATTCCTTTTATGCTTGCCGGAGTGATCATTATGATCGTTTCCAGGAAATTTAAAATTACGGAGGTAGAAAACGAGAAACCGGAATGAAAAGAATAGCTGGTTAATCTTGGCTTAAAATATAAAAAGGCAAATTTGTTAATTACAGATTTGCCTTTTTTACGTTTACTGATTTATGTACTTAGCCTTCCCTACAATCATAAAATTCTCATTTTTTTTCTATTTAAATCAATAAAAACATTTCCTAACTCATCAATGACATCTGTAGGAAGCATAGACTCTTTTGAATGTTTTTCAGCTGCAAGATCTGCGGCTTTTCCATGCAGCCAGACTCCCAGAATACAGGCATTTTTTTCCGAATACCGCTGAGCTAATAGTGAAGTTAAAATACCGGTCAGAATATCACCGCTTCCTCCCTTGGCAAGTCCCGCATTTCCGGTCAGATTATAGTAAACTTTCCCATCAGGAGTAATTACTTGCGTATGATGATCTTTTAATACAATATAAACACCAAGTTCTTCAGCTTTTTTTCTTGCCAGTTCCAATCGTTCAAAGGAGTTTTCTGTTGGACCAAATAACCTTTCGAATTCTTTGGGATGAGGAGTGATAATTGATCTTTTGGGAATTAACTGAAGGTTTTTCTTATCTTCAGAAATAATATTCAATGCATCGGCATCCAATACTAATGGAGCCTGATTATCTTTCAGAAACTTCAAAAGTCCCTTTTGAGTATCTGCATGTGTTCCCAAGCCGGGACCAATTCCTATAACTGCTCCTTTATCAATATCAAAATCTTTAATATATTGCTCCCCTCCTTCTATAAACATAGCTTCAGGACAGGAAGTCTGCAAGACTTCATATCCACATTGAGGAGCTAATGTAAAAGTAAGTCCTGCTCCTGTTTTCAAGGCCGATTTTGTAGCCAAGACTGCTGCACCGATCTTCCCATAGCTTCCACCAACAATTACCGCTTTACCATAACTCCCTTTATGAGCAAATTCATTTCTGGGTATAAAAAGGGATCCGGCAAAGTGATCATCAGTTGCGAAATAATTCGTTTCAGTTACTTCAGCATATTCTTTATTTAAATCAATATTCAGAACGATTACTTTTCCGGTATACTTTCCGGTTTCCGGATGAAGAAAACTTCGCTTCCAGGACTGAAAAGTAAGTGTATAATCAGTTTTCAAGATAACAGAATCACCACCAATGAGCCTGTCAGCAGACATTCCAGAGGGAACATCTATAGCTATTTTGATATGATCTTTTTTATTGATCTGATCAACAAGTTCTTTATATTCTCCTTCCAAAGGTCTGGACAATCCAGTTCCAAAGAGCGCGTCAATAATAACAGTTTCATCATCAAACTTATATTGAGTAATCTGACTGAAGGTCCGGACAGAGATTCCTGAAATATCTTCTATCCTTTTAATATTCACCGAGGCATCTTCTGAGAATTTACCCTTTGGATCTTTAACAAATACCTCTACATCAAATCCTTTCAGATAAAGTATTCTTGCTACTGCCAAACCATCACCACCATTATTACCGTTGCCACAAAGTAAAACTGTCTTTCTATGGGTTTTACAATGTTCGGATATCCAATTAGCCACCGTCATTGAAGCCCTCTCCATCAATTGAATGGAAGATATTGGCTCACGGGAAATGGTAAACCGGTCCCAGCTACGGATTTGTTCAGCAGTGAAGATCTTCATAGGTAAATCTGACTTTTAAATAAATTATAAAAGATATTTCATTATGATAAAGCCCAGATAACAAAAATACAGGGACATCATTAATGAGATAAAATATAAGGATAAAGTTACAATTTCTATTAAATCAGATACTATGGATTTAGGATAAAAGTCCGCTTTTTCAGAATAAAAAACGATAAAAAGTAGTGTTTTTTACATTTTTTAATTATATTTTTGTGTATATACTAATTAAAAAATATAAATTATGGGATTTGTTAAGGAATTTAAAGAGTTTGCCTTTAAAGGAAATGTTCTCGATCTTGCTGTCGGTGTAATCATTGGAGCAGCATTTGGTAAAATTGTTTCGTCTTTAGTGGAAGACGTTATTACTCCTCTGATCTTAAACCCTGCGCTTAAAGCAGCAGGTGCAGAAAATATCGCTAAACTTACCTGGAATGGTGTTGCGTATGGGAATTTCCTTTCTGCCGTCATTAGCTTTCTGTGTATTGCTATGGTTCTTTTCTTTATCATTAAAGGAGCTAATAAAGTTAATAAGAAAGATGCTCCAGCCCCTACAGGACCTACAGATGATCAAAAGTTATTAGCTGAAATCAGAGATTTACTGAAAAGCAAAAATAATATATAATCCGTTCCCTAGCGGTTTAAAATATAAAAGCACCTTCTTGATGAAGGTGCTTTTGTTTTATCTGATAGCTTCAATTACTGAATCTGCAGAATGCTTGAAATCTGATCTGCCAGAGAAAGCCCGATTCTATCCTGAGCCTCAAGTGTGGAAGCACCTGTGTGTGGCGTAAGGGAGATTTTAGAATGGTTAAGAATCTCTTTAGAAGGTGTCGGTTCATTAATGAAAACATCAAGGCCAGCAAATCTCACTTTACCGGAATCCAACACTTCAATTAAAGCAGCTTCATCAATAACTCCTCCTCTGGAACAGTTAACGATAGCTACTCCATCTTTCATGATTTCAAACTCATTCTTACCAATCATATATCCGTCTTTCTGAGCCGGAACGTGAAGGGTAATAAAGTCTGAATGCTTCAACACTTCCTGTAAAGGTTCTGTTTCTATATCTACGTTGATGAACTGATTATTGTAGAATTTCACTTTAATACTTGCTCTTCCTACATTATTATCTGCTGCAACCACTCTCATCCCAAGTCCAAGAGCTATTCTTGCCACTTCCTGACCTATTCTTCCCATTCCGATGATACCGATGGTCTTTCCTCTCAATTCAATCCCTGCTGCATATGCTTTTTTAAGACCTGCAAACTCTGTATCTCCTACCAAAGGCATTTTTCTGTTAGAATCCTGAAGAAATCTCGCTCCGGAAAATAAGTGAGCAAAAACAAGCTCAGCCACAGATTCTGAAGAAGCTGCCGGTGTATTGATGACATGAATTCCTTTTTCTCTTGCATAGTCTACATCAATATTATCCATTCCTACCCCACCTCTTCCGATAATTTCGAGGGATGGGCAACCATCAATAATATCTTTCCTCACCTGTGTAGCACTTCTTACCAATAAAGTACGAACTTCGTGCTCGTTAATATAATCTACTAAAAGCTCCTGTGGAACTTTTGCAGTAATCACCTCGAATCCCTTTTCTGTTAATGCATCAATTCCAGATTGATCCAGGCCGTCATTTGCTAAAACTTTCATAAATACAGCTATGTTTTAAAAGTTGAAAGATTTAAAAATTAAAGGATACACTCCATTCAATTTTTAAATCTTCCGTTATATTATTTTATTCTTCGTCTTCTTTGAACACTTCAATGGTTACCTGCTTTTCTACCAGGTCAGTAAACCTTCCTTTGTATCTTGTAGCTCTTACCAAATGATTGTCTATCCAGTGATAATTTCCTCCTCTTGGTTTTCCACAAAGTACACTGTGGTACTTGAACCCATGCTTATCCAGCCAATCAATTGTGACTTGCTTCAGGTTTTCGGTTCTTGAGGTAAAGAAACAGATCTGATGTCCTTCGTCATACCATTTATTAATGGTTTCCAAAGCATCAGGATATGGCTCACAGGTAACCATTCTTTCGGGTTCCTCATTAGGAACGTCATCCGTAATGGTTCCGTCTATATCGATTAAATAATTTTTTACTCCATCCTTAAGAATAGGACTGATGTGTTCTACGTATTCTAATTCCATCACGAAAATTTGAGTAACAAAGTTACGGATTTTATAACCATTAGCTATATTAATCTTGGTTTAAGTTAAAATTTTACTATAAAAATCGTTATTTAATAAATAATATAAACATTTTATTCATGATTTAATGACTTATGGTTAAAATTTTTCTTTTTTAATTTTAGTTTAGATATTGAAATAGAGAATATTTTGGCTTTTAGTGAATCATACTTATGATTTAAAATTTTCTTTTTTTATTCTCTTTTCCTATCATCCAAAAGATATAATGTTTTCCTAAAAATTTCCAAAATACATTTATTACACTTACATTTGTAGAAATGGAAGAATTTGTAGTTTTAGTAAATCCTGATGATGTGGTTTTGGGCTTGATGGAAAAACAGCAAGCTCACGTTAATGGTCTGTTACACCGTGCTTTTTCTGTATTTTTATTCAATACTAAGGGCGAAATGCTGCTTCAGAAAAGGGCGTCAGGAAAATACCATTCTCCCAATCAATGGACCAATGCAGTCTGTTCACATCCCAGAATTGGGGAAACTTACCTGGCCGGAGCTCAACGAAGATTAAAAGAAGAGTTGGGAATAAAGGCTGAACTTTCAGAAAAATTCAATTTTATTTACAAAGCAGATGTAGGCGGTGGTCTTTGGGAGCATGAACTTGATCATGTTTTTGTTGGAAACTATGAATCTGATTTTAACCTGAATAAAGAGGAAGTAGAAGAAGTAAGATTTATTTCCCCTGAAGATCTGGATAAAGAAATTTCTGAAAACCCTGAACATTTCACCGAATGGTTCAAAATCATTCTTGAAGAATATAAACACCATTTTTAACGATGAAAAAACTCTTTCTCTTTTCTGCCATTCTATCAGGAAGTCTGTTTTTTGCTCAAAAGGCAACTACTTATGATAGTGCCAACTACTCTATCAATGTTCCTGAAGGCTGGAAATCTACCAATGACAGTGACATTATCAATATTTTCCCAACCAATGAGATCGGAGCCATTACCATTTCCGAATATCATGATCTGAATCTTCCCAAAGCTGAAACGAAGAAATTCATTCTGGCCCTTTATAAATCGGAAGATGAAGAAAAAAAAGTAAAGGAAAACAGAGGTAAAAAAGGATATACAGAATATTTCTACGAATATTTTGATGAAAAAGAAAAACTTTTCTGGATTACAAGAGCCTTTCAAAAGGATAAAGACTTGTATCTGGTAACCATAAACTGTGGCCAGAAATTCTGGAACGGAAACTATATGACCCTATTTAATGAGACTTTTAACAGTTTTAAAATAAAGAAATAAAAATTAAATATGAAGAAAACAGCTTTGTACGACAAACATGTTTCATTGGGAGCTAAGATCGTACCTTTCGCAGGTTTTGAAATGCCTGTACAATATTCAGGAGTAACAGAAGAGCATTTTGCAGTAAGAGAAAAGGCAGGATTGTTTGATGTTTCCCACATGGGACAGTTTTTCATCGAAGGTCCGGGATCTAAAGATCTTTTACAATTTGTAACGACTAACAATGTGGATACTCTTGAAAACGGAAAAGCTCAGTACTCATGTCTTCCCAACGAAAACGGAGGAATTGTGGACGATCTTATCGTTTACAAAATGGAGGATGACAAATATTTTGTAGTAGTAAACGCCTCCAATATTGATAAAGACTGGAACCATATCTCAAAATACAATACTTTCGGAGCAAAAATGACCAACGCATCTGATGACATGTCGTTATTAGCAGTTCAAGGTCCTAAAGCTACTGAAATTCTTCAAAAACTTACTGACGTAGCCCTTTCTGAAATTCCTTACTATAATTTTACAGTAGGAAGTGTTGCAGGAGTGAACGACGTAATCATCTCTAACACAGGATATACAGGAAGCGGAGGTTTTGAAATCTATTTCAAAAACGAAAACGCTGAACAACTTTGGGATGAAATAATGAAGGCTGGTGAAGCTGAAGGAATTGTTCCTTGCGGATTGGCTTCCAGAGATACTTTAAGACTTGAAAAAGGATTCTGTCTTTACGGAAACGACATTGATGATACTACTTCTCCCATTGAAGCAGGTTTAGGATGGATCACAAAATTTGATAAAGATTTCGTTTCTAAAGAAGTTTTCGCTAAACAGAAAGAAGAAGGTGTTACCAGAAAACTGGTAGCTTTTGAACTTACAGATAAAGGAGTTCCAAGACATGACTACCCTGTTGTAGATGCTGAAGGAAATGTTATCGGAAAAGTAACTTCCGGAACACAGTCTCCAATGAAGAAAGTAGGTTTAGGTCTTGCTTATGTAGACAAACCTCACTTCAAATTAGGTTCTGAGATCTTTATCCAGGTAAGAAACAAGAATATTCCTGCAAAAGTGGTAAAAGCTCCTTTTGTATAATTGTTCTAAAAAATAATACTGATAAGAGACTGTCTTCGGATAGTCTCTTTTCTTTTAACATCTATTCCAAAAAAAAAAAAGAGACTGTAAAATTTACAATCTCTGTATTCTTATCTGCAATAGCAGCAAAGTGATCTGTCCGGAGTGCACATATCTCCTCTTCCCGGATGTCCTGAAACTACACCTCCTGCTTCACCACAAAGTGTAAAACAATTGGGTACGATAACTTTTCCACCACCTTTAATTTCTTTTAATGTTAGCCTGTTAAGTTTCTGGGCTTTAAAAATGTTTTGATTCATAATAATAGTTTTTGATTATTTAAATATAAGAATAAAAACATTAAAATACTATTTACCAATATTTTAAATAAAAAAAACTAGCTCCGCAAGCGGAGCTAGAACCTGTAGGTATTGAGAAATTCTATTATTCCATTCTAAAGAATGTTCTTAAAGCCTCTATATTATTTTTATCGTTTCCAACGAAAATTTCCTTATCCGTCATAAAAACAGGACGTTTTAAAAATGTATAGTGATCCAAGATCAATTCTTTAAAATCTTTTTCTCCCAAAGTCTTTACATCTAACTCTCTCAACTTGATCTGAGTAGATTTTTTGCTGAATAAAGCCTCATATGACTTTGTCAGTTTATGCATTTCCTCTAATTCTTCTTTGGTAATCGGTTCCTTCTTAATCTCGCGAAGTTCCCAGTCTTTAAGATTAAATTGTGCTAAAATTTTTCTGCAGGTATCGCAGGTGTTCAGGTGAAATACTTTCTTCATTGTTATTTTTGTCTGTTATTTGTTAAAATTCTGCTTCATTATTATTTAGTCTTTCAAAAGTAGGATTTAATCCAAAACTTTGGAAATTATTAAATAACTTTATTCAAAATTTATAAGAATGCAGAACAAACCTATTACTTTTCAGTTTATTTCGGAGCCATCAGATGTGAATTATGGTGGAAATGTGCATGGAGGAAGCGTTATGAAATGGATTGATCAGGCAGGCTATGCGTGTGCCACCACCTGGAGTGGAAATTATTCTGTGACAGTCTATGTTGGAGGGATCCGCTTTTATGAACCTATTAAAATCGGCGAAGTGGTAAAAGTGGATGCTCAGGTCATCTATACGGGATCTTCCAGTATGCATATTTCCATCAATGTTTTTTCCCGGAACCTGAAACAGCCTACTTTTGATAAAAAAACCCACTGCATCATCGTTTTTGTAGCTGTAGACGAAAATGGCAAAAAGCTTCCTGTCCCTAAATGGATTCCTGAAACGGAAGAAGACAAACAAAAAGAACAGTACGCTAAACGTCTGATGGAACTGAGAACACAGATAGAAGATGAAATGAAGCCTTTTTTATAGAAGTTTTTAGGATAAAGGTTATGAGAGGTACAGTTTACGAAAATGATTCGTACTTGATAAAATAAACTCCAGAGGTAATATATAAGTCAAAAATACACTTTACACATCATATTATTGTACAATATATTAGAATTATCTAATTTAGTATCAATCTATTACAACTATAATATGAAAAACAGCCTAACAATTATCTGCATCCTATTAACCATTCTTTTTCAGGCTCAGATGCACAGATTTATTTATGAACTTCAGTATAAAATGGATTCTACTGAGTCAGGCTATGAAAAGCTGAATATGATTCTGGATATTACCCCGAAAGAAGTTAAATTCTACGGGAGAGGTCTTGCTACTACGGATTCACTGAATAAAAAATTCGGAATGAATTCAAGTTATACTGATATGACCGGCCAAGTAGTGAAAAGAAAAATCAATTCTTTTGACAACGAAAACTTCATCAATATAAAAAACGGATACTATTCATTTAAAACTACAGATAAAATCAATTGGACAATCACTGATGAAACCAAAAAGGTAGAAAGTTACACCCTGCAAAAAGCGACAACAAAATTTGGAGGAAGAAACTGGACGGCATGGTTCTGTAAAGATATTCCATTTAATGAAGGGCCATTTAAGCTACGCGGATTACCAGGTTTGATCTTTGAAGTATCAGATGCAGGGAAAAACTTCATCTATCATCTTGTAAAAAGCAGGGAGCTTCCGGAACTCTACTCTACTGAAGACTTTCTGGAGTCCAATTTTGGAAATAAAGCAATTCCGATCAATGAAAAGCAAAAACATAAGCTGATCATGGAATTTTATAATGATCCTTTTGCTTTTGAACGGAATAATTTCAACAAAGCCAATAACAATCTGAAAATTAATATCAACGGAAAAGAGATTCACAATGTGGATGAACTGAATACCCAGACCAAAAGTATGCAGGAAGTCATCAGGAAATACAACAATCCGATTGAGATCGATAAAGCTATGCATTATCCAAAGTAATAAATATGAGTATCAGCTATACTGGCACGAATAATCAAGATATTCTTTATTGGTTTTAATACTGCGATAAACATGTTACATCTTACTCTGATTTTTGCCGGAGTTTTTGTTTTTAAAGACATGTTATCTTTTTAAGTTTGGGCTAAAGCCTGCTCCTATTGATACTGATATCCGTATGGATAATTGTTGTTTAGCAATAAGTACTTTTTACTTTTTACTTTTTACTTTAATCCCTATATTTGCAATACCAAAGGAAATGGTGTTCTTCCTTCCCCAACCGCTTTACAAAAGCTGATGACGCCTGATTGAGAGATTATTAATGAATAACTAATCAGGATTATGATGTCAAAAAATCAACGAACACTTGGTAAAAAAGCAATTTTTCACACTCAGGTTTTCTTCAGAAAATTTCCGGCGCTGCCTTATATTTTTAAATGGTTACTTATCAGTATTATCATTGGAGCAATGGCAGGAAGTGCATCTGCAGGATTTCTACAATCATTGGAATGGGCTACGAATTTCAGGGAAAGTCATATATGGCTGATTGCCTTACTTCCGGTTGCCGGTTTTCTGATCGGACTTTTATATTATTATTTCGGGAAGGATGTGGAAGCAGGAAATAATCTTCTGATCGACAACATCCATGATCCAAAGGAGATAATCCCGTTCAAAATGGCCCCTTTTGTTTACCTTGGAACCATTGTTACTCATCTTTTCGGAGGGTCAGCCGGCCGTGAAGGAACAGCACTTCAGATGGCTGGAGCTATGGCAGATCAGCTGAGCAAGCCTTTTAAACTTGATAAAAGTGAGAGGAAAATATTAATTATCTCTGCCATTGCTGCTGGATTCGGTTCTGTTTTCGGAACACCTTTGGCAGGTGCTGTCTTCGGACTTGAAGTTTTTTTGATGGGAAGAATACGGTATAATGCCATATTCCCGGCCTTTGCTTCAGCTATTCTTGCAGATTGGGTCACCAACCTCTGGAGTGTAAAACACACTCACTATCACATCGATTTCATTCCCAAACTGGAGTTTTTACCAATCCTGTACAGTATTTTAGCAGGAATTGCTTTTGGAGTTTGTGCAGCTGCTTTCAGTAAAATTATTCATTGGGCAGGTTCTGTCTTTAAATCAAAAATTAAATATCCGCCACTTCGTCCAGTTATCGGAGGAGCTGTTATCGCTTTAGCCGTTCTGCTCATGGGCACTACACGATATATTGGTCTGGGGGTTCCCGTAATTGTAGAGTCATTTGAGAAACAACTCCCAATTTATGATTTTGCTCTAAAAATGATTTTTACCATTATTACCCTCTCCGCAGGATTCAAAGGGGGTGAAGTAACTCCATTATTTTTTATTGGAGCTACGCTGGGCAGTGCATTATCTCTGTTTATTCCGTTGCCTTTCGGTTTATTGGCGGGAATGGGATTTGTTGCCGTTTTTGCCGGGGCTACCAATACACCATTGGCCTGTATGCTGATGGGAATTGAATTATTCGGTGTAGAGTGTGGAGTGTATGTTGCCATCGCCTGTGTTGTTTCTTATCTTCTTTCAGGACATAACAGCATTTATACTAAACAAAAGATCGGAGAAGCAAAAAACAGGAGGTATGAGAACCAGCAGGACAGATCTATTTCCGATTTCTTATAAGCGATTTGATTTTCCACCTTTGATAAAATTGGATATTACTCAAATATTTTGGGTAATAATTTAGCTTCCTGCAGATTTCACAGATACTTGTATTTTAATATAATCTGCAAAAAAAGAATCATTATCTTGTTGAAAATTTTTAATTTTCCTGTGTCCGAAAATATAAATAATCTTGAGGATAAATTGCTACGGTTTTCCACTTATCCAGTAACTTGAACCATTTTTCCGCTTTTAAACCCTCATCACTATAATACATTCAACCTAAAACCCTTTCATCCCCGAACACTCCTGTCCAAAATATAACTATAATCCGTACTTTTGCGCTATGTTCGATTACAGGTTAAAAGTTTTCCATACCGTAGCTTCCAGGCTGAGTTTTACTAAAGCTTCTGAGGAGCTTCACATTTCACAGCCCGCAGTTACCAAGCACATCAAAGAAATTGAAGTTCAGCTGAGCACTAAATTATTTGACAGAAAAGGGACCTCCATACAGCTGACACAAAGTGGTAAAATCCTATATGAATATGCTGAAAAAATCAGAAATATCTACCGTGATCTGGAGTTTGAAATCAGCCAGATCAACCAGCAACACAAAGGAAAACTTATTATCGGAGCAAGTACAACGGTTGCTCAGTATATTTTACCTGAGATCCTTGCCAAGTTTAATGCTTATTATAAAGACATTAAAATAGAACTTCTTACAGGGAATACAGAAGCTATTTCTACTCTTTTAAAGGAAGAAAAAATTGATCTGGGTATCATTGAGGGTGAATCACAATCTTCTTATTTTGATTATAAGACTTTTAAACCTGATGAAATTGTTCTCGCAGCCAAATCTGACCACCTTTTGGCTCATAAAACTTTACAGGTAAAAGACCTGTACCAACTCAACCTTATTTTCCGTGAACAGGGTTCCGGAACGCTTGAATTTATACAGAACCGGCTAAAGGAGAAAGAAATTAACCTCAGTGAATTGAATACCGTCATCCAACTGGGAAGCAGTGAGAGTATCAAAAATTACCTTCTTCATTCAGATTGTATGGCTTTCCTTTCTATCAGCACTATTCTGAATGAACTGAAAAACAATATCCTTACTGTCATTGACATTAAAAACTTCAGCATTGAAAGAGATTTTCATTTTATTCTTCCAAAAGGAGAACAATCTGAATTGATAGAGCTTTTTTTGAGGTTTGCAGAGTAATTTTCTTACCCTATTCAGGACAGCAAGTTCTGTTATCTTTAGTATTTTGAATAAAACCGCATTGATTTTTTAGGTTTTGGCTAAAGCCAATGGAATTTCTTTATTTTATTTATTTAGATGGACGGGCTAAAGCCTGCCCCTATTGATGTTGATATCCGTGTGGATATATAGGTGAATTGTTGTTTAACGACAAGATCTTTTATCTTTTATCTTTTATCTTTTATCTTTTATCTTTTATCTTTTATAACTTATAGTTATCCAATATAACAAAATACGATTTACTTTATAATAACATATTGCCGAATTTTGAACCAGATTTTAAAAGTTCGCACTATGAAAGATTTCATTCAAAATGAAAGAACACGAAAAGTAATTTTTATTGGATTGGCAATGTTATGCCTTACTCCATTCATTTCTTCTCCCATTGCCCTGGCATTAGGTTTTGGTCTGGCTGTTTTTATGGGAAATCCATTTGAAAAACATTTACATCAATATATTCATCTGTTATTACAGATCTCTATTGTCGGATTAGGTTTCGGATTAAAACTGGACGAAGCCTTTCATGCCGGAAAAACGGGATTAATGCTAACGGTTGTAAGCATCATCACTGTAATGGTTCTTGGATATTTTTTAGGAAAAGTATTTAAACTTGAAAGACCTCTCTCCTACCTTCTATCTGCAGGAACTGCAATTTGTGGAGGAAGTGCCATCGCTGCAATTTCACCCATTATTAAGCCCGGTACAAAGCAGATATCATTGGCACTTGCTATTATTTTTACGTTAAATTCCATTGCTTTATTTGTGTATCCTGCCATGGGACATCTCCTTAATCTCTCTCAGGAACAGTTTGGATTATGGTGTGCAGTCGGAATCCATGATACAAGTTCTGTGGTAGGTGCTGCCAGTAAATATGGTAATGAAGCTTTAAAAATTGCAACTACAGTTAAATTAGCCCGCGCTTTATGGATCATTCCTGTTTCTCTGATTACCATGTTTATTTTTAAAAGTAAAGATTCAAAAATAAAAATTCCGTGGTTCATCGGATATTTCATCCTGGCTATTCTGCTGAATACTTATTTTCCTGTTATGGATCAATTCAGTGGTGCAATTACTTCTTTTGCCAAATCAGGACTGAATCTTACTTTGTTTTTTATCGGTTCTACCCTTTCCATCCAGACTTTAAAGACAATAGGTTTTAAGCCATTACTTACAGCTGTACTGCTTTGGGTGACCATCAGTATCGGAAGCCTACTCTACATTATTCACTAAAAGCAGCAGCACCCTTCTGAAATCAGGAGGGTGCTGCCTATTAAATGTGGAAATGTTTATTGATAACAGTTTCTTAAACTTCTCCGCAAGTATAAACCTGCAGACAGCCCATATATATAGAGCAATAATCAGGACCTGTTACAGCACCTGAGCAACTGCAGCCGCAAAGAGATAAATCCGGCTTACCGCTTACTCCTCCTGTAATGCTTTTAAGATCATGTTTTTTTAGCTTTTTAGCGTTTTTAGTAATATTCATGTGATTTAGTTTTTGATTAAACAATATAGTTTTAGTTCACTCCCAAAGTTAAACAAATATTAATTACATGCAACTTTTTTTAATATATTTTTAAATAAAATACTGATTACAAACAAATTAATACATTAAAAAACATAAAATACCTCCTTTATTTATTAAACAAGTTAAATATAGTTGTAAAATAAAGCTTCCGGGATACGCTTAAATAGCAGTAAAAATGAATGAGAGTAAACCTGATATAAAAACATAATGATCTAAGAAATATAGGCTTCCTTAGTTATTCTTAAGTTTTAATTAAAAAAACCTTTTGATTTCTCAAAAGGTTTTTAATATGTAATAATGTTTCATTTAACAGGTTATTACCTGCAGACATCTTTTGTATTTTATACAATATGACGGGCCCGTCACTGCACCTGTACAGCTACAGTCACATTTCGAAAGATCGGGAGTGATTTCACCACCAATACCTCCTGCAATATCTTTAAGAGTATCTCTTTCCAGCTTTTTAGCATTTTTTAAAATGTTTTGTGACATGATGATTTGGTTTTAATTAAACATATATTTTGTTAGTTCATTTTTAAAATTAAATAAATAAAAATTATTCATCACATAAAAAAATGTTAATTAACTCAATTTCATATATTTAAAAACAGATAAAATATCATCTATTTTATTATTCTGTGAACTCAAGATCTCTGTCGTGAGTTTCGGAAATCGTGAGTGAAGAATAAAATGCCAAACCAAATACCACTACCCCTACGATGGCTGCACTTTCCAATACTGAGAAACTTTCTTTAAAGAAATCAAAAGCCAGGATCATTACCGGCACTAATCCTCTGACCATATTTGGAACCGTGGTGGTTGCTGTATTTCTGATATTGGTTCCAAACTGCTCTGCTGCCAGCGTCACAAACATTGCCCAATAGCCTGTACCAAAGCCCAGCCATACACAGAACAGATAATATTTCGTCTCGGTATTGGTATTTCCGAACAGCATAATTCCCACCCCGACTAACGTGAAAAGAAGCATGTAGAATATGGCCATTTTACGCGACTTCAAAGCATGGGAAATAAAACCGCTCATCAGATCACCAACAGAAATACCTACATACGCCCACATAATTGCTTTTCCCGGGCTAAGATCCTTAATTCCGAATTCTGGGGCAAATTGGTTAGCTAAAACAGCCAGAATCCCTATACAATACCAGGTAGGCAATCCTATAGCAATACATTTTAAGTATCTTACCAACCTTTCTTTATTGGTGAAAAAGGACAGAAAATTACCTTTAGAAACACTTTTATGTTCAATATTTTTATAGATTCCGGATTCCGAAACACTTATTCTCAGCAGCAACAGCAGTATGCCCATGATTCCGCCAATGATGTAGGAAATATTCCATCCGCCGGCTAATTCTACTGTTAATTGTGCGACTACGGCTCCCATTAATCCAAAACCGGCTACTACAGAGGTACCAATTGCCCTTAAATTCTTCGGCAGGCTTTCAGAAACCAGTGTAATTCCCGCTCCAAGCTCTCCGGCCAAGCCAATCCCTGCTATAAACCTTAAACCCGCATATTGATACACTAAGTGGTCTTTTGGAAAATAAGGTAAAAAGCCACAGGCAATATTGGCCAAAGAATAGACCAGAATTGATCCAAAAAGTACAGAAAGCCTTCCTTTCTTATCTCCGAAAATTCCCCAGAATACACCTCCAATAAGCAGCCCCACCATCTGGCAGTTCAGGATAAAGGTTCCATCAGCGTCCGGATTAAGCCCTAAAGCTTTTAAACTGGGAATTCTTACAATTCCAAACAGGAGAAGGTCATAGATATCTACGAAATAGCCAAGCGCCGAAATAATAACGGGAATAGAGAAAATGTACTTCAGTTTTGAAGACAGAGATAATTCTTGCATTGTTAAGTTTTGATAAAAATAAAAAACCTTTCAATTTCTTGAAAGGTTTTTATAAAATATCTTGATCCGTTTATTATCTTGCAATATTCACGGCTCTTGTTTCTCTGATTACGGTTACTTTTACCTGTCCAGGGTAAGTAAGTTCGTTCTGAATCTTTTCTGAGATATCGTAAGACAGCTGAGAAGCTACTTCGTCGTTTACTTTTCCGCTCTCTACCATTACTCTAAGCTCTCTACCTGCCTGAATTGCATAAGCGCTTGATACTCCATCAAAGCTTAATGCTGCAGATTCAAGATCCTTCAGTCTCTGGATATAAGACTCCAATACCTGTCTTCTTGCTCCCGGTCTTGCTCCTGAGATAGCATCGGCAACCTGAATGATCGGAGATAATAGAGACTTCATTTCAATTTCGTCGTGGTGAGCTCCAATAGCATTTACCACTTCTGGGTTTTCACCGTATTTCTCAGCCCACTGCATTCCTAATAATGCGTGTGGTAATTCTGATTCCTGCTCAGGAACTTTACCGATATCGTGTAAAAGACCTGCTCTCTTGGCTAATTTAACGTTCAATCCTAATTCAGCAGCCATTGTTGCAGCAATGTTCGCAACTTCTCTTGAGTGCTGTAATAAGTTTTGCCCGTAAGAAGAACGGTATTTCATTCTACCTACGATCTTGATCAATTCAGGGTGTAATCCGTGGATTCCTAAATCAATGATTGTTCTCTTACCAACTTCAATGATTTCCTCTTCGATTTGTTTTCTTGTTTTTTCCACCACTTCTTCGATTCTTGCCGGGTGAATTCTACCATCAGTAACCAATCTGTGAAGGGATAGTCTTGCGATCTCTCTTCTTACCGGATCGAAACATGAAAGAAGGATTGCCTCAGGCGTATCATCCACGATGATTTCAACTCCTGTTACGGCTTCTAAAGCACGGATGTTTCTACCTTCTCTACCGATGATTCTACCTTTCACTTCATCAGATTCAATGTTGAATACTGATACTGAGTTTTCGATAGCCTGCTCTGTTCCGATTCTCTGAATGGTCTGAATAACAATTTTTCTAGCTTCATTCTTAGCATTCATCTGAGCTTCCTCCATGATACCCTGAACATGTGCCTGTGCTCTTGTTTTCGCTTCAGCTTTCATTGTTTCTACCAATTCAGCTTTAGCTTCATCAGCGGTATAGTTAGAGATCTTTTCAAGGATTTCCACTTTCTTGGTAGTTGCTATATCTAACTCCTGCTGTTTTCTGTCTAAAATCTCGTTCTTCTTAGCGTAATCTGCAATCTGTCTGTCAAGATCTTTTTCAAGTTTTCCAGTCTTGCTAAGTTCGTCGTTCAGCTTGTGCTCTTTGTCCTTCGTTCTTTTTTCAGTTTCCTGCATTTTCTTTTCGCGGGACTGAATGTCTGCATCATGCTGTGACTTCAGCTCAAGGAATTTTTCCTTAGCCTGCAGATTCTTTTCTTTCTTTATGGATTCAGCTTGTACGTTAGCTTTTTCTATAAGGTTTTCGGCGTTTTTCTTGGCATCATCTATAATAAATTTTGCCTTAGTATTCAGAGAGCTTTTTGAGAAGAGTATTCCCACCACTGCACCAATTACTAAACAAACAACACCGACTATAACTTCTATCATAATGTATATTGAGTTTTAATTGTATTCATATCCTTTAAATAAAAAAAGCCCACAATAATCCAGGGATTGAGAGTAAACTCCTAATCAACACGATTTGAACTGATTTCCACTGTCTGTAATCCGGAAGACCGGCACGCCATTCAGAGGACATTTGTTCGGTAATTGTTTAGCGTTGAGTTTACCTTTAATGTGTTAGAATTATTGTAGGCAGCTTGTTCAGGAAAAAAAATCTATTTCCCGATTTCATTCAACGATTGATTAATCTGTTCTAATCTCTCGTTGGTTGAATTAATATTTTTTTCGTAGTTAAGAGAAACTACTTCTGCATTGGTTCCCAGTTTCAGGGCACACATTGCCAAAGCATCCTGTTTATCTCTTACATCGAAGTTCTGTTCAAAATCTTTAATCATATTCTCGATCTGCTTCCCTACTTTACGCAAAGTTTCTTCCTCTGCTGCCGGTACGTTCAGCGGATATACTCTTCCTGCAATATTGACGGTTATTCTCCTTACCTCCATTATAATCCACTGTTTTGAAGCTGAGCAATACAGAAATCAATTTCTTTCACCAATCTGTTGATATGATTTTTCATTAACCTATTGTGTTCAGGATTCCCTGATATTGCTGAATAAAGTTTTATATTTTTTTGTTCTTCTGCTAATACCTGATTTCTTCTTCTTTCCTCATCATATCTTATCTTCAGCTCGTCATGCTCACTACTTAATTCCGATAACTTTTCAGTAAGATTTCTGTAATTCTTTTGCAGAGCCAAAATTTTTCTCTCTAATTCTGAAAAATTGTTTTCTAAATCTTGAAGCATTTCAGGTTTGTATATTCTAACTAGAAGCAAAAATAAAAAAATATTAACACTAACAAAAATAAAAAGTCCTATATTTTGGTATCTCAACAAAAAAGGAGATGCAAAAGCATCTCCTGAGTATTTTTAAAATGATAATTTCTTATTCAAATTTCAGTACAAACATCACAGCTCTTGTCTGTAATGTAGAAACGGCAGAAGCCCAGTAAGGAGGTGTAGTAGCGTTATCAGCTACTTTTTCATTGTTCATAAAGAAGGTTCCTCTGATGGCAGGTGTCAGCTTAAATTTATTGAAATAAAACTGAATTCCCATTTCTGCAGACCATGCAAAATTATGTGTTGTAGTTCTAAAGATCTGCTGCATATTGTCATCTGTGGAACTGGAGTTCGACTGTAGATTCACCACATAGTTTACCCCTGCAGCAACATAAGGTCTTGAATTATACCATCTTCGCCCATGAAGTTCCAAAAGTACCGGAATATCAACCAATGTAGATTTAATATCTCTTATTTTATCTTTTTCCTGTAAAGGGATCGGTGTAAAAATAGGATTGGTGGTAGATCCACCTGAAAATCTATCATTGACTTGTGTATTAAAAGTCAACTGTCTTTGTGCAAACTGTAACCCCGGCTCTATCCTTACGTCAAGATAATCATTCAGCCTCCATTTTGCGATAAGCCCGGCACCGAAGCTGTAGCTTTCTTTAGTGCTGGTCACAAGATTCTGATTACCATCCATCCCATAAGTGGAATTTAATACGATGCGGTAGTCCAGTTTGTTCCCGTTCAAATAAAAACCCCAACTGAATTTCTGCTCGTCGAAATCTTCCAACTTATCCATTCTGTTTCGGGTTCTAAATTGCGCGTTTGCAAAAACGGCAACATTTACTGAGGTTAAAACCAGTGCTTTTAATAGAAATTTATTCATAGGTTACTTTGTTGCTTTATAAATTGTGGCTATACCTAAACTTAATTTTTTATATTCAACTTTCTTAAATCCCGTATCTAAAAGAATTTGCTTCATCTTCTCCCCGAAAGGAAAAGCATTTACAGAATCCGGAAGGTATGTATACGCCCTATTATCTTTGGAAACCAGCCTACCTATTGCAGGTAATATATTTTTGAAATAAAACATATAAAATGGTCCCATCAAACCCTCAACCTTTAAAAACTCCAGTATATAAACACTCTTGTTATCTTTAACTACTCTTCTTAACTCTGCCAAACCTTTGGGAAGGTTCTCAAAATTCCTTACTCCAAATGCAACGGAAACAGCATCAAATCTATTGTCCTCGAAAGGTAAATTTTCTGCATCTCCTTTTTGCATGGAAATTTTGCCGTCTAATTTAAGTTTTTTTATTTTAATAACGCCAACATTGAGCATTTGTTGTGATAAATCTAAACCAACTACTTTTGAACCGGTTCCTTTTTCAATGGTAATTGCCAGATCTCCCGTTCCTGTAGCCACATCCAGCACTTCCTGCGGGTTATCATTTTTCATCCATTTTACCAGTTTATTTCTCCATAAAATGTCAATTTTCATGGATAAAACACGGTTCAGAAGGTCATATTTCGGCGCAATATTGTCGAACATATCCTCTACCTGGCTCTTCTTAGTAGCCTCCGAATTGTAGGGAGTAACTTTAGTGATATCTTTTGTCAAAACTTAAAACTTGTAATATTCTTTATAATAATTTAGGTAATCCTGCTTTCTGAAAACCTTTGATCTTGATTCCACTTGCTGGACATTCTTGATCACTTTGTCATAATCTTCATCTACATTGTAGTAAAAATCTTCTGTGTAAAGCTTATTGAAACGCTTTGCTCCTCCGTAGTAATCCTTTCCGTCAATAACGGTTTTGTCAAGAGCCGTTAATAACGAATCTTTTTTAAGGTTATACCCGTAGTACTGGTCATTCACGTAGTAATCCTGATGAGCAATGTTGAGCAGACCACGAAGTTTGTTTACTTCAAATGCTGAATCATAAAGCATTTTTTTATTCTGATCGAAAACCTGAATAGAGTTTTTTCCCTTATTCAAATCCACATGCACATACTGCCCCGCTGATATAACTCCTTCAGAACCATTATTGATTTTAAAGTAATACGTGTTCGGGGTAGGATTATCTACCACATAATAATTCTTCTTGGCTAAAAAAAGGAAGTAGATCCCAAAGGCAACGATAAACGCCACACCTGCAATAAGTAAGCCTTTTAAGGATGGGTTGTTTTTCATAGATTGTAAAGTACAATTTTTGCAAATTTAATAATATTTTTAATTCTCTGTTATTAATATTAATTATTAACTTTGCATCTTTAAAAAATCATATAAACGAATGCCGAATACGATCATTATTGGCTCTGGATCTTACATCCCGAACAGAGTTATTGGTAGAGATTACTTCATGAATTCCGAGTTCTACACTGAAGACGGAGTAAAGATTGAAAAGCCTGTTGAAGAAACCATTGCGAAGTTTGTAGAAATTACAGAAATCGAAAACAGGAGATTCATTGAGGATGATCTTTCCAACTCACAGATCGGTTATAAAGCCGCAAAAATTGCCCTTGAGGATGCAAAAGTAGACGGCGAAGAGCTGGATTACATTATTTACGCTAGTAATTTCGGGGAAGTTACTGAGAACGGCTACGCAGACTTCATGCCAACAATGGCAGCAAGAGTGAAGAATAAACTGGGGATTAAAAACAGAAAATGTGTAACCTATGACATGATTTTCGGTTGCCCGGGATGGGTAGAGGGTATGATTTTAGCGGACAACCTGATTAAAGCTAAAGCAGCCAAAACTATTCTTATTATTGGGGCTGAAACATTAAGCCGTGTAACTGATCCTTATGACAGAAACCGAATGATTTTTGCTGACGGAGCAGGTGCAGTAGTTGTAAAAGCAACAGATGAAGAAAATGTAGGGATTATTGCTCACAATACAATTTGCGATAATGGTCCTGAATTAAACTATCTTGAAAACCAACCTTCAATCAACAAAGAGGTAGATCAAAAACGTTTATATGTAAGAATGTTAGGTAGAAAAATCTATGAATACGCTCTTAAAAATGTACCTGTAGCGATCAAAGACACTATTACAGATGCAGGTCTTTCTATTGAAGATATCGACAAAATCCTTATCCACCAGGCTAATGCTAAAATGGACTATGCAATGATCGAAAGACTTCACAGACTTTATGATGTGAAAGAATATGATCACGCAATCTCTCCTATGACGATTCAAAACCTTGGAAACACTTCTGTTGCAACCATTCCTACAATGTATGATTTAATAATTAAAGGAAAAATGGAAGGTCATTCGTTTAAAGAGAATGGTAACATTGTCATGACTTCGGTAGGTGCCGGAATGAACATCAATGCTATTGTTTACAGATTTCCTTAAAAATAATTTTAATTAAAATATATAAAAAGCACAAAGGAAGTCTTCTTTTGTGCTTTTTTTGAATCAGAATATGCAAAAAAATTTTTTAATCATCGCCGGAATCTTCCTGTTCCTGGAAGTGTATATTTATCAGGCTATCAGAACTCTTACTGATAATTCATGGATAAGAATCGGATATTGGGTACTATCTTTAGCTGTATATGGGATTTTTGCTTATGAGGTCACTCATTATCAAAGATCAGACAGAAGTACTGCAAGAGCCCAAATTATGATTTCATTATTTTTGATTTTTATTCTTCCCAAAATTTTTGTAGTTTTATTTTTATTGATTGATGACATTATCAGATTCGGGGGCTATCTGATAGGATTCGCAAAACCTTCTGAAAACTTCTTTCCGGAAAGACGTAAATTTTTGAGTCTTGTAGGATTGGGAATGAGCGGTGTACTTTCAGCCCTGTTCATAGACGGAATTACATTCGGGAAATACCGTCACAAAGTAAGAAGAGTGAAAGTAAAATTCCCTAATCTCCCAAAAAGTTTCAAGGGATATAAAATCATTCAGATCTCTGATGTACACAGTGGAAGTTTTCCTGACCCAAGCAAATTGCAACATGCTGTTGATCTTATCAATGAACAAAAGCCTGACCTCGTTTTATTTACCGGAGATATGGTAAATAATGTAGCCGATGAATTCAAACCCTTCATTCCTTTATTTTCACAAATTAAGGCTAAAGACGGCAAGTTTGCTGTATTAGGAAACCACGATTATGCTGATTACGTAACATGGCCTTCTTCTGATGCTAAAAAGAAAAACCTTGACACCCTGATCGATTATGAAAAACAGGCTGGCTTTGATATGTTAAGAAACGAACATAGAGTGATTGAGAAAAACGGAGAAAAAATCTACATCCTTGGGGTTGAAAACTGGGGACTGAAACCTTTCCCTCAGTTTGGAAAAATTGATGATGCCTTAAAAGGGGTTCCTGAATCCGCAACAAAGATCTTAATGAGCCATGACCCTAGCCATTTTGATTATGTGGTAAAAAAACACCCTAAAGACATTCATCTGACCCTTTCAGGGCACACTCACGGGATGCAGTTTGGACTGGATCTTAAAAATGTAAAATGGTCACCTGTTCAGTATCGCTATCCGAAATGGGCAGACCTTTATGAAAGTGAAGGAAAGTTACTGTATGTAAACCGAGGATTCGGAGTATTGGGATACCCGGGAAGAGTTGGCGTTTTACCGGAAATTACTCTTTTCGAATTGAGCTAAAGGAATATAAGATACGGATACATTCTCATTTCCAACAAAAATAACAGCATTTGGTTTAAAGGTACTTTTGAGCAAACAGTTCAATAAGTGACTTTGAATCAAGTGCTTTTTCATCTAAAACAGTTAAAACTTCGCGGACTTTCGGATATTCATCTACAAATTCAAGTCCTTTTACCTCTTTCAGTCCGAATTCTTCCATTATTGCCCTGAACCATCCTTCATCAACTCCCCAGTATTTAACATATTTGCTTTCATCCACAAATACCTCAATAAGAGTTTTTTCATCATTATAAATCAATCCATAATTGATAAAAGCATCTTCGGCTAATTCATACTGATATTGGGTAATAAAATCCAGCGTTCCTTCTTTGTCCTGATAATTCCCATAGTTTAAGTCAAAATCTACATGTCCAAACAGAAAAGCAACTTCATCAGGAAGGGTTTCTGACAATGCTAACATCAAGGCCCAAAGCTTCGGATTATCTATATTAATCTCTGCATAAAACCTGAACCCCAAAGCATTATTATCAGGATTATTATCTTTAAGAGTCAAAGTATACCCTTCAACGATATTTGCATTCTTGCTCTCCTCCCATCTTTTAAAGACAGGCAGGTTGTTCCCTGGAAGTTCATTCTCATTAAGAAAACGGATGGTTTTGGGTAATTGCAACACAGGTTTTATCATCATTCGAAATGTTAAAATATATAATCTTTCATACGGGAAGTAGCCATTTCTCTTTCATTAATAAAGGAAAGAAAAGCTTCCAGTTTGTCCTCCATTTTTTTGCCCGAAAATAAACTTCTGTAAAACGGAATATCAAAACGATGTTTATTGAAATCTGTAAACTGCCAGATATTAAGATAAATCAGAACAAATTCTTCATTCTGCAATGTTTCCAACACCATATTCTGATAATACTTCATCGGCAGAATCTGGAATACAAAATCATTGTAAGGCAGCTGACTGTATGGTGAGATACTTTCCGGCACAATACTCAATCCGTCCTCTTCTGTAATTTCAGTATCTCTTTTCAGACGTTTGAATGGAAAAAGGATATTTGCATTGTCGATATTGGAGACATAATTGAACTCCAAAAGCTTCAGACTTTCCTGTGAAATTTTTACATCTTTCTGACGAATTCCCCTGATCTGTTTTTCCAGAAGGTCCTGAATGTTCTTCTTGGCATTTTCAATTTCCTCAAGACTTGAGCTTTTATTATAAAAAGCAATTTCATGCCCTTGGGATGAAATTGCTTTTATAAGATTCTGCAGTTTTTCAGCGAGAGAAATCTCCACAAAAAAGCTGGCTTTCGTATCATGAATATCTAAAATTCTAAGAATTGCCTTCGTATTCTCTGCCGTGATTTTCAACCTTACTTCATCAGTAATATGAGCTCCGTTTTTTGCAGCAGCCTCAATATTTGCGATGTTAAAAGTTAATAATATCATTTAAATTAAATTTTAGATAAAATACATAATATATTATTAATCAGAAGTTAAAATAACAGTCAATTAAAGTATTACTTTATATTATTAATTCTTAGCTAATTTTACTTTAAGATTCTTGATCATGTCTTTCGTCATTTCAGAAATTCCGAAATCGTAAGTCAGTCCCCAGTCTTTTTTCGCTACAGAATCATCAATGGAAGCTGGCCATGAATCTGCAATTGCCTGTCTGAAATCCGGGTTATACTCAATGCTGAAATCCGGGATTTCTTTCTTGATTTCTTCAGCCAATTCTTTCGGAGTAAATGACATTCCTCCCAGATTATAAGATGAACGAACCGTTACACTTTCTTTCGGAGCATCCATTAATTTTAAGGTAGCATTGATTGCGTCATCCATATACAACATTGGCATTCCTGTATCCTCGGAAATGAAGCTTGTATATTTTCCGTCTTCAATTGCTTTGTAGAAAATTTCAACAGCATAATCAGTAGTTCCACCACCTGCCGGAGTTTTCCAAGAGATCAATCCAGGGTATCGGATACTTCTTACGTCTACTCCATGTTTATCGAAATAATATTCACACCATTTCTCCCCTGCCATTTTTGAGATTCCGTACACGGTTGTTGGATTCAGTACTACGTCCTGTCCTACATCATGCTTTGGAATTCCTTTTCCAAACACCGCGATAGAACTCGGCCAGAAGATCTTTTTAAGAAGTCCTTCTTTAGCCATTTCACAAAAATGAAGAAGGGGCTCTAGATTTAGTTTCCAGGCGAAAATAGGCTGCTTTTCCGATGTCCCGGATAAAAGCGATGCTAAGTGATACACTGTAGTAATGTCATAATCTTTAACGATCTGCCTTACTAATTGAGTATTGGTAACATCCATTCTCTCATAGTGCGCCGCAGAGGTAATCCCCTCCTGCCATCTGTCCAGACCTGAAGCGACAACATTTTCCGCTCCGTGAATTTCAACAAGTCTATTGGTAAGCTCGGTGCCGATTTGTCCCAAAGCACCCGTAATCAGTATTCTTTCCGTATAGGATTCCATTTTCAGATTTTTTTTAGAATTGTACAAAAGTAAAAAAAACATGTCAACCATAATAATAAAGGTGTATTTAAAAATACACCTTTGGTTTTGTATAGGAAATTATTATAAAGATTGAGCTTAAATGAGAGTATTTGAAATCAAATAACAACACTCCCAATCAATTATAAACCACTATCAATCAATACCATTAATTTACTTACCTTAAAAACTCAGATTCAATCTTACAAAAAGAAATCTTCCATTCATTCCAAACTGAGAAACATTTCTGGAATATATAAACTGATCCTGATTTGAGAGATCTATACTGCTAATAGGTTTCCCCGAAGCATCCACAGATGGCGTATTTAGAGATTTTGGTCCATAATTTTTATCAGGATAAATATCCAACAAGTTATTCGCCCCGATAGTTACCCGAAGTTCTTTTGTAAATTTATACCCAACAGAAAGGTCCGTAATTATTTTAGCCGCCCATACCGGGTGCTCAGTAGGCACTACTTGCCCATTAATAATACTACTGTCTACCACTCCATCACCATTTACATCCGTTGTATTAGGATCAGTAACCTTACCAAAATACACATTCCTTAGAAGAATACTAAAATTATTAAATTCCAAAGAATTGTTAAGCGAGGCTTTAAACCTTGGCACTGCCTCCTCAAGATAAACACGGCTGGTCTCAGAATAATAACGGTTGACCTGCCCGGCATTAATCAAAATATCTGAACCATGGATATCTCCCACTCTATTAGTTTTAGATACCGTTACTGCTAAATCAGTGTTCAGAGATACTTTTTCAGAAGCTTTAAACCTGTGAGAAATCACCCCCTCGACACCTTTCGTTTGAGTATCAATAGCATTGGCAAAGAATGTTGCTGCATTAGCATTCGCCCGGTCAAAACCTTGCTGAAGATTATTTTCAGGACTCCCAGCTGGAAAAGTTCCTGCAGGCCTAGAAAATTGATCCGTTAACACCACTCTATTTTTTATTTTAATATAATATCCATCTACTGTAAATGTCAGATTAGCCTGTGGAATTTTCGCTGTAAAACCTACTGAAAAACTCTTCGACTCTTCTTGTTTCAGTTGTGGAATTCCTAAAGTCTGCGCCACATTAGAATCATTAGAAAAGGTTCCTACCTCAAAAGCTGTCCCTCCAACAAATTGAGTTGCTGTTGCATTAAAGTAAATCTGCTGCAAGGAAGGCGCCCTGAATCCGGTAGAATGAGCAGCCCTGATATTGATATTATGGGTAAGCTTATATCTGGTAGCTACTTTATAATTAAATGTAGAACCAAAATCTGAATAATTCTCATATCTCAACGCTGCACTCAGCAACCAACGATCCGTAACATCTAATTCAGTATCAAGATAAGCTGCTACAGAGCTTCTCCCTTTTTTCAATGCATTCTCTGGTCTGAAACCGGGAAATACCTGAGCCCCTCCTGGTCTTGTTGCCCCCATAAAATCCGTTGGTTTTAACGAAGCTAGAGTTCCCGGAGTCTGTATATTTCTATTAATATCATAAAGAGCCCATGAAGCCTCTTCTCCACTTTCAATTTTATACCGTTCCAATCTTACCTCTCCACCAAAAGCTACATTAAATCCTTTCAGCCAGTCAAACTTAGTATCAAAATCTGCATTAATGGTATTCTGTAAAAAACCCAAACCTCCCGCTCTGAATTCGCTTTTTTTTGAGCCTAACATCGAAGTATTGGCCGTATTTTTTATCGTATAATCGAAAGTATTTTGTCCGAAGGTATTGCTAATATCATAGCTTACTTTCCCAACTTTTCCCTTAAAACCGGCCGCTAAAGAAAGATCAATCACATCAGAAGCAATTTCCGGCAGAAAACCGTTTGGATAAAGTGAAGTAGGTGTCCGGCTCTGATTGGGCCTTCTGTAAAATCCTGCCGCATTTCCCTGTCTGTAAGAAAGACCTCCAAAAGCGTATCCGCGAACGGAGGGAGAAATATCAAATTCAGAATTCACAAAAAACTGCCCTGATCCTAACTTAGACTGTCCTACACGCATATTAAAATCATTTCTTTCAAGTCCTCTGTAAGCTAATTCATTACCTGTGACATCCGCTTTTAAAATCGATTGTAATTCAGGAATCGTTCCGGCATTCTGTATGCTGGTTAACATTGCAGGGCTAAAATAATTTACATAGGGAGCATATTGATGAATGTAATTAATGATCTGCTGGGTGTTGGAAGTATTCCCAATATTTCCAAATAAAGAATTGATATCAACACCGTTTTCAAGAGCTCGTTGCTCAATTGCATTATAAGCATTAAAAATATCTCCCGTAGCTGTTCCCGCTCTTCCTGTTGCTCCTCTGTTCAGAAAACTTGCCGTAAAATTCAAAAATCCTGTTGTGCCCAATTTTGCACCATAATTCAAATCTAACTGATATTTTCCTCCATCCCAACCACCACGGTGATCATTTGCTCCTTTTGAATTGAACCCACCAGCGGTAATTGCTGCTGTAAGATTATTTGTATTTTTCTTCATGATGACATTAATTACTCCTGCTATGGCATCAGATCCGTATTGTGCAGAAGCACCGTCTCTCAGTACCTCAAGTCTTTCAATAGCAAAAGCAGGAATTGCATTAAGGTCTGTTCCAACCGAACCTCTTCCCGGCGAACCATTGATATTGACGAGTGATGAAGTATGCCTTCTTTTTCCGTTCAGCAATACAAGCACCTGATCCGGCCCCAATCCTCTCAACTGAGCAGGATCTACATGATCTGTTCCATCTGCTACAGTTGTAGAATTGGAAGTAAAAGAGGGAGCTGCATAATTTAAGATCTGATTAAGATCCATTTGTGGGCTAAGAACAGATTGTGACCCAATATTGATAACATCAACGGGAACCGGTGTATCTGTAGCTACTCTGCTTTTATTTCTGGAACCCACAGTAATCTTTACTTCATCTACAGTTTTCACTTTTATGGTATCACCCGTCTGGGCATATACATTAGCTGAAACAAAGAATAGCACCCCTAAAGAAGTAATTTTTTGGTATTTTTTTCTCATTTTGTATTTTTAAATATATCAAATAATGCCATAAAAATATAAATATTATGAATTAAATCAGAATATTAATTAACAATAAATTAATAAAAAGCAATATTTGATAAATTAAAATTAATTTAACTTAAATTTTAATACAAATAATTTGAAATTTAAAAAAAAATACACTTTACTGCATTTATAAGTGTACAGCAAAACTCGTCATGAATATATCTTACTATTTTAAACAGAAGAAAAAAACAAAAAAAATATTCATTAGGATAATCACCACCAATGATTTACATAAAAATCGGTAATTTTGCTATAAAGAAAACAATCATATGAAGAAGATCTTAATTGCGTCGATCATATTAGCCAGCCAGCTTAGCTGGGCTCAGTTTACAGATATCAACATTGTAAAAGAAGTAAAGGTTAAGAATAAAGGTGTGGTAGTATCTGCACATCCATTAGCCAGTGAAGCTGGAGCTAAAATCCTTAAAATGGGTGGAAATGCCTACGATGCCATTACAGCTACTCAATACGCACTGGCAGTAGTCTATCCGCAGGCCGGAAACATTGGTGGTGGCGGATTTCTAGTGGGAGTAAAAAATAATGGTGAAAAATTCACTCTGGATTACAGAGAAACCGCTCCTAAAAAAGCATCCAGGGACATGTATCTGGATAAAAACGGAAAAGCCAACACTGATCTGTCTCAAAACGGACGCCTGGCGGTAGGTATTCCAGGAAGTGTCGCAGGATTCTTTGCTACAATGAAATACTGTAAACTTCCGATGGAAAAGATCATTCAGCCCGCTATTGATCTGGCAGAACAGGGATTTGCCATTACAGAACAGGAAGCTGATATGCTTAACAATAATAGAGAACATTTTAAGAAACATAATAAATCGGCTATCGTTTTTGTAAAGGATGCTCCATGGAAAGCAGGAGATCTTTTAATACAGAAAGATCTTGCTGAAACATTAAAACTGATCCAGAAACTGGGAGCCAGGGGATTCTATGAAGGTAAAACAGCAGACCTCCTTATTGCAGAAATGAAGAGAGGGAACGGAATCATTACTTTAGAAGACCTTAAAAACTATAAAGTTGCAGAAAGAAAAGCTCTGGAATTTGAATATAAAGGAAATAATGTGGTTTCAATGCCCTTACCTTCCAGCGGAGGCCTGCTTCTTGCCCAGATGTTGAGAATGGCAAGTTTTGAAAACCTTGAAAAATACCAGCAAAACTCTACGCAGGCTGTTCAAATCATGACAGAAGCGGAAAGAAGAGCTTTTGCTGACAGGGCCGAATACATGGGTGATCCGGATTTCATTCAGGATAAAACCTCTTATCTGATCTCCAATGAATATTTAAAAGGCAGATGGAAAAGCTTCAGCTTTAATAAGGCTACTCCAAGTGCAGAAGTAGGAAAAATCATAGAACAGCCTAAAGAATCCACCCAAACGACTCATATTTCGGTTCTTGATAAGGATGGAAATGCCGCTTCTGTAACAACTACCCTGAATGGATATTATGGAAGTAAAGTTTTAGTCTCTGGAGCCGGTTTCTTTTTAAATAATGAAATGGACGATTTCTCGATTAAACCAGGAGTTCCGAATATGTTTGGAGCAGTAGGCGGAGAAGCCAACGCCATTCAGCCAAATAAAAGAATGCTTTCTTCTATGACCCCTACAATTCTGCTTAAGAACGGAAAACCCTATATGGTAGTGGGAACCCCTGGAGGAACTACTATTCCTACTTCAGTATATCAGTCTATTGTAAATGTTGTTGATTTTAAACTAAACGCGAATATTTCGGTAAACGCGCCTAAGTTTCATCATCAGTGGCTTCCGGAAACCATAAAAGTAGAAAACAACTTCCCGGAAAGTACTATTGCTGAGCTGCAAAAGAAAAATTACACCATTGAAAAGATCAAACAGATCGGGAAAACTGAAATGATTGTTATGGATGAGAACGGCAATATTCATGCTGTTGCAGACGGCCGCGGAGATGATTCTGTAGCAGTGGAATAATTATTCTTTTCATACTTCAATATAGCTTCGGCTTCATTCTAAAGATAAGATTATCGATATGGAATGAAGCCGAAGCTTTTTTTATATCAGCCAACATCTAAAGCTACAGATTAATTTTTATGACTTTTATCAGTTTTCATGATGAAATTTATTAATTTTCACCCTTAAAAATAAAACGACTGTTCATTGAAAGCAAAAAAGATATACAATCAGCTTTATTTTCAGGTTATTATAGCCATTAGTATTGGTATTCTCCTGGGACACTTTTATCCGGAATCAGGAGAAAAAATGAAGCCTTTAGGAGATGGCTTTATCAAATTGGTAAAAATGATCATCGCTCCGGTAATCTTCATTACTCTTACGCTGGGAATTGCCCATATGACTGATCTCAAAAAGGTAGGAAGAATTGCTGTAAAAGCAATGATTTATTTCTTCACTTTCTCTACCCTGGCTCTTATTATCGGGCTTGTGGTTGGAAATCTTTTACAACCTGGCCATGGTTTAAATATTGACCCGGCTACGCTTACCGGAAATGTTTCAGAATATCAGGAGAAAGCTCACGAATCTACGCTTACCGGATTTATTATGAATATTATTCCTGAAACTCTTTTCAGCCCTTTGGTAGGTGATAATATTCTTCAGGTCCTTCTTGTAGCTATTTTAATGGGGGTTGCATTGGTTTTAACAAAGGAAAAAAGCCAGAAAGTAACTGATTTTCTTCAGAATCTGTCTGCCCCGATATTCAAAATCGTTCATATTCTGATGAAGCTTGCCCCAATAGGCGCTTTTGGAGCAATGGCATTTACCATAGGAAAATACGGACTTCATTCTGTGTTAAATCTTATATTTCTGGTAGCTACCTTCTATATTACCTCTTTCCTTTTTGTTATTTTGGTGTTAGGAGCAGTAGCCTGGTACAATGGGTTTAATATCTTTAAACTGCTATTTTATCTCAAAGAAGAACTACTTTTGGTTTTGGGAACGAGTTCTTCAGAGTCTGCCCTTCCGGGAATCATGGAGAAAATGGAAAAGGCAGGCTGCTCACGAACGATAGTAGGTCTTGTAGTTCCTACAGGCTATTCTTTCAATCTCGATGGAACGAATATTTATATGACTCTTGCATCTTTATTTATTGCGCAGGCTCTCAATATTCATCTTCCAATAGAAAAACAACTGATGCTTCTTTTAGTCGCCATGTTAAGTTCAAAAGGTGCGGCAGGTGTTACCGGAGCGGGGTTTGTAACATTGGCAGCAACTTTAGCCGTAGTTCCGGAAATTCCAATCGCCGGAATGACTTTGATTCTAGGGATTGATAAATTTATGAGTGAATGCCGTGCCTTAACGAATGTTATCGGTAACTCTGTAGCAACTGTTGTTGTGGCTAATTGGGAAAAACAATTAGATAAAGATCAGTTACACTATTGTTTGGATCATCCTTCTAAAATTGAAAAACAGCTGGAAGAGTAATTTTTACCTGTAAATACTAATAATAGGTGTTGCTTTACAAACAAATAATGAATGAAACAACAGACTTAACCAACATCTAAGGTAAATAATCCACCTACAATTTTAGACTTTGTTTGAACTTAAACCAGAATATTCAGGCTTGCCGGTTGTACTTTCACGTGAACCGGTGATTCTATCTTATTAAATTCACCATCAAGATGCCAGTTTTTAGTATTTACTTTAAATGAAATTTCTGAAACCGGAAGATAGGTAACATATTCATCATCCTTTAATCTCTTTGTAAACATTCTGAAAGCAAATAATGCAGAATAGGTTAGTGGAAATTTTTTAACCAAAACCATATCTACCAGTCCATCGCTTTTGCTTGCGTTGGGTGCGATATAGGCATTATTCCCAAACTGGCGGGTGTTAGCGACATTCAGCATTAGGTATCTCCCGTTGTACTGTTTGTATTCTTCATCAAAAAAAGTAACCTTGATAGGTCGATAGTTGAAGAAGGTCTTCAATGAGACTTTGATATAGTTTTTGAAACCGCGGCTGGTCTTTTCAAACTCTTTTACCACTTTCCCGTCAAAACCTGTTCCCGAAACATTAATGGAAAGTCTGTCATTAACGGTAAATGTATCAATCTTTCTGGATTGCTTGGCCTTTATTTTCTCTAAAAGCTCATCCAGATTCTTACTGAAACGGGTTTCATTAGAAAATCCATTTCCTGAGCCTGCCGGGAAGATTGCCAGTATTTTATCTGTAGATATCAGATTCTTGGCTACGGTGGAAATAGTTCCATCACCTCCGATAGCTACAAAAATATCAACGTTATCAAAATGTGTTTTGATAAATTCGTCTGTTCCCGGAATAGATTCGGAGACATAATACAAAGGATTACCAACCTTATTTTTAAGTTCATTCAAAAACGGCTGATAATTCTTTTTGGCCGAAAAAGGATTGATGATAAAAGCTACTTTTTCCATTACCGCAAAAATAGAAAATGCTTCCTGAACCCGGAAGCATTAAGTTATTTAATTTTCATTCTTTCTTTAAATTCTGCATTTAAGGTGCCTTTCAACTCTTCCCATGAAATAGGAATTGTGATATCTCCTGCTGCAAATGCCGCAATTTCGTACGGACTGTAGTGAAAATACAGATTTTTGTCATCAAAATAGAAGTTGTTTGAAGCTGGAATTTTTTCTACTAACAACATTTCAGAATTTTTTACACTTCCGTCTCCATCCATTGTTCCGCTGTTGATGTTATCGATATTTTTCATCAGCATGGCTTCAAGTTTAGCTTTTGGAGTGGAAGTAATATCTTTTAATTCTAATTTTTTATTGTTTTTAAGATCAAAGATTCTTTCTGAAAACCCATAATTATCATGTGCGCCTCCTTCATATCCGCTTCCTGTATACTGAATATGTAAATACCCATTGGTATTGGATATAAGATTCATGTGAGAGCTGGAATACCAGTCCTGAGCATATGCAATATCTGAAGCCCAATCTTTATTATCATTTTTTACAGAACTGAAATAATTATTTTTTTCATTCTCCAGGTAAGCCTGAAGTCCGGCCTTGGAAAAGTCTTTTATTTTATTATTCTGGAAATAGATACTGTCTAAGAGGCTTTTATCTTTTATACCGGGAAATACCAGCAACTTGGAAGTATAAGTAAGTTTTAGTGAATCTGTAACTTTAGTGGAATCTTTTACTATTACTGAATCTATTACAAATTCTTCTGCTTTTTTATTTTCATTTTTCTCCGTAGATGTCTCTGCCGTTTCATTTTTCTTACAGGCAGTAAAAACAAAGAATGAAGAAAGTACAAGAACGGCAAGCGTATTTTTCATAATTTTAATTTTTGGTATTTAATACAAAAACCATTCAAAAGATGAATGGTTTTTAAAAAAATTTATTCAAATTAATGAAATACCTGCCAAACAGCAATCATAATCACTTCTTCACTAAGCTGATAACCTGATTTTCCTGCTTGGAAGCTACCCCCCAGATTTGTTTGAATGCGGGATAATATTCTTTAGGATAATCTGCACTGGCGATTTTCGTAGTGGAAGTTATTTCTAGCTTATTCCCTTTTTGTTCGATGGTATAACTGTATTCTATCTCTTTATCATCTGTCACGATCTTTTTATTTTTCGGCATTTCTTCAATCGTATACCCTTCAGGAATTTCAAGGATTACTTTTTTGACTTTCATGGTAGGCGCACCAAAGTCAATTGAATATTTTCTTTCTTCAGTCTGATCAAATTCATTGGAAGCTTTATTTAAAAACAACATGGAATTGATGATCAGCTTCTTCCCTATCCTGTCTATCAGATTGGAGGATGAAAACTTCATTGTGCTTTCAAAATCTCCGTTATCCAGTACTTTTGAATCAATCCCTGTAAAATCTACTGAGAAGTTCTCTTTATACTGTTTTTTATATTTTTCAGGATTTTCATCATAATTATCTTTTACATACATCGCAATAGCGCCTGTATCTTTATCTGAATAAGAACCGGAAATACTACCGTCATCATTAAGCTTTGCATCAACAGTCAGGAAAGTGTCGCTTTTCTTTCTGTTTTCCATCTGTAGCTGTATCGCTTTAGTCTTAGTCATTACAACTCCATACTGATTCCAGTCTCGCAAAGGAAGTTCATCTATTAAAGACTGTTTGGAAGTAGCGTCATAAAGATGATACCCTTCAGCCATACCCACTGATGCAAGGACAAAATTCATGTTAGAGATATTAGGTGAAACCAGATTAATCAATCCGTTATCTACTGTAGAAATCACCATTGGCTCTGCCTTCAGCCCTGCCTCACGAAGAAGCATAACCAAATACAGGTTAATTTCCGCCGCGTTTCCTACTTTTGTTTCCAGCAGCTTTTTGATACCATTATCTGTATAAATTCCTCTTTCTTTATTCCAGGTGAATGTTTTTTGTACATAGGAAAATATGGCATTGGCTTTTTCAAGACTGGTTTTCATCTCCAGTACTCCTGCAGGCATATTGTCTTTTGCTAACTTTGTCATCTTCAGTTCATCACCAAAATCTTCATTTTCATACAGTCTTTTACTGATCTGGTCCCAGGAGGAGGAGTATTGCTTAAGCTCTTTAAAATTGGTAGAATGAAGCTCTGCACTTATTTTGGTTCTGTAATTCCTGTCGTTTCTTACAAATTTTTCGGTTTTGAAACCTTTTAAATTCTCATATCCGAATCTATAGGTTTTATACTGAGCGCCAAAAATAGTCTGATCCTCAATAGTTCTATGTTTAGGTGCCAAAGCTCCTGTATAATTGATACTATAAGCAACATTGATAGGAGCATCAAGTACATATTCCGTATAAAGAGACGGCGTATCCGTTTCAATCAGAAATTCAGGAATGATATATGCAAACGGTGATATGATCTCATACTGGTATTCTAATACGGAACCATTTTTCACATTGGGAAATGCAAATTTAGTGATATTGATATGTTTACTTTCTTTGCTTTTATATTGTGAACTTTTCTCAACTTTTACAGGAACTGTAGCTACGTTTTCAAGATTATAGGTAAAAGCTTTGAACTTCCCCAATGTTTCCTTATCTGTACCTGACTGATAAAGGGGGACTTCCAGATTCAGCCAATCTTCTGCTTTGTCCTTGTCATAAACTTTAACCCTGTAAAAATATTTTTTATGCAGATTTCCGGTGGAATTATCCAGTATAAAATGAGCTGATTTGTATAAAATTTCCGCCGGTGCATTTTCATCCAATACTGATTTGAGCTTAGAAAGATCTGTATCGGAAAACTTTGGCGGGTTCAAAAACTCATGTTTCTGAGCTTTGATCAGCATTACATTCGCTGAACATACGATCAGCACTATTATTTTTTTCATATTTATATTTTTGTGATTAAAATTTTTGAGTTATCCATATTGATTATTTTTTTCCTGAATCCTACATAGTCATTGTATTTTTCTTTTGGATATGCTCCTTTATTGATCTGGATCTTCCTTACCACTTTTATTTCTTCCCCGTTTTTAACAAAACTCAGCTTATACTGGCCAAATTCTGAATTAATACTGGTATCATTGGGGGTTTCATCTGTTTTATAACCTTTGGGAATCACAAAACTGATTTCATACTCATCTGCAAAAGACTGTCTGATTTCAAAAGGCAGCTCACGATTCTCATCTGTTTTGTAAATGTTATCTGAGAATATCGGGACTGCTCTGAAAATAAGACTGTTCCCGGCATTTTTACAATAATTATTGGTTTTGAAATCTATATCATAAGTGATAACGGCTTTATCTTTGTCATTAGTAAAGTTTTTCATTTCAACTTTTTCAAAGTTTAAAACATCAAATCTTTTTTTCAGTGCATCATTTTTATCTTTCGGAGTAAGATTTACAAATCCAAGATTATTATCATACTGATTTCCTGTATAGAAAAAGCTTCCTTCCCCTGTAATACTGTTATCCTCGGCTATTTTTATTTTCAGATTTTGCTTTTCCTTATTCTGATCTGCAGAATATACCGGAGTATTAATCAATTCTATCCCATTTTTCTTTACGGAAAGTACATTTCGGTCTGTGGTACTGTAACCCAAATGATTAAATGCCGTTTGCTGTGAGGTATTTTCAAGCCAGATATTTCCATTTTCTGTGGGAACCATTAAAATGGCATGATTTCCACCCATCTTAGGAAAGTCCGGATCAAAAGACACTTGTGAAGGACCTGAATTGATGACGCAGTAATAAGAGGGAATTCCGGCTTCATTCAACAGTGTTTTCATATAATTGGTAAGACCTTTACAGTCTCCATATCCTTTTTTATGCACTTCATCAGGCATCATTGGCAGCCAACCTCCAATTCCCAGTCCTACATATATATATCTGGTTTTAGTTTGCATATACTGGTAGATCTTCTTTACTTTTTCCTCTATAGACCCCTGAAGCTGTAAAGCTGCCACTTCAGACTTAATCGCCGGAGTAGATACCGCTACCGGCTCAACAAGATTGTTATAATACCAGGTTCCAAAATCTGCCCAGTTGTTCAAAGTTCCCTGTTTTCCTGCCAGATTGAATTTTGCAAGTGCAAAACTTATATGAGGTAAAATTTTAACAGGTTCCGGAATAAGCAAAGCATCATCTATTGCCGGAACATTTTTGTAAGAATATGTTTTTTCATTCCCATTACTGTTTTCAATTACTGAAGCATAATTATACTTTGACGGATACATCTTGGTTCGAAGATCAATTCCTGAGGTATTGATAATCTTCATCTGCGCGTCTTCCAAAGAAGTATTGGTAGAATAAAATGGTACAAAATCAGGAATAAAAACAGTATTCTTATTTTCAGACTGGTAAGAAAAATCAATTGTATAGGGATACTGAACAGGAGTATATGTAAATACCATAACTCTGTTATCAGAATAAAATACGCCTTGTGTATTATTGGCAAAGTCACTAAAATCCGATTTGGAATAGCTTTTTATTTTTTTCCCGGATTCATCATATATGGTAACTTTTATATCAGAAATGCTTCTTGATTTGTCATAAGGAATATAAGCCACTGCTTTTTCATTACCGTCTTTATTTAAAACCGTAGTTACTGTGTTATACTGGTACTTTATTTCATCAATTTTATTGATCTGAACTGTTGTAACATCTTTTCTGATGACAACATTGGCATTTTTCTTTAAATTTTCAGGAATTGAAGAAGCTGGATAGGTTTGAGCAAAATACATTGAAGCAGCTGATAACGCCCCAAGAAATACTATTTTCATCATGTTTATTAATATTGGGGCAAAAATAACAAATTCTTAATAACTGTTAAAGAAAACTTAAAAAAATAACTCAATAAAAACAGATTTTAATTAAATTAAATTATAATAATCTGATTTAAAACAACTTACAAAAAATATAAATTCCCAAATTAATGAAATAAAAAAAGCTCCATACAATGGAGCCCCTACTAATACTTAAAAAGTATTATCCTAAATCTACCTTAAATAAGGTTGTAAATAATCAAAGGTTTTCTATATACAAACAAAAATGACGGATTGAGTGTATGTTTCTTTTTCAATCATTTAAGATTAAATGTTTTTCATATGAAATGGTAAATTTCATATTGTCTGCGATTTCAAATTTAAAATAAATTACACTCCATATAATTCAAAACCTGTAGAATTATTTTTATAAAAGAGTACAATTAATTCTACAGACAACAGCTTTCCAATAAAAAAGACTCCATTTCTGAAGTCTTGTTTTTGTTTTTTAATCATTCGGGATTCTTTTACTGTCGTAAGTATCACTTCCAAGTCCCAGTACAGGAATAAAAATAAATCCAAAGAAAAACAGCAAGATTGTGTAGATGGGTGTTTCTTTTCCAAAACCTTTAGCCAGTCTGTCATTGACAACCCAAGCAGCATAAAGATTTACGAATGGAAT
Organism: Chryseobacterium pennae; assembly: GCF_003385515.1. Classification (GTDB taxonomy): domain Bacteria; phylum Bacteroidota; class Bacteroidia; order Flavobacteriales; family Weeksellaceae; genus Chryseobacterium; species Chryseobacterium pennae. The sequence goes on along the minus strand of NZ_QNVT01000010.1, from coordinate 117,842 downwards.
TAAGAATAAGATGATCCACCATATTGGTTTTTTCACAATATCCAACATGACAACAGCATTGTAAATTGGAACAAAAGCAGCCCAGGCATCTTCTCTGCCTGCTTTTTTAAAGATCTTGAACATACAATATCCGTAGAACAGATATACGATTAAACTCATGAACATTGATCCAATCCCTAATCCTGCAGCGGCTGCACCTGAAACCGCATCTGCCCCGTTGTAGGGGTCCGTTTGTAAAAGAGTTAACATATTATTATTTTTTTTTGGGTTACCCCAAATATAGAAAAAGCTTCTAAATAATTAGAAGCTTTTTTATGATATTTTAAAAACGTTTATGCATCAATTTTTGCATATTTCGCATTTTTCTCGATAAATTCTCTCCTTGGCGGAACTTCATCTCCCATCAACATTGAGAAAACACTGTCTGCTTCTACAGCATTATCAATCGTTACCTGTTTCAAAATTCTGTGTTCAGGATTAAGAGTTGTTTCCCAAAGCTGCTCAGGGTTCATTTCTCCAAGACCTTTGTAACGCTGTACTTCAACACCTTTACCATCCGGAGACATTTCTAATGTAAATTCTTCACGTTCTTTCTCGTTATAAGCATACACTTTTTTGTTTCCTCTCTTCAATAGATATAAAGGTGGCTGAGCGATATAAATATATCCGTTCTCAATAAGTTCTTTCATATATCTGAAGAAGAAAGTAAGAATCAGGGTAGAAATGTGAGATCCATCAATATCGGCATCGGTCATAATAACAACCTTATGATATCTTAGCTTTACCATATTCAATGCTTTGCTGTCTTCTTCTGTACCTACAGAAACTCCAAGGGCAGTATAGATATTTCTGATTTCTTCATTATCGTATACTTTATGAAGCATAGATTTTTCTACGTTCAAAATTTTACCTCTTAATGGAAGAATAGCCTGGAAATGTCTGTCACGTCCCTGTTTTGCTGTTCCACCTGCGGAATCTCCCTCCACAAGGAAGATTTCAGATTCTGCCGGGTCTTTTGATGAACAGTCAGATAATTTCCCTGGAAGTCCAGAACCTCCCATAGGAGATTTTCTCTGAACCATTTCACGCGCTTTTTTAGCTGCCTGTCTTGCTTTTGCAGCGAGAACTACTTTTTGAACAATAGTTTTAGCTTCATTAGGGTTCTCTTCCAAAAAGTTAGTAAGCATCTCCCCTACAATTTTATCTACAGCACCAGAAACTTCAGAATTTCCTAATTTCGTTTTGGTCTGTCCTTCAAACTGAGGTTCCATTACTTTTACAGAAATTACAGCGGTTAATCCTTCACGGAAGTCATCTCCTGTAATTTCTACTTTTTCTTTTGCCGGAAGTCCCAATTCGTCTGCATATTTCTTTAAAGTTCTCGTTAAAGCTCTTCTGAAACCAGCCAGGTGAGTACCTCCTTCATGAGTATTGATGTTATTTACATACGAGTGTAAGTTCTCATTGAAGGAAGTATTGTAACGCATCGCTACTTCTACCGGAATATTATCTCTTTCTCCTTCCATGAAAATCACATGCTCCATAATAGATTCACGGTTTCCATCGATATAGGCAACAAATTCCTTTAATCCTCCTTCAGAATGGAAAATTTCCGACTTGAAAGAACCGTCTTCTAATTTCTCTCTTTCATCTGTAAGGGTAATTGTAATCCCTTTATTAAGGTAAGAAAGCTCTCTTAAACGAGTTGCTAAAGTATCATAATTGTAAACTAATTCTGTAAAAATAGTATCATCCGGCTGGAAAAACTGCTTTGTCCCTCTTTTGTCACTATTTCCAATTTCTTCAACACCTGTTTGTGCTTTTCCTTTGGAATAGATCTGCTGATAAACATTTCCGTCTCTGTAAACCGTAGTGATCATTTCATTGGAAAGTGCATTTACACACGATACCCCAACTCCGTGAAGACCTCCTGAAACCTTGTAAGAATCTTTATCAAACTTACCTCCGGCTCCAATTTTTGTCATTACAACTTCAAGAGCAGATTTTTGTTCTTTTTCGTGAAAGTCAACCGGAATACCTCTACCGTTATCGCTAACTTCAATTCCGTTTCCTTCTTTAATCGCAACGAAGATCGTGTCGCAGTATCCTGCCAACGCTTCGTCAATAGAGTTATCTACTACTTCATAAACCAAATGATGAAGACCTCTTAATCCCACATCACCAATGTACATTGAAGGACGCATACGTACGTGCTCCATTCCTTCCAATGCCTGAATACTACTAGCTGTATATTGTTTTTGACTCATATTAAATATTAAAAATCCTGCTATATGCAAAGACTTACAAATATCGTGATTTTTTTCGAGGTATGAAAGTTAAAAAGTGTCAAAAAAGTATAAAGAAAACAGACCGAAATCTGCTTATATTTTATAATTGAAAAAGTGAGCTTGGCATTCTTTTTTCAAAATAAACATCAATGTTTTACTATTTGCCGTAAGGAACTGTTTCTCAATTCCATTTGACTTTTGATTCTTTGTTAAAAATTTTAGTTTCTTCTATTTCAGTATTTCAGCTCTCCGTTCTTTAACTGCAGTTAATACTGAAACAAACCCAACGTAATTAACTGATTTGTAACGTTTTTAATTATAATAAAACCAAAAATAGGAAATGTTTTTTCAAGATCCTTTTGTATGATTCCAAATTCAAGCCCGCCTTCTTTATTATTGAGAGATCATCTTTTGCGTTATAAATATTAAATACTGCCACTCATAATTGTATTATTTTATAATTTATTTAAAAAATACAAAAAATTGATATTTATTAATTCATTATTATATTTAATATTGTAAAGTTAGCAAAATCCACTCACGAAAAACATTATAACCGTAAGCCATCGAAAAGCACTCCATGCAAACGGTTCTACATAGGTCAGCTTCCCATTAGAAAGCTTTACTAAGAATCATACTGCAACACCAACAGCAGAGTTTTTAATATTAATTATCTCTTTTTGATTTTATTAAAATCTTACTCAGAATTTATATTCAAAATCTTGATTCAGAAAAAAACTAACCCAAAATTTTAATTTATGAAAACTTATTCATTAACAATTAACGCCCTCAGAAAGGCAATTTCGATCTTATTATTGATGCTCATTACTAGTACAACAATGTATGCACAGCAGGTTTATGTAAACAGCCAGAATTTTCAAGTTTATGGGCTTTGTAATGATTGTACTATAATCAACGCAGACGACATGATAGGAAATAACGAAAACAACTACGCTACATTACAAATGCCACTAGGAGTATTTGAAGGATTGAACAAAACTTTTTTTCCCATCCGTGAGTACTTATTCAACAGTTGTTATAGGTATAGGTACGGGTAACGCCAACCTATCCCTTTTGCTTTTATCACTATCAATCTAACTTAAAATAACAACAAAGATTTTAATAGAATTTAAAATCACCACTGAAAAAGACCATCTCACAACTCGGGAAAACGGTCTTTTTTATGAAATTCTACTGTACACCTACATTAAAACAATTCTATTTCTGAACTAATCCACTTGTTTAAATACCTCTGCAGACATCATCAGCTTCAAAAAATACCTTCAAAAAATACATTGAGGAAGATTCTGTCAGGATCTATAATATTCCGCAATTTTTTAAAATTTTCAAAGCCCGGAAAACCCTTCTCACATGTTGATTTTGAAAGATCTGAAAGTTTTCCCCAGCTGGGACAGGCTGTATATTTTTTCATCACATCAAAAAACAACTGCATTGATGGATGAATTTTTTCTTCACCGTATTCCCTTATACACATTCCAATATAAAAGGTATCCTGCTTGTAAGCAGGGCTGAGATATGAATTTTCGGCACCGGTATACCTGAGATCTACAGGAAAATGCAGTTTATGCTGAGACTGTTCTAAAATATCCCTGAATTTCTTTAATGCCTTTTTATGATTATCATCTAACATGGACAATCCATATTCTGAAACAACCATAGGTACAGTTTCATCATGCACCAATATTTCGAAACAGTTTCCTATTCTTGTACGTGGAGTGAAAAAATAATCCAGACAAAAAGAATTGATTTCTGGAATTAAAGAAGAATCATCATTACTTTTTATAAATAAAGGAGAAGTTAATTTATCAATTTGAAGATCACGTTTCCTTTGTTCTTCCGTGTATTTTATCCATTGTTCTTTTTTATGATACTGCTCTTCTTCAATTCTTTCCGCCTTAAATAAATACACTTTATCCGTATGCGGAAACCACCAAGCCTTAAAGTATTCATAACGTTTGGCATAATCATCCATACATTTCAGGTACTCATCAAAATCAATAACAGATTCTTCAGATTTCAGATAAAAAATAGGATCACATTTTAAAGTAACCTCTGTGACAATACCAAAAGATCCTAGCGAAAAAGAAGCTGCTTCCCAAAGATTGAATTCTTCGTCATCAATTTTCCATTTGGTTTCTCTGGTTATTTCTACCGGATCTCCTGACGCTGTTATTATTCTTAGTTTCTCAATCTGCGCAGAAAGACTTTTATGCATTAAACTGCTGCCATGAGTACCGGCTGCAAGAGCTCCAGCTACTGTTTGCTTATTAATAACTCCAAAATCAGGAAACGATAACTTATTTGATATTAGCACATCATATAAATCATATAAATACATTCCTCCTTGACAGGTAACAGTGTCTTTATCCACTGATATCAATTTTCGATAATTTTTTAATGAAATTAAAATTTCATTACTGACCGCAATGGGAGAAAAAGAATGTCCTGAACCAACAACCTTGATCTTTTTTTTATTCTTTCCTGAAAACCGGACTATTTCAATAATCTGTTCTTCCGTCTCAGGTTCAAAATAATTTTCAGAAAGGCAGGATTGATTTCCTGCCCAGTTATTCCAAATGTAATTGTTTTTTTTAATCATTAATATCAGATGCTTCGGTAATGACCACCTTTGATTCACTGTATGCTGAAGTATTAACACCAATTTGTCTTTCAGCCTCAACCTGTTCTTTTACCCACCTGTATGTTTTTTCTATCCCTACCGCTAAAGGAATAGAAGGCTTCCAGCCAAGTACTTCTTCAATAAGAGTATTGTCAGAATTTCTTCCACGAACCCCTTCAGGACCTTCGATATGCTTTAAGGGCAGGTGCTTGTTTGCTTTTTCCATAACAAGCTTTGCAAAATCATTCATCGATATCATTTCCTCAGAACCGAGATTAAGCGGTTTGTTATAATCAGATTTCATGATTCGTATAACCCCTTCTACGCAATCATCAATATAACAGAATGAGCGCTTCTGTTCCCCATCTCCCCATATTTCGAAAACCGATTCTGCAGCAGCAGCTTTACGACAAAATGCAGCAGGTACTTTTTCCCTTCCACCTTTCCATGTCCCTTGTTCTCCGTAGATTCCGTGAAACCTTGCAATTCTGATTTGTAACTGAGGAAATTCTTCCGAATATTTCAAGGCCATTTCTTCGCCATATAACTTTTCTAAACCATAGATATCTTGTGGATAAGCCGGCCATGCATCTTTTTCTTTTAGTCCGACTGTATTTTCAGAATCATCTTGTACATGCAGAGGATAAACACAGGCACTTGAAGAATAGAAATAACGCTGCACATTGTGATGCCTTGCTGCTTCCAGCATATTCAGACTGATCATCGTATTATTATATCCAATACGACTATGATTACTTTGAATAAAACCCATTCCCCCCATGTCAGCAGCAAGGTTAAACACCCAATCGATCCCTTCACAAGCATCCATACAGTTTTTCATTGTTCGTAAATCTACTCTAAGGAACTCATGGCAGAATTCGTTTGGCTGCATAAATTCAGGACTTTTCCAGTCCGCACCAACCACATAGTATCCTTCCTGCATCAATCTTTTCCCTAAATGAGAGCCTATAAATCCACTTGCTCCAGTTACTAATACTTTTATTTTATCCGTTTTAATAACACGATCAGGTTCAATCAGTTGCAAAACCTCAGCAATATACGGATGGTGCTTATATTTTCCATCTAATTCAGCAGGAATAGAGCCATTGATATCAAACCATTTTCCATCCGAATGATCATTATCAAATCCTAAAGAAACAGCAGGATCAACTTCTGCCTGAAAAGTAACGTTTACAGTATGTGAAGAAGCTCCCTGCTCTGAATCATTGAATTCAGTAGAAAAAGTACCGAGGTACTGTGTTATTTTTATTCTGTCTTCCGGAATATTAAGTTCTGATGCAGCTTTTCTTATTCCGCATTGTTCTATTCCTTCATTTTTCAACATCCTTCCCCCCTGCATCCAATAAACATCTTTACATGGCTTGTTTTTACGCTTAGTAAGGAATGCTTTATTGTCTTTTACAATCACAAGATCTACACAGATTAAAGGAACATTGTCAAGAATACTACGATAGACTTCTGTAGGAATCAGCCCGCCAGCTGATTTAAAGATATTTTCATCTTTGTAATTTAGTGAGGTGTTTTTCATATTTTTATTTAAATGATATATTACTTTATGAAAGTTTAAATTTCTTTAGAAAAGATTTAATGATAGATGAGCTTATGTTTTCCTTATAGGCATTTATGCTTTTTTCTACTTCTTCTTTAGAGGAAGCACCAATCACTATAGTACTCACAGCAGGATTATTGAGAATAAATTGATAGTTAAGAGCCATTAAATTGACATCATTTTTACAGCACCATAAATACATTTCCATAGCCTTTTCTATTGAAACATCTTTTTCTATAGCATAATGCCGGACCGTGATTTCAGTTGGGTTTATACCCGAAAGCAATCCCATGCACAAAGCAGAACCTAGTAATACTGTGATATTATTTTTTTTAGCTACCTCCAACAAATCATCTGCCTTCGTGGATAACAGGTTATAATCAAGATACGGTAAAATTGCATCAGCATAACCGGATAAAATGAATTGTTTATGAAGATTATGGTCTCTTACTCCCAAACCGATATTGTGAATTACCCTCTCTTCTTTTAAGCGCAGCAAGGTGTCCATTCCTCCATTTTCCATCATATTTTCAAACTCAACATCAGAAGGATCATGTATATGTAAAATATCCAGATAATCTGTTTTTAATACTTTTAAACTATTTTCGACACTTCTACGGAGGTTTTCTCCTGAATAACCTTTGTATATTGGATGAGTCCCTGCTTTTGTTGAAAGAATAATTGATGAACGATTTCCATATTCCTGTAATGCGATACCAATTTTCCTCTCACTATCTCCATAAAAAGGAGAGGTATCAATAAGGTTAATATTGTTCTCCAATGCAAATAATACAGTTTCAACCGCCTTTTTATCAGATACAGGCCTTTTAAAAAAAATATTTTCTTTGCATGATCCAATACCTGCTCCACCGAGAGAAATGGGGAAAATAGAAGTTCCGTTGGTATTTAATTGCATTTTATCCCTTAATTGTGATTTGTTTATAATTCAAAAATAAACATTTTATGTTGAATTTTTTTAAAAACATATTTTAATTATAGAAATTTGCCAGAGATGTTTTTTTTGATGAAAAAATGAACAAATGAAGAATTGTTATTGAACACATAAATGCGTGGTCAGATGAATTCAAATCCTTATTAATTCGTTTTTAAAACCAGATCTTCACATTGGAAATGTATTCTAATCAGAAAAATTCGGGCAAGTTCATTATATCATCTCTGGATTTAATTGATATTTTTCAAATATATTACCTGCGAAAATCTTTAGCTTTTTTGTTTTTTCAAATAGATCCGAAAAAACCTTACTGTTTTAAATCATATTTAACATCAATAATTTATGCGTAAATTTATTTACTGAAAAGTTGATATTATGGATGATTTTATAGCTGCCCGTGCCCAGATGGCACTTTCTCTGGGCTTCCATATCATATTCTCCTGTGTGGGAATGGTAATGCCTTTCTTAATGGCATTTGCCCATTGGAAGTACTTAAAAACCAACAACGAAGTATATAAAGGACTTACCAAAGCCTGGAGCAAAGGGGTTGCGATCTTATTTGCAACAGGAGCTGTTTCAGGAACGATGCTTTCCTTTGAACTGGGGCTTTTATGGCCCGGATTCATGAAACATGCAGGCCCAATTTTTGGGATGCCTTTCTCACTAGAAGGTACTGCTTTCTTTATTGAAGCAATCGCTATAGGCTTCTTTTTATATGGATGGGATAAGTTCAATAAATGGTTCCACTGGTTCTGTGGTTTTCTTGTAGGAGTAAGTGGGTTGGCATCAGGTATTCTGGTGGTAGCAGCCAATGCCTGGATGAACTCTCCTACCGGCTTCGATTATATAAACGGACAATACCTTAATATAGATCCAATTAAAGCCATGTTCAATGATGCATGGTTTCCACAGGCTCTTCACATGACGGTTGCTGCTTTTTGTGCCACAGGATTTGCAGTAGCTGGAGTTCACGCTTTTTTAATTATGCGGAAAAAGAATGTGGAGTTTCATACTAAAGCATTCAGAATCGCAGTAGGCTTTGCCTTAATTGGAGCATTTGGTGCGCCTTTGAGTGGTGATGTGGCGGCAAAATCTGTTGCTGAAAGACAACCTATCAAGTTAGCTGCTATGGAAGCTCATTTTGAAACGGAAAAAGGAGCTGCATTTGTTATTGGTGGAATTCCTGATGAGGAAAAAGAGGAAATAAAATATGCGATTAAAATTCCCAAAGTATTAAGCTTTTTGGTAAGCAATGATTTCAATGCTGAAGTAAAGGGGCTTAAAGACTTTCCAAAGGATGAATGGCCTCCGATAGCGGTTACCCATTATGCTTTTCAGATTATGATCTTCTTTGGAGTGGTAATGATCTGTATTGGAACTGTATATCTTTATGCTTTCTTCTTTAAAAAGGAATGGCTGATTAAAAACTGGTTATTAAAAACATTTTTAATTGCAACACCTTTCGGATATATTGCTCTTGAAGCAGGATGGACTGTTACTGAAGTGGGAAGACAGCCATGGATTATTTATGGCGTCATGAGAACCATTGATGCCGTAACCCCAATGCCTGGAATACAGTACTCATTTTACTTCTTCACTGCAATTTTTATATCATTATCATTGATTCTGGTATTCCTTTTAAGAAGACAGGTACAAATGGTACCGAAGCTTTACGACCCTACAGACCCACAGTTTAACGATAAAAATAAAAAATCATGATCTACATTGTTATAGGCTTTCTCTGGCTTTCCATCTGTCTTTATATTATTCTTGGTGGCGCTGACTTTGGAGCGGGTATTGTAGAGCTTTTTACGAATAAAAAAGCCCGCCATAAAACTCATGAGATTATGTACGAGTCTATTGCTCCTGTCTGGGAAGCAAACCATATGTGGCTGATTATTGCCATTGTTATTCTCTTTGTGGGCTTTCCTGAAATTTATACCACGATGTCTACCTACCTTCACATTCCTTTAGTCTTAATGCTTGTAGGTATTATTGCAAGAGGAACCGCATTTACGTTCAGGCATTATGATGCAGTAAAGGATAACTGGCAGGTTTTGTACACCCAGATATTTTATTACGCCAGTCTCTTAACTCCTTTTTTCCTGGGATTAATAGCAGCCGCAACGGTATCACACTCTATTAATCCTGATGCAACCACCTTTCAGGATCTGTATATTTACAGCTGGCTAAACTGGTTCGGAGTGTCTGTAGGATTATTTACAGTAGCATTGTGTGCTTATCTTGCTTCTATCTTCTCATTGAGAGAAACCCGTGGTAAGGAAGAATTATTATTAATGATCAGAAAGTCAAAACAAACGATGATCTTTGTTGTCGTTACAGGAATTCTTGTATTCGCTACTGCTTATCTTTCGGATATTCCGCTTTTGATGTGGGTATTTTCAAAGCCATTAGGAATCATGGCGATTGCTTTTGCTACCGTTGCCTTATTACTTATTTTAAGAGCTCTGAATACCCAAAAATTACTTCCTGTAAGAGCATTGGCGGGTTTCCAGATGGTAATGATCCTTGTGGCAGCTACCTATCAGCATAATCCGGATATTATTTTATTAGGGAATGGACAGCGTCTTTCACTGCTGGTTCACATTGCTCCTGAAAAAACGATTGCCGCTTTGGGATGGGCTTTAATGCTTGGATCACTGTTTATTTTGCCATTTTTATTTTATCTGATGTTTTCATTTAGCAGACTAAGAAAATAAAATGCTATAATACGGTATCCAGAAAAACGATTTGACCAGAACAGATTTTAAATTTGTCTTTAACCATAAATTTTAAGTCATTGATAAGTCATACCTCATATTCTTCTCTATTGCTTAGATACTATAATGTATACTGCTTTAGTATTTTCAAGAATACAAATCTTTTCTTAAAGGAAAGACTTATAATTACTATGAATATCTTTTTTATAAAACAGATCTAATGAAGCACTGAAAAACCCACGCTCATTGGACACAACTCTTCTAATACAGACAATATTTTCTTTTTGATATGAACTATTTAATTCAGATTAAAAAGACCATTTTCAATATAGAAAGCACGATAAAAATATTGATAATTATAAGGTATGAACACTTTCTTTATCTTCCTATCTATTAAGACCTTATACTTTCATTCAAAAAATAAATCCAGTATCTTTTTTCAAATAATCTACCATCATAATCAACTCAACACCAAAAATGACCAGAATGAGAAAATAAATTCTTAACTAAAATTTACATTTCACTTATTAAAAACTCATTGACTTTCTCCGCACACTCCCGACCCTCAGCAATTGCCCAAACGACAAGACTTTGCCCTTTTCTTGCATCACCACAGGAAAACACTTTATCCTGGTTTGTTTTGTATTCTTTATTATTTCCAATTAAATTTCCTTTAGGATCTAAATGAATATCTAACCCCTCAACCAACCCTTTGTGCTCAACATGAGTATATCCTAACGCAATAAAGACAAGGTCACATTCAAGTATAAATTCAGATCCTGGTTTTTCAGTATACAGATTCCATTTTCCATCATCGGAATCTTTAGTCCATTCCGCTTCTATCAAACGAACTCCTTTTAAGTTTCCGTTTTCATCTTTCACAAATTCTTTGGAATTCACAGACCACATCCTTTCGCATCCTTCTTCATGGGAGGAAGTAATCTGTAATAACGCAGGATAGGCAGGCCATGGCATTGTTTCATCCCTTTCCATTGGCTGCATAGGTTTATAATAAATCTGATATACAATTTCTGCCCCCTGACGATTAGAAGTCCCGATACAATCTGAGCCTGTATCTCCTCCACCTATTACCACCACTTTTTTCCCTTTTGCATCAATTTCTTCTTCTTCAAAAGGAATTCCACTTACTTTTTTATTACTTTGTTTCAGAAAATCCATTGCAAAATAAATTCCTTTTGCATCATGATTAGGAATAACGAGCTCTTTTGGAACCGTACTTCCTGTTGCAAGAACGATAGCCTCAAAATCCCGATTTAATTGCTCCACAGAATAATCAATCCCTACATTAACTCCTGTAGAAAATAAAACACCTTCTTCTTTCATCCATTGAACTCTGCGCTCTACAATATTTTTATCCAGCTTAAAATCCGGAATTCCAAATCGTAACAATCCTCCTATTTCAGGATCCCTTTCAAAAACAGTTACATAATGCCCCATCTGGTTTAACTGGTATGCTGCTGCTAATCCCGCAGGTCCGGAGCCTACTACTGCCACTCTTTTATTGGTTCTTAACAGTGGTACTTTTGGTCTGGCAAACCCTTGTTCAAAAGCTATTTCTATAATATTCTTTTCTATCTCTTCAATGGTAACCGGCTGATCGTTAATTCCAAGTACACACGCACTCTCACACGGAGCCGGACAAATCCGTCCTGTAAACTCAGGAAAATTGTTCGTTGAAATTAAAATCCGATAGGCTTTCTCCCATTGCTTCTGGTAGACCGCTTCATTAAATTCAGGAATCAGATTTCCGAGAGGACAACCGCTCTGACAAAATGGGATTCCACAATCCATACATCTTGCCGACTGACATTTCAATTGTTCATCTGACGGTTTTTGGATAAATTCTTTATAATCCTGAAGTCTTTTTTCAACCTCCAACTTAGGAGGAAGCTCCCGCTCATGTATCAAAAATCCATTTATCTTTCCCATTATTTCACAACATTTATCAGGTTTTCCATCACTTTCCTATATTCTCTTGGATATACTTTGGTAAAATATTTACAACTATTATCCCAATCATTTAATATAAATTCTGCCAATTGGCTTTTTGTATTTTCAAAATGTTCTTTCACCAAAGCGGAAATTATTTTTTTATCTTCTTCAGTAACAGATTCCAAATCTGCCATATCAGAATTAAAATTATATCGTAAGGTTTCATTAACATCCCACACATAAGCAATTCCACCACTCATTCCCGCTCCAAAATTCCTCCCAACACCTCCCAGAACAATAACCTTTCCTCCTGTCATATATTCACATCCATGATCACCAATTCCTTCTACCACTGCCGTAGCCCCAGAATTACGAACTGCAAAACGTTCTCCAGCCATTCCATTGACAAATACCTTTCCGGAAGTAGCACCATATAAAGCAACATTTCCTACAATACTATTTTCATTAGCTTTAATAATTGCTTCTCTGTCTGGAAAAACTATCAATTGAGCTCCGGAAAGCCCCTTTCCTAAATAATCATTAGCATCCCCCTCCAGATACATTGTAATTCCTTTGTTACAAAATGCACCAAAACTCTGCCCCGCGGTTCCTTTAAAATTAAACTTTAAAGAATTTTCTTTCATTCCTTCGGATTGATATATTTTGGTTAATTCATGAGAGAGAATGGTTCCAACTGCACGATCCGTATTTTTCAGATTGAATTCAGCCTCCATGGTTGTATTATTTTGAAGTGCATACTGAGCAGCCTCAAGCATCTGCCAGGAAACAGAAGAATCTAAGCCATCATCCTGCTCTTCTGATTTAATAACATGTAAATCTGTTTCTATTTTTTGAAGAAGCCTGCTTAAATCAATATGTTGATGTTTCCAGAAATTAATTACTGATTTTCTTTCCAGACATTGAGATTGTCCTACCATCTCATCAATGGTTCTGAATCCCAGGTTAGCCATAATTTCCCTGACTTCTGTTGCAAGAAACCTGAAGTAATTCACCAAATGCTCAGCCTTACCCTTGAAATTCTTCCTCAAATCTTCATTTTGAGTAGCAATTCCTACCGGACAGGTATTCAAATGACATTTCCTCATCAAAATACATCCTTCAACAATAAGTGCGGAGGTTGCAATTCCCCATTCTTCAGCTCCCAATAAAGTAGCAATTGCCAAATCACGCCCTGTTTTTATCTGCCCGTCTACCTGCAGGGTAACTCTTTGTCTGAGCTTATTTTTAATTAAAGTCTGATGTGTCTCTGCTAACCCAAGTTCCCAGGGTAATCCAGTATGACGGATAGAACCTAAAGGAGAGGCGCCCGTTCCTCCATCGTATCCTGAGATCAGAACATGATCTGCCTTAGCTTTAGCAACTCCGGACGCTATGGTCCCTACTCCTGCTTTTGAAACTAATTTTACAGATAACCGGGCATGACGGTTCGCATTTTTTAAATCAAAAATTAGCTGAGCCAGATCTTCAATAGAATAGATATCATGATGAGGCGGTGGAGAAATTAATCCAACTCCTGGTGTAGAATGTCGTGTTTTACCAATCCATGAATCTACTTTATCTCCCGGTAACTGACCTCCCTCTCCAGGTTTTGCTCCCTGAGCCATTTTTATTTGAATCTCATCAGCCTCGGCTAAATATCTGGCAGTAACTCCAAACCTTCCTGAAGCAATCTGTTTAACAGATGAACGCAAATTATCCCCATTTTCAGTAAGTATATATCTGGCCTCATCTTCTCCTCCTTCTCCTGTATTACTTTTTGCCCCTATTCTATTCATCGCTATCGCCAACGTCGTATGCGCTTCCCATGAGATTGATCCAAAAGACATCGCTCCTGTTGCGAATCGCCTCATAATATTTTCAACAGACTCTACTTCTTCCAGAGGAATAGCCGCCCTATCGTTTTTAAATTCCAAAAGTCCTCTTAATAAAGAAGCCTTACCCATCTGCTGATTGACCAACCTTGAATATTTTTTAAAAATATCATAGTTATTACTCCAGGTAGCCTGCTGTAATAAATGAATCGACTGTGGGTTAAACTGATGATATTCACTACGGTTTCTCCACTGATAAACACCACCTGTATCTAAAAGGCTTTCAGCCCAATCACCTTTAAAAGCTTCTCTATGCTTCATTAATGCTTCTTTGGCAATTTCGTCAAAACCAATTCCTTCAATTCTGGAAATAGCCCCGGTAAAACAAGTATTCACTACTAATTTATTCAATCCTATAATTTCAAAAATCTGAGCACCATGATACGATTGTAACGTTGAAACTCCCATTTTGGAAAAAATCTTTAAAAGTCCGTCACCGACTGCCTTTTTATAATTCTCTCTCAGTTTTTCTAAATCTTCAATCTCTCCAAATTCCCCATCATCAAACATCTGCCGGATACTAGCCAAAGCCAGATATGGATTAATCGCCGTAGCCCCAAACCCCAGGAGTGTTGCAAAGTGGTGAACTTCCCAAACATCTCCCACCTCCATTACCAGCCCTATTTTTCTTCGGATTCCTTTTCTTATCAAATGATGATGAACTGCTGAACAAGCCAGCAATGAGGGAATAGCTGCATGCTGAGAGTCCAATGACCGATCGGAGAGGATAATCACTTCAAACCCATCATCTACTGCATCTACTGCATATCTGCAAATCCTGTCAATGGCTTTTTTTAAATTTCCTTCTTTTCCTGCTGCATTAAAATAAGTGTAAATAGTTTTTGATTGAAATTTACCCGTATCAACACTTCTTAATTTTTCAAGCTGATTATTGTTAAGGATAGGATTTTCCAATTTAATGGAATGTGCAAAATTCTTATCTTCCTCCAAAAGATTTCCATTACCTCCAATGATGGTAGTCAGAGACATGACCAGTTTTTCTCTGATCGGATCTATCGGCGGATTAGTTACCTGAGCAAATAATTGTTTAAAATAAGAGCTCAGATGCTGAGGCTTTTCGCTTAAAACAGCCAATGGAACATCAAAACCCATAGAACCAATAGGTTCTTTTCCATGAGAAGCCATTTCTTTCACCATCACATCAAGATCTTCTCTTGAATACCCAAATACCTTCTGATACTTGAAAATATCGTCTGTCTGAAGTTTATTGAACCGTATTTTAGGATGAGGTAATTCATTGATATTAATTCTCATATTGTCTAACCATTCACGGTATGGCTTTGAAGTGCATATTTCTTTTTTCAGCTCATCATCGCTGATTATTCTTCCTTTTTTCAGATCTACAAGAAACATTTTCCCAGGTTGAAGATGGCCTCTTTTAATAACTTTTTTGGGATGTACAGGTAAAGCTCCTGATTCGGATGCCATAATAACCAAATCGTCTGATGTCACACAATATCGCGAAGGACGAAGGCCATTTCTATCTAAAGTTGCACCGATAATATCTCCATCCGTAAAAGAAATGGAAGCAGGCCCATCCCAGGGCTCCATCAAACAGGCATGAAATTCATAGAAGTCTTTTTTATATTGCTCCATTTGTTCGTGCCCATCCCATGCTTCGGGAATAAGCATCATCATTGTATGAGGAAGGGAACGTCCTGAATGATAAAGGAGCTCTACCATATTATCCAGATAAGAGGAGTCAGATTGCCCTGGTTTTGTTAAAGGAAGAATCATATCCATTTCCTGAGGGCTAAAAAACTGACTTTTGAAAATCTTTTCGGAGGATTTCAGCCAATTCAGATTTCCTCCTATTGTATTGATTTCCCCGTTATGCGATAAGAATCTAAAAGGTTGTGCCAAACTCCATGTCGGTGATGTATTGGTTGCAAAACGGGAATGCACCATTCCAAATGCAGAACGGGTTTTAGGATTTGTAAGATCTTTAAAATAATTTCTAATCTGAATACTTCTTAACTGCCCTTTATAAATAAGTTTTTTACAGGAAAAAGAGGCAACATAAAATCCTATAGGGTCATTATTGGTAATACTTGTAACCTGATGCGAAATATAATTGTTAAAAACAAATAGCTTTCTTTCAAAATCCTTTTCAGTTTCAGTATCAAAAGGACGTTCTATAAAGAGCATTTCCATAACAGGTTCCACACTCTTTGCCAATGCACCTAAATCAATATTACTTACTGGCACAGGACGGTATCCTAAAATTTTAAGATTCAGTTTTTCAGCGGATTGAGCAATGACTTCCTTACATTCTTCACGAATAAAGTTATTTTGAGAAAAAAATAGCATGCCGACTCCATAGTATCCAGGTTCCGGTAAGTCTATTCCATAATTCAATGCCTCATCATATAAAAGCTCATGGGGAATCTGAATCTGAATACCAGCTCCATCACCTGTATTATTTTCATACCCGGTAGCCCCACGATGCTCCATGTTTTCAAGCATAGTAATAGCATCACTTACAATTTTATAACTTTTAACTCCTTTTATATTGGCAACAAAGCCTACCCCACAGGAATCAAATTCAAATTCCGGTTGGTAAAGTCCATAGCTTTTCGAAAAATTATCAGGATTTTTTTTGTGTGTTTTTCTCATCTTCCTATCCATTTGCTTACCAAATATAGCAAAAAGAACACCTTTAAAGATTATAAATTATATTTATCTCATTGAAAAAACAATAACAATAAACAATAACTAATTAGTTAATAAAAAAAGAAAGAAAAACACATTAAAATATGAAATAAAATATACAATACACAATTTAACACAGTAATTATAACAAGCTGATTATCAACTAATAAACTTAATAAAACCAAGATGTATTTCAAGTTTACCTTAAGTCAAATACCTATAAAAATAAAGTACAGACTGATTCTGTTATTAATACTATAATACTGATAGTCATACTGTTAAAAAACAAAATCATTTTTGCTGATTATCTATAAACTCTTTAACTTATTAGATATAATTACCTAAAATTAAACGCTTAATTTATAATTATACTCTAATATAACTATTTTTGTAGATTAATTATCTAAAATACACCTATAAATCAAAAACAATCTCAATAATGCAAAAATCACCCCAGAAAAAAACCTCCCAAGACTTCAAGCCAGGGAGGTTATATTTGCTATTTTTTATTTTAAGTTAATTTCATCAAAAGAGCTTCGTCAATTTTTTCTACTTTCACAATATTATTCTTTGTCAAAGTTTTAGAAGCTTTATCCCATTTTTTACCGGATAACTGGCTTCTTTCTTTTACTTCAGCTAAAGACATTGCTTCTTCCTGAGAATTAAGAATTTCAAGGATTACTTTTTCATCTTCTCCCAGCTCAATTTGAGGAACCGCTTTCTCCGGTCTCATCTGAGGGAAGAATAATACTTCCTGGATAGAAGCATTGTTCGTTAAGAACATAATTAATCTATCCATACCAATTCCTAAACCTGATGTAGGAGGCATACCATATTCCAGCGCTCTTAAGAAGTCCTGATCGATGAACATTGCTTCATCATCCCCTCTTTCGGATAAAGCCATCTGTGCTTCAAAACGCTCTCTCTGATCGATTGGATCGTTAAGCTCTGAATAAGCATTGGCGATTTCTTTACCGCAAACCATTAGCTCAAAACGCTCTGTTAAACCTTCTTTGCTTCTATGTTTTTTAGTTAACGGAGACATTTCAACCGGGTAATCTGTAATGAAAGTCGGCTGAATGAAGTTTCCTTCACACTTCTCACCAAAGATCTCATCAATTAATTTTCCTTTACCCATTGTTTCATTCACCTCAATTCCGATAGACTTCGCGAAATCATACAATTCCTTCTCCGTTTTCCCGGTGATATCGAAACCAGTGAATTTCAGGATTGCTTCCGTCATAGAAACTCTTGGATAAGGAGCCTTGAAATCTACTTCATGTTCTCCAAATGTAGCTGTTGTAATTCCATTTACCTGAACCGCGCAGAATTCCAATAATTTCTCAGTGAAATCCATCATCCAGTTGTAATCTTTATAAGCTACATAGATTTCCATAGCTGTAAATTCCGGGTTGTGGGTTCTGTCCATTCCTTCGTTTCTGAAGTTTTTAGAGAACTCATATACTCCGTCAAAGCCACCTACGATCAATCTTTTCAGATATAATTCGTTAGCAATTCTTAAATATAATGGAATATCTAAAGCATTGTGGTGTGTAATGAAAGGTTTAGCCGCTGCTCCACCAGGAATTGACTGTAGAATTGGAGTTTCCACTTCAAAATATCCTGCATCATTGAAGAAAGTTCTCATCGCATTAAACAATTTTGTTCTCTTCACGAAAATTTCTTTCACCTGTGGATTTACCGTTAAATCTACATAACGCTGTCTGTATCTTAATTCAGGATCTGTAAATCCGTCGTGGACAACACCATTTTCATCTGTTTTAGCCTGAGGAAGCGGACGTAAAGCTTTAGTAAGAAGTGTAAAGTTCTTTACTAAAACCGTCATCTCACCTACCTGAGTGGTAAACAATTCTCCTTCAATACCGATGATATCACCAATATCTAAAAGGTGTTTGTAAACTTCGTTATATAATTCTTTATCGTCTCCCGGACATATCTCATCTCTGTTGAAGTAAACCTGAATTTTTCCTTTAGAATCCTGCAATTCTGCAAAAGAAGCCTTCCCTTGAATTCTGCGGGACATTAATCTACCAGCGATCTTCACCTGTTTACTTTCAGAAAAGTCCTGTTTTATAGATTCTGTAGTATCTGTAATGGTATACTCATCCGCAGGGAACGCATTAATCCCCATTTCAGTAAGCTTATTAAGCTTTTCTCTTCTAATGATTTCTTGTTCTGATAATTGCATTTCTTATTTTTCTAAAAGCGTACAAATTTAGGCATTTTTGAGTTGACCGTCAATTGATTTTTTCAGAAATTTTAAAATGTCAGCCGGAATGGAGGTGAGATGTAGGATATGAGGTATCGAGATGCTAGATATAAATTAATGTGTTATTAACTTTGAAACTTTAAATTTAAACAAACCAGCTTTTCCTATCCTGCTGAGGAATAAATGTCCAGGCCAAGATTCTGCTTACTTTCTGTCCCTGAGCCATATCAATGGTTTTAACGTCTACAGCCTTTACTCTCTTTAAAAGAGTAGTTAACTTATATAGATTGTCTTTTTTGGAAACCAGGCAGGTAAACCATAGGAACTGAGATGAAAATTGAGCACTTTCATTAATCATATTGGTAATGAATGCCAGTTCACCACCTTCACACCATAATTCCGACTGTTGTCCGCCAAAATTAAGCATCGCTTTCTGTCTCTTTCCTTTATTTAAATTCTTTGTTTTTCTAAGATTCCCTTTGATCATAGATTCTTTTGAATCATGAAAAGGTGGATTACACATAGAAAAGGTAAACCGGTCTTTAGGATTTACTATATTTTTGAATATATAATTGGAGTCAGGCTGATGCGCCAATTCAATTGCCGATGATAAACCTGGATTCTGATCCAGAATATGCTGAGCATTTTTTAGTGAATCTTCATTGATATCCGTTCCAAGCATCTTCCAGCCATAGGATTTATGAGCAATTAAAGGATAAACAAGGTTAGCTCCTACTCCAACATCAAGTCCTGTCACAGAAGTTTCTGTTGGAATTTCACCTTTCTGTTCTGCTAAAAGATCAGCAATATAATGTATATAATCTGCCCGTCCCGGAATAGGTGGACATAAATTGGTATTGGGAATATCCCAATCCTTAATATTGTAAAAATGTAGTAATAAAGCTTTGTTGAGTAATTTTACAGCTTCGGGAATACTGAAATTAATAGTTCTTGTCCCATGAACATTCACAAAGACGTAATGTTTCAGTTCTGGCACACAAGAAATAAGCAGATCAAAATCATAAGGATTACGATGCAGATTTCTTGTGTGCAGACTTGATTTTTCTGTGGACATATTTTATTTCTTCTGGCTTAGAATATACTCCACCATTTTTTTGGCATCTTCTTTAGACACCTGTGGATGAGCAGCCATAGGGACTCCGCCCCAAACTCCACTACCGCCATCTATAATCTTGGAAGCCAGCAATTCAATATCCTTATCAGAATATTTAGCCGCTATTTCCTGATAAGAAGGTCCTATCATTCTCTCATTAACAGAGTGACACCCTGAACAATCTAATGTTTCCATGATCTGATCACCGGAAAGATTAGACTGTGCAGGAGCAGACACTGATGCAGCATCTGAAGACGCTACTTCTGTTGTATTTTCTTTTTTAGAACAGGAAAAGATCAGAAGACCCAAAGTTCCTGCCAAAAATAAGTTTTTCATTATTTCTTCGCTGTAGAATCTGTTTTAGCAGCTTCAGGAGCAGCTGGAGTTGCAACAGCTGGGGCAGCAGGCTTAGCTGTAGAATCTACCACTGTAGTTGCTTCTGGCTCTTCAAGCATTGTGTTGCTGTCCTGTAATGAGTGATCTGCTTTTTTAGTGCAGCTTGCTAATAATAAACCTCCAATAAATGCGATTGCGAATACTTTTTTCATTTTTTTCTAATTTGAAAGCAAAAATATAAAAAATAAATGTTTCAGCTTATGACAAATGTTTCTTTGAAGAATATTTTTAAGTGAGGGATGTTTTCATTCAGCCAATAAGAAATAATAATTCAAATACTATGGAAATTTAAATATGTATATTATTTTTGTGTTTTTAATTATTTAAACCAAAAATAATCATATTAATTTGAAATTATGACTAAAAAAAATTTATTGACTACAGCCCTGTTTGCTGCACTCGCTACCCTCCTTTTGTCTTGTGACAATTCTTCATCAGATGTTCAACCTTCAGAATATTCTGATAAAATAGAATCCGTAACCTTATTAAAAACAACAAAATCCTGGGAAGGGACAACATATCCCAGCTATCCGAGCGGACAACCGGAAATTTCTGTACTTAAAATTTCCGTCCCGCCCCATAAGGCTTTAGACTGGCACAAACACCCGGTGATTAATGCTGCCTACATAGAAAAAGGTGAAATACAGATTGAAAAGAAAGAAGATGGTAAAACCAAATGGGTAAGACAAGGCGAAGTACTTCCGGAAATGGTTAACATAGCTCACAGAGGTAAAACCGGAGATAAAGGAGCCACTTTAATTGTCTTCTACAGCGGATCACCTGATTTACCAATTTCAGAGCCGGTACATTAAATTACCAAAATGCTAAGTTCGCACTGCTTTTTCTGGCCACAGAATTATTTCACTCAGTAAGGTAACTCCCTTCTTGAGTAAAAAGTCGCTGTCCCCCTTTTATCACTGCTATATAAACGCACTGCGAACTTAGTGTTACAAACTATTGAGTCATTATAAACTGATATCCATTATCTTAACCGTAAATTGACACTGTTCTTTTAATTTTTTTTATAATTTTAAATAAATTTTAGATTAACAAGCAAGAGCGATGGTTTTAATTTCAAAAATACTGTTTTTCACCAGCCACCACGGCTTTTACACGGTGATCCTTCTACTTCTGATTTTGGGATTACTATCCTATCTTACTAAAAAAGTATGGTTTTTAATTTTTGTGCTTCCTCTCTCTATTTTAAATGGATTTTGTGGACAATTTCTCAATGCCTGGTTTTTGAATCAATACGGTATGAAAAGTATTGCCATCATTACCTCTGATGTGGAAACCAATTCTACCCTGAATGATATGTACATCCACGATTATGAAGCGGTTGTTAAAAAACAGGACGGAAAGTATATTTCAACTTTTTTCTCTACAACAAGCGCAGCGATATATCCCATTGAAAATTCCATCAGAATCCCTCCCACAGAAATTGCCTTTCCAGTAAAATACATTCCGGGATATGAAAAAAACATCGTTATTCTTTATAATGAATCAGAGGAAGGAAAAGCAGTTCTTAAATACTCTAAACTGGCTCCAGTAAACTCTGCAAGGATCAAATATGAAGCAGACAGAACCAATAAAGAATTTATTGCAGAATATATTATAGCTTTAGAAGCTTATACTGCATCGTATGATGAGGAAAGTTATAAAGTAAAGCTTGAAGAACTTAAAGAAGAACTTAAACAACTGAAATAAAAAGATTTAAATCATATGTTTTTTATTTTTTTTGAATTTTTTGTTTTTTGTATTAAAAAAATTTCTACATTTGTCACATGTTTACAATGAGCAATAATAATTGGTGGTGGCTTTCAAACTCTTCGTCGGGTCTGAAGGTATTGTCATGTTGCTAAACAAACAGCAGATATAAGCAAAACAATATACAATATAAGGCTTTGACGGATTCCGTTAAAGCCTTTTTTTTATTCCTAAAATCTAAAAAATAAAACAGCACATGTTTACACAGAAAATCAAAATAAAAACCGTTTCGAAAAAAACTCTTGGAGATCTTCATACTCCAATGAATATTTATCTTAAGATCAGAGACAAGTTCAGAGACACTATCCTTCTGGAAAGTTCCGATTCGAAAAGCATTGATAATAATTTTTCATTTATTGCTATCAATGCTGTTGCAGGAATTGAAGTAAAAAACTTAAATGAATTTGAGATTAAATTTCCTGATTCCTCTCCAGTAAAGCAATTCATGATGGAACGTAATATCACCGAGATATTTGAAGATTTCCGCACTGTTTTTGACTGTGAAAAGACCAATGATCCTATTGAACAAACCGCACAGAGCCTTTTTGGATATACAAGTTTTGAAGCGGTACAGTTCTTTGAAAATGTCAGTTTAAAAGCCCAAAGCCCGGAAGTAAAAATTCCGATCCTCAGATACAGATTATATCAATATGTGATTGCCATCAACCATTTTAATGATGAAATGCATATTATAGAAAACCAAATGGAAGGGGTAAAATCTGAGCTACATTTACTGGAGAACCTCATTAAAAATCAAAACACTCCGGTTTACCCTTTTGAAAAAAACGGTTATGAAACTTCAAACATTACCGATGAAGATTATATTGAACTGGTAAAAACTGCCCAGAAACACTGCATGAGAGGTGATGTATTCCAATTGGTACTGAGCAGAAGGTTTGAGCAGAAATTCAAAGGTGATGAATTTAATGTATACCGTGCTTTAAGGAATATCAACCCTTCTCCTTACCTGTATTATTTTGATTACGGAAATTATAAATTATTCGGATCAAGCCCTGAAAGCCAGTTAATCATTAAAGATAACAAAGCTATTATTCATCCGATTGCGGGAACTTCCAAAAGAACAGGAAATTTGGAAACGGACCTTCAGGCTATTGAAGTATTAAAGAATGATCCTAAAGAAAATGCTGAACATACAATGCTGGTAGACCTTGCCCGTAATGATCTTGGAAAACTGGGCAAAAACGTAACCGTTACCAAACTTAAAGAAATTCAGCTTTTCTCACACGTAATCCACATGGTAAGTGAAGTAACAGCAGACCTTCCTGAGCAAATCAATCCTCTTGATATGATCTCCGCCACTTTCCCTCAGGGAACCTTAAGCGGAGCTCCTAAACATAAAGCCCTTCAACTCATCAATCAATATGAAAAAGACTCCCGTGGCTATTATGGAGGCTGTATAGGAATTGTCGGTTTAAACGGAACCTGCAATCAAGCCATTATGATCAGAACCTTTTTAAGCAAAAACAATACACTTTATTATCAGGCAGGAGCCGGTCTCGTTGCTAAATCTGTCCCTGAAAATGAGCTGCAGGAAGTCAATAACAAATTAAATGCTCTGAAAAAAGCAGTAGAAAAGGCAGAAAAAATAGTTGTAGAAAGCTAAAAATCAAAAACAAAATTAACCTTCAACAAAAAAGAAATGAACAACAATATCAATACTCAACAATCACAGCTTAAGGTTCTCGTTTTTGATAACTACGACAGCTTTACCTATAACCTTGTCCAGATCATCGAAAGAATTCTAGATCAGAAAGTGGATGTAGTAAGAAACGATCAGATCACTCTGGAAGAAATTGGAAAATACGATAAGATCATCCTTTCTCCAGGTCCTGGGATTCCCGAAGAAGCTGGGATTTTATTGGATCTTATTAAAGAATATGCTTCTACTAAAAGTATTTTAGGGGTATGTTTAGGGCAGCAGGCCATTGCAGAAGCTTTTGGTGGAAACCTTATCAATCTGTCTGAAATTTTCCACGGAGTGGCTACCACTACTGAACTGGTAAAAGAAGACACCAAGCTTTTCAAAGATTTAGCGTCAGGTCTCGAAGTGGGAAGATACCACAGTTGGGCTGTGAATCCTGACAATTTCCCTGATGATTTGGAAGTTACAGCAGTGGATAAAGATGGAATGATTATGGCCCTTCAGCATAAAACATATGATGTACATGGGGTACAGTTCCACCCTGAAAGTATTTTAACCCCTGATGGAGAAGTAATCATCCGAAACTTTTTAAATCAGTAAAAGTTTAATGCAGTAAGCCAAATATGAAAACAACAACACACCTAAAAACTCCTCAAATGAAAGAAATATTACAATACCTGTTCAATCACAATACCTTGTCGAAGTCTGAGGCAAAGGCTATGATGATTGAAATTGCTCAGAATAAGTTCAATGCTGCAGAAGTAACTGCTTTCATGAGTGTTTTCCTGATGCGGAATATCACATTGAAAGAACTGGAAGGCTTTAGAGAAGCCCTGCTACAAATGGCTGTTCCTGTACATATTGATACTACTGATGCCATTGATATTGTAGGAACCGGAGGTGACGGAAAAAACACAATCAATATATCAACATTGGCCAGCTTTGTGGTGGCCGGAGCCGGGCAGAAGGTAACAAAACATGGGAATTACGGCGCTTCAACCACTACAGGCTCATCCAATGTACTGGAAGAACTCGGGTATCAGTTCAAGAACAGTTCAGAACAGCTGAATGAAGATCTTGAAAGAGCAAATATCTGCTTTTTACATGCCCCTTACTTCCACCCTGCTCTTCAATCAGTTGGATTATTGAGAAAATCCTTAGGATTAAGAACTTTTTTTAATCTTCTCGGACCCCTGGTAAATCCTGCAAAACCTCAATATTCCATGATTGGAGTGTATAACCTGGAAATTGCAAGAATCTATCAATACCTTTTACAAAAAGAGGATCAGGAGTTTATTCTGGTTCATGGATTGGATGGTTATGATGAGATCAGCCTAACCCACGACAGTAAAATCATTACTAAGAAAGGAGAAGAAATCTATTCTGCAGAAGATTTAGGCTTCAGTCCTGTAACTTTAGAAGATATCAAAGCCGGAGATTCTATCAAGGAAACAGCAAAAATTTTCATGAATATTCTGGAAGGAAAAGGAACAGAACAGCAAAACTCAGTAGTTTTGGCCAATGCATCTGTAGCCCTTTATCATACTCACAAATTCGGTACGTATGATGACTGCCTCCTGTTGGCTCAGGAAAGCTTAGAAAGTGGAAAAGCGTTGAAAACCTTTGACCTTTTAATTAATTAGGAAATTAAAATTACTTATTGATAACGAATAACATTCTCCCCTTAATCTCTCATTTCACCCATGACCATACTAGATAAAATTATTGAAAGAAAAAAAGAAGAAATCTCAGCTTCAAGGAGTCATATTTCCATCGATCAGTTGAAAAATTCAGAATTATTTGGAAGAAAGAGTTTCTCATTAAAAGAATCTATTAGAAATAAAAGCGGAATTATCGCCGAGTTTAAAAGACAATCTCCCTCCAAAGGAATCATCAATGATAAAGTTCAGCCTTTGGATGTTACTTCTGCTTATGAAAATTTTGGAGCAAGTGGAATTTCAATATTAACAGATAAAGATTTTTTTGGCGGAAGCTTTGATGATATTCTGAAGGTAAGGAATCATATCAACATTCCTATTTTGCGAAAAGATTTCATGGTTGATGAATACCAGTTTTATGAGGCTAAAAGCATGGGAGCAGATGTTATTCTACTGATCGCAGCCTGTCTTTCACCTAATCAGGTTAAGGA
Source organism: Chryseobacterium pennae (assembly GCF_003385515.1). Lineage (GTDB taxonomy): Bacteria > Bacteroidota > Bacteroidia > Flavobacteriales > Weeksellaceae > Chryseobacterium > Chryseobacterium pennae. Next base: position 91,834 of record NZ_QNVT01000010.1, on the reverse strand, counting down.
GTTTACAGAACTGGCTCATGAACTGGATCTGGAGGTGTTACTGGAAATCCATACTGAAGAAGAACTGAAACATTTTAATGCTAATATTGATCTGGTTGGAATTAACAATAGAAACCTGAAAGATTTTAAAGTTGACTTAAAACATTCTGTTCAGTTAAAAGATCAGCTTCCAAAAGACACTTTATCTGTTGCAGAAAGCGGAATTTATAGTCTTGAAGATTTTAAATATTTAAAGGAAAAAGGATTTGACGGATTCCTGATGGGAGAATATTTTATGAGAAACGCAGATCCGGCAAAAGCTTTCGAAGAGTTTTCTTTATTAATTTGAAAATACAGCAATTTGAAAATAATTTTTCCCTTGACAACCAATAATTAACTCTCATGAACCAGCAACCATTATTTACACAATTCTCTCCTGCTCTCAAAGTCTGTGGTCTTACACAACCAGATCAGGTTCAGGAATTGATTACTATGAACATAGATTTTCTAGGCTTTATTTTCTATGAAAAATCACCACGATATGTTCTTAATCATTTGAGTCTTGAAGATATTGCACAGATCAATCATCAGGGAAAAGTTGGAGTTTTCGTCAATGAAAATATTGAAAAAATAATAGAAATCGCTAAGAAAGGAAAGCTTAACCTGATTCAGTTACATGGTGATGAAGATGCTGATTTGATTATTGAATTAAAAAAGCAGCTACCTCCTGATGTTAAAATAATCAAAGTAATAAGAATTGGAAATGATACAGTTGAAAACAAAAATAAAATAAATCAAACGTTCAGTAACAATATTGAAGAGCAGAACCAGCAGCCTATCACCTATTACCTGTTCGATACAGACAGTAAGGCATTTGGAGGAACAGGACAACAGTTTGACTGGAATGTCTTGAATGAATTTGAAATTCCATTACCCTATTTTTTAAGTGGCGGCATTTCAGAAGACAACATCAAAAATATCGAATTATTGGATCAAAAACCTTTTGCCATAGATATCAATTCAAAATTTGAAATAGCACCAGGTGATAAAAATGTAGGTAAAATAAAAAAATTTAAAACGATTATTCAGGAGAGTCCCAACGGGACGATTTAACCCAGAATTGGAAACATTCCAATTAATATATAACAACCATATTAATGATAACCACCAAAAAACACACAAATGCCACAATCATTAGTCAAAAATTACATTCACATTGTATTCAGCACCAAATACAGGAATGATTTTATTGATGAAAAAATAGAAAAAGAATTGTATGCCTACATCGCCACATTATGTAAAGATTTTGAAAGTTATGCATTACAGATTGGAGGAACTGATAATCATATCCATATTCTTTGTAGATTGTCTAGGAAGATTGCCTTAATGAAATTGGTTCAGGAAGTAAAGGCACATTCGTCAAAATGGATCAAAACAAAAGGTAAAAAATATGAGAATTTCTTTTGGCAGGATGGCTATGGTGCATTTTCGGTAGGTGAAAAAGATGTTTATGTTGTCACAAACTATATTAAAAATCAACGACAGCATCACCAAAAACAAAATTTCAAAAATGAATTTATTGAAATACTGGAAAAACATAAAATGGAATATGATGAAAAATTTTTATGGGATTGATATATTTTAATAGCTAAAGGATTTTATCCTTTGCTAGGGTTAAAACTTATTATGAATCTTGATTATTATTTAATATAATTATGAAATATCAAATAAAACGAGCCAACGAATTAACAGACAAAGAAATTGAACATATTCTGCAGCTTTGGGACATTTCTGTATGGAACACAATGAAACCGTCCTATTTCCGTACTTTTTTTAAAGATTCGGAGTTTCATTTACTGTTGGATTTGCATTCAGAGATTCTGGCTGTAATCCGTCTTAATTTTAATTTTATGCTGGAGATTTCAGGGCAACAATATGGCTTTGCAGAAGCTGTAGGATTAGTTTCCGGTCATAGAAAAAAAGGATATGGAGCTCTTTTGGTTCAATATTTTAAAGGAAATGTTACCCAAAGAAATATGGAAACGATTGGTTTTTGCAATGCAGACCTTCGTCCGTTTTATGAAAAATGCAATATTGAGATTCTATATGATAAGGCAAAAGCCATTAAGGAGAATGAAGATTCCGAATGGATCAATTCAGAAGATGATGATATTTTAATTTTTAATATCTCTCAAAAAGAAAAAGAACAGCTCAGTATATTGAGCACCCAAAACAACGCTTATTTAATTACTAAAGAATAAAGAAATGAATTATAAAAACCCTGATGAACATGGATATTATGGAGAATTTGGAGGAGCTTTTATCCCCGAAATGCTTTATCCGAATGTAGAAGAACTTCAGAAGAATTATCTTGAAATCATTGAGTCGGAGGACTTTCAGAATGAATATCAGGATCTTCTTAAAAATTATGTGGGCAGAGCAACCCCATTGTACTTTGCTAAAAACTTAAGTAACAAATACAATACACAGATCTACTTAAAACGGGAAGATCTTAACCATACCGGAGCCCACAAGATCAATAATGCTTTAGGGCAGGTTCTCCTTGCAAAGCGTCTTGGAAAGACAAGAATTATTGCAGAAACCGGAGCCGGACAGCATGGAGTGGCGACTGCTACAGCCTGTGCTTTGCTTGGTCTTGAATGTATCGTGTACATGGGAGAAATCGATATCCAAAGACAAGCTCCCAATGTAGCCAGAATGAAAATGCTGGGTGCAGAAGTTATTCCAGCCACTTCAGGATCTAAAACACTGAAAGATGCCGTAAATGAAGCTTTAAGAGACTGGATCAACAATTCTGTTACGACCCATTATGTGATTGGAAGTGTGGTGGGACCTCATCCTTTCCCAGATCTTGTGGCAAGATTTCAGAGTATCATTTCAAAGGAGATCAAAGAACAGCTTAAAGAGAAAATCGGGAGAGAAAATCCTGATTATGTAATTGCCTGTGTAGGCGGTGGAAGCAATGCTGCCGGAACATTTTACCATTTTGTAGATGAAAAAGAGGTGAAAATTATCGCTGCTGAAGCTGGAGGTCATGGAGTTGACTCTGGAAAATCTGCTGCTACTACTTTCTTAGGAACGCTTGGTGTACTTCATGGAAGCAAAAGTCTTGTGATGCAGACTGCAGACGGGCAGGTTATTGAACCTCATTCCATCTCTGCGGGACTTGATTATCCGGGAATCGGGCCTTTTCATGCCAACTTATTTCAAGAAAAAAGAGCGGAGTTTTTCAGCATTAATGATGATGAAGCCTTAAAATGTGCTTTTGAACTGACTAAACTGGAAGGAATTATCCCTGCTCTGGAAAGTTCTCACGCTTTGGCGGTTTTAGACAAGAAAAAATTCAACGAAGAAGATATCGTTGTCATCTGCTTAAGTGGCCGTGGAGATAAGGATATGGAAACCTACCTTAAAAACTTATAAGTGTACAGTTCATTATTTAAAGTTCTCCCACATTAATATAATAAAGAAATGAAAAAACTAAATATATACTTCACAGCAGGAATTCCAGCATTGGAAGATACTGCGGACATTATAAAACTCATCCAGGACTCAGGAGCGGACATGATTGAGATTGGAATGCCGTATTCTGATCCTGTAGCAGACGGACCTGTTATTCAAAAGGCTCATGAGCTTGCATTACAAAATGGAATGACTATTGAGAAACTTCTTTCTCAGTTAAAAACCATAAAAGATAACATAAAAGTTCCGGTAATCTTAATGGGTTATATCAATCCTGTATTGAGTTTTGGTTTTGAAAAATTCTGTAAGGAATGCTCAGAAAGTGGAGTTTCAGGACTTATCCTTCCTGACCTTCCTCCTATCGAATTTGAGAAAAACTATCAGCATATTCTGAAAAAATATAATCTTAATTTCACCTTTCTGGTAACACCGGAAACTTCAGATGAAAGAATACAGTATCTGGATTCTTTAAGTTCAGGATTCTTATATGCAGTAAGCTCATCTTCTACCACAGGAAATGAAAACACTGTTCTAAAGAATGAAAACTATCTGACACGATTGGCTGATCTTCCTCTTAAAAACCCGGTGATGATTGGTTTCGGGATAAAATCAAAGGAAGATTTTGAAAATGTAACCGAAAAAGCTGATGGCGGAATTATCGGAACAGCCTTTGTAAATGTTTTGCTTCAGGATAAAGATTGGAAGAAAAGTGCTATAGATTTTATCCATTCCATAAAAGCTTAAAATTCACTAAATTTGTATATCAAAAATTGAAATGAATACAAATCAAAATAAAGCAGTAGAATTTGAAGATTTAGGTATTAAAGAATATCAGCCCGCTTGGGATTATCAGGAACAACTGATGAAGAGTATTATTGATACCAAGATAAAGAACCGCGACCTGCCTGAAGAACAACATATTACCACCCCAAACCACCTTCTTTTTGTAGAGCACCCTCATGTGTATACCTTAGGGAAAAGCGGGCACGAAGAAAATATGCTGGCCGGAATTGATAAGCTGAAGGAGATAGAAGCTACCTATGTAAAAACCAATCGTGGCGGAGATATCACCTATCATGGCTATGGCCAGATTGTCGGCTACCCTGTTCTGGACCTTGAAAATTTCTTTACAGATATTCATTTATATATGAGAAATCTTGAAGAAGTAATCATCAGAACTATTGGTGAATACGGATTGAAAGGGGAACGTTCTCCTGGAGAAACCGGTGTATGGCTGGATGTGGGAAAACCTTATGCCAGAAAAATCTGTGCAATGGGAGTAAAAGCTTCCCGATGGGTAACTTTACATGGTTTTGCATTCAATGTAAATACAGATATGCGTTACTTTGAATACATTATTCCTTGTGGAATTAAAGATAAACAGGTTACTTCTTTAAAAAGAGAGCTTGAAAGAGAGCTCACTCCAGAAGAAATGGAAGATGTAAAAGCCAAAATCAGAAAACATTTTACAGATGTATTTCAGGCTGAATTGATCTACAAATAGTTTTAATATCCTACAATATATTATCCCTATGTAACCAATACATGGGGATTTTTTATGAATATCATTCATAAAAATGAAATACAAATCATTTTTTTCAAAAAAAATTTGCTCATATTTAAATTTTTCATAATTTTATTATCACTAAATAGTGAATAAACAAAATGCTATTTAGTAAAAATCATTAACCACCAAAATATGAGAACTATGAAAAAATTTTTGCTATCCATGATGGTATTTGTATCAGTACTATCCATCAATTCCTGTTCGGATTCCAATGCGAATCAGGAAACCATGAATTCACAATCTAAGGAAGTCACCATGAAAGACTTCGGCAGAACTGTTCCGGTAGGAATTGACAAAGAAGATGGAAAATTTAAAGTTTCCTTTATTCTTTCTGCTCAGCCTTATGAAATTAAAGACACTAAGGAGAACGAAGCTTATGTTTCTATGATCACCCAGGCTGTAAAAAACGAATCTCCTGTTCACGTTTTTCTTAAAGCCAATTCTAATGAAATTGCAAAAGTAGAAAGCCCGACACAGGAAGACATCCGTTTCTTTAAATCTACTTTAACAAAAGAAGAAAAATCAGGTAATGAAGTATCCAGAAAATTAACCAGTGTTATCCCTAATCTGGCGACTCTCAACAGTCTCTTTACGCAGATCAAAAATCAGTCTTGCGGAACTTCTACGGCGTCTTCTCCTTGTATCACGTTCAGATATCCTGTAGACGGATGCTATGCAAGAGCGCACAAAATGAGACAGATCTTAAACAATGCCGGATATGAATGTGAAAAACAATTTGTATATGGTAACCTAAGAGCTTCTACCGGGACTTGCTGTGTATCATGGGTATATCACGTTGCTATTCTGGTAAGCTTTAAAAACGCTTCTGGCGTGGTTGAAAAAAGAATTATTGATCCTTCTCTAAACTCAACGGGACCTATAACGGATGTTGCATGGAGAGCTGCCTGCACCAATTCAACCTGTGGTTCCACTTCTGTATCTTCTTTTGCCAATACAGCTGGAAACGTTTATTACAGAAGTCCGTCAGGTTCTTTATTATATGATAACAATCTGGTAAATACCAATTGTACATTAACTGCTTTCTCAGCTCTTTCAGGCTGTTCAGCGCCAGTACCTAGTACAGCACATTGCGGATTCTAATTAACTTTATTATAGAGCTCCTGCATTAATTTATATATTGCAGGAGCTTTTTACCCAATCCTTTATTATTATGAAAACCTGGACTTATTTATTATTACTGTTTACCATGATTACTTCCTGCTCCTCTAAATCAGAATCCCAGAAATTAACCTGGTATAATAATGCTACCATCAATAATATTCTTGAAGATCCGGACAAACCGGAAGAAGTTGTACGTGTAGCTATTGGAATAAGTGCTCAGGTTTTTTATATTTCAAAAAAGTCTTCTGACTATAAAACCTTGATGGAAAAGGCTAATCTAAGTTTTAAAAAAGGTAAAACCTACAATATAGGTATTGAAAATAAAACCAATATGGTCAAAGAAATCAATGAAGTGAAATAATCTTCTTCAAACTTTCATCTATGGTCTTATTACAGAAATTCCGGCATCTACCTTGATCTCTGTTCCATGAATATAGGAAGCTTCAGACGAAGCAAGAAACAGAACTACATTGGCAATTTCCTCAGGATCGCCCTGTCTTTTAAAAGGTATTGTAGGAATAATATCCTGAACTGCAGCATCAATTTGCTCAGGAGCTAAGCCTGTATTGTTAAAAATATTAGTTTTGATATGACCCGGGCTTACTCCATTCACACGAATTCCACGTTCTGTAAGCTCTACAGCAAATGTTTTAATAAATGACTGCACTGCTGATTTTGCAGCAGAATATACTGAAAAGCTATTCATCGCAATCTCCGTAGCCACAGAAGTATTAAAAATGACCGAGCTTCCTGTTTTCATCAATGGCAACAGCTGCTGAACAGTGAAAAAAGGCCCTTTTACCAATACATTAAACAGTTCATCAAAAAGATTTTCATCTACACTTTCAACTGGGGCAAATTTCCCATAGCCTGCATTAGCAAAAATAACATCAATCTGTTCAGTATACTTTCTTACTTCTTGCTGTAAATCCAGTAAGTCTTTCATATTTCCTGCGTTGGAAACAATACCAAAAGCATTCTCCCCTAATTTTTCCAAAGCATTGTTAACCGTTTCTTTACTTCGCCCGGTAATAATAACACTTCCCCCCTCTTCTATGAATTTCTGAGCGGTAGCCAGACCCATTCCGTTCGTTCCGCCAGTAATAATTGCTGTTTTGTTTTTAAATCTCTGCATTGTTTTTAAGTTTAAAATTCTATAGCAAAGATTGGAATCCTTATAATGTAAAAAAATCCGAAACATGCGAAAAACATAAAACCTATTCCTATCCATTTTATAAAATAAATAATAGTCATCAATAAAATCTTTCAAAATTAAATTGCACACAATTTAATTGTTTATATATTTGCATAGTTAATTGATCACAAAGTAAAATTTGGAACTCGATAATTGCCAAGTAATTTAATTTAAAATAAAAAAAATGTCATTAATAGAAAACCTGAACTGGAGACATGCTGTAAAAGCTTATGATCCAACTAAAAAAGTATCAAACGAAGATTTAAACACCATTCTGGAAGCAGCAAGACTGGCTCCAACTTCATCAGGACTGCAACCTTTCCGTATTATTGTTGTAGAAAATCAGGAATTAAAGGATAAGATGGTTGCAGGGGCTTTAAACCCTGAAGTAATGAGAGATTCTTCTCATGTTTTAGTTTTTGCTGCATGGGACAGCTACTCCAATGAAAAAATCGATAAAGTATACGATCATCATACCGATGTAAGAGATCTTCCAAGAGGACGTTTTGGAAGCTACACAGATAAGATCAAAGAAATGTATGGAGCACAAACTCCTGAGCAGCACTTTGCCCACACTGCCCGCCAGACTTATATTGCTTTAGGTATTGCCCTTGCACAGGCTGCCGAACTTAAAATCGACAGTACACCGGCAGAAGGATTCAGCAATGAAGTGGTAGATGAAGTATTGGGATTAAAAGAATTAGGCTTGAAAAGTGTAAGCCTTTTATACCTTGGATACCGTGACAACGCCAATGACTGGCTGTCTTCTATGAAAAAAGTGCGTATCCCAATGGATGAATTTATCATTAAAAAGTAATACCTTCACGAATCTTTCGTACTTAAACTTATGGAACTTTCAAATACACCCAAACTAGAAAATCAGATCTGCTTCCCGCTGTATGTAATCGCCAAGGAAATCACCGGATTATACCGTCCTTTTCTTGATGAGCTGGATATCACTTATCCTCAATACCTTGTCATGATGATATTATGGAATGGGGACGGTCTTACTGTAAGCCATATCGGGGAAAAACTGTTTCTGGATAGCGGAACACTGACTCCCCTACTTAAAAGACTGGAAGCAAAAGGGTTTATTACAAGAAAACGTAAAAAAGAAGACGAGAGAGTTGTTGAAGTATTTTTAGATGAAGCCGGAAAACAGCTTCAGAAAAAGGCCTGCGAAATTCCGGGTAAGATCCAGGAAAAAATCGGGATACAGCCTGAAGAACTGTTGGAGCTCAAAGAAACAGTTTTAAAAATATTAAACAAAATTGAAAAATAAATGAAAACGTTATATACAACAAAAGTTACTGCTACAGGCGGAAGAAATGGTCATGTAAAAAGTGAAAACGGAGTCTTGGATCTTGAAGTAAAAATGCCAAAAGCACTGGGAGGGGCGAATGATGACTTCACCAATCCTGAAATGCTTTTTGCAGCCGGATATTCTGCATGCTTCGATAGTGCATTAAACAGAGTGATCAGTCTAGCCAAAGTAAAAACCGGTGAAACAACTGTTACAGCTCAGGTAAGTATCGGACAGATTGAAAACGGAGGTTTTGGATTGGCTGTGGAACTGGATGTTAATGTTCCGGGGGTTTCTATTGAGGAAGCTCAGTCTTTAACGGAAAAAGCGCATCAGATCTGCCCTTATTCTAATGCAACAAGAAATAATATTGAGATTAAGCTTTCTGTAACGAACAACGATTAATCCAATTTTTTTATAATTATATTTGAAATGAGCTGTTTTGAAATTCAAAACAGCTCATTTTTATTTTTAACCACAGATTTTCGCTCATGAATACAGATGATTGAATATATTTTAATACTAAATTTGTGAAGGTTATACTTTAATATTTATAAAAATGGAAATAGTTAGAGATATCGTTTGTCAGGTTTATGCAGGAGAAAAATCAAAAAATATAATTGATCTTGTACTCGACACATTCATTCCTGATTATGAAAAATTAAATACGGATTATACTTTCCCACCCAATAATAAAGATTATGTATTTACAACCGAAATTGAAATGATAAATTATTTTATTGAAAATAAAGGGCTAAATCAAACTTTTTATTGGAATAAATCCCTTCATAATCGTTATAAAATAATGGTTGGAGCCAATATTACTGATGATGATAAACTAGTTATGAGCTTAACGCTGGATGCAAGTCTGGAAACGGGAGAAGAATATTTAAATAAACTTAAAGAAGTCTTACAATCCAATATAGGGGTTATTTCATTCGTAAATCCGGTGGACTATGAAAATGGTGAAGATTTTGTTTTAAGATATCAGAAAAGTACCCACTATCATTAAATAATGAAAACACTACCAGTCATAATACTTTCCTTAAGTCTTTTTTTGACTTCTTACAGCTGGTCTTGTGCACAATCACCAAAGAAGGAAAACCCTTTGGAACAGATTAATGATACTAAAACAGCAACACGTATTAACCGGCTTTTGGATGCTAAAACGTGGAATCTATTGTTCCCCAACAGAAATAACATCCAGGATAAAAACAGGAATCATCAGGATTTTTATTCTTATCAGGCATTTATAAAAGCAGCAGCCCACTTCCCCAATTTTCTGAATGAAGGAACTCAGGAAGATCAGAAAAGAGAGTTTACTGCATTTCTGGCCAATATCGCTCAGGAAACAAGTGGCGGCTGGGATAATGCTCCGGGAGGTTACTATAAATGGGGACTTTATTTTATTGAAGAAAACAATAAGGGAAATGGAAATAATTATACTGATATTTCTAAGGTTAACTATCCGCCGGTAGCAGGACAAGCTTATTATGGTCGTGGTCCTAAGCAGCTCAGCTGGAATTATAACTACGGACAATTTAGTGAAGCCTGGTTTGGCGATAAAAATATACTTTTAAAAAATCCCGGACTTCTGGCTGAAAACAATGTTTTATCTTTTGCCTCTGCCATCTGGTTCTGGATGACTCCTCAATTTCCCAAACCCTCCTGTCATGATGTGATGACCGGAAAATGGCAGCCTACAGAAAAGGACAAAGAAAGCGAAAGAATTCCCGGTTTTGGAACTACTGTCAATATTATCAATGGAGGTATCGAATGCGGGCAATCTACCACACAGCCCAAAACACAATACCGCTATGAATACTACCGTTATTTTTGCCAATATTTTGGAGTAGATCCTGGGAAAAACATCAGCTGCAGCACTCAAAAACCATTTGGTAATTAATAAAAAAGGCTACAGCATTGTGTGCTGTAGCCTTATTATATTATCTGGAATCTATCTTTTATTCAAATCGCTTCTCTGATAAGCGTCTACCTTTTTATAGGAATCGTTTTTCTCTTTTTCTTTTTTATCAGAAATCAGAATTCCGAAGAGGTGATCTATTTCGTGTTGAAAGATGACAGCCGTGAAGCCCTCTACGATTTCTGAATATTTCTGTCCTTTCAAATCCACATATTCCAGCTGAATGACTTTACTTCTGTAAAACTGGTCTCTGAAATCAGGAATTGATAAATCTCCTTCAGGTCCAAGATTTTGCAGATCTGATCTCCACACAATCACCGGATTGATAAAATATTCCAGTGGTGTTCCTTCTTTATCAAAACGCTGTACCCAAACCACTTTTCTGTTGATTCCCACTTGTGGCGCGGCAATTCCTACTCCACCATCCGTTGAAAGAAGGGATTCTTTCATTCTTTTTACAAGTACAGCTGTGCTAGGATCAGTGGGATTGATTTCTGAGGAAAGGCTCAGCAAAGTTTTATGCTGATGATCATCAGTAGTCTGATAGATTGGCAATGCAGCATTGATATCTCCTTTATTGATAAGGGACAATTCATCCGGAGTGAATTTTTGAGCATTACAGAATCCTATAAAAAGTATAAATAAAATGGATAGTTTTTTCATATTGACTGGAATGTTATACAAAGGTAGAGATTGTCAGGTGAAAATGGGTGATTATGTTGAAGTTTTAAGGCTGGAAGCTGGGAGAGGGATGCTGGAAGTTACTATTAGTCGTTAAATATCTATAAGTCAATTATTAAGTTTTGGCTAAAGCCATTGGAATTTTTATATAAAAAAGAACGGGCTAAAGCCCGTTCCTATTGAATTTGATATGATTCTGTTAATTAAATCCTATAATAATAAGATTAGTGTAAAATTGTATGTAATTACATTTCACAATTAAAAATCTGCGATATCTGTGTGATCTGCGAGAAATAAATTAAAAAGTCTTCGTCATATCCCCAGGAATAATCAGGTTGAACTCTGTTGGTATATAATCTTTTGCAGGAACTTTCAATTCAGGATCTTCAGATTCAAAAACAGAAATTACAGCCATTTTGAGATTTGGGTTTTTCTGTTTGATATACCAATACGTCCCGCCAAATTCCTTACTGTGGTAGTTCCCATTATAGTGGATGAAAGTTTTTCCAGCCTGGATATTTTTAAGGATAGATTCTGCCATTGTAGCATCCTTTGTAGCCTGTGCTGAAATAAAGTTCATTACTTTTGTTCCTTCCGCATGATCACCCATCATTGCCTTCATTTCCGGATATCCCGGAGTATCTAATGTTACTTTAATTGGGAGCTGGGCAATATATGATTTTTCTTTATCACTTAGCTTATTCAGAGATTCTAATCCTTCTTTTGCAGTTTGTGAAGCATATCTTCTCGGAATATTGGTTGCTATGAAATTCAGTTTTTTATTTTTAGCAAAATCTACCAATGGTTTATAATCTGTTGCGTAATTATTCCACAGACGGGCAGAATCTTTCAGTGTTTTTGCATCAAACTTACCGGTCAGATATTGGTTTAGCTGAGCCTGATTATCTCTTTCAAACATTTCTGCTCCCAGGATAAGCTGTCCGCTTTTCTTTTCAAATAAAGCTTCTGTTATTTTAAGCTGAAGCCAGTGATTGATGGAGCTGTTATGATTTTCACCAAAGAAAACAACATCGTAATCAGCCAATTCTTTCACCAATTTATCCGTTTTTATTTCTTTTCCTTTTTGGTCATAAAACTGATATGCCTTAAAGTTCTGTGCATTAAGTGAACAGAAACCTGCCAGCAAAATCGCTATGAAAATATTCTTCATTCCCTATATTTAATATTTTAATTTAACCACAAATTACATAATATTTTGGTACTGTTTTACAATCCTTTATGATTGTTTCCAAAATCTAAAAGAAAAAGACCGCTTTGAATATTACAAACAAAACGGCCCTCTTAAAAATCATCTAATTATTATTGTTCAAGAGTTGCTACAAGATCTTTCCACTCCTGAAGTTCAGGAATTCCAGGTTTTCTTTTTCCAAAGAACTGAACGATGAAGTCACCTTCTTTATTGAATACTTCGATAGCAGTTACTTCTCCGTCTTCAGTAGGTTTTTTCACGATCCATGCTTCTGCAATTTTCGTTACATCAAGATGCAGGTTAAAATCAGGATCCATTACATTGAACCACTGCTGGTGCCAAAGGGTTTTCTTTACGTTTCCGGTGTGAATCTGGATAATTCCTCTGTTTCCAACGAAAACCATGATTGGTGTACTCTTTTCTGAAGCTTCTTCAAGAATGTTAACTACTTTTGAGTTATCGATTTTCTGAGTAAATCCTTCCGGTGCCAATCTTAAAGCCTGAGTTCTGCTTACACCAAATTTTCTGGTCATCATAAAGAAATCGTGAGTATCTTTTAATTCTGTCCATGCTTTTTTGAATCCTTCAATATCTATTTCAGCATCTGGTTTTTCAGCCTGTTTAGGAGCTACCGCTTCAAAAGTGAAAGTCTGATTCTGATCTTCGGCTTTAAATTTTTCAATAATAGCATCAAAAGCTGCTTCCTCACTCTTTTTAGTCAGGTATATTTTATGTAATGCCAATCCGTCTTTTCCAAAGAACTGAAGGCTTTTTTTATCTCCCTCTACTACAGAAAAGGCAAACTTCCAGTGATTAAGGAAAATTCTAAGATCAATATCTTCTCCTACGAAAAGCTGTGCATGTGGGCTGCTGAAATCTCCGTTCAGATAGGTTCCTTTTCTTTCATGAACACATTCATCATTACGGGTAAGAGCCATTACTTTTCCCAGTTGCTCTGCAGCTGTAAGAATTCCCGGAAAATCAGGATTCAAAACAGTTACTCCTTCTCCTACACTGGTTACCAGTAATTCAGCCTCGCTTACTCCAAACTGTGCAGCAGCATTTCTTATTCTTACATGTGGATTTTCTGCTTTCAGAGCTTCCCATTTTTCCTTTAAATCATTAACTAATATGCTCATTATTTTATTTTTTTATAGTTAAAATTGTATAGATTCTTTTTATTGTTTCGTTTTCTGTTTTGCTTTTTGTTTCTTCTTCTTTTTCAGAAGTCCTCATTCTTTTGAAATGGCTTTTGGAAATCAATTCTTCCATTTCATCATTGCTGTAAAGAGTGAAATTATAGGCTGTAAATGGTAGTTTTTCCATGGACTGTCTTTGTACGAACGTTAAAACAAGCGTTCCGTTATCCTTTAAAACTCTGAAGATTTCATTTAAAAAATCAACCGGCTTTTCCCAGAAATAAACGGTATTAACTGTAAATATTTTATCAAAGGTCTGGTCCTCAAAAGGAAATTTTGATCCTTCATATAAAACAAAATCAGCCTGTTTTTCAAATCCCTGATTCAGTCTTTTGGCTTCCAGATGCATGGTTTCAGAAATATCAATCCCCGTGTACTTCAATCCTTTAGCCAGGTTTAAAATACTCTTCACATGATCAGCATTTCCGTGTCCTATTTCAAGGATATTTTCATCATCTTCTATCAAAAGAGTTCTGATACTTTCTAATGTCATACTGATGTTAGTTGCATTCATCATTTCACCGATCTCTATGCCTTTTTCTCCCTGAGGATTGGCAAGATGCTGTGCGAGGATTTTTAGTTCTTCTTTTTCCATGGTTATCCAAAAATGATCATTGGGTTATTCGTAATAGGGTGGTCACAAATGGTACATGGAAAGTTATAAGCATTGCTGATATTTTCTGCTGTAAAAACTTCCTGTGGAGTTCCATAAGCGGAAACCTGCCCTGATTTCATTAATAAAATTTTATCTGCAAACTGAGCAGCGAGATTCAGATCATGGAGAACAACAATCGCACTGTTTGCTTTCTTTGTAAAATTTTTAATAATTTCCAGTGCTTTATATTGATGTTTTATATCCAGATTATTCAAAGGTTCATCCAGAAAAACCAGTTTGTGAGCAATATCATTTTCCAGTTGTCCCATTACCCGTGAAAGGTGTACACGCTGTTTTTCTCCTCCTGAAAGAGAGTTATATTCTCTTTCTTTTAGATGAAAAATATCTGTTTCATACATCTTATTATTCATCGCTTCAAGGTCTTCTTTTCCGGGTTGTGCATCAAAATAAGGATACCTTCCCATCATCACTACATCTTTTACCTCAAGAGGAATATCGTTACTGTTATGCTGTGAAAATTTTGCTTTATGCATAGAAAGTTCTTTTACATTCCAGTCTTCAATGGGTTTATCTTTAAATAAGACTTTTTGCTTTTCAGTTTTCACTTCATGAGCCAAAACACTTAGAAGACTTGATTTTCCTGCTCCGTTGGGCCCTACAATTGCTAAAAACTCGCCATATTCCAATGAGACATCTACCCCATCCAGAATACGGAATTCTTTATGCTTATAATTAATCTGATGTGCCTTAATCATTACAGTGCCTTTTTAAATTTAACCAAAATAGCGATAAAAATAGGTCCACCCATTAAAGCCGTCAAGATCCCTATTGGTAATTCTGAGGGCTCTACAATACTTCTGCTGAATGTATCTGCCGTCAGAAGTAATATACTTCCACATACTGCAGACAAAGGCAGGATGAATGTATAATTGGACTTGAACAACAATCTTAAAATATAAGGGACGATAAGTCCTACAAAGCCTATTGTTCCTGAAAATGCAACGCAGCTTCCTACCATTAATGCTACAATGATAATAATCTGCTTCTTCAGCCTTTCTACATTGATTCCTAAATGCTGAGCATCTTTCTCTCCTAACATCATTGCATTCAAAGCTTTTCCTTTAGGCAGTAAAATAATATACGCTCCAATCATAACAATCCCAAGAATAATATTCTTCGTCCATGTTGCTGCAGCTAAACTTCCCAAATTCCAGAATGTAAGGTCTCTAAGCTGTTCATCTTTTGAAATGTATATTAAAAAACCTGTAATTGAAAAACCTATTGCTGTAATGGCAACACCTGTCAACAACATCATAACAACATTGGTCTTTCCTCCGCTTGTTGAAATCCTGTATACCAGCATCATGGATAAAAAAGACCCTATGAAAGCGGCTATTCCTACCAGCGAAAACTGTACGGCTTCAGGAAGGTACTCTTTAAAATGTCCACCTAAAACAATAGCAATAGCAGCTAATAACGTAGCTCCCGATGTAAGACCTATTAAATCTCCTGTTGCCAGAGGATTTTTGAAAAGCCCCTGCAAGCTTGTTCCAGAAACTGAAAGCATTCCTCCAATTAAAATAGCCATAACAATTCTGGCTGCTCTTACATCCAAAACTACATATTTATCACTCAATGATAAATCAGAATCTCCCTGTATTACTTTTCCTAAAACATTAAATGCAGATTTACCACCAAAATCGTAAACCCCAGTATTAATAGACCATACTGCTATGATAACAAGCAATATGGTACTTATTGTCATGTAAAAGTATAATTTACTTTGTGTTCTCAATTAAAAGTTTGTTTAATCCAACTACTGCTTCTCCTAGTCTCGGTCCAAAACCTGAAACTAATCCTCCATCCATTGCGATGATCTTCTTATTTTTTCCGGCGTTTGTCTGGGAAACTCCCGGCATCTTAAGAGCACCTTCGTTTCCTCCTGCTCCCTGTAATCCTGTTTCAAAGAAGAACAGTACATCAGGATTAGCTTTTACCACGGCTTCCGGCGTCAACGGTTTGAAATCTTCAAATTCATTCACTGCATTTTCTCCACCTGCCAGATTAATCAATGATGCCATTGGGGTATTTTTACCTGCTACCATCAGCATATTTCCTCTTGCATAGATGAATAATACTTTAGGTTTTTTAGCCATTGGCTGAACCTGCTTCAGGTCTTCATCTATTTTATCAGTTAATTTCTTAAAATCTGTATTTCCAATTGCTTTTGCTACCTCTTCAATCAGTTTTTTAGTACCATCGGCAGTATATTCATGCTTAAAGATATCTACTTTGATCCCGGATGATTTGATTTTCCCCATTAGTTCTGGATTGATATCCTTATCTGAAGCCAGAATTAAAGTAGGATTTACTGCCATAATCGGCTCAATCGTTATAGATCTTACATGTCCAAGGTTTTCAGCTGTCGTTTTTAAGCTTGCAGGATAAGTACTGGTAACATCTGTTCCTACAATTTCTTTTTCGTGCCCTAAAGCACTTACGATTTCTGTAATTCCACTGTTTAGTGTTACAATTTTATTATTGCTTTTTGGAGCTTCAGAAGAAGCTTCTGTTGTATTTTCTTTTTTTGCACCTTCTTCTTTTTTGCAGGAGTACACTGCGACAAGAACAGAAGCTGCAAGGATAAATTTCTTCATAGATAGATATTTTATTTTTTCTAATTCTGATACAATTATCTGAATTTGTTATAAGGGATCAAATTCAAAATTGGTGAAACCACGTTCGCCTGATTTGCTATTTTTCATTGTATTGAATCTCAGCTTAAAATAGAAACCTTCTGCATCTTTCAATACAAAGAAACGGTCTGAGTATACAAAGGCTGTAGGATTCGTTGATGTTCCGGTAGTAGTTCTCCATTTATCTCCAATAGCTCTGTGGTCATTGAAAACAAATTTAGAAGGATCTACATCTTTTAGTTTGAACGTACTGTAGGCTTCATCCAAACTTCCAGTAGCATTTACCTGATAGGCTCCTACTCCATTAAGAGTATTGGTTACAATAAAGTCTGCATAGAAATAACTTCCGGCACTGTTTGCCCCCATAAATACTTCATTGGTGAAGGTAGTAAACGCCAGATCCCATTTTTTCTTTTTAGGTTGTATTTTTACCGGAGTTCCTGTTTTAAGATTAAAGAATGTAAAATTATATTCAGGATCTTTGGTAATAATATATTCTTTGATATTTTCGTTCTCTGCATTGAGATCAGCATAACGGATTTTGTACCCATTCGGGGCTCTCAGGATCTGCATTTTCTTCCAACCTCTCTCATCTCCTGATAATGAAACAGTTCCTGCAGCTACATTCCCTCCAGCCGGTATTTCTCTGCCCATATTCACCAGGTAGATCGGATTATCTGCATCGTTGGCCTTGATAGCATCAATTCCTGTAGTCTGTTTCAGGAAATCACCATTCGGATTGTCAATATACTTCAGGTTTTCGGCATCGAAAGTTCCTACCTGAGCAATCTCTTTTAAACTTTCTACATTGTTTGCCTTTACTTTATTAAGGTCTGTAGCATTGGGAATTTTAATGACGGTCATCGCAAGAGAACCGTTAATACTTACTCTGAAATCATCTCCTGAATAAAATCCAAGGTCCCAGTCTGTTCTTTTATTAATATTAGGATTCTCATGTTCACTTAAATCAATCCAAACCTGGTTAGGTTCTGTAGCGCCTCCCAGTGTTACATTCACTTCTGATCCTGTCATAGGGCGAACGGCCACCGGATCATCATCAGCAGAAAGGCATGACTGCGTGGCTGTCATAATAGAAAGGAGAGATAATATTTTTAAATACTTCATAATAGTCTTATTTAAAATTGAAACATTAGTCTTGCAAAATAGCTTCTGCCATAGTATAAATTAACTGTTCCGGAGGCTGCAGTATGAGCTGAACCTGCAACAGCACTAGATTTTACACTTGTCACATCAAAAATGTTTTTAACTCCTGCAGAAATCTCAAAATGATTATTCCAGAATGGCTGACTTACAATAAAATCCATCATATGGAATGCGTCTGTTATCCCTAAACGGACACCTCCTGCTGTATCAGCAACATAAAGTCTATCCTCTCCGGTATATTTATAGTAAAGTGAGAAGTTGGTGTCTGTCTTTTTAAGTTTATAAGTTGCAGAAGCACCTGCCTGCACAATGTATTGGAACTTATCCGAAGAATCATTCGTTACTACTTCATTCAACGTGATGGATCTCCCATTCACAGCTCCTCTTATGGAAAAAGCAAACTGATCTTTTCTGAAGTCTACATTGGCAGATAACAACATATTCTTATACTTATTGACATTCATGTATTGATAAGTAGAAGGTTGCTTGATGACCATCATATCGATTCTGTCACGTACATCAAGGTATAATGCATCTACACTATAACCAATTCGCCAGTCATTAGCCGTTCTAAAGGTCTGATCCCAAAATGCTCCTATTGAAAACCCTGTTTCCGGTTTTAAATCTGGATTTCCCTGAATATCATGATTAAGATTTACAAAATAGGTATACAGCTCATCATATTTAGGAAAACGGTTGGCAGAACCTACAACAGCCCTCAAATTTGAATTTTCGGAAGTTTTATATCTGGCAGAAAGGGAATAGTTGTACTGATTATCAAAGTTTTCACTCAAAGAAAGCCTTAGCCCCGGTCTCACAGAAAACCGGTCTGAAATATTCCATTCTGCAGAAAGGAAATTGGAATAGGTAAATATTTTTCTTTTTACAGCCTCACCAAAGAAATCTCCGGCAATCAGTGCTGCATACCCGCTGGTATAATCCAATTCATAGCCAAGCTGGAAATCAAAGGTTTTACTATCCAGGAAATTACTAAACATTCCTCTTGAGTAGATCACATCTGTTTTATAATATGATTTTTCGTCCTGCTGACTCTTGATTGTTCTGTTCGGAATATCATAATTGTAGTCAAAGTATTTTCTGTCCTGGTTTTGGAAGGAGAAATCCCCCATATACCGGATATGTCCCAGATTTGTCTGTATATTGAACTGATGAAGCCAACGGTCTGTATTATATTTTCTATCCCTACTTTCATATTCTACTCCACCTAATCCATCATTCAGTGGTCGTCTGTTTACCTCTGGATTATAAAAATTGAAGTTTTCTTTCAAATAAGACACTTTATAGAAAAATGATGTTTTATTCTTGGAATATCTTACCAGGGCAGAAGATTCGTACTGATCTTTCGGATTCCACTCGTAACCTCTTCTATTATCCTGTCCGAAATATTTATACCCTTCACTGTTTCCTTCATAACCCATGAATTGGTTATGATTGAAATTCACATTGGCAAACCATTCATTATTAATATTATAATCAACATTAAGATTCTGAATATGTCTTCCTTGTCCTTTTTTCTTAAGATCATAATTGTCCCTTACTGTTTCTTCCTGAAGGGAGCCTCTTACACTAACCTTTTTTGTATTATTTTTCTTTGTAATAATATTGATTACCCCTGCTACGGCTCCATTTCCGTATTCTACTCCCATACTTCCCTTCACAATTTCAATACGCTCAATATTACTTAGAGCAATTTTGGTAAGGTCAATATTACTTCCCAGTCCAGTATCTCCTACTACCGGAATATTGTCTATCAGAACTTTCACATAGTCTCCATTAAGTCCCATGATATTGGCTGTAGAATTCCCTGAACGGGAATCTGGAGTAACCTGAATGTTAAGACTTTGATTTAAAACATCAGCAACATTGGTAGCTGCCATATTTTTGATCTGTATGGCGTCTATGACATCTACTTTGTAGATAGACTTATTGATAGCCTGTTGTTTATACTGTCCTGTAATAACAACTTCTTCAACATTCTTTTGATTAAGAGAATCCTTTTTTTGCGCATTCATCCAAAACACGGCGGATAATGACAGAATGGAAAGCACTTTCTTCTTCATAAGGGTAAAAAATTTTCGACAAATATAAAGCTTTATTTAGAACAAGTAAAAATAAATATATCACTTAGTGGAATAATTCTAAATAAAAATAGCTGAGTAAAATTGATACTTGTATTAAACATCCCAGTATTGAAAGGACTTACAGCAAATTATTAGTCTGTCTTTTCCAAAAAAACAATTCTAAAAGTAAAATAAAAAGATGAAGTTAAAAAAATGACAACATTCAATATAAAATCCAGTATTCATGGTATTTTTAAAGCATTCCTTATTTCCTCTCTCCTACACGGCTACAAAATAAACAAGATAAAAATCATGTTTTTATTTAGAATGATTAAAAATAATTATATACTTTTGTGGAATAATTCTAAATAATAATTTAAAAAATAAATTATGAAAACAAAACTATTAATGTTTGCTCTTACCGTTCAACAGACCGTTTTGGCACAGACAGATGCATTAGGATATACGCAGGCAAATATGACGATGGGGAATGGATACCAGAACCGTACATTCTTTACTTTTTCAAATGGGAATATCGTTTCTCAACCAGCAAATTCATGGGATATAGCTTTCTTCAGAAATTCTATTTACACTGCAGGAACAAGAATTAATGATGCGAAAAACATCGAAGTATATACAGCTGCCACCAGCTTAGCTGAATGGGATAATATCAGCATCAGCAATGAAGCTTCATGGGGAGAGCCGCTTTATAACCCTGACCAGACTACTGACTGGAGTATTGGTGCTCTTGAACAGGGACCTATAACCGCTCCTAATCCTAATATTCCGTCTACAGGATGGGGAGTTTACAATCCACTGACGCATCATATCATAGGAAAAGCAATTTTCGTTCTGAAATATGCTACAGGAACTTATATTAAGTTTGCCATTGAAGATGCCTATATGGGGTATACTTTTAAATATTCAAAGTGGAACGGTACAGCATGGGGGCCTACTGAAACAAGAACCTTAGCTAATGGGACAGACGATTCTTACTTCAATTATTTCTCATTTGATTCCGGGGCAAAAGTTCCTGATATGGAGCCTTCAAGAAACTCATGGGATCTAATGTTCACCAGATATTTTACAGATTATCCTTATACAGACCCACAGGGAAATCCACAAACCATGAAATACAGAATGGCTGGTGTCATTCAAAGCCCTACTATTTCAGTGGCAAAAGTAAGACCGGAAACACAGGCAGTGGCAACAGGAACTTTACCTGCTACGTTCTCTAGCAATATTACAACCATCGGACACTCATGGAAGCCAACTTCCGGGGTTTATACGGATGCAGTTTACTATATTAAGCAGGGATCAGATTACTACAGAATGTATTTCACTTCCAATGAAGGTATGCAAACCGGAAATATGTATTTCAAATACAAAAAAATCACAGGAACGTTAGGGATTACTGAAGTAAGCAAAAAAGCATCTTTTGGGATTTATCCTAACCCGACAACGGCAGATAAAAGAGTAACCGTGCTGTTTGATGTAAAAGAAAAGGCAAACAATAAAGGGAGTGTAGAAGTATATGACCTTACCGGAAAAAAGGTACATTCTGCTGAATTAAGCAATCAAACCGGATTTTACAGAGAAGACCTGAATCTGTCTCACCTTCCTTCAGGAAATTATATGGTAAAAATTACCTACGGAGGAACTTCGGAAACGAAAAAACTTATTGTGAAATAATATTTTACTCAAATACTTTCTATTTTTTCTAATAAAAAGGCGGTTTCAGAATACTGAAACCGCCTTTTATTGTATATTCTATCTGAGATCAGGTAAAAATTCATGATTTTGCCAAGTATAAAGCTAAACTAAAGAAATCTAAGGCTTTAAACAAAGAACTGCCTATTGATTTCCTCTTTTTAAGAAGTCTTAATGACAATCGGTAGTTATATGACTAAAAGTAACTTCCAGCCTCTTTCTTCCGGCTTCCAACTTTAAACTAAACAAATTCATATTACTTAATATATTTTAAAGCCTTTGTAAACCTCTACTCCACTTTCCATAATTCTGGAAGCATCCTTGCGGAAATCCAGCAGGTGATCCTGCCCGTTGTGTCTGTTGTGGTGTTCCACACTTTCCCAAAGTTCGATCAGGAAGAATGTTCCTTTGTTATCTTTATCTTCAACAAGGTCGTACTGCAGGCAGCCTTCTTCTTTTCTCGTTTCCTTTACCAGGTTTTGAAAAAGCTCCACCGCTTCCATCAGATAATTTTCATTAAACTTAAAAAGTGCAATGATATGTAAGTTCATATTCTAATATTTATTGATGTAAAAGTAAAATATTTTCAAAATCAAATTTATTTTTGGCCCTTTTATTTTCACCTATTAAAGCATATTTTTAGCTGAACACTGATTTATAAATAGTTATAGAGCTCATCATGATTACCAATACTCCAATCACAAGAAACATTTTCTTCACCGGAAGCTTTGCGGTAAGCATGGCTGAAAAAGGAGCTGTTATAATTCCTCCAATCAGAAGCCCGAGAATAATATTCCAGTGCTGGATTCCAAGGGTTAGGAAAAAGGTAACAGCAGCTGTAACGGTCAGAATAAACTTCGCAACAGTTGAACTTCCTACTGCAAATCTTGGGGTAAAGGCATTTTTAATAAGGGTTCCGGTCACTAAAGGTCCCCATCCTCCACCTGCAAAAGAGTCTATAAATCCTCCGATCACTCCCAGCCTTGTCAGGTTGGTCTTTCTTTTAAGGGCTTTACTCTGTTTTTCTTTAAAAGCATTGGAAAGAATTTGAAATCCAAGATATAGAGTATAGAAAGCAATACCTGTTTTGGTGATTTTTGCATAGTACTCTCCGAGATAAGTAAGACTCACCGCTCCGATAACAGCTCCAATAACCGCAGGAACAGCCAATTTCTTGACCAGGCTTTTGCTTACATTCTTAAGTTTAATATGACTTACGCTTCCCGCAGCTGTAGTAAAGCTTTCTGCGGAGTGAATACTTGCACTTACAATATGAGGCGGAATATTCAGGAGCAGCAGTGTGGTTGTACAGATCACTCCATATCCCATTCCCATTGACCCAGCTACAATTTCTGCAAAAACACCTACAAGAAGCATCCAGTAAAAAATATAATGATCTTTCGCCAGAATCTGTTGCAGCTCATCAAAGTAGCCCAATTCATACAGGGAAAAAACAGCAACCGATACAATAGCAAGTGTAACAAACAATACATTGAGTCTTATCTGAATCTTTCTTGAAATCACCATAGTTCCGGAATTTTAAATTTATATTCTTTAATACTTCCTATATCGGTGATCAGAATAATTGTATTACTCAGCATCCCTCCTGCCATCAATGGCTCCATATTATCTGCATCTTCTTTTGGAATCATAGTTTATTCTTTTGAAGTGATGCAAATATCCAATAAAAATACTATCCTACAAAACAAGTAGACTAATTATTCAAAAAAAAGGACCAGGTCAATCGACCAGATCCATTAAAGTTTTACTCTCCAGGATATTCAGTGAAGCGTCCCGAACTTCAATCAGTACATCATGCAAGCCACAGTGATCTTCGTTACAGTCTTCACATTTTTCATAAAAGTTCAGACTTACACATGGAAGCATGGCAATGGGTCCATTCACAAGACGGATGATTTTAGCCAGTTTCACATTCTCAGGGTTTTCTTTAAGGAAATATCCACCCCCTTTTCCTTTTTTACTGTCAAGGATCTCCGCTTTTTTCAGTTCAAGCAGAATATTTTCTAAAAACTTTAAAGGTATTTTTTTGTGTTCCGCAATTTCGGAAATAAGAATTGGGCCTTCATTTCTTTTTTCTACAAGATATGAAAGAGCCTTAAACGCATATTGAGATTTTTTTGATAGCATCACAGCAAAAATAAGAAAATTGTTTAATATGTTTAAGGTAAAAGGCAAAATTGCAAAAAGACTAATAACCGACTTTTATTTTCACCTTTTTACAGCTCTACAGTTTTGCCTTTTTCCTATTAAATCATTATGTTTGCCCTATGTTCAGTAAACAAGAAGCGCAACAAATAAAAAAGGAATTTTGGACAGCTTTTGGAAAATCCTTTCCAAGAAAATGGATCCTTTATGACACTAAGGTAAAGGATATGGCATTTAAATTCTCTGCAGATAACAAAAAAGTAGAGGTTTCTTTTGATATAGAAATGAAAGACGAGGTGTTCCGTAATGCTTATTATGAGAAAATATGGTCTTTGGAAGATATTTTAAAAGACTTCATCGGAGATTTTCAGAAAGACGAATATTTCGCATTGGAAAATGGGAAAGTCATCAGCAGGATTTGGGTGGAAAAAAATGGTGTTTCAATTTTCAACAGAAATACATGGCAGGAAATTTTTGAATTCTTCGTAGATAAAATGGATGGATTTGAAAGGTTTTATTACGAGTATGAGGATTTTATAAAGGACATATGAAATAATTACGAAATAAATACCGTTTTACACTTTAGGTCAAGATAAAAAGGAAAACTATCTTTGCTTTATACCACTTAAACTAATAATGAAACTAAACATGATTAAAAATGAGAAAAGTGTACAAAAACATTTTTGGAGAAGTTATCTCCAAAAGTAAAGCTATGAAGCTCAACGAATATCACCTGTATTATTACGAAAGTGATTCTGATATACTGAAAGAGATTGAATTCATCAACGAAGACAGTATATACAATATTAATTATTTCTTACATGAAGGCGACAATGAAGAGAAAACTTTGGAATATCTAAAAGAAAAATCAGATTTCTTTGACATCGAAAAAAAGGAAATTGCTGACGGATTTATTATTTCCACCAATAAACTCTATTCACTGTCTGTAGACGATCTGCCTCTGGTTTCCAAAACTGTTTTTAAAGCTGATGATCCTGAAAATTTCATATGCTCTCAGGTTATTGACAATGAAACGCAGGAACCCCAGCTTGAAAGAACTGTAAAATGCTGGTATACAACTGATGAAAATGGAGAAAAATATGCAGCTATAGAGTGCAGCTATCAGGAAGACGGAAAACTGGAACTCGCTATTGATAAAACTTCAGATCCTGATAATGAACAGAACTGGGCTCACTATGACTACGAAACATTCCATGAGCTTCAGGATCATTTTCCCACAGATATTTCCTATTATAAAACAGCTGCATTACTTCCGAAAGAAGCCTATCAGGATTAGAAATATTTTTACAATACATCAAACAAACCACAATTTATTCTATGGAAGACAATCCTATATTTTGGGCGGATGGAGATGATCCGCAAATGATCGAAGCCTATAAGAAAGCACAGGAAACTTTTAAATATTTCTGGCGTGAACAATCCTGGGAATACAGAAGAATTATCCCCGGGCTTAATGTCTCATGCGTAAAAGTAATGTTTTCGGAAGAAACAGAAACAGGAGAAAACAATGTTGAACATATGTGGATCAATGATGTTAATTTTGATGGTGACCGTGTAACCGGATACCTGATCAATGAACCCAATACCCTTGGCAATGTTCAGGTGGGTGATTATATCGACATTCCTCTTACTGAAATCAGTGACTGGCTTTTTGCGATTACTCCCCATGTAAAGAAACCTAAAGGTCTTTCGAAATTATTCTCTTCATCAGCAGATCCGCTTCCAAAAGCTTACGGTGGATTTACCATTCAAAAAATGCGTTCAGACATGTCAGCACCGGAAAGAAATGATCATGACAATGCCTGGCAGCTGGATTTCGGAGATTTCAACGATATTCTTTTGGTTAACAACCAGAACGAGGAGCCTGAAAATCTTGTAGAGCATCCCATGAGCAGAAATATGAAAGAAGATTTTGTGAAATTTTTGCAAGAATATCCTGATGAGATTAAACTTGTAGATGAAAACGGCCAGACTCTTCTTCACCGGGAAACCATTGCCGGAAACTTAACCACAGTACAGGCTGCATTGGAAGCTGGCGCTGATAAAAGCCTTCAATCCAAAACCGGAAAAACGGCATTGGATTATGCAAAACAGCTGAATTGGGGACATATTATCCCTGTACTGGAAAACAATTAATAAGAAGGAGTACAACTTCACTACGAAAAAAAAGAGGAACTGTAATGTTTCTCTTTTTTTATTTATTTTTTCTTTTCTACTTTCTAAAAATTTAAGGTTCTCAAATTGAATTACATTAAGCTTATTTGACATTACTACTCTAATATAATTTCCAATTATTTTATTATTTTAGCAAAAACTAAAATCATGAAAGATCTTTACTTACGTTACAATTCTACACAACTCAAAACAAATTAATTTCAATATTTATTAAATTCTTAATCATGAAAAAAATTTTATTCTCGATCGCTATGTTAGCGACAGGATTTGCCTTTGGACAAATAAACTTAGTACATACTTTTCCGGTTAATGAAGATGCTGCAATATACAGCAATGGTAACCAACTAATATATTGTACACAAGTGATGGATCAACCTATCATTAAAATTTACGACCAAAGCTACACTTATGTCAAAACCCTTAATATGACAATTCCTGTTGGATATGAATGGATGACTTTTATGACTGATCTGGATTATCAGGCTTCTAAAAACATATTCAATACCAATGATAAACTGGAGTTTATAGTATATTTCCACAAAAGTGGCACTCAGGCTTCTAAACTACAAATTATTGATGAGGACGGTACTATCATCAAAGATTTCCCGGGAACCTACAGGTTTGAATACACCAAAATTTATCATGATCCAATAGACAACACTAATAAGATCAAGGTTCTTAACCATACAACCATGCAAACAGAAATTTATTCACTACCTACTTCCACTCTTGCCAATAAAGAGATTATGAGTGTAAAGAATAAATTAGCAGCTTTTCCTATTCCTGCAAAAACTACATTAAAAATCAGCAATCCTCAAAACAATGCTCATAAAGTAGAAGTTTTTGATACAACAGGAAATCTGGTCATCAACCAGTCTTTTACCAGTCAGGATAACCTTATTACTTTGAATGTACAGAATCTTGCAAAGGGTCTTTATATTTACAAAATTGGAGATTTAAGTTCTAAGTTTATTAAAGAATAAATAAAGTCGCATCAATAAAAAAGAGAAGTTTACACTTCTCTTTTTTGTTGATCAAATCAATGATTGGATCTTTGAAACAAAATCAGTCAGACAGAATTAATCCCTTTATGGTGTATAAATTACTGTTCTACATCTCAGGTATTTTACCAAATTCTGATTGGAAGACCGAAAAATTTCTTAATTTCTTTCATTATTTTTTTAATAATATTGTAATGAAACACAGCTATCAAATGTCTTATTATTAAAAGCTTATGAAAAAATGTCTCCTCTTTTTTATGACTCCCCTTTTGTTGATTTCATGCCAAACCTTGAAAATCAATTCCTCTTCTGCTTCCCGTAAGATAAGTGATTCTTTAGATCTGGATATCAATAAAATATATCAGCAGGGGAATTTTAACGGTTTTTCCGTTTCTATTGTTAATGATGAGACAACGCTTTATCAAAAAGGATTTGGCTTTTCAGATATAAAAGAAAAGAAACCCTACACCATCAATACCATTCAAAATATTGCTTCTGTTTCTAAAACATTGGTTGGAATTGCTCTTCTGAAAGCTCAGGAACTGGGAAAATTGAATTTGGATGATCCAATACAGAAATATTTACCATTTAAAGTTATCAATCCAAAATTTCCAGAAACACCCATTACTATACGTCAACTAGCCAATCATACTTCTTCTATTCTGGATAATGAATTTTATTTATCTAAAAACTATTTCCTGAAACCAAACCAAAATCTAAATGGAGCAAAGCTTAACTTTGATGACGAGCAGGTATTTAATACTTCTGATTCGATCATCACCATGGCTGCATTCCTTAAAAATGTTCTGGCAGAAAACGGAAAGTGGAATAAGAATAGTTTTTCATTGCATAAGCCAGGAACAATATATAAATATTCCAATGTGGGAACTGCTTTAGCTGCATTTATTATTGAACAGGCAACCGGGCAGGAGTTCAGTACATTTACAAAAGAATACATTCTGAAACCTTTGCGGATGAAAGACTCAGGGTGGAAATTTGAAGACATTCAGTTTTCAAAATTCTCCAGGCTTTACGAAAATCCTTCTACTGTTCTTCCCTATTACCTTTCAGCAACCTATCCTGATGGAGGATTTATTACCAGTATTAATGATCTTAGTAAATATTTAACTGAACTGATTAAAGGATATAACGGAAAAGGAACAATTCTGAACTGGAAAAGCTATAAGGAATACTTCACTCCACAACTTTCTGCTACTAATTTTACAGAAAGAAATACTCAAAATCCTTACAGTGAATCTTATAATGTGGGAATATTTATGGGATTTGGCTATACAGGCTATATTGGCCATACGGGTGGAGATCCGGGCGTAATGTCTATGCTATTTTTTGATCCTAAGAATAATCTGGGAAGAATTATGATCTTCAATACCAATTTCTCGGATAAGAAAGGGAATGATGCTTTTTATGGAATATGGAATGTATTGGAAAAATATCAAAGTGCATTCAGTAAATAGATTTTAAAGTTCTACTCCATTTTTTTATATTTGTATAAAGACACAAATAAAAAGGTCGTTATGGAAAAGCTAAAAAGTCTAAGAAAGCAAAGAGGTTACACACAGGAATATATGTCTAAAGTCATCTCGACAGATGTTTCAAACTACTCTCGAAAAGAGAATGACGAAGTAAGAATATATGATGATGAATGGGAAAAGCTTGCAAAAGCACTTGATGTTCCTGTAGAAGAGATAAAAGAAGAAAGGAAAACAGCAATCGTTCATAACAACCATGACAATACTACTTTCAATGATAATGCCGGTAGTTACTTTAACCACTTCCATAGTATTCCTAATTCTATCATAGAAAATTTACAGAGTTATATTAAGATTCTGGAAGAACAAGTAGAAGCGTTGAAAGAAGAAAATAAAAAATTGAAATCTAAATAAACAATCATTTTCAAATATAAAAGAGAAGCTAAAAAGCTTCTCTTTTATATTATCCAAATTTCTTCTTTCTCAGCCAGAAGAACAATCCTCCGATAAGACCGATAATTACCAATGGGAGCAATAAATTCAGCCATTGCCAAGTGGTTCTTTCGTCTTCTATTCTATGTCTGTCGAGAAGTCTTTCTTCAATGTTTCTGTTTCTCAATTCCATCAGATTGCTGTCATCCAATAGATAATCCAAGGCGTTTCTCAGGAACTGTTCATTTCCGAACTGTTCATTCGTGAGCATATCTACTCCCAATGGAAGCGGTTTTCCTTTGATGACTTTATTTCGTCCTATATCTCCGTCTGCAATCACTATCATTTTATTCTCAGGACTTTCTGCTTTAAATCCAGGATAAGATTTTCTTTCAATCCTTGAGGCATAAGCAGAATTAAATTTACCTTCAAGTGCTACTGCGAAAATCTTCGGAGTGCTTGGTTTCTCCATTTGTCCAAGACTGTCTACAGTGGCGATCTCTTTCAGATCAACATAATTTGGAACCTGTTTCAGTAATGTTCTTTCACTGGATTCGAAAAGAACTTTTGTTTTGATATTCTTTCTTCCCCCTAATGTATCAATAGAAGTAGGAAATTCGAATTTTACAGGATTGATATTTTTAGTGATTGGATTATTATTTTCAGCAATTCCAAGAGGGAAATAAGGCCATGGTAAGCTTGTATACTGTGGGTTTCCGCTTACTTCTCCTGTTACCAGTCTTAATAAAGCAAATTTCTTCACATCTTTTACCAGTGCATTATTGATTCTTAATCCGTAGTTGAAGAAAAAATCAGTCATATTGATATCCACAGGGAAAGGCATTACTTTTTTAGATCTTGTCAGTGTATCCATTTCAGCATTTACTGCATCAATCATCCAGAGCGTTTTCCCGCCATTCATAATATATTGGTCAAGAATTACCTTTTCGTTGTCTGTAAAAGCTTTTCTTGGCTTTGCAATCACGAGAGCACTCATTTGTTTTAATAATGGAACATCTGCTGCGCTAAGTTCAGTCTGATTTTTAGGAATAATAGGCCCTGCGTCATAATTTTCCATAGCAAGATGTACAAATCCCTGGAATTCATCTGGACTCAGTTCATCCTGATTGACCAAGATCCCAATTTTTTTTCTTTTAGCAGCTGAAATATTCTTAATGTTCGAAACCAGATTATATTCAAGTCCTTCAATGGATCTGGTCAGCTGCTGGTCTGCATCAATACCTGCTTGCTGTACAACCAACGGAATAGAAACTCCATCTTTATCATATTTTATAACAGCATATGGGAAAAGGGTAATCTGTGAAATTTTTCCATCCTTTATATCTGGAAGAACCGAAGGCTGCATTCCCATTGCCATCAAGGTATCCTGAGACATCTTTGTTTTAATAGGGTCGATGAATTTAAAATCGATCTTCGGGTTAATTTTTCTGAATTCCTCCAGCATGAACTTTGTTTCCCCCTGAAGCTGTTTAAAGCTCGCCGGGAAATCACCTTCAAGATAAACTTCTACTGTCAGAGGTTTTTTAACGGATTCCAACACTTTAACAGTGCTTTCTGAAAGAGTGTATCTTTTTTCTTTGGTTAGGTCCAGTCTGATTCCTGAATAGATAAGGATAATTACCAAAGGGATAATTACCATTAAGAAAATTCCCAGTGGGGATTTAGCATTGATCTTCTTCATAATCTACTTCTTTTTGTTAATAAAATGATTAGACAATACTAATGACGCACTGATCACCAGAATAAAATAGGCAACATCTTTCAGATCTATAAGACCTCTTGTAAAGCCCAGGAAATGCTGATAGAAACCTATATTCTGAAGAATAAAATCTGCTCCGCCCAGTAATTTATAGCTTGCCAGCTGTTCGATTCCAAAATACATGATGAAACACATGAAAACACCTAGCAGATAAGCCATGATCTGATTCTGTGATAATGAAGAAGCTAAAATTCCTACGCCTGAGAAAGCAGCGATTAAAATAACCAGTCCGATATAGCTTCCCAAGGTCATCCCAAGGTCAACATTTCCTTCAGGAACTCCAAGAACATACACTGTGTAAAGGTAAATTAATGATGGTATCAGGCATAAAATCCCAACAATCCAGACTGACAGAAATTTCCCTCCTACCAATTCTGAAACCTTTAACGGCTGTGAAAACAACCAATTTAATGTTCCCGTTTGTTGCTCTTCAGCAAAAGTTTTCATGGAAAGTGCAGGAATAATAAACATTAGAAGCCATGGAACCAACACAAAATAGCTCTGCAGCGAAGCTGCTCCGATCTCAAAAATATTTGAATCGTTGTTGAAAAAGAACAGGAAAAGGGTTCCTATCAAACTGAAAGCAGCAATGATTACCCATGCACTCCAGTTTCCAAAGTAACTCCAAAGTTCTTTCTTTAAAATTGCAATCATAGTTTTTTAGTAAAATGTAGAGAGTAAAGGAGTATGATGATATCCTTCTACTTCAACCATTATTTCTTTTTTTTATTCTTATTAACAAGTTTTACGGTCATCATGATCAGAAATACAAGAACGAAAAATCCTGCAATTAATTGCCACCAATATTCAAGTGCCATAGATTTCAGAATTACGGTAAATACGACCAGAAATAAAATAAACGTAGCGATTTCGTTGGCCTGTCTAAGTTTGATGTTGGCCGTTTCCAGTGTATTTCCGTTTAATGCTTTCAGTTTAAGCACTTTTTTCCAGCACCAGTAATGATAAATGGCAAGTCCGATCAGAAATGTAAGTTTTAAATGGAACCACCCCATCTTCATCAGTCCGGGATTCAAAAAGATCATAACCAACCCGCATACTGCCATGATCACTCCGGCAGGAACGGTAATAATATTCCATAGCCTTCTGGCCATAAATGTATACTGCTCCCTCAGAATTTTCTTTTTTTCTTCAGGAAATTCATCGGTATCCTTATAGTAAACGAAGAGCCTCACGAGATAAAAAATTCCCGCAAAATAGCTTACCATAAAAATGATGTGCAGCGCTTTGATGATTGTATAAAGCATTCAGAAAAAATTAACAGCAAAGATAAGCTTATTATATAATTTTTAAAAATAATTTTCTTTTGATTGGGAAAAGATAATGTAAATAACAAATGGACAAAAATGTTTACAAACTATAAATCTTTTAACTGTTTTCAAACATTTATCACATGATGTATACATAAAAACACTTCGGCTCGGGGCGGCTTTGCCGCCCCGAGCCGAAGATTATATTTTCATTGATCTTAATCAACTCAGAAATTAAGAGATCACTCCCAATTCTTTTCCTACCTTTTCGAAAGCAGCAATGGCTTTATCCAAATGTTCTTTCGTGTGAGCAGCAGATAGCTGAACTCTGATTCTTGCTTTTCCTTTTGGTACTACCGGATAGAAGAATCCAATTACGTAGATTCCTTCGTCCATCAGTTTTTCCGCCATTTTCTGAGAAAGCGGTGCATCATAAAGCATTACCGGAACAATTGCAGCATCTCCTTCCGGAATATCAAAGCCTTTAGCTTTCATTTCTGTTCTGAAATATTCTGCATTTTCCATTACTTTATCACGAAGAGAAGTATCATCAGAAATCATATCCAATACTCTTAAAGCAGCACCTACAATTCCTGGCGCTAATGAATTGGAGAATAAGTAAGGGCGTGAACGCTGTCTCAGCATATCGATGATTTCTTTTTTACCGGATGTAAATCCTCCTAAAGCTCCACCTAAAGCCTTTCCTAGTGTAGAAGTAATAATATCTACTCTACCCATTACTTCATTAGCTTCATGAGTTCCTCTTCCTGTTTTTCCGATAAATCCTGTTGCATGAGAGTCGTCAACCATTACCAACGCATCATATTTATCAGCGAGGTCACAAACTCCTTTCAGGTCTGCTACAATACCATCCATTGAGAATACTCCATCGGTAACGATAATTTTGAAACGGTGATTTTTTTCTGAAGCAGCAATCAACTGTGCTTCAAGATCCGCCATATTGTTGTTCTTATAACGGTATCTTGCCGCTTTACAAAGACGTACACCATCAATAATAGAAGCATGGTTCAGTTCATCAGAAATAATTGCATCCTCTTCAGTGAACAGAGGTTCAAAAACTCCCCCGTTCGCATCAAAAGCAGCTGCATAAAGGATCGTATCTTCAAGTCCTAAGAAATCAGCAATTTTTTTCTCTAATTCTTTGTGAATATCCTGAGTTCCACATATAAAACGTACGGAAGACATTCCATATCCATGAGACTGGATCATTTCCTGAGAAGCTTTCATTACCTCCGGATTGTTTGATAATCCAAGGTAATTATTGGCACAGAAGTTCAAAAGCTTTTTCCCGTTGGCTTCAATTTCTGCACTTTGCTGAGATGTGATGATTCTTTCTCTTTTGAAAAGTCCGTCATTCTCAATATTTTGAAGTTCGTTCTGTAAATGTTGAAGGTATTTTTCAGAAATCATTTTTAGTAATTTTTTAGATGTGCTAATTTAATAAAAAGGCAGTAAAATAAAACCTTTTATAAGCTTAATTCTAAAATTTGACCTTTAGATTCATTTTTAACGCTATTAGTCTATAGATTTAGTAGGATAATATTTATATTTGTTTAAAATTTCTGAATATGCAATTGATCCCGGTAAAGAAAACGAAGAAACTTATTTCAAGAAACTTTATAGCCAACCACATGAAACCTCGAATCCCTATTATTATCGAAGATTTTGTAGACGCTGAAAGCCCCGCATTTCAGAAATGGAATTATGAATATTTCAAAGAAATAGCAGGAAATCAGAAGGTAGACATCTATGGCAGTGAACTGGATTCTATGGATCGAGTAGCAAGCCAGCCCATTGCACAGAGCACTTTCTCAGAGTATCTCGACCTTATAGACTCCACTCCTACTGAACATCGGCTTTTCTTATTTAATTTACTGAGTATACAACCTGAACTGAAAAATGATATTATCTATAATGATGTTACCAACGGCAAACTATTAAAATGGCTACCTTTTATGTTTTTCGGGGGCCAGGGTTCTGCGACCCGAAATCATATTGACATTGATATGTCCCATGTATTCATTACCCAGTTTGAGGGAATTAAACGGATCTGGCTATTCCCCTGGGAGCAGTCTGATCTTATGTATAAATTTCCTTTTAATTTCCACAGCCTGCCTAATATAAAGACCCCTGATTACAGCCAATACCCTGCCCTGCTGTATCTAAAAGGGTATGAAGCTATCCTTCATCCGGGTGAAACACTTTATATTCCGTCCGGATGGTGGCATTATATACAATATGAAACCGGCGGATATTCTGTGTCGGTCAGAGCGCTGCCTTCAAGTCTCCTTGAAAAATGGCGTGGTTTTAAGAATTTGGTCATTACAAGAAATTTTGATAACATTATGCGAAATATCTTTAAAGAAAAATGGTTCAGATACAAGGTAAGAGCAGCAAGAAAAAGAGGAGCAAAAGCTTTCAGAAAACAAAAAAGCTTTCTGATTTGAAAGCTTTTATAGTAAATAAATAAGTCGTTATTTAATGTTTCATGAATTTAATCTTCTTTTCTTTCAGTGTAAAAATGTAGGTCCCGGGAACTAGTTCTCCAATCTGTATAGCTTTTCCCGGATGATAAACAGCCTTTCTCACCAATTTTCCATCTATAGCATGAATAGAAAATTCTGTTGTCTTATCTACTCCTTTTAAATAAAGTTCATTTTTGGCAGGATTAGGATATAAATCAAACACCTCTTTCTCTACAGAAGCTACACTTAAAGTATTATCCTGCATAACAGTGGAGTTCTTTTCCAGAATCTGATATTCATAATTAAACTGGACATTGGCTACAGGAAACGATATATTTTCAGTAAAATATTGGTTATTGAAACTGTTATTCAATACTAAATAAGCAGTCTGGCCACCGGTTCCGGTAACTTTTACGGGTAAGGGCATTTCAAAAAAGCTTACCGCAGGACTGCTTTGTGTCTGGGATACATTAAAAACCAACTGACTACCTGTCTGTTTCCATTTTATCATATAGGTAGGATATCCTTCTCCATACACCCAATCATTTAAAAACTCTGTAAAGTCTTTTCCTGTAGACTGAAGTAATGAGGCCTTAAAATCTGCCGTTCTCACATAATTATAAGCAAGTGCAGGCCTTGCATGATATTCCTTAAGTGCCTGATAAAATGCATTGTCTCCTAAAATCCATTTTATCATTCTTAAAGTATAGCCTCCTTTGGCATAGGTCAGCCTGCTGTCAAAAATTCTATAGATATTGTTCAATCCTGAATCAGGAACATAAATGCTCCCTCCTGCACTACTGGTAATATAATCTATCTGCCCGGAAAGGTAATCCATAAACTCAGCATTGTTCATAATCAGTTTTTCATTGGCGACATGTTCTCCAAAGGTGGCAAAACCTTCATTCAGCCAGATATCATTCCATACGCCACAGGTTACTTTATCTCCAAACCATTGGTGAGCAAGTTCATGGGCAATAAGCGGTTTGCTCCACCCTCTCATGGAAGACATCGTCTGATGTTCCATTCCACCGGTATTAAGGTATTCCATGTGTCCATATTTCTCATTACGGAAAGGATAAGCTCCAAAGTAGATTTCATAAACATCCATCACCTCTTTCGTCCATTCTATATTAGATATTAAAGAAGCATCTCCCGCTGTAGAGGGATAGACATAATTTACAAATGGGAACGGAGGATTTCCGATGGTTGTAAGATGTTTAGCAAAATTTGTAATGGACAATGCAATAAGATAGGCCGCAGTAGGATACATAGTTCTCCAAAAAGTAAGCTTTTGTCCTGTAACGGGTGATATTATTTCAGACATCAATTTCCCGTTGGCGGCTACACTATATTGTGGTGGGGTAGTAATTTTAAAATCAAACTTTTCAATCTTATCATTAAGACTTTGCTTGGTAGGAAACCAATCCTGTGCACCGTACGGCTCACTTAAGGTAGAAATAGCAGGTATACCGGGCCCCTGAGTTCCTGCAACAACTGTACTGTTAGCAGGTGAACCGGAATAATGAATCGTTAATGAATCCAAAGTATTGGCTGGAACAGAAGCTGGAAAATCTATTTTAATTTCGTTGGCAGACAGTTGCTGGAAAGGGATACTGTTCCCATGATACTGTACCTGGGAAACCGTAAGAAGATTAGTAAGATCAAAGTAGATACTTCCCATGGCCTGATTAGGCTTAAAATGTGAAGTCACTGATCCCGAAACATTATGGAATGCCGGATCTATACTGAGATCCATTCTCTGATACTGCAAATCGTAATTCAGAGTATTGGGATTCACACTTCCGATACCCATTTTCTTTGTGAAGGACTTCATTTCTTTTTCGGTAAGACCTTTCATGTCGATATTAGAAATCTTTTTTTGGCTGTAAAGCTGCTGAACAATCAAAAAACTCATTATCAGAAAGTAAAATTTTCTCATATGCCGTGATATTGTATTTCCCAAATATAAAAAAAACCTCTTAATCATTGATTAAAAGGTTTTTATAATATATAAAATAAACTATTTTTAAAGATCCAGAGCCGGCTCAAGAATCTTTTCCATTCTTTTCTTAACCATATCTACTGATCCTGAATAATTATTTACCATCAGAGAGAAAACTAAGGTTTTTCCTGAATTTGTTTTCAGATATCCTGCTAATGTTTTCACCTTATTTAAAGTTCCTGTTTTTGCAAAAACCTGCCCGTTTCCAGTTCCCAGAAACATTCTTTTTAATGTTCCGGACTGTCCGCCAATAGGTAAAGACGTTAAATAAGATCTGTAATATTTTTCATCCATTAAAGAAGTCAGAAACTTCACCTGAGAAATTGGAGTTACATTATTACTTCTTGAAAGTCCGCTTCCATCTATATAGTTAAGGCCTAACATATCAAAACCGGCATCCTTTAAGTGATCTGTCACTACAATTCTTCCGGATTCCGATGTTTGATCTCCCAGTCTCTGGAATCCAACTGTTCTTAATAAAGCTTCTGCTAAAGAGTTATCACTATGCTGATTGGTATAATATATAATATCAGCCAATGTAGGAGATTTATAGGCAGATATCATTTTTCTGTTCTCCGGAGTCGGATCTGTCATTTTTGCGACTACTTTTCCGGTAACAGAAATTCCGCTTTTCACCATCGTCGTTCTGAAAGAATTTGCAAGATACGCTGGTGCCTCCGGAAGTTTGGTTGTTAAGATCCCATCTCCGTCATACTTTTCTGCATATACCATTTGGTGGGCATATGGTGAAACATAGAAAAACTTCTTTTCTGTAGAAAAACCGGATTTCTTTACGATCAGCTTTTCATTGGCCGGGTTAATTGCACGAGTGGTTCCAGCTGGCAAATAATAATTATTGTTCTCTAACCATACAACATTTTCCGGAAGCATTGCAATATTGCCTTTGAAAAGCGCTGTCTGAATGATAATATCACCATTTACCTTTCGGATTCCCTCACGTGAAAGCCCACCTATGAAGTCTGAAATAATATCCCTGTAAGATCCTGCTCCTGCTTTGTTTGTTCCCAGAGATGGATCTCCACTTCCAACCACATACAGGTTACCATTTAACGTTCCGTTTTCATCTACAGATCCGGCATACTCCAGCTGAGTGATCCAGCGGTAGTTTTCTCCCAGTAGATTCAATGCGGTTTCTGTGGTCAGTAATTTTGTAGTGGAAGCTGGAACCAACGGCGAGCTTTCATTGTACGAAGAGATTACTTTCTTCGTTTTCGGGTCATACACTACGAATCCCCATGTTGCATTTTTCAGCACAGGATCCGCCATCATTGTGTTTACATTAATGTCTACAAGTTCTTTAGCCGACAAAACGCTTCTTTCCATCGAGCCTGCAGGCGACGGAAGGTTTAAGCTGTTTTTCTGATTGTCGTAATTCTGAGAGTAAAGAACAGTAGAAACGGTAGATTGAGCCAGGAAGAAACCGGAAGCCAACACCGCTGCACTTGAAATATATTTTCTGAAATTTACCATCTATCCTTTTTTTGTTCTATAGTTTGAGCCTATAAAAAATGATAAGTTAAATCATTCAATTAAAAAGCCAAACACTTAATCAACGACCAAAAGTAGAAATTATTGTTATAAAACGGATCACAGACGTCTTATAAAAGACCGTAAAGTTTGTTAAAAATTGTTAAAAATCAACAAAAACATCTTTTTTAATGCTTTGATAAGCAGTAATTTCATCAAATTCCTTCAAACTTATTAAAACCAGGCTTTTAAACTTTTCATAGTTTTTCCCACGGGGTAACTTCAATAAAATCTGGAACTGATATAAATTATTCAGCCTGGCAATCTGAGCTCTTTCCGGTCCTAAAATACATTCTTCAGGAAGATATTTTCTCAGGATTGAACCCAGAAACTGAGAGGCACGGTCTACCTTATCATCCCTCCGGTGTTTCAGTTCGATCATAATAAGCTTGGTAAACGGCGGATAGTGGAATTTCTGACGTTCGGTAAGGATATATTTATAGATTTTTGCCGGATTATTCATTTTAATCAACTGGAAAACAGAATGATCTGGATTATAGGTCTGAATCAGGATTTTCCCTTTCCCGGAAACTCTTCCTGCTCTTCCTGAAACCTGAGTAATTAATTGATATGCCCGTTCTTCCGCTCTGAAATCCTGTACATATAATAAGGAATCAGCTTTAGGAATAGCTACCAGTTCTATATGATCGAAATCTAGCCCTTTGGAGATCATCTGTGTACCTACCACAATATCAGTTTCTCCATCTTCAATTTTTTCATACAGCTTTTCGTAGGCAAATTTCTTACGCATGGAATCCACATCCATTCTGTCTACCTCATTTTCCGGAAACAGCTTGGAAACTTCTTCATGAATCTGCTCTACGCCTACTCCTCTTTCGTTCAGGTTCTCAGAATTACATTTCGGACAGGTTCTCGGTTTTGAAGCTCTCTGACCACAGTAATGGCATTTCATTTCATTGGCAGCCTTATGATACGTCATTACCACATCACAATTGGAACAATAATTAACATAGCCACAGGTTTCACATTCTATAACATTGGCATAGCCACGTCTGTTATGAAGAACAATCGCCTGCTTCTTTTCATCAATTGTTTTCTTGATCTCATCAATAAGTTTCAAAGAAAAGTTTCCGGATACGTTTTTAGATTCCTGAGCTTCTTTGAAATTAATCAACTCATATTCAGGTAGATTTACATTCCCGAACCTTTCATTCAGGAAAATATATTTCATTTTATCTTTTCGGGCCCGGTAATAACTGTCAACTGAAGGTGTTGCAGATCCCAAAATCACTCCAGCTTTATACAAACCTCCCAAAACCAGTGCAGCATCTTTAGCATTAAAATAAGGGGTTACCTCTCGTGGCTTATAGGCTGAATCATGTTCTTCATCCACTACGATCAATCCCAGATTCTTATACGGCAAAAACAAAGCATTTCTGGTTCCCACCAGGATACTAATATCATTCTGCTTAATTCTCCGCCATACTTCAACTCTTTCAAAATCTGTAAGTTTCTGATGATAAAAACCTAGCTGCCTGCCATATTTTTTTTCCAGTCTTTGGGTAATCTGTTTGGTCAGTGAAATTTCAGGAAGCAAAAACAGTACGTTTTTTCCGTTTCTGATGCATTCTTCAATTTTCTCTAAATAAATATGGGTTTTTCCCGATGATGTTACGCCATGAAGCAGTACATTTTTCCCTTCTTCAAATGCTTCATCTATTTCGGATTTTGCTATTTTCTGCTCTTCGGAAAGTTCTTCAATCTCTTCAATCTCCCCTTCGTAACTTTCAATCCTGTCTTTCTGCATATAATACTCCTCCACAAGACCTTTGTCTGCCAATGCCTTGAAATGAGAGCTTCCAAAATAGCCATCTTCAAACAATTCGGCTTTTTTAATATGAAGATCAGGTTTTTCCGTTTGTTTCTCCAAAATGAGAAGGAACAGATCTTTCTGTTTAGGAGCTTTATTTAATTTTAAAAGAATTTCTGTAAGATTCTGATTGCTTAAAACCTCACCATTGATTCTTACATAAGCTACCTCTTTAGCCTTATATTTTTCTGCAATTTTTTCATCAATCTCTATATATTGAAGATCAATTAATGAATTGATGGTTTTAATAATTTCTTTTTTGGGAATAAAGGCTTCAATATCTGTAAGATTTACCAGCTGTCTTACTTCCAGTGCCTGGATAAGATACATTTCATTGACATCCAGATTTTCAAAATCAACAGTTATCCCCGGTTTTAATTTCAAATAGGTTTCACTCTCCAGCTTTAAAGAAGACGGAAAAGCTAACCTGTAAATTTCTCCAAGATTACACAGATAATAATCGGAAAGCCAGTTCCAGAATCGAATCTGCTCTTCAGGAAGAATAGGCTTTTCATCCAACATACTGATCACTTCCTTTGCTACAAAATCATCCGGAGCATTATTGTGAAGTTCCAAAACGATTCCGGTATAGATCTTTTTTCCTCCAAATGGAACCAGAACCCGCATTCCCGGCTGAATTTCAGAGATCAGTTCTTGTGGAACCTTATAGGTAAAGGATCCTTTTAAATTCAGCGGTAAAACAATTTGAGCGTATTGCAAGGGAAATATTTAAAGTGTAAAATTAGATTTTTCTTTAGAGAACTGCAAAAATTTATATCTTTATCCCTCCTTGAAAAGCAGGAATTTTCCAATTACAATTAAACTACCATGAAAAAGCTATTGTTCATCTTCTCATTATTTTTAGCATTTTTTGTTAAGGCTCAGGAAAAAATAATGATAAAGAAAAATGAAATAACCATTCCTATTGGCAAAAAAGTAATGCTGAACCCTCAAACAGAAGGTAATAAAATAGTAAATTTTGAAATTACAGATGAACAAAGCATTACTGATAAAGTGGATATGATGGATCTGTTAAAAAACTTTAAGAAGGATAGCACTACTGATAATAGCATTGAATTTATTTTTTCAGAGGCACAAATGATGAATACCCCGTATTTCATTCTTAAAACAATACAGAAAACAGGTAAAAAGATGACCTTTAAAGCTAAAATAAGATTAAAAGGAAGTCCTTTATACTCATCAACATCTATTATACCCGTTGTCAATAATGCTATTTCTTTAGAACAATGGCAAAATAATATTGATTCCATTTTCCTGTATGATTTCGTATTGCAGGATTAAAATAGAATTTGCGTAATCTCGTACCACATCGCAGAGGTAAAAAATCCTACAATAATGCTGACACCAATAATCAGGTTGGTTAGCTTTGTATTGAGCCTGAACTGTTCTGCAATGATACTGGAAGTCACCAACGTTGGCATTGCTGCTTCAAAAACTGTGATTTTAGCCACATCTCCTTTTATTCCGAATAATAAAGCCATTCCTAAAACGATAGCAGGAGCCAGAATCAGTTTATATAACATGGAAGCAGACATCTGAGGTATCAGTTTTTTCCATCCGTTGAACTTCAGCTGTAATCCTACTGAAAACAATGCGAGTGGACTTACGGTAGCTGCCAGTTTATCAAAAAGGGGTTCAGCAAAAGTTAAATCTATAAATTGAGACAACACCAATGCAGAGATACAGCCTATTAATGGTGGAAATGTAATCAAACGCTTAAGGATAAATACTGCACTCACCTTTCCGGACTTACTTCCACCTTTTACAGCAGCGATAATTCCTAATGTTGAAAGGGCAAAAAACATAGTTTGGTCACAAATAATAGCGATACTTAAAAGTCCTTCACCATAAAAAGCACTGATTAATGGAAATCCGATGAAAGAGGTATTACTATATCCACTGGCTAATTCCAAAGTACTCCTAGAGCGCCTTGAATATCCCCGGCTTTTACTGTAAAACATTACATAAAAGAAACAGAATACAGAAATTAAAAAGGTGGCAGCAATCGGAAAAAGCATTTCCGTTGTCCATTGTACTTTGGGCAGGTATTTAAATGAAACTGCCGGCAGAGCAAGATAAAGAATCCAGGTATTGATCCCCTTATGGGCATCCGGGTGGATAGATTTTGTTGCTTTGAATATCATTCCTGCAATAATGCACACTGCAATCAGAACAAAATTTACCATAACTATAACGAAATATGATGCAAATTTACGGCTGATTTTTGAGGTGAGAATGGAAAAGTGTCACTTTTTGATCACAAGTTCCATTCATTGCATCCTATTCTATTTGCTATAGTATTTATCTACCTATTTCTCTGACCAAAATTCATATATAAAATATTCATTTTATTTTTTCATTTTAGACTTTAGAAGCTCAAGATACATTTCGTGGTTAAAATCTTTTAAAATACTACTTTCAACTCCTTCCTCAATTGCATTTTTAAGAAGTTGAAGTTTAATTTCTTCCTCTTCCAATAATCGTAACCCAGCACGAATAACCTCACTCACATTCTTATACCTACCTTCAGAAATTTTATGATCTACAAAATCTTCAAAATAATCTCCCAAAGAAACAGATGTATTACGCCCCATAATATTCTGATTTTAAATTTAATACATCAAATTTATCAAAATTTGGTAACTTTCGTGGTATTGAATTTACCAATTTTGGGTAATTTGTTTTACTCTCTTCTTTACAAAGTATCAAATAAACTCATTACCTCAACTTTATCTAAAAATTTCGAAAGGGTAATTCTTTTGGATGTTCCCGGTAACAGATCAAAGAAATTATCACTGAAATGAGTGTCGCCAATCAGGTATACGTCTTTTGCCAGAACATCTGTAGAAACTTCAATTTCCGTTGGGGATACCTCTTTAATTGTGATTTGAGGTTTTGAAAGTTTCAAATCTTTTGGACTCTTAAAGAAAAACAACTTTTCGTGCTTTGCTGAATTGTTATTGAAATAAACCTTTAATACAGTTTTTGACAAATCGAATTCTGAAAACTCTCTTTTCGAAATATCAAAATGTTTCTCGCTCGAATTGGCTGGCAATTTGTCAAGAGCATCTATTCCCCACAGAAATTTACCATTAAAGTCAAATAATTCGGCTCCGGAAACGCCTTCATACTCTTCAATAAGGTCATTAATAAAGTAGATATCATAAGTTCCCTCTGTTTCTACTACTGATGGTAACACAGGCTCGTAACTTCTTTTTGCCTGATAGTGAAATGCCTTCCAGTTTCCTGAATAATCAACCGAAGACCATGAAACCACGGGCCAGCAATCGTTGAGCTGCCAATATAAAGTTCCCATATTATAAGGTTTTGCCCGGCGGTGCGCTTCTATTGCAGTCTGCATTCCTCTCGCCTGCAATAATTGGGAAACGTAGTTGTATTTTACAAAATCGGCTGGGGTTTTATAGTCCCTTTCCATGTATTTATTGATGATCTCCCAGCCTCTTGCATGTTTTTCATGAGCTTTAATGGTTGAGTTCTTAAGGCTCAGATCCGGAACACCCGAAAACATTGATTTTGTAGTTTCCAGAGTGGGCATTCCCTGAAAACCATACTCAGACATAAAACGGCCTACTTTTTCATTATAAATTTCAAAGGGTTGTTCTCCCCACCAGACCCCCCAATAGTGGGAATCTCCTTCTGTAAGACTTTCTTTATGCCCCCATCCTATTGACGGAGAGCTTGGCCAATATATATTTTTATCCGGACTAAGATTTTCTTTCAATGTATTGGGAATAACTTCATGAAATAATTTTTTATAATCTTTCCAGACCTGTAGCGAATCTGCTTTTGAATATTTAAACTGCTTCTGGTATCCCCAATTGACGATGGCTTCATCAATTTCATTATTGCCGCACCATAGCGCGATAGAGGGATGATTCTGAAGTCTGTTGACCTGATCTTTTACTTCTTCTTTTACATTCTCCAGAAACTCATTGTCTGCCGGATAAAAGCTTCCTGCAAACATAAAATCCTGCCACACCAGAATTCCGTTTTCATCGCAGGCTCTATAAAACTCTTCGTCTTCATAAATACCACCACCCCAGATCCGGATCATGTTCATATTGGCTTCTTTGGCTGCTTTAATCAGTTGCTGGTATTTTTCCTTCGTGATTCTTGGAGAAAAACTGTCTGCAGGGATCCAATTTGTACCTTTGATGTATAAAGGGTCTCCATTGACTTTAAAAGAGAATGATTTTCCTTTTTCGTCTTTTTTCTGAACAAGTTCAATATCCTTAAGCCCATAAGTAACTTTAATCTCACGAATAATTCGACCTCCTTTCTTATACAAAGTAATTTTTGTTGCATATTGGTGAGGCTTCCCCCTTCCATTAGGCTGCCATCTCTTTGGATCCTTAATACTATAAGGAAGTTTGATGGTATTAAATCCTTTATTAAGGTGGAATTTATGCATTCCTCTATTTAAGTTAAACCACGTAAAATATTCGCCTTCTTCTTCAGCAAAAATGTTCATATTAAATGATATCTCAGCCAATGTACTGGTGAGAGATTTTTGCTGAACCTGAATGTTCTTAACCTTTGCATTTCCCCAGAATTCCAGCTTTACATCTTTCCAGATTCCAGCTGTTACCAATCTTGGTCCCCAATCCCATCCAAACTGATATTGAGCTTTTCTTACAAAACTTCGTGGTGATTC
Source organism: Chryseobacterium pennae (assembly GCF_003385515.1). Lineage (GTDB taxonomy): Bacteria > Bacteroidota > Bacteroidia > Flavobacteriales > Weeksellaceae > Chryseobacterium > Chryseobacterium pennae. The sequence continues at coordinate 47,005 of NZ_QNVT01000010.1, read as the reverse complement.
AGGCATCGTAAACGGAACTTTTTTTGCCAGCTCTTTACCTTCATGAACAGCAGACTTAAACTTTACCTGTAGCAGATTATCTCCCAGCTTTACATATTCTTTCACCGGGATCTCCCACTTTCTGAACATATTATCTGTTTTCTTCAGCAGTTTGCCATTAAGATAGATTTCTGAAAATGTATCCAACCCGTTAAAAACAAGATCAATATTTGTAAAATCAAATTCTTTGGATAAAATATCAAAATGAGTCTGATAATCCCAGTCTTCATTCTCCACCCATTGAACTTTCTTTTCATTTTCGTCTTTGAAAGGATCCGGAATAAGCTTATTATTCATCAGATCCAGATGTACCGTTCCCGGGATCGTCGCTGGAAGCCAGTTTTTATCTTTTGAATTTCTGAACTGCCACTTTTCAGAAGACAGACTTCTTTCAGCATACTGTGCAAAAAGAACATTCTGAATGAGAAGAAAGGCAAAAAATAGAGTTTTATGCATTAATGATTTTATTTACAATTCGATGGATTCCATATTTAATGAGTTCACTGTTAAAATTAATAAGAAGTCCGAGTTTAAGATCAGTCTGCCTTAAATAAGTTAATACCTGAGCATTGAAAATTGGATGTAATTCCAATACAGATTTAACTTCAACAATTACTTTGTCTTCTACAATAAGATCAATTTTATATGCATTTTCTATTGCTATTTCTTTGTATTGTAATGGCAAAACAACTTGTTGTTTTACATTAAGGTTTAAAGTTCTTAATTCGTAAGCCAAAGCTGTTTCATATGCGCTTTCTAATAATCCAACTCCTAAATTTTTATGAACCTCTATAGCTGCACCTATTATTTTGTAAGATAATTCGTTTTCGGTCATTTGTGTGTGTTTTATTAAACGCAAAGTTTTTATTTTGAGAATGCATTATTTTAAGTGAGCAAAGAAGGAATCGATTTGCAATCGATTATGATGAAGCGAATGTTATCCACAGCTTATTCAGCGGCATTGCCACATTACTTTGCTTCCTTAAAGATATAATGATATACCCAATAAAACTTTGCGTTTAAATTAATTCTAATACCATTTAGTCTTCAAAAGAAGATAATAGAAGTTTGTTATTCTGAGGAACAAGGGATCTCTGCAATGTTTTGAGGTTCTTCATTCAGTTTTGCTCCATTCAGAATGACAAATTAACTATATAATGATTATTTATTCTTCAATGCTACCACCTCATCAGGATTTGCAAAAGACCCGCCATCTGTAATTGCTGAAGAATGGAAATATCCAGCTTTTGTAGCTTCTCTGATTCCTTCAATATTTGAGGAACGAAGACCACCGCCTACAAGAATTTCAATTCTTCCATTGGAAAGAGCAACTAATTTTTTCAGGTTCTCTTTCCCCTCTGAAACATTGGGTTTCTGGCCTGATGTGAGAATGGTTGTAAAACCGCACTCAATTACTTTTTCTAAAGATTCTTCCAAACCATTTGCTCTGTCGAAGGCACGATGGAATGTACAGGGAAGCGGGGATGCCAATTCTATGAGAATTTTATTCTGCGCTTTATTCACCTCATCATTTTCATCCAGAATACCGAATACAAAACCATCAACATTTAATAATTTCAATGCAGTTAAGTCGGTTTTCATCTGCTCAAATTCAGTATCTGAATAGGTAAAATCACCTCCTCTTGGGCGGATCATCACAAATATTGGAATATTTATTTTCTCTCTTAAGCTTTTTGTAGATTCAAAATCAGGAGTTGTTCCTCCTTCGCTCAATCCGGAACATAATTCTATTCTGTCAGCTCCATTTTCAAAAGCAATGATCGCTGATTCAGGATTAAAGCATGCTATTTCTATTTTTGACATGGTCTTTTTTTATCTTTTAATTAAATTCAGGAGTATCTTGCAGTACATCGGCAATCAGGAAGGTGTTATTTTCCTTACTCACCCTAACTTTGACAGGATATACAGCTTTTAATGCTTTATCATTAAGAACAACATCAAACAAATAATTGTTTTCATTTTCAGAAATCAACTGACATTTGGTTACCTGTACTTTATCCCAGTCCTGTCCCGCGATTAAGAATCCAACGCCTACACCCGCTTTTTGAGTATCGAACTTTCCTTTCCATTTATCATTGAATTCTTTTTGTGTAAGGCTTCCGTCAACATCCATATCAACACTCATGGCATCACCTTTATAATCGTAATATTCCTTGGTTGTTATTTTTTGCATATTCTTATCCAGATTGCCAAGATCTGATTTAAAATACTCTTCAATACTTTTTTCTACCCATTTTTTCGCTTCTTCTGCTTCATTGACCTGAGGCTTAGTTTCCTGAACTACATTTTCCTTTACTTCCGGTTCCGGTTGGGTTGCTGCTTCTTTCTTTTCTTCTTTACATCCTATTATTAAAAACAGGGAAGCGATAATCGTTCTTTTCATATTCTATCTGTCTATTTTTTTGGCGGTGCCACCTATATTTAGTTTCAATTTATTGGTTTGTATAAAGGTGCAGGTAAATCAAAGATTTCCTGTTTTTTTCAGCCACGAATGCACGAATAAATTCATTAGTGCATTCGTGGCCATAAGAAAATTGCGTATTATTTCACTGCAAATTCTGGAGTTTCAAGACGGTTTCCTTTCTGGTCGTATACCGCAAAGTTAAATCCGTCCTGAATGCAATAAGCACCATATTCTCCTTTTTTATTGATGGCAATAAAACCTACCTGAATGTCCTTAAGGTTTTTATTTCTTCTCTGATTGATCTTCACAATTCTGTCTACCGCTTCCTTACAGGCCTGCTGCGGATTTCTTCCCTGTCTCATCAGTTCTACCACAAGATGTGTTCCCACGGTTCTTATGACCTCTTCACCATGTCCGGTTGCTGTTGCCGCTCCTACTTCATTATCAACAAATAAACCAGCTCCAATAATAGGAGAATCTCCTACTCTCCCATGCATTTTGAAAGCCATTCCGCTGGTGGTGCAGGCTCCGGAAAGATTTCCATGGGCGTCAAGAGCGATCATTCCTATAGTATCATGATTTTCGATATTGGCAATGGGTTTATATTGACTTGTTTTCAGCCATTCTTTCCATTCTTTTTCGGATTCCTGAGTCAATAAATTTTCTTTTTTAAAACCTTGTGAAAGGGCAAACTGTAATGCTCCGTCTCCTACCAACATGACGTGAGGCGTTTTTTCCATCACTGCTCTGGCTACGGAAATCGGATTTTTGATATGCTCCAGACATGCCACTGAACCGATATTGTAATTATCATCCATAATACAGGCATCCAATGTCACCCTGCCATCCCTGTCTGGGCGTCCGCCATAACCAACACTCCTTTCTTTGGGGTCTAATTCTACCAAACGGACTCCTTTTTCAACAGCATCCAGAGCTTTTCCTCCTTGTCCAAGGACCGTCCAGGCTTCTTCATTCGCTTTGATTCCAAAATTCCAGGTAGAAAGAACGATGGGTTGATTGGCAACTGTATTGTTTTCAGGTAATTCTTTCGCCATTAAATCCAATGGATTTACAGCCAATGCTGCGGTTGCGATTCCCAGTTTTTTGATAAAACTTCTTCGGTTATTGTTCATTGTATATCAAAATTATAGTATCAACAAATCTAAAAAAAACTTCTTTGAAAACCTTGGTATGGCTTAACGAATATCTGTATTCAATTTTTAATTATCTTTACTGCTGTAATGGACCTATTTAAGACTTTCAGAAATATTGTTTTCTTTCAGGAATTATCTGATGAGGAAATTAATGTTTTGATCAGCATCAGCACTCCCAGACTTCTTCAAAAAAAAGAAAAACTGGCAGAGCCCGGGCAGTCTTTTAATCACTTATTTATCCTTTCCAACGGATTACTGAGATTTTTCTTTGATGACGAAAACGGTATTGAAACTAACCTTTTTTTACCCTCAGAAAAAGAAGTTGCCATTATGGAGAGTCCGGAATCCTTTTCGGGAGAAAGTGAAAGAAAATATACGATTGAAGCTGTTATAGAATCTCAGATCTTTTTATTTAACAAAACTGAATTTGAAGAATTGGCATTCCAACACAGGGGAATTTATAATGCTTATCTAAAATCTTTAAAACAGATCATCAACACATTAAAGGTACGCACCGAGCAGCTTTGCTCTACCTCTCCTCATTCACGATATGAAGATTTTCTGGAAACCCGTCCTTTCACTTCTCAAAATGCCAACAGAAAGTATATTGCTAATTTTCTGGGCATTACTCCCAACTCACTTTCAAGGATGACTGCAAGGGTTCATAAAAAAAGGAACGAAAGAAAAAAATAACTTAGGAATACTTTTTCTCACTTTATTCAATCTATTTTTGCTTACTCAAAATACTGTTACACAAATCATTAAAAGCAAAATGAGAAAGATATCATTTACAAAACATTACCTATTATAGAAACATTACGAGGACTTTAAGCTAGCCGGCTGATATTGATTAACGGCTCGGTTACCATGTTTTACATTTCATTATACCTTATACAATTATATTATGCAAAGAATATTCATCCTTCTCTGCCTGTTACTTTCATGCAATTTTGTTCAGGCCTCTACAGGCGGCATAGAAGACCATATAGCTGATGGTGCATCCTGGCTCATTCTACTTGTTTTACCTTTTGCCGGGATCTATCTTTTCTGGAAAGTTCACATTTATCCGGAGAAAGTAGCCGAAAAAAAGAATCACCCTCAGCTCAACGCCATAAAAAGTATGTGCCTCCTTTCCCTTGTTTTTGGAGGCCTTTTATGGCCGGTTGCTTTAATCTGGGCCAATTATGATTATGACAATCAAAAGCAATCCAAAAATGACCCTGACATTCCTGAAGAAGAAAAAGAACTAAACACAATTGAAAATTAACCGATATGCTAGAACTACTCATTGCCATATATGCCGGGATTTGCTGGCTTCTTATCAAAAAATTAAAATTAATTCCATGGACGTTTACCACTCAGGTTGTGGTATACTCTCTTCCAATTTTTGGGTCTATAGCTTTAATATTAAGTCTTAACTACTACTGTCCCATCACTTCCGATGTGAAAGTAGGAAACAGAAGTGTAGATATTACTACCCAGGTTCTGGGAAAGGTAAAAAAGGTATATGTAAAGACCAATCAGGAAGTAAAGAAAGGTGATACCTTATTTGTACTGGACAGAGAACCTTATATTCAAGAAATTAAATCACTGGAAGCGAAACTCAGCAATATGAAAGCTACGGTGAGCTCTTACAATACAGATATTTCTGCTTCCAGAAAAAACATTACGGGTTTGCAGTCACAGCTTGACCTGGCTAATAAAAGAGTCAGCCAATATAAAGAATTGGTGGAAGCTGGTGCTGCCAACAAATTTGATCTTGAACAGGCAATGACCAATGTTCAGGATTTACAATCCCGTATCAGTGCTGCACAGTCTCAGCAACAGTCTCTTGAAACAAAGTCTAATGCCTCTTACAATGGAGAAAACTCTTCAGTATCTGAAATTCAGGCAAAACTGGATCAGGCAAAATGGAATCTGTCGCAAACGGTTGTTTTAGCTCCTACAGATGGTGTTATTCCCAATGTTCAGCTTAATGAAGGAGCAATAATGGCCCCTTTTAAATCTGCCTTTGTTTTGATTCAGAAACAACAGTCTGTAATTGGTTTCTTTGCACAAAATGAACTTGAAGCTGTAAAAGACGGAGATGAAGTAGAGCTGGCTCTTAAAACGGAACCGGGAAAAGTGGTTAAGGCTAAACTAGAATACGTTATTGACGCTACCAGCCAGGGAATCATGAACAATGCCGGAGGAATGCTTGGAGGAAATGGCTCTACTGCAGGACTTCCTGATACTGCCAGACAATTACCGGAAACAGACGGAAAACTGATTGCCAAGTTTATACTGGAGGACAATCAAAAACAATTAACTGTTGGAGCCAGAGGAACGGCTGTTATTTACTCGGATCATATTAAACCTTTACATCTTATCCGAAAAGTAATGGTACGCATCAACAGTAAAATTAACTTCCTGATTCCAAAACTTCATTAATATGTATAAAAGATTCATCATGGCAGGAATTCTTGTTTTAAGTGTAAGCTCATGCATAGGCTACAAAGAACCTACCAAAGAAAATATAGCCCAATTAAAGGAAAATAGTGAAGTGGCATCTCACATTACCATTCCAGATGATTGGATTTTTGACCGGAATGCTAATGCAAGATCGCTTTCTTATGACTGGGTTACAGATCTTAAAACGCCTCAGCTGGAAGCTCTTATTAATGAAGGGATGCAATATAATGCAGATATTATTATCGCTAAAGAAAAGCTCAATCAGATTGAGCTGGCTATGGAAATTGCAGGAAGCAATCTTTATCCGAGTGTGAGTGCTGTTGCCAATACATCCAATAATCTGGTGAGTGAAAGCCAGATTCGCCGTCTTGCATTGAAAGCCAATTGGGAAATTGATTTGTGGGGTAAAAATAAATCAGCACAGATGGCCAGCACCAGCGATTATTTTTCGGCTAAACATCAAAACATACTGTTGCATCAATCCATAGCTGCTATGATTGCAAAGGCGTATTATCTCAATATTACCGGAAACATTCAGGAAGATATGATTAAAGGGTATATTCAGAAGACAAAGGAGCTTGAGAAAATATATGCTGTTCAGAAAAAAGTAGGAACAGCCAATGCTCTGGATTTATCTAATATTGCTGCTGAAATTATTTCTTTGGAGGGTTATCTTGAAAAGATCAGAAATGCCAATACTCAATCCAGAAGATCTCTTGAGCTTCTCACCGGAAAATATCCTGAAGGAAAGCTGACGACCCAAAACTTTTTCAATCCTGTACATCATACTATTCCTTCTTCTTTTCCATTAGAGCTTTTGGAAAGCAGAGCGGATATACAGGCTTATCATTTTCAGATAGAAAAAGCTTTTTATGAAGTACAGCAGGCCAAGGCAGCGAGGCTTCCCTCTCTAACTATAAACTCTTCCTTAGGGACAGCAGGCAGTAATGTAGAATCTATCAATTCTATATTTTCCAATCCTCTGCTCAGAGTCGGTGGTGGATTGGTCTCTCCTATTTTCAATAACGGAAAACTGAAAAAGAATGTAGAAATAAAAACTTCTCAGCAAAAGCAGGTTGTAGAAGAATATTCAAAGGCAGTTTTGAATGCGTTGAATGAAGTGGAATCATCATTAGCGAATCTGAACTCTATTGAAAAGCAGAGCGATTTTAACCGTAAGGCCATCAATGAACTGAAAAATAATATTAATCTTACTCAAAAACAAATTAAAGTAGGAACCAATAACAGTTTTGTGCTGATCCGGAAGCAACGGGATCTTCTTAAAAATGAAATGAACCTCATCAATCTGGAGCTTCAGGACAAAATGGAACGCATCAACCTTTATATGGCTCTGGGTGCAAAAGACTTCATATTTTCATAATTTTATACTCAATAAAGACTGCTGAAATATCATCAACAGTCTTTATTTATTCAGTTAAATTAGCCTTAATGTGGGAGTTTATCTCTGAAATATCCATACACCCAGGTTCCGGCAACAGCACTTAAAAGAGTGACAGATACAGCCAAAGCTCCTGTTCCTATCTGAGCAAACAATGGTCCGGGACAGGCTCCGGTAATGGCCCAGCCAAAACCGAAAATCAATCCTCCATAAATCTGGCCTTTATTGAATTTTTTGGGTGTTAATGTTATGGGTTCACCATAGATTGTCCTGATATTGAATTTCTTAATCAGCCACACTGAAATCATCCCTACCAAAACTGCACTCCCGATAATTCCGTACATATGAAATGATTGCAAACGGAACATTTCCTGAATTCTGAACCAACTGATAACCTCAGCTTTCACAAAGATGATTCCAAATATGATTCCTGCTGCCAGATATTTTAAATTGTAATACCATGGATGCGCCGGGTTAGTTTCATTGATACAAACTACATTTTCTTCTTGTTCTTTTATCATTGATTTGATTCTTAAAAAAATTAGACTTACAGGGAAAGGATCATAGGCAGGATAACATTAGCCATTAAAAATCCACCGATCATGAAGCAAATAGTAGCCACCAAAGAAGGCCATTGCAGATTGGAAAGCCCCATGATCGCATGTCCGCTGGTGCATCCACCGGCATATCGGGTTCCAAAGCCTACCAGAAATCCACCTACAACCATCATGATGAATCCTCTTAGGGTCAAAAGACTTTCAAAGTTCATAAGCTGAGTGGGAACAAGGTTAGAATAATCTGTAATTCCATACCCTGCCAATTCGGCTTTCAGATTGGGATTAATCGTTATTTCAGCTGGATTAAGCAACAAATGAACAGCAATCATTCCACCGAAGAAAATACCCAATACAAAAAACAGGTTCCAGGCTTCCTTTTTCCAGTCATATTTAAAAAAGTTAACATTAGCGGGGATACAGGCTGCACAAATATGCCTCAGTGAAGAACTGATTCCAAAGGATTTATTTCCCATGATCAGCAAAGCAGGGACAGTTAATCCAATCAAAGGTCCCGCTATATACCATGGCCACGGTTGTTTTATAATCTCCAACATATCTATTTTTATTAATTTATTTTAAAATTTTAGTCTGACATACGAAATCACTTTTGGAAACCTCTGTAGAAATAATAGCTTTAAAACCACCTTCAATCTCAGTGAAGTTTCTGTATCCTCTTGCCTGAAGGATACTGGCAGCCATCATACTTCTATAACCACCTGCACAATGCAGATAGAAATGCTCATCCGGAAGGATCTCATCCATCCATTCATTAATATAAGCCAGAGGTTTGCTGTAAGCTTCATTTACATGCTCTGCAGCATATTCACTTTCTTTCCTTACATCTATAATTTTAACTTCCCTGTCTTCTATTTCTTTTTCAAACTCTCCGGCAGAAATACGGTTGACGGAATCGGTTTCCTTTCCACTGTTCTTCCAGACTTCAAAACCTCCTTGTAAAAACCCCAGAATATGATCGAATCCTACCCTACTTAACCGGGTTACCGCTTCTTCTTCATCTTCTGGTTCTGCTACCAATAGAATGGACTGGCTCACATCTGCAATCAAGGTGCCGACCCAAGGCGCGAAATCACCGTCCAATCCTATATTGACTGATTGTGGAATGAATCCTTTGGCAAATTCACTATTGTTTCTCACATCCAATATCAAAGCTCCGGAAATTTCTGCTGCCTCTTCAAACTGTTTAGGGGTAAGAGCCTGTAGCCCTCTTGATAATATTTCATCAAAACTGTGATTCCCCTTTTTATTCATCATTACATTCATTCCAAAGTATGCCGGCGGCGGTAAAAGACCTTCTGTTACAGCCTGAATAAAACTTTCCTTACCGTTCTGATTAAGCGCATAATTTGTTTTCTTTTGGTTCCCTAATGTATCAACCGTTTCCTTCTGCATATTTTTGCCACAGGCTGAACCTGCTCCATGGGCCGGATATACAATAACACTGTCATTTAAAGGTAAAATTTTATTGTATAAACTATCATACAGTAACCCTGCCAGCTCTTCCTGTGTCATATCAGCTGATTTCTGCGCAAGGTCCGGACGGCCAACATCTCCCAGAAATAAAGTATCTCCACTAAATAATGCTTTTTCATTTCCCTGCTCATCAATCAACAGATAACATGAGCTCTCCAAGGTATGCCCTGGTGTATGAAGAACTTTTATTTTAATATCTCCTACTTCAAATATCTGATTGTCTTCAGCAATAATCGCAGCAAATTCAGGATTTGCAGTTGGTCCATAAACAATTGGAGCATTTGTTTTTTTGCTTAAGTCAACATGTCCACTGACGAAATCAGCATGAAAATGGGTTTCAAAAATATATTTTAATTGTACTCCATCTCTTTTTAACCTTTCCACATAAGGCTGGGTTTCGCGTAAAGGATCAATAATAGCAGCTTCTCCTGCTGAAGTAATATAATAAGCACCTTGGGCTAAACACCCTGTATATATTTGTTCTATTTTCATTTTATTTATTTTTGATTTTCTTATACAAATTTCCTGATTTCTATTTTCCCCTACCGCTACTTTTGTTACATAACAGCATTGTGAGTGTAGACATTGTTAATGTTTACTTTTTTTTAACCACAAAAGGCACAAAAGTTTATTTTTTATAACACTTTAGTTCACTTAGAAAGTTAAAAAATTACTGCAGAAGAGTTCACAGAAGATGAAAATCAAAGATTTTCATAAAAACTGAAATGTCCTTTTCAACAGCATACATAATAACTTATCATTACTTAAGTGTTATCTCATAATTTCTACCTTACTATAAAAACCTAGAGGAATATTTCCCGGGTGATGATATAAATTCCCATCACAAGAATAAACCATCCAAAGGCAGGTTTTAGTTTTTTACCCTCAATCTTTTTTGAAATTTGAGAGCCTATGATAATTCCAACTACGGCAATTGCCGCAATAGAAACGAGCAGGTTCCATTCTATTTTTATATTGTTGATGGAAGAGGAAAAACCGATCAGGGAGTTGAAGGAAATAATGACCAGTGAAGTTCCTATGGCCCTTTTTACCGGAACTTTTAAAAGATTTACCAAAGCCGGAATAATCATAAAACCTCCTCCCGCACCTACCAATCCGGTTAAAACACCTATTACCGTTCCTTCTCCGGCAGCCAGCAAAGCTTTATTTCTGTTCAGTTCATTTCTATCTGTATTTTCTGAAGTCTGATTTTTAATCATCTTATAAGAAGCGAGAATCATCAAAGCAGCAAAAATCAACAGTAAAAAAATATTTTTTGTAACTGTAAAGTTTTTTATTTTAAGAAGTTCTTCCGGAATTAACGGCAGCAAATAGACTCGGGTTAAAAGGATTGAAATAATAGAGGGAACTCCAAAAATCAAAGCCATTTTAAAATCAACCAGGTCTTTTTTAAAATAGGTTACTGAGCCCACTGCGCTGCTCACTCCAACAATAAAAAGAGAGTATTCTGTTGCCAGCAAAGCATCAATCCCAAAAAGATACACCAATACCGGAACAGTCAGAATACTTCCGCCACCGCCTATTAATCCTAAAGAAATACCGATTAAAACAGATGCTATATATCCTATGATTTCCATTATTCAAATTATTATGATGCAAAAATGGAAATGTTTAGGCAGAACTACAGCTACTTTTGTTACATAACAGAATTTTAATGCTAATGCTTACCTATTTTTTAATCACAAAAGTTTTTTTTCTAACACTTAGTTCACTTAAGTATTATGAACCTTTTGTGGTTTTAGTTTATGTTAAACCACCCCGTCAAAAATTCTTTGAATTTTCGCCACCCCTCCGGAGGATGGGAATATGAGCGTTTTTTATTGAATAGAAGGAGAAATTGAATTAATTTGTAGTTTTCAGGAGGGTGATTTTGTTTCTTCCAAGCTTTACCTTTCCGTCTTCTTCCAATTGTTTTAAAAGTCTAGATACCACTACTCTGGCAGTTCCCAATTCGTTAGCAAGCTGTTCGTGAGTGATCGTAATCAGATCAGATTCTGTAAGTTCTGATTTTTTCTGGAGAAGATTCAATAGTCTTTCGTCTACTTTTTTGAAAGCGATTGCATTGATAATATCCAGTAATTCTTCGAATCGTTTATGATAAAGCCTGAAAATATAATCCAGCCATTCCGGATGTTCTTTAATGAATAAAGAAACTTTGTCTACGGGAAGGAAAAGAATCTCAGCATCTTCTTCTATTTCTGCTTTTACAATACTTTTTTCGTTATGCATCCCGCCCAGAAAAGACATGATGCAGCTTTCTCCTGCCTTGATATAGTACAATAGAATTTCACGCCCATCCTCCTCTGTTCTGATGACCTTCAGCATTCCTTTCATCACAATAGGAATAGAGCGTATAGAAGCATTTTCATCTAAAATAATATCTCCCTCATGATAATTCTTAGTGATTCCGTACTGGTATAATTTTTCAACCAGATCCGGTGAAGAGGAGAATTCGGTAGAAAGTATTGTATCCTGCATTTTGTTACATTGAATAGGGCTAATTTACGCCAATTTCATCAACAAACAGCCACGCTTTAGAATCTGCACCGGGATTTCCTGCTGGGATAATTCCTGCATTTTCAATAATAACTTTCAGGTATCTTGCATTTTTTTTTCCCAGATTCAATTTTATTTTTCCTTTGGCATTTTGAATTTCCTCCTTTCCTGTTTCTTTGATCATTTTAAAATCTTTATTATCATCAGAAACAAAAATTTTTGCAGATTTTGCGAGATGAATCCAGCTTCCTTTGTTTTCCAGTGTATTAAAATAGACTTCTGAAAAGTCGGTTTTCTGTCCGAGATCTATTGTTGCTGTTACATCTTTTCCCTGAAAACCCAACCATGTTTTACCCAATTGCTTTACGTTTCCGATAATTCCGTCTACCAACGTAAAAGCTCCTCCAAATGAATAATTTTCACTGGGCTGCTGCTCAAGGGTAATTTTTTTTCCGGTTGTTTTTGATATGGTAAACTGCTGTGAAGAAACAGCACTTTTCAACTGTCCCGCTTCAAAATAAGCAGATCGAATCGTTAATGAGCTAGGTATAGAAACAGGATTCTGATAGATCTCTGAATTTATTGTTGGAGTGCTTCCATCCAGTGTATACCGAATTCCGTTTGGATTCTGAGAAGTAGAAAGTTCGTAGGCAATCCCGTTGTTTGAAGGAATTACTTTTCCTGAAATATTGTAAATGCTTTTCGCGTAATTAACATTCATTTTGTCCAGAATTTTGAAATGGCTGATGACCCTGTTTTCAAAATCTTTATAATTTTTAGGATCCGAAGTTCCCCAGCCTACTTCAGAAAGTGCCATCAATCTTGGAAAAATCATATACTGCACCTGCTTGAAATCCAGGATATATTCTGTCCATAAATTAGCCTGAACACCAAGGATATATTGTGCTTGTTCAGCATTCAACTCAGCAGGAATCGGATTATAAGAATACACTTTATCCAATGGAGTAAACCCTCCGAATGCATTGGGTTCAGACTGTGGATCGCCCTGATAATGGTCAAAATAACAATATGCTCCCGGTGTCATTACAGCAAAATGTTTCGCTTTTGCGGCTTCAATTCCTCCGTTTACCCCTGTCCAGCTCATTACAGCAGCATTAGGAGCCAATCCGCCTTCCAGAATCTCGTCCCAACCGATAATTTTACGCCCCTTACCATTGATATATTTTTCAATTCTTTGAATAAAATAGCTTTGCAGCCCATGTTCATCCTTTAAGTTATTCTTTTTGATTAATTCCTGACAATGGGCGCATTCTTTCCATCTTGTTTTAGGGCACTCATCTCCTCCAATATGAATATACTGAGACGGAAACAACTGCACAACCTCATCCAGCACATTTTCAAGAAACTTAAATGTTTCGTCTTTAGGACAGAAGACATCATCAAAAACACCCCATTTGGTAGCAGATTCAAAAGGTCCTTTGGTACAGGCTAATTCGGGATAAGCAGATAATGCTGCCAAAGCATGCCCCGGCATTTCGATCTCCGGAACTACTGTTATATGTCTTTCCTGAGCATATTTCACCACATCTTTAATCTGTTCCTGAGTATAAAAATACGGTCCATAAGGTTTTCCATCAAAGGTATTATCCACATAAGCTCCAATCATGGATTCTTTACGTTTTGAACCAATCTGCGTAAGCTTCGGATATTTTTTGATTTCAATTCTCCACCCCTGATCATCGGTTAAGTGCCAGTGAAAAGTATTCAGTTTATACATCGCCAGATAGTCAATGTATTGTTTCACCTCATCTACTGTAAAGAAGTGACGGCAAACATCCAAATGCATTCCGCGCCAGGCAAATTTTGGATGATCCTCGATCTTCATCGCAGGAATTTTCCCAACTTCTTTATATTCTTCAAACAACTGGATCAAAGTCTGAAGCGCAAGGAAATATCCCTGCTGAGTATGCGATTGGATCAGAATCTGCTTTGAATTAATAGTAAGGCTATAAAATTCTTTATTTTCCGTTTGAGCTTTGGATAGCGGTACATACACCAACTCGGCTTCACTTTGCTTTGAATCCTGGAACTTTAATGTAGAATTTAACCGCTTTTTAAAATATCCAGTCTCATTTTTAGGCAAGTTAGCATCAAGTTTTAAGATATCAGGAATTATAAAGCTTCCTTCACTAAGCTGTACATTTTGAGGGTAAGGAATCAAATTCAATTTATTTTGAGATAAAACAATATTCGAAATTACCAGTAGCAGAGTCAATAAAATACGGGTCATGGAATCAGATTAAGTTGATACTAATATACTTATTTTTCAAAACTTTTAAGTAATCCAGAATCTATCTTGCAACCATATAAAAAAATATTGTTTTAATTGCGTAAAAAGGATATTTTATTTTTTTGAAAGTTTATTAATATCCAGAAATAACTCAATGAATGCACAATATTTATTTAACTTTACATAAAATTAAAAATCAAATACTTAAGCCTACAATATCATCTTTTTTAAATTCAAAAAAAAATATGGTTTATTTTTTGATAAGCTTACATCACTTAAAAGATTAAACATCTAAATTTCTAAAAAATACAATGAGAAAAAGCATTTTTATAGCAGCCGGATTATTCCTTTCAATTTCTACACAGGCACAACTTCTTGATATTTTAAAATCAACAGTTAAAGATAAAACAGGAATTGATCTTAATAATCCACAGGCAACTAAAGGTTCCACGGCAACAGCAACAACTACTGCCACTACCACGACTCCAACCTCGACGAAAACAACTCCTCTCAATGTTGGAAGTCTTACCTCAACACAGATTTCTTCCGGATTAAAGGAAGCTTTAAGTATCGGAGTAACGGATGGAGTGAAGAAACTGGCATTAACAGACGGTTTTTTGAAAAATGAAGCGGTAAAAATCCTAATGCCTGAAAAATTAAGAAAGGTTGATGCAACATTACGTTCTGTAGGATTAGGCAGCCTTGCTGATGAAGGGGTAAAATTATTAAACAGAGCTGCTGAAGATGCAGTGACTGAAGCCGCACCAATTTTTACCAATGCTATTACTTCCATGACGATCACGGATGCTAAAAATATCCTGTTAGGGAGCAATAATGCGGCAACAAGTTATTTACAGGGTAAAACACAATCTCAGCTATTTACAGCCTTTCAGCCAAAAGTAAAGGCTTCTCTAGGAAAAGTAGGCGCTGATGCAGTTTGGAAAAATCTGATTTCAAAATACAACACCTTTACAGGCCAAGCTGTAACCACAGATCTTAATGAATATGTGACTACAGAAACCATTAACGGAGTATTTAAAATGGTAGCTGATAAGGAAAGTGGAATCAGAAATAGTCCGGCAATGAGAACTACAAGCATCTTGCAGAAGGTTTTCGGAGCTCAGGATGGGAATAGATAGATTAAAAACCAGGTTTAGATAAAATATAAAAGGTTGTTTCAGGGGTGAAGCAACCTTTTTCTGTTTTGATTTCTTTGGCCACCAATGCACGAATAAAATAATTACAGATACTTTACAAGCCTATGCTGTTTAATTTTTTTCACCACATAGCCACATAGAATAAGGTTATTCGTGCATTCGTGGCATTAAAAATCTGCGAGATCAAAATGTGGTTTTAAGAGATTCTTCATTCCGCATTGCTTCATTCATAATGACAGAAATATTCCTGATTCAAATTCTCTTTTATTCCTGGAACAGGATGGGAATTGAAATAAAAAAACCTTGCGGATGGCAAGGTTTGTATTGTATTTAGAATTGCATTTCAGGAATTTCACCTTCAATGATAAGGTCTGCTTCCGTTGCTTTGATGATGTCTTCTACTGAAACTCCCGGTGCTCTTTCCAGAAGTTTGAATCCTTTTGGAGTTACTTCCAGTACAGCTAATTCGGTAACCACTTTTTTCACACAGTTTACTCCAGTCAGAGGAAGGGTACATTTTTTAAGGATCTTACTTTCTCCTGCTTTGTTCACATGCATCATGGCAACGATGATATTTTCTGCAGAAGCTACTAAATCCATAGCTCCACCCATTCCTTTTACCATTTTTCCCGGAATCTTCCAGTTGGCAATATCTCCGTTTTCTGAAACCTCCATAGCTCCAAGGATGGTAAGATCTACTTTCTGTCCGCGGATCATCCCGAAACTAAAGGCAGAATCGAAGAATGAACCTCCATCTAAAATAGTAATCGTTTGCTTCCCGGCATTGATAACATCCGCATCTTCTTCACCTTCGAAAGGGAAAGGTCCCATTCCCAGTACTCCATTTTCACTCTGGAATTCTACGGAAATACCTTCCGGTACATAGTTGGCAACCAAAGTAGGAATTCCGATTCCCAGGTTTACATAATAACGGTCTCTCAGTTCTTTTGAAATTCTTTTGGCAATTTGTTCTTTTGTAAGCATAATAAAAACTTAGACTGCAATTTAATTATTTTCAGTCGAATACAAAAGGGATTTCTAAGAGGTGGAGCTGGAAAAAGGAAGCTGGGAGTGAGTTTTAGTCTAAGAACGACTATACTACCCTAATATTACTCATATGCTTTATATCCGGATATGGTTTCCAATCTTCCTCAACTGCAGATCATTGTCATTAATAATTAACATCGTTAGTAAAAATAATATCATTAATTTTGCATCATTATTTAACAGAATGAAAATACTTTTAAGATATCTTAAACCTTACCAATGGCTGATTGTCATTTCTTTACTGCTGGCAACCGTTAATCAGGTTTTCTCTTTATTTGCTCCGGCTATCACAGGGAATATCCTGGACCAGCTGGTCACTCACCCCAATTTTTTCGATAAGGAAAAACTTTTACCAAGAGATATTGATGAATATCTTTACGGAACTTCAGTGTATCATGGCGCTTTCTACTTCTTAGGTTTACTTATCGGAACTGCTATGATAAGCAGAATAGCCAAAGCTTTTCAGGATTATGTAGTGAGTGTTATTACTCAAAAATTTGGGGCTAAAATCTTCACAGATGGTTTAAAGCATTCAATGGCTTTACCTTATCAGGAGTTTGAAGATCAGAGAAGTGGTGAAACCTTATCTATTTTAACTAAAGTAAGAGAGGATTCGGTTAAGTTTATAACCAATTTCATTAATATTTTCTTTGGGATTTTAGTAAGTATTATTTTCGTTTCGGTGTATGCTATCCGACTGCACTGGTCTATTATGCCGGTATATATCTGTGGAATTTTCCTGATTGCTTTTATTACTAATTTATTGAGTAAAAGAATAAAAGGTATTCAGAAGAATATTGTTTCGGAAACTACAGCATTGGCAGGAAGTACTACGGAAAGCCTTAGAAATATAGAAATCGTTAAGAGTTTAGGGTTAACGAATCAGGAAGTCATCCGTTTGAACAACAATACTTATAAGATTCTGGGGCTTGAATTGAGAAAGGTAAAAAGCATCCGCTCTTTAAGCTTTATTCAGGGGACGATGGTTAATTTTCTTCAACAGATGATTACCCTGACTCTTCTGTATTTAATTTTTAAAAATGTTGTAACTCCGGGACAATACCTTTCGCTGATGTTTTATGGGTTCTTTATTTTCGGGCCTATGCAGGAGATAGGAAACATTATTATTTCCTATAGAGAAGCAGAAGCATCCCTTCAGAATTTCCACCGTTTAATGAAAAAAGATGTGGAAGAAAAACCGCTTCATCCTAAACAGATTGGTGCGATTGAAGAATTGGAATTCAAACATGTTTCTTTCAAACATCAATCGGCTCAGTATAAAGCATTGAATAATATTTCTTTTGATGTTAAAAATGGAGAAACCATTGCTTTTGTCGGTCCGAGTGGTTCCGGAAAAAGTACACTGGTAAAGTTATTGGTTGGACTTTACAGACCTCAAGAAGGGAATATTTTTTACAATGAAATTAATGGAAAGGAATTTGATTTTGATGAGCTGAGAAATCAGATTGGCTTTGTCACACAGGATACTCAGCTTTTTGCAGGAACCATCAAAGAAAACCTTCTCTTTGTGAATCCTAACGCTACTGAAGAGGAGCTCAGAATTGCATTACAGAAATCGAGCTGTACTGCATTGCTGGAAAGAGCAGAAAAAGGAATAGAAACCGTCATTGGTGAAGGCGGACTGAAGCTTAGTGGTGGAGAAAAACAGAGAATCGCTATTGCAAGGGCACTTTTAAGACAACCTCATTTACTGATTTTTGATGAAGCCACTTCTGCACTGGACAGCATCACCGAAGAAGAAATCACCTCTACAATCAAGAGTATTTCAGAGGAAAGAGAGCAAATTACAGTTCTTATCGCCCACCGATTAAGTACAATCATGCATGCAGATAAAATCTATGTATTGGAACGCGGGCAAATTGTAGAAACAGGTTCCCACGATCATCTGATTGCCGAAAAAGGTCTGTATTACGCCATGTGGAGACAGCAGATCGGAGAAAGAAAAACAACAGTTTTACCATCATAAAAATAAATAAAGCGCTGAAAATATATTCAGCGCTTTATTTTTTATGGTTAATCGTATCTCTTCAGAAATTATTCTTTAGTTCTTACTGTTCTTTGTTCAATTCTCTTTTCAAATTTTTCACCCTGGAAAATTCTCTGAATCATGATGCCCGGAATATGGATTTGGTTGGGGTCTAACTCTCCCGGTTCTACCAGTTCTTCTACCTCAGCAACAGTAATTTTTCCTGCTCCAGCCATCGGATGATTGAAGTTTCTTGCAGATCCTTTGAAAATAAGGTTTCCGGCATGATCTCCTTTCCATGCTTTTACAATTGAGAAATCTGCTTCAAAGGCATGTTCCAGAATGTGAGGTTTTCCGTGGAATTCTTTCACTTCTTTTCCTTCCGCCACCTCTGTTCCATATCCTGCAGGGGTGTAAAAAGCCGGGATTCCTGCCTGAGCAGCTCTGCATTTTTCAGCTAATGTTCCCTGTGGAGTAAGTTCAACGTCCAGTTCTCCTGAAAGCATTTGTCTTTCAAACTCGGCATTTTCCCCTACATAGGAAGAGATCATCTTCTTGATTTGTCTTTTGTGAAGCAGTAATCCTAATCCGAAATCATCTACACCGGCATTGTTTGAAATACAGGTAAGATCTTTTACATCACTTTCCACTAAGGCGTTGATTGAATTTTCAGGGATTCCGCAAAGTCCAAATCCGCCTAGCATCAGCGTCATTCCATCTTTAATTCCTTCGATGGCTTCCTTTGCATTTTTTACTCTTTTATCTATCATGAAATATTAGATTTTTCTGTTGGCTAAATTTAATAAAAATTTATCGTATCTGCTATGGCTGGAAAAAGATCCTGATGCCTATCCTATTCTGAATACCTGATTTTATGTATTAAGATTTTTATAGTCAGATTTTTACAGCTAAAAGTGAACAAACCGGTTCATTTTTTCTATAAATCTCGTAAAATTGATTTATATTTGGGGCTTAAATTCAAAAAAACCACATATTATTTAATCTTCGGATATAATTGATATAAACACAATCTTAATGTAAAATTATTTCTGACAGTCTAGCTGCTGTCTCTTCAACGCTTTTACCTTTTCCTTTCACCCTATTGGTATACAAAAGCAAATCATCACAAACTTAAAATCAGAACTTAATATAAAACATGAAAAAATTATTTATATCAGCGTTGCTTGCACTGGTACTCAGCATCAACGTATGTGCACAGGAAAAAACTTATTTTGATGAAAACTGGGAAAAGACGACCAAAGAAAACATGGAATATTACCGTGAAACGTCCCCAAAAGGTAAACTTATCCTAATCAAAGATTTTTATAAAAACGGGAAACTTCAAATGGAGGGGCTTGCTTCTGATACCACTCCGAGCAATGAGGTTTTTGATGGGAAAGTAACATGGTACACTCCTGAAGGAAAGACAATGAGTGTTGTTACTTATTCTAACGGAAAACAGGTTGGAGTCTCTCAGTCTTACGATACTACAGGCAGATTGATGGAAGATATGGTTTATAAAGCTGATGGTACTTTTTCCGGAAAAATGTTTACTTATAAAGATCCGGAAAGCGAGTATTACTATAACTCAATCACCGTATATGAAAACTCCAGCCCTTCTCAGACGATTATTTATGATGAGGATATCAAAGGAATCAGAACAGAAAGTGTTACCGGTAAAAACGGCAGCTACGAAAACAAATACTATGGTGATAAAGGTAAATTTATTGGCAGTGTAAGTTCAGAGGGTAACAGTGAAGGTATTCAGGTAGAATATTACTATAACCCTATGAGGGTTTCCAAAATTGAAAAGTATAAGAGCGATGGTACCATCAAGGAAGGTGTTATCTATGCTAAAAACGGCAATCTTTTACAGGAACAGAAGAGAGGAAAAAAGGACGGTTTCAAAACCACTTATGATGAATCCGGAAAGAAAATTGCCCATTTGATTTATCAATATGATAAAGAAAATGATATGTATAAGCCAATGGATGGTGAAGATTATCAGCTTAGTTATGATTACACTCATATTTCAACCATAGATGTTTATAAAAATGGTTCAGTTATCCTGAATAAAGAATTTAACGAAGAAGGAAAACTTTCTACAGAGAAAACTCTAAAGGATGAAGCAATTCAGGAGATTAAATATTATGCTCCGGATGGAAAGCTAAAATCTACGTTAACTTACCAGGAAGACAGTCCTTATAACGGTATTTCCTATGATGGTCTTGACGAAATGCATTATAAAAACGGAGTTTTGATTAATACCAGAAAATTTCATGAAGAGAACAAGCTAAAGTTTGAGAAGAAATTAAACACTAAACAAAATGCTTATGATGCAACAATCTACGATAATAAAGGAGGTATTTTATACACTTATAACCAACCAGTAAGTGAAGATGATTACGCTTTCACTGCGCAGATTGTACAGTATGTAAAAGGGAAACCTACCAACAAATCTTCTGTAAAAGAAGGTATTCTTCAAAGTGGAAAAATCAGAATAAAAACCTACAACGGAACAAAAGAGCTTGAACGTAGTGGTAAATGGATCTTGTTAAAGATATATAACATAGAGGGAAAACTGATTCAGGATTCTAAAATTTTGATGGATACCGGAGATGGATACTTCTCTTCTGATAGCGACACTGTCATTCAGGAAGATAA
Organism: Chryseobacterium pennae; assembly: GCF_003385515.1. Classification (GTDB taxonomy): domain Bacteria; phylum Bacteroidota; class Bacteroidia; order Flavobacteriales; family Weeksellaceae; genus Chryseobacterium; species Chryseobacterium pennae. The sequence goes on along the minus strand of NZ_QNVT01000010.1, from coordinate 25,866 downwards.
TTTGTACAGTGATTTTGAATAATAATAGGATCATTTGATAATATCAAAAAGCAGTTTCAGTTTTCGAAACTGCTTTTTTATTTTGTTCTCGCAGATGATGTAGATTTTGCAGATGGTGCAGCCTTGTCAAGCTTTAAAACCTTGACAAGGCTCAAACGTAAAGCTTTTATGCTTTAAATGTAACATTTTAAATCTGTGTAATCTGTGGGAAATTTAATACAAGAAAAAAAACAGGCTATCATTTCTGACAGCCTGTTTACTTCATGGTTATTTTTATTCTGTTATTGGATAATCAGTTTTAAAGTAAATAGTTTTCTTGCGTGAACTTTTACAAAATACAATCCTTTCGGAAGGCTTTCATTCACTAAAGAGAACCGTTGGTTATGAATATTTTTTGATTCATATAATAATTCTCCTGCTGCTGATACCAGTTCTATTTTTTCGATTGGATAATCACTCTTAATAAAGGTGGGTTCACCCGGTTTTGTAGGGTTCGGATAGAGGGTAACGTTTTTCTCTGTACTTTTCGCCTCTTCCACTCCTAAAGACCCTGAGCTTACCTGAAACTGTACTCTGTTTGAAACTTCAGTATAAGAATCGTTGGTAAACATCACCATATAATAGTTTCCTGGGGTAGTTGGTACGCCATTTACATTTCCTGTAATCGCTTTGGTTCCTTGTGTTACTCCATCAAAATAAGTATATGAAACAAAGTTATCATCAGGTGTCTGAATGTTCTGAGGATAGATTCCTAACCAGTCTTTAATAATTCCCGGAGAATCTGTCCATGAAGCAGTGATGTTCTCTCCCAATGAATATACAGGTTTGTTGATCCATAACTCAGTAGCGATATCCCCTACTTTAAAGAATACTTTTTCTCCAATTCCGTTATAGCCATCTTCCAGTAAGTACTGAGCATAATAATATCCTTTTGGAAGACCTGTAAAATTAAGAGTTCCCGATGCTGTAGTTACATAACTCCATTTTATGGAAGTAGTTGTTCCCGGAGTCTGTCCCATTTTATAAATTCCGATCCAGTCTTTTTGAAGGCTCGGAGCATTCGTAAAGTTGATCGTTACTGTTCCACCCACCGGATAGGTATCTGCTGTAGCCTGTAATTGTACTTTCGGACCTACATAGAAACTTTTTCTTGAAGTAATATCTGTATATCCGTTGTTGGCAAAAAACCCTGCAAAATACTGACCTTTATTAGGCAAACCATTATTGAAAGTAGCTGTTCCAGCGGTTTGTCCGTTCGTGTAAACGTAGGTCTGTGAAGTGGTAGAACCTCCTGGTGTCTGTCCTTTTTTATAGATACCTACCCAATCCTGCTGATTTCCAGGACCTCCTGTATAAGTAGCAACAATAGGTTCATTTGGGGTATATTCCGTTTTATCTAAAGTAAAGGTAGGGTTTGAAACCACGCTTCCTGTAATTTCAAACTGCTTTACCTCACTCCAGTCGCTCCACTCCAGGTTTCTGTCTCTATAGCGGATTTTCACGTAATAAATTCCGTTCGGAATTGAGTTTGCGGCTAAACTTGCCTTGGTAATATCTACGCCTTCATTTAAATTCTTGGCTTTATCCGGATTTCCGTTTCCATCTTTTCCGAACCAGTTTTCAAAATCGCGGTAGAATTCCTTTTCAATCACAGAAAAATCGGCTGCTTTACTGATCAGAAACTGCGTTGTATTTAAAAGTTCTCCATTAGATGAGGAGAAAGCACTCCCATCCAATGTTAAAGGCAACGTGGTTGGACCTGAAAATGTATTGGTAATAGATGGTTTTGCAGGCTTTGGCTGATTTTTATACCTGTGGAATGAATCCACCAGTTCATTATTTTTCTTGGTATATTTTCCACCAATAGAGTAACATTCTATATCTACTTTTCCGGTTGGAATATCTACTTCAACGATCTGATAGGTCCAATCTGTAAGGGTTTTCTGAACATCGTCAAAATCCTGTTCATTAGACATTCCCCAATACTGATCCCAGGCTGTTCCTCCTGAAATAATCTGGTAATTCGGCGTGTTTTTCAACTGTCCCCTGTGGTACAAGTGATGGTGGGCTCCAACGTGCATCAGGTATTTGTTAGACGTTACCAAAAGTGGAACTGCATTGTTTCTTACCCAAGTGGAAATATCCCCTACATATTGTTCAGCCTGATAAGGTCTGTGGCTTAATGAGATGATCCAGTCTACTGTAGAATCATTATTGGCTTCGTTTAAAACCTGTTGCAGCCAGGTCTGCTGAGCAGCCCCTGTATGCTCAGAACTTAAGCTGATAAAAAGTACATTACCTGCCTGCTGAGCATAATAATTCTCATTTCCTGAAGTTATTCCTTTATACTTAATCTCATCGATATAGAAATGTGCATAGTAAGAATTCATTCCAAGAGTTCCATACGTCTCATGGTTTCCTACAGTGGTCTGGATGGGCAGGTAAGGTGATAATTTGATGTTCTTTTTGAAGTGAACATTCTCATAATGGTCCAATGTTCCTACATCCACCTGGTCTCCAACCATGAAAGTAAGGGCAATATTATCCGATGGATCTGAGGTCGCTCCGAATTTTTCTTTTAATTTTTTAAAAGCATTCAAAGTAAGACTGTCATATCTCGGTTCTGCTTTGATCTGGTTATCTCCCATGATCAGGAAACGGATCTTTCCATTGGCTGTTACAGGCTGTCCCGGTAAAGGAAGCGTTCTGAAATTATATACAGCAGATTCATTAGTTCCGGTCTTTATCTTATAATAGTATTTGGTATTCGGCTGCAGGTTGCCAATTTTTGCCGTGTGATAATAGTAGTTGTTGTTGTATCCTGTATCTGAAAAGATGTTTGTAGTACCGGTTACCGTCACATTCAGATTGGTTGGGGAATCACCGTAGATTACGGTAGTTTCGTTATCGGAAGCTGTCTTCCAATTGACGATCATGGAACTCTGAGTCGGGTTTTGCAGATATGGGAACAAAACCTGCCCGAATGCCATCTGGACCGCGAAACAAAAAAAGAAGAAATAATGTTTCATATATAATTAAATTTTAAGTAGTTAAACACAAAGTAACAAATAATTAATTCAAAAATAAGTGAAAAACGTTTATTGAATTTTTACTTTGGGCAAAAGTATAATTCCAGTATAAACTCAATCTGATGGAATCTTAAAGAATCTGTTAATTTTTCGTCAAAACCTGAATGAAAAAATTATAGTTTTTAGCACATTAAATATTTGGTGTATTCAAAAACTATTTTGTACATTTGCAACCTGTTATTCAACCTCTGACGATAAGCGTGTAAGTTGCTTAGCTTTAACATTTTATTTTATTAATAATGGATTTATTAAAGTACGTTCAAGACAAGTACATTGCGAAAAAAGAATTCCCTGAATTCAAAGCAGGTGATACAATTACTGTGTATTACGAAATTAAAGAAGGACAAAAGACTAGAACTCAGTTCTTCAAAGGAACAGTTATCCAATTAAGAGGTACTGGTTCTACAAAAACTTTCACGATCAGAAAAATGTCTGGTGATGTAGGTGTAGAAAGAGTATTCCCTATCAACTTACCTGCACTTCAAAAAATCGAGGTTGACAGAAGAGGTAGAGTTAGAAGAGCTAGAATCTATTACTTCAGAGATCTTAGAGGTAAAAAAGCGAGAATTAAAGACGCTGCTTACAAGAAGAAATAATTCAGACAACAATAAATGCAAAAAGAAGCTGTTTACATGTAAACGGCTTCTTTTTTTTGGGTAATCTGTAAGGAGCAATATTCTATATATAGGTTTTGTATTTCCTACAAGTTTTGTCATACCTTTAATGTACAATATTTTTCTTTTTATCTCACTTATACTTTTGTATTGAAACAAAAGTATACAAAAGTTCAAGACTGGAATTATCCGCTAAAAATTCAAATGTACTCCTAAAATTTCCAAACTCGCATGGATCAGTTGATACTGCTTTGATTCAAAATTGAAGACCATGCTCAGACAGTGGAAATTTCTTAACGGATTACATTCAAATTTTCTTAACGCTCCTAATTCCTAGGTCAATTAAAGAACCAGTTTACTTCTATTCTCAAACATCTGTGAAAATTTATGTCATCTGTGGTTAATGACATGAGTAATCAGTAATATTCTATATATGGAGTTTTGTATCCTAAGTGTTCAAAGTATGGCTTATTATCATTTTTGAATACTCATTATTCTTTGTATGGAGTCCCTTTTCCGGTTTCCAGGAAGAGTTTCAGACTGGCCAGAAATTGTATCCAGCCATTGGAGCATATATCGTAACATTCAATTTCCGGGCTCAAGCCGATATGTATAACTGTTATCCGAGTATTTTCTTCTATTTGTGTTATTTCCCAAACGATTCCTGTTCCAATCCATTCTGTCTGGTTCTTTAATTCAGGAAGAGCAATGAGTGAATCTTCAACATACCAGATCATCTTTGATTTGGGGATTGATTCCTTCACCCGCATCGTTTTGTGAATAGCAGCTCCAAATCTTATCGTGAATACATCTCCTGTTTGTACGGAAGATCCCTCAAACATTTCAGTCCACCAAAGCGGAACCTGATGAGTTAAAGCTTCGTATGCTTTATCTGCAGTAGATTTTACTTCTATTGTATTGGTGTAATTTTCCATATTATCTATTTTGGTTGGTGTATACAATTTTATGGAAATTATTTCTCAGAGGACTTTGCATAGGGTAAGAAATGGGATGAAGGCAATAAGTTAACCACCCCGTCAAAAATTCAAAGAATTTTTGACACCCCTCCAGCGGAGGAGAATGATTACGTCTTCAATTGGGATATTGGGAATAATTTGCAGATTTATTCGTTTTTCATGAGATATTGTAGTGGTGTAGATCCGGTATGTTTTTTAAAAAATTCAATAAAGGCACTGTCTGAGGAGAAATCTAAGATATGGGACACCTCTCCTATTGAGTTTCCATCTACCAAAAGTTCTATTGACCGCTGAAGACGCCATTGCTGCCTCCATTCCTGATAAGAAAGACCCGTTTCCTTTTTGAAAATTCGGGTAATCGTTTTTTCAACAGCTCCGGTTTTTTCTGCCAGATTTTTCAGCATGGGAGGTATGGAAGTTCGGATTGTCCACTCTTCCACAATCCTCTTAAAACGTCTATCAGTGGGCATTCTAAGTTTCAATTTTTCTTCAGGAGCTTGTTTTATTTCGTCCCAGAAAACGTTTAAAAGACTCTTTTGAGCAGTATTCAAAGCAGTCCATTCCCAGAAGCAGATTCTTTCGATAATTTCTTTCAATAAAGAGTTGACATGCAAAACCTTAAGGCTTGAGTCCATGTATTTTTCAGCATATTCATTGTCAAAATAAACAGATCTGTAGGCTACAATATTCCTGAAATTCACCCGGTGAATCTCGTTAGCTGGTATCCACAACATTCTGAATGGCGGTAGTACAAACTGTCTGTCAGAAGTAGTTACCGTCATACAACCGGAAGGTGCATACAGCAATTGCGCCTTGAATTTATGGTCATGAAATCCGGAATCATGCATAACCATATCGGAGGCTATTCCAATAATTTTTTCTTTAAGAGCATCTGCATTAAACTCATCATTCTGTTTTAATATCGCCATGTCTTATTTTTGATGTTTTTTGTTTTTATATCATTATAAATATACTCTTATTTTTTCAAACCTTTGCAGAAAAAAATGAAAAAGACAAATCCTCTTTGGCTGTTGACGTTACTTGTAATGCTTCCTCAGTTTGTGGAAACCATTTACAGTCCTGTTTTGCCAATGGTTCAGGAAAAATTTGGGGTAAATGAAGAATCTGCTACTTTAACGATAAGTATGTATTTTATTGCTTTCGCTCTAGGCGTAGCATTTTGGGGTATACAATGTGACAGAATCGGAAGAAAGAAGTCTCTGGAATATGGGTTGATTACGTATGGAATCGGAACTTTTGCGGCGGTTTTCGCTCCTAGTTTCATGGTTTTGATTGCTACCAGAATTATTTCGGCTTTTGGAATTGCCGTAGGATCCATTGTCACCCAGACTATTTTGCGTGACACTTATGACAAAGACCATATCAGCAAGGTCTTTTCATGGATCGGAATTGGCTTATCCATCAGTCCGGTCATTGGCATGACTACCGGCTCAGTACTGGCATCTTTAACAGGTCACCAGGGAGTTTTTATTACTTTGTATCTGCTGGCAGCTGTATTTTATATTCTTTCCAGGAGAAACATTTCTGAAACTCATCATTCGGTAAAAGAAATCAACTTCCAAATACTGACCGGTTTATTAAAACGAATGCTAAAAGACTGGGAAATCATCAGATGCTGTTTATTGATCATGAGCTTTAATGTGCTCTTATTTTCTTATTATTCACTGGCTCCTTTTATTTTCAAGCAACAGCAATATTCATCTTATATTTTCGGATACAGCAGCATTATACTGGCTGCCGGAACTTTTGCAGGAGCTAAACTTAACAGATTTCTGCTTTTAAAGAATATTACACCTAAGATTTTAGTGACTTCAAGTGTAATAGGTGCATTTATAGCTTCTGTTTTTGTGTGGATGCTAATCGGTTATGGAATTTATTTTCTGATCCCTTACTTCTTTATCGTCATGGCCTTCAGCATGGCTATTCCTAATATTCTGAGCACTGCATTGATTCATTATAAAAACGAAACAGGAAGTGCCGGAGCTTTGTTGGGTCTCATTTACTATATACTGATAGGAACCGGATTGGCAACTATAGGATTTATTCAGAATCTGGGGATCTCATGTTTAATTTTTTCAGGAATTGGGGTCCTGACTTTGCTGGTATTTCATTCAAAAGATAAGACTGTTTAACTATAAACAGTCCTGTCTTCTGAATAATACATGGATATAATATTTAAGATATACTCTGTAAATTCATTTTGTTCCGGAGGTAACAAATTTTCCGTATTCATAGAATAAGCCCAATTACTTACTCCATCATCATTCCATGTTTTTTAAAGATATCGGTCAAAGAACGTTTTTCTCTACTGTACATCACTTTCATTTTGGAAAATACATTTATTCCGTCATCTGTTCTCCAAAACAAGCTATTTTTCAGTTCTGGAAGATCGGCATCCGGCACTCCTTTTTTTATCAATATAAGCAGGGGTTCAATTTCATGATCATAATAGGTTCTCTTGATTTCATAGGGATTACTATTGTTATTAGAGATTAAAAAGATCATTTTATTCAGCCATCCTTTCTTCGGTTCATATTGTATTGGCTTGGTGAAAAACATATATAAAGAATACTTTTTGGCAGGAAATTCATTAGAAATGACAATATCATCAATTGAGTTGATATCTATTTTTTCCGAAAGAAAGGTATTTTCAATAACAAGAAAAGAATCATTTAAAGAGAACTTATAAAACATACGTCAATTATTAGATTTTAATTATTTATCACCTTGATTTCAGTAAAAACCGGATTTCAAAAAATAAGAGGATCACATAATATCCGATAACTGCAGCTCCTAAAATAACTGTATTTCCCGATATATTAAAATGTTTCAGCATCAGTCCGACAGGAATTCCATAGATTACAGCCAAAACAAAACAGAAGACAGCCCCTCTTCCACTGATGAATATATCATTGGCAGATACCCCATATTCACCTGACCGGCTTATAAAACCTAAGAAATTAGACACCATAATGATAAGAACAGATAATAATAATTGAATATTGTCCCCAACCGCAATCACAGAACCTATTGTAAATAAAGAGAAAAGAACAACATACATTTTAAAGTCTGCAGCATCTTTTTTTCTAGTGGTATTTTGTCCCAGACCAATCAGGAAGAAACTGGCGGATAAGAGAAATATTTCCAATCCTATCTTTTTTTCAAAAACCGTAAGAAAGGGTTGAGTGTCTGTTTCATTGATCAGACTGATCCACGTGAAAACAATTCCAATATATTTAAATACCGGAGTAAAGGAACCTATTGTCCCGACAAATTTATTTTCTGGTAATTTCAAAATGAACTCGTTTTTTATGATATTACCTGGAATATGAATTTTGCAAATTAGATTGAGATAAAAAAATAATCTTTTATCATCGGATAATTTCTAATTGATCACTTCCTTTGGGTTTATGCAGATAGAAAGTATGTACTTTAGGCATCATATTCTTAGATGTCTTCGATATCAATGGAGAGTACCCGAAGGTAAGGCTGTCCGTACATACCAGGGTAACCACTTTTCCATTTCCAAAAAACTTTAACTCTGTTTGTCTGCACGGATAAATGAAATTCCTTTTTTCTACGGCGTACTCAGCCTTATTTTGAACTATCTGTGATTCAGCAGTTTTATCCCAGGGAACAGATGCAGCCTCTTCATAGATGTTATTTTTCAACATAGAAAGGTATTTGGACCCATCTCCGGTTTCCAGGGTTTTCTTGAAATCTTCATAAAAAGCATCAACTTCTTTTTTTATATCCGAATCGTTTTTCAGGTCCTTACTTTCACTCCATCCTATTATTTTCCAATTAATATCTTTAGCTTCTACTTCAAATGAGGTTTTGTATTCAGCATAAGAGGCATTTTTTTTCAATGCTGGCGTTTGGTACGACAGCAACATCCATTTATACTGCTCTCCTTTATCTTTTGCATTGAGCTGATCAAGCATAGACATTGGCTTTTTATTTTTTGAAAGCTCTATCTTCACAAAAGAATTTGTAGTGAGGAATGGAGCAAAAGCATTTTCTTCTTTTTTTGAGGGGGACATTCTTATCGTTATATCCTGCTTCCCCGGCTGCAGGATATAAGGATTAAGATCTATTGTCTGCCCGGATCTTCCTCCCATACCAAAATAAGTAATCACAGGCATATCATTGATTAAAATTTCATATGAACAATCAGCATGCTCATATTTCAAATCAAACTGCAGCCCATTTTTTTGATATTCTATTATTTTATGCGGCTTCTGAGCATCACTATTGATAGAACCAAAAAATAATACAGTACAAAAAACAAGTTTCATCATTGTTACAAGTTAAAAAATTTTCTTCATCTATTTTTCTCTGCCATTATACCAATATTCTATTTGAAAAGGTATATTCCTATAATAAACTCCTGCTCCCAACCATCATTCGTTTGATATATTTCAGATTCATCAGATTATTTTATAAAATCATACAAAGCTTCAAAAAACCTGGGATACACTTCAATATGGGGAAGATGGCCTACATTTTCAATTTCCACCAGTTTGGACCCGGGAATTTCACGTTGTGTCTTCTTTCCCAGCTCCTGATACTGTCCCATTTTAGATTGGAGTTCCTTTGGAGCTCTGTCTTTTCCAATCGCTGTTCTGTCTCTGGTTCCTATAATAAGTAAGGTGGGAGTTTTTATATTTTTAAATTCATAACAGACTGGTTGGTTATAGATCATATCGGAAGTAAGGGCTGCATCCCAAGCTACCTGCGGATAATCTTTATGAACAGTCCATCCTGCAATAAGATCAAGCCAGGGCTGGTACTCTTCTTTCCACTTGTTGTCATAATAGAATTTCAGCTGATAGTTTTTATAGGTTTCAGCAGTATTTTTAAGCTCAGACTGGTAGACCTGATCTATAGTCTGATAAGCAGCAAATACTTTATAGTCTTCAAGTCCGATAGGATTTTCAAGGATCAGCTTCTGAACTTTTTCAGGATAAAGCAAAGTAAACCTTGCAGCCACCATTCCTCCCATTGAATGTCCCAGAACAATGGTTTTATCAATTCCCAACTGATCCAGAACTGCTTTTGTATTTTCTGCCAATTGTGAAAAGGAAAACTGGTAACTGTGAGGCTTCGATGATTTCCCAAACCCGATCTGATCCGGAATAATCACCCTGAATCCCTTCTCCGAAAGGTCTTTGGCGGTCTTCTCCCAATAAGCGCCATTAAAATTTTTTCCGTGAAGAAGGAGGATTGTCTTTCCATTAGCCTTTTGTGGCTTTACGTCCATATAGGCCATCTTCAGATTGTTATCCTGGGATTTTAACTCTAAAAAATGAACTTCGTAAGGATATTGATAATCAGACAGCATCGCATCCAACGGTCTTATTTGTGAAAACAATAATCCTGATCCGGCTACGAATATTATTGCTGAGGCTATATTTCTGAAATATCTCATGGTACTTTATTTTAAGCTTTTAAAATTAAAAAAACCGCTCCAAAAGGAACGGTTTTCAACTGTTATTTTTAGTTAAATATTATCTTTTAAGATACTTCTGCCATAGAAACTTCTTTTTCTTTTTTGGATGGAAGATTCATTAAAACAATTGCAAAAAGAATTAGCGCAATCCCTACCCATTGTATTAAAAACACTTGTTCTCCTAACAGAACAAAGGCCATGGTTACGGAAACCGGAAGTTCCAAGGAAGAAACAATACTTCCCAGACCTAATCCTGCATTCGGGAAACCAACATTGAACAGAATTGGGGGAATAATAGTTCCGAATAAAGCCAGAACAAAACCATATGTTAAAAATATCGAATAATTGAAAGAGTGGATATGCTCTGTATTTTCTGTAAAATTCAGATAAAAAGCTTTTAATCCATCAAAATACATGGGTCCTATCTGTGCAAAAAACAGGAATGCAAAAACCACAATGGAACCTCCTGCCAACATAATAATACTTTTTCTGAAAACAGGTAAATGGGTAGCCAATGTATTAGAAGTAAACATCGTTAATGTATATGAAGCTGCCGCCATCAGTCCCCAGAAGACTCCATGCCAATCAAGATCGATTTCCATATTGATAAGATTGGTCGCTAAAACCGTTCCCAGCAATACGATCATTACAGCAACAATTTTCCTTGCATTCGGAAACTTTTTGGTAATAATACTTTCTACTACTACACTAAACCAAACCGACTGCATCAGCAATACGATAGCAATGGAAACATTGATATACTGAACCGCTATATAATAAAACAAACTTGTTCCTCCCAATGACGTTCCGGCAAGCATCAGCATTCTGACCTCTTTGGAACTGGGCATTGATAATTTCTTTTTTGATGTCAGGGTTTGAATAAGATTCAGGATCAAAAGTCCGGTTAAACCTAGTACAAATTGGGATGTTGTTACTTCAGACGTTGTAAAACCATCATGATAAGCCATTTTCACAAAAGTGGCTAACATACCGTATATACTAGCACCAATCCCTACAAATAAAACACCTTTTAGTATATTTTTCTTCTTCATAATTTTTTTAACAGCCTGCAAAGTTACGACATATAAATTAAAGTACTTTGAAGTCTTATCATGATATATAAATAAGATCGCCGCAAGCTTTGCTTGCGGCGATCTATTATATTGATTATATAAATTGGTTATTTTTTTACAATCACTTTAGAATTGGCTTCAAAACCAAGTCCTTTTACTTTTACAATATAAGTTCCATTAACCAAACTGCTTGTAGAGATTGCCTTTTTGTTTTCAGGTGAAATTTTATCTTCAGAAGAAACCAGTTTACCAGACATATCATACAGTTCTACACTTACTTTTCCAAGGGTTTTGCTTGGGAAATTAATATAAAACTCATCTTTTGCAGGGTTTGGATAAACAGAAATCTTATTATCTTTAATTGAAGTAAGCTCATCTGTACCCAGTGAAGCACAGTCTGAAGGTACATCAAAGTTTTGCACCTGATCGTTGATATTCGTTTTAAGTCCTGCTGATGCATTTACCCCTAATCCTCTTTTTGCAAAAACCTTCCAGATCATACATTTATCCTGACCTTCTGTTGCTGCCAATTCAGCTGCTAATATTGCATTTCTACCTTCAATAAAACTAGGATCACAAGTTTGCAGTTTAAGTCCGTTAAGAATCAATTGTAATACTCTTGAACTTCCGTTTGTAGCATTCGCCATTACATCAGATGAGTACCCATATTTCTCAACATACTTCCAATGAAGATCCCATAACATAGATGCCCAGATAAAGCCAATAGAGTGTGAATCCGGAACCATTGTCCCATTATCAGAATACTCCATTCCGTTAGTATCACCGTAAGTAAAATCATTCACAGTAAAATCCGGAGAATATTTTGCAGGTCTGATCCCGTTACCTGTTATTGGTTGTCCCATTGGATACGTTCCTATCCCTCTGGCAACAGTAGAGTTATCTCCTGGTTTATTGGTCAGCATCAAAGCAAAGAAGTCAGACCATCCTTCACCCATTTGTTCTGTAGAATAGGTTGTATTTGTACCATAAGGTCTTGCATTTAAGCAGGTATAGCCATCTCCTGTTAACCTGTTGGATATTCCATGACCATATTCATGCGTAACAATACCATTATCAAAGCTTCCATCGTATTTTGTATCGGCTCTCAACGTAGTATTTACTACTGTATTGGCATCAAGTTTACCTTTCATAAACAATCCTTCAGCCTCAGTAATTAATATAGAAGGTATTGTAACAGTTGGAGAAACCACTCCATCTCCTGCCATATTACCAATTGTAGCACCGTTTGCAGCATTGTTATAAATAATAGTTCCTATAGCTCCTGCATTCTCAGCATTTTTAACTTTAATAGCAAAGCCACATGTTCCTCTTTGAATTAAAGCGATCTTACCGGTTAATTCACCTGCAGGAATACTTGTACAGCCTTCTAAAACACTTGATAATTTAACATCACCTGTAATTCCTATATCATTAAGCTGAGAACCAAACTGTGCTATTCCGGCATTTACAACTCTGGCAGTAGCATCTGAAGGAGCATTATACCAAAGTTTTCTATTAGAACCTAACCAAAGGTACATTTGCATTATCGGATTATAACTATCCATATAAGTTGCAAAATTTGCATTATTAAAACCTCCTCCATCTTGGGATTGAGCAAAAACCTCATCATCATCTAGCCCTCCATTACCAAAATTATTACTTTGGAAATTTCTTGCAGACTCCGTAAACCCGAATTTATAAAAAATATCATGTACCATATTACTGATATAGAATAAATTGGTGGTTGCTGCCGGCAAATTATTATACGTTAGCGCATTGGCATCATATGTAAAATTAAAATTTCTTGTGGCTCCTCCATCAGGTGAAGTTCCGAAAGTAGATTCATTATTATCTTTATCATCGTAAGCATATACGTTATTACCTCTTGTAATCGTATAATGAGTAGTTCCGTTAGAATGCCAGCCTTCAGGAGAAGAAGCCAGATTCCAAGGATTATTAACTAAAGAACGCGAGCCAAAAGTGGGTGATTCCAACGGTAAGGCAAAGACGTTGTATGATGCATTATCCGGAGCAAGAAACATCATATTCTTTTTCTGGATATTATCATGGATATAAAAATCCTGCAGTTGCGGCATCATATTCACCTGACTGTTACTATGGTCATGCCCATAAGCATCGTCGTGGAAGTTACATGAAAGATTCAGGTTCATTTTACTGATGATCTTCCCAGTATTGGCATCTATCAGGATATCCCATGAATTAACAGCATTCGGTTCTTTAAAAACAAATTCATAGGCTAAACGAAGCTCTTTATTTTCATTACTGATGTAGACAAGTCTTTGCTTTGCTGAAAGTAATTTAGCTTCACTTTTTTCAAAGAAACCTATGATTGGAAGGTCTGAAATTTTATTATTCTCCAGATCAGCTGCAATATTCTGAAGTGCCGCTTTCTCACTTATTGATGCATTTTTAGCAGAAACCGTCACATAGTCTTTGATAAAGTTATCTGTATAATATGCCACTTTATTATCCTTAATAAGTGCCGTTCCTACTGAACTGTATACCGGTAAGCCGTTATAAGTCTGTATAAACTTCACAACATTACCATTTAATGATTTTGACGAATCTACATTATCAACAATAAAGTTATTAAGATCAGACTTCTTATATTCTCTCATTTTATTCTGAGAAATATAATCCTTAATTAGTTTTTCATTATCTTGTCCGAAAGCAATAGCCGGAAATACAGAAAACACCGCAAACAGAAGAGGTAGAGTTTTATTTTTCATATCCATTATTAAAAGCGCTAATCTACAAATATTTTATGTTAAAATTTGAAAATAAATAAACAAAGCATAAAAAAAATTAATTAATAATTTATTTTTTTCTCAAAGTAGAGAATTCGATTCTGCTATCATGCTCTCCAACCTTATTTGCGAGAATTACTATTTTTTTCATTAATAAATTCAGAAAAAAACTGCCCGGATGGACAGTTTAATTTTTTATTTATTTTTTGATGATTTTTTCTGAGTAGGTTTCGTTTTTGTCTGTTCTTACATTCACTATATACACTCCTTCTTTGTGGGAACTCAAATCTACTTCTATTTCTTTTTCTCCACGAAGCACTTTGTTACATACTGTATTTCCAACTAAATCCCTGATCTCCATAATTCCTGATTTAACTTCTTTATTGAACATTACCTTAAACAAACCACTTGTAGGATTAGGGGTAAGTTTAAAGATCTTTTCTTCTGCTAAAGACTTTCTGCCTATTGGTTCTGGACAATCCATATTAATATCATAGTCAAAATACGGATATCCATTCCAACTATATGCTTCAGGGCCATTTAAAGAATTGGATACCATCGTTACCCTGAACTTATGCAAACCTGTTGATCCTGCATTCAATACATGAGAAAAGCTATAGGGAGAGAAATTAAAAGTAAACGAATTTCCAGCTCCAAACACAGGATCAGATTCCACAGGATATATTTCACCAGTCTGTAAATTGATTAACTCCAACTTAAGCTCCTGCAGTGTAACTCCAGCCGCAAGATTATATTTCCCAATAAGATTAGAAGCTTGATATGTACACCACCCTGGCTCATAAAGAAAATCCAAAGTTCCTCTACTATTGGAATAACATATATATGCAGCCAAATCTTTCCAATAATTTATTTCATAATCACGCAAACCAAATCCGACAGTCCTATTATAATAAGATCTTGAATAACCATTACTTGGATCTCCAGGAACCGTTTCAAGTGGCCCGGAATAGGGCCCATCAGGGCTCGCAATAGCTGCTGCAGCCTCAATAGCATCATTATTTGTATTTGAATGAATTACAGTAAATCTTATTGAGCCACCCATTGTCGTATTCGTTTTAAACTCCATTACATTGGCAAATGCCTCATAGGAATTATAATTTGATGCATAAACAGGATCTACAAGATAAGAATCAAGACCAGCTGAAGCCCTCTCTGCATCAGTAAACACTATAATCCTTTCAATATTATTCCCATTGAGTGTTTTTTGAGGACTTATAATATCAGGATCCGGAACTTCCATTATTGCATTTTTGACCAACCCTAAAGACTGATGCAAATGATCTCCAAAATCCAAACGCCGTTCAAAATTCTGGGCGGTAAAAAAATTGTTAGTAAAATCAGATTCAATATAAATCAAAGGTTTATACACCCCGGTATCATTATCAAAAACTCCGGTTCCATATTGCACCACCGCTACTCTATTTTCAGGATTACAAGCTAAAAGCTGTTCTATTAACTTAATAGCACCTCTTCTCATTTTGATATATTCTTGTTTAGTTGTAGAACCTCCATTATCCAACATAATGATATAGTCAGCCTTCGCACTAAGAGTACTCCACGACATCATCAATGTCATGAAGAAAAATAAAATTGTTTTTTTCATAGTTAAAAGTTTTAAATTTAATTTTATTGAAATGATTTAAAATTTTTACATAATTATTGAAATTAATTTAATTTTTACAATAAATTGCTTTATTAAAATTAAAACTGCCTCGAGAGACAGTTTTAATTTTAATTATTTCTTGATGATCTTTTCTGAGTAGATTTCGTTTTTACCTGTTGTTACATTAACAATATAAACTCCTTCTTTTCGAGAGCTCAGATCTACTTCTATTTCTTTTTCATCACGCAATATCTTGTTATAAACTGTATTTCCTACCAGATCTCTGATTTCCAATGTTCCTGATTTAACTTCTTTATTCAGGATTACTTTAACTATTCCATTGGTAGGATTAGGAGTCAGCTTGAAGAGCTTTTCTTCTGATAAAGATTTTGCTACCATAGGTCCCGGACAATCCATACCTAAATCCATATCAACATCATAAAAGAAGTACGGATATCTATTCCAGCTATATATTGGAGAAGTGGAAGCATTGGAAATCATCGTCAGCCTGAGCTTATACCAGCCTGTTGCACCTGCAATTACCGCCTTGTCAAAACTATTAAGATTCAAATAAAATTTAAAATGATTTCCCGCTTCAAACACAGGATGAGAATCTACAGGATACACTTCACCAGTTTCCAAATTGATCATATCAACCTTAAGCTCTTGCAAAGTAGCACCAGACAGAAGATAATAGCTTCCAACAATAGTACCAGCCTGGTATATACAATGCCCTGGTTCGTAAAGAAAATCTAAGGCTCCAATATTACCAGAATGACATATCTTTTCCGCAATATTCTTCCAATAATTAATTTCACTTGGCACCATATGAAACCCATTATCCCTATTAAAATACAATCTTGAATGACCATTACTTGGATCTCCAGGAACCGCTTCAAGAGGGCCAGAATACGGCCCGTCACCGTCTGCAATAGATGCTGCAGCCTTAATGGCATCATTGTTTACATTCGCATGAATTACAGTAAATCTCATCGGAAAAGCTACAGAAAGTCCTTTTTTAAAATCCATCACATCAGCAAATGCATCATAAGAACCATAATTGGATGCATAAGCAGGATCTACAAGATAAGAACTGAGACCACCTGACGCCCTCTCTGCATCAGTAAATACAATAAAATTAGGGTCCTTTTCTATATTCAGTGTTTTTTGAGGGCTTACAATATCAGGGTTCGAAATCCCCAACATAGCATTTCTAATCAACCCCAGAGATTGCTGAAAATAATCTCCAAAATCCAAACGGCGTTCAAAATTCTGTGCAGTAAAAAAATCGTTGGTAAAATCAGACTCAATATAAATTAAGGGCTTATATATTCCGGTATCATTATCCAATATACCGGTTCCATATTGCACTACCGCTACTCTGTTTTCTGGATTACAGGCTAAAAGCTGCTCTATTAACTTAATAACACCGCGCCTCATTAGAACATAATCCTGTTTATTGATCGAACCTCCATTATCCACCATAATGATATAGTCACGCTGTGCGCTAAGATTACTCCATGACATCAGAAATATCATGAAGAAAAATAAACATGTTTTTTTCATAGTTAAAGTTTTAAATTTAGTGTAATGAAAATAACACTTTTTCTTTATTTAGTGAAATATTTTAACATAATTAAATAATAAACAGAAAAATATAAATAAAAAGCAAAGTAAATATATAAAATAACAAACACCCACTACCCGGCCTCTTCCTAGCCCCGATAGCAACGGTTACCCCACAGCATGCGTTGGAGAGATAAGGAGCGAGGAGTATGAGTGGATAGCGGGAAACAGCTCCTGAAAATACAGCACAAAAAAAGCCGCTCAAATGAGCGGCTCCTTATTTATAAATGGTTCAAAGATTATTTACCTTCTTCCATTTTTCTTTTCAACTCTGCTAATGCATCGATGTCTCCAAGAGTAGATCTTTCTTCGTTGTTTGAAGAAGAAGATACGTTTCTAGAAGAAGATTCTTTAACGTTTTTCTTTTCTTCGTCTCTGAAGATCCCTGTATGAGAAACTACAACTCTCTTGAATTCTTTGTTGAATTCAATTACTTTGAATTGAGCATCTTCACCTTTCTTGATTTTAGATCCATCTTCTTTCTCTAATAATCTTGAAGGGCAGAAAGCTTCAACCTCAGCATCTTCGAATTGTACAGAAGCTCCTTTATCGTGAACTTCTACTGCTTTACCAGCGTGGATAGTTCCTTCAGCATATTTAGTTTCGAATTTATCCCATGGGTTTTCAGTCAATTGCTTGTGACCTAGAGATAATCTTCTAGCTTGGATATCTAATTCAAGAACTACAACATCTAATTTATCACCTACTGCACAGAACTCAGATGGGTGCTTGATTTTCTTAGTCCAAGAAAGATCAGAGATGTAGATTAATCCGTCGATACCTTCTTCTAACTCTACGAATACACCAAAGTTAGTGAAGTTTCTTACAGTTCCTACATGCTTAGATCCTAGTGGATACTTAGCTTCGATGTTTTCCCATGGATCTTTAGACAACTGCTTGATACCAAGAGAAATTTTTCTGTCTTCTCTATCTAAAGTTAATACTTCAGCTTCTACTTCATCACCTACTTTTACGAAATCTCCAGCAGATCTTAAGTGAGTAGACCAAGACATTTCAGAAACGTGGATTAATCCTTCAACACCTGGAGCGATTTCTACAAATGCACCATAGTCAGCAAGAACTACTACTTTTCCTTTTACTTTGTCACCAACTTTCATGTCAGCAGAAAGAGCATCCCAAGGATGAGCTTCTAATTGCTTCATACCTAACTGGATTCTTGTTTTCTCATCATCGAAATCAAGGATTACAACTTTTACAGTTTGTCCGTCCTCAAGGATTTCAGATGGGTGGTTCACTCTAGACCAAGAAAGGTCTGTAATGTGGATCAATCCATCAACACCTCCTAAGTCAATGAATACACCGTAAGAAGTAATGTTCTTAACAGTTCCTTCAAGAACCTGACCTTTTTCAAGCTGAGCGATGATTTCTTTTTTCTGACCTTCGATATCTGCTTCGATCAATGCTTTGTGAGATACAACTACGTTTTTGAACTCAGGGTTGATTTTCACAACTTTGAACTCCATAGTTTTTCCTACGAACTGATCGTAATCTTTAATTGGCTTAACGTCAATTTGAGAACCTGGTAAGAATGCTTCGATTCCGTGAACGTCAACGATCATACCACCTTTAGTTCTTGATTTAACAAAACCGTTAACGATTTCTCCAGTTTCGTGAAGTTCGTTTACTTTATCCCAAGCTTTAAGCGTTCTAGCTTTTCTGTGAGATAATTGTAACTGACCAGTTTTGTCTTCTCTTTTGTCAACCATTACTTCTACCTCGTCACCTACTTTTAGGCCTTGGTTGTAACGGAATTCGTTAAGAGAAATAACACCTTCAGATTTGAAGTTGATGTCTACGATAGCTTCTTTATCAGTTAATCTTACAACTCTACCAACTAAAACGTCATTATCGTTTAGGCTGTTAAGAGATCCGTTATAGATTTCTTCTAAATCGCTTTTTTCTTTTCTCGCATCTGCATCAAGACCTGATTCGAAAGAATCCCAATCAAATTGTTCTGGTGCTACGTTGTGGTTTAATAAAACCTCTGCTGAATTTGTCTCTTTTGACATTTTCTAATAAAATTTGTATCCCTTCTTTTTTAACGGTTTGAATAAATGAGGATTAAAAAATACGGAAGTAATTAATTGTAAGTAATTTACCTTTCAAACCTTTTCGCCACAAAAGTGGGTGCAAAGATAGAAATTTTATTTGAGATAAACAATATTTTCAAATTCACTAATTTACTCTACAAACAATTGATTGTCAATATTTAATAATAAAAGAACATTCAGAGATTACATAAATATTTTTTCCAAAGCCTGTTCAAACTCTCTTTCAGTTTCATGGTTGTAAAATGGTACAGCGGTAATTAAATAATGATCAGTATGAATGGTAATGGTGTTTTTTTCATCTCCCATTTCTTTCAAAAAATCATCTTTCCACCTGTCATAATCAATTAAATGAGTCCCTTTAGGCTCTATAAAAACCTGATAAGTAAGCTGCTTATCTTTCTTCTGACTGCAAAACAGAATAAAGTCCGGTTCAAAAGCACGTCCTGACTTATCAAAGATCTTAACTTCCCTTTCATTACGGATCAGATGAATATCCTGAAACTTTTGGTTTAGACCTTTGAAGCGTCTGGCAAATAATTCTACAAATCTTTTTTCTTCATTGGTTCCATAATTCGCGTTATAGGCATACCAAGGTTCATCCAAAACCACACTTTCCTGCCCTTTTGCTCTTTCACTATCTTTTTTAACCCTGATTTCTTTATCTCTGAAAACTTCATGAATAGGCTGTGCCTGGAATGAAGACCCTTCATAATCCGGAGCATTATGCTTAATATCCGCTTCTATATTCTGCAACAATCCGTTCAGTGCCTGCAGGTAATCAAAATGTGAAATTTCCTGGAGACGGTTTTGAGTTCCATAGAATATGATTTCCATTCCGCCCAAATATTTTTCATCCACTATAAAATCCCAGATAGATGTTATATTGGGAAAATAACGCGAAAGATGATCAAAGTAGTAAAAAGGATTCCGGCTTAAGGCATATCTGACTACATGCTTCTGAATATCCTGAATTTTGATTCCTTCAGACTTTATTCCCTCATCAGAAGGAACTGGTTTCTCTAATTCAAAAAAGACATTGGATGTTCTTCCACTTCCTGAAGATAACTGATGACTAAACCTGGGTTTAATAATTCCCAGATCCTTAAAGGACTTTATCTGATTAAAATTTTTGGGAATTTTTCTATTAGAGAATACCACTCCGTTTTTATATAATTCTGAGGTTTTAAATAGAGGTTTCAATTTTAGCTGTTTTGTCTCAAGATTGGTCTCATCTTCGTATATTCCTGAGTCTACCAATGCCTTTTTAAGTTCTGAAATATAACGGCTGTCTTCTTTGGTGTGGTAATACAGTTCCTCTAAAATCTTCAGATCATTTGAAATATCGTCATCATATTTCCGTACAAATCTATCTTCTCCTTCTTCCACAGCAAACGGATAATATCTTGCTCCACGACCAATTAACTGAGCCTCGGAAAGGGTTGTTTTTCCAGGCTTTCCATCTTTCCCGTCGCGGTCTTCATACAATCTTACAATATCAAATAAATTAAGAACATCCCAGCCCTCATTGAGCTTATGGACCGCAAATACGGCACGAATCGGGTTATTTTCTTCTTCCAGCGTATTGAGTAAAATCTGGTTTTTCTCTGCTTCTGAATCATTATTGGCACTCAGACAATTTTCTTCTCTGAAGTTAGCCTGTATCCTTTTTACAATATCATGTTTCGAAATATTTCTGGCTTCAAAAAAATCAAAAGCCTTTTGAATAATAGAAACTGTGGAAGTTTTTCTGATCTTTTCTATCAGTTTTTCAGAAAAATCATCAATCAGCTTATGGAAATTTTCTTTATTCTGTTCCGATTCTTTGATCGTTTTTTTAGCTTTGAAAAGAATAACGGGCTTTAGATTAATATGATGAATGGCCGCCAATTCCTGACGGTACAAATTTAAAATCAATGCCTGAATAATTCTTTCCTGTTCATCATACATGGAGCGAACAAGATTAATTTCCTTGGAAAACTTATCAGTTCTGAACTGGGCAAGATCATATTTATAAATGACTTTATCCTTGTATTTCTCCACAATTTCCCGGCTTTCATAATCTAAGGTGGCAGTAAATTCCAAAAGGATATTTTCAAAATTCTGCCGCAGAATCTCCAGAACGGTCTCTTCCCAGCTTCCAAATAGGTTTCCGCTCTTTGTCCCACTGTTCAGATGATGGGCCTCATCAGCTATCAGAACGATCTTTTTATCCTGGAAATCTTCATAGGTCACACTGTTTTCTTTGGTATTGTTTAAATCAATATGAAGCTGCTGGATTGTGGTAAATTTGATATTGATGTTTTCATGGTCTGACTCGTCAAAATTATCGATCTGTTTCAAAAAAACTTCTTTCCCATTGACGACAATCTTCTCCTTAAATAAATATTTGGACGTATGTGGATTAAGAAAATTATCTTTCGTTTTCTGAATGATATTATTACTGTTGACAAAAAACAGAAAATTACGATATCCTTTTTCATACAGATGAAGCATTAAACCACCCATCACCATTGTTTTCCCACTTCCTGTCGCCATATTGTAAAGGAGATGCAGGGGCTTCTTAGGTTTGCCATCAAAATCTTCCCTTTCGGTATATAAATAACGTCTGAAGGCTTCTTCCTGATAAGGACGAATCCCAAATTTCAGATTATCAGCAATCACATTAGGCAAAACAACATCTGCCAAAGCCTTACGGGCAAACGGATTATTGAATATTTCGTGTAAAAATGCCATCTGCTTAGTTTTTAAGTTGATAAAATTCTCTGGTTACACTCTGCTCTTCCGGTGTACATTCAAAATCTCCATCATTAAGGGAAGAAAGATTGACATACAATTGATTTTTGTCGAGCAGCTCGCAAAGATGTTGTTTCTGTTCCTGTAGGGTTAATGATTTAAAATCTTCAATACATTGTTCCTGTTTTTGAATGTCTACATTATAGTTCAGAAAAGATTTTGCTTTCATTTCCTCCCAAACCTGAAGAAGCGTTTCTTCATCTTTTGCTTCTTCTATTTTTTCAATGAAGGTTTGATTGTATTTTTTGAGTTCGAGGTAGATGAAAGAGCCACCGCCTTGCCAGTTTACGGATTTGGAAATTCCGCCTTGCTCACCATCAATAACTTTTTTCAAGCGTTCTACAGCGACAGTTTCTATATAATCCATCTGCTCTATTCCGATGTATTGGCGGTTCATTTTATGAGCTGTGGATGCTGTTGTACCACTTCCGAGATGGTAGTCGAGAATGATGTCGTTTTCTAAAGTAGATATTTCAATTAATTTAGCTATTAATTGTTCAGGTTTAGGATAATCAAATATTTTAGTCCTAAAAATATCTTTAAGAGTTTTTGCACCTTGTCCAGAAAATGATTCATCAATCCAAGAATTAAAGACAACTTGCTTTGTACCATCTTTTTCATATATTTTTTCATATAACTCTTTTCTTCCTTCTTTTTCAATTAATATTACATTATCATCTTCAATTGATTTTTTAAGCTTAGTATGGCTCCACCTCCAACAACCATCGGTTCCATCAGGCATAATTGGAAAAACAACTTCATTTTTAAATTCAACTCCATAATATAAGTTAGGTCTATCAATTCTTCTACTATTACTTCCCCATTTTCTAATTAATTGGATTTTATAATTACCTTTCTCATCTTTCAATGAATAACTAGATGTATCTTCGACAGTATTTTTAAACAGTTCTAATTCAGAAATATTTTTTGAAAAGCAAATAATTGTTTCATGGATCTGTGCAATAAATTTGCTATCCTGCCTTCCACCTCTACCTTTCCAAACAATATTACTCACAAAATTTTCTCTTATAAAAATTTCGTCCATTAATACTTTCAAATATGCTTGTTCATTATCATCACACTGAATAAAAATAAGCCCATCATTTCTTAATAATTCTCGTGCAATACTAAGTCTATTTTTCATAAAGCTCAACCAAGTAGAATGATTAAAACTATCATTATACTTAAACCCATCATTCCCTGTATTATAAGGCGGATCTATATAAATCAGCTTCACCTTTCCCGCAAACTCTTTTTTCAAAGAATGCAGTGCCAAAAGATTGTTTCCTTTGATGATCAGGTTATCTGTAATGATCCCACTTTCATTTCTATTGAATTGATCAAAAGAATGTTCCCCGTCTTTATCAAACCGTTTGGCATTCGTCAATACTTTTGGATCCAGTAATTCGGTAATTTCATCCTGTGCGAGAGTTTCATTAAAGAAAATTTCTTCTCTTTTATCTTCTTCACGGCTTTGACCACCCTCCAGAATACAGTCTTTAAATGGCCAGACCAATGATACTTCGTTACGTTGTTTCAGATGCTTGCCATCAATGGTTAATCCTACTTTATTTTTAAACTGGGTATAACTGTCGTTGAGATAATTTTTCTGTTCAAGAAACTGGATGAAAAGATTTTGTTTAAATACCCAGACCTCTTTTATTTGTACGAAAAATTTCTCCTTTAAGTCTGCGTCTTCTAATAACAATCCAATCAGTTCTTCATCGAAGTTTTGTGCTTTGTTGAGTACCACCCATTTTTTTATTTCTCCGTTATCGGAAACGTAGTTAGGTTCTTTCTTAATTTGATTTTCTAAGGTTTGATAGAGTTTCATAGCAGTAAGTTTTGTTGCTTCAAATTTATCCCCTCTAAAACTTAAACAGTTACGGTTTCCCATAAAACGTCAATAGTGAATTTTTGCTTCGCAAGTGAATTGTCTATTATTCAGTCAGCGGATTGTCTATTATTTAAAAATCTGTTACCTCTATATTAAAAGGCTTCGACTCCGCTCAGCCTGACAATGTATAATTAAACATCATCGCATTAGAGCTGTGATGCTGAACGAAGTTGAAGCATCTATAATTGAAAGAAAAAAGTCTTAATAATTCAATAAGTATAGATGATGTTGCAGACCATTATTACTTTTGAGATTCTTCACTGCGTTACATTCCATTCAGAATGACAGAAGCACAGACTATGACTCTATCAGCCTAAAACACTCAAACTCTAACATTCTCAAACTCTAAAATTCATTATCTTTGCGCCATGGAACTACAATCAATTTATCAAAAGCTGCAGATTCAGGATATGAATCAGATGCAGAAATCTACTTATAAAGCGTCTGAAAACAATACTGATATTGTACTGCTCTCTCCTACCGGATCAGGAAAAACCCTTGCTTTTCTATTTCCGGTTCTCAGAAATCTGAAAAAAGATGTTCAGGGAGTTCAGGCATTGATATTAGTTCCTGCCAGAGAACTGGCATTACAGATTGAACAGGTTTTCAAATCGATGGGAACAGATTTTAAAGTTTCCGTTTGCTATGGTGGACATGATAAAAAAATTGAAGTCAATAATTTAATTGAAGCTCCGGCTGTTTTAATCGGAACTCCGGGTAGAGTTACTTATCACGTAAGAAATAATAATTTTGATCCTAAAACGATCAAAACATTGGTTCTGGATGAATTTGACAAGGCATTGGAGCTAGGTTTCCATGATGATATGGAATTTATCTGTAATTCTTTAAAAGGACTTTCTCAAAGAATTTTAACGTCTGCAACAGCAATGGATGAAATTCCTGCATTTACAGGCTTGAAAGATGAAAAAATCATCAGCTTCCTTAAAGAGAATGAAGTAAAACCGGATATTCAGTTAAGAAAAGTAATGACTATTTCTGAAGAAAAACTGGATACTCTCTTCAATCTGGTTTGTAAAATCGGAAACAAAAGAACTCTGATTTTCTGTAATCACCGTGATGCTGTTGACCGTATCTCTGAACTTCTCAATCAAATGGGTATTGACAGAGAAACCTTCCATGGCGGTATGGAACAGGATGAAAGAGAACGTGCATTACTGAAATTCAGAAACGATTCCGCAAGAATCCTTATCACAACAGATTTAGCTGCCCGTGGGCTGGATATTCCTGAAGTGGAATCTATCGTACATTATCAGCTTCCTCCAAAAGAAGATGCTTTCATCCACAGAAACGGACGTACTGCCAGAATGAATGCTAAAGGTTTTGTCTACCTGATTATGACGGAAGAGGAAAATTTCCCGTTCATCAAAAATGATACGCCTGAAGAAAGTGTTGCCGGATTCACCCAGGTTCCGCAAAAAACACCTTTCCAGACTATTTATATCAGCGCAGGAAAAAAAGATAAAGTAAATAAAGTTGATATCGTAGGGTATCTGCTTAAAAAAGGAGAACTACAAAAAGAAGATGTAGGTACTATTGAAGTAAAAGACACTACTTCCTATGTTGCGGTTGCCAGAAATAAGGTGAATACTGTTTTGAAAAAGCTTCAGAATGAAAAACTGAAAGGTAAAAAAGTAAAAATGGAAGTTGCTTATTAAAGGATAAGCTCAGGATTTATCTTCGATAAATTGAATACTGCTAATAAGAGTTGTTTTAAATTGCCACGAATGCCTTTAGATTTGTAAAAGGATTTAGTAATAAATTAGATAATAATTAAATACTGAAGAACCAGAGAAAATAAAGTGAACTAAACGAATGCATAGAAACGAACTATTTCGTGTA
>NZ_QNVT01000001.1 GCF_003385515.1 Chryseobacterium pennae | reverse complement strand
AGCCGGAGATGTTACCAATCCACAGGTCATGGCGATGTACAAAGAACATGGAGTAGATCTGATCAACGCTTACGGGCCAACAGAAACTACGGTATGTGCGACATTACATCATTATAACGAAGATGAAAATCCGGTGAATATCGGAGGTCCAATTGGAAATATGACGGCTTATGTCCTGGATAATCACCACCGTATAGTTCCTGTAGGCGCTATAGGAGAGCTATATGTGGGCGGATCCGGAATTGCCAGAGGCTATCTGAATAGACCGGATCTTACCGAAGAACGTTTCATTACGAATCCTTTCCAGACAGAAGATCAGAAATCAAAAGGAGAGAATGGACGTTTATACAAAACCGGAGACTTAGTACGCTGGTTATCCAATGGAGAACTTGAATACATCGGAAGAAATGACTTCCAGGTTAAGATCCGTGGGTATAGAATCGAATTGGGAGAAATTGAGAATCAGTTGCTGGGTTATCCTGGAATCAGCCAGGTTGCAGTTTTAGCCAAAGAAAATACTTCAGGCTTAAAATACCTTGCAGGCTATTATGTTTCTGAAAATGAGATAGATTCATCTTTACTATCAGAATGTCTGTCAGAATCATTACCAGAATACATGGTTCCATCAGTGTTTGTTCACTTAATCTCTTTACCTCTTACAATCAATGGTAAATTGGATAAGAAAGCATTACCTGAGCCAGAATTTACAGGCAGTAAAAATTATATTGCACCAGAGACAGATCTTGAAAAACAGCTTGTTGCAGTATATGGTGAAGTATTAGGAATTAATGCTGAAACGATCAGTATTCATGACGATTTCTTCCGATTAGGAGGAAACAGTATCATGGCCGTTAAACTAATCAGCAAAATCAGACAGGAGCTGGATCTGCAGGTCAATGTAGGCATGGTGTTTAATCATAAAACTGTGGCCTCTCTTTCCTATGCTTTAGCTCATGAAAATCATAACGAAAATGGAATAAACATAGTTCCTGTTAAGGTAAATTCCCCTGAAGAGCAACGATTGTCCTTTGCCCAGGAAAGACTTTGGTTTATAGAATCCTATGAAGGCGGAAGCAGTGCCTATAACATTCCTATTATTACAAGATTAGATGACAGTATTCAACTGAATCTTTTTGAGGAATCTTTGAGAACGGTAATAATGCGTCATGATATACTTCGGTCAATGATTCATACTACTGAGAACGGAATAGGATATCAATTAGTTACAGACCTTGTTCCTGAGATTAAAATTTCAGAAGTAAATAACGAATCAGAATTGGAGCATGCTGTCAACAGATGTGTGAATAAGGTTTTCAGCCTGGATGAAGAAACTCCTGTAGAGATCAATATTTTCAAACTTGCAGAGCATGCCTATCTGTCTATTGTTGTTCATCACATTGCTTTTGATGGCTGGTCTATAGATGTTTTCTTAAAAGAAGTAGCTTCCATTTACTATAGTCTTTCTGATGGAAAAGAACCGGAACTTTCTCCGGTAAAAGTTCAGTATAAAGACTTTGCATTATGGCAGCGTGAGTATCTTTCAGGAGATCGCCTTGAAAATCAGATTGGATATTGGAAAAATAAACTGGATGATTTCCAGAACCTCGAATTGCCTTCAGATTTCAAAAGACCATCTCAAATATCCTACGAAGGAGAAAATCTTTATTTCAACCTGAATACAGAGCAGGGAGAAAAACTTAGAGCCCTTTCCCAAAAGTTGGGGGTAAGTCTGTACAGTGTAATGCTGGGAGGTTATTATCTGATGCTGTCTGCTTATTCCGGACAGGACGATATTGTGGTGGGAAGCGCGATAGCGAACCGTCACCATGCGGGCCTTGAGGAGATCATCGGTTTCTTTGTCAATACCTTGGCTTTAAGAGAAAAAGTAGATCCGGCACAGAATATCAGTGATTTCATTCTTCAGGTATCAAAATCAGTCAATGAAGCTCAGTCTCATCAGGATCTTCCATTTGAAAAACTGGTGGATGAGCTTGGCGTGGAGCAGGATACTTCAAGACATCCTGTTTTCCAGGTAATGTTTGGACTTCAAAGTATTGATGGAGACGTTAAAGCCAATAAGGAAGAAGCATTATTCCATCCTTTTACCGGAGAAGTAGATTATAAGGCTGCTAAATTTGATCTTACCACAATGATTGACGATGACGGAGAAAATATCCGGATCATGTTCAATTATGCGAAAGCTTTATTTAAAGAAGAAACCATTATCCGAATGGCAGGTTCTTATCAGCTTCTTTTAGATCAGATGATAGACACCAATCCGGATCAGACACCAATCCGTAATCTTTCACTCATATCAGAAGAAGAAACACAGCAGATCATCACAGAATGGAATGCCACGCAGGAAGACTATCCATCAGAAATGACCATTCATAAGTTATTTGAATATCAGGCAGAAAAAAATCCTGATACAATAGCTTTGGTATACAATGATGTTAAACTTTCATATCGTGAACTGAATGAAAGATCCAACCGTTTGGCTAATCATCTGATCCATCAATACCAGACTCAGCCTGACGATTTGGTACCACTATGTCTTGAAAGATCCGAAGATATGCTGATTGCAATTCTTGCCGTATTAAAGGCGGGAGCTGCTTACGTACCAATGGATCCATCCTATCCTGCAGACAGAATAGGTCACATCCTGGAAGATACCCAGGCAAAATTGGTCATTGCACAGGAAAGTACCATCGATAAATTACAGAATATAAACGTCATTTCACTTGATGAAGTGACTCTTAAAGCAACACTTGAAACAGAAGTAGCTAATAATCCTGTTACAGAAGTCCATTCAGGGAATCTTGCTTACGTGATCTATACCAGTGGAACCACAGGACTTCCTAAAGGAGTAATGATCGAGCATAAAGGAGTAATAAACCTCATCAGATCAATGATAAAGGCTCACCAGCTTGACGAATATCAGGAAGTAGGATGCTATTCCAATTATGTATTTGATGCCTTTGTGTATGAAGCATTCCCAGTATTATGCAACGGAAATTCCCTATGGCTATACAACAATGAGCTTAGAACTTCAGTGAATGAGCTTAATGATTATATTAAAACCAATGCCATAGAAGTTTCCTTTATTCCACCAGTTTTGTTGAGAGAAATTGTGGAAAATGGAACAGGTTTAAAACTGATCTTCGCAGGAGGAGAAAGTTTCCCGGCATTGGATAAAAATATTGAAAATATTACCCTTGTCAACGAATACGGGCCAACAGAAGGAACGGTATGTGTTACACTGCACGATTACAAAGAAGATAAAAACCCGTTGAATATTGGGGGATCGATTGCCAATACAACTTTATATGTTCTTGATGCTCAATATCGCCCTGTTCCTGTAGGAGCTGTAGGTGAATTGTTTATCGGAGGGGCAGGTATTGCCAGAGGCTACCTGAACAGGCCTGAGCTTACTGAAGAGCGTTTCATGGTAAATCCGTTCCAGACCTCAGAGCAGAAAGAAAAACATGAAAACAGCCGTTTATACAGAACCGGAGATTTAGTTCGATGGTTACCAAACGGAGAACTGGAATACAGAGGAAGAAATGACTTCCAGGTGAAGATTCGTGGTCACAGAATTGAGTTGGGAGAGATTGAAAATACCCTGCTTCAATTGGAAGGCATTCGTCAGACGGCTGTTTTGGCAAGAGAAAATAAATCAGGAGTAAAGTATCTGGCAGCTTACTATGTTTCAGATTCAGCTATGGATGCTGATCTGCTTTCAGAATATGTATCAGAATCTCTTCCGGAATATATGGTTCCAGGTGCTTTTGTTCACTTAGCTGAACTTCCGCTTACCATTAATGGAAAGCTGGACAGAAGAGCATTACCTGAACCTGAATTTACAGGCGGTAAAGACTATGTAGCCGCTGAAACAGAACTTCAGTCACAGCTTTGCCAAATCTATGGAGATGTTCTGGGGCTTGATCCTGATACCATCAGTATTCATAATGATTTCTTCAGATTAGGAGGGGACAGTATTATCAGTATTCAGCTGGTAGGAAAGATCCGCCAGCAGCTAGAAGTAAGAGTAAGTGTAAAAGAAGTATTTACTGCCCGAACGGTAGCCTCATTGTCTCAGCTTATAGAAGATAAAAAACATGGAAGTGAAGCCAATATTCTTACCGAGCAGGGAATTCTTACAGGAGAAGTTCCGCTTCTGCCGGTACAGGAATGGTTCTTTGAGCAAAAAGAATCCGGTTACCTTACAGCATTCAATCACTGGAACCAGGCATTCATCATTAATGTTCCGAAGCTTAACAAAGTTCTGTTTGAACAGGCTATAGACTTATTACTGACGAAACATGATGCCTTCAGATTGGGATATACAGGTCATACTCAGGAATATAAATCAGGAGAAAATGCTCCTGAAATCAATTATCTTGACGCTTCTGATCTGAAACCGGAAGAACTGGCTGATATATTCACAGACTGGCAGTCCCATTTTGATATTGAAAACGGTTCACTATATCAGATTGGATATGTTGATGGTTATCAGGATGGAAGTGCAAGAATATTTTTTGCATTCCACCACCTTATTATCGATGCCGTAAGCTGGAGAATCCTTACCGAAGACCTGAAGAATATCTATCAAACCCTTGAAAAAGGAGAAAATTATCAGGTTCAGAAAGGAAGCAGCTACCGTCAGTGGGTAGAAGCCATCAGAAGCTATAAAAAAGAAACTCCGGAATCCAGAGATCAAGAAACCACGTATTGGAATCATATTGCTGATATTGTTGAAGAAAGTAATTCAACATTATCTAAACTCATTACAGGAGAATACCAGCATGGTCACCTTCAATTGGATAAAGAATCCACAGGAACTCTGATTCGTGGAATACATCATGTATACCATACTCAGATCAATGATTTGTTGCTTTCAGCTTTAGCACAGGCTCTTACAAAGGTTACGGGGGATAAGTGTCATGCTATTCTGTTGGAAGGTCATGGACGTGAAGAAGTATTCAGCCAGTTAGATATCACTGAAACGATGGGATGGTTCACCACCATGTATCCGGTACAGCTGGAATCAGGAAAATCATCAAAAGACACCGTTATCCTGACCAAAGAATCTTTGAGAAGCATCCCGAATAATGGAATCGGTTATGGTAGCCTGGTAGGCTATACAAACCGTGGATTACCGAAGATCAGTTTCAATTACTTAGGCCAGCTTGACAAAGAAGATGTATCAGGTGAGAAAACATGGTTCATTGCAGCCGAAGATACCGGAGCAGGAGTTGGAGCTTCCAACCGTGACAGTCATTTCGTAAGTATCAATGGTGCAGTTGTCGACGGTCAGCTTCGCTTCGGAATTTCAGGATACCTTTCAGCTGAAAACATTACCCTTTTATCCGAAAGCTTCAAACAGAATCTGGAATCCATTATTAAGAACCTTTCAGAAGAGAACAGAAGCTACCTTACGGGATCAGATGTAGATCATGTGGTGGAAAAGACTCAGCTTTCAGCGATTCAGGAAAAAGGAGAAATAGAAGGAGTATATCTTGCCAACAGCTTACAGGAAGGATTTGTCTATCATGCCCTGAACCAGGGAGAAACAGATGACGCCTACAGAGTACAGCTGATGTGGGAGTATCGTGCTAAAATAAATACAGAGAAATTAAAAAATTCATGGAAATTAACCCAGGCACAATATCCAACCCTTCGTGTCAGATTTGACTGGAATGGAGAAATCGTACAGGTAATAGACAAAAAAGGAGAATTAGACTGGAGATATCAGGATATCAGTGCTCTGTCTGAAGAAGAGCAGGAAAAATTGATCAAAGAAATCACTCATAACGATCGTTTTGAAGGATATGACCTGACCAAAGGAAATCTGTTCAGAGTCTATCTTTTCAAACGAAATGAAGAATATTACAGTTGCCTGTTCAGTAACCATCATGCTATACTGGATGGATGGAGTATGCCTGTGATGATGAATAGCGTTCATGAGGCATATCTGAGCCAAGTGAATAATGAAGAATATGTGCTGTCAATAGACCAGGCATATGCCGCGAGTCAAAAATATTTACAGGTCAACAAAAAAGCTGGCCGTAGCTTCTGGGATCAATATATGACTCTTCTTGAAGATCAGGAAGATCTGAAAAGCCTTGTAAAAGAAGATCAAAGACAGATAGATTTAGGAACTTATCGTCATATCAGAGATCATCAGAAAGTAACAATGTTGATAAACGGAGACAGATATCACCATTTGAAAGACTTTACGAAAGCTCATGGGCTAACAGTAAATGCTGTATTGCAATATTTATGGCACAGCCAGTTAAAACTGTATAGCGGATTGCAGACAACAGTAGTAGGAACTACCGTTTCCGGAAGAAGCTTACCTGTGGATGGTATAGAATCCTCAGCCGGATTGTATATCAATACCTTACCGTTAATTGTTAATCATGAAGACGGTCGTGTCATAGATCGTATCATGGAAATTCAAAACAGGATCAGTGATCTGAATACCCATAGTGATATCAACCTTGCAGAGCTTCACCATGACGGACGTCGTATCTTCAGCAGCTTATTTGTGTATGAAAATTATCCTGTTCCAAAAGGAGAAGGAAGCAATGAACTTGGTTTTATATTCAAAGATTCGGTGGAAAAACTGGATTACCCTCTAGGAATAATGGCTTCAGAACAGGGAGAAAGTGTATTGCTTAAACTGAACTATGAAGGCGCTCTTTTTGAAAACAAAACCATGAAGCAGCTGATGGATGGGATGGAAATTATTCTGAATCAGATTCTTGATAATCCTGAAATGACATCCGATACCCTTTCTTATATTTCAGAGAGCCAATTGGAGCAGATGTTTGCCTGGAATGATACCCAATTGAGCTATCCGTCAGATAAAACAATTCACAGCCTATTTGAAGATCAGGTGCTGAAAACTCCCGATAATATTGCTCTGGTCTATGAAGACATAAAACTTTCATATCGTGAATTGAATGAACGCTCAAACCGCCTGGCCAATTACCTGATCAAAGTTTATGACATTCAGCCGGATGACTTAATCCCTTTATGCCTGGAACGCTCAGAGAATATGCTGATTGGAGTTCTTGCCGTATTGAAGGCCGGAGCAGCGTATGTTCCAATGGATACTTCTTATCCGGCAGAAAGAATAGAATATATCCTGTCAGATACCAAGGCCAAAATTATGCTGGCTCAGGAAAGTACAGCAGAGAAATTACAGGGTATGAATGTAGATGTTATTTCTTTAGATAATACCTCATTCAAGCAAATCATTGAAAAAGAAAATGCATCCAATCCGGTTACAGCTATTAAGCCGGACAATCTTGCCTATGTCATCTACACCAGTGGAACCACGGGACATCCAAAAGGTGTAATGGTAGAACATACAAGTGTAGTGAACCGGATTGTCTGGATGAATGATACCTATCCTTTGGTACCAACAGATAATATCCTGCAGAAAACGCCTTATACATTTGATGTTTCCGTTTGGGAATTATTCTGGGCTCATTTCTATGGGGCATGTATCGTATTTGCACGTCCGGAAGGACATAAAGATCCAGAATACTTAGCTGAAGTTATTCAAAAGACCGATGTGACCATTTTACACTTTGTACCTTCTATGTTAAGTGCCTTTGAGGAAACATTAGACACTAAAGAAGAGTTGCAGGCCATGGTAAAAAGCTTAAGATACATTTTCTGTAGTGGAGAAGCTCTACCATTAAAACAGGTACAGGATGCACGAAGATTAATGAGCCATGCTGAGATTCATAACCTTTACGGGCCAACGGAAGCTACCGTGGATGTTCTGTATTATGACTGTAATGATCCTGCTATTCAGAACGTATTGATTGGGCAGCCGATTGCCAATACAGCAGTATATGTGCTGGACAAATTCTTACATCCGGTTCCTATCGGAGGGGTGGGAGAACTGTACATTGGCGGTGTAGGAGTTGCCAGAGGATATCTGAACAGACCGGAGCTGACGGAAGAACGCTTCATTGCAAATCCATTCCAAACCAATAAAGAAAAAGACGAAAAATATAACGGGACCTTATATAAAACAGGAGATCTAGTAAGATGGGTGTCCGGTGGAAACATAGAATACCTGGGTAGAAATGACTTCCAGGTGAAAGTTCGTGGTTTCCGTATCGAACTTGGTGAAATTGAAAATGCTCTGGTAAAATATTCCGATATCCGCCAGGTAGCAGTATTGGCCAAAGAAAATAATGCAGGTGTAAAATATCTCGTAGCCTACTATGTTTCTGATAACGAGTTAAATGATGAGCAATTGTCCGAATTCCTATCCGCAACATTACCGGAATACATGGTACCAAACATTTTTGTTCATCTGAAAGCATTACCTGTTACCCTTAATGGAAAACTGGACAGAAAACAGTTACCGGAACCGGAATTAAAAGGAAGTCATGAATATACTGCGCCAGAGAATGAATTGCAGGAAAAACTATGTAAGGTTTATGGTGAAGTATTAGGAATAGACTCCGAAACGATCAGCATTCATGACGACTTCTTCAGACTGGGAGGAAACAGTATTATGGCGATAAAGCTGATCAGTAAGATCAGGCTGACATTGGATATGCAGGCTAACGTTGCAATGATATTCAATCATAAAACTGTGGCTTCTTTATCGGCGGCGTTAATGGAAAATATTCAGGAAGATCAGATCACTATTCTTCCTTCACAAGTAGATTCGTTGGAAGATCAACGATTATCTTTTGCCCAGGAAAGACTTTGGTTTATAGAATCCTATGAAGGCGGGAGCAGTGCGTATAACATTCCGATGACAGTTACTTTGAGCAGAAAAACCGATATTCCGGCTTTACATAGAGCTTTAGAAACTGTAATCCAACGTCACGAAGTACTTCGTACATTCATTCTGACTACAGAAAATGGGGTTGGTTATCAGGTGGTTACTGATCTTCTTCCCGAAATCAGAACTATAGAAGCAGGAAACAGAGAAGAACTGGAGGAGCTTGTAAACAGAAGCGCTCATAAGGTATTCCGTCTGGAAGAAGAGATTCCTGTTGCAGTCAATATTTTCAAGTTAGATAATATCAGCTACCTGTCAGTAGTCATTCATCACATTGCTTTTGATGGATGGTCTACCGATATATTCCTGAAAGAAGTGGCTGAAGCTTATCATGCCATTGCCGGAGGAAAACAGCCGGAGCTTCCTGAATTAAATATTCAATACAAGGATTTTGCATTATGGCAGCGAAACTATCTTACAGGAGAACGTCTAGATAACCAGATTAACTATTGGAAAACAAAACTGGATGACTATCAGAGCTTAGATCTTCCGGTAGATTTCCATAGACCTGCCGAGATTTCTTATGATGGTGATACTGCTAGATTTAATATCCCTGAAGCAATGGCGCTTGGATTGAAAGACATTTCTAGAAATCTTGGAGTAAGCTTGTACAATGTCATGTTAAGTGGTTATTATCTAACTCTTTCTACCTATTCAGGCCAGGAAGATATTATAGTGGGAAGCCCGATTGCCAACCGTCATTATGCAGGGCTTGAAGATCTTATCGGGTTCTTTGTGAATACATTAGCATTGAGAGAAAAAATTGATCCTCAACAAAATATAAAGGATTTCATTCTGCAGGTGTCAAAATCAGTCACAGAAGCTCAGGCTCATCAGGATCTTCCATTTGAGAAACTGGTGGAAGAACTGGGAGTGGAACAGGATACTTCAAGACATCCGGTGTTCCAGGTGATGTTTGGCCTTCAGACCAGTAACGCTGGAGGTGTTGCAGCTCAGGAAGAGGAGGTTATTTTCCAGCCTTTTGATGGTGACGTAGATTATCAGGCAGCGAAATTTGATCTGACAACAATGATTAACGAAAGTCCTGAAGGAATTCAGATGTCTTTCAACTATGCTACCTCTTTATTTAAAAAAGAGACAATAGCCCGTATAGCAAACACTTATCAACACCTGTTGGGCCAGATTGTACAGATTGAAAAATCCAATACTGATCATCTGAAAATAGGAGAGTTATCTCTTCTTTCAGAAACAGAGAACAGACAGATTACAGAGATATGGAATGATAACAGAAAAGCATATCAGGATAAAGCTACAATTCATCAACAATTTGAATATCAGGCTGCCAAAACACCTGATGATATGGCATTGGTATATCAGGATGTTAAACTATCTTACAATGAACTGAACGAAAGAGCAAATCAGTTGTCAAATTATCTCATCAAAGAATACAAGCTTCAGCCTGATGATCTTGTTCCATTATGTCTTGAACGTTCAGAAGATATGCTAGTAGCAATTCTTGCGATATTAAAGGCCGGAGCAGCGTATGTTCCGATGGATCCTTCTTATCCTGCAGATAGAATCAGTCATATTTTAAAAGATACGGGAGCTGAGGTGATTCTTATTCATGAAGAAGTAAAAGACAAGTTCAGTGAGGCTTCCTTAGAGGTGAATCTGGTTTTATTGAATGATAAAGCATTAATTGAAGAACTGTCAACAGCAGAGACTCATAATCCTGTTTCCCGTGTAACGTCAGACAATTTAGCGTATGTGATCTACACCAGTGGAACCACAGGACTTCCTAAAGGAGTCATGATTGAACATAAAGGGGTTATCAATCTGATCGATGCGATGACTGAAGTTCATCAGCTTGAAAAATACAAAAATGTAGGAGTCTATTCCAATTATGTATTTGATGCCTTTGTGTATGAAATATTCCCGTCTTTATGCAACGGAAATACCCTTTGGTTGTACAGTAATGAGCTTAGAACTTCAGTGAATGAGCTTAATGACTATATTAAAACCAATACCATAGAAGTTTCCTTTATTCCACCAGTCCTGTTGAGGGAAGTTGTGGATAACGGAACAAGTTTACAGCTGATCCATGCAGGAGGAGAAAGTTTCCCGGCGTTGAATAAAAACATCGAAAATATTACCCTTATCAATGAATACGGACCAACAGAAGGAACGGTGTGTGCTACGCTTCATGATTACAAAGAAGATCAAAACCCATTAAATATTGGTAAAGCAATTGCCAATACAACCCTATATGTTCTTGATGCTCAATATCGCCCTGTTCCTGATGGAGCCGTAGGAGAGCTGTACATTGGAGGAACGGGTGTTGCCAGAGGGTATCTGAACAGACCGGAACTTACTGAAGAACGCTTTATGGTTAATCCATTCCAGACAGCTGATCAGAAAGGAAAAGATGAAAACAGCCGTTTATACAGAACCGGAGATTTAGTACGCAGACTGGCTAATGGAGAATTGGAGTACATGGGAAGAAACGACTTCCAGGTGAAGATCCGAGGACATAGAATTGAGTTGGGAGAAATTGAAAATACCCTGCTTCAATATCCGGGCATTCGTCAGGCAGCCGTTCTGGTGAAAGAAGACAAAGGAAATATGAAATATCTTGTGGGATATTATGTTTCCAATCCGGTAATTGACCCTCTCCAGTTGTCAGAATTCTTATTGAAATCACTTCCAGAATATATGATTCCTAATGTTTTTGTTCATTTAACAGCTTTACCGTTGACGATTAATGGTAAACTGGACAGAAGACAGCTTCCAGAACCTGAATTTACAGGCGTATCAGAATATGCAGCTCCGGAAAATGAGCTTCAAAGACAGATTGCAGTAATTTATGGAGAAGTATTAGGTCTTGATCCTGAATCTATCAGTATTCATGATGATTTCTTCAGAGTAGGTGGAAACAGCATTATGGCGATAAAACTGATTAGCAGAATACAGCTGGTATTGGATGTAAAAGTGAAGATTGTAGATGTTTTCAAAGAAAGAACCATCAGTAAGCTGGCGGCTCTTATTACAAAATTCGGTAAAGAATACAGAACAGTATCCATCCTGAATGCAGTCAATAACAATCCGAATATATTCTTTATCCATCCAGGAAACGGAGGAAGTGAAGTATATCAGTCCCTCGCAGAACAACTGAAAACCAGCTATGACTGCTATGGCGTGGATTCTTATAACCTCTATCATGAAGAAAAGATTGATAACCTGAATAAACTGGCAGGATATTACCTGGATCACATCATTCAGATACAGGAAGAGACCCAGCAGGAAGAATATATTTTACTGGGATGGTCTCTGGGGGGAACCATTGCGCTGGAAATAGCTTCTCAACTGGAAAAACGAGGATGCAAGAAGATTAAAGTCTATCTGCTGGATACCATTTTCTATGCCTCAGATCAAAAATTAGTCAACTTCCTTTCATTCCCTTCCGATGAAGAATTGAGCAGCAAATTGGAAGTTCCTGTAGATCACAGCCATTTTATTGCTACAAAAAGCTTTATGTCGGCAGAGTTTACCATTGCAAGAGAACACATTTCTAATAGCCTTGGTTTTACAAAAGTGGTCTTATTAAAAGCAATGTTGGGTGGAGAAGGATTTGACGAATCATTTAATAATTATATGATGGATTGTACCTATAACAATGTAGACTCAGTTATAGAAAATCAGGAACTGTTATCAGTATATCCTGTGGAAGCTGCACACCAGTTTATGTTAGAAAAAGAAGAACAGATCATCGATATCATTAATAAAACAGTTGGACAATAAAACAGCATGGGAGATCATTTTCTCCCATGCTTTTATGTAGAACCATAAAAGGAAAACCCATGAACAGAACAAGATCATCAAAACCACAGATATTTTTATTGCACTATGCCGGCGGAGACAGGAATTCCTTCCGCCCTTTAATAGAAGGGCTGCAATCCCATTTTCAGGTAGAAACTCCGGAACTTCCGGGAAGAGGTGACCGGATGGCAGAGCCTCCTTTAAAAAATAAACAGGAAGCCATTGCTGATGTATTGGAACAGATACAACGGGTAAGACAGAAAGATGTTCCGTATTTGATCTATGGTCACAGTATGGGAGCGATATTGGGGCTGGAAATTTGTCATGCGATGGAAAAAGAGAGTGATGCTCCCGTACATTTTGTTGCTACAGGGTATCCGGGCCCCGGAATAAAAAATACACCTCCTATTGCAGACCTTCCCAAAACCGAATTCTTTGCAGAAGTAAGAAAACTGGGTGGGATTTCCGATGAGGTAATGCAATATGAGGAATTATTAGACTTTTTTGAGCCAGTATTGAGAAGTGATTTTGGACTTTTGGAGAACAAAAGCAATCAGATTCCCGATATAAAAATACAGACACCCATTTATGCCATAATGGGGAAAAGTGAAAAATATGCACTGAATATAAGAAACTGGGCCAACTATACAGAAGCAGAATGTGAATGCCAGATTGTTAACGGAAACCATTTCTTTATCAATCAGAATTTCAATTATCTGTCGCAGGTCATTAAAAATCTTATGAATACTGCAACAGCTAAATGATAAAATATCTACTCACCCATAAAGCAAATCTATGCCTGGAAAAAAAGAACACGCGCTAACCTTTATCTATATCACAGTACTGATTGATATTATTGGAATAGGAATTATCGGGCCGGTATTGCCTACCCTGATTACAAAACTGTCCAACGCAGACAACATAAGTATTACGGCTCAGTATATCGGCTGGTTTATATCCGTATATGCTTTAATGCAGTTTCTGTTTGCACCGGTTTTAGGAGGGCTAAGCGATAGATATGGACGCAGACCCGTACTTTTATGCTCATTATTAGGACTTGGAATTGATTATCTCATTCTTGCGCTGGCACCTGATATTGCATGGCTGTTTGTAGGAAGGGTCATCAATGGAATTATGGGTTCCAGTATGACAACAGCAGCAGCGTACATCTCAGACGTCAGTACCCCTGAAAAAAGAGGACAGTATTTTGGAATCATGAGTGCCGTTGCTGGGGTAGGAATGATTATTGGGGCCCTCATTGGTGGAGTTCTCGGACAATATGGAGAAAGAATTCCCTTTTATGCTGCCGCCGGATTAAGCTTACTTAATCTTGTTTATGGTTTTTTTGTGCTCCCGGAATCATTATCAGAAAGCAATCGCCGCCCGTTTTCCTGGAAAACCGCCAACCCGATTGGAGTCATGAAAAGCCTGGATAAGAAAATACTGGCCCCTGCATTTATCATTGCCTTTATTTTGATTGCTTTAGCAGGACATTCTGTACAAAGTTCCTGGAGTGTATATGTGATGGATAAATTTAATTGGAAAGAAGATATGATAGGCTATTCAATGGGGTTTTTGGGGTTGCTGATGGTGATCTTTCAAGGTGGTTTGATTGGGCTGTTTATCAATAAATTAGGGCAGAGGAAATCTGTCATTATTTTCCTGGCGTTCTTTTGTCTGAGTATGCTGTTATTCGGGATTGCTAATAAAGGCTGGATGATGTTTGTTGTCATAGCGATTTATGCCCTCGGAGGAATGGCATCCCCAATACTTCAGGCCATGATTTCCTCAAAAGTTCCGGATAATAAACAGGGATTATTACAGGGCGGACTTACCAGTGTTCTCAGCTTAACCTCTATTTTCGGGCCATTGCTGATGACATGGATATTTGCTTATTTTACCTCTCCCCGGTCACCCGTTTCTTACAGCGGTGCACCTTTTATTTTTGGAGCTATTTTAGCCGTAATTGGTAGCTTTTGTATATACATAGCTATGAAAAAAGACAAGGAATTGAAGTGAAAAATCAATCAAATGAAAGATAATCAGTTGTTTATTCTATGAAAGAACACTTTGATGATCCATTCGCTTCATCAAATCAACGGAGTTGATTTCATCTTTGCCTCCTAAAATCTACGGAATCAAAATAAAAACTTTGCGTCTAAAAAATAGAGTAAGTTTACAAACCAAACAGATCTCAAAGATCTGTTTGGTTTTGATGATTTATTGGTGAGATTATATCATTGAATAAGTTGTATGATATCCATCCTTAGCCTCCTAAAAATAAAACGCTATGAAAACTTTACGTCTAAAAAATTAAAGAGTACCATTATTTAGCAATAATAGACAATAGAAATGCACTTAAGATCAATACCTTTGTGATTCTACATCTTTTTATTTTGGAAGAATATAAAAAACGGATTGTAAAAATTATACAATATATTGATGCAAATCTTGACGCTGACCTCTCTCTTGAAAAGATTGCAGAGATCAGTGCCTATTCTCCGTTTCATTTTCACAGAATATTCAAGCTGATAACAGGAGAGACCCTTCAGAATTTTATTATCAGAAAAAAAATAGAAAAAAGCGCTTTTTTTCTGGCGGTAAAGAAAGAGATGGAAATTAAGGAAATCTATCTTGATCTTGGGTTTTCCAATCACTCTGTTTTCAGCAAAACCTTTAAAAAACACTACGGATTACCACCATCCGAATTTCGCAGAACAGCTCCCAAAGCATTTCACAAGATTTTACAAACACAAAGCAAGAACGGACAAACTGATACGGTTTTCAGCCAATACATTTGCACTATTGAAAACCTGTTAAATTGGACAGCAATGAATTTAAAAATTGAAGTAAAAGAAATGCCGGAAATGAATCTGGCAGCAGTAATGAGCCTTGGAATTGCGAATGTAGAACATTCTTATAATGTGCTGATAGACTGGGCAAAGAAGAAACACCTGTTTCCACGGGAAGAGGTGAAAATGATCTCTGTGTATCATGACAGCTTTAAAGTAACCCCTCCCGATAAGGTCAGGATTCATGCCTGTATGCTTTTGGATGAAAAGTCAGAAGAACCAACAGGGGAAGTTTTTTCAGAATCTATAGAAGCTGGAAAATTTATTGTAGGAAGCGGTGAGGTTACCCTTAACGATTTTGAACAATGCTGGGTATCATTGTTTTTATGGATGAATGAACATAACTATTCTACAAGAAGAACGTTTCCGTTTGAGATCTATCATTCCAACTTTAAAGAACATCCGGAGGGAAAAATGATCGTGGACTTCTGTATCCCCATTCAGTAGTTAATACTGAATGTTTTAAACCGGAAGTAATGAAGATAATGGATATTAGTTATTATGACCAAAAGTAACTTCCAGCCTCCTTTCTTCCAGGGCCCAGCATTTTTTACCATTCAGTAACTAAAGAATGCCTTTCAGTAATATTTTTTTTACAGAAGGGCATTTGTCATAGTATTTTTGATCCAGAAATAATAACCATGAAAACACAAGGACATAAAATATTCTTCCTGATAGCTCTCATAACCTTTGCCCTGGGATATTCCCAGATAAAGATATCAGGAAAGGTAACCTATAAAAATAAAGGAATAAGTGAAGTAAATATTACCTTAAAAGATACTTATGACGGAGCGACTACAGACGCGCAGGGCAATTTCTCCTTCGAAACTTCAGAAAAAGGAAGTCATAAAATAACTTTTACCCATCCTAAATATGAAGACATTGAGAAAGAGATTGGTATTGAAAATCAGGATATAATAATTAATGCAGATCTTAAAGAGCAAATCAGTGAAATAGATGCCGTAGTGGTTTCTGCAGGTTCTATAGAAGCCAGTGACAGAAAGAGAGCAACGGCCTTGCTTAGTCCTCTTGATATTTATACCACTGCCGGGGCAGACGGACAGATAACATCGGCTTTAACCTATCTCCCTGGTGTGCAGAAAGTAGGAGAGTCTGAAGGTCTTTTCATCAGAGGAGGAACAGCTTCTGAATCCAAAATTTTTATGGATGGAAGTCTTATTAATAATTACTTTTCGAACTCTGTTCCCGGAATTGCAGGAAGAGATCAGTTCAATACTTCTCTTTTTAAAGGAAATATTTTTTCAAGTGGTGGATATTCAGCGTTGTACGGTCAGGCTCTTTCAGGAGCTTTAATGTTGGAAAGTGTTGATCTGCCAGATCAGAGTTCTTATAACTTCGGGGTTTCTCCTATTTTTCTGAGCGGTGGATTTCAAAAACTGGGAGAACAAAAAAATTATTCATACGGTGCCTCTCTGGGCTATTCTCTTCTGAGTCTTATGCAGAATGTTTTCCATTTTAATACAGACTTTATTGATGCTCCGCAGGGGCTGAACGGAGATGTTAATTTTAGATTCAAAACAAAATCAGGTGGTTTTTTTAAATATTACGGAATGTTTAACTCCAATAAAATGGGTGTAAAAACAGAAAGTCTGGAACCGGAATATGAGTTTGGGCTTGTGAGGTTAAAAGGTAAAACGATGTATCATAATCTCTCTTTCAGACAAAAATTCGGAAAATATCTTCTGAATGTAGGAGGTTCTTACTCTTATAACCAGTCAGATCTTAATTTTTCTACAGAGACCAACGAGATAGAAGATAATCACACAAAATTGCTGACTGATGGAAATTATGTGAATTTTAAAACGGTTCTTGAAAGAAAAATCAACAGAATCAGTGCTGTAAGAGGTGGTTTTGAACTGAATAATACTAATGAAAACCTGAACTTTGAAACTGTTCAGAAAAATTATAAGGATTTGATTTCCTCTGCATTCATAGAAACGGACCTGGGATTTAGCAATGCACTGTCTGCAAAGATCGGAGTAAGAGCAGAAAACTCATCTTACTTGGGTAAAAGTAATATAGCTCCCCGTTTTGCACTGGCATACCGACTTTCCGATAAATGGACTACCAATATAGCTTATGGAATCTTCTACCAGAATCCAGAAAGCAAGTATATCAATGGGCCGGCAGCTCTTGATTTTCAGAAATCACAGCATTATATTTTCCAGCTTTTGAAAAGCTCAGAAGGAAGAAGCCTACGTTTTGAAGCTTTTTACAAAAAGTATGATCAGCTTATTAAAACCTATAGTATTCTGCCTGGAAAACAACAGAACCAACAGATTCAGACCGCTCTGAATAATGATGGATACGGATATGCAAAAGGCCTGGAATTGTTTTGGAGAGACAATAAAAAGACATTCAAAAATATAGATTACTGGGTAACGTATTCCTTTTTAGATTCAAAAAGAGATTTTATCAATTATCCCGTAAGTCTGAAACCCGGTTTTGCCGCAGAACATACACTTTCGGCAGTGGTGAAAAGATTCATTCCGGAATGGAAACTGGGCGTAAATTTATCCTATACCTATGCTAAAGGTCGCCCATACTATGATATTGCTACAGAGCTTAAAAATGGAGAAGCTGTTAACTATACAAGAAATGAAGGCAGGCTTAAAGATTATAATGCTTTGAATATTAGCTTTAATTATGTTCCCAGTATCGGAAAAAAAGATGCAAAATCATTTACTGTCTTTGTTTTGAGTATTTCAAACGTTCTTGGATCTAAAAA
Organism: Chryseobacterium pennae; assembly: GCF_003385515.1. Lineage (GTDB taxonomy): Bacteria > Bacteroidota > Bacteroidia > Flavobacteriales > Weeksellaceae > Chryseobacterium > Chryseobacterium pennae. The sequence goes on along the minus strand of NZ_QNVT01000001.1, from coordinate 535,570 downwards.
TGTATACGGATACAATTTTTCAACCAACGGATCAAGAAGTTCAGCAGTAGTTCCTCCAGTAAATACTTTTGTCTTTGTAGGGGCCTTTTTCAGTTTTGGAGTCGATAAAACAGAAGATGCCATCAATAATAACTTATAAAAACATAACTTCGAATAAATAATTAACCAACTTTAAAATTTGATATCATGAAAAAATACCTTTTAAGTTTTGCTTTAGTTTTAATGAGCTTAACTGCTTTTGCACAGACAGATTATGAAAAAGTAATGGCTGAAAAAATTGCAAAAATAGAAACCTGTAAAACCCCTGAAGATTTTCAGACACTGTCTAATGATTTCCAAAGAATAGGAAGTAAAGAAAGTTCGCAGTGGTTACCTCCATATTATGCTGCATTTTCTCAAATCCAAAAAGGAAGAGTGATGATGAGAAACGGCAATACTCAGGATCTGGATGGGGTGGCAGCACAGGCTGAAAAATATCTTGGTACCGCACAAAGTCTTGCCGGAGCAGATAATGCTGAGATTCACCTGTTGAAAAAGATGGCTTATTCTCTAAGAATGATGGTTAACCCGCAGCAACGTTTCATGACAGATGGAGCAAGAGCTTCAGAAGAACTCAGCAGAGCCGAAAAATTAGATCCTTCAAATCCGAGAATTACCCTTATTAAAGCTGAAGATATCTATTTTACACCCGAGCAGTACGGAGGAAGCAAAAGCAAAGGGGTAGAAATGTTTAAAGAAGCAATCACAAAATTTAATGCATATAAGCCTAAAACGTCTCTGGATCCGAATTGGGGAAGAGGAGAAGCAGAATACTTTATGAGTTTACCAACAGAAAATAAAAAATAATCTAATAGAGACTCCCAATAAGTCAAAAAATAAGACCTTGTAGTCTAATTATGAAAAAGCACCCTACCGCAAAGGTGCTTTTTAATGTTTTTATACAAATGGAAGGGTTATTTTCATTAAAATATTTGTTTTTCAATGAATAATTTATTGGGTAATATTTTTTGATTATTGAATTGTTAATTTGCCATCCGTGACACTCTATTGAGATATACCATTCAGGGATAAAAATGAACCCTTCGGTAAGAAATAGTTTTTGGTACCTATAATAAAAGCTAATTTTGAATCAAGAAAACGAATCATGAAGCGTAAAGATATTATAACAATGTTTTGGATCTCATTCATCGTCTCTATGTTTTTCTTTTTTGCCTTTACAGGAGAGAAAAATCTGGAAAACTTTGGACTTACTATTCTCATCTCATTATTGTATACCGTTGTGTTGGGAGGAGGAAATGGATTTTTGAATAATTTTCTCAACAAAAGATTTCCCTGGTCTGATGAAACCTCCAAAAGAGCAGTAATAAGTATTGTTTCCGTTATTGTTGTTAATATTATATTAGTCTATTTCTGTAATTATATTAATTTTATATTGATTCAGAAAGGAGCAACTACAGAAGAGTATTTTTCAGGGAAATATAATCTTGCCAATTGGTTTACCATCAATATAGCATTGCTTATTTCGGCCTTTCTTCATGCGAAAAGCTTTATGCAGGAACTGAAGAAGACTTCCAGAAAAGAAGTGGTGGAGCAGAAATTGATCGCAAAATCAGCCAATGCACAGTTTGAAAGTTTAAAAAACCAGCTGGACCCTCATTTCCTTTTTAATTCTTTAAATGTTCTGAGTTCTCTGATTGATGAAAATCCTCATCAGGCACAGAAGTTTACAGCTTCAATGTCAAAGATTTACCGGTATGTACTTGAACAGAAAGATAAAGAGCTGGTTACAGTGGAGGATGAAATAGAATTTGCCAAAACCTATTGTGATCTTTTAAAAACAAGATTCGAAGACAGTGTTGATTTTATCTTTGATGTTAAAAAAGAAGATTTCCGGAAATATGTAGTGCCTTTGTCACTGCAGCTATTGTTGGAAAACTGTATCAAACACAATTTTGCCACCTCTTCAAAGCCATTGATCATCAGAGTTTTTTCAGAAAATGATATCCTTTGCATTGAGAATAATTTACAGGTAAGGGAGCAGATCAAAGAAAGCTCCGGAATAGGATTGGCTAATATTGTGCAACGTTATTCTCTGCTTACTAAAAGGAATGTTTTCATAGAAAAGGCAGAAGATTATTTTAAAGTAAAACTTCCGATGTTGGCCAGTAAACCCAATATTGTCAGTGAACAGCCGGATAATGATCTTAAAGCTTATAAAAAAGCACAGAAGAGAATGAAAGAGATCAAAGATTTTTATATCAACCTGATTTCTTACTGTATTGTGATTCCCTTTTTGATCTTTATTAATTTTTTTACCAAAAGCACATTCCACTGGTTTTGGTTTCCGGTATTTGGCTGGGGAATTGGGGTAGCCACTCATGCATTTCAGGTGTTTGGAGTTGGAGAATCCTGGCAGGAAAAGAAGATTCGTGAAATTATGAATAATCAAAAAAATAATAACGATGGAAACATTTGACGAAAATGATATTCAATATCAGAAAGCTAAAAGATATGTTGAGAAATTAAGAGGCTTTTATGCCCATCTGTTTGTCTATATTGCCGTGAATGCAATGATTGTTTTTTACAATTATGACCAGCTGAAACCCGGAGAAAGCTATTTTCAGTTCAAAAATTTCTTTACGTTTACTTTCTGGGGAATCGGACTTGTAACCCACGCAGCAGTCGTTTTTTTATCAAAAAACAGCTATCTGCATACCTGGGAAGAGAAAAAGATCCGTCAGCTGATGAAAAAAGAGAAAAGAGATCTGTAAGATTAGAAAACCTACAGAATAACCAAACTGTCAGATTGCTGAAATAACAGATGATTTTCGGTCATATTTTGAATAAACCTTCTAATATCAATCAAAATGACTGCTTTACAGACCCTATATGTAATGTCCATGGTTGCATGGTTTTTAAGCGAGTTTTTTTATAAAAACATGCTGAAATCCGGTAAAGACGATAAAAAAGACAAAGATAAATCTACCCTTAATATTCTTTGGCTGGCCATTCCTTTTTCAATTGCCGCAGCCGTAATGATTTCCAATTTATCAACACTGCCGATAGCTCATGGAAACTGGATCATGTATGTAGGAGAGACCTTTATTCTTATCGGTATTATTTTCAGGTTTATTATTATCAGATCTTTAGGGAAATATTTTACCGTAGATGTTACCATTAAAGAAGATCACAAAATAAAAAAAGAAGGGTTTTATAAATACCTGAGACATCCCTCTTATGCATTTTCTTTACTGACGTCCCTTGGATTGGGGCTCTATCTTAATAACTGGATGTCCCTGGCTTTTGCTTTTATACCTCCGTTTTTAGCCTTTGCTTACAGAATTAAAATTGAAGAACAGGCTCTTGTAGAACGGTTCGGTGAGGAGTACATTACCTACAGAAAGAATACAAAGAAATTGATTCCATTTATTTTCTAAAGTTTAAAAAGTTCTTTTTTACCATTCAGGAAGCTTAATCTACCGTTCGGTAATATAAAATTGATTTGAGGCTCTTTTCCGACATACATTTGAATCAAGAAAAAAACAAATCAACCTTTAAAAAAAACAATTATGGAAACTTTTAATAAAGAAACAACTGCTTACGAAAGAGCATCAAAAAGAGTAAAAGAACTTAAAGAATTTTACGGGAATATTACTTCTTACTGTATTGTGATTTCCTTTTTAGCTTTTCTGAATCTTATAACATCTCCGGGATATTTATGGTTTTTATGGCCCATGCTTGGATGGGGAATCGGAATTGCATTTCACGCTGTAAATGTATTTGGAATCGGCAAAAGCTGGGAAGAAAAGAAAATAAAAGAGCTGATGGCTGAAGAGAAAGGAAAAATTAAAACATTATAATACCATAAAAAAAACAATAGATCATGAATTATAATACAGCATACAACAGAGTTCAGCAATTGAAAAAGTTTTATAAAAACCTGATGTGGTTTGGCATTATATCCCTAATTATTCTAGGAGACGATTGGTTTAATGATGAACTGCGTTACCAGATATTTGGCGGGCATTTATTTTTAGGGATCTGGGCATTGATTCTGATAATGAAAGCCACTTCATTATTTATTTTTAATGATGAATGGGAAAAGGAAATTATAGAAAAAGAAGTGGGGAAAAATAAAAAAACAATAGATCTTTAAACCTGGCTATTTTTTATCTAATTTTATTTGCCAAATTTTAAGAATAAAACTATCAACTTAATGATCAAAACCGTTATTATCGAAGATGAAAAACCTGCTTCAAGGAAACTAGAAAGAATGTTGAGTCATTTCTCTGATATTGAGGTGGTTGCTAAAATAGAATCAGTAGAAGAGGGGGTAGCCTGGTTTTCTGAAAATGGGCACCCACAGCTGATCTTTTCAGATATTGTTCTTGGAGACGGATTGTCATTCGATATCTTTGAAAAAGCACCTACCAAAGGCTTTATTATTTACACGACAGCATTTGATCAGTATACCTTAAAAGCTTTTAAATTAAACAGTATCGATTATCTGCTGAAACCAATTCTTGAAGAAGATCTTTCAGGAGCTGTAGAGAAGTTTAAATCATTCATTCCCTCCAATAACGATATTGGATCCCAGGATATCAAGCAACTGATCAGAAAAGAAAAATCTGTTCTTTCAAGGGTTTTAGTGAAAATTGGTTATAACCTGAAAATTGTCCAGACCCATGAAATAAGTTGTTTTTTCAGTGAAAATAAGATCGTTTATCTTCAGACTGAAGACCGTTATTATCCATCAGATTTTACCTTGGATGAACTCGAAGATATTCTGGATGAGAAAAAGTTTTTTCGGGTTAACAGGCAGTTTATCATCAATTCTGATTATATCAGAAATATCCATACTTCACCCTATTATAAAGTAGACCTTGAATTTCAGCCTCAGGAAGAAATTACCATAAGCCGGGACCGTGTCAAAGACTTTAAAGACTGGCTTGTAAGCTAACTCTAAAAAACTTAACCATGGAACTTATATTATTTCTTTTCAAGCTCTTTCTCTCCATTTTCTAGCATGATTATCGGGTATAAAAATCACTGGCAGATTTAGTGAACTGATGAAAAGCCGCTGTTATTTCAGTCTTATGCTTGTGAGTCAGCGGAAAAGGAACCATATGGGAATACTCAAATGGGAAATCCTTAATTTCAACCTCCACATTGATATTTCTGTAGCCTCCCTGTAGTGTATTTAAGGCTTCCATAGGTGGAGCAACGCTATCTTTTTCCAATACATAAGCCTTTATCTGGGATTGGATCTCATTAATTCTTTCCTCTCTTTCCCTTTGAAAATAATTGTAACGGAGCATCTTTTTGAACCAGCTTTCCTGCGGGTGAAGATCATCATCCTGATAATGCTTCAGCCTGTGATCAAACTTAAAATCAGAGCTTAGCAATTCTGTAAATACAGCCTGCATTTTAATCGTAGCCTGAGAATCCATGATGTATTTCGAAATCGGAAACATCCGGTCAATAGTCATGCCCCCACAAAAACAAAAAACTCTGGATTGAGTGAAAAAGCTATATGGATCAGTCATTTTAATGATCATAGAGAGGAAAGAGCCTATGGAATATCCAAAAAGATCAAGGCTTGCATTCTGCGCAATGCTCTTGATTTTATCGGCTTTAATATCTTTTACTACTTCGATGATATCAGAATAAGTCTGCAGTCCTGACCAGAAAATCCTCTGGGGATGCGCTTCCAATCTGGAACTTGTTGCAGCATTTACATATGAAAAATGAGTGTTTTCAGGATATTTTTCCTTTCTGAACTTTACAATCTCTGTCATCTGATGACGGTCACTCCAGATCGCCTCCGCCCGGTCCATGTGAAAGGCAATAGGGAAAAGCATGACTGCTTTACGGGTCTTCTGAGCCAATTCATAAGCCCATGGAAGGTACTTATCCCATTTCTTTTCATTAAGCCCATGGAAAAAGATGATACAGCCGTCAGCTGTTTCTATATCAGCCCTTTTAAGAATATGATACTCAAATTTTTTATTGCATTCAATATCAAAATCTTTAATGTCTATCGAAGGTTGATCATATACCGGATAGGCATTTTCATTAATTTTCAGGGGCTGATGATGGGTAGGGCAATCCAGATTATCCGAGCCATGAAGCAGGTCCGAAGCTCTGGATTCAAAAGAAATAGATTCAATAGTAACGTTTAATTCTCCGATTTCCACAACCTCTTTTCCGGAATCAAAATGATTTTTCAAAACTTCATACAATTCATAATATTCCATAGCAAGATGATTGAAGGTTCATATTTAGAACTATGAAATTATGTAATTATTATGGTAAAGGATTGATATATAAAGGATAAATGTATTCCAGGCATAAGATCCGTACAATAAACCCGAAACAGCTCTGCTTCAGGTGGATCTGGTGAATAGATCGTGACTTTATTCTTTTTTCTTTTCATCAGCAATGGTTCCATATTGCTGAACCATGACAGAAGTAAGTGCTGCAAGGATCAGACAGATAAAAAGATCAGATTTTTCCGGATGATAGATGGCCTGGTAAATATTATAGCCTAACAGCATAGACACGACAAAGATCAGAACCGTGTTGGCTGATGCATACTGATTGTGGGTAGTAGGAGTTTTCATAATGATTTTTTTATTGTTATTTACCGGGTAAGTATGACAATTCAAAAAACGTTACAGAAAAATTAAAAAAAATAAAAATCTTCATTCTCATATCCCGAAAACCCATACCTCTTCTACCTGTAATCAATTCTGTTAGAGTCAGTATCCTCAAGTTGTTTAAGAATAGAGTCCGGAATTTCATCACTGTCGATGGGGAAGCTGATGGAATCGGAAATAAAATTTTTTCGGTCTGCTTTCCGGAAGATTTCAAACAAGGCAATAGGCTCCTGGTTAAAACTTATGCAAGTGCTGATGAAATGGAGCTCATGAAGCTTATAGTCTGGGTTTTTAAGCTTTTCTTTGCTGTCTTTTATCCTTGAAATAAAATGCCTTTGTCGGATAAAAGTATTGCTGTTCATAATGATAAAAACATAATCGGAATAAGCGGTAACCTTTCCGAAATATTTGTGATGATCTCCACCGCTCCTTTCTATAAAATATTCTCCTGTAGTTTCAGACTTGTAAATTTCCATCGCTGAACGCCAGATCCGGTCTTCTTTGGCTTGTGTAGGATTTTCCGGTAGATTTCTGTTATAAGAATACCAGCAGCCTGCCAAACGTTCTAGCAGAGCTGTATTCAGATTCACTTTATCCATATCAATTTTAAGGTCATTGAAATTGAAAAGCTCAGTATTGGAGTTGATGAAATCAATGTAATTTGAATAGCCTAAAGCTTTCACAATCTGGCTTAATTTGGCAAGATTAGGCCGGCTTAAGAGTGCATTTTCATTCTGATTGATTTTTTTCAGCTTGTTAATTATCAGGTGTTCATAGAGATAATTAGTTCCCAAAAGGTCAGGGTTCTTCTTTATTTCCTTTTCTGAATGCTCCTGAATGATAAGGTCATTAAGTTCAGCACAGATATAGGACCATTCGGTTTTGGTCACATCTTCCCAATGGTTTTTCTTTAAAAAATGCTGACTCAAGAAATTCATCAGTTTCTCAAGATGCAGAATATCTTCCTTTTTCATACTTTGATTTTGTAAGACTAATTTAAGATTTTTATCAAACCAAATAAGATTTTTGAAAGATTTTTATATTTTAAAATCCATTGATATTTGAGTAGAAAAACAAAAGAAAAACAATGGAAACAAGAATGATTTTAAAAGATGAGTCCCTTTGGACTAGGATTCAAGGATTTTCACTGGATGCTTCCGATGCTGATTTTCCTTTTTCGAAAAAGCTGGCAAAAGAAGAGAACTGGAGCATAGATTTTACCAGAAAAGCGATTGAAGAGTACAAAAAATTTGTCTACCTCTGCTGTATCCTTCCCAAAGGAGCTTCCCCAAGTGAAATCGTAGATAAAGTCTGGCATATGCACTTGATCTATACCCAGAATTATTGGGAAGAGTTTTGCCCAGATATTTTAAAAAGACCCTTACATCATCATCCTTCAAAAGGAGGTTTTAATGAAAAAATGAAGCATCATCATTGGTTTTCAACTACTTTGAAAAATTATAAAGATGTCTTCCAGTCTGATGCTCCTCAGGATATTTGGTTCAATGGGGATGCGATTGAAAATAAAAAAAGTAAGTCACGAATGTGGAAATGGATTCCGTTCCTGATGGTAATCTTAACGTTGAGTTCCTGCCTTGGAGAGGTGATCATTACCATTGGTTCCATATTTCTTTCCTTCGCAGGAATTATCATTTTTGGAGCAATCATAGCTTTCATTAAGCAGATTAAAGAGATTCAAGTTGAAAATAAAGAAAATCCCGGTTCAGATAGTGGGGGAAATAGTGGTAGTTGCAGCGGAGGGAGCAGTTGCAGTAGTGGAAGCAGCTGTGGCAGTGGTTGCGGTGGAGGTGGAGGATGTGGGGGCTGTGGCGGATAAAAATGAATAATTTAAAATAAAAATGAATTATGAAAAAGCTAATCATCCATTCTGTCCCGGTTGTAATAAGTGGTCTATGGCTTGTTACTGAATGTAAAACATTCAATCCGATTACCCTAAAAGGACCTGATTTTTTAAAATTCTACCTGATCCTGGTTCTTGGATTCTACCTCTCCGTTTTTATTTTAAAATTATTTGCAGAAAGAGCTTCACAGATTACATTTTATTTTCTAATACTAATTGGCGGTTTGGGAATTGTCAAACTGATCCGGGGAATTATATTAGGAAAACCTGTTGGATTCTTAATTATGATTTTGATTGTGGAACTGATTGTAACGCTTTTGTTAACAACGTTTCCGCCCAAAGATGAGTTCAGAAAATAATTCCAAAAACAAACCCGAAACAGAAAATGCTTCGGGCTTGATGATATCATTAAGTATTGATGTTAATATAATCTGGCTACTAAGAAATTACACCACTTCCAATCAGCTCTTCATCAATATACCATGAAGCGAACTGTCCTTCAGCGATGGCAGATTGCGGTTCTTCAAATTCAACATAAAAATCATTTTCAAACTGGTAAAGAGTAGCTTTCTGCAAAGACTGTCTGTATCTGAATCTGGCCATTACTTCCATAGATTCTCCATTTTGAAGTCTCATATCCTCACGTACCCAATGAAGTTCAGACTTGTCTATTTTTAATGCCTTTTTGTATAGTCCTGGGAAATGGCTTCCTTCTCCTACGAAAATAATATTGTTTTCCATGTCTCTGGAAACAATGAAACAGCTTTCTTTATGGCCACCAATTCCTAATCCTCTACTTTGTCCGATCGTGAAAAATTGAGCACCCTGATGCTTCCCAATAACTTTTCCGTCAGCTTTTTTATAATTGATCTTTCTGGATAAGAAGCTAAGTTCTTCTTCCTTGGTTGAAAACTCAGGAGCTACTTCAGCAAATAAAGGGGAATCTTTGAAAATTTCTACGATTTCTCCCTCGTTTGGCTTCAGTTGCTGTTGCAGAAACTGAGGTAAGCTAACCTTTCCAATAAAACATAATCCCTGGGAATCCTTTTTATCAGCCGTTACCAACCCGATTTCTTTTGCAATTTCTCTAACCTGAGGTTTGGTAAGTTCACCGATAGGGAATAAAGCTTTTGACAATTGATCCTGGCTTAGCTGGCAAAGGAAATAGGACTGATCTTTATTATTATCCTTTCCTGCCAAAAGATGGAAGATTTCTTTTCCGTTTTCATCAATAGTAGAATCTACTCTTGCATAATGCCCTGTAGCCACTTTATCAGCACCTAAAGACATGGCGGTCTTCATAAAAACATCGAATTTGACTTCTCTGTTACATAAAACATCAGGATTCGGAGTTCTACCTTTTTGATATTCATCGAACATATAATCTACAATACGTTCCTTATAAAGTTCGCTCATATCAATTACCTGGAAAGGAATTCCAAGTTTTTGAGCCACCATAAGGGCGTCATTGCTGTCCTCAATCCAGGGACATTCATCTTCTAAAGTTACCGAAGCATCATTCCAGTTTCTCATAAACAAAGCCACTACTTCATGACCTTGCTGTTGTAGCAAATGTGCTGTAACACTTGAATCTACACCTCCGGAGAGGCCTACTACTACTTTCATTGTATTTCAATTTTACGAAACTCTTAACGGGAGTTCTTAGTTTGACGCGGCAAAAATACAACTAAATAAATTCGTAAAAAAACCATAATTTTAAACATTGATAAAAACGATGTTAATATAAAAACACCATTAATAACGTTTTTTGAATGGTAAGCACAGACAAAAATGTGTTTATTTATACCTTACCTTAGAACAAAATAAAATATTTAATATGAAAAAGTTTATTATTTCCATGATGCTGATCGTTTCGGGATCTGCATTTTCCCAGGTTTCAATAGGTGCTCCGGTGCAGGAAAGCAATAAATGGACCTTTGGTGGAGGGATAGGTCTTGGATTCGGAAGCAACAGTTCATTTTATCTGCAGGCGTCTCCAAGAGTAGGATACCGTCTTACCGAAGATCTTGAAGCTGGAGCTGTGGGAAGTGTTTCCTGGCAGACCTCAGATTATTATAGATCCACGATGTTTGGAATAGGACCCTTCGCTAATTATTATATTGCACGGTCGTTTTATTTAAGTGCAAACTTCCAGCATTACTTCATCAATTATAAAGATAAATATTACGATTATAAATACAACCGGGAAGAAAATGCATTATATCTTGGTGGCGGATATATGCAGAGAATCGGGAATAATTCTTTTATGCAGATCGGTTTGATGTATAATGTACTTTGGAAAGAAAATTCAAGCGTATTTTCAAATGGTTTGGTCCCGAATATCGGATTTGTGGTGGGGCTTTAAATAAAATTTAAAAAAGTAATGATATCAAAATAAGAACTCCGTTTTTCGGAGTTTTTTTATGGATTAATGAAAAATAAAAAGGGTGTTTTTTGTTTCTGGTTTCGAATATTATTCATTTTTATGATCTCATGTTCACATTTTAGAAGCATAAAAGTTGAGTGAAATCAAGGTTTTTTTCGTTTTAAAGGGAAATATTGCAAAAAAAATTAAAATGCAATTGATTAAATTTCAATAATGTAAGTGCTTATTAATTCACAAAGTGGTTAATTATTTAAAAAAAACACTTTGTGAACGCCCTATTTTTGCTAGTTTTACCCGATTTTTAAAAAAAATATGAAGAAAACTAAAAACCTATTTTACCTCTTACTATTATTCGTAGGAGTAACCTCTTGTAAACAAGAAGAATTACTTGAAAGGGGAGATCAGCAAAAAGAATTCAGTCTTTTTCGATATGAAAACGAGAAACAGTCCAAAAGTTCTCAGGGAAGCTCATCGCTAGGGAGAGCTTATGCTTTAGATTTCCTGCAGGCCTTTTACTCTTATGATTTATTACATAGCACAAATTATACAGGGTTAAATGTCAAAGTTCCGGTTGGGGAGTCATATGTTAATTTCAGATTACATTCACAAGTAATTAAAGATGAAAAGGGAGATATCTTTATGTATTTTCCAACCATCAAGAATGAAAAAATTGATGAAATTTATTATGCCAGCATTAATAAACAAAATACACTATTAGGACTTTACAAATTAAAAAATATATCAAAAGGATATAGTGATATCGTTAAAGCTTTTGAAAATGCATATAAGCCTGCAGGAAATATAGCTTCTAAAAATGGTGGAGTTACTGACGTTGGAGAAGTTGTAATTACTGGCCCTTCAAACTCTTCAGATGATATGGGGATACTAACTCCGGGACAGTGCGAAATGTATGGCCAATGTAATAATGGCGGAGGCGGAAGCGGTGGCTCCAGTGGAGGAGGCGGCGGAGGCGGCGGAGGCGGTACTCCTGTACTTCCACCACCACCACCACCAACTGTTGCTATTTCAGACTTAGAGAATTACTTAAGCTGTTTAAATATCACTCAATCAGCTGATTTAACGGTTTATGCTGAGGAAATGTATGGCGGTCATGGAGTAGGGCATGCATTCATTTCAATAAAGCAAGGGAATAATGTGATGACTTATGGGTTTTATCCCAAATATGGATTCCCATCAAATGCATATGGAACAGGAGTATTCGGGGATGATGGCGGACATATTTATACGCATTCATGGAATGTAGGAACCATTTCTCCTACCCAATTACAACAGATTATTGCCGCTTCTAAAGCGTATTCTGCAAGTATTTATGATGTAGGTTTTAACAACTGTGCTGATTTTGCCCTGACTATGTTAGAGTATGCAGGAGTAAATACGAATGCTGCCGGAATTGATACTCCTAATACTGTAGCAAGGTTAATTGGCGGAACTGCTAAGCCAGGAACAGCTCCTTCTTCTAAGAAAACATGTAAATAAACCTCTATGAAAGGGCTTAAGATAATTTCTGTTATTTCTTTTTTACTGATTGGAGGAATTCAATTGCATGCAACAGTAAACCTGATTATGTTGCTGTTGTATATATATACATTGATACAGAATATTTTCTCGCCACCTCCGGTTTTGGACTCATCTTGGGAAAGCCTGTTGATTATTCCGATTATAGGAACAATCATTATATTTTTGTCATGCAAAAGATATACAGACAGATTTCTCTTATTAACATGTAGTGCAGGTTTGTTATTGACTCTAATTTTATTATCGGGAATCACTGATCCGGATAATTATACGAGAATCACATTTGGTTTTATTATTCCTTTTTTAGGGTTTATAATAAGCTCGTTGCTATTAATAGTTAAAATCTTCAAAACAAAAGAGGAAAGCTCTTTATAGAATACATTACAGGATAAGCTATATTTAAGAAGTCTTTCACTTATGTGGAGGCTTCTTTTTTAGATATATCCGAATACTTTCAGTTTTAAAAGCATGATTTTCCAGAGCTTAATTTAATCTGTTAAAAGCAAAAAGCACCAGGAAGTTCCCGGTGCTTTTCTATTGAAATTAAATTAATTATTTACGATTGAGAAGATTTTTCAGCAGCTGATGGCTTCTTAGGTTTAGAAGTTTTTCCTTCCAATCCGTCTTTCGCTTCATTCAGATCAAGAACTACAGTTTCACCCTCGTTCAATTGTTTGTTTACAAGCATTTCTGCCAATAAATCCTCAATATACTTCTGGATCGCTCTCTTCAGTGGTCTTGCTCCAAAGTCTTTATCCCATCCTTTTTCTGAAATAAAGTTTTTCGCTTCTTCTGTTAATTCCACTTTATAACCTAATTTTTCAAGTCTGCCATAAAGCTTGTTCAGTTCAATATCAATGATTTTCTTGATATCATCCTGTACCAGAGAGTTGAAGATCACAATGTCGTCAATTCTGTTTAGGAATTCAGGAGCAAATGCTTTTTTAAGTGCATTTTCAATGGTGCTTCTTGCTCTGGAGTCTGAAGTCGTTTTTTTAGCTGAAGTACCAAATCCTACACCATCTCCGAAATCTTTAAGATCTCTTGTTCCGATATTGGATGTAAGGATGATAATCGTATTTCTAAAGTCGATTTTTCTACCTAAGCTATCTGTAACGTGCCCTTCATCAAGAATTTGTAACAGGATATTGAAGACATCCGGGTGAGCTTTTTCAATCTCATCCAAAAGAACCACAGCATAAGGTTTTCTTCTTACCGCTTCAGTCAACTGGCCACCTTCTTCGTATCCAACATATCCCGGAGGCGCTCCAACCAATCTTGAAACCGCAAATTTCTCCATGTATTCACTCATGTCAATTCGGATAAGAGATTCATCGGATTCAAAAAGTTCTCTGGCCATTACCTTAGCCAACTCGGTTTTACCAACCCCGGTTGTACCCAGGAAGATAAATGTACCGATAGGACGGTTAGGATCCTTAAGACCAGCTCTGTTTCTTTGAATAGCCTTCACAACTTTCTTCACAGCTTCTTCCTGACCAATAACTTTTCCATTCAGTTTCTCATCCATCTGAGCCAATTTATCAAGCTCATTTTTACCAACCTTCGTTACAGGAACACCACTCATCATAGAAACCACTTCCGCTACATTTTCTTCGCTCACGGTTTCTTTTTTCTCTTTTACATCTTTATCCCATTTTTCCTGAGCAGCATTCAGCTCCATCTGAAGACGTTCCTCTTCATCTTTAAGCTTTCTGGCTTCAAGATAATCCTGTGCTTTTACTGCTTTCTGTTTCAGTTCCTTGATATCTTCAATTTTCTTTTCAAAATCAATGATCTTGGTAGGAACTTTCATGTTCTTGATGTAAACTCTTGAACCCGCTTCGTCCATAGCATCAATAGCTTTGTCCGGTAAGAAACGGTCTGTAATATATCTTGATGTCAGATTGACACACGCATTAATAGCTTCAGGAGTATAAACTACATTGTGATGTTCTTCATACTTATCCTTGATCTGGTTCAGAATCTGAATAGTTTCTTCAATAGAAGTAGGTTCCACCATTACTTTCTGGAATCTTCTTTCTAAAGCGCCGTCTTTTTCAATATACTGACGGTATTCATCAAGAGTAGTAGCCCCGATGCATTGAATTTCACCTCGTGCCAGTGCCGGTTTAAACATATTGGAGGCATCTAAACTTCCTGTAGAACTTCCTGCACCTACAATAGTGTGAAGCTCATCAATGAATAAGATGACATCTCTGTTTTTCTCCAGCTCGGTCATGATGGCCTTCATTCTTTCTTCAAACTGGCCACGGTATTTAGTTCCGGCTACTAAACTTGCCAGATCTAAAGTGATGACACGCTTTCCGTAAAGAACTCTTGACACTTTTTTCTGTTGAATTCTTAAAGCTAAACCTTCTGCAATTGCAGATTTACCAACTCCCGGCTCCCCGATAAGAAGTGGGTTGTTTTTCTTTCTACGGGATAAGATCTGAGACACTCTCTCAATTTCTTTTTCACGACCAATTACAGGGTCCAGTTTTCCATCTCTGGCCAAAGACGTTAAGTCTCTACCAAAGTTGTCCAAAGTAGGGGTCTTGCTTTTTGCTGAGCCTAAATTTCCTGTAGGCTTTCTCATTTGCTCGAATTCCTCTCTTTCATCATCGTCATCATAAGCACTCATCTGTGGTGACTGCCCGGAATTTTTAAGCATAGTCTGGTACTCTCTTGAAACACCTTCATAGTCGATGTCATAAGCTCCCAAAATATTTGAAGTAGGATCCTCATATTTATATAGAATACCTAAAAGCAAGTGAACGGTATTAATTTCATTGCTTTTGTATTGACGGCATTCTAACTCCGCACGTTTAATAGCATGATCTGCCATTTTGGTGAAAGAAATATTGGTAACCTCCTCAGAAATAGGATTAAGACTTGCTGTATTTAGAGTTTCAATTTTTCTTCTGATTTGTGTTAAATCCGCATTGAGGTTTTGAAGGATTTCTTTAGCAGAGTTTTCCGTTTTTATAATACCTAAAAGTAGATGTTCTGTATTAAGAAATTCACTTTTCAGCCTTTTAGCTTCGCTTTTGCTTTGTTTGAACACCTGGCTCAAACCTTGTGAAAACTTATAATCCATAATATATCTCATTAGAACAAAGGCAACATTACCTTTTATTCATTATCTAAATTACAAATATTTTACCAAAAATCAATTAATGACTTTATGGCAGTAAAAAATTTTATTATCTTCTTGAAAATGATTAAGTTTGTTATCCTTAAATATTCCTCATGAATCCCGAAATTACCACTTACGTCGGATACTCGGCCTCAGTTTTTATCGTGCTGAGTTTCATACTGAAAGATGTAAGAAAAATCAGAGTCGTTAACATGATCGGTTGTTTCTGCTTTGTCATTTATGGCTTCTTTAGCGGACCATTATGGCCGGTTATTATTCCTAACGGACTTATTTGCTTTATTCAGATCTATCATTTATTGCTTGGAAAGAAAGCGTAATGCAGAAAAAAATACTCACATCTGCCTTCAGTAATTTGTATACGGATCAGCGTATTGAAAAGGTATGCCAGACTTTATATCAGAATGGTTACAAGATTGAGCTGATAGGGAATGACTGGAATGGAGCTGAAGAAATGCTGCGTCCTTATCCATTTTCAAGGATCCATTTAGCTTCAAAAAGCCTGAAAACGGCTTATTTTGAATTTAACTGGAAACTGTACCATGAGCTCAGAAAAAAAGCAGATCAGAATACAATTCTTCATGCCAACGATATTGATGCGTTGTACCCCAATTATCTTATTGCTAAAAAGCTAAACATTCCATTAGTTTTTGACAGTCATGAAATTTTTTCAGAAATGCCTGCTGTTCAAGGCAAAATGTCACAAAAATTGTGGCGCTATATAGAAAAAACTGTCATTCCTGAACTGTCATGGATGATTACAGCGAGTGGAAGTTATGGAAAATGGTTTGAGAAAAAGTATGGTATACATCCTGTGGTGGTTCAGAATGCCCCCAAAAGTATAGACTTTACTATTGATATTCCCGAAAATAATCCTAAAATACTTTTATATCAGGGTGCTATCAATCCTTTCAGGGGAATTGATAAAGTAATCCTTGCTATGCATCATATAGATAATGTATTGTTGAAAATCGCAGGAGATGGTCCTAGAAAAAAAGAATATGAGGATCTTGTAATCAGGGAAAAACTTCAGAATAAAGTTCAGTTTCTGGGAAAATTAAAGCCGGAAGACTTAAGAAAAGTGACTGTAACTGCAGATTGTGGAATGAGCATTGAAGAAAATGGAGGTGACAGCTATCTCTATTCATTGCCTAATAAGGTGCTGGACTGTATTCAGGCTTGTGTTCCTTTAATTCTGTCAAATCTTCCTGAATTGCAGAATATTAAAAATCAGTTTGATGTAGGGGAGATTATCCAGGATCATCAGCCGGAAAATATTGCAGTTGCAGTGAAAAAGGTCTTAGATAGAGGGAGAGAGAACTATCTTGAAGAGCTCGAAAAAGCCTCAAAAGCACTTTGTTGGGAAAATGAAGAAATAAAGCTGTTGCAGGTTTTTCAGAAAGCATCTAATTCGTTAGGCTTTAAGTAATAGATTATATTCATGATGTGAAAAATATCTGAAACCAGTCTGCACTTTACTGCTTTAGGTCTAAAGCATAATTTACTATCTTTGCACAAAGAAATTTTTTTAAAATGACCATTAAAGAAAAACAGCAGGAAATAATCGACGAGTTTGCGTTTCTTGAAGATTGGGAGCAGAAATATGAGTACATCATAGACCTTGGAAAAGAACTGAAGGGGCTTTCGGAAGACAAGAAAACAGATGATAATCTGATCAAAGGCTGTCAAAGTAAAGTTTGGATAGATGCTGAATTTAAGGATGGTAAGCTTTTCTTTAATGCAGATTCAGACGGAATTTTACCAAAAGGAATTGTTTCTCTTCTGGTAAGTATTTACAGTGGACATTCTACCCAGGAAATCCTGGATTCTGACTTTGAATTTATCTCAGAGATCGGGTTACAGGAGTTTCTTTCACCATCCAGAGCAAATGGTCTGATGGCTATGACAAAACAGATCAAATTTTACGCAGTAGCTTATCAGCTGAAATCATAATCGTGACCAGAATTTTAGCATATCGTTTTTCTGCGTTTGGAGATGTTGCCATGACGGTTCCTGTTTTTAAGGAATTTTTAGAGCAAAATCCCGATGTGGAGATTATCATGGTTTCCAGGAAGAACTTTGAAGCTTTGTTTGCAGGTATTCCTAATGTTGTATTCAAAGGAATTAATGTAGATGATTATAAAGGATTCTTTGGACTGAGTAAACTTGGGAATGAATTGATCAAAGAATTCAAACCTGATTATATTGCCAATCTTCATGATGTGATCCGAACTAAAATTTTGGACAGAATCTATAGAAGAAAAGGATTAAAAGTTTTTAAAATAGACAAGGGAAAGGAGGAGAAAGAAAACCTTACGGATGTCTGGAACCTGGATAAAGTTCAGTTGAAAAAAACAGTTGAACGTTATGCAGACGTTTTCCGTGAAATGGGTTTTAAATTAGAGCTTTCTCACAAATTAAGACCTGGTTCAGAACATAAATCGGGAATTGGTTTTGCTCCTTTCGCTCAGCATAAAGGAAAAATGCTTCCGCTGGAAAAATCATTTGAACTGGCCAGGATTTTGGCTCAGAAACATACTGTATACTTTTTTGGAGGCGGTAAAAAAGAGACAGAAACCCTTGAATCCTGGGAGAGCAAGATTCCTAATACAAAAAGTCTTTCCGGAAAATTAAGCCTTACCGAAGAGCTTCAGAAAATCGCTGAACTGGAAGTAATGATTTCTATGGATTCTGCGAATATGCATCTGGCAAGTCTTGTGGGAACCAGATGTGTTTCTATATGGTGTGCCACGCATCCATATGCCGGTTTTTTAGGCTTCGGGCAGAGCGAAGAAGATGTGGTACAGGTAAAAGATCTTTCGTGCAGACCATGTTCGGTTTTTGGAGATAAAGAATGTTACAGAGGAGACTGGGCTTGTATTGAAGAGTTCAGCATTCAAAAAGTCGTTGAGAAAATCTGACATGATGAAGCTTTCAATCTGTATACCTGTCTATAATTTTGATGTCCGTGAATTGGTTTTTGATTTAGAAAAAGAAATTAACAGCCAGGAAATTGATGCTGAAATTATATTGATCGATGATGCTTCGAAGGAAGAGTTTAAGCAGACGAACAGAGAGCTTCAGAATATTATTCATCAATTTATTTTTCTTGAAAAAAATATCGGACGCTCCAGAATCCGCAATCTTTTTCTGGATTATTCTAAAGGAGAATATCTTTTATTTCTGGATTGCGATGGAAAAATCGTAGGAAAGAATTTCTTAAAAAATTATATACAGTTTATACAGGAATATCCGGATACTGAAATTATTTATGGAGGCCGGAAAGTTCTGGGTTCTGCATCCGGTTCGGATCATTATTTAAGATGGAAATTTGCTGTTGAGAGGGAAAATCTTTCAGTAGAATTGCGTAGAAAAAATCCATATTTAAGCTTTCAGACCAATAATTTTGTGATTCAGAAAGAGGTATTGAGAAAAGTAGGCTTTAATCCCGAATTTCAAAAGTACGGCTATGAAGATCTTCTTTTTGCAATGGATTTAAAAGCTGAACACATCAAAATAAACCATATTGATAATCCGATTCTTAATAATGATTTGGAAAGCAATATAATTTATCTGGATAAAGTAGAAGAGTCTGTGGAAAGCTTGTCTCATATGCTTAAAGATAAAACCCTGAATTCAAAATTAGCAGAAGTAAAACTTGTTAAGGTGTATAATAAGCTTAAAAATACACCTTTTAAGACTGTTTTAGAGTCATTGTTCACAATAGGAGAAGGAAACATAAAAAGAAGGCTTTCTAAAGGAGATGTGAACCTCCGCTATCTGGATATATATAAGCTTGGACTTCTTTTCAGGAAAATGAAATAAAATATGGAATCAGGCTCAAAAGTTGGGAGATAATATTGTCTGTATGTATGAAATTTAATTTGACACAAAGTTTTTAGCACCTTATCTTATAGTCTTAAGGAAGTAAAGAACGAAGTAAATAAATATCTACGAATCTTCTTTAACAAAAAGTATAGATTTGAACTAATCCCCAAGTTTTTGCGCTTGATCCGAAACGTATTTTATTTAATACTATAAAATAAAAAAAAACTCTCAGAAATCTGAGAGTTTTTGTGGGCCCTGAGGGATTCGAACCCCCGACCCTCTGGGTGTAAACCAGATGCTCTGAACCAACTGAGCTAAGAGCCCGAATTTTTTTTTAAAGGTTTCGTTTCCTTTTTTGTGGGTCCTGAGGGATTCGAACCCCCGACCCTCTGGGTGTAAACCAGATGCTCTGAACCAACTGAGCTAAGAACCCTCTAGACTTTGTTATTGTTTCCTCGTTTAGAGTGGTGCAAATATACAACTTATTCTTTAAACTCCAAATTTTTTTCTAAAAAATCTCCCACAACAAAGTTACTTCCACCAATAAAAATCATTTCTTCATTTGTACATCGTTCTTTTGCAGATAGATATGCTTCCTGTACGGAATTAAAAATTTTATAAAAAATTTTGGACTCCTGAAGCAGGTTTTCATAATCTTTGGGGTGTCTTCCCCTGTTGATGGATGGTTTGGCAAAATAAAACTCAGAATTTTCAGGAAGTAAACCCATCACTTCATCTATGTTTTTATCATTAACGAACCCCAAAATGATATGCTTGTGTCTGTCAATTGAATTTAATTGTGAAAAAACATACTCCAGACCTGCCTGATTATGTCCCGTATCACAAATCGTAAGCGGTTCCTTTGAGAACTCAAACCAACGGCCAATAAATCCTGTATTTTGATGAACGTTCAATAAACCTGTTTCCAGATTCTGATCTGTAATAGTAATGTGCAGCTTTTTTAACTCTTCAACAATAGCGAGAACCACCCGAACATTCTTTTGCTGATAATTTCCTTTCAAATCAGAGGAGAGATCAGTATGAAGCAGGGTAGCGTCTATAAAAGGAGCATGTTCCTTCAGTGCTTTTTCTTTGATGATTGCTTTTACAGTTTCATTGTCATCTCCTGAAATGACAGGGATGTTCTGTTTAATGATCCCAGCTTTCTCACTGGCAATTTCCTCAATAGTATTTCCTAATATATTCTGATGGTCAAGCTGAACATTTGTGATAGCAGAAACCAAAGGCTTAATAATATTGGTAGAATCCAGCCTTCCGCCTAATCCAACCTCAATAATGGCAAAATCTACCTGCTGCTGATAAAAATATTCAAAAGCCATGATCGTAGTAAATTCAAAAAATGACGGAAGGATTTCTTCAGGAATATTTTTAAGTTTTTGGATAAAATCAAAGACAAACTCCTTGCTGCAGTTTTTACCATTTACTTTAATACGCTCTGTAAAATCAATAAGATGAGGAGAATTGTACAGACCTACTTTATAACCGGCTTCCTGAAGTACAGATGCCAGCATATTGCTTGAGGATCCCTTTCCATTAGTTCCGCCAATGTGAATGCATTTTATTTTTTCCTGAGGGTTTCCAAAGTATATACACAGTTTGGTAATATTGTCAAGCCCTGGTTTATAAGCCTTTTGTCCATCTATCTGGTAGTTGGGCATTTGTATGAAAAGCCAATCAATAGCCTCCTGATATTGTTCATTTGTCATGATACAAAATTCTCAAAAGTTTTATGAAAATGAAACTATTTTTTTCAATCTGTAACTTTTTTATATTTACTTCGTCTAATAGGGAAAAATCTTAATATGAAATCGCAGTGATTTGTAAGTGCAAATACTGATGAAAATGACGCGATTGCATATGACCATTAAAAACAAATAAACATTTATATATGAAAAAAGTTTGGATTATCGTTTTTGGATTAGGTTGTCTGAGTGTGAACGCTCAGAAGAAATGGTCCTTAAAAGAATGTGTAAGCTATGCAGTGGAGCATAATCTTCAGGTTATCCAAAATCAATATAACAAACAAACTCAGGATGCCAGTCTTAAAATTGCTAAAAAAGGATATTTACCTTCTGTTTCTGCAAGTGTGGGGAATACGGTCAGCTTTGGACAAACCTCTTTCGGAACGGGGAGTTTAAGAAATGACAGATTCAGTAACAATGTAAATATTGGAGCTGATATCCTGGTATATAACAATGGCAGACTGGAGAAAACGGTTAGAAAGACTGAATTTGATTTGCAGGCAAGCCTGTACGATGTGGAAACGATTAAAAATGATATATCATTGCAGATCGCACAGCAATATTTAACAACATTACTGAATAAAGAAATTGTAAAAATATCTGAGAGTGCTGTTGAGAATGCTAAAAAACAATACGACAGAGCAAAAATAACAACAGCTGTAGGGACAACGGCGCAAACTGTTTTAGCAGAAGCGGAAGCAGCATTAGCAAGAGAAAAGCAAAATTTGAAAACGGCAGAGGTTAACGTGGGACGAAGCTTATTTGCAATGGTTCAGCTTTTACAGCTGTCTGATTATAAAGGATTTGATGTGGAAGATGTTGCGGTTTCAGATCAGCTGTCTCCCGAACTTAAATCTGTAGATGAAGTTTTATCTATTGCCTATGAATCCCAGCCTCAGATTAAAGCAGCAGAAAGCAGAATAAATTCTGCGGAAGCTCAGACTGAGGTTTCAAAAACAGCTTATTGGCCTACCATAACAGCAAGTGCAGGAGTAGGAACTTTCTATAATAACCTTTTAAATACCGATAATATTGGTAACGCGCTTGTTTACATTAAGGAAAAAGGTTTATTCAAGCAGTATAATGATAACTTTGGACAGCAGGCCAGTCTTTCTGTAAATATTCCTATTTTTAATAAAGGAATTACAAAATTGCAGGTAGAGCAGTCCAGAATCAACGAAAGTATTGCTAAAAATACATTGGAACAGCAGAAGCAGACGGTAAGACAGAATGTGCAGAAAGCACAGTTTGATGCTGATGCCAACTATGAGTCGTATATGGCAGCAGTAGAGGCAGAAAAAAGCTCAAAACTAGCCCTTGATTTTGCAGATAAAAGTTATGCAGCCGGAAAAACAACCATCTATGACGTTAATGTAGCAAGAAATAATTATGCAAATGCACAGGGATCAGTAGCACAGGCGAAATATAATTATCTTTTCAGTCTTAAATTATTGAATTTCTATGCGGGAATTCCACTAAGTTTATAAAATGTCTATCCAATCGTTAGAAAAATATTTACCACAAAATACACTTAAATATTTAAGAATTTGGTTTTCAGATTATTATATTCATATAAAAGTCACAAGAAACAGGAATTCTAAACTGGGAGATTACAGAAAGCTCCCGGATAATTCTCATGAAATTACGGTAAACTCTACGCTTACTCCACAGCTTTTTTTCTTTGTGCTTACTCACGAGCTGGCCCATCTGATCGCTTTCGAAAAATATGGTAGAAGAATCTCTCCGCATGGCAATGAATGGAAAGAAACTTTTAGAAATATGCTGGTTGAAAGTCTTGAAATTTATGATGAAGAGTTGAAGCCTATTATCATAAAATTTTCAAAATCACCAAAGGCTAATTTTATGGCTAGCCCTGATCTGGTAAGATATTTTCATACTGAAAAACAGGATGATAGCCTCCATTTTATCGAGCAACTTCAAAAAGGCGAATTTTTTATATATCGCAACGAAAAGTATTTATTAGAAGGTCTGATTAAAAAAAACTATCTTTGTAAGAACCTGGCTACTGGAAGGAAGTATTCTTTCAAGCCTTTAGCGAGGGTAGAAAAATGTAGCTAAGAATGTTAAAATCAGATAGATACTGTGTGATAATGGCGGGAGGAATCGGTAGTAGATTCTGGCCGATGAGCACGCAGAAATTTCCAAAACAGTTTCAGGATATTTTAGGAACAGGGCGTACCATGATTCAGCAAACTTATGACAGAATCAGTAAAGTAATTCCTAAAGAACATATATTCGTAATTACGAATAAAGAATATGTGACACTTTCCCATCAACAGCTTCCGGAAATTCCGGAAGAAAATATTGTGGGTGAACCTCTGATGAAAAATACAGCGGCATGTAATCTGTACATGGCGAATAAAATTGCTGAAATAAATCCGAATGCTACCATGATCGTTCTTCCTGCAGATCATCTGATTCTGAAAGAAGAGGTATTTCTAGAAAAAGTATTGTTGGCATTTGACCTGGCTTCCAAACATGACTATCTGGTAACATTGGGAATAACACCTACAAGACCTGATACGGGATATGGGTATATTCAGTTTGTAGAAAAGAAAAATTCAGAATATTTCAAAGTAAAAACATTTACAGAAAAGCCGATTCTTGAGATTGCCCAAAGCTTTTTAGATAGCGGAGATTTTCTCTGGAATGCAGGAATCTTTATCTGGAATATCAAAAGCATTCATCATGCATTCGAGATGTATCTTCCTGAGATGACGCAGCATTTTATGGCGTGCGAATATAACTCAGAGAAGGAAAACAGCTGTATAGAAACCATTTATCCAAAGGTGCAGAAAATTTCCATTGATAACGGAATTTTAGAAAAAGCAAAAAACGTGTATGTTATTCCATCAGATTTAGGTTGGAGTGACCTTGGAACATGGACGTCTGTCTATGAAAATACGGACAAAGACAAGGATGGAAATGCAGTGAAACTGAAGCATTTGCTTTCTTACAACTCAAAAGGAAATATTATCCGTTTAAAAAACAATAACAAGGCAGTCATAATTGATGGTCTTGAAAATTATATTGTAGTAGATACTGATAAGGCACTTCTTATTTGTCCCAGAGACAACGACCAGCTGATCAAAGATTATGTACTGGATCTGAAAAGTTTTAAGAAAGGAGACAAATTTATGTAGTATTTGGTATCTTTTATGCTTATTTTTAGGCTATGATTAAATGTACACTCCGATTCACGACTTTAGTACTTTTACTTTTTACAGTTCTGGGAAATGCCCAGGAAAAGAAAAAGTTTTCAAGTATCTCCAATATATTACAGAGAATAGAGCCTGACGATAAGGTAGACTCCTGGGTTCTGGTATACAACAGCTATGGAAAAGGGGAGGAGATCAAAGTTTCCGGAGGGAAGATAAATTATACACCTCAGTTTTCCGGATTTAATATGTTTCCTAGTGAAGACAGTTTTTATTATATAGTCTATTCTTCAGGTGGAAAAATTAATTACATACTTGATACTGAAGCTTTAAAAGTTTTTGTAGGAAAAATTGATAATGTTCAGGAGGCTGCGATAATATTGGCTGCTGATGGCTATATGGTAGACGAGGAGTTCAAGGATCTTGCAGGGAATTATCATGAAGATCAGAAGAATTATTATCTGGATCTTGGAAAATTAACATCAAAGGAATGTCCATATCAGAAAACACATTATACATTAACGGTAAGTAAGGCTACCGGGCTTGTATCGAACGTGAAAGATAATGGAACCTATATTGAGCTTTACAATAAAAAATGTGCTAATAACCCAAGACTTTTAAAAGTCGAGAAAAAAGAAGAACCAAAGACTGATGAGCCTAAAAAAACACCCAAACGCAGATAATACTTATGAAACAGAGCGTTTAATACTTCGCCCTATGTCTGCTGAAGACAGAGATTTTATTTTTGAACTGTATAACAGGCCAAAATTTATCCAGCATATCGGCAACCGAAATGTGAATACTGCTGAAGACGCTGAAAAATATATTCTGAACAGATTTGCTCCACAGATTGAGAGACTTGGATATGGAAACTATCTTTTAATAACTAAAGATAATAATGAAAAAGTTGGAGCTGTGGGAATTTTTGAAAGAGAAGGGCTTGATGTGGTAGATATTGGCTATTCTTTATTGGAAGAGTTTGAAGGAAAAGGCTATGCTTTCGAAGCAGCCCAAAAGGTAAAATCTATTGGAATGGATGAGTTTGGATTGTCAAAAATATCTGCAATTATTTCAAAAGATAATCTTTCTTCACAAAAGCTGATCGAAAAATTAGGATTGAAGTTTATGAAATATGTTACCCTTCCCGGAGAAACGGAAGAGTTGAATTATTACGAAACAGAATAAAAATCAAACGTTACACCATAAAAAATCCACAAAATTCTTTGTGGATTTTTTCTTTTTATCAGGGCCGAAAATTATCCTTCTAAAATTTGTTCGGCAGCAGTTTTGGAGGTTACTTTTTCAATAACCCTTGTACAAACTCCATTTTCATCAAAAATAAACGTGGTTCTTACAATTCCCATATAAGTCTTACCAAACGTCTTTTTCTCCTGCCAAACCCCGAATTTTTCAATAATATCACGGGTTTCATCGGCAATAAGATCATAAGGGAATGCGAATTTGCTGTGAAAGTTTTTCTGCTTCTTTACAGAGTCTCCACTTACTCCCAATAGCTGGAATCCTGCCTGTTCAAGCTTGGAATAATTATCACTCAGATTACACGCTTCAACAGTACATGTTGGAGTACTCGCCTGAGGATAAAAGAAAACAACTAGCTTTTTCCCGATTAATTTTGGTGAAGATACAGTTTCTCCATCCTGGTTTATTCCTTCAAATTGAGGTAATTTATCTCCAACTTTCAGCATAATGATTTAATTTTGTTCAAATTTAAGGGTAAAATGACAAAAAAGCAAAGAGCAGAGCTCGTTCAGATAGAACTGGATAAATTATATCCTACAACACCTATTCCTTTGGATCATACTGATCCTTATACTTTAATGGTTGCTGTTGCCCTTTCTGCACAGACAACAGATAAAAAAGTAAATGAAGTTACCCCAAACCTTTTTGAGGTTGCCGGAACACCACAGAGAATGGCGAAGCTGGAAGAATTTCAGATCAAGGAATTGATTAAAGAAATAGGATTATCCAATACCAAAGCCAAAAATTTAAAGAGAATGGCTGAACTTTTACTTGAAAGACATGATGGTATTGTTCCGCAGACTTATGAAGAATTAGAGGCTCTTCCGGGTGTAGGACATAAAACGGCATCAGTAGTGATGAGCCAGGGTTTTGGATTTCCTGCTTTTCCTGTAGATACACACATTCATCGCCTGATGACACAGTGGAAACTTACTTCCGGTAAAAATGTAGTGGAAACAGAGAAGGATGCCAAGAAATTATTCCCGGAAGAAGTATGGAATAAGCTTCATCTTCAGATCATTTTCTACGGAAGAGAATATTCTCCGGCAAGAGGAAAAGGAGAGAAAGATTTTATTACCAAAATGATGTTTGAAAAGTAAAAATCCTGATTTTGTACAAAATAAAATTCCCCTTCAAAGAAGGGGAGGATTTTTGCTTAGCAAAAATACAGGTCGTTTATAATAATGATTAAATATCCAATAATCTTCTATGGTAATTAATCTGTCCTAAATGATAATCCAAATGGGTAATAAGATGAATCAGAAAGTAACCGGTTGTCATCGTATCTTCAAAAACAACAAGTGGATATTCCTTTTCCATTTCAGTTTCCGGAAGCTGGCTTAAAACAGAGTCTATCATGGTCGTCATTGCTTCAATTTTTTCAATCAGTTCTGTTCTGGGAATATCTTTTAAAGAAAATTCAAGGTCACGATGCCTTACGTAACCTGTATTTCCCAGCTGTGTCCCTATAAAATGATTAAGATTTCCTATTAAATGAAGACATAGATTTCCTGCGGAATTGGAAATGTTTTTGTCAGTCTTCCAGAGGTTCTCTTCGTTTTGATAAGCTTCTATTTCGGATTTTAATTTGTGCAGGTCTCTTTGATAAAGAGAGCGCAAAGGTGCTATTATCATGGTCGTTGGTTTTAAAATTAAAAAATGGGACCGTTTAAAAAAGTCCCATTTGTATTTTATATTACTTCTGTTTTTTAGCCCAAAGCTCCATCTTTCTGTTCAAAACATCCAATGGAAGGCATCCCTGACTTAATACTTCATCATGGAAGCTCGCCAGGTTAAATTTGTTACCAAGCTCTTTCTGATATTTTTCTCTCAGTTCACGGATTCTTAAAGACCCGATTTTATACCCTAAAGCCTGTCCCGGCATAGCCATATATCTTTCTACTTCAGCTACTGCTGCTCCCTCATCATAAGATATATTGCTCAGGAAGTATTTAATAGCTTCTTCTCTGCTCATTTTTCCGGTGTGTAAACCTGTGTCTATCACTAGTCTTACTGCTCTCAGCATCTGATCGCTTAAATATCCCATTTTCTGGTAAGGGTTAGTATATAAGCCGAATTCAGGACCTAAGGTCTCACAATAGTGCGCCCATCCTTCGCCATAGGCTCCAAACCACCCGAATCTCATGAACTTCGGAAGTTTTGTATTCTCCTGTTGTAGAGAAATCTGATAATGGTGCCCTGGAATCGCTTCATGTAGGAATAAGGATTCCATTCCTGAAGTTACATTGAATTTGGTAGGATCGGGTAGCGGAACGTAGAAAATTCCTGCTCTTTTTCCATCAGGAGTTCCCGGAATATATTCAGCACTTGCACTGGCTTCTCTGAATTTTTCTGTCTGTCTGATCTCAAACTTTGTTTTTGGAGTCACATTGAACATGGTCTTCAGCTTCGGTGTAATCTTCGTCAGAATACTGTTGAACCCATCTAAAACCTCCTTAGAAGACTTATAGGTCATTGCTTTTGGGTCTGTTTTCACAAAAGTGATAAACTCTTCTAATGTGCCGGAAAAACCAACCTGCTGCTTTACTTTTTCCATTTCTGCACGAAGCATAGCAACCTGCTGTAATCCAATCTTGTTGATCTCATCTGGAGATTTTTTCGTGGTTGTCCAGCTTTTGACATAATAGCCGTAAATTTCATTTCCGTTGGGAAGACTGTTATATCCATCTGTATCTCTGCCTTTGGGTAAATATTCTTTTTCAAGGAATGTTCCCATTTTGGTATAGGCAGGAATTATTTTTTTAGTAATGACATCTTTATAAAGTGCTGAAAATTTATCTTTTTGTGCTTGAGTGAAGTTCTTCGGGAAGTTTTTAACAGGTCCGTAGAAAATGTTTTTTTCCATATCCTGAGTGGTAATTTCCTCAGCTTTCATTTGTGGAATCATTTTAACAATCAGCTTTTTAGGCAAGACAACCTTATTATTAATTCCTTCGCGGAAGTTATCTGCAGCGGCATCCATCCATTCCGGGAATTTTTCCATTCTCTTCAGCCAGTCACTATAGTCTTTTTCTGTCTTGAAAGGCTGGCTTCCCTGCCCGCTTCCATACAAAGGAAAGTTCAAAGGAAGGCCTCCGAACTGAGTGAACGGGATATATTCCGGGTGATAGGCATACGCTTCAATTTTATCCTTTAAAGTATAATCCAATACATCATATACCACTTTATCCTCATCAGAAAGTGCTTTGTAATCTACATTTTCAAGCTGCTTCTGTACTGAATTGTAAAAAGCCACTTCTCCTGAGATGAAATCTTTATCAATATTGATGGGAAGCTGATCATTGTATCTTAGATCTCCCTGAGATGTTGCAGCTAAAGGGTATAGTTTAAGATACTGCTCATAATAATTGGATGCAATAGAATCCAGGTTGGTAGGGGTCACCTTGGTAAGGGGAGAATCTGTCTTTTTGCACGAAGCAAGACCGATCATTAATCCTAGTCCCAGAATACTTTTCGATAAAATATTTTTCATTTCAGAATCTTTATAAAGCAAAAGTAAGTATTATTGGGTATTTACACCCATATCCGAATTGATTTTAAAAAATAATTTTCAAAATCCTTTTCACATTAAATCAATTTTTTATCTTTGTCTAAAACGTTTAACAATCATATTATTACAGTTCTTTTTTTAAGAAAAAATGAAAGGGATTTTAAAAATTTACCATCCGGAGGAAACGCTAAAATACAATATCAGAAATACTTATTGTAAAGCAGTTTACAGCAACCAGCAGCATTTTTTAGAGGTTGAAATTATTACGGATGACGGTTTGGATCACGTAGACGATGATTCATTACAGTACAACTTTCCGCAGCTTTCACTTGAGATCTTCGATTTTCCTATCGACTCTGCGGAAATAGAAGGAAAAACAATCAAAATCAATGATTCTGACGAAGAAACCTATACCGAGGTTGATCTTTTCGATGATGAAGATGCCTATGTCTATGACAATGAGCTCTTTTTCGAAAAGAATGAAGAAGGTGAGCTTCAGGTGATCTGGAAGGGAACTATTGATGATTTCTATACCGGATCCGATACTCCTATTCCTTTTAGGTTAAAATGCGAGTTCAGGCAGGATGATATTGAAGTAGACGAAGACTAAACACTACTATCATTCTTTTTAGTATCAAATTTCTTTTCAAAATTTCTTTTGGAAAGAAATTTGCTGTTCATAAATCCTAACAAACTTTAAGTTGTTTTTAAGCAATTTTTAAGAGAGCAATTCATAATATTCCACTACATTTGTCGTTGAAACTTTAATAAAATTCACATTTAATGCTGTTAACGGAACTTTCTCAGATTTTATTTGCACAAATCACTACCCCTGCAGTTGCCGCAGACAATTTAGAATTTTCATTCTGGAAAATTATGTTCCACGGAGGAGCCTTCGCTAAAATAGTGATGGCAACCGTATTGCTGCTTGGAGTATTTTCTCTGTACCTGTTTTTTGAAAGATTTTTCTTTATCAAAAGGCTTACCTCAAAGACAGACTCCAACTTCATGAATAATATTGAAGATTTTATCAAGGAAGGGAAAATAGAAGCCGCTGCTGATTATTGTAAAACACAGAACTCTCCGGAAGGAAGAATTCTGGAAAAAGGAATTTCAAGACTGGGACGTCCGGTTTCTGATATTGTAAGTGCAATGGAATCTCAGGCTCAGGTAGAAGTGGCCAATATGGAGAAAAACCTGAATCTTTTGGCGGTAGTACCAAGTATTGCACCAATGTTGGGACTTTTGGGAACAGTAATCGGGATGATTATTGCTTTCTTTAATCTATCCCATGCATCCGGATCTTTCTCACCAAAAACACTTTCGGAAGGTATTTATACCGCCTTAGGGCAAACGGCTGTAGGTCTTGCAGTGGCAATCCCCGCAAACTTCTGCTACAATATTCTTTTGACAAGGATTGATAAGTTTGTACTGAAGGCACAGAATATGTCTGGAGAATTTTTAGATCTTATCAATAAACCTTTATAAATCTTTCCTAAGATGAAAATTCAGAGAAGAAATAAAGCGAACCCGGAATTCAGTTTAGCAGCGATGACAGACGTTATCCTGTTGATGCTGATCTTCTTTATGATTACCTCTTCTGCCGCCAACCAAAGTGCGATAGAGGTAAATCTGCCGAAAGCCGGGGCTGTTGAAGATAATATTCCCAATCCTGTGGTAGTAAGTATTAAACCGGATGGGGCTTATTTTGTAGATGACAATCCGGTGAACAGGGGAGATCTGGAGAAGATTATTGTAGATAAATTAACAAGTCAGACCAATAAGTCTTTCACCATCAGAGCCGATGAAAATACCATGCATAAAGATGTTGTTTTTGTAATGGAAATCGCTGAAAAACATAAATTTAACATTGCTATTGCAACTGTTAAGGATAAATAATAAGTGTAAGAATCATTTTTTAGGATGAGAAGCTATACAGCAAACAAAAACGAGGAGAACCGGGACAGAATAAAAAGTGCATTGCTTTCTATTCTTATATGGTGTGCCATCCTGCTTTTTGTTTTTTACTATAAATTGAAACCGGAACTGGATAAAGAACCTGAGGTTATCACCACCATGCTGGTTAACTTTGGAGACAACAGAAACGGAAATGGAGCTGAAGAACCTGCTGAACAGCCCGGAAGTTTGGCTGCTGCTACAGAAGAAGTAACTCCTGAACCAGTAGAAGTTCCTGTTCCTGAAACGAAAGCCGAAGTAAAACCGGAACCTGTAGTGAAACCAGAACCAAAGAAAGTGGAAACTAAGGAGAAAGTTATTACAGGAAACAGTTCAAAAAATACGGTTCCTAAAAAGGAAGAATCTAAAAAAGCTGTAAAAAAGGAAGCCACCAGTGCAAGTGCTTCTAAAAATACTAAGAAATCAGGAGCCGCAAAAGCCAATTCAAAGACCGGAAACGGTGACGGGCAAGGAAATGCTGCTATCGGGAAGTTTCTTGGTGGTAAAGGACAAAACCCAGGTGGGCAGGGAGACGGAAAAGGTCCTGGAAATGCAGGAGATCCATTAGGTGGAGACGGAAACGGCGACAGTAAAGTGGGGATTGATAGAAAACTGGTAGGATACATTCCCGGAACGATGGGAAGAGGAGGAGCACAACCTTCTCACAGCTGTACTGCCAGCGGATCTATTACAGTTGCCTACACTGTAGATAAAGCTGGAAATGTAGTATCTGCGAGAAGAGCAGGAGGAATTTCCGATCCTTGTGTATCATCTACATCCGTTAGCTGGGTGAAGAAATATGTAAAGGCTGAGAAAGCCAACGTATCTTCCAGCGGAACATATAAAATTACATTCTAAAATAGAAAAAAGCACTTTATTCAAGTGCTTTTTTTAATTCATTTATTCTGTTGATGACCGGAAGGGCAAAGATTCCACTAGTTTGTAGGTAAAGCTCATAGAATGTTTTGGCCTTATCCTGAAAATCTTTATTCTGATCTTCTCTGCTCTTAAAGTAGAAAAGGTTTCCAAGCATTTCGTAATAGTCTTTATGGTCTCTTTCTTGTCTTTCATTGACAAGCGTGATCACTTCTTCTTTTGTCATTGAAGATACTTCTGTAAAATTCATTTTGAAAATATCTCTCATGAGAGTATCAAAATCCAGTTCTTTCTGTAGTAAACTTTCTTCAGGCTTGTCCAGGATCAGTTTTTCTAATGCCTGAGTCAGTTGACGAATAAGTCTTAGGGTGAATTCTTTATCTGTAATCATATACTGATATTTATTTTAATTAAAAGTTTAAATAATCTTCTGTTTGAGTGAGTTCACTCCATCTGGCAGAAAGAAATTTTGCGTAATTATAAGGGGGAATTCCATAGGTTCCCAAAGAATGTCCGTCATTTACTTCTACCAAAATTGTTTCTCCATTTTCATTTACTCCGAAATCCAAGGCATAAGAACGAGGCTGGGACTGAAATGCTGAGATTGCATTCCGAACAATTTTTAAATCAATTTTTTTATCCCATTCTCCTTTGTATCTTCTGATGTCCAGAATTTCTTTATATCGAATAAAGCACCTCCATTCCGTTTTAAAATCGATCAGTTCAGAACACCATATTCTAATATCATTTTCCGGATCAATAAGACCTACAAAATCCATTTCGTTTTTGATTACCTTACCTGCGAAAAGCTTTGTTTCCGTTTGTGGTTTTATGAAAATGTTCCAGTTTTTGCTGTTGAATGTTTCATTGATGGTTGAATCCCAGATCTTTCTTTTTAAATAGGCTTTCAGTTCTGCAGGATAATCAATCTCTTTATTTTCACGAATGATATTTAAATTTTGCAGACGTTTTCTAACATTTAGAATACCTCCAACGATAATATGCTCAGGGTTGTTATCAGAAATTTCGCCTGAGTCTATGAATTTTTCAACCTCGAATCCAAAGTTTTTAAAGCCTTCATACGCTGTAAATGCATTCACATTATAAAACTCACCATCTTTATTTGTCTGAATATATGCTTTCATAGCGTAATAAGGTTAGGCAAAAAACAAATAAGCAAGTGCTATAGAGGTAATAATACCTACCAAATCCGCCAAAAGCATAGCAATTACCGTGTATCTGGTATTCTTAATGGCTACAGCGCCAAAATATACCGCAATCACGTAAAATGTAGTATCTGAACTTCCCTGAAGAACAGCTGCTAGTTTCCCCTGGAAGCTGTCTGCTCCAAAAGTTGACATCGTATCTACCATCATTCCTCTAGCTCCGGAACCGGATAAAGGTTTGATTAGTGCAGTTGGAAGTCCGTCAACGAATCTTGGATCAAGGTTGGCTGTATAGGCAACCCACTTCATTCCATCAATGAGTACATCAAAAACTCCGGAAGTTCTAAGAAGGGAAATAGCGATTAGCATTCCAACCAAATAAGGAATAATCTTTACGCAGGTTGTGAAGCCTTCTTTAGCGCCCTCAATAAAGGCATCAAAAACGTTGATCTTTTTATAAACGGCTCCAAGTACGATAGCAAGGAAGATAAACAGAATAAGACCATTACTTAATACCTTACTGAAGTCGTCAAGTTCATCTTTGCTCAATTGCACCAGGTAAACAACTAATAAACCGATAATTGCTGAGATTCCACCTACATAAGCAATTACTACCGGACGGAGAAGATTGATCTTCTGATATAAAGAAACAATAATCATAGCTGCTAAGGTTGCCGCAAAAGTAGCAATCATACAAGGCAGAAAAATATCGGTAGGTGTTTTTGATCCCATCGAAGCTCTGATTGCAATAATGGATACCGGAATAAGGGTCATTCCTCCTGCATGAAGACACAAAAACATAATCTGTGAATTGCTGGCGGTATCTTTATTGGGATTTAAAGTCTGGAGGCTTTCCATTGCTTTTAGTCCGAAAGGAGTGGCTGCATTGTCCAATCCCAGAAGATTGGCACTGAAATTCATCAGCATATGCCCGAATGCCGGATGGTTTTTAGGGATGTCTGGAAATAATTTAGAGAAAAACGGTTGAATGAACCGGCTTAAAAGATTGATCCCGCCTGCTTTTTCCGCAATACTCATGAACCCCATAAAAAGAGTCATAATTCCAATCAGGCCAATGCATATTTTTACAGCTGTTTCTGAAGTTCCGATGACACCATCCGCTTCCTGAACACGGTAAACGTTTACATTTTGTTTTAAAGAATCTGTTTTATAATGAATTCGGCTTTCTGTAAAATAATTTTTCTTCATCAGGTTATCCTTCACAACAGGGGAGAAGGTATTCATAGGCTGAGTGGCAACCTTCACCGTATCACCACCTTTCCCAACAACCATATCATTGAAAATGGTTTTGTAATTATCTGATGAAATGTATTTTATACTGGCAATGGCAATGGCAATGATAATGAAAGCCGACCAAATTCTGCTGAGAACCATTCGATTGATTTAATTGTTTAAACTTATCAAAAATACTTTAAACTACAAAAGTTACAAAAGAATTAAACACTTAAGTTTTTGAGAAGTGAGAAGGATTCTGTTGATAACAGTCTCAAGCTATTGAAAATCATTTGTTTTAACGCAATGTTCGCAAAGATTTTTATAGGAAGATGTATATTTTTCGTTCGCAGTGGCGTTAAGACTTAGCAGAGAACACTAATTAGATTCCCTTGCCGAATGAAATGCCCTTGCGCTCAAAAAATATGTATAAAGTTTTATAACTTCTTTGCGTATTCTTAGCGTTTGAAATAGAAAATATTACTCTTCCAGATAAACAAGATGACCTTCAAAATCATCATTCAGGTTTTTCAGCACCTTAGCATTATCCATTTTTTTAACTAACCCTTCTACAAAAAAGCTTTTTTCGAAGAATTGGCGGTGAATTCCTGGTAATAGTTCCATGAAATAATCCATTCCGAATTTGTTATTATGGAGATCCATTTTAGTTTCCAGAGGTTGATTGGGAAATAGTTCTTCATGCATATCTGTCATTCTTTTACAGAAATCCAGTGCTTTTTCAGGTGAGGAAATTTTACAGCAATACATCATGATGAAACAACACCAGAGTGCATGCCTGAAAGCATTTCCTATGCCATTGTTAGATGCTGTTTCAGGGAATTTTGCCTGTGCAATGGTAAATGCTTTCACGGTAGCATGAAAGCTGAGTATGGCAAAAAGAGGATGGGGGAGGATAAGAGATAAGAGACGGATGATCTTCTTAAAACTCATGCTCCGGATGGTATTGAAAAATATCTTAAAAGTCCTCATAAATAAAAATCTCTCCCCAATTAGAGAGAGATTGTATTGTTTTTGTTACAGAAACTATGCTTTTACAGCTAATAAATTAACGGTTTTAGCAACAGTGTCCTGAATTTCAGTTCTTTTTACAATGAAGTCAACAAATCCTTTTTCCTGTAGGAATTCGGAAGTCTGGAAACCTTCCGGTAAATCTCTACCGATCGTTTCACGAATTACTCTTGGTCCTGCAAAACCGATAAGAGCTTTCGGTTCAGCCATAATGATATCAGCAGTCATTGCAAAAGATGCTGTAATCCCACCAAAAGTTGGGTCACACAGATAAGCGATATATAAAAGACCTGCTTCTGAAAGTTGAGCCAATTTAGCCTGCACCTTAGCCAATTGCATCAAAGAATAGGTAGCTTCCTGCATTCTTGCTCCTCCGGACTGACAGATGATCATATACGGAAGTTTGTGCTTGATACAGTAGTCTACAGCTCTTCTGATCTTTTCACCCATTACAGAACCTAAAGATCCACCAATAAAAGCAAAATCCATACAAGAAACTACCATTTCAGTTCCTTTTACAGTTCCTACAGCGTTTCTGATAGAATCCGTAAGCTTGGTTTTAGCTTTTACTTCTTTTAAACGGTCTTTATAAGGTTTTGTATCCTTAAAGTTTAAGATATCAATACTTTCAACATTGGCATCCAGTTCGGTAAATTTACCACCGTCAAAAAGGATGTCAAAAAATTCCGCACTTCCTATTCTTACATGAAATCCATCTTCAGGAGAGACGTAATTATTTCTCTTTAATTCCTCATGCTCCACAACTTTTCCAGATGGAGTCTGATGCCACAGGCCTTTGGGAACGTCCTTTTTTTCATCAGTAGAGGTGGTAATGTTTTTTGCTTTTCTTTTAAACCAGTCGAATGCCATTTTTAATTGTATTAATGTATAAATGTAAAATGTACCAATGTAAATGTACTCCTTATGATTACTTTTTACATCGGTACAAATGTACAGTTCTTATTTTAAAGTATTTACGTTATTTAAATCTTCAAATGCTTTCACCAATCTTGTAGAGAATGTATCCTCACCTTTTCTTACCCAAACTCTTGGGTCATAGAATTTCTTGTTAGGCTTTTCTTCTCCTTCAGGGTTTCCGATCTGAGCTCTTAAATAATCAATATTGTTTACCATATAGTCTCTAACGCCTTCTGTGTATGCAAACTGAAGGTCAGTATCAATATTCATTTTGATTACTCCGTAGTCAATTGCTTCTCTGATTTCTTCCAAAGTAGATCCTGATCCTCCGTGGAATACGAAATTGATAGGCTTGTCAGCTGTTCCGAATTTTTCCTGAACATATTTCTGAGAGTTGTCTAGGATTTTCGGGGTAAGAACCACGTTTCCTGGCTTGTAAACTCCGTGTACATTACCGAATGCAGCAGCAATCGTAAAGTTGTCAGAAATAGCTCTTAATTTTTCGTAAGTATATGCTACATCTTCCGGTTGAGTATATAGTTTAGAGTTATCAACGTCTGAGTTGTCAACACCATCTTCTTCACCACCAGTTACTCCGATTTCTACTTCAAGAGTCATCTGAAGCTTAGCCATTCTTTCAAAATACTGAGCTGAAATCTCAAGGTTTTCTTCTAAAGATTCTTCAGAAAGGTCTAGCATGTGCGAAGAGTAAAGAGATTTTCCTGTCTGCTTGAAGAATTCTTCGTTAGCATTCATTAATCCGTCGATCCAGGGAAGTAATTTCTTTGCACAGTGGTCTGTGTGAAGAATTACAGTTGCTCCATAAGCTTCAGCAAGAGTATGAATGTGTCTTGCTCCTGCGATAGCTCCTAAGATTGCAGACTTTTGTCCGTCATTGCTTAATCCTTTCCCTGCATTGAAAGCAGCTCCACCATTTGAAAACTGAATAATTACAGGAGAATTTAATTTCGCTGCAGTTTCCATCACAGCGTTTACGTTGCTTGATCCAATTACGTTTACTGCAGGTAATGCAAATTTGTTTTCTTTAGCATACTGAAAAATATCAGTAACTAACTGACCTGTGGCAACTCCTGCCGGAAAAATTCTGCTCATGTTTTACTTTTTATTATAAATTTATTAGGTGCTTAATTTCGTGTAAAGGTAATCATTTTTAAGAAATCATTAATTTCTTTTGTCGCGTCCCCAAAGCAGCTTCTGACGGATGGTTTCGTAAAAGCTTAGATTGTTGGGCTGTACCAGAAGAAGCTGAAAATCGGCTTTCCTGATGATGATTTCCTTATCGGTCTCAATATGGATCAGTCTGGAGTCTAAAGAAAGAGAGTATTGTGGTACCCTGCTTTCCACTCTGAATTTGATCTCCACTTTGTCGTTTACTACTAAAGGTCTTACATTCAGGTTGTGAGGAGCGATAGGGGTGATGACAAAGTTTTCGTTATTGGGAGAAATGATTGGCCCACCGCAGCTTAAAGAGTAAGCAGTAGATCCGGTTGGCGTTGAAATGATCACTCCGTCTCCCCAGAACACATTTAAAAATTCATTGTTAATATAAGAGTCTACCGTAATCATGGAAGTGGTCTCTTTTCTGGAAACCGTTACATCATTCAGTGCATAAGGAAAAAATCCTTCCAGATTTGGAGAAACTACTTCAATTACTGATCGGCGGCTTGTTTTCACATCTCCTTTAAGGATTGAATCCAGTTCTTTAAAGGCTTCCTCTTTGGTGAAAAAAGCCAGAAATCCTAATCTTCCGGTATTTACTCCTACGACCGGGATCTCAAGATCTTCAATGAATGTCAGTGAATTCACAATAGTTCCGTCACCGCCAAAGGTAAAGAAAAGGTCTACTTCCTTATCCAAAAGATCCTGTTTACTGTTGAATGTTTCGAAAATCTTCGAAAACTGAAGAGCTTCAGCCATTTCATCATACAGAACAGATTTTACACCTCTGGTTTCAAGTTCAGAGATAAACTTGCTTAAATATAAAAAAGTATCAAGATCTTTTTTCTGAGAATATATGGCTACCTTCATGTTATATTTCTATAAATTTTTGGAAAAAACCGAATCGGTCTTTAAACAGATCGGATTTCTCATCAGAATAGTATTTTTCAACAATTCTGTAATCGTACCGGTCAAAAGTTGAGTCTATCGAGGCCAGGTTTTCATTGCTGATCTTGATGGTGATGTGGATCACTTCATCAGACATAAAGCTTATAAAACCACCGTAAAATTTCGAGTTATTACTTTCCACAATATTGGCAATCTCCGTCATGGAATATTTTCTGGAAGGAGTTTCTACAGTAAGAATAGCTCCTGATTCTGAAAATAGGGGATAACGGGAAAGATCCTGGAAAATATCATCACAGGTAATATAGCCCAAATACTTTTCATTCTTATTAATCACCGGGATTACATTAGAATTGAAAGTATAAAACAGGCGGATACTATCCATAATATTATGGTCATCCAAAATGGCAAACCGCTCGATCTGATGCTCAAGTTCCTTCAAAGTTCCACCATCTTCTTCGTATAAAAAGTCCTTTGCAAGGGCTCCGTAAAAGTGATGGGATTTTTTGATGAAAATATGAGAATATCCGAAATCTTCCAACATATTTCTGGCCGACTCTATAGAGTCCGACAGGCTAAAACATGGGAAGTCTTTTGAGATATAGTCCTTGATAAACATTGTGCTAATTTATAAAAAATTAAACGAAACTTTTTCTGAAAACACGACTTTTTTTAAGGTAAAACAAAAAAAATGCCGTTAAAATTTGTTTGTAAAGAAAAAAAAGGTACCTTTGTCGCCTTTCATTTTTACTTTTTATTAGATTTATTTCAAACTGCACTGT
This sequence comes from Chryseobacterium pennae, assembly GCF_003385515.1. Taxonomy (GTDB): domain Bacteria; phylum Bacteroidota; class Bacteroidia; order Flavobacteriales; family Weeksellaceae; genus Chryseobacterium; species Chryseobacterium pennae. The sequence goes on along the minus strand of NZ_QNVT01000001.1, from coordinate 496,388 downwards.
CTACTAAGGACATATGCAGTTTTTTTATTTTAGGGCTTTCGCAAACTCCCACATTACAATTCCGCCACATACACTCACGTTAAGAGAATGCTTGGTTCCAAGCTGTGGAATTTCCAGAAATACATCAATATTAGGCAGTACCTCATCACTTATTCCCTCTACTTCATTGCCTAAAATCAGAGCGTATTTTTTAGACCTGTCAATAGTGAAATCTGTAATCATCTGACTGCCTGTAGTCTGTTCGATTCCTATGATTTCATATCCTTTACTTTTCAGTTCTGAAATTGCATTGTTGGTATCTTCTTCATGAGACCAGTCTACACTTTCTGTTGCTCCCAGTGCTGCTTTGTGAATTTCGCGGTGAGGCGGCTGTGGCGTAATTCCGCAAAGGATTATTTTTTCAATTAAAAAGGCGTCTGCCGTTCTGAAAGCTGCACCTACATTGTGCATACTTCTGATATTATCTAAAATGATGACCAACGGAATTTTTTCAACTTTCTTAAATGTTTCTACATCTATTCTGTTAAGTTCCTCCAGTTTTAGTTTCTGTACCAATTGTATTATTTTGTTGAGATTAATTTTCCGTCTTTATAGACCTCTGTTTTTTCAATGCTGCCGTCTTCGCGGTAATGGACTCTGTTACCATTCCATTTGTCATTGGCAAATTCTGTTTCACGTTGTACTTTGCCTGAATGATAAAATACTTTCCATTTTCCGGTGGCAAGTCCGTTTTCATAATTCCCGATCTGCTTTATTGATTTTCCGTCTTTATGAAAGAGTTTGGTTTCTCCATGCAGTTTTGCAAATTTATAGTTGGAGACTTCTTCCACAACTCCCTTTGGAGAATAGAAGGTAGCGGTAAAACTATTATCATAAATGTTTTTGTCTCCATTTCTATACACTTCCTTCGCGGTAAGAGTTCCGTTTTTATCATAGTAAGACCATTCTTTTACTTTGAAATCTTTTTTGAACTCGCCTTTTGCATTTACTTTTCCGTTATCATGATAAAAAACAGCATCACCTTCTTTTTTTCCTTTCTTCCATTCAATTTCGGTTTTTACCTGCCCGTTGTCATAGAAGTCTTTGCAGTTTCCTTCCTGTAACCCGTCCTTATATCCACATGGTTTCTGGGCCAAACCCATGATAGAAAAAGAGAAAAACAATAGAAAAATGTATTTCATAGCTATTTTTATTTCAAAAATAGTAAAATACTTATATTTGATTCAAAAATATACTATGAAAAATTTATTCTCTTTATTCATACTGGTGTTTGCCTTTTTACCTTCACAGGCACAAAATACCTATTATCCTCAAGCTTTCTTTGATAAAAAACTAGCCCGTGATATGCTGGCATTCGGAAATTCAACGATTGAAGGGGTAGCTTCTACCAAGCAAAAAAATAATTGGGGCATAAAACCATTGCTTGGACAAAAACATTATGCTCCTAAGGGAACAGTTATTATGCTTTTTCCTGTAACTCCTTATTTTGAAGAGTTTTATAGCATGAGAAAAAAGTATGAAAATAAGAAGACTACAGTTTATATGTCTGAAGAAGCTTTTAAATACAGAGTGGAGGCTTTAACAGATGATCACGGCCGTTTTAAATTTGAAAAACTGAAACCAGGGAAATACTATCTTGAAACCATTGTAAACTTTACAGCAACGGCGAGTTACCAACAGCAAACGGGAACTTCAGATGCCTATAATGGATACGGGGGCTATCTGTATTCCACTCCCATATATAGCACCTTTTTTTACGGATATGACGCTGCCAACAGAGAAAGTAAATTTGTTGAGATAAAAGCAGACGGAGAACTTAAAGAAATCAACCTTTAAAAGGTTGATTTTTTATTTCTTGCTCATAATCTGATGAACATTTTTCTCAATATTCTGGGCTATGGTCTCCATTGGAATGTCATTCTCATCATTGTTGAAAGGGTCTTCAATTTCCTCGGCAATCATCTCAAGACTCATCAGTACATAATACACAAAAACAGTAAGTGGTATCATGAAAAGGCCTATCGTAATAACGTAAGCAATAGGAAGGGCAAGTACATATAGGATGATGAATTTTTTTATAAAGGATGAATAAGAATAGGGAATGGGTGTGTTTTTAATTCTTTCACATCCGCCACATACTTCCAGGAATCCAGAAAGTTGAGTGTCCAGGTACAACATTTCAATCTCTGAAATCTTTCCTTCTTTCTTTAATTGGTTAAGCTTATGACTTAAAAGAATAAGAATTTCACTAGGTCCATGGTTTTTCAATGATTTTTCAATTTCTGTATAATCTTCATCTAATGCCAGGCGCGTTGATTCCTTAGAAAGGTGTTTGGCTAAAAAGTGAGGAAAGTATTTTAAATATCTTGAAATCTGTTCTGCATCCTGACGGTTATCTCCAAGAATGGTATTGATTTTTATCGCAAAGTTGCGGGTATCGTTCACTAGTTTTCCCCATAGTTTTCTTCCTTCCCACCATCTGTCATAGGCCGTATTGGTGCGGAATACAAGCAAAAGAGAAAGGACAAACCCCAATAAAGAATGGATCATTCCTACATTGCTGATTCCTGATTTTGCAGTAAGATGAAAATATCCCACTTCCAGATATTGAATGCCCCAGGAATATAATCCCACCATAATCATGCTTGGAAAAAGGATTTTCAGGGTGTCGCTTTTATGTAAACTGAAAAGGATTTTAAGGAAATGTTTCGTGTTGTAGACTCTCATAAATTCGCTTAATATCACAAATATAAATTTTTCAGAATAAAGTAGGAAGTCTGAAGGTGGAAGAGGAAAGTTATTGAGGTCGAAAAGTAGGTTTTAAGCTTTCCATTAATAATTTTCTATTGAATGGTGTATTATAGGCACTTACAGACAAATAGAAACTTCCAGCCTCCTTCTTCCAGCTTCCAACTTAACAATCTTAATTTTCGCAGTTTTCAAAAAAAGACTATTTTTAATTCGCATTAAATACAAAGTACATGATCCTCGAAAACGTAGATATAGTCAATGATATCAGTAAAGAAGATTTTCAGAAGAACTATTTCAAAAAGCATAAGCCTCTTTTAATCAAGAATTTTGCAAGCCGTTGGGATGCTTTTGATCTGTGGAACCTTGCTTATATCCGTGAAAAGGCAGGCGATCAGAATGTTCCTTTGTATGACAACAAGCCTGCTGATGCTGCTAAAAGCTCTGACGCTCCGGTAGCTAATATGAAAATGAGGGATTATATTGATACAATAAAAAGGAAGCCCTCGGATCTCAGGATCTTTTTCTACATCATTACAGACAGGTTGCCTGAAATGCTTAAAAACTTTACCTATCCTGATTTGGGAATGAAGTTCTTTAAAAGGCTTCCTACTTTATTTTTTGGAGGAAGTGAAGCACATGTGCTAATGCATTACGATGTAGATTTGGGTGATTTTATGCATATCCATTTTGAGGGGAAAAAGAGAATCTTATTATTTGATCAGAAACAGTCTCCATTTTTGTACAAAGTGCCTTTATCTGTTCATACCATCTATGATGTAGACTACGAGGATCCTGATTATGAGAAGTTTCCGGCACTGAAATACGCAAAAGGATATGAAATCTTTATGGAACATGGAGATGCGCTTTTTATTCCGGGAGCGTTCTGGCATTTCAACAGATATCTTGAACCGGGTTTTTCTCTGTCACTAAGAGCATTACCGAACAAACCAAACGTATTTGCCAATATGCTGTACCATGTCTTTATCATGAGATACACAGATAAGCTTATGCGCAAACTATTTAAAGCCAAATGGGTTGATTATAAGAAAAAATGGGCCTTTAAGAAAAGCAGTGAGGCGTTGGAAAAGTATCTGCAGAAAGGAAATTAGTCTGAAAGGATTGAAGATGGAGGCGGGAAAAAGTAAGTTATTTTTGTCGAAACCTCAGGGTAAGTCTTTCATAAAAAATATTTGATTCTTATATCCAATGTTGCATCATTGTCAGTGGCTACGCCGAATCTTTGATTTCTGACATTTGGAAGGATATAAAAGATTCTTCCAGATGTTTAGAATGATAAGTAGATGTTTACAGACAAATAGTAACTTCCAGCTTCCTTCTTCTGGCTCCCAGCCTTATAACATCTTACTTATTAATTAACCCAAAGATCTTGGCATCTACAAATCTTCCTTTTTCAAAAAAGTAGTCTCTCAGCATTCCTTCTTCCTGAAAACTGATCGATGTTAAAAGTTTTTCAGATGAAATATTGGCCGGATCTATAAAGGCATCCACACGATGCAGTCTCATGCTTTCAAGACCAAAGGTCAGAATAGGCAGTATAGCTTCTTTCATATAAGACTGTCTCCAGAAAAGAGGATTGAGTTCATACCCGATTTCTGCCTTAAAATGTTCACGGTACCAGTTGTGATAGCCGCATGTACCAATCACTTTTCCATTCGATTTCAACTGCAAAGCCCAGCGGAATCCTTTTCCTTTTTCAAATTCACTGTTGAAATGCTGAATGATTTGCTGTGCATCTTCGAGTGATTTGAACGCTTCAAGATCATAATATTCCATTACTTCTTCCAAAGAAAAATATTCGAGCAGATCTTGGGCATCATCGAGGGTAAGCTGGCGTAAAATAAGCCTTTCAGTTTCTAGAAGGGGAAATTCCATGGATGTGATTTTATGGTGAAAATACAATTAATTCCTGATAAGGAAAAGTTATTCAGCGATAAAGCATAAAACCACTCTGAACCCTGAATTTATTTTTCTAAATTTGGGGCTCATTTTTTACTATGGCAAAATCGAAGAAGGAAACTCCGCTAATGACTCAATATAATACCATCAAGGGCAAATACCCTGATGCGTTGTTGCTTTTCAGAGTAGGGGACTTTTATGAAACTTTTGGGCAGGATGCTGTGAAGACGTCCCAGATATTGGGTATTGTTCTTACCAAAAGAAATAATGGTGAAGGAAGTGTAGAACTGGCAGGATTTCCGCATCACTCAATAGATTCCTATCTTCCAAAACTGGTAAGGGCAGGGATGAGAGTAGCGATCTGCGATCAGCTGGAAGATCCTAAAATGGTCAAAGGAATTGTGAAAAGAGGGGTTACGGAACTGGTGACGCCAGGGGTAACGTTCAATGATCAGGTTTTAAATTCCAAAAAAAATAACTTCCTGCTTTCCCTGCACAAGGAAAAGGAAAAGTATGGGATTGCTTTAGTAGATATCTCTACAGGTGAATTTCTGGTAAGTGAAGGAAACCTTGAAAAGCTGTTGCATATTGTCAATACTTTTGATCCCAGTGAAATTATTTTCCAGAGGAGTGTACAGATTCCGGAGCAGATTAAGAATAAGAATGCTTTTAAGCTGGAAGACTGGGCTTTTCAATATAACTTTGCCTACGAAAAATTAACCAATCATTTTAAAACCAATTCTCTAAAGGGGTTTGGAGTGGAAGCCCTTCCGTTAGCTATTACAGCAGCAGGAGCTATTTTTGCCTACTTGGTGGAAGATACACACCATAACCTGCTTTCTCATATTACAAAACTTCAGATTATTCCACAGGAAGATTATCTGATGATGGATAACTTCACCTTAAGAAATCTGGAGATCGTTTATCCAAGCAATCCGCAAGGGAAATCATTGCTGGATATTATTGATAAAACCTCAACGCCGATGGGCGGGAGATTACTGAGAAGAAGAATTATTCTTCCTTTAAAATCTGTAGATGAAATTTCAAGAAGACTTTCCCTGATTGATTTCTTAAACGAAAATGATCAGCTTAAATATGAAATAGGACAGCTTTTAAAGTCGATCTCCGATCTTGACCGATTGATGGGAAAACTGGCCGCAGAGAAAATCTCACCTAGAGAATTAGGACATCTGCGTCAAAGTCTGATTAATATTCATAGAATCAAAGCATTATTACATCCTCATGCAGATGTATTGGCTTGGCTAGAACCATTATTTGATCTGGAAGAACTGATTAAATACCTGCAGAATCACCTTAATGAAGAACTTCCGGTAAGCATTGCCAAAGGAAATGTCATTAAGAACGAGGTTTCTGAAGAGCTGGACAGACTGAGAAATCTTCAGAGTAAAGGCCGTGGCTTCCTCGATGAAATGTGCCAGAGAGAGATTGAAAGAACAGGTATTACAAGTCTTAAGATTGATTTTAATAATGTTTTCGGATACTATATTGAAGTCCGGAATACCCATAAAGATAAAGTACCGGATGACTGGGTGAGAAAACAGACCCTTGTGAATGCCGAACGTTATATCACAGAAGAATTAAAGGAATATGAAAGTCAGATTCTGGGTGCTGAAGAAAAAATAGGCGTTCTGGAAACTCAGTTGTATAGGAATCTATGTTCTGAAACAATGGTTTATATTGATCAGATTCAGGGGAACTCCAATATTATTGCTCAGCTTGATGTAGCTGCCGGATTGTCTGAACTTGCTGTTTCAGAGAGCTATACGAAGCCTATTCTGAATGATGGTTACTCCATTGATCTGAAAGAAGCAAGACACCCGATTATAGAAAATGCTCTTCCATTGGGAGAAAAATATATTCCGAACGATATCTTCCTGAATAAAGATTCTCAGCAGATTATTATGGTTACAGGACCAAACATGGCCGGTAAATCAGCTATTCTCCGTCAGACGGCTATTGTATGTCTTTTGGCTCAGATCGGAAGTTTTGTGCCGGCTAAACACGCAGAAATCGGAATGCTGGATAAGATCTTTACCAGAGTAGGCGCTACAGACAATATTTCAGCAGGAGAATCCACTTTCATGGTAGAAATGAACGAAGCTGCCAACATCCTGAATAATATTTCAGAACGAAGCCTTATCCTTCTGGATGAAATTGGACGTGGAACTTCCACATATGATGGGGTTTCCATTGCATGGGCTATTGCAGAATATCTTCATCAGCACAATACACAGGCGAAGACTTTGTTTGCAACCCATTACCATGAACTGAATGAAATGACCGTGAATTTTGAAAGAGTGAAGAACTTCCATGTTTCCATTCAGGAAAACAAAGGGAACATTATCTTCTTAAGAAAACTGGTTCCCGGAGGCAGTGAGCATAGTTTTGGTATTCATGTGGCAAAGCTGGCCGGAATGCCTGCCAAAGTGGTAAACAGAGCAAATGAGATTCTTAAAACGCTTGAAGCAAGCAGAACCCAGGGCGGAGGAACCTCGGAGAATATCAAAAGGGTAACGGAAGAAAATATGCAGCTTTCTTTCTTTCAGCTGGATGATCCGGTTCTGGAGAATATCCGTGAAGAACTTACCAAGATAGACATCAATACTTTGACACCTATAGAAGCTTTAATGAAGCTGAACGCCATAAAAAAAATGATTGGAGGATAATCCAATCATTTTTTTTATTGTAAACGTTTAAAATTGATTAGCAGCAACGCCCGTCTTCTCCTATAAGACCTGGTTCAAGCAATCCTGAATCACTTATACAGAATCCCGCGCGGCATCTTATACCAGCCCCACCATTAATTTCTTTTAAATCTGTTTTTGTCAATTTTCTTTTTTTGTTCTCAGAATTTTTCATGATTTTTTATTTAATTTATACTAAAATACAGGGAAATTTTAATAATTCCATACCGTGTGATAAAATTTAACGGTATATTGTCACTGAATAGTGAATGATAGATGTGCTTTCCCTTTTGTGATAAGTGTTTGTACTATAAACAATTGTGTTTTATTTCTATAAAAAAAATAAATTTATTGTTTTTGTGTTGTCTTAACGATGCTTAATAATAGGATTTTAGAGTTATAAATCTAAAATTGTACCTTTCGGATTAATAAAACCAATCATGAAAAAAATATTTTTAGTATTCTTATTGATTTCACTATTCTCATGCAATAAAGCAGCAAAGGAAAGAGCTGAACAAAGAATTCATGATTCTGTAGCAGTAGTATATAAAGCGTATATCGATTCAGTGAAAATCGTCAAGAGACGTGAAGATTCTATAGAGGAACATTACAGAAAGAAACCTCGACGACCAGGATCAATGTATTGTGAAAATGGAACAATGTTTTATGTTGCAAAGGCTTCTTCCTCTAAATCAAAAACTAAATCAAAAATTAGGTCAAAAACAAACACAAAATTAAAAGCTAAGAGAGAACAGTAAACATTTTTTAGCCAACAGACATGTGTAGGTTTCTGGGTTATAATTATTTATTAAATTTAACCATGTGGAATTATTAAAACCCTGTCAACTATTCTGTTTTGTACCATTGCAAAGCTCAGCAGTAAAGTATTCCCATTTTGAAATACGAAGACCTTCAAAAACGTGTTTAGGAAAAAAGGGATATCATTTTTTAAGAAAGCGGGTTCCCAAGGCAGGTGAGTACAGACATCAATAGTTTGACTTCTACAGAAGCTTTAATGAGCTGAATATGATAAAAAAAATGACTGGAGGAAATCCAATCATTTTTTTATTGTAAGCGTTTAAACTTGATTAGCAGCAGTATCCGTTTTTACCCACGGGGCCAATGATCATGAAATGACTGCTCACTCCTCTAAGTTTGCAAAGTCCTTCTGCGCAGTTGGCTGCAACACCGCCACTGATTTCTTTAAGCTCAGCTTTTGTTAGCTTCTTTTTTTCAATTTTTGATTTTTTCATATCTTTTTAATTTGGTATTATTACTCTGTAATTAGCAGCAAGGACCGTCCTGAATTCCGTAGACTCCATACAGCTCTTCCCCGGTATTACGGTCCGTACAGTTGATTACCCTCGGGCAGATAGGTCCTGCTCCGTTAATGGTTTTCAATTCAATCTTGGTAAGTTTCTTTTTTTGATTCATTGATTTTTTCATAATAATTTTAGTTTGGTTGGAAAGCTAATGTACATTTTATTTCAATAATTCAATACTGTGTGAACGATAAATTTAAAGGTTCATTGCGCCCGTTAACAAACTTTAACAGTTTGGAAATCATGGATAAAGGTTGCAATTATTAAATTTGAATATGAAGAATATATTTAAAATTCTGGCCATCTTTCTTTTCTGTGCGGTTTGTAAAGCTCAGCAGACCGAAGTTCCCGTTGTAAAATATGAAGAGCTTGAAAAAAGAATACAGCAGGAAAAAGATAAGTTTCTTGTTGTCAATTTCTGGGCAACCACCTGTGCCCCTTGTGTAAAAGAGCTTCCACATTTTATGGAGATAAATAACCAACATGCAGGTAATCCGAAGTTTAAAATGATTTTAGTTTCCTTAGACAGGCTGGTAGATAAAGAAAGAGTTTTAAAGTTTATTAAAAATAAAAACCTTACCGCAGAAGTAATTTTGCTGGATGATATCAAAAGAATGAATACCTGGATTCCAAAGTTTGAAAAGGATTGGGACGGAAATATTCCGGTAACGTTATTTTATAAAAACGGAGGAAAAGTATACTTTAATGATGGTGAAATGAGCAAGGAAGATCTTGAAAAAACAATTACTGAAAATTTACAATAAAGACTATTATGAAAAATATGAAAATTTTAATGACTGCATTCATCGCTGGTTTAGGATTACTAAGCTTTACAACGGCAGCTCATGATAAGAATAAAATGCAAAAAGAAACCGTTTCGAAAGTGAAAGGGTATGAAGTAGGAGATGAGGCAGCCGATTTTAAGCTTAAGAATATTGATGGTAAAATGATTTCCCTGAGTGATTTTAAAACAGCTAAGGGATTCATCGTTATCTTTACCTGTAACCATTGTCCGTATGCAAAGAAATACGAAGACAGAATCATCGAGCTTGATAAAAAATACAAGAATCAGGGATATCCGGTTATAGCGATCAACCCCAATGACCCGAATGTACAGCCTGAGGATGGTTATAAAGAGATGATTGACAGAGCCAGGCAGAAAGGGTTTACTTTCCCGTATCTAGTGGATGAAGGGCAGAAGGTTTATCCTCAGTACGGAGCCACAAAAACGCCACATGTTTTTGTATTGCAGAAAGAAAAGGGTAAGAATATTGTAAAATATATAGGCGCTATTGATAACAACTACGATAACCCGAATGATGTATCAGAATATTATGCTCAGGATGCAGTAAATGCCCTGATTAAGGGAGAACCTATGAAAATGACAAAAACTGTCGCCATTGGATGTACAATCAAAGTAAAGAAATAATATATTTGTCAGAATAAAATCGGTATTTTTAATGAATACCGATTTTTTATGCCTGAACTTTTAAGATTTAAAACATCCATATGAAATTCCAATTTAGTCTGAAATATCTGCTTGCCTCCGTTGTTATTTTCCTGATTGAGGTACTGATTGCTACAAAACTGAAAGATATTTTCTTCGTACGAGCCTATCTTGGGGATGTTATTGTAGTAATGCTTCTCTATACTTTGGTGAAGAGCTTTTTCAGGGTAAACAATGAAAAACTTATCTGGGGAATTCTGATTTTTTCCTGTTTCGTAGAGTTTGCCCAGTATTTTAATATTGCAGAAAAATTAGGCTTCCGGGAGGGAAGCCTGATGTATATTGTTATCGGGAATTCTTTTTCCTGGATTGATATTCTGTGTTATGCTGCAGGTTGTCTGCTGCTTTATCTTTTTGTTAAAATGACAAATAATAAAAGTTTGGCTTCAACTCCTAATTCCTAATTCTCAGAACTTACCTTCCAAAACTGTCATATTTATCTTCAGCGTATTTAATAAATCTGTTCAGTAGTGCCACGTTATCCTTTTCCATGGGAGAAAGTTCGTTGTCTACATTATTGGAAACCGGAATGTACCAATTGGTCTGCTCGAAAAAGTCTCTGTACGTTTCTTTTTTGAAAGAATAACCATGCCTTGCAAACACTGAGTTCTTGATAATCTCAAGATCCAGTTTTCTCAGATTTTTAATGTCTTTTTCGCTTAGTCTTTGTTTAGAGGCATTCAGTTTAAAGACCGCATCAGAAGCAACCCGATTCTTTGATGTGGTATAACTTTCGGTTTTCCCATCACTGTCGGTGTATTTTTCTACAAAATCTTTAGGATTGTTCCAGTCTACCAGGTTGGATTCCGGATCAAGCATAAAATTAGGATTATACACAAATTCTTTTTTGATGAGTTTCAGGGATTTCAGAGGAGCTTTTACTGCTTTTTTATTGAAAGCATTCCATTTGCCGGTTAAGCTATCTCCACTTAGTTTTACTTCAAACCTACCGTCTGTTTTATCATTCCCGGGTTCATCCAGTATAAAAGATTTTGAAGATTCATTAAAAATTCCTCTTACAGGACGCTGGTTTCCATTCACAATGCTTTGCCCATACACACTGTCTTTGGTAATTCTGTTGATTTTTATAGAGATTCTTTTGTAGACATTCTCATCATACTCAGAGCCGTCTACATCGTCAACCAGTTTTTCCATCCCTGCAAAGTCTCCGGTGTAAACTCCGTAATATTCTTTATGAACTTCAGGAATGACTACAGAGTCTTTTTTTGCGGTTAGAGAATCTTTGTCTGATTCATTCGTTTTTCCCTCTTTTTTGCAGCTTATCAGAGAAACTGCAAACAAGGAAATAAGGGTGTAACTTAAAGTTTTCATATCTGTTTTTTTGTAATTAAGTATTCAATGATAAGGATATTGGGAATCCAGCCCAGCCATGCAATGATTTGATAAACATCCATGGGATTTGGGTGAAATAAATATACAATAATAACTTTCCACATCCGTAATGTAATGGCTGATAATGTAAAAGCAAAACTCCGCCACATCCATTGCTTGTGTTCTTTAAACTTTTTTTGCCTGGCCAGCTGATAGGCTCTGAAGGTAGAAAACCACCATGAAAGCCCCAGAATAACGAATGATACCTTTGAAAAAAGGCCACCATTGGCAAAAAATCCCATATAAATTCCTGATGGTGCAGCAAAAAATAAAATGAGAAAAATATAAAACTTTCCCATGTTCCGGTGAAAGCTTTTCCATCCGAAGTCTTTGCGAAGTATGGCTAAAAATCCTGAAAGAAGTACAAAAATGCTGGTGTACACATGAGTGTAGAAAAAATAAAGGTATTCTGGTCTATGCTCTACTTCAGTCTGTTTAATCATCAGGAAACTGATGTTGGGGTCCAAGGGAATATATTCCAGTGTTATTTTCAGCATCAGCCAAAAGAAGTATACAAATCCTATGATAAGAAGGATTTTGAAAAATGTGATATTTCTTTTGGCTGATAGCATACCTATGCTTTAATCAAAATTTATCGACATTGGAAGGGTATACCAATAGTCCACAGGTTTGTTTTTATAAACAGCGGGCTCCCATTTTTTGTTTATGGTATTGATGACCCGTATCAATTCTTTATTAAAGTTTTCCTGCTCTCCGTTTGCCGTCACAGAGCTCAGTTCTCCCTTGGAATCAATTAGAAACCGTACCTCTGAGTTTGCTGAGTCTGTAATGATACTAAAATTTATTTTACTCATAATGAGTGTTCTGAATACAGCAATTCCTCCTGGAAATTCAGGTTTTATATCTGCTTTATTAGTATAATCTTTTACAGGGGATTCTGCCCGGTCCTGTTTTACCTGAGAAAAACATAATGTGAACCCAAACGTAAATAGTAGAAATATTAATTTTTTCATGTGTCGTTATCCTTATTTTTAGTGATTTTTATAGGGAATTTAAATCCTGTGCAATCAGCCATCCTTCACTCCAGCATGCCTGAAAATTGAAACCTCCGGTTACTGCATCTATATTTAAAACTTCTCCGGCAATATAAAAGTTTGGAAGGAGCTTTGAAGACATGCTTTTAAAGTTAATTTCTTTTAAATCAACGCCTCCCGCAGTTACAAACTCGTCTTTAAATGTTGATTTTCCGGTCACCTGAAACTTTTTCTTACACAGATTTTCCAGAATTTTCTGCGTTTCTTTTCCTGAAATATTGGCTACCTGCTTGTTGAGATCAACTTTTGAAATATCTAATATTTTTTGCCAGAATCGGTTGGTAATATCAAAGATTTTCGATTGGCCTATGGTCTTTTTAGGATTACTTTGTTTAAAGTTATGGAACATTTCTTCTGCATCGTCCATCTCTATGGAAACAAAGTTCACCTCAATTTCAAAATTGTATTTAAGTTTTGCGAGACTTATGGCCTCCCATGCCGAAATCTTTAGAACAGCAGGTCCGGAAAGTCCCCAATGGGTAATCAAAAGCGGTCCGCTTTCCTCAGTTTTCAGTTTAGGAATAGAAATTCCTGCATTTTCAAAACTGGTTCCGGGAAGATCTTTTAAAAGATCATCTTTAATATTAAAAGTAAAAAGAGACGGAACAAGGTCTATGATCTTATGCCCCAGATTTTCAACAATTTTTAAGGATTTAGGTGAGCTTCCGGTAGTGTACACAAGATAATCCGCTTCAAAATCTCCCGAATTAGTTTTTACACTATATTTTTCATCCTGTTTTTCAATCTCCTTTACGGTACATTTTGTCTGTACAACTACATTTTTCTTCTGAACTTCATTCAAAAAGGTATTGATGATGGTTTGTGAAGAATTGCTTTCAGGAAAAGTTCTGTTGTCATTCTCTATTTTCAACGGAACATTACGCTGATCGAACCATTCCATTGTGTCGCCCGGTTGAAATTTAGTAAAAACACTTAATAGTTCTTTGTTTCCACGCGGATAGAACTGCACGAGTTCTCTAGGGTCAAAGCAGGCATGGGTGACATTACATCGTCCGCCTCCGGAAATTTTAACTTTCTGAAGGACATCAGAGTTCTGTTCTAAAATCGTAATTTTATATTTCTTTTCGTCAAGGTTGGCTGCGCAGAAAAAGCCTGCAGCACCACCTCCGATAATGATGATCTGTTTCATGTATGGGTAATCCTATGCTGAAGATTATTTTTTCAAAAGTACAATTTTTATAAACCATCTTATTTGAGTATTTTTGAAGATTATAATTTTAATGATACCAAAAACGATTTCAGTATGATTTTCTACCATAAATTTGAAGTGCGTTGGAGCGATCTTGATGCCAACAAACACTTAGCCAATTCATCCTATGTACAATATTGTGCGCAAGCCAGAATGGCTTTTATGACCAAGGAAAAAATGGGAGTTACCCAATTAAGCAGATGGGGAATCGGGCCTGTTATCCTGCACGAAAGATATTCTTTCTTCAAGGAGATCTATGCCGATCAGATTGTTATTGTAAGTGTAGAAATAGACGGATGTTCAGATGATTCCTCCATTTACCGTTTCGTTCACAAGTTCTATACACCGGAGGGAGTACACTGTGCTACTTCCGAAGCAACAGGAGTCTGGATTGATATGATGCTTAGAAAAATGACCACTCCACCAGATGATGTAGTGGAAGCAATGAATAAATACAAAAGCCCGGAAACTGTGGTGCTATCAAAGGAAGATTTTAAAAAGCTTCCTTTCCATCCACATAATATTGATCCGGCAGAAATTAATATATAAAATTTATGTTTGAAGATAAATCACAGGAGCTGACTCCCATTTCAAAACTAGGAGAATTCGGTTTGATTAAACATCTGACAGAATATTTTCCTTTATCCAACGAATCTTCGGAGCTTGGAGTAGGAGATGATGCGGCAGTAATTAATCCTGACAATAAAAAAGTAGTTCTTACCACAGACGTTCTGGCAGAAGGAGTACACTTTAATTTAGGCTATGTTCCGTTAAAGCATTTAGGCTATAAAGCGGTAGTGGTAAACCTAAGTGATATTGCAGCGATGAATGCCGTTCCTACACAGATTCTAGTCTCTTTGGCTGTTTCCAACCGTTTTCCGGTAGAAGCTTTGGAAGAACTCTATGCAGGAATTCAGGCAGCATGTACCCGATATAAAGTAGATCTGATTGGTGGAGATACTACAAGCTCCAATTCAGGATTGGTAATGAGTATTACGGCAGTAGGAATCGAAGAAGGGGAAAATATTGTGAAGAGAAGCGGAGCAAAACCAAATGATCTTCTTGTAGTAACAGGAGATTTGGGTGGAGCTTATATGGGACTTCAGATTCTGGAAAGAGAACATGCTGTTTATCTTGCAGACCCAAATATGCAGCCGGAAATGGAAGGCTATGATTATATCCTGGAAAGACAGTTGAAACCTGAAGCAAGAACAGATGTTAAAACTATTTTGGAAGAGCTGGATATTAAACCAACTTCCATGATTGATATTTCTGACGGTTTAGCTTCTGAAATTCTTCACCTTTCCGATCAGTCTAAAGTAGGTTTCAGGCTGTATGAGGAAAAGGTACCGTTGGATAACCTTACGATCTCTACCGCAGATGAAATGAATTTAAATCCTGTTATGACTGCATTAAGTGGTGGTGAAGATTATGAATTACTGTTCACGATTTCACCAGAAGATTTTGATAAAATTAAAAACCATCCGGATTTTACCATCATAGGACATGCTGTGGAAAAAGAAGAAGGAAACTTTATGGTAGCAAGAGGATCTAACCAATTGGTAGCTCTTACTGCTCAGGGATGGGATGCATTTTTAGGAAACCAGAACGGATAAAATTATTTAATTTTAAATATTGTAGAAAACCGCAGCACTTTTTTGCTGTGGTTTTTGTTTATAGCTTAACTATTTTAAAACTCCAGTGATGATTATACCGGAAAAAGAAATACCGATGCACCATCTGACTTCTGAAGAATTTCAGATGAGTACTCTGAGTGCAGCTGGCCCTGAGAATTTCCATGATGTTCACCGGCATAATTTTTTTGAAATTATCTGGTTCAGGGAAGTGTATGAAAAAAGCCATTTAGAGCTGGATTTTGAAAGTTATAAACTTCAGAACAATCAAATCTGCATCATTGCACCTGGGCAGGCATTCAATATGAAGATAGAAGGAGAAGAGGGATATGCCATGGCGATAAGCCGGGAAATTTTCAACGAAGCCTGTGATATTGAATCTGTTCTTACCGGAGGTGTGCTTCCGTTCTTTTTAGATCCTAAAAATGAAAAAACCTGCAGCACACTTATCTCATTGATTGAACAGGAATATAAAGCCACTTCAAGAACTGAACTTTTAAAGGCTTATCTGAAAGCATTCTGTATCATTATTGGAGAACAAATTAATCCTCAGGAACTCTTGCTGAATGACCGTCAACGTGTTCATGACTTAGTAGGACTTATTGAGAAACATTATATAGTACAGAAGGAAACAGGTTTCTACGCCGAAAGACTAAAGATAAGTACCCATCACCTGAATGATATTGTGCGTCTTCTGAGAGGAACAACAGTAAAAAAAATGATCAACCAGCGTCTTCTCCTTGAAGCTAAAAGAGAACTCAGCTTTGGAGCGCTTACAGTAAAAGAGATTGCTTTTAAACTCGGTTTTAACGATGCTTCATATTTTTCAAGGTTTTTTAAGAAACATACAGGGCAAAACCCAGACTTTTTTAAGAATAATGAAAAAGGTAATCCTCAATATTTACAATTTTTAGGGTTTTAAACTAGCATTTTTTACTTGTTATTGTACATTTATCTTCAATTTGTCCTATACTTCCTTCAGTTCTGTTATTGTAATCTTTTGCTTTTTAAGGCAATTTTGCATCCTGAAAAAAAACCGCCTGCGAAGGCTTACAATTTATGAAGAAGTTAGGTATTGTAGTGTTTATTTTAGCATTACTCAACACGTTGGAATCTTTAAGTATAGATCTTTATCTTCCTGCTTTCCCAAGCATGGCTGAAATTTTTAAAACAGATATTGGGCATATCCAAATCTCTATTTCTGTTTTCTTTGCCGGATTTGCGTTCGGACAATTATTATGGGGACCTTTATCAGACAAAACAGGCCGTAAGCCGATGCTGTATTGTGGTCTTCTCCTCTTTATCATAGGGGCTACTGCCATTTATTTTACCTCAGATATTTATGTTTTATGGGCGATGCGTTTCTTACAGGCGTTTGGAGGAAGTGCGGGAATTGTGATTGGAAGAGCCATTATTATTGATTTGTATGATAAACAAAAATCTGTAACCATTTTTGCCCAACAATCTCAGATCAGTGGAATTGCCCCGATTGTAGCTCCTTTACTGGGAAGTGTATTTCTGAAATACTGGGGATGGAACAGTTCATTTGCTTTTTTATGCATCATGGGACTTATTACCTTCTTTATGGTATACAAATACGTTCCGGAAACAAATACAAGAATCAGCCAGCCGGATCATGACCTTCCGGATGAAAAAGGATTAAAGGAACAGTTGAAAATGATTATTTCCAACAAAGAATTCATCAACAGTACGATGGTGGGGAGTATTGCTTTTGCCTCTCTGATCATTTATATTTCAAATGCTCCGTTCTTATTTATGGAACTTCACAGATTCTCGAGTGAGACCTTCAGTTTTATATTTGCATTTAATTCATTAGCCTTGATTACAGCAGCTTATATTACTCCAAGGCTGATTAAGAGAATCAGTAATTCGGATCTTTTATTTGGAGCTACATTGATGCTGTTGCTGGTGTGTTCACTGCACATTCTGATCGCTGCCGGAAGCCTTTCTGTAGCTTTGGAAATCGCAATGCTGTATTTATCATTGCTGGCTATCGGAATTCTGTTCCCTATTACCTCTGCACATGCTTTATCTCCGTTTAAAGAGGGGAGAGGTACGGCTGCAGCGTTACTGGGATTCATGCAACTAATGGTTACCTTTTTAATATCAGGATTATTGGGGCTTTTAGAAGCAGATTCTATAATGCCGATGGTGGTTACCCGTACAGGAATGGCATTGGTTGCTGTATGGTTTGGATATCAGATATTTAAAAGTAAAAAAACCTCAGTGCAGCAATCTGTAGCTTAATAAGTAAGGAAGAGGGAAGAGGGAGGCGGGAAGTTACTGAAAGTCAAAGAACGAATAAAGCTTAGGATTGCAGATTTTTCTGGGTTTTTAGTACTCTATTTTGTAATAACTTTCAGTAATTCAGTAGACAAATAGTAACTTCCAGCTTCCCTCTTCGCGCTTCCAGCCCATTGAGCTTTATCCTGCCATTGCTTCTATTGGTCATACCATTCAGGCACTTAATCAAGTAATTTTTGTAAACAATCCCTAAAGGGTTCTCTTTGCGTAAAATTTAGAATATGAAAAGAAACCTTTTGACGGCTTTTTGCTGTCTGTTGCCATTAGGGTATTGGGTAAGTGCACAATCAGGAATCTCTGCAGAACTTAAAACAGAATATATTCCATCCTCTAATTATATCCGGCCGGAAGACAGCGTGAAAACCAATTCCAAAAGTGATTTTAAAAGAGTAAATCTGAACCTAAGTATTCCGTTATCGGTAAAAAAAGATAAAGATGGTAAGGTAAAAGCATGGGCTATGCTACTGAGTGGGTCTTATGCAAAAATGTCACACACAAATTATGAAACTCCGTTATTTCCGGATCAGATGTTGAACGCTCAGGTGGGGCTACAGCATATAAGACCTTTAGGTAAAAAGTGGAGTATGATGATGATGGCATCCGTGGGAGTGTATACTGATATGGAAAAGATAAGCTTTGATGATGTGCTGGGCCAGGGTGGTATTGTGTTTATCAGGCATTTTAATCCTAATCTTGCTTTGGGTGTTGGACCGGTGCTTACGACAGCATTTGGAGTTCCAATGGTGTTACCGTGGATCTATTTTGACTGGAAAACCAACGGAAAGGTCAAATTCAGAATTAATTTCCCGGAAGGTGCGGAAGCCGGATATGAGTTCTCAGATGCTTTTACCTTAAAAGCTGTGGTTAACCTCAGCGGGATGACTGTAGAAAGGAATAAAGAGGGACAATCCATAATGTTCGGTTATCAGCAGATTACAGCAGGTCTGAAACCGGAAATAAAGATCAATAATAAGCTGAGTATAGGAATTACAGGAGGATCAACCTTAACGAGAAGTTTCATAGAAAGTGAGCGAAAGATCAAAAGCATTTTTAAAGAGAAAAAAATTGCAGATCCAAAGTTTTCCAGTACATTCTATGCTGCTGTATCTCTACGCTGGAATTTACCTTAAGATATGAGAAAATAAGCCGGAATGTATTTATTTGATCTTCTTTTTAACTTGAATAATTCCCCCCACACCTTCCGGCTTTCTTCTTTTTACTTACTGATAAGCTTCTTATAAACGACCTGATTAAGCAGTTCTTCTTTTCGGGTACGGGATATAGGAAGCTCTGTTTTATTGATGAACAGACGGCCTCCGGAAATCATATCGATGTGGGTGATGTTGATCAGGAATGATTTGTGAATCCTGAAAAAATGTTCGGAAGGCAATGATTCTTCAATGGCCTTCATGGTCTGATGGATGACCAGGGATTTATCTTTAAAATGCAGCTTTGTATAGTTCTGCATACTTTCAATATATAAAATATCTACCCAGGAAACTTTGATAAAGGTATCAGATTGCCTTACGTACAGAAAAGGATCATCCCAAGGAGTGTTTTTCTTTAATTTTTCATTAATGATAAATTGCTGCTGGGCTTTATTGACAGCCTGATAAAAGCGGTTAAAAGCAATCGGCTTTAAAAGGTAATCCACTACCTGAAGACGGAATCCTTCCAATGCATACTCAGAATAGGCGGTCGTAAAAATACATAATGGCGGATTTTCAAGCTGCTCCAGGAAATCGATACCATTCAGATAAGGCATATTGATATCCAGCAAAAGAAGGTCTATTTCGCTTTCTTTTACCTTGGTTCCTGCTTCCAGTGCGGTAGCATAAGTTCCTTCTACAGATAAGAAATCGATCTTGTCTGCCAGTTCCTTAAGGTGAAATCTCGCCAATGGTTCATCATCTACGATCAGACATTTCATTTTGGGAATATTATTGCTCATTTTCAGACAGTTTTAAGGTTAAAGTTACTTTATAAACAAGATGATCAGACTCTATTTTAAGATCGTAAGCATCAGGATATTGTAACTTAAGGCGTTTTTGTACATTTTGCAGGCCAATTCCGCCGTCTTTCTTTTTATGAACGGCTATTTCTGAATAGGAATTCTCAACATAGAAGAAAAGATTATTGTTTTCTTCCTTGCAGAAAATTTTCACATAACCGGTTTGTCCCGGAAGTCTGCAGACATATTTAAAGGCATTTTCAATAAAAGGAACCAGTAGCAAAGGTGCAATGTAAGCCTTTGTATTATTGATTTTCAGCGTGGCATTTACATTGAGCTCATTTCCCCATCTCAGTTTTTCCACTTCAACCAGGTTTTGGAGATATTCAATTTCCTTATCAAGAGGAACGAGGTTTTGATTGCAATGATAGAGCTGGTATCGTAAAATATCTGAAAACTTCATTAATAAAAAATCAGCAAGTTCAGTATCCGTTTTGATGAGAATATGGATGTGATTCAGAATGTTAAATACCACGTGGGGATTAATCTGGTCCTGAAGCAGCTTGAGCTGGTTTTCCAAATGGGCTTGCTGAAGGAGAATATGGTCCCGTTCTATTCTTTCATGCTCAAGATAAAACTTAATACCGCATGTAGCTACACTTATCATAAAAGCAGCGGGAATGGCCATATAAAACCCTTGCCATAAAATGGGTAAATGACCGTAAAAACTGGGTGGTAAATCAACGGTAGGAGCCACCTGAAGGTAAGTGAAAATAATAGAATAAATACCACTTAAAATTAAAATATTCACTGTTGCCTGTACCAGAAAGATCTTCATTCTTTTTGTCCTTAAGGCTTTGGGAAGAAGCTTCTGGGCAAGATGATAAGTAAAAATAAAAGACGTTATTACAATGGCAATTGTTTGAAGTACAGCAATAAACCGGTCTGTGTTTGCCTGAAAATTAATCCATATTACAACGGCAAAAATACACCAGAAGCTGAGGTAAAATATATATTCTTTGAAAACATTAGGTTTTGTCATGGATTGGTCTGAAGAGGGTTTATAAAAAATTAGAAACTGCAGATTCACAGTTTCTAATCAGTCAAAGATAATTCAAGTTTTTAGAATAAGAAATAACCTATCCCAAGACTAAAGCTGTGAGGTTTGGATTTAAATTCCTTACTGATGTTAGACAGCCCGTGTTCATACCTTAGATCTACTGTAAAGTTTTTATAATCGATACCGACCCCGCCAGTAAATCCAATATTGGATTTGTCAAACTTATTAAAACCTTCCTGCAGAGATTCGGAAACCGATAACTTGTTGTTGAAAGCGTAGCTGTACACACCACCAGCAAATGCTCTTACATTAAAGTCATCGGTTTTAATAAATTTGTATCCAATCACTACAGGAATATCAATGGCATTCCATGTTAATTTTGCTTCTCCTTTGTCTTTTGCTTCGTAAGATGTTTTTCTTTTGTTGAACAGCGTTTCTCCTTGTACATACAGACTTCCAATATCGAATCTTACCATTGCTCCTGCCTGATAGCCGAACCCGTATTTCCCTTCCAAGGAAGAAGATTCCGTTGAGGTTTTTGTAAAATTTGCCCCACCCTTGATTCCGAAATGAATAGATGGAGTTTGTTGAGCCTGTGTATCCATAGAACATGTAATACATAATAACAGTGAGCAGAATGCTAAAAATTGTTGTTTCATAATTTTAATTATTGTTAGAAATCTGCTGCAAAACAACGAATCCGGAAGGCTTGATAAAATTTTATTTGATGAACGGTAATCGGGTAGTGATGAGCTGTAGATATTGCTGTTTTATCCTTTGATAACATTGATTAAAAAGAAAAAATCCCACGACAAATGAAGTGAAATTTTATCAATAGACAGGGAAGGGTTAGTTTTTGATAAACTTAGAGCTTTGATCCCCTATTTTATATAGATAAACTCCTGCCTTAAGAGCTTCCACATCAATGGAAATGTTTTTCTCTCCGGAACTAAAGCTTTTATGGAGAACCATTTTTCCGGAAACATCATAGACCTGAACATTGTTTCCTCCGTTTCCGGGATTCATAATATTTAAAAGTTTGTTTGCAGGAATGGGAAAAGCTGAAAGCTTGTTTTTATTCTGTGTCTGAATTTCCAACGTAGTTAATGAAGAGGTAGGCAGAGAATATACTTCTGTAACAGTGTTAATGCCCAAGCTTTTTGAAATGACAAATTTGTTCTGATTAGAGGCCACATCATGGAAGATCTGGTATTGAGAATGGTAATCGTTTCCAAATTGTCTGATGATATTTCCGTCTTCATTGATAATAAGCATTAGGTGTTGTCCGCCCTGATTATTGATAAAAGTGAGTATGAACTCTAATTTATCATCAGTATTAAAAATACGTTTGGAGATGGAGTAGTTTTCTGTAAGTAATTCGGGAATATACATATAGCTACCCGGGATATTGGGCGTTAGTGTTTTATACAAAGTATGATTGGCGTTGTAGATATCAAAAGTATTATTCCCTTTACCAATCAGATAATGAGAAGTAGTGTTGTCTGAATAAACATCCCAATGACTGCTATCGGAAGTATAAGAATGTTCAAGGTTCATTTGGCCAAATACAGAATTTGCTGCTATAATGGCCATTGAAAAAAGAGTTTTTTTCATAAGTGATTGTTGTTTAATGAATTTGATGCAAAACAACAGATCTGAAAGATGAACAGGAATTTTATTTGATGAATGGTAGAGATGTTTTGACGAGAATCTGTTTTCGAATGAAAATAAAAACGGAAGCCATTATAGCTTCCGATAGATTATTGTTTGATTTATCTTTAGTAAGGCTGCTCTGTGCAGTCATTCGGAGGTATGCATCCACCACCACCAGGATTTCCGCCACCGCCAACAGCAATGCATTGTCCCGGGCTTCCATCTTCATACATTTCGCAGGCTTTTCCCCAGGCACACTGGCAGTCACTCTGGCAGTTATATGAATCTCCTCCCATATGGCAGCTGTCTATCCCGTTACCAAGAATCGTTGAAAGATCCTTTCTTAAAAGTTTTTTCATTGTTTTCATAATGTAATCTGATGTTAAAAATTAATAGTTTTGTTTATAATGTAAAGGGTAAATATAACAAAAAAACAAATTGCTTTTAATTTTAACTATCCGAAAATGAATAGGATACGGGTGGGTTGTTAGGTTGGATGATATAGAAAAAAGACCCACTCTAAAGCGGGTCTATTGTATTTATTTTTTAAATGTTAAAACTAAGGGAAGAGATATCGTAGATGATACCGGTTTTCCATTAGATTCTGCAGGTTTCCACTTACCTTTTTCTTTGATACGGTAAAAGGCGGCTTCAATAAATGAATTTACATCTTCATTATTTCCCTTTGCCTGGGCTCCCAAGGCATTTCCCTTAGAGTCTACTACAAAGTTTAATGTTGCCTTATAGGAATCTGAAGCAAAATTTAAGAACGCTAGATCAACAGCATCATACAATGATTTTTGAAATGCAGTTTTTCCTGCTTCATATTCCGCTTCTTTTGTCAGTTTAATTTTGACTGGCGGATCATTGACTAATGCTTTTTTATCCTCTTCAGAAATTTTCTCCAGAGCATTTTTATAAGATGTTATTTTGTCTTCCGTAAGGAGCCACTCTAGCTTAGTTCTCAGATCATTAGGCTTGGGGTATTTATTATACAGGGCCGTTTTCTTTCTTTCATATTTCGAATCAGCCTTTTGAAATGCAGATATCTGAGCCCTTCCGAAAGCAAAAGATAGTATGAATGCTAATGCTAAGAGTTTTTTCATCTTCTTAAGCTTTTACAATATTAATAATCACTTCTGTTGCCTTCTCCATGCTTTCTAAAGCAACATATTCATAAGGACCGTGGAAATTGATTCCTCCCGCAAAGATATTCGGGCAGGGAAGTCCCATATAAGAAAGCTGAGCACCATCTGTACCTCCTCGGATGGCTTTGATCTTAGGTTCAATACCGGTTTCTGTCATAGCTTTTGCTGCAAGATCCACGATGTGCATTTTACCTTCAAACTGTTGCTTCATGTTTCTGTATTGCTCCTTGATCTCTACTTCAGCAGTTCCTGCACCATGTTTCTGGTTGAATTCAGCTATTTTTTCTTCCATGAATTTCTTTCTTGCTTCAAATTTATCAGCATCGTGATCACGAATGATGTATTGAAGTTTCGCTTCAGAAATATCAGCAGTAATATCCATTAAATGATAGAATCCATCAAAACCTTTAGTGGTTGAAGGAGTTTCATTGGCAGGTAACATTTGAGTAAATTCAGCAGCGAGTAAAGCCGCATTAATCATTTTACCATAAGCATATCCCGGGTGTACACTTAATCCGTGGATTTTTACTACCGCTCCGGCAGCGTTAAAGTTCTCATATTCAAGTTCTCCTACTTCTCCACCATCCATTGTATATGCCCACTCAGCACCGAATTTAGCCACATCAAACTTGTGTGCTCCTCTTCCGATTTCTTCATCAGGAGTAAATCCTACAGCAATTCTTCCATGCTTGATTTCAGGATGAGCAATAAGATATTCAGCAGCTGTTACAATTTCTGCACAGCCAGCTTTATCATCTGCTCCAAGAAGTGTATTTCCATCAGTAGTAATTAATGTCTGACCAATATATTTTTTTAAACTTTCAAACCTTGAAGGAGATAAAGTGAATCCTGTGGTTTGGTTCAACAGAAGGTCATTTCCATCATAATTTTCCCAAACCTGAGGCTTTACATTTTCCCCGCTGAAATCAGGTGATGTATCGTAGTGTGAAATGAACCCAATCGTAGGTCTGTCATCATTTTCAAGGTTAGAAGGAACGTAGCCCATAATATAACCGTGCTCATCAATTGAAACATCTTCCAAACCGATCGTTTTCAGTTCTTCAGTGATATAGTTTGCAATATCCCATTGACGCTCTGTAGAAGGTGTAGATTCACTTTCTGCATCACTCGTTGAGTATATTTTTACATAACTAAGAAAACGGTTCAGCAATTTCTCTTTCCATAATGGATTGAATTCTATTGTACTCATCAGATTTATTGTAAATTTTAACAAAGTTAGCAAATTTGATGCTCAGAATACATTATTTGCGACTGAATATCAGTTATTGAAATTATAAATCAGATATAAAACTTTGAAAATCAAAATAATGTTAGATTTGTATACCTCAGATCTAAACTTATTTAGTTTTATTATATTTGAGAAAATGAAAGTACCAATGTTTCTTACCGAATGTCCTAGAGATGCAATGCAGGGATGGGGAGAGTTTATCCCTACTGACAAAAAAATAGATTATATCAACTCCTTAATGGATGTTGGCTTTGATGTATTGGATTGTCTGAGCTTTGTTTCTCCCAAAGCAATTCCTCAGATGGCTGACTCTGATGAGGTAGCTGAAAATATTGATAAATCCCGCTCCCAAACAAAAGTTTCTGCTATTATCGGAAACTACAGAGGAGCTGAAAAAGCGTTAAAACATGAGTCTGTAGATATTCTTGGGTTTCCTTTTTCTATTTCTGAAACATTTCAGCACAGGAATACCAATAAGAGTCAGGAAGAGGCTTTTGATGAGATCATTAAAATGCTTGAACTTGTAAAAACTGAAGGAAAACAGCTGAATATTTATTTTTCTATGGCTTTTGGAAATCCATACGGAGAAATGTGGAAATGGGAAGATGTGGACCAATGGGCACAAAGGTTTTCAGATATCGGTGTAAAAGATATTCTGCTTTCCGATACAACCGGAGTGGCAACCCCTGAAACCATAGCCCTTTTATTTGAGAAAATTCCGTCAAAATACCCTGAAATCAACTTCGGGGGACATTTCCATAACCGCTATGAAGAATCTTATTCAAAACTAAAAGCAGCTTATGATCAGGGATGCAGAAGATTTGATAGTGCCATCAAAGGAATTGGCGGATGTCCTATGGCAAAAGATGATTTAGTGGGAAATATGCCTACTGAGCAGGTCATCAACTTTATGAGTGTTGAAAAAACAGACCACAAGCTGAATCTTTTAAACTTTGAAAGTTCTTACAATAAAGCTAAGGATATTTTTCATTTTTAAAATGATTTAAAATCTTTCACAAACTCTACGCAGATAAGACACTAGAAAATTAGAATCTACGAAATCCGTGTGATCTGCGTGAAATTAAAAAATATAAATAGGAGCGGACTTTAGTCCGCTTTACTATATCCATCAATCCATTGGCTTTAGCCAAAAACTAATTAGAATAACCTAAAATTTAACAAAATGTCTCCAATAGTTTCACCTTCTGAATTAAAGAGCCTTCCAACAGGTAACCTTATCATTCTTGATGCAAGAATAGGGAAAGATATAAAGCAAAACTATCTTAAAAAGCATATCAAAGGTGCAAGATTCATTGATCTGGATAAAGATCTGGCGGATATAGGTGAAGATGCTGCTTTTGGAGGAAGACATCCGCTTCCAACTCCGGGAAAATTTGCAGAAACACTTTCCAATCTTGGGATTGCTGAAAATACCCATATTGTTGTCTATGACGATAAAAATGGTTCAAATGCGGCTGCCAGAGCCTGGTGGATGCTGAGATCTTTTGGATTGGAAAATGTACAGGTGTTGGATGGTGGAATGCAGGCTGCTGAAAAAAATAATTTAGAGTTTTCAGCAGGTGAAGAGATATTTGAAAAGACAGAACTTATTGACAAAGAAAAATGGGCTCTTCCAATTTCAACCCTTGAAGATGTTGAAAATGAATTGAAAAGCAATTCTTCTACAGTTGTTGACGTAAGGGATGCCTACAGATACAGAGGAGAGTCTGAACCTATTGATCTGGTGGCAGGACACATTCCGGGAGCCATCAATATTCCTTTTTCTGAAAATCTGGATGAAAACGGATTTTTCCTGAGTTCTGAAATTCTAAAGGAAAAATACAATCAATTATTAAAAGATAAACCTGAAAACCTGATTATTCACTGTGGTTCTGGAGTCACAGCCTGTCATACTATTTTAGCACTAGCTCATGCAGGTTTTAAGACTCCGAATCTTTATGTTGGTTCATGGAGTGAATGGAGCAGGAGAGAAGGAAAAGAAATTGCAAAAGAAGCTTAAAAATAATCCTGAATTGGGTTTCAACGATACAGAAAAGGATGCCAATAATGACATCCTTTTTATATTTTCAATTCTTATATTACTTTTTATTCAGCTGCAGTAAAGCGATAATTATAAACCCTATTCCTGTAATAAAAGGAGGCTGAGTCTGCATTTTGGATCCTAAATAAAGCATATATACCCCTAAAAAAGCAAGGAGTATGGCCCCGATTTTTTTAATCATGTTTGCTGAGTCGTTGTACTATAAAATTATCTGTACAGAAATGCTTGAGATTTAAAGCATTCCCAATTCAAACTTCGCTTCTTCGCTCATCATATCCTTATTCCAGCTCGGTTCGAAGGTAAGTTCTAAATCTACACTTTTTACATTTTCTACCTCAGCTACCTTGTCTTTTACTTCTTGGGGAAGGGTTTCGGCTACCGGGCAGTTAGGAGTAGTAAGGGTCATTATAATTTTTACGTCAGCATCATCGGAGATCTGTACATCATAAATTAGCCCTAATTCGTAAATATCTACCGGAATTTCGGGGTCATATACGGTTTTCAGCATGCTGATGATTTCTTCACCAATGTCTGCAATTTGATCGTCTGTAAATTTCATTTTTTAATCTAGATTGATATTCCTTTTCAACAAATCTTCCTGACGCATACGTCGGAAAATATTTGCCAAAGTTAAGACATCTTTTTCACAATAGTCAACAATTCGCTGCAAGTCTTTTTCTATGTAGTAAATTGATGAAACCATTGAGCCGTCGATATCATCCTTTGGAGTAGGAATACCAAAGACATGAGCCAGTAATTCCAGTGATACAAAACTTTTATAATCCCCGAACTTCCACAGTTCCATAGTATCTATATGAGGAATCTCCCAGGGCTTTTTTCCAAACATCTGAAAGGGAGCGGGAGGCTGCATTCCGTTGATGAGATATCTTCGTGCAATCCATGGAAAATCGAATTCTTTCCCGTTGTGGGCACAGAGAATCACATTATAAAGTCTTGGACTGTTGAAGAGCTCTCCAAATTCCTGAAGCATCTTTTTTTCATTATGTCCGGAGAAGCTTTTGATCTTTAAGGTTTCATTCTTTTCCACCATTCCGATGGTAATGCAGATGATCTTTCCGAATTCAGCCATGATTCCGGCTCTGTCATAAAATTCAGCGGCAGAAATGTCTTCTTTTCTCTGGAATTTTGTCTTTTTATCCCAAAGATGCTGGTCGGTTTCAGACAAATCTTCCCAGGAGCCTGCCTGTGGAACGGTTTCAATATCAAGGAATAAGACCTTTTCTAATGGTATGTTCTGTATCATCGTGTTTTTTATTTGCTATCCTACCTGCATTCCGTTTTTGGTGGGTAATGAAGGAGCTAAAAGAGTGACATCGTTTTTATCTTCCCCATATAATCCTAACACTAAACATTCACTGAAGAAGTTAGCAATCTGTTTTTTAGGGAAATTAACCACTGCTAAAATCTGTTTTCCTATCAATTCTTCTTTCTGATAAAGAGAAGTGATTTGTGCAGATGATTTTCTTATTCCCAGATCACCAAAGTCGATTTCCAACTGATATGAAGGATTTCTGGCTTTTTCAAAATCATGTACTGAAAGAATGGTTCCGCATCTGATGTCTATTTTTTCAAAATCTGCCCAGGTTATGTCTGGTTTTACGTTCATGGTAATGTGTTAATTAAATGTTCTACTTCTGTTTTCTGTTCTGCATATTTTTGTTGTAATTCCGAACCTTCACCCATCCTTTTATAATATTCCAAAGCTTTTCCGCCGAAGAATTTTTTATGAAAGTCCGAAACTTCAGGAACCTGTGGAAAAACTTTATGAAAAAGCATTTCATAATACGCCTGAAACTCTCTTTCATTTTTATCCTCAATCACCTGTCCCGGAGCCTTTTGCCTTACATGAAGCATTTCGTGGGCTACCATATTCAGGACGAGGTTCAGGTCAAAATCAAATAAATTTCTAGGAATCATCACGGTTTGAGGCCCTCCGAGTTCTCCTTCCGCAGTAAGAAGCATCGAAGTAGGAGAGAGTTCTTCCCTGAATCCAAACCCTGCAAAATTGTCATGTTCCAGATCAAAAGAATGGATCAGGTATTTCGCGGCATCCAGAATCTGATTATGTTCTTTATAGGCTTCAAGGTGTAGATTAACCTGCTCGAAATTCATTTGAAGTATGTTTGATAACAAATGTATTAAAATATTGAGAAACCCAAGGTTGTTTATATCAAAGGTTTAGGATATAAGAGTAAAAAAGTTTTTATACGTCAACTTCTGTCGCTTCCGGGTAGCATCTTAGAGGACTATTATGAATCATTAAGAAAATAGTCTGATAACTTTTCTAAAAAACTGGCAGAAAGAAATGCTGAAAAAGAAACTAGAGCGATTTTTGATGATGCAGAGAAGGAATTGGATGAACACAAGTAAACTTAACAAAAGTAGATTCAAAATAAAATATGAAAATATTTCTATGAGAATGTTGAGGTTGGAAGTGCTGGTATTTCAAACGGTGGTTATCTTTCTTTTGATATTCCTGGAAACTTTCAGAGACAAAAACTTGGTGCTGAAATTATTGAAGAGGCTATTTCTTTTTTTGATAAACAAGGGAATTCAGGCAAGATGGCTGTCAGCAGCTAAATATGAAGGAGGGATTTCAACTAATTTAAAGTCGTTTCAATTGACTATCTTGGGAATAAATTACCTAGAGATGGCAGTACTTAATACACCCACAGGAAGAATAGTTAAGAAAAATGGCTTTACAAAAGTATCTGTTGGTGATTGGGATGTTTTTTTGATCTAGGAGGTAATAGACCTGCTGAAATATATTGGATTGAATTAGAATTTAAAAAACCTTAAAACTGAAAAAACTATATACATACAATAATAAAAGAATCACTGTTTGTAACAATTTTGACTTAAAATTTAAAGATTTTCTTTTTTATCTAAAAAATAATGATGAAAAATTATATTTACTCTTGATGAGTAATGTTGATTTTAATGTGAATAGGGAGTTTTTTTTAGAAAAATTCAAAGATTTTTTAGAAAAATGGTTGCAAGAATTTTTTGAATTAAAACAATCTTTGTCTTTCAATAGTATAGAAAGTATTTTTAATACTGTTAAAATGAGCAATAATAAATATGAAGAATTTTTCTCATTTTATAATTTTTATAAAAAGTTAATTGAATCAAAAGATGACATATTATTCTTTTATGATTCTCAATCAAAGACACCACATGAACATTTTAAAAGGTATGTAGATTAATTATGAATTTATTTTTAACTTCATTGATAATTAAAAATTATGTCAATTACATATCATTTAAAATTTCGAAACAAATTAGAACAAAAGCCAGAACTTATTCAACTTATTCATGAGTATAAAAATACGGTATTATTAATCTCTAATTTATATTCAACAGAGTACGGTTATGAAGGAGGAAAATTTCAAGATGAATATTTGGATGTTGACTTAGACAATTCTTCTCAAATATCATTTGATCTTTTACAGAAAGATGCTGATCCACAATCCTGGAAAAAACTACTGGAAGAAATTATTCATAAAATCACTAATGATGTATATCCAGATGAAGATTATTTTTTCGGTTTTCAGGGTGATATTGTGTATGAAATAAGAGAGAATGGGATTGTTAAGAAAAACAGGATTGATAAATTTATATAATAGTATTATAAATAGAAATTACCTTATTTATGTTAAAAGATAAGAAATGCTAACCATAGCAGAACGTTATTTAAAAAAACGAGGAGAACAAGGAGGCAGTAGCCATAATGACAGATAATATTATTGTGAAACCTTATGGTAGTATTTACTATTATAATTCTAAGGAATACCTATTGACAGGAGATTTCAATAAATCATTGATAGGTAATGCTCCTTTTTCAGTAGAAAAAAAATCAGACAGGGTAGTTACTTTTGGAACAGCAGCTAGATTAGAGGATTACATACTATCTTATGAAAATGGTACTATGACACCTAGTTTAGATCTTTACTGGTATGCAGATGAGGATAGGTTCGATTATAAGTAATCTTATTGCTTTATAGAGTGTAATCTTACAAAGGCTTTAACAAATATACAAAACAGTAGTAGTTTTACTGCTGTTTTATTATTTTCCAGCTGGAAGAAATCATGCTGTTTTTATTTATTGTAAAATATTCAGGAACAATTATGAAACAAACAGAAAATAAAATAAAAGAAGCTATAGCTAAGGTCTATAAAGATTTAAAATTAGACCATAACAACCAGTGTCCTATAAAATTGAATTTTTGGAAGAAAGAAGACAAAGATAATAGATTCAATATGGATTATTGGAGTGGCTGGTATGACTATTCAAAAGGATTTTCCTCTAATGAAATGTATGGAAACTATATAATAGCTATAAATGATGAAGATGGAAAGCCATTATCCGTATTAATCTTTCCTGAAGAACTTTGTATTGATACTGATAAAGATGGAAATTATTTCTTAGGAAATAGAAGCAATAATTAAAGACCATTTCGATTGTTTATCATTTAATATTCCGAAAACTTTAAAAAACAAAAGTCAGAATTTAAGGAGATAATATTAATGGACTTCTATCTTAAGTGTATAATTAATGGGTTATGAAAATAGAAAATTTAGATTTTGGAGCATTCTATTATGTCGAAGCTATGAAGATGATAGATGATCCCATTGAGAGTGTCAATGAATTTATGAAGTTTGAAAAAGAAAAGACAGAAATAGAATTGTTTTTAAAAGATTGTAGTTTGAAAGATTTTATTGGGGTAATCATTACTATTTTTAAAGATAAGTATGCTAATGGTGCTCTTTTGGGAGCCCTTATTTCAGAAACAATACAAAAAGAAAAACAATTAAATGAAATATTGTATGTTAAAAAATTTCAATATAGAGATGATTTAAAATCACTTAAGTTTAGATATAATGAAGATGATCACTTCGAATCACTTGAATTTGATATAATAATTCCTTTTACTCAGATTAGTCATATTATTGAGGAGTCTTTGATGGAAAAAAAATATTCAAAAAATGGAGATAAGTATATACTAGATTCTGATAGTGGAATGGAATATATTGAAGCTACTCCTACTTTTTTTAAACTTGGAGCAAACATGAAAGTATCAAAAAAATTTCATTAATAATTTTAACCACCTTATTGGTGGTTTTTTTATTTTCAATCATATATGTACTTAATTCAAATAAAGTATATATGATCCTGGAAAAAAAAAGATAAGAAAGAGGATGCATTAGCAGAAAATTATTATGCTAACAGATAAAAAAATGCAGCAAATAGCAGAGCGTTATTTACAAAAAATAGGAGAAGGGAGCATTGAGGCAATAATATATTCGGATGATACTATTAAAAGTCCTATGATAATATTTATTTTAATGGGAGAATTTAAGTATTCATTGGGTGGAAATGTACCTTTTTTAGTAGAGAAAGAAACTGGTAGAGTTATCACTTTTGGAACAGCGGGAATATTAGAAGACTATATAAAGGCTTATGAAAGGAAGACGTTATACAGAACTCTAGATCGTTATTGGTATCCAGATGAAGATAGATTTAACTACCAGTAATCTATACAATTTATACTAAGCATTCACAAAAGATTCCTACATGCGCGGAAAAAAACGACTGTATCCAAATCAAATAAAAAAACTGTATCTGTATTCATCCATAAGTTCTTCGCAACTTTACCCAAAGAAAAACGCATAATAACAGAAACATGAAGATTACACTGGTAGGCTTTAAAAAAGAAGATCGATTTTCGGTAGGAGTAGCCAATGATGAGGATAAAGAATTAATCAACTTTTTAAAAGATAAAGGATTGGATGTTGTTCCCACTATTTGGAATGACAAAAATGTAGACTGGAACAGCTTTGATGTAGCCGTTGTCAAATCTCCATGGGATTATCATAATCACTTGGCTGAATTTCTGAGCTGGTTGGATCATCTTGAAACCTTAGGCGTTAAAGTTTTAAATCCTGTGGAAATCATCAAATGGAATTCGGATAAACATTATTTGAAAGATATTGCCGATAAGCAGCTTCCGGTTATTGCAGCAGAATATCTGGAAAAAGGATCTTCCTTTAATACCCACTTTTTTGATCTTTTTAATGCAGAAAAATTAGTGGTGAAACCTTGTGTGAGTGCAGGTGCACAGAATACAGTAACAATCAGCAGGGATAATTTCGATGAACGCTCTAAAGAAATAGACCAATTTCTGAAAGAGCAGGATTATATGGTGCAGCCTTTTGTAGAGGAAATAAAAAACGGAGAATGGTCATTTCTGTTTTTCGACGGAAAATACAGCCACTGTTCCTTAAAAACTCCTAAACAGGGGGATTTCAGGGTGCAGCATTATCATGGTGGAAGCATCAGCTATCCAACTCCGGATCCTATGTATATAGAACAGGCAAGTGTTTACTTAAAAAACTTACCTCAATCTACACTGTATGCAAGAGTAGATGGGGTATTGATCAATAATTCATTTCACTTAATGGAACTGGAGCTTATTGAGCCTTATTTGTTTCTTAATGGCAACAATGAATTACAAGAAAATTATTATCAGGCATTAATGACTTTGATTTCCTGATAATTATTTTATTAAGGTGGTCTTCTACGTTGACAGCGTAGAAGACTTTTTTTATCAGGGTTATTTTATAATCTCGTATTTTGAAACTGGAATAATAGCTTTATTCTGAGGGGAATCAATCGTATTGGAGAAAGACAGTCCTCGTTTTGTAGCCTCCAAAAGAAATTCACCACCTGAGAAGGACCCGTCAGAATTATTACTTTCTACTGAATAAATGACTCTTCCAGATGTAAAATTATCATTCACTGTACAGTTGATATTTTTAATCTTATAAATCTGTTCAGATGGCTGTTTCTGAGTGGGTTCCTGTAACACGGTCTTTATGATAGAGTTTATCGGATCAATAGTAATTTCCAATTTAACCGGTTTTTCCTGACGATTTTTTGTAAAGACCATCTTATCTGATATCAATCTGAGCTTTTGTGTACATTGAATCGGATTTCCTTCCTGGCTGTTGTTGGATATCTGAGCAGATGACAGGATATATCCAAAAAATAATAAACAGATCATATACCATCGGTAATGAAAAAGAATAGGTTTCATAATAACTTATTTTGGTGCTTATATAAAAGTACAATTTATATCAGAATAAAATCGGAAATTTTTAATCTTTTTGTTTGGTTTTCAGTGGATATAGGATGCAAATAAAAACCGGACCGGAATTTTTCTCCGGTCCGGTTAAACAAGATTAAGTGTAAAATTTAACCCTTAAAAAGGCAAAAAAGGATAATTCAAATGTTGATTTTTATTGATTGAGCCTTAATCTATGTTTAGGGGGATTGATAGTAATGGAACTTTATTTTTATATGCCATGATGGCTGTCTTGCTTCGGTGAAAAAGAGATTCTACGAGATTGTATCTGTAGGGAACCATGGTCAGCAGATCAGAACTGGTCAGCTTTACTTCCTCTTCAATAGCTTTGATAATTTCAATGGATTGTATCATCTTAAAGCTGTATTTAATATCATCAAGATCATAGCCGGAATTCAGATCAATATCATGAATAACCTCCTCAAAATCTTCCAGCCTTTCACTTACATTAAACACCTCAATCTCCGAATCAAACTCATTAATGAAATAATAAATGTCGTTCATTGCTGACCAGGTGATAGATTTGTGGGTGTCATACGCAAAAAGAATTTTTCGGATCCCTGTATATTCTATATGTCCCGGAATAATCAGTATAGGCTTTTTGATCCTGTGAATAGCTTTAGTTACTGTATTTCCCAACAGCCTTTGTTCAAGCGTCTTTTCAGTCATACCCATGACAATAAAATTACAATTGACAGACTCTATACATTTATTAAGTTCCTCAATAAAATTCCCAGAAGCCAGATAATATTCTGTTTTGATGGTGTAAAGTGTGCCGATTGCATTGGCCTTATCGGTAAGTTTCTTCTGGTTCTTTAGCGTCTGTTCATAGAAGAAATCAGCTGAGGCCTGAGCATTCAGCGCATGAATGGAAATGCTTTGAAGATTGAACAAAACAATATTATATTGGTTTTGTTTAGCCATGGATGCCGCGTAATGAATTGCATTTTCAGCTTCCCGGGAAAAATCTGTGCAGACAATTATTGTTTTCATTGTACCGATTTTGATATTGCAAAACTAGGGTGGAGGTTGGTAGTCTTTTATTAAAAATAGGGTGATGTTGCATAAAATGATGGTGAAATGTATTTTTCAGGTGATGAAACGTTATCATCATTTGAACGGGTCTATTTTACGTTTCAGGTACAGTTTTGGCGGTCTCGTTAAAAACAGAGGAGACTCTTCTGAAATCTATTTCTATATTTACATTCACAAAATCCCGGATATGAACAGGATTTCTAGTATCAGAAAAAATTTAGTACGGAGTAAAAAGATCCTTTCCACCATGAAAAGGAGATTTGTGATTTGGGCAGTAGCTGTAGTTGCTTTCTGTGGCTTTTCGTATCTTATTGACCCTTTTGATCCGGTTTGGCGGGGATATCTGGAGACCCCGTTAAAAATGATTATTGAGGACGCTCTTTGGATTTTTTTCTTTTCCATCATTATTTCGGAGGTCAGTATATTTATTGATCTGACTCTTAATAAACTGCTTCCGTGGAAGGACAGAACAGTCAAGAGATTATTGATACAGGGGCTTCTTCAGGTTTTAGGAAGCGTACTGATTGTGATGATTATTAATGCCATTGTAGATTGTACTTCAGATAATCTGCCTGAAATGGATTCCAGAAAGGAATATACTCTTTTAGGACAGTGGGTAGCCACTAATATTGTGATTTCGCTTATTATAAGCGGTTTTAATACAGTAGATTATTTACTTCAAAACTGGAAAAGAACGGCTGTAGAAGCTGCCCAGCACAAGCTTAGAGCTTCCAAACATAAACAGGCTGCGATGGTAGCTGAACTTCAGGCCCTTAAACTACAGATAGATCCACATTTTATCTTTAATAATCTTAGTGTACTTTCTGAGCTTATTCTGGAAGACCAGCAGCTAGGGTATGAATATTCGGAAAAATTTGCGCGGGTATATCGGTATTTGCTGGTGAATTCCAAGAAAGATATCATTGCCGTAGAAGAAGAGTTGAAGTTTTTAGACTCTTATATTTTCCTGATTGAAAAAAGGATCGGGGAAGGAGTAATATTTAAAATTGATATTCAGGAAGAATACAGATCCATGTATACCCTTCCGTTATCCCTGCAGCTATTGGTTGAAAATGCCATCAAGCATAACCAGACCTCAAAGGCAAACCCATTAAAAATTCATGTCTATACAAACCCCGAAAAAGAATTGGTAGTGGCAAATAATTTTTTACCATTGCTCAATAAACCGGATTCTTCAGGAGTAGGGCTTACCAATATTATTGCAAGATATGAGATCCTGGGCTACACAAAACCAATTATAGAACAAACAGAAGATAAATTTATTGTAAAACTTCCATTGATATGAAGATTAATAAAATTTTAATAGTTGAGGATGAAAGACCCAATGCAGACCGCTTAAAAAGGCTGTTGCTAAAGTTAAGACCGCACATTGAGATCCTGTCTGTAGAAGATTCAATAACCTCTACAGTCAATTGGCTGGAAAACAATGTCGTTCCGGATATCATTATGATGGATATCCGCCTGGCCGATGGCCTAAGCTTTGAAATTTTTAATAAGCATGAAATTAAAAGTGCCGTAATCTTTACCACTGCTTACGATGAATATGCCGTACAGGCCTTTAAATATAACAGCATAGACTACCTTTTAAAACCGATAGAAGAAGAAGAGCTGGATGCTGCATTGAAGCGGTATGAAACCTTTATGGAAGCAGTGCCTGTAGTGGGGTCAGCGATAGAAGGGCTCCTTAATTATCTCCAGCCTAAAGATTATAGAAAACGGTTCCTTATTGTTCACCGTGATGGATATAAAACGGTTTTGGCAGAAGACATTCTCTACTTCTATACAGAATTGGGAATCAGTAAAGCAATGCTGAATACCGGTGTTGTGGAAAATATCCCACAGACCCTCGAAGAACTCGAAAAGCAATTGGATCCAAAGTTTTTCTTCCGCGCGAACAGACAGTTCATTATTCACATCGATTCCGTCAAGCAGATTTTTAATCATTTTAATGGAAAACTGAAACTGGAACTGAGAAAGCAGCCTGAAATGGAAGTGATTGTAAGCCGTGAAAAAGCCTCTGTTTTCAAATCCTGGATGGATTATTAGAGTAAGGAAGCCGGGGGCTGGAAGGGGAAAGTTATTGCAAACATAAGACAAATGAAGATCATTTTAATTACTGTTTTTTTAGAAAGGCTTTAAAATCCTTTTATCCCTGTCAGAAGTTGTATGCACTATAGTAACTTCCAGCCTCCCTCTTCCAGCTTCCATCCCCATAATAACAAAACCCCCTCACGAATTGCTCAT
This sequence comes from Chryseobacterium pennae, assembly GCF_003385515.1. Classification (GTDB taxonomy): domain Bacteria; phylum Bacteroidota; class Bacteroidia; order Flavobacteriales; family Weeksellaceae; genus Chryseobacterium; species Chryseobacterium pennae. Next base: position 458,981 of record NZ_QNVT01000001.1, on the reverse strand, counting down.
GAAGGGATCATATGAAGAAAAAGCTATGATTTAAACGTTATAAAGGAATAGCATATCCCAAAGAGATTGCAAAACCTCTGTTTTTCACATCTACTCCTTTCTCATCAGAGATATTGCTTAATCCTAAGTTATATCTGCCGTCTACAATGACTTTCCCCGGGCCCGCAGGAATTGCTAAACCTGCTCCCATCTGCAATCCGAAATCTACTGATCGGGTTTTACCATATACTGCTTTCACTTTATCGTTTTTCCCCATTAAAAACCCAATGGAAGGACCTGCATTCACATATACCGGGCCGAAGCTGTATTTTGCCAATACCGGGACTTCTATATAGTTGAAATTGTAGGTCTCACTTCCATAATTGTTTTTAAACTTGGTTCCCTTGCTGATAAAGTTAACCTCAGGTTGTATAGAAAAGTTCTTTATCCCTGTCTGGATATTTACTCCCAAACCAGCCTGGAAGGACGTTTTTGACTTTTCACCATTTACATTTTTAATAGATTGGCTGGCAATGTTAATTCCTGCCTTCGGAATCAGTTCTATCCCTGATTCTTTTTTCGGTTCTGTGGTTTGAGCCTGTACTCCTAATCCTAACACAAGCGCCGTGATTGCTAAAAACTTTTTCATTTGATAAAAATTTAAATTACTGACTTATTTTTTGATGTTTTAATACTGCGAAATTAGGCTGGGAAATACCCTGAGTATGGAATTTTAAAAGTGAAACGTATAAATTGAAACCCCAACCGTATTTTTGAAATATTAAAACGAAAAAGCCCTTTTTTATCGATCCTGATACTGGAAATAATCGCTTTTCCTTTCATTTTTGGTATCATACGTTTCACCTGCGATTAATTACGTTTCACCTGATTTTTAGATGAATCTCCTTATTATATGAACTTATTTTGCTGCTGTAAAATTTAAAAACAAATGTTATGAACTACAGAAAAGGATATCTGGCACTCTCACTTACGGCTGCAGCAATACTGTATTCCTGCGGTTCAGGAAATAGTCAGGAAAATGCTCAGCAGGTGCAGGCTCTTCCTACAGACTTCATTCAGGTGAAATCCGGGAATGAAGATGTTTCAACAGGATACCCGGGAAGCATAGAAGGACAGGATAATGTAGAGATAAAAGCTCAGGTAACAGGATATCTGGAAGCAGTATACATCAAAGAAGGACAATATGTAAGCAAAGGGCAGACCTTGTTTAGGATTAATCCGTCTGTATACAATGAACAGGTGAATACCAATGAAGCTGCATTGAAGTCTGCATTGGCAGCACAGGAAACAGCGAAACTGGAAGTTGAAAAATTAAGACCTCTTGTAGAAGGAAAAGTAGTTTCCGATATGCAGCTGAAAACAGCGCAGGCAAATTTAAAAGCCGCAGCAGCGCAGGTTGCACAAGCTCAGTCTTCATTAGGTTCTTCAAAGATCAATGCTAATTTTACCTATATCAAAGCACCGGTGAGCGGATATATAGGCAGAATTCCAAACAGGGTAGGAAATCTTATCAGCCCGTCTGATGCATCACCATTAACGACTCTCTCAAACATCAGCAGCGTAAATGTTTACTTCTCAATGAATGAAGCAGACTTTATAGCGCATAGCAGAGCGGCTGTTTCAGGAGGAAATGCAGAGAATGTAGAGCTTATTTTAGCAGACGGTTCCACCTATGGCTTCAAAGGAAGATTAGAAAATGCAAGCGGAAACTTCGACAGAAATACGGGAAGCATCCAAATGAAGGCTGTTTTTCAGAATCCTGATAAATTGTTAAGATCTGGGGGAACGGGAAGAGTGATGATCCACAATGCACTGGACGGAGTTGTTAAACTTCCGAAAACATCTGTAAAAGATATTCAGGATAAATTCTTTGTCTATAAACTTGAAGGAAAAGATAAAGTGAAAATGACTCAGATTAAAGTGTCCGGAAGCACATCAGAGGATTACTTCGTGAAGAATGGAGTGAATGCGGGAGATAAAATCGCCATCAACAGGATAGATGCTCTTACAGATGGAGCTCTGGTTGTGGCTAAAGTAGCTTCTTCAAAATAATTTTATAATCATTCTTAGAAATTTCGAAAATGTTAAAAAAGATAATAGACCGTCCGGTACTGGCGACAGTAATATCCCTGATTATTGTCATTTTAGGGATTATAGGATTAAATCAGCTGGCAGTGACCAGGTTCCCGGATATTTCCCCACCTACCATTACAGTTTCAGGTTCATATCCTGGGGGGAACAGTGAAACGGTAATCCGTTCCGTAGTAACACCATTGGAAGAGCAGATCAATGGGGTGGAAGACATGAGCTATATGAAATCTACGGCAAGTAATGACGGAACATTTACTATCTCGGTTATATTCAAACAGGGAGTAAATGCCGATCAGGCAGCAGTAAATGTACAGAACAGAGTACAGCAGGCTACTCCTATATTACCTCAGGAGGTGATAAGAATGGGACTGACGACCTCAAAGCAGCAAAACAGTATGGTGTTGATTTTCAATATTTATACCGAAGATAATAAACAGTATGATGAAACCTTTCTTCAGAATTATGCGAATATCAACCTTATTCCACAGATAAAAAGGGTAAAAGGTGTAGGTCAGGCACAGATTTTCGGAATTAAAGACTATTCCATGAGAATTTGGCTGAATCCTCAGAAAATGGCCACTTATGGATTAGAACCATCCGATGTTTCGAATGCTATTGCCGATCACAGTTTAGAGTCTGCTCCCGGTAAATTGGGAGAAGAATCAGATGCTGCATTGGAATATGTAATCCGATATAAAGGGAAAAAGAACAAGCCTGAACAATATGAGAACATCGTTGTTAAAAATGACGGAACCAATGTGATCAGGCTTAAAGATGTGGCCCGTGTAGAATTTGGTTCCATTAATAACAGTGGAGATAACCTTTCCAATGGTAAAAATGCAGTTACCGTTGCCATTATGCAGACAACAGGATCTAATGCCAATGAAATTGAAATAGGAGTAAATAAAGCGATTGATCAACTGTCAAAATCTTTTCCTCCGGGGATTAAATATACCAAGGTAATGAGTACCAAGGAAAGATTGGATGAAGCAACAGGACAGGTGAAATCTACTCTGATAGAAGCATTTATCCTTGTATTCATTGTGGTATTTGTCTTCTTACAGGATTTCAGATCTACCATTATCCCGGCCATTGCGGTTCCGGTAGCCATTATTGGTACTTTCTTCTTCCTTTTGGTATTAGGATTTACCATTAACGTATTGACGCTGTTTGCTCTTGTACTGGCAATTGGTATTGTCGTCGATGACGCTATCGTAGTGGTAGAAGCGGTTCACAGCAATATGGAAGGAACAGATCTTTCAGGAAGAGAGGCTACTCACAAAGCAATGAGCGAAATTACAGGAGCTGTTATTTCCATTACATTGGTGATGTCTGCTGTGTTTATTCCGATTGGGTTTATGTCAGGTTCTGCAGGGTTATTCTATAAACAGTTTGCTTATACATTAGCCATTGCAATTATTATTTCTGCTGTAAACGCACTTACTTTAACGCCCGCTTTATGTGCTGTATTTTTGAAAAATCACCATGCAGAAGAAGGTGGAAAGAAAAAAGGATTTGGACAGAGATTCGCTGTTGCTTTTAATGCAGGCTTCAATAATATGACCGAACGTTATGCAAAAGGAGTAAGATTTTTAATCGGACGTAAATGGATCGCAGCAGGATTGGTAGCAGGAATTATAGGACTTTCAGCATGGTTGATGACAAGTACTACCAAAAGTTTTGTCCCAATGGAAGATGACGGATTCTTCATTTATTCATTGAGTATGCCGCCAGGAACGGGATTAACAAAAACCACAGAAGTTTCCAATAAGATCAATACCATTTTAAAAACGGTAGACGCAGTTCAGGAGAATACTTCCATTACAGGATTTAACTTATTAAGTAACAGTGCCGGACCAGCCTATGCCATGGGATTTGTGAAATTGAAACCTAAAAAAGAAAGAGGAGCTGTTCAGGATATCGACGAGATCATGAATATAGTAAACGGAAAGCTGTCTGTAATCAAAGAAGGAAGTGTAATGAGCTTCAGAATGCCTCCGGTAGAAGGATATGGAGTGACAAATGACGCAGAGATTGTACTTCAGGACCGTATGGCTAGAGATCCGCAGGCTCTTAAGGCAAAAGCAGATGATATAATCGGGCAATTGATGCAGGTTCCTGAAGTTGCTTATGCCTATACCATGTTCAGAGCAGATTATCCACAGCTGGAACTGGAAGTGAACGAAGATAAAGCCAAGCAGTTAGGAGTAAGTATTTCCAATTTATTAAACTCTATACAGACTTATTTTTCAGGGGATCAGTCTCAGAATTTCTCAAGATTCGGGAAGTTTTACAGGGTGAATATTAAGGCTGATGGAGTATTCAGAATGGATGAGCAGGCGTTCAATGATATTTTTGTGAAAAATAATAAAGGAGAAATGGTTCCAGCCAGTACTCTGATTACTTTGAAAAAAGTATACGGTCCGGAATCCGTACAGCGATATAATCTTTATAATTCACTGAATATTAACGTAGTGCCAAAGCCGGGAATCAGTAACGGAGCCTTAATGGATAAAATTGAGCCAACCCTGAATAAACTTCCATCTGACTACAGTTATGAATGGACAGGATTAAGCTTAGAAGAAAAATCAGCAGGAAATCAGACCGTGGTAATCCTTGGATTGTGCTTACTGTTTGTATATCTGCTGCTTGCAGCACAATACGAAAGCTACATACTTCCGTTAGCGGTAATGCTTTCCATCCCAACAGGAGTTGTAGGAGCATTTCTGGGGATCAAAGCAATAGGGTTGGATAATAACATCTATGTACAGGTAGGATTAATCATGCTTATTGGTTTGCTGGCGAAGAATGCGATCCTTATCGTAGAATTTGCGGTCCAAAGGCGAAAATCAGGACTTTCTATTCTGGATTCCGCATTGGAAGGAGCGAAAGCGAGATTACGTCCGATCATCATGACCTCATTGGCCTTTATCGTGGGAATGATCCCACTGATGATCTCTACTGGAGGAATGGCTTCAGGAAATAAATCCATCAGTGTGAGTGCTGCCATAGGAATGCTGAGTGGAGTGGTGCTGGGAGTATTTGTAATTCCTGTACTGTATATGTTCTTCCAATATCTGGATGAGAAATTTTCATCCAAAAAGAAGCATCCTGTAATCCAAAACCAATTGACAAATGAGAATATTTAATATAAAGAATTTCCTTATCTCAGGCGCAATGGCATCAGTACTGGTGTCCTGCGCTGTGGGAAAGCCCTATGCAAGAACAGATCTTCAGGTACCGGAAACCTATAAAGAATCCGTACAGGTAACAGGAGATACAGTAGTGCTTCCATGGAAAACGTTCTTTAAAGACCCTAAACTGATAGGGTTAATAGATAAAGCTTTAAGCAGAAATAATGAAGTAAATGTTGCATTAAAAAATATTGAACAGCTGGACCTTATTTATAAACAGGCTAAGCTGTCTCTTCTTCCCACACTGGATTTCAATGCAGGAGCCAATAGAAGCTGGGCTTCCAAAAATACCCTGAACGGATCCCTTAATGAACAGTTCGTAGGTACAAAATATATGGATGATTTCAGTGCCAGTCTGAGACTGACCTGGGAAGTTGATATCTGGGGAAAAGCTAAAATGCAGAAAGAGTCTGCCGCTGCCGAGTATTTCGCTCAGAAAGAAAATCTGAATGCCATAAAAAGCAGGATCGTTGTTCAGGTAGCTCAGGCGTACTATAACCTGATAAGTCTGGATGAGCAGATGAAAATTGCGGAACAGAATATTGAATTAAGCAACAGTACCCTTAAAATGATGGATCTACAGTTTAAGGCAGGACAGATCAATTCACTGGCAGTGCAGCAGTCAGAAGCGCAGAAGAAAACTGCTGAACTTTTGATTCCTCTGGCTAAACAGAATATATCCATTCAGGAAAATGCGTTGAGCATTCTTTGTGGTGAATATCCGAATAAGATAGAAAGATCAGGAAATCTGAAAATGATGATTCCTGGAAATAAACTGTCAGAAGGACTTCCTGCACAATTATTGAGCCGAAGACCCGATCTGAAAATGGCAGAATTCAACGTCATCAGCCTGAATTCAAAAACAGGATTGGCTAAAGCTGCAATGTATCCCAGTATCAGTCTGAGCCCGCAGATTGGAGTTAATTCTAATAATTTCAGCTCATGGTTTGATATTCCGGGTTCTATTACAAAAGCTGTTGCTGCTAACCTGGCAGCCCCACTTTTCCAAAAAAAACAATTGAAAACCGCTTATGAGACGGCATTGATTGAACAGGAAAAAGCGGCGATCAACTTTAAACAGTCTGTAATGACGGCTGTAGGAGAAGTTTCTGATGCTATGGCAAAAAATCAGGGAACCTCGGAAAGACTGCAGCTCTTGGAACAGAGAACAGCCATTTTAGATAAAGGAATTGGTGATGCTTTAAAACTGTACAAAAGCGGAATGGCAACCTATCTTGAAGTGATTACAGCTCAGAATAATAAACTTCAGAATGACCTGGAAGCTATTAATGTAACACTGGAAAGATTAAAGGCCGAGGTAGACCTTTACCGCGCCTTGGGCGGTGGAACAGAATAGAAGGTAGAAGGTAAATGATAGAAAAAATGCAGCTGTATCATACGGCTGCATTTTTTATTGATTGAAGGTAAAACCGAAAGTTAGTCTAAATAATTGTGAGGATAAGTAGTCTGCCCGAATTTTCTGTCGATTTCTTTTAATAGCGCGATCCTTTCCGGAGTCATTTCAGGGACAGGTAAAAACTCTCCCGGTTTTGCCGGAGTTCCTATCTCTCTGAATACCTGTTCAAGCCCTGCCGGAACCACGGTACATAACATACGGGCATAGCTATCCGAAACATTTTTAAAACAATGAACAGAGCCATTCAGTGGGATATTCACGAAACCACCTTCCTTCAAAGTTGTTTTTCCAGCTTCTGTTTTAAACTCCAGTTCGCCCTCCATAAGGTAAAACATTTCCTGAGTGGCAGGATGGGCATGAGGTGGAGGTCCGCCACCCGGAGAAACCAGCATTTCTATAACAGCATAGGCATTATTGGTTGTTTCCCCTGAAACTACGATCCGGTAATTTCCACCTGCCACGCCAAGGGTTTGTCCCTGATCATGACTGACAATACTGATATTACTTTTCATAAGATAATCTTTTAGTGAGATATATTATTGATTTGATTACCACTGTACATACCGCCATCATAATAAGGAGAGTGGGTATCTGTAACAAAGAGGACAAGCTCTGCTTTATCTTGAGTATTAAAACGGATAGATTCTCCTTTCACAAATACACTTTCACCTTTGCTTAGACTAATAGTATCATTCACTTTTAAACTACCCTGAAAAACATACAAAAGAGCACCAAAGTCTTCTCCGAATGTTTCAGGAAGTGAAAAATCCTGTCCTGGAGTAATCTGCATATCATATATCCAGGTATTGCTGCTTAGCTGAAGCTTGGTTTTGGAAGCGTCGGGTGAAGCAATCAGCCTCCATTGATTCATGCTGTGAACCTTATCCAGCTCCTGAAAAATAACTTCCGGCTTAGCATCTTTTTCTCCCGGACGGATAAATATCTGAAGCCCTTCCTGCTCGTCCAATATAGCCTCTTCGTGGTAGAAAAGCTGGCCGGCCTTCATCAGCATCAAACGGTTAGGCGTGATGAATTCAGTAAAACCTTCCGAGTCTGTATGCTTTACTTTACCTGTTCTGAAGTAGGAAAGAATATCATCGTTGATATGGGGGTGCATTTTGATAACCGCTCCTCCATGAATATGAGCCTGATCAATACGTCCGATGCTGTAATATCCTGTGTCATTGTCTGTAAGGTCTAATCCGGGATATAGAATTGAGATATGAGCATTGCCCATTTTTTTAGAATTATCTATTTTTTTCAACATGTTCTTTATTTTTAATAAGGAAGTTAAACAAACTGTCCGGTTTTGGAGATCACTTCTTCAAATACGATCTGTACTGTCTTTTCTCCATCTTCCGTTGCCCAGCTGTCAATCATATCAGCTACAAGTTGGTTGATAGTAGTGGTACGTACACCTGCTTTTTCCCATGTCTGCTGAGCCACATCATCTGCAATCTGAGTAGGAGAGCCTCCTGCATCTATCACGACCTGTACATCAAAACCTTCTTCTATCATAGATCGGGAAGGATATACAATGCATACATCATGGGTAAGTCCGGCCATAATTACATTTTTTCGGTCTCCGGCTGCTTCCAGGACTGCTTTTTTGAAGTTTTCATCCTTCCATGCATTGGTTATTCCTTCACGCTTTACCCTTTGAGCATATTCATCAGGTAAAATCTCTTTGAGCTCCGGAATAAGCATTCCTTGGGTACGATCTTCCTGGCTGCTCGTTAAGACTACGGGAATATTCAGTGCTTTTGCAATTCTTGCCAGTGCTATAGTTCTGCTGATGATCATTTCTTTCGGTCTGTTGGCACACCATTGCAGAGTTCCTGTTTGGTGGTCAATAAGTAGCATAACAGTATCTTCTTTTCTAAAATGTTTCATTGTGTATAAATTTAGGGTTTACAATTATTAGGTAGTCATATCCTATTGTTAATTTTATCTTTAGGGTTATTGATTCGACAAATTGTAAAACACTAAATTAATTGATACATCATATGTGGAAAAGGGCTGCAAGTAATATACTTTGGTCAGATAGTAATATTAGACTTGCTTTAAATTATTATTATTTTAAACATACTGTTGGATTCCCTGAATGTAATTACGGTATTCAGTGGGATTCGTTTCTGAATATTTTTTAAAATATTTTCCAAATGTACTCGGGTCAGGAAAATTTAAATGTTCTGCAATGGTTCCGATACTCATTTCTTCCTTTTGAAGCAGGATTTTGGCTTCCAAGATAATTTGGTGTTGTATCCATTTCCCTGGGGTACGTCCGGTTTCTTTACGGATAATCTGGCTGAGATATTTAGGATGAATATTCAGGAGATCTGCATAGAACTGCAATTCTCTTTGCTGGGTCGCATACTCGGTTACTGCTTTTCTGAATTGCATACTAAGGCTGTTTGTAGATGGAGTGATATCTCCCTGTTCAGTACGGATGCTAGCCGTAATATTAACCAGAGAATACACCGCACCATGTACAATCTCTTTATGGAAAACAGATCTGGGTGGCGTATAGGAGCTTATTATTTTGAATATAGATTTGATATGCCCAGCCTCTTTTTTCCTGAGTTGAACAATAAAAGTTCCGTTTCCAGACAGATCCGAAAATCCCTTAAGAATATTATTTTCGATGATCTTTTCCTGTAAGAAGTCTTCAGAAATCAGAATACTTTCTGCTTTGTAGGGAAGTTCCGGCATTTCCCAGTTTTTGATGGAAACCGGGTCCGCAAACACTATTGCAGGGGATTTTACCTCATGACGGATGAGGTTGCTGTGAATCACAAGTTCTCCCTCTTTTAAAAATCCTATACAATAATAATTGGAACGGTAGGGCTCAGTAAGACTTTCTGAAATTCTGAAATCCGGGACATGTATATACCCTTCCTGAAGAGTAAGGTCTTTGAAATTATCGGTTAAATTCTGTAGAGAAACTTGTTTAATACTTTCCATAAACTAAACATCTTAGAAGAAAGATCTGATGATATTAAAGATACAAATTTTAGGTTAAAAATGATTGTTATTTGAACGACTTAAAAATATGAATTTCCGAACAATCATCATTTTTTTATAGAAAAAACATTTATTTGAATTGAATTTTTAAATCACTAAATCAATTAGTTATGAAAAATGTTTGTTTTTTTTGAAAAAAGCATGCAAGATTTCCGGAAAAGGAGATTTATATCAATGAGTACTCAAAATAATTAATGTTTAATGAAAAAAATAATGCAATGAAAAAATTTAAAGTATCTCAATTTTTAACAGCTATCTTAATTGTATTGACAGGTTTCACTTTGTATTCATGCACCGTTGATGGTCCGGAAATTCGTCCGGTAAAACAGGAGGATGTGATAGGAAACTACAAAGGGAGACTCATTACTGTACAGGGAGAGAGCAAAACAGAAAAAATAAAGAATTTTAAAGTAAAAAAAGATACGGTCATGTTTGCAGAATTTCCAGTAGATGAAATTGTGAAAACAGTAGTAAAAGACCCGGTAAAAGCAGAGATGGCCATCAAGGCACTGGGAAAGGTGAAATATGATATACAATATACCTCTTCGGTAAATGCAGCCAGTAATGTGATAGAATTGTCTTTGGTTCCAAAACCGATGGAAATCAGAATACCAGTAGATGGAACAACAAAAAAAACAGAAGTGGTATTAACGGCTAAGCAGAAAGGATTTTATGTAGGGATGGATGGCTCTATGCGATTTGTTTTGAATGCAGAGAAAATTACCGTAGACGGTACAGTACTTGCCCCTTATGAAGCGATTAATTATAATTTTCCATTCTGTGTAAAATATTAATTAATGGTTATTACTATAAATAGATTGTATTTATACGATGCAATCTATTTTTGCTTTAAAATTTAAATCAATATCGTATACTGGAGCAGTACATGGGAGAAAGTAAAGAACAGATTTTGATAGGCCGCCTTCTGCAGAAGGAGGAAGCCGCCTGGAAAGAGCTTTTTGGAGCTTATTCAGGTAATCTGACCTATGTATGCTCACGGTATATTTCTGAAAAGGAAGATGTGCATGATGTACTTCAGAACAGCTTTATCAAGATGTTCCATTCAATAGAGTCGTTCGAATATAGGGGAGAAGGTTCTCTTAGGGCATGGATCACCAGGATTACAGTGAATGAGTCACTTAAGCATATCAGACAAAACGGAGATTTTAAATCTTCTGTTGAGGTGGAAGATCTTCCCGATCTTCCTGATGATGATGAACCGGATTTTGAAGAAATTCCGAAAGATGATATTATGGGATTGATCAGATCTCTTCCTGACGGATACAGAACCGTTTTCAACCTTTATGTGTTTGAACAGAAAAGCCATAAAGAAATTGCATCCCTGCTGGGAATCGCCGAAAATTCTTCTGCATCACAGTTTCACCGTGCAAAAGGGTTGCTGGTTCAGAAAATAAAGGAATTTAAAATGTCAAAAAAAGCACAATATGAATAACGAGTGGCTCAATACCCTGCGAAGCAGAATGGAGAACCATGAAGAAGAGGTTCCGGAAGGATTGTGGGATGACATCAGCGATGAACTGTTCTCGGGAGAAGAGGAGAATAAATTGATGCCAGGCTTTATTCCTGCAACAGATGCTGAAAATAAAGGAGAAAAGATAGCTAAAACGAAACCGGATATAAAGAGCTCATGGTTGTATCGTATCGGAGGTATTACAGCAGCAGCAGTTCTGATCTTTATGATGATGAAAATGCTGCCGGAGGAGAATCAGAAGAAAATCTCGCAGAATCCATCAGATTCGAACAAAAAAACAGGGGCTGGTCTGTCTTTGAATAATGCAGGGAATCAGGAGAATATAGAGGTTGGAGAGAAATCAAAGACGGAGAAGGCTTTAACTCAGAATAATGTTAATACAAGACATGCTTCTGTTCAAAAGATTACATCTAAAGAATCCGGAAAAAAAGAAGAAGGATATTATGAAAATACTCAGGACATCATAAAAATACCTGAGGTGATGAAGCCAATAGTTTCTAAGGAAGAGAATAAAATGACGGAAATGCCTTTAGCTGATAATAAAGTAAAAGATGAAGGTGTCGAAAAAGAGATTGATAGGGTAGAGCAGGGATTGCCTGAAAAATATGCAGATAATACCACAACTGAAGTAACAAAATCCGGGTCTGAAAAGAAATGGATGCTGAGTATGCTTACTGGAAACGCATCCTCCAACTCTTCAGAACAGCAGTTTCATGGGTATGCCTCCATGGATGGAGCGCCAATGAATATTGAAGAAGTTTGGAGCGCCTCCGAATATGTAGATGATCCTATGACCCAAATATTACTGGCCAATCAAAGTAAACCGGTAGAAGCAAGGATCAGGCATAAGATTCCGGTAACCTTCGGAATGTCTGTGTATTATAGTTTGGGAAAAAAATGGGGAATAGGAACAGGATTGAATTATACCAAACTGTCTTCCGAGCTTCATTCAGGCAGTAATGACAATTATATTAAAGGAGAGCAGACCGTTCACTATATAGGAATTCCTGTTCAGGTCAATTACAATGTATTTCAGAAAGGAAGATTTACAGGATATATCACAGGAGGAGCTATGGTAGAGAAGCCTGTATCAGGAACCGTTACCACCAGTTATGTAGTACACGATAAGGTAAAGGAAACTTTCAGAGAGGATATAGATCATAAGCCACTGTCGCTTTCAGTAAATGCTGCAGCAGGAGTTCAGGTAAAGCTGGTTAACCGGTTGGGAATCTACGCAGAACCCGGGATCGGATATCATTTCAGGGATGAGAAGTCTCCCAACACCATTTATAAGGAAAAACCCCTGCATTTTAATTTGAAATTCGGGATCAGATTGTTGATTGATTAATGCTGATGACTTTTAAAACAGAAATCAACCTTAAATGTCAATATATATGAAAACAAAACTGACTTTTTTAACATTTTTATTATTCGGCTTTCTGAATATAAAAGCACAGTGCGAACCTACCATCACCAGCCCGAGATTAGGTGCTATATTTGCGGAGAAGATATTGTTCTGTGAAAGTGAAGATGAAATACTTTCCACTACACAAACATACTCATCTTACCAATGGTACAAACAGGAATGGACCTGGCAGACACCCAATAACAATCCATGGGAAGCCATTCCGGGAGCTACCTCACAACAGTTAACGATCAATGGTGGCGACCAGCTTTATTATTTTAAGGTACAAGTGACACAGGGAGCCTGTATGGCAGAAAGTGCAGCAGTAATGGCAGACGGATATGTGTATGGACTTCCGGCAATGATGTCCACTTTTGTTCCGGGAACTTATGAAATTGTAGATGGTGGAGTCGCTCATGTATGTGAAGGTGCTCCCGTGAAATTTGATGACATATTTCCTGTAGTCTATGGCCCTCATACATGGTTTAAATGTATTCCGACCACTGTTGCGCCTTTTACAGGAGACCCTTGTGTGATTCCAAATGTGACAGGAGATACCTATACCACTTCTGAGCCGGGAGAATATGGATTCTACGCCTGTACAGAATATTGCCCCAATCAGTGCCAGATGCTGGACCCTTTTACCTTCGTAAAACTTGAATACGGAAACTGGGAGTTCTGTGGAAATCTGGGTACAGGAGAAGTAAAAGCCAAAGAAAATAAATTAAGTATATATCCAAACCCTACTGCACAGTTCCTGTATATCGGAAAAGAATCAGAAGAGTATAAGGAAGTTACCATTATAGATATGTCCGGAAAGCTGGTGCTTAAGAAAAATGATCACCAGTACAGACAAGCCATTGATGTAAGCCATCTGGCAGCCGGAAATTATATCATTGTTTCTAAAAATGGCAAAGGAGAAGTCTATAGAAATAAATTTATAAAGAAATAAAGGATTAAATAATCTTTTCGTTAGTTTTTAATAGTGGTTAAATCGGTACATGAATTTGTGCCGATTTTATTTTGCTGATATAGAAACCCTCTCTGTACCTATTTTGCTTATTATCCGAATTCAACTTTATATTACAGATTAATTCTGCCTGACTATTATTGATCTTGAAAAAAGCTATATAAAAGGGGTAGAATAAATCTCTTATGTTTCACATGAAACACTGAGTACATTTTTTTGTTTCAATTAAGCTTATTATTGATATATGTTTTATTGTAAAATATTTATATTTAATAAGTTATATTAATTAAATGGGTGTAGAGATGGAAATTTTTTCTATGGTGAATCGATTAAATCATATAACAAAATCTATAGAAATCGGAGTATAGACTTAATTATCCATTATATAAAAGCACTGATTTAGACCAGAATTAGAACTAAGTCTATTATTTTATAATCTGATATTTCCATTTTATGATGAAATAATAGAATTAAAGATTTAATTTTCAATGATTTTTGTAGGTTATTTCAAGTAAATCTTCATTTTAGTGGTGGTTTTTTTCAAGCTCTGTTTTTGATAAAGGCAGGAAATGTAGATTTACAAAAGACGGTTCTCTTATTTTGAGAAATTTAAACTAAAACTGGAAAAATTGATCTTTAGTGACAGGGAGAAAAATAAAGTTCAATAAATTTATAATACGCCATGTTTTGGCGCTGTGTGCCTGTACTTTTGGAAATAATTAATCAACCAATTAAATCATAAAGTACAATGGCAATTATTAAAAATTCAATGAATGAGCTACAAAATCTAAGTGTAGCCGAAATTTCAGCACTCATAATGTCCTTTGATCAAGAGAAAAAGCCTCAATATGTGCAGTTAACGGGTTATTATCCAGGAATTCCTTACGATAAACCTGTTATCTATTATTTATCAAAAACGGTTGCTTCAGAGGATAATTTCAGTATTATTAAGCTTACCAACAACACACAATATAAATTGGAAGCTGCTTTTGGAGACACTGTAGATCTTGCTTACTGTGGGATTAAGGGAGATGAGACGGATAAAATTGTGGATGTCAATACATCTTTGGTAAGGTTACACGTTATGAATATTAAAAATGTTATTCTTTCCGGAGTGTATAAGATTGATGTAGATAAGTTGGAAAAGATTCAACTTCAAAGCGATACCAATTATTATTTGAATGGCAGAGTTGAAGCACTTCCAGGGAACTACCCTGAATATGAATTAATCTCCTTTTACAGAACAGTAAACACAATGTTGAAAGGTGGGAAAATAAAAGGAAATAAATATAGTTTTAAGGCTAAAAATGGAAGTTATTACAAAATTTGGAAACCTAATGAATCCTATCAGGTGGATGATTATGTTTATGTAAATAATACCCCCTTGAGAGTGGAAAAAGCTGGAATCTCAGGTGGAGTGAAACCATGGGTATATCCGAATGTACCATGTGAAGAGATAACTCCGGATAAAAAACCCTCTTATTGTAATATACATTATAAGGAAAATATCCTGATTGAAGTGACTGATGGTTCCATTACATATGAAAGCGTAAACGGGCTTGATCTCGGAGAATGGGGATTTGGTATTAATGTACTTGAAGCTCGTAATTTCATTATAGAAAATGTAGAAATTTCAGAATGTTGGGGAGATGGTATCTATATCAAGTATTCCTATAATGGTAACATTACAAATGTTCTTTGTTGTGATAACCGTAGACAAGGGATGTCAATCATAGATTGTGATAGTGTTAATGTGCTTAACAGTCAATTTATTAAAACCAATGGAACAATTCCGGAAGCAGGAATAGACATTGAACCCAACAAAAACCAAAAAATCAGAAATGTGAATATCGTTAACTGCATCTGTGATCAAAATGCAGGGTATGGATTGATGATAGCAACTCCAGAAGCTAGTGCAGCAGTATCGGATGTTAATCTTCTAAATTTAACAACAAGAAATAATGGTCTTGATGGCTTTGCCTGCAGAACAGAAGGAGATGAATATTCCCATACAATCTTTAATATTAATGTGCAAAACTTAGCTTCTTCAGGAAATAAAGCCTCGCAAATCTTTATTGAAGGCACAAATGGTGTTAAAGTAAGAAATGGCAGAATTGAAAATGCATTTGATTATCCGCTTATTGATTTATATAAAGTACATAATGTAAAAATTAATGATCTGGAAATGGTAGGAAATGGAGACGGAGTTAAGATCAGAAAAGGAGCTGATAACGTAACCATTGAGGGAAATTACATTGAAACAGTTAAAACATGTATTACGGACGATCACACCAATTTTAAAAAAGAAAATATCACAATTAAGGGCAATAATTTGAAGTCCGTACAGCAAAGTGCTATCGATGTGTTGGAATATACTTCACTTACTGTAGCAGATAATGCGGTTTTAAGAACTGGTACTGACGGGATTAAAATAGGAAATACAAAACGCACAATCATTAGTGGTAATAAGACTAATAATGTAGGTTTAGCAAATAATAAAGAGTATGGTCATATTGTGATTCAAGGAGATGCGAGTGAAATTATTTGTGAAAATAATATTTTGGCTAATTATACCGGGCTAACATTTTTACCGGTAGGAATTATTGCAGAATCTCCACAAATGAACTACTGCACATTCAGAACATTACATTCTTATAATAACAGCACCTTCGGACCAGATAAGATCTTGTCAGGGGCTACAATAAAAGTACAGGATATCAGATAATAAGGATATTTGATCATTTTATAGATCGCTTACATATTAAACGATGTTAGACTTAACAGAGCTACCATCGTTTTTTATTATTTGGTCTTTGAAAGAATATTTTCCAGATGATCTCAAAAAGCTTATTGTGTAGATTAAAATTCGGATTCTTTCTAACTTTTTACGATATTTATCAAATTATTTAATGATTAAAATGAAATTTAACAAAATACTCCTGCCTTTAATGATATTCTGTATGATACTGATACAGGCTCAAAAAAACACTGAAAATATCGATGGAGTGTATAAAACAAACGGATCTGTTTTCGTTATCAATAAAAATAAGACGTTTCTGATCATTGCTTATGCAACGCTGATAAAAGGAACATGGAATATTGAAAAAGATCTTCTTTACCTGAAACCCAAAAATCCGGAAGCTAAATTCTTTGTATATGCCCGTAAAAATACAGATATTAAAACTGGAATGCGTATTAATTTTGCAGGAGATGGTATTGGAAACAGCAATATTGTTGTAGGCGAGTTTCCAAATAAAATGCAGCCTCTTTTTAATGATGAAGCCAACTGTCTGGACTATCCTAATGTTCATGTTTTCAAAGAGAAATGGCCAGTCATTACCCTGTTAGAAGAAAAGAAATATGAAAATGGATTAGAGGTTGATATCCCAAAACTGATCTATAATTTTCCGACTGGTGATTATAATGATTTTATTGTTCAGCATATGCAGGATAGTTTGTATCATCATGATTTTATTTTAAAAATCACAAAAAAAGGATTGTCGGAACTGAATAGCGAATCAGGTGAGGTGATTAAAAAATCTACTGTAAAAGAAGTGTTTTCCAATGAAAAAGAGCTGGAATTCATGAATCAATCATTCGATATGGCTTTTGATACAGATTATAAATTGGTGAACAATGCATATAACACCAATGATGATATGAACGAAAAAATAGATTTGAATAACTATAAATACAACAAAATCAAGAATGTATATGTAAGCCTTGGTGTACCGGAAAAACAGGTGAATTATAAAAGCAAAGATTACCATGATAATGCTGTATTAATGAAGTTTGATAAGGTTACAGGAACTACTCAACCGCAGGTTGCTGTTAAAACATTGGGGAAACCAGTCTTTGTGGCGAATTGTGATCACTAAAAACTAATTGATGTTTAAATCTTTACTTTTCTTAAAATCATTTTAAGAATTCTTTTTTCTATAGAAAATTATTAGCATAACTTGCAGATTTTCAAAACGGTATATTAATTATATTTACTTCAAAAACACACCATGCTGATCAAAATTTATGGTAGTGCCATTCATGGCGTTGCTGCCCAGACGATAATCATTGAAGTAAATGTAGATACCGGCGGAGTGGGGTACCATTTGGTAGGGCTTCCCGATAATGCGATCAAAGAAAGCAGTTATAGAATTTCTGCAGCTTTAAAAAATGTTGGCTATAAAATTCCCGGTAAGAAAATTACCATTAATATGGCTCCTGCAGACCTTAGAAAAGAAGGATCTGCTTATGATCTGAGTATTGCTGTTGGAATTCTAGCGGCATCAGATCAGATTCTGGCCGATGAAGTTCAGAACTATATCATTATGGGTGAGCTTTCGTTAGACGGAAGTCTGCAGCCTATTAAAGGTGTTTTGCCCATAGCAATTCAAGCCAGAGAGGAAGGATTTAAAGGAATTATTCTTCCCATTCAGAATGCCAGAGAAGCAGCCATAGTCAGTGGTCTTGAAGTATATGGAGTAGAAAATATAAAGGAAGTCATCGACTTTTTTAATGAAGGAAAACCTATTGAGAGGGTCATATTGGATACCAAAAAAGAGTTCCATGAAAGAATCAATAATTTTCCGTTTGATTTCTCTGAAGTAAAAGGCCAGGAATCTGCTAAAAGAGCAATGGAAGTAGCAGCTGCCGGCGGGCATAATATCATTTTGATCGGTCCTCCGGGAAGTGGAAAAACAATGCTGGCAAAAAGAGTTCCAAGTATTTTACCTCCTTTAACATTGAAAGAGGCATTGGAAACTACAAAAATACATTCCGTCGCAGGAAAAATAGGAACAGAAGCTTCATTAATGACAGTAAGGCCATTTCGTTCACCACATCATACGATTTCAGATGTTATTGTATAGAATGTTGTGTATGTGTATATTTGCAGAAAAATCACTGTATGTTAGCTATTTATGCAAGAGTGTCACAAGATAAGGATGATGAAAAGAACTCAATCGAGACTCAAATTGCTTTGGGTAGAGCCTATGCTCAAACAATAGGGTTGGAATATGAAATTTATGAGGACAATGGAATTTCAGGTACATTGGAAATAGAAAAGAGACCAGCTCTATATGAATTAGTTCAAAATGTTGCTTCCAAAAAAATAACTCATGTGTTTGCCTATGACCAGTCAAGGCTTGAAAGGAATAATACTGTATGGTCAACGTTATACTTCCTCTTTCAGAAGGATGGCATCAATCTATTTTTCCAAAATTCGGGAGAATTTGATTTTTCATTAGATACTAATTTCCTTACTTCAAACATGTTATCCATTTTTAATTCTTTTTATGTTAAACTGACAAAAAAGAAGGTTGTTACTGCATTGCAACGTAATGTTGAGGCTGGGAAAGTTCATGCAAGTCCTCCATTTGGTTACACTAAGGATTCTAATAAATTTTTGATTATCGATGAAAAAGAATCTGAAATAGTGGAAAGGATTTACCAAATGTCCTTAGAAGGTAAGGGAACAGATAAAATTGCTGAAATACTAAACTTGGAAGAAGTGCCAACAGCCTATAGTAAATTGGCAAAAGGAGGAGTTTATAAGGTCAGAGACAAGTATAATCCCAATCTGGTAACTGAAAAGAAAAAAAGTGATGCTAAGTGGAGAGGTAGAACCATACAAGGGATAATTAAGAATACAATTTATAAGGGTCAGAGATTTTGGAGAGGAAATTACTATCCAGTACCAGCAATCTTTGATGAGGTATACTGGCAAAAAGTTAATGAAAACTTACAAAAGAATAGAAACAATACTGGAAAGAAAGTTGAGCATAAATACTTGCTAAAAGGTATCATTAAATGCAACTGTGGTAGAAATATGTATGGAAGGAGTAGAGTTAATAAAAGAGACCATACCTACATCTGTTCATCTCGAAGATACAAAGGGGAAAACTGTGGAAACAGGGCTATAAACATTGATAAGATTGAAAAAATTATATGGGAACACTTTTTTATTAGAAAAGAACTATTGGGGCTTTTAAATGAGTCATCAGGTAGTCAAAAAGAGATTTTAGAAGCCCTTAAACAAGAAGAGTCTTTGTTGGATAAGAAAATTGAAGATAATCAGAAAAGCAGAGGTAATCTTGTTAGAGCAATATCCAATGGAGTCATTAATGATGAAGATGCAAAAGAGGAAATTAATAAGATTAAAGAAAACCTAACTAAATATAGTTTAGATAAGGCATTAATTGTTTCAAGAGTAGCAGATGTTCAAAACTTTGAAAGTTTACTTGTTGATACGAGAACTGATTTTGAAAACTTTTCAAAAGATGTTGATTTTGATACCAAAAGAAACTTAATTCACAAGTACGTTGAGAGGATAATTGTTGTTTATGATGATGGAAGAGAGCATAAGAACGGATTTAAATACCCACCATATACTTATCATATTCAGATTGAATTTAAAAATGGAATTGTTAAAGAAAATTATATCTATAATGTTAAGAATGATATTATAGTGTCACTTAGAGACAGAACATTTAAATTGTTGACTGAAAATGGTATCGTGGAAACAA
Organism: Chryseobacterium pennae; assembly: GCF_003385515.1. Taxonomy (GTDB): domain Bacteria; phylum Bacteroidota; class Bacteroidia; order Flavobacteriales; family Weeksellaceae; genus Chryseobacterium; species Chryseobacterium pennae. The sequence goes on along the minus strand of NZ_QNVT01000001.1, from coordinate 438,867 downwards.
TGGATTCAGATATGATTGACAAGTCAATTATACCATTAAGTAATGGAAGGTTTTTAATTAAACCTTTTTTGGGAAAGGATAATTGTACATACATTTTAGATAACACAATTATTCCTCACGGAGATTTAAGAAGTTGGAACGTAAAAAAAGTTGTTGATTTCTATACTTTAAACAAGACTTTGCTATGCAAAGAGTCTGGTATAAACATTTTGACCGAAAATAAAACTGATGAAAACTATCAATGGTTTGTTAGAAACTACAAGAACTACAAAGATAAGCCACTGATTGAGTGGGTTACATTTTTATTTGAAGCTCAAAATTATACAGACTTATTAGTAACTCCCAAAGCAAAATCAAAATCTAAACTCAAAGAATAGCATGTTCGTATTGTTGTTTTCACATTCTGGCTGAAACCAAAGTTCTCAACATATAATTTTCATAATAACTTAAAATCAAGTTTTAATGTGACACGTTTTGTCGTTAGCCCTCTATATATTTGACCCAACGAGCAAGTAGTAGAAATCCCTATTCAAATATGTGGTTTTCCCCATACGTGGAATTAAAAAAAAATATTATACTTGCTCCTTAAAGTATAAACTAACACAAAAGTATTATGAAGAAATTTTTATTTCTCTTTATACTGGCTCTTTATAGCCAGTTATCAGGGCAATTGTCACCTACTGAGAATTACATTCAATCTATCACCTGTCTAAATGAGGATTGTACCAGAAAATCTGAAGCAGTAACCTATTATGATGGCTTAGGAAGACCTAAGCAGATTGTAAATGTTAAAGCAACCACAACAGGAAAAGATTTAGTAACTCCAATCACCTATGATGGATTCGGGAGAAGAACAAAAGAAATCTTACCCACTCCATTAAGTACCTTAAATTCTGCCATACATTCAGGTGTAACAAATGAAAGTACAGCAAATTCCTATTATGGTGTTTCAAATGCTTATGCAGAAAAGGAGCTTGAAAACTCACCATTAGACCGAGTGTTGCAACTTGCACAGGCTGGTGACTCATGGAAAATGAGTTCAAGTCATACTGAAAAAATTAAGTACGAGGCTAACAATGCAAATGAAGTTTTAGGATTTGTAACAAATACAACTATAAACACCGTTAATAATGTTACCAATACTTTATCAACCCTAACAGTTACTTCTGAAAACAATGGTTATTATAAGGCTGCAACACTTTACAAAACTACTGTAACAGATGAAGATGGAAATCCTGTAATTCAGTTTAAGAATGGTAGAGGGCAAATTTTGCTTATTCGTAAAAATGATGGTAATCAAGATATTGATACTTATTATGTTTACAATGAATATAATCACAAAGCATTTGTTATCCCACCTAAAGCTATAAAACTGATTAAAAGCAATGGAAATGTTGTTACACAGGATATTTTAGATGATTTATGTTATCAATACAGGTATGATGGGAGAAATAGAGAGGTAGAAAAGAAAATACCTGGCAAAGGATGGCAATATATAGTTTATGACAAACAGGATAGACCAGTTTTAGCACAAGATGCAGTATTAAGGACCGTAAACAACAATTTCAACACTAAAGGCTGGCTTTTCACTAAGTACGATGAATTTAGCAGAGTGGTTTATACAGGATTCTTTGCTAATACAGCTACGAGACAAGCAATGCAAGGTGCATTAAATAACATGTCTGCTAATGCTGGAAACAATGAAAAGAGAAGTCGAATCCCTTTTAACTTACAAGGGATTGATATTTATTATGACAAACAGGCTTTTCCAACAGGAAGCATGACTGTACTGACCCTAAACTATTACGATACTTACCCAGTAGAAGCCCCAGCCATTCCAGCAACAGTTTTAGGTCAATACACCTTACCACAGACATTGAATGCAAATAATGATGCTACAACGAATAGCCTTCAAACAGCCAGTTATGTAAAGAACATTGATGACAACAACTGGACTAAAACTTATACTTATTATGACAGTAGAGCTAGACCAGTAGCATTAAAGACTATTAATCATCTAGGAGGCTACACCAATAAAGAATTTAAGCTTGATTTTACAGGACTGGTTGAGGAAAGCTACACCTATCATAAAAAAACAACTAATGATGTAGAGGTTAAGGTAAAAGAAAGATTTGTATATGATAATCAGAACAGGGTTTTAAAGCAATATCATCAGGTTGATAATTTACAGGAGGAACTACTGGCAGAAAACACCTATAATGAGATTGGGCAACAGATTAATAAAAAGACTGGAAATACTACAGGCACACCATTACAGTCTATTGATTACACTTACAACATTAGAGGGTGGTTAACTTCTATTAACAATCCTAATAACCCAGCCAGTTTTAACAATAAGCTATTTGGGATTGAATTAAAATACGATAATCCAGCTTCATCATCTTTTGCACCAGCAAAATACAACGGAAGTATTTCAGAGTTTGATTGGAAAACAGCTAATGGAAACACTTTAAGAAGATACGGTTATAAATATGACAGATTAGACAGACTTACGGATGCTTCATATCTTGAACCTTTAGCAACTGTTCCAGTAACCAATGGCTACGGAGAATTTTTGACTTATGATGAGAATGGGAATATCAAATCTCTGAAAAGATACCAATCGTACAACAATACTGCAATGTTGATTGATGACCTAATTTATAGTAATTACAAAGGAAATCAACTTCTTAATGTCACTGATAACAGCAGTAATAATTTAGGTTATCCAACAGGAGGCAATACGATTGCTTATGATTTGAATGGAAACATGATAAACCATGTTGATAAAGAAATTAGTAATATTTCTTACAATTTCTTGAATCTGCCTAATAAAGTTACTTTCCAACAAGGAACATCGTTTAATAGTGATGTAGTTTTTTCGTACCGTGCAGATGGTGTAAAACTGAAAAAAGCATTTAGCTATCTTAATCCCAGAAGTGGCTTTATACTAACCGAAGACACTGATTATCTTGATGGATTCCAGTATTTCGGACAAGGAAGCTTTAACAGTTTACAGTTTTTCCCAACAAGTGAAGGATACTATGATTATCAAAAGAAAAGATATGTTTATAATTATTCCGATATTTGGGGTAATGTAAGATTAGCTTATTACAACTCAAACAATACAGCTACCATAGACAGGGAATCAAATTATTATCCTTTTGGGCTGGAATATCAGGGTTATAACGGAACTTACACACAAACACCAAATTATACTTATGGCTTCCAAGGTCAGGAAAGACAAAAGGAGACAGGGTGGGGTTCTTTTAAATGGAGAAATAATATTCCAGAACTGGGAAGATTCTTTAATGTTGACCCCTTAGCTGAAAAGTACACATATAACTCACCTTTTGCATTTCAGGAAAATAAAATTGGTTTAGGCAGGGAGCTGGAAGGGCTTGAAATGACAAGTTTTGACATGGATAGTAAAGACCCCAATGTTAAGTATATGACAGAATTGGATGGGGTAACCAATTATAGAGATAGTAAAAATTACCAGCTATTTAATGAAACAAGAAACTCAATTTTAGAGCCAGCAATTGTAACTGTTTATTCAATCTTACCTGAAATAGCAATTGAAGAGGTTGTAGTCACTGGTCTTACAAAAATTGGTTTCTTTGGTAGAGCATGGAATGCACTAAAAGGAGTTTTCAAAGCAGAAAGTGAAGTTTCTACCATTGCTGAAACAACAATAGGAAAAGTTCCAAACCCTTATGGAAAAACTGGAGGACCAGCACATAAGGCAGCAGTAAAAGAAGCAGAAGAGGAATTGAAAGATGCAGGATTTACGAGCATTAAAAAAGAAGTAATGGTTAGAACTCCTGATGGTACTAAAACAAAAAGATTCGTAGATGTAGAGGGTACAAATCCAACTACAGGTGAGGTAAAACAAATCCAAGTAGGAAAACAGACCCAAAAAGGGAAACCTATTTCAAGAGAGAGGAAAGCACTAGATGACATCGAAGGTGCTACAGGAGTTAGACCTGAATTTAAGCCTTATAATAAAATAACACCAAAAGTTGGTGATGCTGGTAAAATTGCACCTTAAATTATAATAATAGAAGCATGAGTTCTAAACAATTAAATTTTTATATTACCCCCGAAGATTATAGGGAAATCAATCAATTTATTCATAAAAAAGGAGCTTTAATACTGTTGAATCAAAAGATTTCAAATGATGATAAAATAGAATTACAAAATGAGATTCCAAAGAATGATGTTTTTCAAATTTATTTATCAAACAATGATTTTCTTAATAAAGTAAGAGTTAATACAACAGAAGGCAAGCATGTAAAATATTTTGACATTGATGAGAGTTATCTGTTGGAGTTTGATTTAGGAGGTTTTTATCCTCATGACACAAGTATTTTACACAGAGGTAGGTTTTACTATGTAAAATCGTTCTGGAACGAAAATGATGTTTTAGAAAAGAAATCTAATGATTTTACCCTGTGGTGTGATGACTTTATTAAAGATTTTAGAAAAGAATTTCTAAAAAGGTTTTCAAAAGAAAAAACATTTTTCTATTCAGACTCTGCAATAAAGTGGATTGAAGATAATAATGCTTCGGAAGCAGGTGGAGGATTAAACTGGAAAATTAATGTATGAAAATCAATATATTAACGATTGTTTTGTTTACATTTTCCTTTCTGAATTGTCAGGAAAAACAAATGAAAAGTTTTGAAGGAGTAATTAAATACAACATAACTTTTGTTTCTAAAACGGATGATAAAGAGTATATAAAATATCAAAAACAAAAGTTTGGAGATAAAATAGACTTGTATGTTTATGAAAATGGAAGTTTTGTTAAGGAATACTCAAACACAGGGAACAAAGGCTATCAATTTGTTTTATACAATCCTAAGAATCAAGAGGTTTGTGCAAAATGGAAAAATTTGGATGAGGTATATTGTACCAGTTCACTAATTAGCAGTACAAGTTTATTAAATGAAAAAGAGTTACCAAGTGAACAAATACTAAATGAGAGCTGTAAAGGTTATAGCATCTCAATGGTAGAGCCTAAAAGTGGGCAACAAATATCACTTTCTTATTTCTATCCAGAGAATGATTTATATATAAATCCTGAATTATACAGCAACTTTAAAGATGGGTTTTATAACATTGCCATGCAAAAAATGAAAGCACCGTACTATAAATTTATCATGGATATGGGAAAGTATGAAATCATTTATGAAGTTGAAAAGGTTGAGAAAATGAGGCTGGATAAAACAAAAATTGAAGCAATTAAAAGCTCAATTTCCAAGTGATTTTTTACCCCTAAAACTCAATCTGCCATTTGGTTTAAGTAATTCACTGTCAATCAGTGATTTAACATGTAAAATAATCCAATCCTGTGTTATCTATATATATGGCAAAGCAAAATCCCCTCTGAAAATTGAGGGGATTACTATTTTCTAAAACCTCGTTAAAGGTTTACACTTGTTGTTTAATTTATAAAGAATTTTTATCAGTAATAACAGCTTTGTAATTTGGGAATGTACGGGTACATCTCAACAAATCCTCAAAATACCTGTCATATCTCCTATTCAGTGGAGTCATTTTTACCAAGTGTTTAAATTCCCCAGTGGCTAACTCATTGAATCTTTTTTCCAGAGTATTCCCCAGAGCTTCCCCTATAAGTTCTTTAATGTGAGGATTTATAAAATAATTAATACTGAATTTAGCTGATTTGTTACAATTTAATTGTAGCTTTGCAAAAGGAGTTACAAATTCCTCTACTCTGGTAGGATTATTCCAACTTCCAATTTCAGTAAAATTACACTCAATTCTAGTTCTTAAATACTCTACCTCTAAACAAGCTTGAATTTCGATTAAAAATCTCTTTGTGGTATCGTAGTGTTCTTTTGTGATTTCATTCGATTTTTGAGCCTCTAAAGTGGCAAATTTGGCAAGTTTTAGATTGCAGTAGCTGTCTTCAAAAATAGAGATGAATATTTCTGAATCTAAATCAGGGATATTTCTCTTCATTTCCAGAAACTCTAAAACTATCAGTTTTTCAATATCACCAGTTGAAAAACCACATTTTCTTAATGTGCTCTTAACTTCCAGAATTTCCATACGAGTTGGATAAACCCTATTACTGGTTACATTTCCCTTTTTATCAATCCCGTTCCAAGCCAAATAATCTAGTATAAGTTTTTGAAATGGTGTCTGATAACGATGTAAAGGAGGGAAAACATCACACTGCTGTTCTGGCACTGGAAGTAGCCAGTTATGGATTTTGTCATAAAATCTATTCCCTATCATGGCTGTTATTTGTATTTTTCTGTTTATTAGTTACAATAGCACCAATAATTCCAGCACCAACAATTAGGATAACAACTATTAAAACAGTGTTATCATTGTTCTGGTTGATGGGTTTTTGGTAACCACTATTTTTTTTAATGTAACTCCCATCTGGTTGCTGATTGTAATACTGGTCTACATCAACTTTTTCACCTTGAAAAGAGGGTGAGTTATCCTCTGGGGAACTGAATGGGTCAACATCACTGTTTTGAGTGCTGGATTGTGCATTTTCAGCCTGATTGGAGTTTCTATTTTCAGGAGCTGGTGCAGGTTGGTAGACATCTTCAAACTTTGCTACTTCAAGATTTTCAACCATTTTCTGAGATTTTTCTAACTTTTGACCTATTTTACTTGGTTTACTGTTTTTCAAAATCTCATCAACAGCCCTTACACTCTCACTTTGAGTCTCTTTCATCCCAATTATGGGGTCTATACTAGAAGGATTGGAATTGTAGTAATCCTGTTGTGTTTGGGCTTTAGCAAGGATTGTAAACAAAACTAAGGGAAGTAATATTTTTTTCATATTAATTAATCTTAAAGTTGTTTATTCTTTATCCAAAAAGAAAGGAGTACTACCAACCCATTGAATCCTTGTATCACTAATTTTCTTAAACTTATACTGTCCAGAAGAAGCACCTGCTGTTATTGTGAATTCATAATAATAGTCAGAAGTTTGTTCTACCACCTTAGCAGGTTGCCCCGTAGCTGCCGTCTGAGTTAAAACAGCTTTATAGCTAGTATAAGGAGTTACCAGAATGAAGTCATCCGAAGAAAATTTAAAGTAAGGATTTGCACTTCCTGTGATTTTCCAGCTTCCTTGAATCCATGCAGGAGGTGAAAAATATTGATTTTGTACAGGATTGTTTTGTTGTGGTGTTGTGGTATCATCGTTACCAGAACAGCTTACGAGAGAAACAGCCATTAAGACTGCAAGAAATAAATGTTTCATAAATTGAATTTTATTGTTCATAATTTTTAATTATAAGCAACAAAAAAAGCAAGGAGATTGAATCCATGCTTTACAGTTATAGAAGGCTCGGCAAAGCCCATGACACATACAAAACAGGTTCTTTCCCCTTGCCCTATGAGACAAGGTGATAACTGTTTGCATTTTTGTGTCATTATTTTGAATTTTGCCGATTCTCTATAACAAAAAAGCAACGTTTACACTTTTTTCGTTGAAGTAAGTAGCAAAGATATTAATTTCAATTTGAATCTTTCAATTCTATTTTTTGTAAAATAGCTTTTGTTTTGTTCCAGAATGTTAAGTACCCTTACTATTCGTTAACATAAATTATTCCAACTTAATTTGGGGACAATTCCCAAACCTTGAAATAAATACATCTTTTAGTTTTAACTTTGAAACTTCTATGTTTTCCTCTTGTACAACAATGCAATCATGTATTGTAAACGTTGGAATCTTTTTCTTTATCAAGTCTCTTGCAACCGTATCAATAATGATTTCAGCCTCTAAATCGAATAACTCGTGAGTTATAATTTTGTGATTCCCTTTTTTCTTCTCCCGTATTAAATCATACAGGATTGGGAATTCTGATTTAAAAACTTCCTGCTCTTTTCTGTAGTGATTGTTTTGAGCATACAGCATGGAAATCAAAAGTTTTTTTGCTAAATCTCTGTCTTGTTCATGTAGGTAGTTGTACTCAGTATTAAACAAACTTTGATACTTCAAAGCCCATTCGACTATATGAATTTTACTCTTAAAAGGGGTAATAAAGTAGTCATAAACAAATCCCTCTGTAGTGAGTGTGTTAAACTTGGAAATTTCTTTATTCATGAGGTTTTCAAGAGCTTTGGTCGAGATATAGTTAGAGTAATCCACTGGTGCAGGGTTTACTTTTCCTGAAACGTTTGAGCCTTTATGGGTTTCAGTATAAGTTGTACCTAAATGGGAATTACCATATAACCCTTTAGTTTGGTTGTAGCTATTGAGGTTGGTGTATCTTTGGGGTTTACTTTCCCTTTTCGATTTCCAATCATTATGATTCCAATTCCCCGTTTGTGAATTATTGGGAAGGAAATTGGAATAAAACTTTTTATTAAACTGCTGGAAGTGGCTATCACTATACTGAAACAAATTTTTAGGTTTATCTAAAGAAAAGTATTTGTTAGAGCCTTGCTGAACTAATCTCCCGTTTGTAACCCCTAATATTGGTTTGGGTAGTAATAAAGTTCCATACCTTTCTTTAAGATGCTGTTCTAGCCATTGGTTAGCTTTGTAAGGGACGGCATTTAATTTATATTTAGCCTTAAATGCTGGACAATTTTGTAACCTTTCAACTCTTTGTGAATCTAGAATGGCTATTTTGGGTAAATACTGTGATAGCAAATATGGAAACATATTTTTTACATCCAATTGCTGTAACTTTTTGCCTTCGTAGTACAATAAGCTTCGTGTAATTTTGTTTAAAGAAGTTAAAGGAGAATAAAATCTGCCTGATGGTTTTCTTTCTGATTGCTTAGTTTTTCGAATGAATGTATGCTCACCATTAAGGAACATCACCAATTGTTTTAAAGCACCGTGATATGCTGAATATCTTCTCCACTTGGATTTATCTTTCGAGTTAAGTGGAAAAGTGAAGTGTTCTAGATATTTATTGAATAAATTTTCCTCTGCAAGATTGAAATCTATGGAAAACTTGGTTCTATCAAAGAGATTGTACAAGATTTTTTCGTAGTTTTTTACATAGGAATCGAAATTTTTATCATAATTTATTGGCTTTGGATAATCTAATACGGTTATTTTTAGCCTTCGGAATGCATGAGAATTAGAAAAGCCGTAGCCGAAGCTTTGTCCTTTAGCTTTGGGATTGAATGGACTTCTTGTTGCCAGCACATCAGATTTTAACAAAAAATTAATGTAAACTTTGTAATTATTTCCACAGCACTTTTTTAGCTCATCACTGTGAATGTTTGTCTTATTGTGTGTTACATGTATTTCCTTTTCATAGTTGTAAGATGTTAATTCAGTGGTGATTAAACTCAACAAAGACAATAGCTTTGTTGTTTCTATTTCAACAGAATACAAAATAGCAGCTTTAATAAGTTCCTCAATATTAATAGTTTCGGGAATTAGGAGTGTTAATTCATACTTAGATAATGCTTTAGGTATGGTATTCTCTCTCATTAATTTTTCTTTAAAATTTGTTTTACCTTTTGAACTGTTCCTAAGCTAACGTTGCATAGCTTGGCAGTATCTCTCAAAGATTGTCCTTTCTTTAGATACTTCACAACATCTTTATACTTATCTAAAACCTGTTCATTACTTTCAACCGAACCTTTTACCCTACCTTTGTAAACACCTTTAGCTATGGCAAGTTTTATGCCCTCTTGTTGCCTTTCCAGTAAGGTTTCTCGTTCCATCTGGGCTATATTTGCCATCACTGAAATGATTAGTCTAAAAGCTGAATTTATCTTACCATTAACTAAGCTTTCAATGCCCAAGTTATCGACTTTCAAAATAATTTTTTTGTCATTTAGAAGTTCCAAGGTACTGAGAATGTCAAAGAGATTTCGTCCTAATCGGTCAATTGAATTTACAGTTATGTAATCTATTAAACCAGCTTCTATGTCTTCAAGCATCTTTTTTCCCTCTGGTCTTTGGCTGAATGGTGTAGCCCCACTAATGATGTCAATGTAAAGTTTTTCATTAGGGTGGCTTTTCTGTAATTGTCTTGCTGTATTCTGGTTTCCAGTAGAAACTCTAATATATCTTGCTTTCATTTGATTATGGTATAAAGCACCCTGATGACAGGGTGCAGGGTTGTTATTAATTTCTGAAATAATGACCATTTGAACATGAATAGTCAAACATGAAATTATATGCTGTTTTCTGCCAGTCTATGAAGATGTATGAGGGCAGATTTTCGGGAATGCTGCCATCTTGTTCTAACATTTCCTGTACAAAGTCTTCATCAGAATTATACTCACCAGAATAAGACTCTGAAACTTCATATAAAAGTCCCTGTATGTCTTGATTGTAGTTACCTCTACAATCTACATAGGCTTCAATGATTTCAAATTCTAAGCCTGAATCGTTTATTTTCTCTGCAATTTCGTAAATGTCATTTGAAATGTGACATTCACTTATTAACCCCTGATTGATAAAGAATTTAGGGGCTTCATAATCCTGAAACATAAATTCGGGTTCTTCTTCATCGTTGTGAAGTTCTTTCATAGCCTCGTAAAGCTCGTTGTAATCTGAGTAGTCAGAGAGATTTAGCCACTCTCCAAAGATGCTCCCATTGTTGTACTTTGCATAAGTGCCACAGTAAAGTGAGCAGTTGTCAAGACAATTTTGTAAATTTGCCATAGTCGATAATTTTAAGTAAGAGTTAAAATTTATTGATATGCCTTGTCGTGCTTCCAACACTTCAAGGCTTTTTTATTAATTCAAATATACAATATTTTTTTTGATGTACCAAATTTAGAATAGGTATTTTTAGTACATTTTATAACTTTTATACCATGTTATTAACAAACTTTTATTGTATCACGTTTAGACTTTAGTCTAAATTTGATACTTTGCAAAAAAATATATCTTAAAAAATTTGTGAAAACCAGCTTTGGAAAAAGCTGATATAAAATATAGATTTATTAGGAGGGGGGTACTTAAAGAAATTAAAAGTAGGGTGGGGTTGCTGTTGATATAGCTATTCTATTGATATAGTTATGACGAATGCTGAATAATATAAATCAATAAGGATGCTACATTAACCAATCTAAATCTTCATCATCAAAATCTGAGAAGTCATCATGTTGTGTTCGTGCTATAAAAAGCCCTGTTATGTCAATGTTATCATACTCCTGAAGTAATAAACCTTTACAGGCTTTAAATTGAGAGCCAGTTGTAATAACATCATCAACTAATATTACATTTTTTGTATTGATATGTGGATTGTCTTCTAATGTCAATAATTGTTGTAACTGTTGAGGTGATAATCTTGGCTTTTTACCATTAGTATGTGAAGCTTCCCTGTTTTCCTCAATTGAAATAATATCTCTTACAATAATGTTTTTTAATCCTGCTGATGCTAGTTGTAAAGCTTTTAGCATCCTATCATCATACATTGCATCGGTTTTACATAATGATGGAGGAATTGGTATTACTGTTACTGGTGTTTGTATTGTTTCCAGAGTTCCTCTTAAAATTGAAGCAACTTTTTTTATTGCTTGCTGTTTATATTTCCAATCAAATTGACCTTTTCTATCTAATTTCTTTTTAAAATTGCCAATTAATTGATTGTACTCATTAAATGCATAACCTTTGTTAGCAAGATAAACATGGAAGAAGAAGCATTTATCTTCTTCATCAAGGTAATGATAATCACTTAGGATAAGCTCATCGATAGACTGTGGATTTGCCATGTCAAATTGCATCTAAAATATCTTTAATGTCATTCACTCTAATTGCCCCCATCTTTTCAAATCTTGCTGGCCAAGTTATATTTTTGTTTTCAAAGCAACTATTAAGGATAAATAGTTTTCTACCTTGATGTAATGCAGCCCTTGCCTGAGTTAATGTTCCAGATGTTTCACTTGCTTCGATAATTATAGTTCCTAATGAAAGTGCCGACATAGTTTTATTTCTTTCTGGGAAAAAGAATCTATTACTCTTCGGGTTTTGTAATGAATATCTGTAAAACGGAATTTGACTTATTAATAAATGATTTTTTGCTATAAATATCTGTAAATCCTTATTCTCTTTAGGATAAACTTGATTTAATGGGGTTCCTATTACAGAAATGGTTCTTCCCCCGTTCTCTATAGCTGTTTTGTGTGCCATAGTATCTACTCCTTGTGCCAACCCAGATACAATAGTAAAGTCTTCTTTCACAAGGAGTTTAGTTATTTTTCGTGTTCTAACTAAGCCTTCAGGGGATGGGTTTCGAGTTCCCACAATGGAAATACATTTAGAATCGATATAATCAAGATTCCCAGAATAGTACAGGGCTTCAATCGGTTCTTTGGCATCCCTTAATTTTAAAGGATAGTCTATAGTTGAATTAATAAGGAAATTAAATTTATAATCAAGCTTGTCGTTAAAGAATAATTTACGAAAAGTATCTTTAAAGTCCTCAATCATTTCTTGAGTTACAAAGCTTGAGGGTCTACCTTTAGGTGAACTTGAAAACAGTTCAGATATTGATTTGAAACTGGCTTTATCTTTAGTCCACAGGAGTTCATATGCTATTGCTTCCTCAAAAGGACTCAAAGAATTTGAAAATAAACTATCGTTGTTGGTAAATAAAGTCATATACAAAAGTACTATTTATTTGATATTATACTATCAATCTTAGAGTTTTTTAGCTAAAGTTAGGGAATTTAATTTTTTTTTAATAGATAGTATAAATGATTTAAAGTGAAGTAAAGCAGATGGATTGTTTATTGGAGGAGAGAAAATAGTTTGAGTATAGACACAAATCGAATGCTTAACTAAGCTGTAATTAAGCTTAATATGACTTCAGATAAGAAAAAAAAGGGTAATAAACATGTTTGAAATATTAAACATTTGTTTAAAAAGGGAGTGTTTTTAAAATTTAAAATTATTTAATTTGTTGATAATCAGCAATTTGATATCTTTTTAGAATTTTTACAGAATGTGGATAAAATTTTTTTGAAATAATTTGAAGCAAATTGTTTAATTCAAAAAATATTTTATTAAATTTGTAGTGTTCAGGTATGAACAAGAAAAAACCTTCTTGTTACCAGCAAAAAGGTTTGAGTTCGTTGTATTTTGGTCTCTTCATTAAATTCCAGTATAATGAAGAAAATAAACTTTTCTATAAACAAAAGTACACTATTAAGTGGATATCTTGCAAATTTTAATCCAGAAATTTACGAAGATATTTTAGAAATTGCCTATGAATCGGTAATTGCAGGTAATGAAAAAGTAAGTAAGCTTATAAAAAGTGAACCTACTCTTTTCAGTAAGAACACGTTAAAATCTTTGTTGTTAAACAATGCTATGATTGACATTTTTAGAACAAGAATTTTAACGAGTGAAAAAACAAAGCACAGAGTTAAGTTTTTTGAAACTTTTAGAATGACTTTTGCTTTGGTTGATAATAAGTTCTTTTTATGTTTCAAGGCATTAGGTAAAGAAAATGTCATTGAAGGTATGAAGACAAAAAGATTTGAGGATATAATTAAAGGAAAACCTTTTACTATGTCTAAAAAGATGAACAAAGAGATTTCTAAATTGAATTTGACAAGTCTACCTCCTATAGTATTTGTAGGATTTAAAAAGACGACTGATTTTATAGATTTTATTAATCTCCAATATTATTTTGATGAGAAAATTGCTTTAGAAGTTACAATGAGAAATGCTGTTACTTCTACTAAAGTGGATATCATTAAACCAAAAAATTTGAATAATGATGATGATGCATCATTAGCAATCTAAGTTAACCCGAAGAGACCAAAATCAAAGAAAAAACATTACTATCACTATGGAAAACACAGCCTACAATGGATTCTCCTTAAAGGTTGTCAGAGACTTTTATGGAATAAGCCAATCACAGTTTGCAAAACTACTTGGTATTTCACAGCCAGTAATTAGTAAATTAGAAAAAGGTGATAAAAACCTTGAAGAAATTCACATTAAAAATTTTAGTGAATATTTTGAACCAAACTATTTTAAAAGAAATGTAGAGAATGTTAATCCTAAATTATTTTATCGAAAACTATCATCAGTAACGAAGTCTAAGTTAGGCTTATTTGAATCAAGATTAAACTTATTTTATAATACAATTGTAGAAGCTTTAGAAATAGTTGATTTAGAAACTCAAAGCCTTCCCCGAATAGATATTGATAAGTATTATAGGGAGATTGATGGAGAGTACAAAATTGACTTTGAATACATTGCTACAGAAGTAAGATTAAACTTCGGAATAGGAAGAGGACCAATTAACGATATCATTAAACTATTAGAAGAGAGAGGAGTTATTATTCATTTTTTTGATTATGATTTTATCTCTTCAGATAACAATAAATTTGATGGAGTAAGTTTTTATGTTAAAGGAGTTCCTATAATTTTAATTAATAATAAAATACCTAATTCTCGAAAGGTTTTTACTATTGCTCATGAACTCGGACATCTATTACTTCATTTTGATGATATGATTTCAATAGAAAGAGATATTGAATTTGAAGCTAATAATTTTGCCTCAGCATTCTTATCTCCAGCTAAAGATATTAAAAGTTCTTTGAGACAGCTTAATATTGAAAAGTTAAAATCCTTAAAGATGGAATGGAATATGTCTATTTCCTCTTTAGTTTATAGAGCTTATACTTTAGGTACAATCTCACAGCAAACATTAAGATTTTGGATGATGAAACTATCACCAATTAGAAAAAATGAGCCTTTAGAATTTGAATTAAATAGTCCGAAATTATTGAAAAAATTATTCGAAGTTTTAGAAGAGCAAACAAATAATGGGTTTTATAAGCATTTAGGCTTTACGGAAAAAATGAGGGTAGAGCTATTTGGAAAAGATAATGTTCCTTACAGAGCAAAGCTTAAAATTGTCTTAGATTAGGCAAATCATCTAACAAAAATCTAAATAAGTAAGAAGGTTTCCCAAGTAGGGAGACCTTTTTCATTACAACTTTACATAACAATAAAAAATGCCCCTACATTTAGGAAAATAACAGATGTGGCACTTGTAGGTGGCGGAAGCTATCCTCAGCCGGGAGAAATTTCACTGGCCCACAACGGAGTTTTGTTTCTGGATGAAATGCCGGAGTTTAAACGGACAGTACTGGAAGTCATGAGGCAGCCTTTGGAAGATAGGGAAGTGACAATTTCCCGAGCCAGATTCACTGTCAATTATCCTGCAAGTTTTATGCTGGTTGCTTCGATGAACCCAAGCCCGAGCGGCTTTTTTCCGGATGATCCTAACAATACCTCGTCGGTATATGAAATGCAACGGTATATGAATAAACTTTCCGGGCCGCTTCTAGACAGGATTGATATTCATATTGAGGTTCAGAAAGTAGAATTTGAGGAACTTTCAGAAAAAAGAAAAGGAGAAAACAGTAAAGACATCCGGGAGCGGGTCCTGATCGCAAGAGAGATTCAGAACGAGCGGTATAAAAATCTTAATATCAGTAGTAATGCCCAGATTGGACCAAAAGAAATTGAAGCATTCTGTGATCTGGACGAAACATCTTTTAATCTTATAAAGCTGGCAATGGAAAAACTGAACCTTTCAGCAAGAGCCTACGACAGAATTCTGAAAGTTGCCCGTACTATTGCTGATCTTGAGGAATCTGAAAAAATTCTTTCTCACCATATTTCCGAAGCCATTCAGTATAGAAGTTTAGACCGGGAATTCTGGAATGCTTAGGAATCATGTAAATTGAAAAACAATCTTTAAAATTACCTCATTTATCAGTATTTTCGACGTCGCAATCAAAATGTTATTGTTTTTTTGAACTAAAACCATGGTTATAATATTTATTATCACAATAATACTGATCGTTTTGCAGGTTACAAACCGAAATATTTGGGGTGTTTATCTGTTAAATTATTTTTTTTGGGATTATGATCATGATTATTCTACAGCATTATGAGTATAAAGGAGTCTATCTGGGGCAGGGTGGAGGTACCCTTATTATGATGTTTTATATATTTTACTTTTCAATCCTTTTTTTTGGATCATTATTTTATTGGATGGATAAGGACAATAGAAAAGTGTACTATTTTGTTGTTCCAGTTATTATTTATTTTTTGCTGGTAATGAGTTTGTTTTCTGATAAAGATTATTCCTTGTGGGGGATTTTATTTTTAGCATTCTTTCCAACTCACCTTTATTCCTATTTTACATTGAAAAAGCTAGGACGTTTGTAATATTCAGTCGTCTGTATGGAGATGTTGTTATGTATTTTATTTACGGAGTGTATTGCTTATTTTATAAAATAATACTTGCTGTGCATTATTTCTTTTTAAGATGAATTCTTAGTGGTTGTTATTTTTTTTAAATCTATTCTATTGTCATTCAGGTTGTTTTTTGCACAAGTTAAATCTCTTATGTGGGATTATTTTGTAATTATGTAACAATTTATTCGTTTTATTATGTTAAATTTGATTATTAAATTATTAAAAATATCATATTATGACATTAAAATTATTAAAAAGAAAAACGAATTTCTATTAAAACCAAACATGAAAGAATAAAATATTCTTTCTATTCTTTTTTGAGAGTAATAAGTAAAGAGCGTCTTTATTTATAGTTCTGTTCACTGAACAGATCACCTGAACTTCTCTACATCTACCATTTACAGGCTTTTTATATAAAATACACATTGAATTCTTCAGTTGTGCTTATACTGTATACTCTGTTCTTCTCTAGGCTTATTGGATAGGGAAATAAGTTTACTGTCAGATTATTAGCTGTAAAATGAGGCTTAATGGAGAAGTGATAAAAACTAAACTTTTAATCAAATTACATCATTACAATGTCAAACTCAACACCAACTTTAGAAACCCAATCATTGGGAACCTCCGTCTTGTTGTCTTCCGGAGACAGAGAAAAACTTTTAAATGACTTTAATAAAACAGGGTGGGATTACAAACAGGAAGAAACTCTGGTGTCCCTTTTCAGAAAGCAGGTGGAGCTTCGTCCTGATCATATTGCTGCAATATTTCAGGAGCAGTCTATTACTTATAAAGAACTGGACGAGGGAAGTAACCGTCTGGCTAATAAATTATTAGCTGAAGGAATTAAAGAAAAGATGTTCGTTCCTATATGGCTTGACCGTTCTATTGAGTGGCTAATAGCGGTTCTTGGAGTTGTAAAAACGGGTGCAGCTTATGTTCCGATAGATCCGGCATATCCCGTAAAAAGGGTAGAATATATAATTTCAGATACCAATTCTGAGATTATAATTACGAATTCTCATCTTGGCTTACAGCTGTCAGAAAATAAAAATAGAGAAGTCCTTCAGCTTGATGGCACGGCGGATCTGGAGTCTTTTTCTTCAGAACAGCTGGAAGTTGAAATTCATCAGGACGCTCTTGCATATACAATTTATACCTCTGGGTCTACTGGAAAACCTAAAGGAGTAATGATTACCCATCAGGCTATTCAACATTTGGTAACATGGCACAACCATCACTTTCATGTGGATCATACCTCACATCTCACTATTGTTGCAGGTTTGGCATTTGATATCTCAGTGTGGGAAACATGGTCGGCACTCACTGCCGGGGCTACACTTTTTATGGCAGAGAACGAAGAAAGAGCAGAAGCTTCTGCTTTGGTAGATTATTATTACAGAAATCATATTACCCATGGCTTTGTACCGGCAGTACTGGCTCCTGCTGTGGTGGAACATACCAGAAACTTTCCTGATTTGAAACTGAAATATCTTTTTACAGGTGGAGAGAAACTGAAGTCGGTATTAACTGCAGAGTTAAGTTATGAATTGATTGATTATTATGGACCAACCGAATGTACAGTATTTGCAACATTCAAAAAAGTTAAAGATGTTGGTGGAAAGTATGTATCTTCAATAGGCAGGCCTATAGCAAACGCCAAAGCTTATATTTTAACAGAGAAGATGGAACTGTTACCCGTAGGAGCTATCGGTGAGTTATATATAGGTGGAGACCTTTTGGCTAAAGGCTATCTTAATAATGAAGAGCTCACTACTGAAAAGTTTATGACTAATCCATTTAGAAAAGAAGAAAAATTATACCGTACTGGAGATCTGGCCAAGTGGCTTCCCGATGGAGATATTGAATTTTTAGGAAGAATAGATAATCAGATAAAAATCCGTGGATTTCGGGTAGAGCTGGGAGAGATAGAAAGGACTCTGAGCCAGCAGGAGAATGTACAGGAAGCTACTGTGATCACAAAAGAAACAACGGGAAGCAATAAATACCTTATCGCTTTTATTGTTGCAAAACAAAGTTCTGAGAAAGATGTTAACTCTGTCAGAAACTTACTGAAAGAAGAATTACCAGGATATATGATTCCTGCCCAGATTATTTTTATAGATAAAATTCCACTTACAGCCAATGGGAAGACAGATTCCGATGCTTTAAAAGATCTGGCAGATAAGGAGGCGAAAGATCTGGTTTCCTTTGAGCCACCAACTAATGAAACAGAAAGAATAATATCGGATATATGGTCTACAGAGCTGGAACGTCCTGTGATTAATATTACAGATAACTTCTTTGACATAGGAGGAAACTCATTGTTGGTCGCTGTAGTGGCAGTAGCACTGGAAAGAAGACTTGATACAAAAGTATACCTTCGAGATATTTATCAGTATCCCGTATTGCAGCAACTTTCGGAAATTTTAATTGTCAGGTCTAAAGAAGCGAGGGAATCAGTACCGGTAGAAGATGTAGAGCCTTATGTAGAGCTGCAGCAGGATGTTTATCTTGCTCCAGGAACAGTATTTGAAGGTGATTTTGACCCCAAACAACTGGAAAATCCATCAGTTATTTTTTTAACCGGAGTTACGGGATTTGTAGGAATTCATCTTGTACAGGAACTTTTAGATACAACAAGTGCTGATATCTATTGTCTGGTAAGAGCTCAGGATGATTTTCAGGCTAAAGAAAAAATTGATCGTTGTTATAAACAATTTGCCATTCCTCAAAAAGAAGAGCAGCAATCAAGAATTATTCCTGTGATTGGTGATCTCTCACAACCATCATTGGGTCTTTCTGAAGAAACATATACAATGCTGGCAGAAAAGACAGACCTGATTTATCATTCAGGAAGTTCCGTAAATTTCATAGAACCATATTCCTATATGAAAGCACCGAATGTAGAAGGACTGAGAGAAATTATAAAACTCGCAGGGGCGGAAAGAATAAAATGTTTGGCACTGCTATCCACAATATCAGTGTATAGCTGGGGACATCTGTTTACCGGTAAAACCGTGATGCTGGAATCTGATGATATTGCTCAGAACCTGATGTCAGTAAGCAAAGATATCGGCTATGTAAGAAGCAAATGGGTGATGGAAGCTATTGCAGATCTGGCCGCTAAAGAAGGGTTACCGCTCATTACATACCGATTAGGATATGCGATGTGCCATAGTGAAACGGGGGCAAGTGCACCATATCAATGGTGGTCGGGATTAGTAAAAAACTGTGTGGAATTCCAGTCTTATCCGGCATTGACGGAATTGAGAGAAGGTTTGATTACTGTTGACTATATGACCAGATCTATGGCTTATATTACAAAAAATAAAGAAGCTATAGGCAAGAAATTCAATCTAATTGCCCGCCCGGAAACGAATCTTACCTTAGAAGGCTTCTTCGGACTCATGAAAAAGCATTATCCGTTTATACTCAAAGATCTCCCTTACAAAGAATGGCGAAAACAATGGGAAGATGACAGTAAAAACAGGCTGTATCCGCTGACTAGTCTTTTCAGGGATAATATGCATGAAGGTTTATCCACTGTTGAATTATACCAGAATACCTATGTGTGGGATTGTTCCAATGTGATTCAATTCCTGGAAGGATCAGAGATTAAAGAACCTGTATTTGATAAAAAGCTATTAGATGTTTATTTAAAGTATCTCGGAATCTCAGTTTTGTAAGTTTTAAGCTTTGGAAATAAAATACCAGACAGAAACTGTCTGGTATTTTTAAATTCATTGTATGAATTTAATTCACAGTTACTTTAATCACATTTTGTACAGCGGGAACAGGATATTGGGTTCCAACCTTTGAAATTACCATATTTTCACTTTGTGGAGTCCCTCCGAATAAAGCCTGGCGGTTTCCTGCTCCTGGATATTGATCTACACCTGTTCCGGAATCAAATAATGTAGTTTTTGAACTAAGATCTCCCTTTACAGTAGCATCAATGCTTGCCTCATTAGCATAGAACCAGTCATTGGAAAAACCAAACATGGTAGCATAGGCAATTTTATCACCCTGATCTGCTGTGAATTTAGTCATGATCTTATTTCCTGGAGGAACAGGAGCATTCCCGGCAACGTAGATCCCTTTAATACCAGGGAAAGATTTTAAACTGTTTTGCAGTTTACTTACATTTCCGGTTTGCGCAATTTCTTTTAGTCCCATTCCATTATCCATTTTTCCCAATTCATAGATAGGGTTTTTATCTCCACGATAAATAACCACCAAAGCAGGAGAAAGGCCTGTCATGATTCCTGTATTTGCGTTAAGCTTTGCTTTCATCTTATCAATATTTCCCATTTGAGCAATATCCGTAATTTCAGGATTAGATAAAGAGTTGGGAGTGAAAAACGGAACAGAGTTCAATAATTGAGTTCCATTGTAATTGGAAACAGCCCAGACTCCAGGAGAAAAAGGTGTTTCATTAGCCGTTCCACCTGAAGTATTGTTGATGGTTAAAGTAAATTCGGACGTTGCCTCATTATAGGAAAGGTTAAGTTTCATCAGTTGTGAAGCATTCACATTAGAAACCTGAGTGATAGGTTTATTTTCCGCTTGTCCGGTCATGTTATCTTTCGTTCCGTTATCCCATAGCAATACACTTGAAGAAACATCTCCGGTGATGGCCGTTCCATTGTCGGTAAACAGTTTGATACCTGGTTGTTTCGAAGCAAAGAACCAATCTTTAGAGGCTCCGTACATTGTAGCAAACATAAGAGCCTGCGCTTTTCCCGCGCTGAATGTAATAGATGCAGACTGTCCTGGTAAAATAATTGGAGGTGTACCAGTTCCCTGAAAACTTCCACTTTCCACAAAATCTTTAGGAGTAACAACATTTTCAAAAGTAATGGTCCTTTGAGATGGGATGTCCATCATGTTATTGTCTGAATCATTGCAGGCTGAAAGTGCAAATGCGGTCATAATTCCTGCTACAGATGCTGTAATTTTTAAAAAGGTCTTTTTCATAACAGTAATTTTTTATAGTTATGATCATAGTCGGGGCCTTTTTAAAATCCTGACAGAAAAAGGTTATATTTTTTTGATGATACAGGATCAGATTGTTTTGAGAGACTTTTATATTGGAAATAATACGTCGAGTTTTGTCGCTGTAGATAAGAATCTTTGCACCAGAGTAACAAATATTATAATTAAAAGAAAAATAATGGATAATTATATAATAATGGCTAAAGACTTTGTCGCTAATGAGAGTATGGTGGTAGATCTTACATCTGCCGGGTTTAAAAATAGAGTAGGTTCATTGGTGTTTCAAAATCAAAGTGGGCAATCAGCACGATTTCTATGGCAGTCCCATAGTTTGGAAAAGGCAGGCTATTTTAAAGAAGTTATCAATGATCTTGGAGTGAAGATTGCCCATTATGATGGCTTCCTGACAGTAACCAATGGAGGAGGGGGACAATATCTGAAAGCAGAATTAAAAGAGTAATATCTTAAGGAAATGAGGTTAAATTCCCCTTTTTCCGTTCAAAATCATCTGAATCATTTTGACCTTTCTGTTTTCTCTTGTCTCTGGCTTTTTAGCATCATCAATCCAGCGGATATATTCTTTTTTGTGAGTATAGCTCATTGTATCGAATAATGCTTTGGCTACAGGGTTTTCTTTAAAAACAAGAGCAATATCATCGGCTATTTCAACAGTCCGCTCTTCTTTATCTTCAAGGAGAGAAACGGTAACCTCATCCCCAAAAGTTTTTCCGAGCTGGTTTCTGATTTCCTGAGTCAGTCCTAAAATATGGCAGTCAGATTTCATTTTAGCGAGACTTCCGCGATATTCAACCTTACCGTCAAATATGGCTTTAATTTTTACCTGTCCTTTTTTGTTAAATAACTCTTCTGTTGAAAAGGGAAACTCCACAAAAGCTGCATTCATTTCTCCGTTTTGCTTAATGATGGCTGTGAATAATATAGGCTGAATACTCATGGGTAATATTTTAATATTCAAAAATAAAAAAACCGTGAAAATTACTTTCACGGTTTCAAAAATATATCAGATAAGATTATTTTTTCTTTGTTTTCTTAGGCATTGCTGTAGTACCTGAGTTTTTAGTTTTTGTATCAGCCGGAGTGTTTGCGTCTCTTACAAGCTTTAATTCATCAACTAATCTTCTTGCACCTGCAAATTTATCGATTGTCCAAAGAACGAAACGAACGTCTACGTTGATTGTTTTTTGCCATTCTTGTTCAAATACAATATCACCGCTTAATGCTTCGCTGTTTCCGTCAAATGCAATACCGATAAGGTTTCCATCCCCGTCAATTACCGGAGAACCAGAGTTACCTCCTGTAATGTCATTGTTAGAAAGGAAGTTTACAGGCATATATCCTTTTGCATCAGCATACTGTCCGAAATCTTTAAGGTTATAAAGATCGATAACTCTTTGAGGAAGATCGAATTCTTCATCACCTTTCTTGTATTTTCCAACAAGACCAGACATGTCTGTATAATAGTTATCTGTAACCCCGAAATAATTTCTGTCTTCTCTGATAGGAAGCTTATCTACAGTACCATAAGTTAATCTCATGGTTGAGTTAGCATCCGGATAGAATTTCTTCTCAGGCATAGCCTTCACTAAACCAGCTAAGAACAGACGGCTGTTTTTTGCAAAGTTATCATCAATCTTTGCATATCTTTCAGTGTTCATTTTTTGGTCTGCAACGATACCGTTTGCAGCTTTCCAAAGTGGATCAGCATCAAGTTTTAAAGCATCAGGGTTTAATAAGAAATTAGTAGCAGAAGCCTTGTTTGCAAAAATAGAAGAGTAAGCAAGATTAGAAACGGCTTTAGCATCTAATCCCAGGATTGTAGCAGATGCTACTTCTCTGTTTTTTACTCTGGCCTGATAAAGGCTGGTCATTGCAGCAAGCATTTCACCTTCTAAAGAAGGACTGAAGTTCTCATAAGTAGCCTTAATAGCAGCTTCAGTTTTAGCTTTCATAGCTAACCTTCCTTGCATATCCTGGGTTGCATAAGTTTTTAAAACAGAACCTAGCTGTAAAGCAAGAGAAATATATTTAGCATTTCTTGAAAACTGAGAAGCATAGTTTCTCTCAACATTTCTGTCAGAAGCTTGCTTATAATAAGCTTCTATATCAAGTAAAATACCATCATAAGCCTCATTTCCTGGCATTGCAGACCATTTTTTATAAATGTCTTCAATCTTTTGCTTGTCAGTAATTGTTCCGTTTTTCTCTACTGCATCAATCGTTCCCTGTCTGTTTTTCCAGTAGTTGGCTACAGAAGCATACTGAGAAGCATAGTTAAGCTGAGTTGCTTTATCCTTATCCATGTACTTCTTCATAACATCCATCGCAGTTTTGGAAGCTTCAACCCAAGCCGGGTAGTCTTTACCTACCATCTGCTGAATTCCGTAAGAAGTCAAATAACGGTTTGTTCTACCTGGATATCCTAAGATCATTGAGAAATCTCCTGGCTTAATTCCTTTAAGAGAAACCGGTAAGAAGTGCTTAGGCTTCATAGGAACGTTGCTTGGAGAATATTCAGCAGGATTTCCTGCAGCATCAGCATACACTCTGAAAACAGTAAAGTCTGCAGTGTGTCTTGGCCACTCCCAGTTATCAGTATCACCACCGAATTTTCCTAATGATGAAGGTGGTGCACCTACTAATCTTACGTCTTTATAATCCTGGTATACGAAAAAGTAGAATTCGTTTCCGTTGAAGAAATCTTTTACAACTACCGTGTATTTCCCGTTTTCAGAGTTTTCTGTTTGGATGGCTTTAGTTTCAGCATCAATTACAGCTTTTCTCTCTGCTCCGGTCATATTGTTGTTTAGCTTGGATGTGATTCTCTGAGTGGCATCATCCATTCTCACTAAAAATCTTACATAAAGATCCTTTGCATTGAACTCGTCTTTCTGTTTCATTGCCCAGAAACCGTTTTTCAAATAATCTTTTTCCGGAGTAGAAGCAGCAGCTACTGCTCCGTAACCGCAGTGGTGGTTCGTGAATAAAAGTCCTTTATCAGAAACAATCTCCCCAGTACAGAAACCACCGAAACTTACGATAGCATCCTTTAAGCTGGAATTGTTAACTGAATAAATTTCCTCAGGCGTTAGATGCAGACCTTCTTTTTGCATATCAACACCGTTAAGTCTTTTGATGAGCATTAGCAGCCACATCCCCTCATCCGCCCTCATCTGAGCAAAGCCCAGCAAGAAAGTGAATAGTAGAAATAGTCTTTTCATTTTATAAAATAATTTTTGTGTTGCTAATTTACTAATTTTTACGATATTCTGTCCCGGATTGGTATGAAAATGGGATGATAATCCACATGAAAAAAATACTATTCCCCCTTTTTGCAGTATTATTTCTGGGACTTGTTTTAAATTGCTCTGCTGTTCCGGATAAAAATCCATACCTCCAAAGACAATGGATGCTGGTTTCTTTTGCTGGTTTTTCTAAAGATCAGCTGATGGCCCATAAAGCTGAAATGAATCTGACAGGAAAGCTGGACAACGGTAAAATTCAGGGAAATGCATACATGGGTTGCAACCAGATGTCCTTTACTTCCGAATTTAAAAAAGATGGGATAGTGAAAATTTCCCAGGGAATAAGCACAATGAAAGCATGCCAGGATATGAACCTGGAAAGCTCATTTCAGAAAAAAATTGAAACCATGACGAAATATTCTGTAGAAGGACATTTCCTTACATTGTCAGACAATCAAGGGAACACAATGAAATTTGTTGCTGCTGATTGGGATTGATACTCTCAGTTTCTTCAATATAAAAGTCCGCCATTGAGCGGACTTCTTTTTGTTTGAAAAATCTAGTTTGGTTATCAGTTTTTGTAGGCTATTAGTTTTAAGAGGGTTACTAGTTTTTAGGAATAGTTTTTTTTATTTCTTCCAAAGTTGCTGTGTTGGGTAGCCCGATAATTGTTTTTGTGTTCCTAGAATTGATGGAGTTGTGAGATGCCTGTCTGTTGGGAATAGTTCTTTTTATTTCTTCGAGTGTTGCTGTATTGGGAAGAGTCTTTCCTGAGTCATGAGAAGCTTTAGGTTTCTGTTCCTGTTTTTTCACCTCCAGCCCCTGATCTGAAGTAAGTCCTGTATGAGCCGTTTGCTTTTCTATATTTTCTTTGGCCTCCTGCATCAGTTTTGACTCCTGTTCCTTAATCTGTTTCAAAGCCTGTGTCTGATCTTCCCCAGAAGTGGTTTGCTTATTTTCCTGAGCGTAAATAATAGTGCTTAAGAATAATAACGGGATGATATATGCTGTTTTCATAATGGTTTATTTTATGTTGACTAATACTTGAATTTTTCCAATCCCTTTTTGGTCATAATCCTGAAGAGCTTTTCCTATAACCTGTCCTATTTTTACCTTTTTAGGATTTGCTTTCATTGCGATACCTTTTTTGGATGAGGTTACCAAAAGATCACCTCTTTTTATTTTTCCGTTTTCAAGACATACTTTGGTAGGGATAACTCCAATAACGCCCATTGGAACTTTATTGGAAATATCAGTATCAATATGTTCTTCTGTTAAAAGTACCCCAGGTTTGGTGGCATATACTCCGGCTACAAGATTGGAATAAGGAGCTGAAGATTTTTCTACCGTTCTGTCAGAGTTTATGGAAATAACCAATATATCACCAGGTTCATATTCAGAAATAGTTCCTTCTACATCAAATGCTTCTGCCACGTCTGCGCCACTATTTTGTGTCCCACCATTAAAATAACCTGTTCCTGCTTTATTGATACGGGCTACATTGACTGAGGCATTTTGATAGGTGGCAATATTACCCGATGGCCCCTGATGGTTGATAAGTAGAGTAGAGCCTGTACCGTTAGTAGTTATATGAACCACTGCTTGGCCATTAGCACTGTTGAAGTTGGCAAATCTACCTGCCTTACCAGTACCAAAGTTGGGGATAAAACCAGAGATCGCATTACCAGGTCCGTCACAAGAAGCCTCAATACCATCTCCATTTCCACCTGCATTGGCAGTGATGGCATTTCCGTTTCCATCAGTTAAAGCTAGTACCGAAGGGCCATTTCCAGCCACATTTGATGCATGAAATAAGCCGGCATAGCCACCGGTTCCTGAAGAAACTCCATATATACCGGCTGTTCCGAAATTCGCAAACTGTGAGTTTACTTCACCTTTTACAGCAGCAGATGTTCCGGTAGTCCTGTCTACTTTGAAATTACCTGCAATACCATTTCCAACCGTTTTTACTGTTATGACATCACTGGTGTTAGCATCATTGAAAATTTCAAACCTTCCGGCTCTTCCGGTAGAAAAAGTTGGGACCCAAGCATAGAGAGCATTTCCGGCTCCGTCAATATTGGTTTCTACACCGTTTCCGTCTTTACCTGCATTAGCAGTAATGGCATTTCCGTTTCCATCAGTTAAAGCAATAAGTGAAGCTCCGTTTCCTGCGGGATTTGATGCATAGAATAAACCAGCGCGTCCTCCGGTTCCGGATGAAATTCCAAAAACTGCAGCAGCCCCGAAGTTTCCAAAAATAGTGTTTACCTCTCCTCTTACAGCAGCGCCTACACTATTGTTATTATCGAGTACAAAAGAAGCTGCATTACCCTGGGTGTTATCAGGAATATTTCCGTTACCATTACTTTGTACTTCAAAAGTATTACCTGTTGTATTAGTCTGGTTAAAGTTTTCAAATCTACCCGCCCGTCCGGTACTGTTATTTAATCCTACTTGCCCATAAACACCTATACCCGTACCGGATGTACTTGTTGAAATGAAACCTCTCACACCATATCCACCACCATCATTCCGGCCTACTACAGCTCCGGCAATATCACTGGTTGTAAGTCCAACAACTGCTTCTCCGTTTCCTGTGTTACTTCCTAGAACCCCTGCGGATGATTGAGCTGTAGTGATCCCATGAATAGCAAAACCTGCTCCTGTAGCACTTTTTACCCCAGCCCCATTTCCACTAGTGGTAACATTAACAGCAGTTCCGTTTCCTACAGTAGAAACACTGAGAGCATTATTATTATTAGCATTATTGAAGATAGATATACTTGCCGGGATTCCATTATTACTAGTGGCTGTAAGACCAGTTCCTGCATTACTGTTGGCGTATACACCTGTTCCATTAGCTGTTGCATTTCCATATACTCCCAATCCATTAGGAGTTGTACCGTATACTCCCCATCCGCTTCCGGCATGGCTTCCGTATGCTCCTATACCAAGTCCTCCTGTTCCATTATTGATTCCTCGTACTGCAGATGAGAATCCTCCTGGAGCTGCACTGGTAACAATCCCTCTTACTGCAGCAATATTGGATGTGGTGGTGTTATTATTACCTTCTAAGGAAGTTCCGTCTCCATCATTTGTTAGCGAAAATAGAGTGCCGGCATTATTTACGGTGTTTGTATAAGGGATAGTGAAGCTACCACCACCGCCTCCGGCTGATTTTGCATACATGGCATACGGAACACTCAGTAACTGGCTGGTTCCTGCTATGGTATAGTTTGTTCCACCCGAAGGATCAGTTTCTGTTTTTAAATAATAGCTTCCTGAAGGCCAGTCGATAGTAGCAAATGTTCCTGAGAGAACAGTTCCGGTTCCTATTTCCATAGTGATTAGTCCATTGGCGTTGGTATTACCGGTAAGCCGTTCAGAATAAACCAGAGTACCTGCAGGTGATCCCTGTAATACACTTACTTTAATAGCAATTCCCTGATTGCTCAATAGCTGTCCTGATCCGTTTCTTACGACAGCCTGATAACTCATTTTTTCAGGAACCTGTGACAGTCCCATAAAGAGACCGGACAGAATCCAGAACAGTAATAATATTTTTTTCATGGTGATTATTTTTTGATTATTTTAAAAGTTTTTAGATTTTCTCCATGCAGATTAATTCTGATGATATACATGGCAGAAGGGATATCGGAAAAATTGAGCTCAGATTTTGACTGTAAGATCACATTTTTTCGGATTAATTTTCCTTGTGCATCGAATAGCTGGTATTCTGCATCTTTAAAATTATGGGTTGTAAAGTCCAGGTACAGATAATCTTTAAAAGGATTTGGGTAAAGTAAAATGCCTTCCAGATTTGTTGATAATGCTTCATGAGTGGCAAGTGCTACAATCTCATAAGGCTGTTGAACACCTTCCGTAATTTGATCCCCAGCTCCTTTATAGAGGTAGGCTGCCTGACCAATACTGTAGGAAACAGAACCGTTGCCTCCTGAAATATCCGTTCCGGTAGGAAGAATTGCTGACTGGGCTTTCAGGTATGAGAGGGAGGTGGCAAGCAGTAAGAGGCAATAAATAGATTCTTTTTTCATGGATAACAGTTTTTAAGGTTATGAATTCAAGTTGTTCCATAAGAAATTTGGGAAGACTAAATTACTACCTATCATGACCTGATCACCGAAAAATAGACTAACGGCAGAAATAATCGACCAATGGCGTTTTGTGAATTATGGTTGATGTTTAACAGCTTTCTAAGGTTCAAAGAAAGACAGATTATTTTTATAAGCTCTGCCGATGGGAAGTTTGATGCGATGGATGAGTTCTATTTCATGACAGCTCTTTCCACGGATGAGGTGTTTGGGCACAGCATAGCTCCTGTGTATTCTGACAAAAGAATCAAAAAAACTTTTATGTAAAAGATTACCTAAAGAATCAAGGATACAGTGTTTTTTTTCAAGAGTGATGATTCGGGTGTAATCTTTGAGCGCCTCCAGATAAAGAATATCTGCCTTTCTGATCTGAAAAATGTTTCCGCTCTCCTTGATTTTAATAAAATCGTGCCCCAGCATAACATCATAGCATTCACATTTATCCTTTACCTTGAAAAACTCGAAAAGTCTCTGCATAGAGTAATGGAAACGTTCTGAAGTGAGAGGTTTGGTGATAAAGTCCAGGGTATTAAGCTCAAAAACACAGGCAGCAAGTTCCGGATGGGAGCTCACAAAGATACAGGCAGGAATTCTATGGGCTAATTTGCGTAATTCCAGGCCGCTCATCCCTTTTAAATTGGTTTCAGTGATCAGAAGATCAATAGGAAGTTCGAGGTAAGGAATTGCTTTTTCAGCCGAATCAAATGATTCGATAATCTCTATATTCTCGTATTGTTTAATATAATGCTGAAGAACCAGCCTGTCCAGTTCATCATCATCAATAATCATACATCTAATATGGGTAATCATGATCTTCTGGAAATTAATTTTTAAGTTAAAAGTTTAAAAATCAGAAAATTATTATATAAAGTTATTGATTTTTTATAAAAGAATAAAGAGTTGGTCTTAAATTTATATTAAAAAATGTTATTAACTAAAAATTGATTTTGTTTTTTTTCTGAAAAATATTATCTTGTAAAAATCATAAACATAGACAGAACTTTAATGTTAGAAAAGAAAGAACATAATTATGAGAAAGCAGTCCTGGTGGGCATTATTACCCAAAATCAGGATGAAGAAAAACTGGTGGAATATATGGATGAACTGGAGTTTTTGGCTTTCACAGCGGGGGCAACCGTACAAAAACGTTTTACCCAAAAATTAACACAGCCTGACTCCAAAACCTTTATTGGAAGCGGAAAAGCACTCGAAATAAAAGAATATGTAAAGGAAAATGAAATAGGAACAGTAATTTTTGACGATGAACTTTCTCCTTCACAGCTTAAAAATCTGGAAAGAGAAATGGAGGTAAAAATCTTAGACCGTACCAATCTTATTCTCGATATTTTTGCACAAAGAGCACAGACTTCTTATGCAAGGACCCAGGTTGAATTAGCCCAATATCAATATCTTTTGCCTCGATTGACCAGAATGTGGACTCACCTGGAGCGTCAGAAGGGAGGTATCGGGATGAGAGGACCCGGGGAAACGGAAATTGAAACTGACCGTCGTATTATCCGTGACAGAATTACTTTATTAAAGGATAAACTGAAAATCATTGATAAGCAAATGGCTACTCAGCGTAATAATCGTGGAAAAGTAGTGCGTGCAGCTTTGGTAGGATACACAAACGTTGGAAAATCTACCTTGATGAATTCTATCTCAAAATCTGAGGTCTTTGCTGAAAATAAATTGTTTGCAACACTGGATACCACGGTGCGGAAAGTTGTAATCGGAAATCTTCCGTTTTTACTTACAGATACTGTAGGTTTTATCAGAAAATTGCCTACTCAGCTGGTAGAATCGTTTAAATCTACGCTGGATGAGGTTCGTGAAGCAGATCTTTTGATTCATGTGGTTGATATTTCTCACGAAAGTTTTGAAGATCATATCGACTCTGTTAATCAGATATTAATGGATATCAATGCCCATCAGAAACCGATGATCATGGTGTTCAATAAAATTGATGGTTTTAGCTATGAGAAAAAAGATGATGATGATCTGACCCCTGGTACAAAGAAGAATGTTTCCCTTGAAGAATGGAAAAAAACTTGGATGGCCAAATCAAAGCACCCAACGGTTTTCATTTCTGCTTTAACGAAGGAAAACTTCCCAGAAATGAAAAAAATGATCTATGATGAGGTAATGAAGATTCATATTTCCAGATTCCCATATAATGATTTCCTTTTCGAGTACTTTGATGACGAAGAGGACGAAAACAACAATTAATGAAATATCATTTTTTTCTATTATTCATTCTGTTTTCGGTTTTTGGGTTCGGCCAGAAATCAAAAGTAGATTTTAAAGCCATTGAAAAAAGTCTTAAAAGTTCTGATTCTCCATACAATTACGAGAAACTTATTTTTAAATACAAAGGATATCCGAAGTCTCTGGATAGTATAGAAGCTCAGTATCTTTACTATGGAAGAAGCTTTAGAGATAGTAAAATAAGTACTTCAGATGAAGGATTCAAAAGTCTGGCGGAAGCTTTTAAGCAAAACAATTTTGAGGAATGTATCAAGCAGGGAAAGGTTCTGTATGATAAAGATCCTACCAATCTGGACATTCTGCTAATTCTGCTCAGAGCGTATGATTCTATAAAAGATGGAAACAATTTTATGCACCATTTGAGCCAGTTTCGTGCTTTGGCAGAGGGAATCAAGAGTTCAGGGGATGGAAAGTCTGAGAAAACTGCTTACCTCGTGAATTCGGTGGGAGATGAGTATATTTTGCTGAATATTCTGAATATAGGAAATGATTATACAAGAGGATCCAGGCCTTCGAAGGACGGAATGTTTGATATCTGGGAAAAAGGTGATCAGAAAATATACATCAAGGTCCTTTACTTAGACTTATAAATTAATTTTAAAAAGAACACTTAGTGGAATTATATTATTCATTTTCAGCATTAATCGTATTAGCATCCATATTCGCCTATCTTAATTACAGATTTTTAAAACTTCCAAGTACCATCGGGATCATGGTGATTGCCATTGTGGTTTCCATTTTCCTAGTATTATTCGGAGAAGCGATACTTCCAAGAACTTTCGGGCACCTTAACAATTTGATGGAAAGCATTGACTTTACAGAAATTCTGATGGGGGCCATGCTTAATTTCCTTCTTTTTGCAGGGGGAATTCACATTAATATAAATGATCTTAAAGAACAATTCAGGCCCGTACTGATATTTTCTACTGTGGGAGTCGTAATTTCCACATTTGTAGTAGGTTTTGGGATGTTCTATTTACTTCCGTATGTAGGTGTTCAGCTTCCGTTTATTTATTGTCTTGTTTTTGGAGCCCTGATTTCACCTACCGATCCTGTGGCCGTTCTGAGTGTCCTGAAGCAGGCTAAAGTTTCCAAATCACTGGAAACAAAGGTTGCGGGGGAATCTCTTTTCAATGATGGTATGGCCGTTGTGGTCTTTACAGTAGTATTACAGCTTGCCGTTGGAAAAGAAGTAGATCTTGGAGTGGAAAGTATTGGACTCCTATTGCTTCATGAAGCAGGTGGAGGTCTTTTATTGGGAGTTCTGTTAGGTTGGATTACTTCAAGACTGATGCGTGAAGTAGATGATTATATTATTTCCGTACTGGTAACACTTTCTGTGGTGATGGGAGGTTATCTTATTGCAAGACAGATGCATATTTCAGGACCATTAACGATGGTAGCCGCAGGGTTATTTATGGGGAACTTTAATATGAATTTTAAAATGAAATCCGTTACTCAGGATTACTTAATTAAATTCTGGGAGCTTATTGACGAAATTCTGAATGCCGTATTATTCCTTTTTATCGGATTTGAGCTTTTAATGATTAAAGATCTGAAGCATTTTATGATTCCAGGTTTACTGGCAATTTTTGTAGTGTTGTTTGCTAGATTTATTTCCATTTGGGGCCCCACCAAGTTTACTTCTCTGAGAAGAAGTTTTAGCCCACAAACAGTGAAAGTATTGGTTTGGGGAGGAATTCGTGGTGGTGTTTCCATTGCATTGGCGATGTCTATTCCTAAAAGTGAGTATAGTGAAACCATCTTAAGTATTACGTACTGTGTAGTGGTATTCTCTATCATTGTTCAGGGGCTTACCATCGCGAAAGTGGCTAATCCTAATCAGATTGTAAAAGAAGAAGAGGAGCAGGAAAATAGTGCTTTAGAGGATAAAGTTTAGTTTTTTAAAAATTAGATAGTAATGAGTACTGGTGTCGTTAAAGAAATACAGGAAGCTCTGGCAGTTTTATCCATTCCTGAAAAAGCTGAATTCTTTCCAAGGTTTTTCAAAACGGGAAAAGGAGAATATGGTGAGGGAGATCTTTTTCTGGGTGTGAAGGTTCCGGATCAGAGGACTGTAGCTAAGGAGTACTATTCAAAAATCAGTTTAAAAGAACTCAGTGAAATACTTTCTTCAGGATATCATGAACATCGGCTGACAGCTCTTTTTATGCTGATCTCAAAGTTTGAAAAAACAAAAGATAAAGCGGTAAAAGATGAAATCATAGTATTTTATCTTAATCATCTGCCCTATGTTAATAATTGGGATCTGGTAGACTCCAGTTGTTATAAAATTCTGGGCAGATATGCTTATGAAAACAAGAAGGAAAATCTGTTGAGGGATCTTTCGGAAGCGGAGGAGATGTGGCATAAAAGAATTGCTGTTGTAGGAACCATGCATTACATCAAAAAAGGCTCTTATGATCTTACAAAGGAATTTGTAACCAGAAACCTGAAACATTCCCATGACCTGATGCATAAAGCCAATGGCTGGCTGCTGCGTGAAATGGGAAATAAGAACGAACAGGAGCTGCTTGGCTATCTGAATCAGTATTATAAAGAAATGCCGAGAACCTGTCTTCGTTATGCCATTGAAAAGCTGGACGAAGATCTCCGTCAGGATTATCTGAAAGGACGTATTTAAAAAATAAACCCAGAAGTAGCGGAAAACAGCTATATTATATACAAAAAACCAAAGGTTGTAAGGGTTTAAGACCAGAATTGAGTAATTTTGTGGTTTTTAAACCCAATCATGAAAAATTTTCTTAAATTATTTCTTCTATTTACCCCTTTATTATTCCTGACAAGCTGTTTCGATATTCTTGATAAAGTGAATATAAAAGCTGATGGTACAGGAGAATATACCATTATTCTTAACGGTAGTAAGAGTAAAACAAGACTGGCATCCATCTCTAAAATGGAAACCATCAATGGGAAAAAAGTTCCAAAAAAAGCTGAAATTGAAAGCAAGATCAATGAAGCTGCAAAAATTTTTAAAGGAACTCCCGGAATCAGCAATGTAAAAACATCAATTGATTTAGATAATTATATCATTAAACTGAGCTGTAATTTTAAAAAAATTGAAAACATTAATGCAGGCCTCGAAAAGCTGAAAGCTCAGAAAATATTGGGTAAAATGATTCCCACACAAGTCTACAGCCATAATCTTGAGAAAAAGACATTGACAAGAAACAAAGTCAATACCTTCAAAGAAGATTACGATAAGATGAGTAAAGCGGATAAGGAAGTCTTTAATGATGCACGGTATACTTCAATCATGCAGTTTGAAAACGCTGTAAAATCACAAACAAACAGCTCTTATGTGCTGTCTCCAAATAAAAAAGCACTTAAACTGGAAGCTGACATTCTGGATCTTATCCTTCAGAAAAAACAAATACAAAACACAATTCTTTTTCAATAAATTTCTAAACTATAGTCATGAAATCTATCTTATTAAAAATACAAAAAATTATTCTCGTACTCTTTGGCTTTACATTGGTTTTTGCCCAAAATAGTATGAAAATACCGTCTGATGCCGTATTCTATATGGAAGTCAACGGAAAACAGCTTAATAATAAAATCAATTGGGATAAGCTGAATCCTTTGTTACATGAACTTAGCAAAAAAAGTAAAGAAAAACCAACATGGACAGACTATTCCAAAACAGGAATTAAATACGATGCTGTTCAGTATCATTATGCAAGCTTTAATGACTCCATAAAGACCTACAATACCCATTTTATCATTGATAATAAAGAAAAGTTCCAGCAGTTTGTTAATTCTATGAAGAAAAAAGGGCAGGAAGTTTTCAACAGAAAAAACTATTCTTATGTAGATATTGATGATGATATTTTTGTAGCCTGGAATGGAAGCCGTGCAGTTCTAAGCCTGATCAGTTATACCAAACCATATAAAGATCTTTGGACTGAAGAGGCTGTTACAGATAGTACAGCTGTTGCCGTTGCTGATTCAGCTGCTGTTGCAGTAGATGCTTATGCTGATGAACCGGAAAAGCCTTTCAACTATAAAGATGAAATCAAAAGTCTGAAGGATGATATTAAGTATCTGAAAGAAAGCATTAAAGATAATAACAACGAGATTGCAAGAATTCAGAAAGATATCAAATACCTGCAAAAACATCACAAATATCCTGCAGAAAAAGAAAATGCAGAGAATCCTGAATACGAGGGAGAAATGCCGGAAGAGGGTGATGAAGAGTATGAAAAAGCCTACAAGAAAGAACAGGATTCTATCCGCAGAGAAGAATTCAAAGTTGTTCAGAAGAACGCAGAAGACAGGTTTGACCAATACTTCAGTTCAAATTTAGACATTGAAGTTCCTAAAGAAATGCTGTCATTCAGAGATGACAATTCCGATGTTTTTGTTTACACAGACTACGGCAGAATTGTAAATGAAGGAATCTATGGCAAGATGACAAAGTATTATGCCTATGGACAGCTTTTCAAAAATATGTATAATTCTAACTATTCCTACAACCTGTATTTTGATAAAGACAAAGTAAGATTGGTTAACAATTATCAGCACAAAAATACAGACATTCAAAAGAATATTTCAGCGATCTATAAAGGAAAGAAAAACAAAAAACTGCTGGAACTTATCAATGAAAAAAGCGTTGGTTATTATGCGATGAATGTAAATGGAGCAAAATGTTTCGACATGATGTACAGCCTTCTTCAGAATTCCGGAGAAAATGATTACAAAAAAGAAATGGAGCTCATCATGGAAACCATGAAAATTATTCTCGATGAAGAAGCCATTACCAAAATTGCTCCAGGAAACGGAATTTTTGTTTTGAATGAATTAAAATCCAAAAAAGTAGAATACACAGATTACGAATACGATGCTGATTTCAATGAAAAGGAAGTAAAGAAAACCAAAGATATTGCTGTTCCTAACTTCACTTTCGCTTTTGCAACAGAGAACGAGGGCTATTGGAACCGTATTTTTGATTTACTGACTACCAATAAAAAACTGTCTAAAAGATTCTCTAAAAAAGGAAACCTATACACTTTTAAACAAGAAAAAGACGGAGGATATATTGATCAGTTATTCTTTACTGTAAAAGATGGAGTGGTATATCTGATGAGCTCTGCAGATAATATTCTACCGGTAAACCAATCTGATATTTCCAGAAAATGGGCAAAAGATTCTGCAAAATATCCTTTATCCGGAAGGCTCGATATTCAGAAGCTTTTAACCGGTTTAGATAAAGAATTCAAAAGCCCTAGAGAAAGAAAAGCATTAGAGGCCATCAAAAAAAATGTAGGGGAACTGTATTATAAAACTGAAGTAAAAGGAGAAAGCATCCAGACTGAAATGAATTATAATATCAAAGATACTTCAGAGAACAGCTTGATGTATTTCTTTGATGTATTCGACCAGGTTTTTAAAACAAAAGAAACAGAAAAGCAGCCCCAAATCTTATAGATGAAAAAAAAGAAGATTATTGTCCCGTTACTTTTATTATTCGCTGTTGCGGTGTATTTTGTGGTTTTTCATAAAGATAAAACCCTCAGATATATTCCGGAGAACGCAGATGCAGTTATTTTAATTGATAGTAAGAAACTAATGGGACAATACCTCTTCAGTTTAGCCACACACCCTTCAAGCTGGTCCGGAAGCGATACGAAAAGTAAAAGTTCCTCTTCATTCAAAGATTCAGGAATCAGAATTCCGGATTTTTTGCAGGTATTCCATATTAAAGATACTAAGTTCTCAGAGTGGTATAGCGTTTTAGAACTTAAAGATCCTCAAAAATTCATTGCTTTTTTAAAGAAACAGAAGTTTGCAGATAAAGGAAATAGCCGCTTTCAGAAGGATCAGGTTTTCTTGATGATAAAAGGAGATCATTGCATTGCAGGAACTTCTGAGCTTGCTTTTGAAACTGTTCAAAAACAACTTTTCCATACTTCTACAGCTCCTGTTTGGAATGCAGATCAGTTTATTCAAAATACATTGGGAAGCCTTTCTTTTATGTCAGGACAGAAAACTCAAAATTTTTCTATTGAATTACTTGATGACGAAATTGAAATCAGAAATAATTCAAATCAGGAAGTTTTTAATTCAATTGCTTCAAAACTTCAGAAAGGAAACAACTTTCTGGAAATGGAATTAGATCAGGAGAACCTCAGAAAATTCTCATATTTTTTGGATAAAGGGATAGCAGATTCTTTACGGGCTACTTCTTTTAAAGCCACTGCAAATCTCGAACAGGTCAATGATACCATCATCAGTTATGAATATGATGACAACTTTAATGAAGTTGAAAAAAAGACCTTTCAAAAGATTATACAACCTAATTATAGTATTGAAATTCAAAGTAAGGATCCTGAAAGAGCATGGGGATATTTCCAATCTAAAAAATGGATTAATGGAGAAAACCAATTCACTCAAATTCCTTTTCAACCTAATAAAATTAGCCAAAATAGTGAAGGTGTTTTTATAAAATCGACCCGAAAATCGGTATTATCATCACCTCAATTACAAGAAAACTATATCATAGTCAGAAACAGTACGCTGTTGTATTCTTCTTTAAAAACACTGAGTAACAAAGAGAAAAAAATCATTTCTGATATCGATTATGTGCTGTATGGGAATAAATCACAGGATTATTGGGTGAAAATAAAAGCGAAAAAAGGAGATTTACCCTTAATTTTACGGTGGTAAATGATAAATATATCCATTAATGGCTCCATCAGAAATTGCTTTGCTCAAAACGTGTACACATTATTTTTTACATCTTGTGTTTCCGGTCTTTATAGCACTGGTATTTTACCCTAAAAACTGGAAGAAAGTATATCTTATTTTGTTGGCTACAATGCTGGTAGATCTGGACCATCTTTTTGCGAATCCTATTTTTGATCCATCAAGAGAAAGCATCGGTTTTCATTTTTTACATTCTTATTATGCCATTGCGGTGTATTTTTTGCTGTTATTTTTTAAAGGAAATGTCAGAATTGTTGCCATTGGGTTGTTGCTTCACATGTTGACAGATTATCAGGACTTTAACTTCTGGCCTCATTAAAATATTATTAATATTTTCTTTTGATATTGAAAATATTATAGATTTTTTGTATTTTGTAGTCACTATATGAGACTTAAAGAACTTTTACATTACACCTATATTTTTCCTGTCCTTGCGGTAGGTTACTACTTTTCCGGACTGATGGGGAATGGCGTTATTTATGATATTATTGCAGGTATTTTACTCATTGGGAGTGTTTTATCGGCAGTTCACCACGCAGAAATGGTGGCTCATAAAGTAGGAGAGCCTTTCGGTACCATTATTCTTGCCCTTTGTATTACCATTATTGAAGTTGCGCTTATCATCTCACTGATGGTTGCCGGCGGAGATCAGGCGATCACGCTGGCCAGAGATACCGTTTTTGCCGCTGTTATGCTTATTCTTAATGGTATCTTGGGAATCTGTATATTGGTGGGCGGCGTTAAATATCATGAACAGTTCTTTGCCAGAACTTCTGCTACCACCTATTTGGTGAGTACGGTTTCAATTCTTATTCTTACCCTGGTTCTTCCTAACTTTACTTCAAGTGTTAATGGACCATTCTACAACCAGGCACAGCTTATTTTCGTATCTATTGCCTGTCTGGTCATTTATGGTGTTTTCCTGATGGTACAGACGGTGAGACATAGAAGTTATTTTATAGTTCCCGATGAACATCCTGAAGCACATTATATTCCTACATTAACTAAAACATTGATCAGTTTTGGCTTTTTAGTTGTTTGTCTGGTCATCGTTGTTTTAATGGCAAAAGGACTTTCTGATACTATTGAAGGAATGGTACAGAGTGTAGGGGCTCCTAAATCTTTAGTGGGAGTAATCATTGCTGCTGTTGTTCTTCTTCCTGAAGGCGTTGCAGCCATACGTGCCGCAAGAGCCAATCAAATCCAATCCAGTTTAAATCTGGCATTAGGTTCAGCACTGGCAAGTATCGGATTGACGATTCCTGCGGTTTCGGTAGTATGTATTATGTATGATATACCATTGGTACTGGGATTAGATAAGAAGGATATTATTCTGCTTTCCCTTTCCGTATTTATCGTAATGCTTTCATTGAGCCGTGGAAAGACCAATATCCTATATGGAACTGTACTATTAGTGAACTTGGCGGCGTATATCTTTACCGTAATTGTTCCTTAAGAGAGAGATACCTTAGTATGAATTTCATATCCTGGAACTCAAATTTCGAAAACCCGGAACTCGCTAAAGTCTTCTAGCCAGCTCCATTTTAAAAGCCATCAGTTTGGCAATATTCTCGGATTTGTAAATCGCCATATCAGCGTTTTCACCTACAAAATTCTCCTCAATGGTTGTTCTCCATAGCTCAAGCCATCTGTCGAAGTGCTTTTGCTCCATAGCCTGTATTTCATTAATCGGAAAATGTACACCCATTGGATTTCCTTTGTAGGACATCTGCCCAAAAAGAATAGACTCCCAAAACGAATACATTTTTGGAAGGTGTTTGTCCCAGTCAACTTTCGCAATATTATTGAAGAAGAAACTGATAGTTTCATCCTTTACTACTTTGGTGTAAAATGAATTAACCAGGTGTTCAATGTCTTCTCTTGATTCAAGCTTTTTCATATCCCAAATTTACTGTAAAATCAAATTGGATAAGTAATGAATCGATTGATAAAATTCATGAAAACAATATTTTATCTTTGTATCCGGAAACGGAGCAAGATTAATGTTGAGTAATTAAGTGATTCAAAACAAATGATATAAAATGACAAGAGGATTCAGAAAAAAGATCCGCCAGAAAAACACTGAGAACAGTGGTTTCGGAAGCAATGCCTCAGGAAGATTCATCAATAAAGACGGTCTCCCGAATGTAAAAAGAACAGGTGTGAATGTTTTCAACAGCCTGAGCTGGTATCATACCATGCTGAATTTGTCTTCATTTCGTTTTATTTCATACCTCGTCGTAGCATATATTCTGATCAACCTCATATTTGCAATGATTTATTACCTGATAGGAGTGGAGCATCTTACAGGGATAGATAAAAGTGATCCGCTGAATGAATTTATTGATGTTTTCTTTTTCAGTTCTCAGACATTTACTACAGTAGGGTATGGAAGAATAGCTCCTGTAGGCTTTTTGGCCAGTTTAGTGGCTACTTTTGAAGCTTTTCTGGGATTGCTTACCTTTGCCATTGCAACGGGGCTTTTCTATGGGAGATTTTCAAGACCCAGGGCTTATTTAAGATTTTCTGATATTGCAGTGATTGCACCTTTTGAAGAAGGAACAGCTTTAATGTTTAGATTAGCACCTTATAAAAACAATGCGCTGACAGACGCTGATGTTATTGTATCTACAGCCATTGAAGTGATTGAAAATGATGTTCCCAAAAACAATTTTTATAGATTGGAAACACAGTTAAGTAAGATCAATACATTAGCTCTGAACTGGACTGTTGTTCATAAAATAAATGAAAGTTCGCCGTTTTACGGCTTCTCTGAAGCTGATTTTAAAAGTACGGATATCGAGATTATTGTTCAGGTGCGGGCATTTGATGAAGTATTCTCCAATACAGTGGTTCAGAGATCTTCGTTTGTGACAGGAGAAATTGTATACGGAGCGAAATTTGTCACGATGTATTATCCTGATAAAAGGAATCTTGCTACCATTTTGGATCTGGATAAGATCAATGAATATCAAAAAGCTGAACTTCCGGAACAGCCAGGAAATAAAGAATAAATGAATTTAGATTTTTATAGAAAACAAGCTTTACAAAAGCAGAAAGACCATAAGAAATTTCTGGACGGATTAAAGAAAAAACCGCCCAAAAATCTTGATTATATGGTACAGGAAACTCATGATGAAGTTTTTGATGAAATAGACTGCTTACAATGCGCCAACTGCTGTAAAACCACGGGGCCGTTATATACTGAAAAGGATATTGAGCGTATTGCGAAGCATCTGCGCATGAAACAAGCTGATTTTGAAGCTAAGTTTTTAAGAGTGGATGAAGACAATGATAAAGTGCTTCAGAATCTTCCATGCTTTTTCCTGAATAGTGACAATACCTGTTCTATTTATGAAGTAAGGCCAAAAGCCTGCAGAGAATACCCTCATACAGACCGTAAAAAGATTTACCAGATCAATAACCTGATGTTGAAAAATACAGTAATTTGCCCAGCTGCTTTTGAGTTTGTAGAAAAGATGATGAAGAATATAGCGAAGTAATCCTGAGGGTAGAAAGGGAATCCTCGTCAAGGTTTTAAACCTTGACGAGGATGAAGAACAAATCTCCTCAAACCAACAAATATTCCCATATCCAGCTTCGGTTTTCCTATAAAATCATCAGGATTATTTTTTGTAAATTCTTCTTAAAAAATGATAAAGTACGTTAAATAAGAAACTTACGTATAATTTTTTTAAATGATACCCCGTTTAGGTTAAACAATCATTTAAATATTACATTATGAAAAAGTTATTTTTAACGGCCGCGTTTACATTAGTCGGAGTAATCGCAGTATCGGCTCAAACACAAACTCAGAAGCCTGCCGAAAGTACGACTAATAATCAAACAACAACTCAGACACAACCGCAGACATCAGAAACCAAAAGTGATTGGAATTCTACCACCACTACAAATGGACAGAATCAAAGTACCACTACAGCAGAAGCTTCAACAGCTACACCAGCAGCAGAAGCCACTGTAAGTACAGGGACTACGATGGAAGCTACAAAACCTGCGGAAGCAACAAAAGAAGGAAAGAAATCTAAAAAGAAAAAGTGATAATACTTTAGCAAACACTAGTCAGAATCCTGGAATCTTGTATTTCAGGATTTTTTTTGTTCAATTTCTGTGATTCTGAATGTTACAATCTTCTGAATCAAATCCAATGGAATATCTTCCTCTATCGGAAATTGGACTGCCCCTTTGGAAAACTTGTAATTTCTCTCTTCAAACTCTTTTTCAAAATTTTTGATTCCTTCAGCTCCGGGATAGAATCCGATATGTTTTTTATAGCCCGCAAAATAAACAAGAGGTTTTCCTTTATGCTTAAAGGCCGGCATCTGATAGCCAATGTACTCTTCAAGATCCGGAACCTGGGAATGGATAGCCTTTCTCAGTTCAATAAGTTTGCCCTGAACGTTAATGGGAAATAAAAGGATATAATCATCAATATTTTTAAAGGTGTCTTTCATACCTATAAAAATAAAAAAAGCGCTGCATATAGCAGCGCTTTCTCCTTTCACTTTTTACTTTTTTCCCATTATCCCGGGAACAGGCTATATCAAAAAAGGTCGGGATTTTTCCCAACCTTTATTATTTTATGTTACACAACTCCTTGAGCCAACATTGCTTCTGCTACCTTTACGAAGCCGGCAATATTTGCACCTTTTACGTAGTTTACATAACCGTCTTCGTCTTTTCCGTAGTCTCTACAGGCTTTGTGGATACCGATCATGATTTCCTTTAATCTTGCGTCAACTTCTTCAGAAGTCCAGTTAAGACGGATAGAGTTCTGAGTCATTTCTAATCCTGAAGTTGCAACACCTCCAGCGTTGGAAGCCTTACCAGGAGAGAATAATACTTTATTGTCTAAGAAGTAGTTGATTGCATCAAGTGTAGAAGGCATGTTAGCAGCTTCAGTTACACAAAGACATCCATTTTCAACTAATTTTCTTGCATCATCTAAATCTAATTCGTTTTGAGTTGCAGAAGGGAATGCTACATCACACTTCACTTCCCAAGGACGTTTTCCAGCGTGGAATTCAGCAGATGGATATTTTTTAGCATAGTCCTCAGCTCTGTTGTTTCCAGAAGCTCTAAGTTCTAATAAATAATCAATTTTTTCTCCGCTGATACCGTCTTTATCATAGATATATCCATCAGGACCAGAAAGTGTTACCACTTTTGCTCCAAGCTCAGTTGCTTTTTTGATAACTCCCCAAGCTACGTTTCCGAAACCTGATACCGTTACTGTTTTTCCTTGGAAATTCTGTCCGATAGTCTTAAGCATCTGCTCAGCGAAGTATACTACTCCGTATCCTGTAGCTTCAGGACGGATTAATGAACCTCCGTAAGCAAGACCTTTACCTGTAAGAACTCCGGTAAATTCGTTTCTGATTTTCTTGTATTGTCCGAATAGGTAACCGATTTCTCTAGCTCCTACACCGATATCTCCTGCAGGTACGTCTGTTTCAGGACCGATGTGCTTACATAATTCTGTCATGAAAGCCTGGCAGAAACGCATTACTTCCATATCAGATTTACCTTGCGGATCGAAATCTGAACCTCCTTTACCACCACCCATTGGAAGAGTAGTCAAAGAGTTTTTAAACACTTGTTCGAAAGCTAAGAACTTAAGAACTGATAAGTTTACAGTAGGGTGGAAACGGATTCCTCCTTTGTATGGACCAATAGCAGAGTTCATTTGGATTCTGAAACCTCTGTTAACCTGAATCTCTCCTTTATCGTCAACCCATGGAACTCTGAAGATAATAATTCTTTCAGCTTCAGCCATTCTTTCAAGCAGCTTCATTCCGGTATATTCTTTTCTCGTAGCAATGAATGGAATTACAGTTACGGCAACTTCTTTTACAGCCTGTAAGAATTCCGGTTCGTTAGGATTTTTTGCTTCAATTTTTGCAATAAACTCTTGGATTTTCTGGTCAATATTATATTGTTCCATATATTAAGGTTGAATATTATTGTCAACAAATTTAATTTTTTTTTCAAGATTCACAACACTCTATTTCAACATTGCTAAAAATTAAATAATAATGTTTGGAAATATTATTAAATTAATAATTTATGATTAAAATTTATTAAAAATGAAATGTTATGTATGAAATAATGCAGTATTAAGAAATCGTTAATTCTTAAATTGCGATAAATTGCCTCCCGGAAAATGATTTTACTTTCCCTAAAAGCTCCAATTCTAAAATTATCGGTAGGATTTTGTGTGAAGAAACTACAATTTTCTGTACCAGATCGTCCAAGGATATCTGTGGATTCTGTTTGATGAATTCATAGACTATATTTTGATTATCAGTTAATTGTATTGTCTCTTCACTGTAAGGAAAAAGCTCTTCAATTTTTTCTTTGGGATTGTTCAGTCCCAGCATACTGATAAGATCTTTTAAATTTGAAATAGCCGTTGCTTTGTTCTGTAAAATCAATTGATTACAACCCTGGCTATAAATATCAGTGATCTTCCCCGGAAGGGCAAATACTTCTCTGTTGTAATCGTTGGCAAACGTTGCTGTACTTACAGATCCGCCTCCAAATGCTGTTTCCACTACGATAGTGGAAGGAGATAAACCCGCTACAATTCTGTTCCTCTGAATAAAGTTTTCCCGATCCGGCTTTCTTGCCGAATTAAATTCTGTTAACAAAATGCCACCATCCTGAAGAATTTTCTCTGACAGTTTTCTGTTTTTGGAAGGGTATAAAAACTCAAAACCATGCGCAAGAACAGCAATAGTAGGTTTATGGGTCCGAATGGAATGTTCATGAACTTCTTTATCCACTCCCAAAGCAAGGCCACTTACAGAGACATATTTTGAAGATTGGGTGGCATCAAAAAAGTCTCCAATGAATTGTTTTCCATATGGAGTCATGTTACGGGTTCCTACAATGCTTATCTTCTGAAGAGAATCATCAATGTTTCCCTTCTGGTATAGAATCGATGGAGAATCAATACATTCATTAAGTAAGGCGGGGATTTCTTTAAGATGTCTTAGCCTGATATGGATAT
Organism: Chryseobacterium pennae; assembly: GCF_003385515.1. GTDB lineage: Bacteria > Bacteroidota > Bacteroidia > Flavobacteriales > Weeksellaceae > Chryseobacterium > Chryseobacterium pennae. The sequence continues at coordinate 394,260 of NZ_QNVT01000001.1, read as the reverse complement.
TGTTCTTTTTACAGAATTCAAGCTCCTTTTCGGCAAATTTGAGATGCTCTGTATTCCCGATTTCAGAAACTGTTTTTTGTCCTATTCCCTCCAGTTTTTTGTACTCTTTTTTTGCTTTTTTCCATGCATTTTCTGCATTTCCGAAGGTTTTTACAAGTTTATGGAAATTGATATCGCCAATCTGGCTGCATTCGCGGAGAGCGATGGCATATAAATATTCTTCAGAGATCATGTGTGTTTTTCCCCAAATGTAGTGAAATAAGTTTTACTTTTTCCTTAATTCATCCAGATGATCCCAAATATCATCTCTTTTTTTGTACGGCAATTCAAGAAAATCTTCCGGGTGATTTTCTCTGTATTCCTGCCAGAGTTTATCATCTTTTTCACTATAATAGTTGGGGAATTCCCAGATGAATTTTTTCTTTTTTTCTCCTATATTTTTAAAAGCAAAAGCTATGATACTTCCTACAACAGCTCCGGAAAGGTGGGCCTGCCATGAGATTTTGCTGGGTTCCTGCATATTATAAAACAGTTCTTCAGGAAGCATTCCCCAGACTAAACTGCCATAATATAATACAACGAGTAAGGAGATCGTCAGAAGCTTTGTATTCCATTTAAAAACTCCGCTGAAGAATAAGAAAAAGGCCAATACATATACGACACCACTGGCTCCGATGGTGCAGGTGTACATATACTCACCCGTCATAATGTCTATAGGAGGAAGGATCCATACCAAAAGCCCGGTTGCAATCCATCCAATGAAGAAAACTTTATTGGCCACCAATGGATAAAACTGAAAGAGAAGAAACATCAATGCAGCAATGGGAATAGAGTTTCCTATGATATGCTCAGTATTTCCATGTAAAAGAGGAGAGGTAATAATTCCTAATAGTCCTTCAGGAACAAGAGGAATAATAGCTCCGAAGCAACTTCCAAAAAAGCCGTGCATCTGTAAAAAAAATCCGAACCACATTGCGGAAAGCATCAGCAAAGGGTATAAAACCGCTCTTTTGGAAATTACATTTTTAAACATAGTGATTGTACGTCAAATCAAAAGCCAATGATAAATTTCGGAAAATTTGTCGATGAATCCATTTCTATTAAACTGATTTTAAGACAAAAGGTATCAAATTTAACTTTTGAACCGATTATTTTGGCATCAATTTTATTGACGTATTTTGTTGCCAGCGAATTGAAACTGGAAAAAATATATTGTTTAAGGCTGAATTTACCTTTAAAAAAAATTATATTAATATTTTTGCATTGAAAATTATTTAGAGTAATGAAGAAGTTTTTATTGATTCTTTCCATATTTATGGGGATTTATGCAAGTGCACAAGAAGAATTGAAAAAAGATTCAGTAGTGGTAGACACCGTGAAATACTGGTCGGTACTAGGAAAAAACACGGTAATGATTAATCAGGCAGCCTTTTCGAATTGGGTAGGAGGAGGAGCCAATAACGTAGGTTGGCTTGCCGGTGCCAATTATAATATCACCTATGAAAAAGACAATGATCTTTGGGAAAATATTATTATCCTTGGCTATGGTCAGAATGATACGAAAGGATTGGGCATAAGAAAAACTCAGGATGTTATCAATCTCTCTACAAATTACGGGCGAAAATTTTCCAAGAGCTGGTACTTTTCTTTAGGGGCAGGTTTTCAGTCTCAGTTTGCACCAGGATATGAGGATGGAAATAATCCTGAAGCAAAGAAAATTTCAAACTTTATGGCTCCTGGTTATATGAACGTCGGGATGGGTATCACTTACAGGCCCAATGACAATCTTACAGTGACCTTACGTCCTACCAACGCCAGATGGACCTTTGTTCAGGATAAAGAGCTTCAGTTTGCAGGAAGCTATGGTTTGAAAAATGATGGTGATTCTTCTCTTTTCCAGTTCGGTTTCTTGGGAACAGCAATATATAAGATAAAAATTATGGAAGATGTTCATTTAACCAATACAGCTTCGGTCTTTTCAAATTACCTGGATCGTCCGGACAGGCTAGTACTGGCTTATGGAGCACTTCTGAATCTAAAGGTTAACAAATATATTTCATCGAATATCTCACTAGACTTACTGTATGATCATAACCAGATTGAAAAAACACAGTTAAAGCAAACGTTGGGAATTGGCTTTGCTTATACGCTGGATAATGGTGTGAAGCGTTCTGACCGTAAAGACAGCCAGTGGTGGATCAAAAAATAAATAAACAATATTCATATCATAAAAGCACTTCAGTCATGAAGTGTTTTTTTTGTTTTTTTAAGTTTCCGGTTTTAAGTTGCTTTAAGTTTGGTATGTGCGGGTGATTGGTTAAATGGTTTGTTTCCATGATATTGTCTTGATAATTTTGATGTGATTCAATTCATTTTAAAGTGAATTTTATTTTGGCGTAAATTATTATTTATACATTTGTAGGAAATCGTTAATTATGAAAAAAGTTTTATTAATCGCTTCCATTTCTTGTGGGGCTATAGCCATGGCTCAGGAAACAAAAACAGATGCTCCTGCTGTGGATACTATTAAAGCCTGGTCTATTCAGGGACAAAATACATTAATGCTTAATCAGGCAGCCTTTTCGAATTGGGTAGGAGGTGGAGCCAACAACGTAGGGTGGCTTGCCGGGGTTAATTACAACCTTACTTACGAAAAAGGCAAAAATCTTTGGGAAAACATTATTATTCTAGGGTATGGACAAAATAACACCCAAGGTACTGGAGTAAGAAAGACTCAGGATGTGATTAATCTGTCTACCAATTATGGGCGGGAGTTTGCTAAGCACTGGTATATTTCCGGAGGTGTTGGGTTTCAGACCCAGTTTGCTCCAGGTTATGAAGATGGTAACAATCCTGATGCAAAGAAAATTTCAAACTTTATGGCACCAGGTTACTTGAGCGTTGGGGCAGGGGTTACCTATCGTCCCGATGATAATCTTACAGTAACGCTACGTCCTGCGAATGCCAGATGGACCTTTGTTTTGGATAAAGATCTTCAGAAAGCAGGAACTTACGGACTTAAAAATGATGGAGATTCTTCTTTATTCCAATTCGGTTTCCTGGGAACAGCTATGTATAAGCTGAAAATTATGGATAACATCACTTTGCTTAATACTGCTTCTGTATTCTCAAACTATCTGGATCACCCGGATAGATTAGTTCTTGGATATAGCGGAGTTTTAAGCATGAAAATCAATAAATATATTTCTACAAATGTAACCCTGGATCTGTTATATGACCACAATCAGATATGGAAAACCCAGTTAAAACAGACACTAGGTGTTGGTTTGGCTTATAATTTTGATAACGGAAAGAAACGTTCAGATAATAAAGACAACCAAAGCTGGTTAAAGAAATAAAACGGGATTAGACCATTTTAAAATAAAAAAGCACTTCAAATTGAAGTGCTTTTTATGTATCAATATATATAACGTTTAAAACTCTATATCTACTTCTAATTTCTCAGCCAAAAGCTTTGAAATCTTCTCTTTTAGAGGCTCAATATCAATATTTTGCATCGCGTCATTTGCAAATGCATATAGAAGTAATGCCTGAGCTTCTTTTTTAGAGATTCCTCTTGCTCTCAGATAGAACAAAGCATCTTCATTAAGCTGGCCTACTGTACACCCGTGAGAACATTTTACGTCATCTGCAAAAATTTCTAACTGAGGTTTAGTATCAATGCTTGCGCCTTCACTTAGCAATACATTATTGTTCTGTTGGTACGCATTGGTTTTCTGAGCAATTTTATCAACAAAAACTTTTCCGTTGAAAACTCCGTGGGCATTACCATCGTAGATCCCTTTGTAGTTCTGATAACTTTCACAGTTCGGGAAATTGTGGTGAACCGCCGTGTGGTGGTCAACCAGCTGATCTTTTCCGATAATAGTAATACCATTCATGAATGAATTGATATTTGATCCATTTTGGATAAAGTCAAGGTTGTTTCTTATCAGCTTTCCTCCGAAAGAGAATGTATTTACAGTCGTTAAACTGTCTTTTTCCTGTTTTGCAAACGTGTGGTCTACAAGGTAAGACGTATTGTTATCGTTCTGAAGCTTGTGCCAGTCTGCTTTTGCATTTGGATAGGTGAAGATCTCTGTCACAGAATTCGTTAACACATAAGTGTCATCAAAATTGTGGTGACTTTCAATAACCTCAACTTTTGCTCCTTCTTCAACGATCAATAAGTTTCTAGTATTATAGAATGTATTTTCCTCCTGGTTTTGAGAAATGTAGAAAACATGAATTGGTTTTTCAATTACCACATTTTTAGGAACTTTCAGGAAGAAACCATATTTGCAGTAGGCAAGATTTAAGTTCGTGAAAGCTAAATTCTTAGAAGCAATTGTGTTAAAGTACTTTTCAAATACTTCTTTATGTTTTTCATCATTCAATGCGTAATTGAACGAAAGAAACTCTACATTTTCAATAGAAACTTTTGAAAGTTCTTTGTGAAGTTTACCGTTTACGAAAACAATCCAATCAAAATTTTCTTCTCCAAGATGCAATTCATCAAACTGCTCCTTAGTGATATTATGGTGCTCATTCGGAAAGAAATTATAGTTTTTTTCCGTGATCTCCTTTAGATTGGTATATTTATATTCTTCGTCTTTCTTTGTAGGAAAACCAGCGTTCTCAAACTTTTGGAGAGCAGCTTTTCTGTCACTATCTAAAAATCTGTGACGAAGACTCTCCAAAAACTCATTATGGTTTTCGATGATTTGTTCTTTTAATGCCATTACTGGTATATCTGTGGTTTGCACCATTTTTTCTTTTTATTTTGAACTAAAATATTGTCATTCCAAGGAAGAAGGAATCCAAATTTTTGATAATAGAGATTCTTCATTTTTTACGCTTCACTCAGAATGGCAGCGAAAAATTTTTGATCTCCGGAATAATCGATTTCCTTCTTAGTTAAGAAGCCAATCGTAACCTTTTTCTTCCAATTCTAATGCTAAAGATTTATCACCTGTTTTGATGATTTTTCCGTTAGCTAAAACGTGAACGAAGTCAGGTTGAATATAGTTAAGCAATCTTTGATAGTGAGTAATCAAAAGAACTGCGTTTCCTTCGTTTTTAAAAGCATTTACCCCATCAGCAACAATTCTTAGCGCGTCAATGTCTAGTCCTGAATCTGTTTCATCAAGGATAGCCAATTTAGGGTTAAGCATCATCATCTGGAAGATTTCGTTTCTTTTCTTCTCACCTCCGGAGAAACCTTCGTTCAGTGATCTTGAAAGGAAATCTTTTTTGATTCCTAATTTTTCAGATTTTTCACGGATTAATGCAAGCATTTCTTTTGCCGGCATTTCTGGTAATCCGTTTGCTTTTCTTGTTTCATTTAAAGCAGCTTTGATGAAGTTCGTTACAGAAACTCCCGGAATTTCCACTGGATACTGGAAAGATAGGAAGATTCCTTTGTGTGCTCTGTCTTCCGGAGCATCTTCAATGATATCTTCTCCCTGGAACAAAATTTCTCCACCTGTCACTTCGTAATCCTCTTTTCCTGCGATTACAGAAGAAAGGGTAGACTTACCAGCTCCGTTTGGCCCCATAATAGCGTGAACTTCTCCTGGTTTTATTTCAAGGTTAATCCCTTTTAATATTTCTGCGCCATCTTCAATTTTGGCGTGAAGGTTTTTAATTTCTAACATTTTATTTGCTTAAACAAATTATTTTTGAACTCTATATACTAAACTTTCAGGTTGACCGGGAACATCATTTAGAGTTCCGATTTTGATCATACCTGCCTTTTCCAAAACTTTAACAGAAGCTAAATTACTGGGGCGGACAATGGCGAATATTTCATCTTTATTATCCTTATTCAACCCAAAATCTATAGCTTTCTTTGTGAATTCTGTGGCGTATCCTTTCCCCCATGCCTGGGAAGCAAAACGATAGCCTAAATTCAATTTTTCTTCTTCTCCGTAGAGTTTATAGCTCAGGCCGCCAAAACCTATTATATTCTCAGGACTGTCTTTTTCAACAATCACCCAGCTTCCGAAATGATACGTTTCCCAATGATCAAGCATTCTGGTAAATGTACTTTCTGCTTTTTCAAAACTCATGGGGCCGCTAGGATTATGAATATTGGTTTCAGGGTCATGATTAATTTCAAAGAATCTTTCAAAATCTTCTTTTGCAGGTTTTCTTAAAATTAATCTTTCTGTAGCTATCATGTTTTGTTATCCTACTGATCCTTCTAATGAAATTTCAAGTAGTTTTTGTGCTTCAATAGCAAATTCCATTGGAAGCTTATTTAAAACTTCTTTACTGAACCCATTCACGATCAATGCAATGGCTCTTTCTGTATCAATACCTCTCTGGTTACAGTAGAAAATCTGATCTTCTCCAATTTTCGAAGTGGTTGCTTCGTGTTCCAATTGTGCAGTAGGATCTTTAATTTCAATATAAGGGAAAGTGTGTGCTCCACATTCATTACCCATCAATAAAGAGTCACACTGAGAGAAGTTTCTTGCTCCTTTTGCAGAAGGCATTACTTTTACCTGTCCTCTGTATGAGTTCTGAGATTTTCCTGCAGAGATTCCTTTAGAAATGATCGTTGACCTGGTATTTTTCCCAATATGGATCATTTTTGTTCCGGTATCTGCATATTGGTGATTGTTCGTTACTGCGATAGAGTAGAACTCTCCGATAGAGTTGTCACCTTTCAGAATACAAGAAGGGTATTTCCATGTTACAGCAGAACCTGTTTCAACCTGAGTCCATGAGATTTTTGCACTTCTTTCACAAAGACCTCTTTTCGTTACAAAGTTGAATACGCCTCCTTTTCCTTCTTCATTACCAGGATACCAGTTCTGTACCGTTGAATATTTGATTTCAGCATTGTCTAATGCAATCAGTTCCACAACCGCTGCGTGAAGTTGGTTTTCGTCTCTTGATGGAGCTGTACATCCTTCAAGGTAAGAAACATAACTGCCTTCATCTGCAATCACAAGCGTTCTTTCAAACTGTCCTGTTCCTGCCTGGTTGATACGGAAGTAAGTAGATAATTCCATTGGGCATTTTACGCCTTTAGGAATATAGCAGAAACTTCCGTCAGAGAATACTGCGGAGTTCAGTGCTGCATAGAAGTTATCTCCTCTAGGAACTACTTTTCCAAGATATTTTCTTACTAAATCAGGGTGATTTTTAATAGCTTCTGAAATAGAGCAGAAAATAATTCCTTTTTCTGCCAATGTATCCTGGAAAGTGGTTTTCACAGAAACTGAATCTATTACAATATCTACAGCAACTCCTGAAAGTCTTTTTTGCTCTTCAATATTAATCCCTAGCTTTTCGAAAGTTTTCAATAATTCAGGATCTACCTGATCAAGGTTTTCCAATTCAGGTTTTGCTTTTGGAGCTGCGTAGTAACGGATTGCTTGAAAATCCGGTTTTTCATATTTGATATTGGCCCAATTAGGCTCTACCATTTTTAACCAGATTTTGAAAGATTCCAAACGCCATTCAGTCATCCATTCAGGCTCCTCTTTTTTAGCGGAGATGGCACGGACGATATCCTCATTTAAACCAATCGGGAAATCTTCATAATCAATTTTGGTTTCCCAACCGAATTCATATTTTTTATTTTCTAGATCGACTCTTAAATCGTCTTCAGTATATTTACTCATTATAATTTTTTAGATTTCAGATTTAGACCTCATATTTTTCTGAGGTCTAGTATCTTATGTCTTTTCTCTAAAGACTAAATGATTCTCCACATCCACATGTTCTGGATGCATTCGGATTGTTGAAAACAAACCCTTTTCCGTTCAATCCTCCTGAATATTCAAGAGTAGTTCCTGCTAAATAGAGAATGGATTTTTTGTCGATGATAATTTTAATATTATTATCTTCAAAAATCTGATCTGTGTCTGTTTTTTGGTTGTCAAACTTTAAAACATACTCTAAACCAGAGCATCCGCCGCTTTTTACCCCAACTCTTATATAATCTTCAGCAGGGTTAAAACCATCTTCAGTCATTAACTGGATAGCTTTCTCCTTTGCATAGTCTGATACCTTTATCATTGTATTTATTTAGAATGATTTAATTACGCAAAAATACGAACAAAAATCAGGATATAAAAATCAGCATTTTTATTTTATCGATTTTTATCATTGATGAGTTTAACCTTGGTAATCTTTTGAAATCCAAAACATAAATTGACTCACAATGAAAAAAATAGGTATTATTGCTCTGGCACTGTTTATACAGCAGGTTTCTGCGCAGGCAAATCGATTTGTATATCAGGTAACGATGAAGCCGGATACTGAAAATAAAGCAGATATAAAAACTGAAAATACATATCTTGATATTTCTCAGGATAAATCTATTTTTTATTCTGAAAACAGAATCAAAAGGGATTCTATCATGCAAAAAGCATTTCAGGGCGGCGGTGGCAGAGCGGGTATCAACAGAGATCAGATGGAAGGTCTTAGAACAAATATCAACTACACGGTAGAAAAAGATAAAGCGAATCAAAAGACTTATTTTAAAGACAGGATCGGCAGGGATATATATTCCTATGAAGAAGACAGGCCTTTAAACTGGAAAATGTCTTCAGAAACAAGAAAAATTGGAGAGTACAAAGTGCAGAAAGCTGAAACGGATTTTGCCGGAAGAAAATGGACTGCCTGGTTTACTACAGATCTTCCCTATCAGGATGGACCATATAAATTTGGTGGACTTCCGGGATTAATTGTAAAAGTTGAGGATGATAAAGGGGATTATTCTTTTGATCTGATGAAAAATTATAAGATTGCAGAACTTCCAACTTTAAACCAGTTTGGAAATACTTTAAAAGTAAAAAGATCTGATTTTGTAAAGCAACAGCAAAAGTTTAAGACTGATCCGATGTCTTTCATGAATCAGGGAACAGGAGGAGGCAGTACTGCACCAATGAGAATCGGCGGAGGACGGGGATCTGGAGGTGGCGGAAACCAAAATCCTGCTGATATGAGAAAACGAATGGAAGAAAGAGTGAAAGAAGAAGCTAAGAAAAATACAAATCCGATTGAATTGCAATAAAACAAAGTGCCAGTGAATCCGTTCACTGGCACTTTTATTTTATACTATAAGTTTATTTACTTCAAAAGTTGATTAAAAGTATCACCCTGTCTGATATCACCAGTGTTGTATCCTTTCATAAACCATTCTTTACGCTGTGCAGATGATCCGTGGGTAAAGCTTTCCTGATTCACATAACCTTGACCTCTTTTCTGGATATTATCATCGCCTACAGCTTCTGCAGCATCTATAGCAGACTGAATGTCTCCAGGCTCAAGAATTTTCTTAGAATCATCTGTACGTTTAGCCCAAACTCCGGCATAAAAGTCTGCCTGTAGTTCTGTAGCTACAGATACCTTGTTCATTTCAGCTTCAGAATATCTTCCACTTCTTCTTAAGGCATCTACTTTTTGGGTAGTTCCCAGAAGAGTTTGTATGTGATGTCCCATTTCATGAGCAAGAACATAGGCAACAGTAAATTCAGTTACTTTGGCTCCAAACCTCTGTTGAAGCTCACCGAAAAACTCCATGTCCATATAAATTTTCTGATCGGCAGGACAATAAAATGGACCCATAGCAGACTGTGCTGTGCCACACCCGGAGTCAGTTGTACTTTCGAAAAGAACAATTCTAGGTTCAGAAAAATTCATTCCATTTTCTTTAAAGATCTGACTCCAGGTTTGGGTATTCCATCCGGACATCATATCAACCATTTCCCCAATCTGTTTTTCCTGTACAGTAAGCTCTCTTTTTTCTCCTGTATTTCCTGAAGATTGTATGCTGCCGGAATTCAATATCCCAGAAGGATCCCCTCCTAAAAAGAAAACAATGGCTGCTATAATTAAGGTTCCGAGGCCACCGCCTACAATCATACCGCCACCTCCGCCTCCGGAGCCACGGCGATCATCAACGTTACCGCCTCTGTCGTCTGTCCATCTCATAATAATATGTTTTTTTGTGTCGTAAATTTATAAAATTAAAGTTTACAACCGTTTATTAAGTTACTTTATGAAAGAAATATCTTATCGGTTAAGCTGCTTGGTCTTCAGCCAATAAGATGTTGACTGGTAGGCTGAAATAGCATCATTTACCAGTTTCTGATCTGTGTTTTTCAACAGTTTTTCATCATAATACAGTTTAAACTCCGGAGCAAGCTCACTTTTTTCCAGTTCCAGAGAGTATTGTTTTGCTTTCTTCACTGGTGAAATGATGGTTAAACGATTGTCTTTTACAAACCCAAGGTCCTGATAGGTGGCAATATAAGCCTTAGGCTGGAATTCTTTTTTGAAAACATCCTGGCCTAAGAATTTGGATTGATAATTGAAATTTAATAATCCGAATAGAGTAGGCATCACATCAATCTGAGACATCAAAGCATCAAATTTCTGTGGCTGGATGAATCCTTCTGAAAAGATCATTGCAGGAATTCTGTACTTATCCATCGGAAGTTCTGTTTTTCCGGCACTGGATGCGCAATGGTCTGCGATAATAACAAAAACTGTATTTTTATACCAATCCTGTTTCTTTGCCATATCAAAGAATAGCTTCAGTGAATAGTCTGTATATTTTACCCCTCCTTCACGGGATTTTGATGTTCCGGGAATATCAATTCTTCCATCCGGGTAGGTAAAAGGTCTGTGGTTGGAAACTGTCATCCAATGGTTGAAGAAAGGTTTTCCTGATTTTGCTTCAGCATTCATTACCTGGATAGCTTTCCTTGCCATATCTTCATCTGCAACACCCCAAACATTGGCAAAAGTAATTTCTTCCGGTTTAAAGTTGTTTCTGTCTACAATATCATATCCGTTTCCTCCAAAAAAGTCCTGCATATTATCAAAATAACTGTATCCACCATATAGGAATTTAACATCATATCCTTTTGATTTGAATACACTTCCTGTGGTGAATTTATTTTTATTGTCATTTCTTTTGATAATACTTTCCCCTGCTGTAGGAGGAATACAAAGCGTTAGGGCTTCCAGTCCGCGAACGGTTCTGTTCCCTGTAGCATAAAGATTGGTGAACATCAAAGATTTATCTGCAAGACTGTCCAGGAATGGCGTAATCTTTTGGGTATTTCCATAATGTTCAAGGAAATCTGCAGAAAGACTTTCAATAGAGATCAGAACTACATTCTTCTTTGCTTCCGGCTGTTCAGCAACAATATTTCTTGCTAAGGTATGCTGTGGATATTGGCTTAGGAAATTCTTTTCTGCCTGCTGTTGATTGAGCTGTGAATAAAACTGGAAATAATCAAGTTCGTTATGGGTGAAAGCCCAGTAAAACTTTGGAAGTCCGTTGGCTTCAATTTCATCTGCAAAAACATTGTCAGATTTGATTTGCATTAATGATGGGAGAGTTAACAAGCTGATAGCACAAAGTACAGCAAAGCAACCTAGTAAAATCAATTTCTGCTTAAAATTAGGGAGTTCCAGTAATTCGTCTTTAGTCTTTTTATAAATGAACCATGTAATGGTTACTGTAACCAACATTATCCCTGAAAATAGTGGAATAACAGGATAACTTTCCATGATATTCCCAATGACTTCATTCGTATATATTAAGTAATCTACCGCAATAAAATTGTAGCGTACTCCAAATTCATTATAAAAGAAATACTCACTTACCCCATTGAATATAATCAGTAGAACATACAACAACAAGGTAATAAAATATAAAATGTTACGAATTCTGATTCTTTGGGTAGGAAGGAAAAGCATTAATCCGAACAGGAATGCCTTGACTCCCACAAAGGAAAGAGCAATTTCTGTTACAGAGCCTCCGTATTGCTTGAAAATATTATTTGGAATAAGCCAGATATACAGGAAAAATGCAACCAAAGCTCCAAAAATAATATATCCATAAGGTTTTTTATATTTCGAATTGGAAAGGAATAAAAAGTAGAGGGCAAGAATGGAACTTGCGAGGACAAAAACAAAAATATCGTTGATAAGACCTACAAACAGTACTTTAATGATCTCAAAGAATCCAAAACTGGCTGTAGTGATAGGATGAAAGAAGAATACTGTCCTTACGATCAAGGAAATAATCAGATAAAAGATTCCTAAATATAGGAAAGGTTTTATTTTTTTTAGAAACATGGATTTATGGTCTATACGATTTTCACAAAGATAGTTCGTTGTATCTAACTTTTATGTCAAAAAAAGCAAAACCTGATATTTATTAATAAGAATTTAAGAGTTCATGGGTATAATTTAAACCTTAGTTTAATTAATCCGTGAACATTTTGATATTTGCCAATAAAAAAAGGACTATTAAAAAATAGTCCTCTGTATTATTAAAGTATATCAACGGTTAAGAATGTCCAAAACCGATGTTTCCTTTTTTATCAGATAAGTTCTTTTTGAAATCAATCATTCTTAAAGCGGTTACTGCTGCTGCTACACCTTTGTTTCCAAGGTCTCCGCCGCTTCTTGCAATAGACTGTTCCTTAGTGTCATCTGTCAAAACACAGAAGATTGTGGGAGTGTCTGTCATGATATTACAATCCTTGATTCCCTGTGCTACAGCAGAACATACATAGTCGAAGTGAGGTGTTTCTCCACGGATCACACATCCGATTGAGATGACAGCATCATATTTTCTTTCTTTGCAAAGCTGCATGCTTGCATAGCTTAATTCAAAAGCTCCGGGAACAGGGAAAAGCTTAATGTTTTCTGGTTTTACGCCTTCTTTTTCAAGGATTTCCAAAGCTGCATCACGAAGATTGTACGTTACAAAATCATTCCACTCAGAAAAAACAATGCCGATAGAAAAATCTTCGGCATTAGTTATATGAAGTGGCTTGTAATCGGAAAGATTAACTGTTGCCATTTTTTTAGTAATATTTAGTCATTTCAATATAAGAATCAGACATTCCGTTGTCATAATCCTGGTATTTCTCATCAATTGCTGAGAAGTATTTTTTAGCATCTGCATTTTTCTTTAATCCTAATGCTACGATACCTGCTTTTCTTGTGAAGAAATAAGTAGTATAAGGATCATCAGAAGCTGTAGCTGCTTTGTCTAATAATGATAAAGCTTCATCATTTTTGTTCAATCCTGATTTTGCATCAGCCATAGCACCATATTTCATTGCCATCAGCGTTTTGTTGTCAGAAGAGAATTTATCTAAAAGATCATAAGCTTCCTGGAATTTTCCCTCTTTGAATTTCAATAAACCAGCATTGTAAGCAGATAGCTGACCGATGCTTGTTCCTGAATATTCGTTAGAAGTTCCGATAAAACCTGGATTTGCAGCAGATTTTCCACCTAAAGCTTCAGTGTTTTTATTTTCAGTAAGGTTTTTCTGAGCAGCAAGGAAGCTTTTTACAGCCTCAGCGTTTTTAGGAGCAACTACAAATTGCTTATATCCGAAGAATCCTAAAACTCCCAACACTAAAACTCCAAATACAATTCCTAGTGGTTTTGAATATTTTTCAAGAAATCTCTCAGTGTTTAAGGCCTCTCTGTCAAGGTCTTTGAAGAACTCAACCGTTTCTTTACCTTCTTGCTCGTTCTGAGCATTCTTTCCCAATTTTGCCATAAGTTTTTAAAAATTGAACTGCAAATTTAATTGTTTCTTAGTGATTTACAAAATACTTTTAGAGCATTGTTATATAAATGTTATGAATTATCAATCGTTAATAATAAAAATGCCTCGAAAACATAGTTTACGAAGCATTTATTTTTTTATTGATATAGATTAGTATTCTAAGACATGGTACACTTCTGCACCAAATTTTTTCAGTTTTTCATCACCATTCAAGCCTTTTAGTCCAATCAGGAAACTGAATTGAGAAACAGTGGCGCCCTGTTTTTCTACTAGTTTAGCTGCCGCTTCTGTAGTTCCTCCTGTTGCTAAAAGATCGTCGTGGATTAAAACTCTCTGTCCTGGTTTTATCTGCCCTTCACGGGTTTCGATAATGGCACTTCCATATTCCAGGTCATATTTTTCCGAAATGATTGGTGGGGGAAGTTTTCCTGCTTTTCTGATTAAGATAAAAGGAACCTCTAGGGCTACTGCAATGGCGATTCCAAAAAGATATCCACGGCTTTCTATTCCGCATACTGCATCTATCTTTCCTTTACTGTTGGCAGCAAGGTCTGCAATTACATCTTCATAAAGTTTTGGATCTAAAAAGATGGGTGAAATATCCTTAAACTGGATCCCTGGAATAGGAAAGTCCGGAATATTTTCAATTGTTTCTTCTAGTTTTTTTATCAGTTCTGCTGAAGCCATTTATGGGTTGATTTTATAGCTGGAAATTTTCCAATCTCCGTTTACATTTTTAAGTCCGAAAGTTACCTTTAATGAGGTTGTTTTTCCGTTTTTATCGGTTACATCATAAGTAGCATTTACGCTTGCTCCGTTAGGATTAGATGCACTTGTTGTAATATTTTTAACGCTTACATTTTTTACTGCTCCAAAACCGGAATTAGGATTGGAGAAAGATTCATAGCTTCCCCAGCTTGGGTTGTTAGATGTTTCATAAGCAGCTTTTAAGTTCTGAGAGCTTACGCTGTTCAGGAACTTGCTTACTGTATTTTTTGGATCTGCAACTGGCTGTTTTGGAGCTGTTGGAGCTGCAGGAGTTGCTGTACCAGGTTCTGTAGTTGCAGGTGGAGTAGTTGTTGATGGATTATTCGGGTCTACTACTGCACTTGGCTGTTGAGGAACAGCTGTTGTATCTGTTTTTGGAACGGCAGGAACTTTTAAGGCTGCAGCATTTACATCCAATCCGATTTTAGACATTTTGAAAGTCTTTGCCGTTGTTTTTACAGAAACAGTGATATCAATTTTATTATCTACAACCTTAGAAGCAGGAATAGAAGAGAATTTAAGGTTAAATCCTTTAAAGTTGTTATCCTGCATCAGGTTTTTAGCGGTTGAGAGTCTTACTCCATTGCTGAAAACTTCTAATGTAGCTTCCAAACCGGCACCTGTAAACGCTACAGGGTTTCCTGCTGCATCTACTAATCTTGGAACGATCTGGATAGCGGTGGGTGAACCGTTTCCGTCATCTCCTGTTGGTCTTGTCACAAGGCTTAATGCTCCTGCTTTTATATCATTAGGATCGCTTTCTTTGGCTTTATCATCACCGAAGATATTCATTTCACCCAGTGATGGTGGGTTACTGCTTGCCCATTCTATTCCGTTTTTCTGTGCAACTTCGTCAGCTAAGGTCATGATCTCAGGAACTTTTTTCCCGTTGATCAGTTTTCCAAGAGCTTTTAGCTCATTCACATCCCCATCAGCTTCCACTCCAAATGTTTTAAGGATATAAAGAGCTTCATTAAACTTAATCTGTTTAATGGTTGGTAGGCTGGAAGTCATATCGTTAATACTTGACTGCAGCGTTTTAGTATTCGTAGCATCTACATGATCTTTCTTACATGCCGTAAAAAGCAACAGACTGAAAACAAGTAGAAAAGAAAACTTTTTCATTTTTATTTGGTTTGTTGCAAATTTACTAAAACCTTTATTAATAGTAGATTTTATTTTTTGTTTTGTTTTTCCTGAAGATCCCCCTTGAAATAACTGCTGAAAATGGTCTGCATATTAGGGAAAGACGGATCCTTCCAGTATTGAGTCTGATAATTACTGTATTCTTTATTGAATCTTACATCATCAATATTATTTTCATTGCTAAAACTGATTTCTGTGGTATAAAAATTTTCATAAGAGATAATCTGGTTGTAGCTGGCTTCACTCTTATGTTTGAGCTTTACAAAAAGAATTTCATTAAACTCCAGCAGGTCTTTCAGTGATTTCTGAGAATCTTTTTCGAAGGAAATATTCTGAATGCCTCTAAAATCAAAGAACCGGAATCCAAATAATGCTAATTCTTTCTGCTGCAGATATTCTCCGGTAACTTCTATTTCATCTTTAAAGTTTCCTTTCAGCTCCTTGATTTTTGTATCCTTCTTTTTATACTCATCTATATTTCCGACCTTTTTCATTTTCGGAACATCGAGTGAGTTTCCGTAATCCCAGCTTGCCGTGAGTTTCTTTTCTTGTTTAGGATCTATGAGTCTGTAAATTCGGTACTGCTGAACATTTGTACTTTTTAGCTTTTTGGTTTTATTATCGAAAACATAGGTAATGATTCCGTCTGCATACCCATTAAGTTTATTGTTAACGGTAACGTATGAATTAAAGTTTCCTTTAACCAGAATGTATTTGGCTGGCTTATTATTTTTAATAACAATGGTTTCAATTTCTTTTACCTGGTCGTTGATTTTAATGGTGGGCTGTTCAAAGTCAGAATAGGAGAGTGTCGCCACAGGGAAACTGTTATACACTAACTGGAATTTTTCCTGATCTGGGTTTAATGACTGTTTGTCGATTTTCCCATCAATATCAGAGTAAGCAAGAATACTTCCGTCTTTCCCGAAAACAGAAACTTTAGGAAGCGGCTTGTTGTTTTTTTCTGAAACAAAAGTAATTGTCTGTGCATCCATGAAAACAGAGATGAGACTGAATACAAAGTAAAGCAGGTGAATTCTTTTCATAGGAGTATTTTATTTGATGTTGGTGATCATGTTGCTCAGTTCTCTATTGAAAATTAGAACATAAAAAAAGACTGATCGTTTAAACAATCAGTCTTTTAGAGTTTTATTTTGTTACAAGTCCTTAGAAAGGATACTCATAAATTTCAGATTCGTGTAGGTATGGGTTTCCTGTTGGAATCAACTTCAGTTTAGATAAAGCTGAAAGTACAGTAAACATAAATAATCCTGCTACAAATAAAACAGCTCCTGCTATTAATAGGAATACCTCAGGAGTGTTCCAGTAAGGTCCTACCGTTCCAGGCATTACCATATTGAAATAATCTAAAAGGTGACCTAAAATAACGACAACAGCCATTGTTGTTACTACTTTGTAGTTTCTCTTGATGCTGCTACTTACTAATACCAATAAAGGTAATAAGAAGTTGATAATTAGCATTGGCAAGAATGTAGTACCATAGTGCTGGAATCTTCCGAAGAAGTAGTTAACCTCTTCCGGTACGTTGGCATACCAGTAAAGCATGAACTGAGCGAACCATGTATATGTCCAAAGCATACTTGTAGCGAAAAGGAATACTCCTAGATCGTGTAAGTGGTTGTCATTGAACTGTGGTAAGAAACCATTTTTCTTAAGATAAACACTTAGTAAAATGATAACAGCAATACCACTTGAAAGGCAGCTAACCATTGAATACCAGATATACATTGTAGAATACCAGTGAGGGTCAATAGACATCAACCAGTCCCAAGCCCAAGCAGCAGATGCAAATCCGAAGAATGCAATATATCCTACTGCCCATCTGTAAAGCATTTGATACTCAACTTTAGATTTAGTATCGTCTACTTTTTTAGACTGAGCTTTAAGTTTCCATGCAAAGAATGAAGCACCTATCACATAAATAAGAGTTCTGATTGCATAGAAAGGAATATTTAAGAATCTTTTCTTTTCAAATAAGATCACATCGAAATGTGCAGAGTTTGGATCTGTTAAATCCGGATCCATCCAGTGGAATAGGTGACCTTGGTGGAAAATATTCAATAGCATTATGATTACTAGAATAGCCCCTCCGTAAGGAATATAAGAAGCAATAGCCTCCATTACTCTTGTAATGATAATTGGCCATCCTGCATGCGCTGCATGCTGAATACAGTAGAAAAATAATACTGCACAACTTACTCCGAAGAAGAATACAGCTACGAAATGTATGGATGCTAAAGGCGAATTATGAATCTGCATTGTCGCATGCTCTAAATGAGCGTTGTGATCCTGCGGTCCAACCATTTCACTTGAGTGTGTAGGAGCATTATGACCAGAAGCATGAACAGCCTCCATCATGTGTTCTATTTTCTCAGTAGAAATTCCTTTGTTCAAAAAGAAACCAATACCGAAAAGAACTAAACCTACAACAAGAAGTATTATAGAAGTTGATTTTAATTTTGGTGAAAAACTATACATTTCTTTTCTTATTTTTTAGTTTCAGTAGTCGTTTCAGTTGCTGGTGCTGCGGCTGCCGGTGCTGCTGAGCCTTTTTTGAAAGCACTCATCACATACATTGCCACTCTCCATCTATCACCAGGGTTTAGCTGTCCAGCATAAGATCCCATCGCGTTTCTACCGTTTGTTAATACATAATGAACAGATCCTACAGTAATTTCTCTGTCAGCATAGTTTGGTACTCCAGAAAATGCTCCAGTCTGTACAATTGGTCCTTGTCCATCACCTCCTGTTCCGTGACATGCAGCACAAGTATGGTCGAACAATATTTTTCCTCTTTCAATATCCTTAGCAGCATTAGCCGGATTTAGAGGAGAAGCAGTCATTTTTTTAGAAGCATCATATCCTGCGTTGTACTCGTCAACATTCTTTGGCTTTAACCCTTCTTCAAAAATACCATCTTTATTTTGCGCTACTGATCCTTCTACTGGAGAAAGACCTGTTGCACCACTATTTTTAACAAAAGCAGGAATTTCATTTTCATGATCTGAATACGCATCCTGAGCTTTCATCAATGGATCATAAGCTACCGGAAAATACATGTCCGGGAAGTATACCAACGGAGTGTTCTCCTTTGGCCCGCAAGAGTTAAGTAAAACTGTTGTTAAACCTAAAACTGCTGTAATTCTTAATACGTTCTTTTTCATTTTAAGCGTCTTTAACAGTTATTTCTTCAACTCCAGTTTCAATTAGCAACTGCTTTACAGATTCTACATCTTCAGTTACGAATTCCATCATGAATTTATCATCAGTAGTTCTTGGATCCGGATTCTGAGCTGGAGCTCCTGGATACATTTTGTTTCTAACTAAGAAAGTTAAAGACATCATGTGAGCTGCACAGAATACCATTAATTCGAACATTGGAACTACGAATGCCGGCATGTTGTGTGCCCAGTCAAATGCTGGTTTACCACCGATATTCTGAGGCCAGTCATGGTTCATCACATACCAAGTTACAGTAGCACCAATAGTAACACCGTAAAGAGCATATAAGAAAGCGGCATCAGAAATTCTAGTTTTCTTTAACCCTAAAGCCTTATCTAGTCCGTGAACCGGAAACGGAGTATACACTTCGTTTATAGCGATTCCTTTATCGTTGAATGCTTTAACGCCGTTCATTAAATCGTCGTCGTCAGCATAAAGTCCGTATACAATTTTAGTGGTGCTCATCTCCTTCTTTTGCTTTATAAGTTTCACCTGAGATTTTCAGAATCGATTTTAATTCAGCCTGTGCAATTACAGGGAATGTTCTTGCGTATAGTAAGAATAATACAGAGAAGAATCCGATTGTTCCTAAGTATACACCCACATCAATGATCGTTGGCTTAAACATAGTCCAAGATCCTGGTAAGTAGTCTCTAGAAAGGTTGATAACGATGATATCAAAACGCTCAAACCACATACCGATGTTAATGATTAATGCAACAATGAATGTCCAGATAATGTTCGTTCTAGCTTTTTTGAACCAGAATGATGCAGGAACAACAAGGTTACAGATAATCAATGACCAGAATGCCCACCAGTAAGGTCCTACTGCTGCACCCGGAGAAAGATATGTGAAATCTTCAAATCGAGATCCTGAGTACCATCCGATGAAATATTCAGTTGCATAAGCTACAGTCACCATACCACCTGTAAGAACGATTACGATGTTCATAATTTCGATATGATACATTGTGATATATTCTTCTAAGTGACAAACTTTTCTAGCGATCAACAATAGTGTCTGTACCATTGCAAATCCTGAGAAGATTGCTCCGGCAACGAAGTAAGGAGGATAGATCGTAGAGTGCCATCCTTTAATTACTGAAGTTGCGAAGTCAAAAGATACGGTAGTGTGTACCGAGAATACAAGTGGAGTTGCCAACCCTGCAAGAACCAAAGAAAGTTCTTCGAATCTTTGCCAGTGTTTTGCTTTACCACCCCAACCGAATGCTAGGAATGTATAAATCTTCTTAGTCCAAGGAGTTTTAGCTCTATCTCTGATCATTGCAAAGTCAGGGATTAATCCCATGAACCAGAATACAGTTGATACTGAGAAATACGTAGAGATCGCAAATACGTCCCAAAGTAGAGGAGAGTTAAAGTTCCCCCAAAGAGAACCGAATTGGTTTGGTAATGGGAATACCCAGTATCCAACCCAAACTCTACCCATGTGAATTACAGGGAAGATTGCTGCCTGTACAACCGCAAAGATCGTCATCGCCTCTGCAGATCTGTTTACAGACATTCTCCATCTCTGTCTAAATAATAATAATACTGCTGAGATTAGGGTTCCGGCGTGACCGATACCTACCCACCATACGAAGTTGGTAATATCCCAACCCCAGTTAATAGTTCTGTTAAGCCCCCATGATCCAATACCTGTCCCGATCGTATAAGCGATACATCCGAATCCATAGATGAATAGAACTAAGGCTGCATATAATGAGATCCACCATAATTTACCTGCTCTTTCTTCGATAGGTCGTGCAATATCTTCTGTGATATCGTGATAAGTTTTGTGACCAATAATTAGAGGTTCCCTTATCGGAGCTTCGTAATGTCCTGACATTTTTTACCTATTTATTATTTAAACTTTATTTTTCTACTCTGTTTCTTACTTTAGTATGATAGAACACATTTGGTTTTGTTCCGATCTCCTCTAGTAAATAATATCTTCTGTTAGAGGCATACACCTTTCTAATTGAAGAATCTTTATCATTCATGTCTCCAAATGTCATTGCACCAGTAGAACAAGCTTTAGAACAAGCTGTCTGGAATTCTCCATCCTTCACTCTTCTTCCCTCTTTCTTAGCCTCAAGAATAGTATTCTGAGTCATTTGGATACACATTGAACATTTCTCCATTACCCCTCTAGTTCTAACAACTACGTCAGGGTTAAGTACCATTCTTCCTAAATCGTTGTTCATGTTGTAATCGAACTTGTCATTTAGGTTATACGTAAACCAGTTGAAACGTCTTACTTTGTACGGACAGTTGTTTGCACAATATCTTGTACCGATACATCTGTTGTAAGCCATATGGTTTTGACCTTGCTTACCGTGTGAAGTAGCCGCTACCGGACATACAGTTTCACATGGAGCGTGGTTACAGTGCTGACACATTACCGGTTGGAAGATTACATCTGGATTATCAGCCGGGTGGTTCAATGCCCCTCCGTCTCCGAATGCAGTACCATACAATTCAGGTACAGCCATTCCTTCTTTTAATCCTTCGTATATTTCTACCTTTTGTCTTGAAGAATAGTAACGGTCAATTCTTAACCAATACATATCTCTAGACATTCTTACTTCTTCTTTACCTACTACAGGAACGTTGTTCTCAGCCTGACAAGCAATGATACATGCTCCACAACCTGTACAAGAGTTCAAGTCAATAGATAAGTTGAAATGAGGACCGTCAGTATCATCAAATGCATCCCAAAGATCGATTTTTCTTGCTGGAAGAGCTCCACTGATGGTGTGGTATTCCAAAGGCTTATTCCATCCTTTGTGCTCGTCATCAAATGGTACGTTGATGAATTCAGCTAAAGGAACTTCTTTAGCGATTTCGTAACGACCCATTAATGTATTTTGAAGCTGGATACCTGCGAATTCGTGATCTTCTCCTGTCTTTTCGATTTTAGCACCAGAAAGAACAAGGTTAGAACCATCGAATAAAGGATAAGCATTTACCCCAGTATCTGCAGTTGCTCCTGAGTCTTTCTTACCATAACCAAGCGCAAGACCTACTGATCCTTCTGCTTGACCTGGTTGTACGAATACAGGAACATCTTTTATTGTTACTCCGTTTACAGTAAGATTAACAATTGAACCATCTAACTGCATTCTCGCGTTAAGATCGTTGTCAATTGCAAATTTCTCTGCGTCTTTTGGAGAAATAGTCAGGTAGTTATCCCAAGACATTCTAGTGATCGGGTCAGGTAACTCTTGTAACCAAGGGTTGTTTGCCTGAGTACCGTCTCCCATTGAAGTCGTAGTGTATAATACTAATTCTAATTCGGAAGCTTTGAAGTTTCCTAGCTCAGCAACAGCTTGTGCAGCGTTTCCACCAGCGTAAGATAATGTTGTTGAGTTTGTAGAAGGGTTGATACCGTTATATAATGCTTTGTTGAAAGAAGTACTACCTAAAAGAGAAGCAGAGCTAGCCTTTAAATAATCGTAGTAGTTGTTTGCAGCATTGTTTTTACCATTTTTCCAAACCAATAAAGATTCTTCAATCTGTCTTGATTTGTAGATCTTCTGGATCGTAGGCTGCATTAATGAATATACTCCTGTCTGTGGTTCGATATCTCCCCAAGACTCTAACCAGTTAGCCACTGGAATCACAGCCTTAGCTGCTTTGTACATTTCATTTTTCTTATCAGCAACCGCAATTACATAAGGAACTTTTGATAAAGACTTCTTGAAGTCTTCTCCTTTTGGATGAGCATAGATAGGATCTACGTTGTTTGTAACTAATACTCCAACTTGTCCACCGTTTATCCATCCTAGGAATTCCTGGTATCTTGCACCGTTGAATTCTTTTAGTAAGTTTGCTTTACCAGTGAAAGCTACTGAACCTAATTTTTGGTTGATTAAGTGTGCTAAAACCTGTGCTCCTTTAGAACCGTCAGCAAAAACAACAGCTTTGCTTCCTTTTGCTTTAAGTTCGTTTGCAATTTCAGTAGCAGTCTTATCAGAAGTACCACCACCTACGATTGCATTATAAACCTCAACTAAAGTTTTGTTTACAGCACTTGGCTTTAATCTGTATCTTGAGTCAGCGTTAGCACCAGTTAATGACATGTTAGATTCCACTTGGATGTGTCTCAACATGGTTGCACTTGGTTTTCTAGCTGCTGCGTAAGAAGACTCTAAACTTGAAGCGTTATAATCTCCTAAGAAATCAGCCTGGAAAGAAACTACCAATTCAGAACCGTTAAGGTCATAAACAGGTAATGCTCTTTGTCCGAATACTTCCTGAGCAGCATCTAATCCTGCAGCATAAGGATAAGCATCGAAAGTTACTAATTCAGCTGTAGGATATTTAGCTTTGAATTCAGCGAATAACTTTTTGAAAGTTGGTGAAGCAAAAGAGTGTGATAAAACCACAATCTTTTTGCCTGACGCTTTAGCTTCTTCCAACCCTTTAATAACGAAACTGTCTACTTTATCGAAAGTTTCATCTTTACCGTCTAGCTTAGGCTGCTTTACTTTATCATTATCATAAAGAGAAAGTACACTTGCCTGAGCTCTAGCGTTAGTTTTACCTAAATCACCACCAGCAGGGTTTGGTTCAATTTTGATAGGTCTACCTTCACGGGTTTTTACTAAAACACTAGCGAAATCGAAACCGTCAAAATATGTTGAAGCGTAATAATTAGGAACCCCTGGAATAATATCGTGTGGTTTTACCACGTAAGGGATCGTTTTGATTACCGGAGCTTCGCAGGCAGCTAAAGTTACTGCTGCTGTAGAGAATCCTAGTAATTTAAGGAAATCTCTTCTTGAAGTACTTGATCCGTTTTGTTCAGCATCTCCAAGGAAATCTTCTACCGGAATTTCTTCCTGAAACTCTTTAAGAGCCAGCTTACCATTTAAAGCTGGGTCTTTAAGTTCATGAATACTTCTGAATTGTATTTTGTTTGAAGCCATTTATACTTCTAATTTTTTAGTTATTAATAATGACATTTACCACACTCAAGACCTCCAATTGCATCTACAGTGATCTTACCTCCATCTTGTGGATATTGTTTTTTCAACTTGTCGTGTAGATTTTTGAAGTACTCTTTATTATAACCGTTGTTCATATCAACCTCAGTCGTTCTGTGACATTCAATACACCATCCCATTGTAAAGTCGTTAGCCATTTGAACAACATTCATTGTATCAATTTTACCGTGACAAGCCTTACATACAACGTCAATTTTGTTGTTAGGATTCTTTTTGTTGAAAGAATTGATGATCGCTTGTTCACCAGCAATTACGTGCTGAGAGTGGTTGAAGTAAACGAAATCTGGCATGTTGTGGATTCTTGTCCATTCAACCGGTTGTGTTTTTCCTGTGTACTGTTGTTTAGCAGGATCCCAGCCTGTTGCTGCGTAGATCTTCTGGATTTCTCCGTCATAGAATGCCTTGTCTTTTCCTGGCTCCATGTAGTGATCTGCGTTGTATTCAGAAATTGTTCTGTGACAGTTCATACAAACATTCATAGAAGGAATTTCAGATACTTTTCCGTATTTAGCACTGGAGTGACATAATTGACAGTCAATTTTTTGTTCTCCAGCGTGGATTTTGTGGGAGAAGTAGATTGGTTGTTCAGGCTTGTATCCTTTGTAAACCCCGATCCACATTAACCAGTTCCAAACTCCGTAAGCAGCAAGAATAGCAAGTACAGCTATTATACCTTTTCCTACATAGTGGAACTTCTCGTACATTTCCTTGAACGAACGAACTCTCGTTTCGTTAAGCCCTGTTAATTCTTCAGACTGGCCTAGTTTTACTAATTGTCTTAGTTTAAGCAAGATCCATACTAATAGACCTGCAATGGCTAATAGGGAAATGATTACAATGTTTGTTGTGCTTTTGTCTGCAGGAGCTGCCGCATCAGCGCCAGGTGCAGGAGCTGCTTTGTCTTCCTTTGGAGGCTCAACAGGAGGATTAGTAGTGAATGCTAAGATGTCATCAATGTCCTTCTCCGTAAGGTTAGGGAACTGTAACATTTCAGTCTTATTATACTTTTCGAAAATTTCATTGGCGTATTTATCCCCTGAAGCTCTTAAAGCTTTGTTGTCTTTAATCCACTTGTGAAGCCAATCTCTGTCTACACCACCTTCTGTCTTTACTCGTTCTACAACCCCCTTTAATGGAGGTCCTATTACTTGTTTGTCCAGCGCGTGACATGCAGTACAATTCGCTTTGAAAAGTTTCTCTCCGTTTTTAGGATCGCCGTCTTGCCCGTAAAATGAAGCACTGGTTGATAGCAATAAGCCTATTGCGATCAACGTTTTTTTATAATGCTTTCTCCAACTAATCATTTAAATTATCTTATGTTAGTAAATTATTGAAACATATCAATTCCGCAAAAATAATATTTTTAACAGAAATTTAACGGCATATAGAAAGGGGAAAATATCATTTACGTTTAATTTGTATTGATTCTAAATAACTCGTTTGGTATAGTTTTTTAATTTGTATAAATTTGCGGAAACAAGTTTAAATGAGAAATTTGATCAAAATATTTTCGATATTATCATTGTTTGGTTTTTATAGTATTGAAGCCCAGCAAGTTGTTAAAAAGGATACGCTTTCGGGAACGGAGCTTGTTATCTCCATGGATTCCAAAATAAATGCTGCTTTGGAAGGAGTAGAAGATAAATGTTCAAAGGTTGTTACCAATAATCCTACTAAAGATTATAGTAATAATGACTCTGGTATTTCTTCAGGCATCAGTACAAAACCTCCTAAAATCTATGTACCGAATAGGGAATTGACTAATGCAGAGATTTGTAGAAAAAATCCTAGAATTTTAGGATATAAAATTCAGATCACAACGGTGAAGAGCAATGAAGAAGCTAATGAAGTGAAGTCTTATTTCAGAAAAAGATTTCCTAATCTGAAAGTGGAAACAGATGCTTCTTTAAGACCGAACTATAAAATCTTAGCTGGAAGTTACTTTACTAAGCAAAGTGCAGCTGGGGATCTGTCTAGAATTAGAGAATATTTTAAATCTGCAGTGGCTGTACAGTATAGAATTTTCTGTGCTGAAGCAAAATAATACTGAAGATTTTAAAACATATAAGCCGGGAATTTTCCCGGTTTTTTTATTGATAATAAGTTTCTAAAAACCAAAAGAATTCTGATATTCTGAACAGATTGTTTGCAAGTAAATAGACAAAAAGGAAACAGATTATTAGCGTTAAAAAAGCCATCATTTTTGCAGAGGACCTGTAGGCGAACAAGAGCCAGCCAATAAGCAGTGGATATACAAATACAAAGTGACCACCGTAAATATATGAAGTGTGAAGCCCGAATCTCATGATGCAGTGAATGATGATGTCAAAGAGAAATGAAATCATAATAACCTGCACCCATTTGTTTTTAAAATTCTTCAGATAACTCCAACTTGTCAATATCAATAATAAGCTGATGAAAATGTAAGGGAATATTGACGAATAAAGATCCATATAAAGACCTTTAAAGTCAAAACCTTTCATATTGTGTTTGTCTGAAATAATGAAACTCGGAAAAAGAATATTTCCTCCGAAAAAGAAAGACAGGATCATATCCCAGGTCGGCATGGATTCTACATTGGAAAACTTTTCATATTGCTGATTGGTCTTTGAAAAAATGTTCTGGTATTTAAAATCAATTCTGTTCAGGTAAAGCAATGTGTAGATTGTAATGGCTGCCATACCTCGTAAAATGGCTTCTCCTATTTTTTTCCAGCTTTTAAAAAGTCCTTTTTCGAAGAAAACCGGGATGAAAACTTTTACCATGTTGGTAATGGTAAGTCCTCCAATGGTAATACCTGCCAATGAAAGTGCTGTGGCTGGTATTTTTTCTTCCTTTCTGAGTTTTATCGCTGCATAATAATTGTATAGAGAAAGAAAGAATAGGGTGTAGGTGAAATTTTCCGGAGTAAAGGAAAGAATGATGTTGGTAGAAAATATTCCGAAGAATAATATAATCAAAAGACTATAAGGCAACGGAAGCCTGATGATATTCTTAAGGTATTTGAAAATCTGAACCACATTTAAAGTGATGATGATATTGCTGAGCCAGGCTAGGGTGAGTCTAAAGGTCATATCCATTTTACCTCCTGAAACGAATAAACAGAATTCTCTGATCCAGTTGAAAAAATAATAGGATAGAGGGTGTCTTTCAAAGCTGCCTCCAGTCATCAGAATAGATTTGTTGTCAAAGCTGAAGTAGGCGTCCCAAGGAATTCTGCTATCGAAGATAATTCTGTAATGAATGGCAATATAAGAACCCAGAATTCCGTAACAGATGATAAAGAAGAGGAAAACTGTAAGTTCAGTGTAGGAGGAAGGGAAGACCAGCCTCAAAAAGTTAATAAATTTTGTCTTGATAAATGACACGTGTCGTATTTTTTGCAAAAGTAAAATAAAAAACCACCGGAATGGGTGGTTTTGGGAAGATTGTATACACGTTGTGATTATTGTTTGATAATTTTTTCTGTTGTAGAAGTTCCGTCAGCAAATTCTACGTTCATCAGATAGATTCCTTTTGGAAGAGATGAAATATCTGTATTTCCGGATTCTGTTCTGTTGAGTGTTTTTCCTGACATGTCAATTACTGAAGTTGATTTTATTTTTTTATCTGTTTTAATATTGATTTCTCCTTTAGTAGGATTAGGGTAAATAGCTGTGTTTGTTTTTGCTTTTGAAGCCTCACTTGTTCCAAGAGTTCCTGAAGTTGTGATTTTAACATCATCCAGCATAAACATATATTTATTTTCAGCCATATAGTTAAAGCCAACTCTTATGGTTTGTCCCGCATAGCTATCAAGGTTAAGGGTAATAAGCTGCCATGATGGGTAGGATGCACTGAGGGCGGCTGGTCCTGAAATTGTTGTGAAATTACTTCCTGAGGTTGGGCTTCCACTTCCTGTATAAACTCCCACTTTGTATTGTTCAGTATAATCAGGAGAAAGAGCTTTCACCCAAAATGTTAAAGTATTGGAGCTTGTTCCCAGTGTCACTGCCGGGGTAATAAGCCAGTCATTGTTGGCAATAGTTCCTAGTTGTGCAGATGCTGCCCATGCGGCGGCGTACTTCTGTCCGGTGTGTGGCGTGAAATCTCTTACTTCTTCATCTGTAGCCGTAGCTGTCGTGTTGTTTGTGGCATTTGTGTTGGATGGATTAAATATTTGAAATGCCTTTGGTGAAGATGAATTGGGCCAGCTTGGTGTCCAGTTGGGATCAGTTACACCTCCAACAACCGGGCCTCCACCATAAAAAGTGCCCGCCATATCAAGGTCAAGTGTAAGCCAGCTTCCAATTCCTGTAATGGCAAAGTCCGTATAACTTTCAAAGCTCTCATTGAGCAGTACTGTTTGGGAATATGCTGCTGTTCCCAACATTAAACTTAAAGATAGGATAATTTTTTTCATATTAAAGATTTTTCTAAAATTAGTGAAAATATTTAATATGATGTAAATAATTCAATATCTACGACATTTTGCGGTATATTCATTAAGAACTACACGAAAGTGTAGAACATCCTGCGGTGTCGTCATATTCAGGTGGCCTTTTGGCGGAAAACTCAGGGAACAATTCTTCATAGGGAGTTTCCAGGGCCTGAGTTAGCTTATTCAGCATTTCAGTTTTACCATGGTTGATTTCCTCAATGCACTCATAGAGCAGATAATTTCTGAGAATGAATTTTGGATTTGATTTTGCCATCATTTGTAAAGACTCTTCTCTGGAAATGGTATTTGAATTCAATCTGGACTTGTAACTTTCAATAAAGTTCTTAAGTTTCCCAAGTTTTTCTTCATTTAAAACAGAGTAGGAGATATCACTAAAAGCTGCCTTTAGATCTGTTTCGCTGGATAATTTTTCCAATTGATTAAAAAATAAAGTGTGATCCAGTTCCAGTTCCTGCATTAATCCCTGCCAGTTGGTAAAGAAATCTTCATCATCTTTTCTTAGTTCATCAAACCCGAATTTTCTGCAAAGCATTTTGTCATGAGCCTCCCAGAAATAATTGCCATATCTGTTTAAAGTATCTTCTAAAAACTTTTCATCCTTAATCAGCGGATGAAGAGCATTAGCCAATTGCCAGAGGTTCCATTGAGAGATCTGTCCCTGTTTTCCGAAAGCATACCTTCTTCCAGGAAGATCAGTGGTGTTGGGGGTGAAATTTAAATCATATTCATCCATCATTGAATAAGGGCCATAATCGATGGTAAGTCCTAAAATAGACATGTTATCTGTATTCATCACTCCATGTACAAATCCAACCCTGAACCATTCCACCATAAGATCTGCTGTACGGGTGCAAATGCTTTCAAAAAAGGCTTTGTATTTCTGGATACCTGATGCTGTGATTTCCGGATAATAATTTTCAATGGTAAAATCCAATAGGTTTTCTAAGTTTTTGTATTCCTGCTGGGCAGACATCAGTTCAAAATGTCCAAAGCGAAGAAAACTTTCGGCAGTTCTGATTACGACTGCTCCTTTTTCCAACTGTGGATTTCCACTATACATAATGTCCCGAACGACATCTTCTCCGGTGAATGCAAGGCTTAATGCTCTGGTTGTAGGAACTCCCAAGTGAAACATCGCTTCACTCATCAGGTATTCCCTTACGGAAGATCTCAGAACGGCTCTTCCATCTGCATGTCGGGAGTAAGGGGTTGCTCCGGCTCCTTTCCACTGGATTTCTGTTCTTTTTCCGGAGTCATTAGTGATTTCTCCTGCAAGAATTGCTCTTCCATCTCCTAGCTGACCTGCCCAGTTTCCAAACTGATGTCCTGCATAAGCTGTCGCATAGGTCTGAATATTGTCAGGTAGATTGTTTCCTACCAGGAAATCCAGGTCTTTTTCATCGAAATTACCCAATCCTATTTCTTCGGATAAAGTTTTATTAAAAGCTATTAACTGAGGTTTATCAAATCCTGCAGGGGCAATCGTTGAAAATAAAACTTTAGGCGTATTTCTCTGCATAGGATTGTTTGAAAAATCTCCTGGAAATTTTTTGATAAAAGGCTGGCTTATGCGTTCGATATTCATCCTTCAAAGGTATTAATTATAAAAGAAAAGACCTTTCAAATTATTGAAAGGTCTTATGTATTTCTAAAAGAGAATTTATTTATTGAAATCTACCTCATCATTAGAGTGAAGGTTTTCATTGATATTTTCTTCTTTCTTTTCTGTAGATTTTTTAGGTGTTGGATCTGCCGGTCTTGGATTTTTGATCTCATCAATGGTCTGAAGACTTCCGTCATCTCCATATCCGCCACCTAATCCTTTAAGGTTTGAACAGCCGTCTTTCCAGTCAGAAGGTTTGATAAACTTATCATCCGGAGTAATTCCCAATGTCTTGTCTGCCCATACTTTCTTCATGAATATTGCCCATATAGGCAATGCCATTTTTGCTCCCTGCCCTTCACCTGTTCCGAAGAAGTGGGTTGCTCTGTCTTCCCATCCTACCCAGGCTCCTGTCGCCAGTTTAGGAGTGATTCCCATGAACCAACCATCGGAGTTGTTCTGTGTAGTACCTGTTTTAGCAGCAATTTCAACCGCTTTTGAGATTCCTCTTCTTCCAAGCTCTCCTGATGCAGTACCATATTGTGCAACACCTTTCATCAATTCAATCATGGTGTAGGCGTACATAGGGTTCATTACTTCTTTAGGCTCTACATTTACCTCCTTAATAACTCTACCGTTGGCGTCTTCAATTCTCCAGATCATTTCCGGTTTATTGTGGTTACCGTAGTTTGCGAAAGTACTGTATGCACCTAGCATTTCATAGATGGTAATATCTGATGAACCCAGGGCAATGGTATTGTTTCTAGGAATATCTTCTGTTACTCCAAGATCTCTTGCGGTCTGGATAACAGCGTCTACTCCCGTCATTTCTATAAGTCTTGCTGCAATCGGGTTCTGAGAATGTGCCAAACCATCTTTTAAAGTAAGCATTCCTCCTCTTCCCGGTACATGCCAGCCGTTATGGTCATAAGTTCCGTTAGAAACAGCAGAACAAGGAGTCATTCCCAGTTTCATAATTGCAGTTGCATATACGAAAGGTTTGAATGTAGATCCTACCTGTCTCTTACCTTGTTTGATGTGGTCATATTGGAAATGCTGCCAATCGATACCTCCTACCCAGGCTTTGATCTCGCCGGTTCCGGGAACCATAGACATTAAACCTGCCTGTGCAATTTGTTTGTGGTATCTGATAGAGTCCCAAGGTGACATTTCAACCTCTTCTTCTCCAGCCCATGTGAACCTTGAAGTTTTGATCGGTTTTTTGAATTCCATCATAATGGAATCATCTGGCATGCCATCAGCTTTTAACAGCTTATATCGGCCAGTTCTTTTCATAGCCTGAAGCATTACACTACTGATTTGTTTATCAGTAAGATAGTAGAAAGGTCTGTTCTTTCTTCCTCTCTGTTCTGCGTCGAATCTTTTCTGAAGATCCGTTAAATGCTCTTTGATAGATTCCTCAGCATACTTTTGCATTTTAGAATCAAGAGTAACATAAATTTTTAATCCGTCTTTATAAAGATTAAGCTTTTTACCGGTTTCTTTTTCATGAGACTCAAGATATTTATCAATCTCTTTTCTCAGATAGAACTTGTAGTAAGCAGAATATCCGTCAGTAATACTTTTGATAGGGTGAAAATCTACCTCTATCGGTGTATTGGCTGCTTTTTCATAAGTGGCAGCATCAATATATCCTGTTTTCTGCATTTGGTCCAAAACAACATTCCTTCTTTCCTTTGCCTTTTCAGGATATCTGTAAGGATTGTTTTTTCTTGGGTTCTCAAGCATTGCTACAAAAGTTGCTGCTTCCGGTAGGGTAAGCTCAGAGGTCTTTTTGTTAAAATAAACTCTGGATGCCATTTCAACACCATTTGCATTGAAAAGGAAATCGAACTTATTGAAATAAAGGGTAATGATTTCTTCTTTAGTATATCTTTTTTCAAGACTTACAGCAACCACCCATTCTTTCAACTTCTGGAATGCTCTTTCAAATTTATTCTGAGATGCTGTTCCTGTAAAAAGAAGTTTTGCCAGCTGCTGGGTAATGGTAGAACCACCACCGCGTCCACCTCCGTAGGCAACTGCTCTGGCGATAGAATAAAGGTCGATTCCTGAATGTTCTTTAAAACGCTCATCTTCTTTTGCCTGAAGAGCATAGATAAGGAAAGGAGGAAGATCCTTATATACGATAGGCTGAGTTTTTTCTTTCTCAAACTTACCTAGCGTTACCCCATCTGAAGAAATAATCTCAGAAGCTACAAATATGTCCGGGTTTTCCAGTTCTTTTACATCTGGCATTTCTCCAAGGAATCCTTGGGAAACTGCAAAGAAAAGTCCTGAAATCCCTAAAACTACCGCAATGAGTGCAATCCAAATAAAGGAGACCCATTTTTTCCAAGAGGTGTTCTTTTTTTTAGGAGGCAGAGGGAATGTTTTCCCCTTATTTCCTGCATTTTTATTGTTTACTTCCATTTATGGTTACGGTTTAGCCGTTTCTATTTTTATCCCAATATCTTCAATTCCTGGTAAGATATCATTTCTCATAGCTTGAGTAAGCCCGATTTGATATTTTCCTTTTCCTGGGAATTTATAATTTAATTTATACTGAAACAATGTTTCCTTTGTATCACCAAAGCCTGTACCAAGCCACTCTCCGTTTGGTTTTGCCAGAACATAATTAAGGGTGTCTGTCTCTTTTTTCTTGTTCTGAAGATTGGTGAAATTCACAATGAACCTTATATTACTGTAAGGATAATTGTTGTTGTTTCTTACAACAAATATAATATTTTTAGGATTCTGCGGATCTGAAATTTCAAGATTAAATTTTTGCTCACTTTTCTTATTCCACTTATTATCAACGGAATTCATAATAACATCTTCTCCTGAAGAAGAGTTACAGCTTAAGAAAAGAATAAAGGTCAATAATCCTAAAATTTTACGCATTTTTATCTTTTTTTGGAGGATATTTCTTTTTAAATTTTTTCTTGTTCGGATTGCTTTGTTGCGCATTCTCTGCATCAGGATTTGCATCAGCTTTTACTTTTTCCACGGGTGCTTTTGGCTGCTGTTGTGGTTTGGGTTGCCTAGGCTGGTTTGCTGAATTAGCATTAGAGTTTTCCGGCTTTTCCGATCGGTTAGGTCTTTCCTGTCTTTCAGGTCTGTTTTTCTTTGGACCTTCTCCCTGAGGTTGTCTTTGTCCTTGTCCCGGGTTATTATTGTTCTGCTTAGTCTGACTGTTTCTGTTTCTGTTGTTTCTGTTTTTCTTCTCGAAGCGGTCTACATTATTTTCCTGGATAAGATCAATGCTTTGGGATGGTGTTTCCGGTTGTTTCAGGTCTTCCAGAGGGAGTATTCTTTCTCCTCTTTTGTTCTTTGCAATCAGTTTTTTAACAAGATCAATATCGAAGTCGTACCATGCGATAGAACTGTCTACATAAGCAAACCACATTTTCTTTTTGAAAACGTCAATTTTGATACAGAATGCTTTTCCTTTTTCTGTGTCCAGTGTAGTAGAAGAAGATGGGAAGTTGCTTAATGCATCTAAATAACTGTCAAGCTCATAGTTAAGGCAGCATTTAAGCTTACCACATTGTCCTGCCAGTTTTTGAGGGTTAATACTTAATTGCTGGTATCTTGCCACATTTGTGTTTACAGATCTGAAATCTGTTAACCATGTAGAGCAGCAAAGTTCGCGTCCACAAGATCCGATTCCACCTACTTTTGCAGCTTCCTGTCTGAACCCGATCTGCTTCATGTCGATCTTCGTTCTGAAAGCACCGGCGTAATCTTTGATTAACTGTCTGAAATCCACACGGGTCTCAGCAGTGTAATAAAATGTGATTTTTGAAGAGTCACCCTGATATTCAACATCAGTTACCTTCATTTCAAGACCTATTCTTTGAGCAATTTTTCTTGCTTCAAGCTTTACGGCTTCTTCTTTTTTTCTTGCTTCCTGCCATACCTCAAGATCTTTTTGGTTGGCCTGTCTGTATATTTTAAGTGCTGATTCTTCAGAAAACTTTTTCTTTTTCATCTGAATCTTTACTAATTCTCCCGTAAGGCTTACTACGCCTACATCGTGTCCCGGACTAGATTCTACTGTAATTACGCTACCTATATGTAAAGGAATATTATTTACATTCTTATAAAACGATTTTCTGTCATTTTTAAACCTAACTTCTACAAAATCACACCTGTTTGGTGCCGGATTGTTGATGTTAGAAAGCCAGTCAAAAACACTTAATTTATAACTATTCCCGCAGGTATTTACATTTTCACAACCACTTGCAGTTTTTTTAGGACCACAAGAATGTGCAGAATCGCCGGATGTTTTGCATCCACAACTCATATTACTATTATTTATAATCTTGCAAATTTATGTATTTTTATCTTTATGCAATTCTAAAATACTCAAATAACCTGAATTCGTGGTAAAACATTTTTGTATTTTAGTAAAGTCGGGAAGTTAAAGAAATAAAGAAGTCTGGTTGAGAGGGTTTTCAATAGGTCTTTTTTTTGCTTTTAAAATTTGTAACGGGTACAAAAAAATCTGCTTTCAAAATTTTAACATTTTTTGAGATTTCACTCTGTTATGACCTTTTTCAAGGTGATGATTTCCTTTTGTTAAACAATCGTTTAATATTAAACAGTTTTAATAGCGTCATGTAGTCTGATTTGTAATTGTTTGTTAACTATTGCTTTGTGCTTTATTATGTCTAGAATGTTATTTTAAACATAGTTTTCTTTTTATATATTGTTTAAAATGTTAGCAAATATTAACAGACGTATTCAAAATAATTTTATATTTGGGTTATATAATAATAGTCTATGAAAAAAATATTAGTATCAACTGCTTTATTGGCGGGCGTTTTATCTTACGCAGGAGGCTTCAGAGTTTCTTTGCAGGGGGTAAAACAATTGGCAATGGCGCATACTAGTGCTCATGCCGAAGATGCAAGTGTGACATTCTTCAACCCGGCAGGTATGTCATTTATTCCTTCCAAGCTGAGCGTAGTAGCGGGAGGATTTGGTGCAAGTAATAAAGTTACTTTTCAAAACTTAAATACTTTGCAGAGTACGGAAACGGATAACCCACTTGGGACCCCAATCTATGCAGCGATTACTTATAAACCAATAGAAAATCTATCTGTAGGTTTTAGCTTTTCAACACCTTTCGGAAGTACGATTAAATGGCCGGATAATTGGGAAGGTAAGGAAATGGTACAGAAATTAGAACTGAAGAGTTATTATTTCCAACCAATGGTTTCTGTGAAACTGGCTCCTTGGTTGGCTTTCGGAGCAAGTTATATCTATGCAAGAGGAAAAGTAGATTGGGATAAAGCTGTGACACAATTTAATGGACAAGTAAATATCAATGACGATAAAGCAAGCGGACACGGATATGGTTTTGGTTTCTATTTCAGACCTGATCCAAAATTGGATGTTAGTATTGCATACCGTTCAGCAATTGACATGAAGGCTGATAATGGAACTGCTACATTCAAGTTCCCAACTCAGACCCCTTATTCATTATTAAAATTAAATGCTGCAGGCCAAGATGGTTTCACAGCAACACTTCCGTTGGTTGAAGAGTATACTATCGGTTTAACTTATAAAGTGACTCCAAAATGGCAGGTTTCTGCGGATTTCAACTATCATGGATGGGAGAGATATAGTAAGTTAGTCTTGGATTTTGCGAATGCACCACTTGCACCTAATAACCCATCAGATCCAACAGTTCTTGTGAGTGCTAAGAACTTTAAAAACTCTAAAACATTCAGATTGGGAACTCAATATGCTTTCACTAATATGATTTACGGTCGTCTAGGTGCATATTATGACGAGTCTCCTTATACTAACGAAAACTTTATTCCGGAAACTCCTTCTTTTGATACCTATGTGATTACTGGTGGAGTAGGATTTAAGCTAAAACAGTTTGGAATTGACATTGCAGGAGGATATGCGATGCCTCAGTACAGAAATGTGAACAATGCTAATCTTGGATTCTATGGACAGGCTAAGGCAAAAGCGTTCTATTTTGGTCTAGGTTTATCTTATAACCCTTTTTAATTAAAAGACTATGAAAAAAATTATAATATCAACAATAGCAGTTTCTGCACTTCTTTTTACCGTAACAAGCTGTAAGACTGATTTTGATACGGATGTAAAAGATATACAACCTTCAAAAGGGAATGCTGATTTCTCAAAATATGTTGCGTTAGGAAATTCACTTACTTCCGGATATAGAGACGGTGCTCTTTATGTAGATGGGCAGAATGAATCTTATCCGTCAATGATGGCTCAGCAAATGAAACTTGTAGGAGGTGGAGACTTCAGGCAGCCTTTAATGGGTGATAATAACGGAGGATTGCTTCTGGCTGTTGCACCTGGTGTTACTCCCCAAATTCAAGATACAAAGCTTTATATAAAAGGTTTTGTTGATGGAGCTCCTGATATAAGTAATATCAATGATAATAAAGCGGCAAACTTGGTTAATACAGTTCTTAAAGGACCTTTTAATAATATGGGAGTTCCGGGAGCAAAAGTAGCTCATTTATTAGCTCCTAAATATGGTGATGTTGCAGGAATTATACCTAAGACGGCAAACCCTTATTTTGTAAGATTTGCTTCATCCCCTACTGTATCTGTGATTGATGATTTTGTAAGTCAAAATCCTACTTTCTTCTCTCTATGGATAGGAAATAATGATGCTTTATTATATGCTTTGGCAGGTGCAGACAGTTCTGTTGAAACTTTAACGCCTCCAGCTCAGTTTAAAACATATTATGATCTGTTGATTTCTAAAATTGATGCAACAAAAGCGAAAGGAGTTATTGCAAATATTCCAAGTGTAACTTCTATTCCTTCTCTGACAACAATACCAACAAATCCTTTAACTGCTGCAGTGTTAGGAAAAGGAAATGTTGCTGTAGGAGAGGCTACAATTGATGATTTGAATAAAAATGTATATGGCCCGTTAAGTCAGATTTTAGCAGGATTAGGAGCAGGAGACAGAATTAAACCACTTTCTAAATCTGCTGCGAATCCATTGCTGATTAAAGACGAAAGTATTACAAATCTGGGTGCACAGATTACTGTTGCTGCGGCCAATTCAGGAAATCCAACATTAGTAATGCTTGCTCCTTATCTTGGTGCTACTTACGGACAGGCTAGACAGGCAAAATCAGGAGATCTTATTCCTTTAACTACCAAGGCTGCGATCGGTTCAGTGGAAACTGCTCTTCCTGCAGGAATTCCGGCATCTCTTGGTGCTAGAGGGGTTTCTTACCCGTTTGCAGACAAATATGTTCTGATCCCATCTGAAATTAAGGAGATCAATGACGCTATTGATGCTTATAATGTTGTGATTAAAGCAGCAGCTACAGCTAAAGGATATGCTTTTGTAGATGCAAATGCTAAACTTAAGAAGCTGGCAGACGATTCCGGTATTTCTTGGGATGGGGTAAAATATACAGCTAAATTTGTATCCGGAGGTGCATTCTCACTGGATGGAGTACACTTAACAGGTAGAGGATACGGTGTAATTGCTAACGAATTTATCAGTGCTATTAATTCAACTTATAATTCGTCTATACCTCTTGTAAATCCTAATAATTATTCAGGAGTTACATTACCATAATTATTGATTAAATAAAAACTTAGAAACCACAAGAGTAAAT
Organism: Chryseobacterium pennae; assembly: GCF_003385515.1. Lineage (GTDB taxonomy): Bacteria > Bacteroidota > Bacteroidia > Flavobacteriales > Weeksellaceae > Chryseobacterium > Chryseobacterium pennae. Next base: position 356,839 of record NZ_QNVT01000001.1, on the reverse strand, counting down.
CTTGTGGTTTTTTTTTAAATTTGCAAAATCTTTTAAAAAGTAAAAATGGCCGATCAGTTAAGTTATCTATTTTGTACAAGAACCAGCAGGGACTTGGCAGAGAAAATTGCCCAACATTATGGGAAAGAATTAGGGAAAATCAACTTTCAGGAGTTCAGCGATGGTGAATTTGAGCCTGTTTTGGACGAATCCGTAAGAGGAGGAAGAGTTTTCCTAATCGGATCTACATTCCCTCCTGCAGACAATCTTTTAGAACTTCTTCTAATGATTGATGCAGCGAAAAGAGCTTCTGCAAAGAGCATTACCGTTGTAATTCCTTACTTCGGACTTGCCAGACAGGACAGAAAAGACAAACCAAGAGCGCCGATCGGTGCTAAGTTAGTTGCGAATCTTCTTACAGCAGCAGGAGCAACAAGAGTGATGACAATGGATCTTCATGCAGATCAGATTCAGGGGTTCTTCGAAATTCCGGTAGATCATCTGTATGCTTCTTCAATCTTTGTTGATTACATCAAATCTTTACATCTTGACAATCTTACCATTGCTTCTCCGGATATGGGAGGTGCAAAAAGAGCAAAAAACTATGCAGGTCACCTAGGGGCAGAGGTAGTAATTGCTTACAAGGAAAGAAAAAAGGCCAACGTTGTAGAAGAAATGTTCCTTATTGGAGATGTAACAGGTAAGAATGTGATTCTTATTGATGACATGATCGATACAGCGGGTACGCTTTGTAAAGCAGCGGATATCCTGATCGAGAAAGGAGCAAAAACTGTAAGAGCTATGGCGACTCATGGAGTGCTTTCAGGGAAAGCTTACGAGAATATTGAGAACTCAAAAATTCTGGAAGTTATTGTAACTGACTCAATTCCTGTTAAAAATAATTTGTCATCTAAAATAAAAGTGCTATCTTGCGCCCCATTATTTGCGGACGTTATGACAATGGTTCATGAGCACAAATCAATCAGTAGCAAGTTTGTTATTTAATTGATTTTAAATAGTTTGCAGATTAAATTAAGAACAATTTTTTAAATTTTTATAAATGAAATCTATTACAATTCAAGGTACAAAAAGAGAAAGCGTGGGCAAAAAGTCTACAAAAGCTTTACGTGATGCTGAATTAGTTCCTTGTGTTGTTTATGGAGGTGAAGCACCTTTAAACTTCTCTGCTGAAGAGAAAGCTTTCAAAGGGTTAGTATACACTCCTGAAGCACACACGGTATCTATTGAAGTTGACGGAAAAACAATTCCAGCAGTTCTTCAGGATATTCAGTTCCACCCAATTACTGACAAAATTCTTCACATTGACTTTTATCAATTATCTGAAGACAAGCCAGTTGTTATGGAGGTTCCGGTAAGAATTACAGGACGTTCTAAAGGTGTTGTTTCTGGTGGTGTTTTACGTCAGTCTTTCAGAAAGCTAAAAGTAAAAGCTATCCCTGCTAACCTACCTGACGAAATCGTTGTTGATGTTACTCCATTAAGAATTGGTAACAAACTTTATGTAGGTGGTATCAAAACAGAAGGATATTCTTTCGTGCACCCAGACAATGCAGTAGTAGTTGCTGTTAAGATGTCTAGAAATGCAATGAAAGGTGGTGCTGCTGCAATGGATGAAGAAGATGAAGAAGAAGCAGAAGAAGTTGCAACTCAATCTCCTGATGTTCCAACAACAGAAGAAAAATCTGCAGAATAAGTATTGCTTATTTAATGATATAAGACCTGTCAAATTTTTGGCAGGTTTTTTTGTGCTTTTCAATCTATATCAGTTTTATTCATGTGATATCATTGAATATTTCTATTAACTGACAAGTATCAGCTTGTGACCGGATGCTTCCTTTCGAAAAAAAAGCCGTAAATTTGAAGAGTTCTAAATAAGGACGTCTTAATTTAAAAAATAAATAAATGTTTGACATTCAGGAAATAAGAAGCCAGTTTTCTATATTGGACAGAGAAGTGAATGGTAAGCCGTTGGTTTATCTGGATAATGCAGCTACATCTCAAAAGCCAAATTCGGTTTTGGAAGTCTGTCACGCATATTATACGGAACTTAATGCAAATGTTCACAGAGGAATTCATACATTAAGCCAATTGGCAACAGAAGAAATGGAACTTTCCAGAAGAAAGATCCAGAAATTCATTAATGCTGAACATGACTTTGAAGTAATTTTTACAAAAGGAACAACAGAAGGACTGAACCTTATCTCTTATATTCTAACGCAAAAATTGCAAAAAGACGATGAGATTATCATTTCTTATCTGGAGCATCATTCCAATATTGTTCCATGGCAATTGCTTTGTGAAAGAACAGGAGCAAAACTTCGGGTAATTCCTATTGATGAAAATGGTATTCTTCAGTTAGATTATTTTGATAAATTTTTAAGTGAAAAAACAAAAGTAGTTTCTGTAAATCAGGTTTCTAATGCATTGGGAATTGTAAATCCTATTGAGGAAATCATCGCGAGAACAAGAAAAAATACGGATGCCTATATCGTTATTGATGGGGCTCAGTCTGCACCTCATTTCAATATTGATGTTCAGAAATTAGATTGTGATTTCTTTGTATTCTCAGGACATAAAATGTATGCTCCGATGGGAACAGGTATTTTATACGGAAAACGTGAAATATTAGAAGCTTTGCCGCCATTCCATGGAGGAGGAGAGATGATTGCAACATGTTCTTTTGATAAAACAACTTATGCAGGACTTCCATTTAAATATGAAGCAGGAACGCCAAATGTAGGTGGAAATATTGCTTTGGGAGCAGCTGTTGATTTTATGAACAGAGTAGGGCATGAGAATATTCAGAACCATGAAAATGCTTTATTGGAATACGCTCAAAGACATCTTTTGGAAATTGAAGGATTGAAAGTATATGGCGAGAAAGCGAAGAGAACAGGTGTTGTTTCTTTTAATCTTGAAGGAGTCGGGATTTCTTCTGATGTAGGAATGATTCTGGATAAAATGGGTATTGCTGTAAGAACAGGGCATCACTGTACGCAGCCCATCATGGAATTTTTCAATATTGCTGGAACGGTAAGAGCAAGTTTTGCGGTTTATAATACCTTTGAGGAAATTGATCTTCTGGTAGAAGGAGTGAAAAAAGCACAACGAATGTTGAGTTAGTACTATTTAAAACCAAACATATAAAAGAAGCCCTGTCAGTAATGATAGGGCTTCTTTTATTATCGTAAATCTTCGGTGTGAAGATTGATTTTGTGTTTATAAAGTTGGTTTCCAGTCAACCACCGCTCTGATGAATGCTTCAGCATTTTCAACAGGAACATTAGGGAGAATTCCATGCCCTAAGTTGGCGATATATCTGTCCTTTCCGAAACGGTTAATCATTTCATTTACCATTTTCTTGATGGTTTCAGGAGTTGAATGTAATCTGGCAGGATCAAAGTTTCCTTGTAGTGTCATCGTGTGGTTTGTCAATGTTCTTGCGAATTCCGGCTTAATGGTCCAGTCAACACCAAGAGCGGAAGCTTTAGACATCGTCATATCTTCCAATGCAAACCAGCATCCTTTTCCGAATACTACCACATGGGTAAGTGGGCTTAATGCTTCAACGATCTGATTGATGTACTGCCATGAGAATTCCTGATAGTCAGTTGGAGAAAGCATTCCGCCCCATGAATCAAAAACCTGTACAGCAGAAACTCCTTTTTCTACCTTTCTCTTAAGGTAGGCAATCGTAGTATCAGTAATCTTCTGAAGTAATAAATGAGCTGCTTCAGGTTGTTGGAAACAGAAAGATTTAGCAATATCAAAAGCTTTACTTCCTTTTCCTTCTACGCAGTAGCAAAGAATTGTCCATGGAGATCCGGCAAAGCCGATCAATGGAATGTCGTTGTCTAATTTCTGTAGAGTAAGTTCAATAGCATCAAAAACGTAACCTAAAGTATCATTCACGTCCGGAGTCACAATATTCTGAACCTGTTCCATTGTTCTGATCGGAGTATCCAACCATGGACCAACGGATTCTTTCATTTTGAAATCGATTCCCATAGCCTGTGGCACTACCAAAATATCAGAAAACAGGATCGCCGCATCTAAAGGAAATCTGCGGATAGGCTGCATCGTAATCTCTGCAGCAAGTTCAGGCGTTTGACATCTTGTAAAGAAATCGTATTTGTCTCTTAAGGCAATGAATTCCGGCAGATATCTTCCAGCCTGCCTCATCATCCAGACAGGAGGTCTTTCAACGGTTTCTCCGCGAAGTGCTTTTAAATATAGGTCGTTTTTTATCATAATCTATTTAAACTAATATCACCGTCTAAATCCGGTAACAGATATTCTAAAGTTTGCTCACGATTTCCCGTCTTATCAGCTCGAATATAGAATTCAGCGTGTTTTCTTCGGACGTGAAAATATTCTCGTGAGTATAATTTCTCAATTCCCCGGATGTAGTTTCTCCAATGGAAAACAGCTTCATCTCTTTCAGGGAATTTTGCTTTGCAAAACTACGAACTCCGCTTGGACTAAAAAATACTGCAGCATGATATTTTTCAGGAATTAAAGGATTGGTTTCCTCCGTATTGTAGATCGTAATTTTTTTATACTTAATGTTTTGCAGAGGAAGATCTTTGTCCAGTACATTAATAGCAAGATTACCACAGAAGTGGAGAAATTGCTCATGCTGGCAGTTCCCGATGATAAATCTGGAAAGAGTTTCAGCATTTTTTAAGACTTTAAAAGTTCCAAATCCGTGCTTTCTTAATGCTTTTTTTGTCTTTTCACCAACACAGTAGATCTTGTTATAGTTTTTAGCCGTGAAATTTTCATTAGGCTTAAACCTGTTTTTGAAAAATGAAGCTACACCATTCACGCTGGTAAAAATCAGGGAATAGTTTTTCAGATCAAAGGGGCTGATCAGAATAGGCTTGGTCTTAATCACCTCAACACAGTCAACCGAGATATCCTCTCCTAATTCTTTGGATATAATGGTTTGGTCTATATTTTTGGTAAATAAGATTTTCATGTCTGTTGGATTAGAAGATGAAAAATACAGTTAAAAGAAATTGGAAATCTAAATTATCTTAGATCTGGCTTTTGATTTCAGCCATCAATTCTTTTCCTCCGTTTTCCAGCACTACCTTTGCGAATTTTTCTCCAAAATTTTCTTCCGGATTGTATTCGAAATTTTCATCAATGGCAATACAGTTTTTACCATCAAGAGAACAAAGTGAGGCTACAAAGCGGATCTGATCCTCAATAATTTCGGCAAAAGCTCCGATAGGTGCTGTACATCCTCCTTCTAAAGTGCTAAGGAAGTTTCGTTCAATTTCTACACAGATCTGGGTAGGTTTGTGATTGATCTGTTTCAGTATTTCATTGATTTCCGGTTTGTCGGAATGTCCTGCTACGGCAATAACACCCTGAGATGGGGCTGAAATCATGACCGGAAGCATTTCGTAATCAATTTCCATTTTCATTCTTTTGATCCCTGCCAAAGATAGAATGGTCGCATCAAAATTTCCATCTTCAAGCTTTTGAAGACGGGTCTGGATATTTCCTCGGATATCAGAAAACTCAGTATTCGGAAAATGTCTTAACCAGAAAGCTCTTCTTCTCAGGCTGCTTGTGGCAAGTCTCAGTTCATGAAGTTCTTTATTTCTGGCTGATTCTTTTCTGATGAGAATGTCCTGTGGAAAGTCTCTTTCAAGATAGGAGATCATCTCAATATTCTGAGGTAACAGGGTAGGAACATCTTTTAAAGAGTGAACAGCAATATCTATTTCATCATTCAATAAGGCAGTATCAAGGTCTCTTGTGAAAACCCCGGTGATTCCTAATGAGTATAAAGGCTGATTAAGATTCTTATCGCCAGAAGAAACGATAGGAACAATCTCCGTTAAATAATTGTTGTTCTGAAGGTGCCTTGCAACCTCTCTAGCCTGCCAAAGTGCAAGTGCGGAATTTCTTGTTCCGATTCTAATGCTTTTCATTGAATTCGTTGTTTGGTTGTTCAACTAATATTTCGTGCATTAATTTACTAATTTCTTCGGCTTTTAAAGGATTATCGATGATATATTTTGCAAAACGGTTGGTGATCTTCTGGATCATTTTATCAGAAAGCTCCATATCCGTGATGTCTATATATTTATTTTTCTTGTAAAAATTATGCATTTCATTGCGTTCCATGTTCTTTAAAACAGCTTTGAAATGATGAATGTTTGGTGCTAATTTTCTTTTTTTCTCCCACTCAATGAAATCTTTCATCAGATCCTTAATGATCTTTTCAGCTTTTGGAATTTCCTTTTCTCTTTGCTGGATCGTTTCCTGAATCTGTTTTGAAAGCTCATCCACATCAATTAACGTTACATTTTCATTTTCCGTAACATTCTTTTCAACGTTATGAGGGATGGAAAGGTCTATTACCAATGTTTCTTTTCCGTTCGGGAAATGCGATTGGTTGATAATCGGGTGTTTAGCCCCTGTAGCCACGATAAGAATATCAGTGTTTTTTAATTCCTTGTCAAAATCAGAATAATCAACGTGAGGAATATTATATTTCTGGGAAATCTTTTCAGCTTTCTCCTGAGTTCTGTTCGCTATTTTAATTTTTGGCTGGTAAACATGTTTTACCAGGTTTTCAACGGTGTTCTGCCCAATCTCACCCACACCAAGAAGAAGGATATTCTTTTCAGCAATTCTCTTTTGGCTGTTTAAGATATAGTGAACGGCAGCATAAGAAACAGAAGCAGCTCCGTTGGAAATTCCTGTTTCATTCTTTATCCTTTTAGAAATCTGAATGGCAGCATTAATGGCTCTTTCCAGATATGGATTAGAATTCTGTCTTTCCTTTTTAAAACGGCTGTATGCTTTTTTGATCTGACCAATAATCTCAAAATCTCCGATAATCTGGCTTTCCAAACCGGCAGCTACTCTGAAAAGATGTATCAAAGCCTCTTCTTTAGTCAGAATATTGGCAAACTGAAGGAAGTCCGTAAGGTTTACCCCAATGGTTTTGCAGTATTCTTCAGCGACTAAAAGATAATTGGAAGAAGTGGTATAGATTTCAGTCCTGTTACATGTGGAAACCACAAATGCATCCCCAAGGTCTTCCTGATGGACGCGGGAAACAAAATTTTTGATGTTTTCATCAAAGAATGCAAACTTTCCTCTCGTTTCTACATCGGCCTTTTCGTAGCTTATAGAAAGCACGGCAAAATTCGATGTTTGATGGATGTTGGAATACTGTAACATAAGCAACGGCAAATTTACGTTTTTTTTAATTAATCATCCCCTGATAGTGTATATGATAATTATCGTAAAAAACTATAGAGAGATTCAAAAAGGCATCTGTGGAAGTTAAAATGCTGTTGAAGACAAAATATAAATAAAGAAATTTTCAAATTCGCTTATTTACCTGTTTGTTTTCTCTGCTTTTCTTTGTGTTTTTGACTCTCAAATTGTCCCGTTAATTTTAGTTGAAATCAAACTCTGTAATTATCTAAACAGAAAGTTAATAAAGAATTATAAATTTTAATAAAATTTTAACCAAATTATGTTGTAATGAAATTTCTTTAGTAGGGTTAAATTTATATCTTTGTAAACTTAAAATCAGAAGAAAAATATGAGTTTATTTGATATGTTTACGCAAGAAATTGCGATAGACCTGGGAACAGCTAATACCCTTATCATTCACAATAATAAAATTGTTATAGATCAGCCTTCAATTGTTGCAATTGAACGATCTACGGGTAAACCTATTGCTGTAGGGGAACAGGCTAAGCATATGCAAGGTAAAACTCACGAGGATATCAAGACGATTCGTCCATTGAAAGATGGGGTTATCGCAGATTTCCACGCTTCTGAACACATGATCAAGGAATTTATCAAAAAAATTCCTGGAATCAAGGGTAAATTCATACAGCCTGCATTAAGAATTGTAATCTGTATTCCTTCTGGTATTACTGAAGTTGAAAAAAGAGCGGTAAGAGACTCTGCTCAGAAAGTCAACGCAAAAGAAGTAAGGTTAATTTACGAGCCAATGGCAGCTGCTATAGGAGTTGGGATCGACGTACAGAAACCTGAAGGAAATATGATCATTGATATAGGTGGAGGTACTACAGAAATTGCAGTAGTAGCTTTAGGTGGTATCGTATGTGATAAATCTGTAAAGATTGCAGGAGATGTATTTACCAATGATATTGCTTATTTCTTAAGAACTCACCATAACCTTTATATTGGAGAAAGAACTGCTGAAAGAATTAAAATTGAAGTAGGTTCTGCTGTAGAGGATCTTGATGTAGACATCGAAGATATTCCAGTACAAGGTAGAGACCTTATCACAGGGAAACCAAAAGAAATTATGGTAGGGTATAAAGAAATTGCCCGTGCATTAGACAAATCTATCATCAGAATTGAAGATGCTGTAATGGAAACTCTTTCTCTTACGCCACCGGAATTGGCTGCTGATATTTATAAAACGGGTATTTATCTTGCCGGAGGAGGTGCGTTGTTAAGAGGTCTTGCGGATAGAATCCACAAAAAGACAGGTCTTCCTGTATTTGTAGCGGAAGATCCGTTGAGAGCTGTAGTTCGCGGAACTGGTATTGCCCTTAAGAATATGGATAAATTCAATTTCTTAATTAAATAATTTTAACTTTTTACGACTATATATCTGAATGGGATTTTTGCTGAGATTATTTTCGAAGAACACACTTTTTATCTTCTTTATATTCCTGCAAATTATTGCTCTGGTTCTGATATTCTCTAGAAATGCCATGCAGAGATCTTGGATTGCGGGGCAAACGGCTGCGTTGAATTCATGGATTTCCGGGTATATTGATGAGGGGGTTTCTTATCTGAAACTAAAACAGATCAATGAAGATCTTGTGGTTCAGAATAAAGCCCTTATGGCAGAACTCTATGGGAAAGACGGATCAAAAAATCCTGTTTTCAAAAGAGTACATGATACCATCGGAGGTGGTCAGATCTATACTTTTGTTGATGGTGAAATTGTTTTCAACAGTATCAACAGAAGAAATAACTATTTTACAATCAACCGTGGCCGCAGAGACGGGGTCTTTCCTCAGATGGGGGTAATGGCACCTAGGGGTATTGCGGGGATTGTTATCAATTCTACAGACAGTTACGCATTGGTTCAGTCAGTATTGAGTGTCAACAAAATCAGAATTAATGCAGCGCTGAAAGATTCAGGATATTTTGGAACGTTAACATGGAATGGAGATAACTCCAGGGTGATGCACCTTGCGGATATTCCAAAATATGTTGCTTTAAAAGTAGGAGATACCGTTGTTACAGACGGTAAGTCTGCCATATTCCCGAAAGGGGTGACAATTGGAACTATTGCCGGATATTCTGTAGATAATAAAACAGGTTTCTGGGATATTTCTGTGGAACTGAGTGAAAAAATGGGTGCGTTGAATAAAGTGTATGTCGTGAAGAACCTGAAGAAAGCAGAAGTGCAGAAGATTCAGGACACGATGCAGACTGTAATAAAAAAGGAAAATGATTAGCAGGACTTTATTTACTGATATATTGATCATGATATTTCTTGTTGCATTACAGATTTTTGTATTGAACAGGATTACCATTTTCGGGAAATATACTCCGGTATTATATCCTGTATTCGTCATGTTCTATCCTTTTTTCAGAAATAAATTTCAGTTCCTGGCGTTAAGTTTTCTGATAGGATTATCTATTGATGGGTTTCTCTATTCATGGGGAATCAATGCTTTTGCAACAACATTGATTGCTTATTTTAGAACCTTGATATTCAGAACATCTACAGATACGTCTACAGACTTTTTCTCCTTTCAGTCCCTGCAATGGGCGCAGTTTTTGCTGTTTTTATTTTCAAGTATTTTCCTGCATCAGCTTTTAGTTCAATATATTGAGTTCTTTAAGTTTAGCAGGTTTTTCGAAATATTATTTAATGTGTTGGTGACTAGCGTAATTTCATTTATATTTATAGTTGTCTACGCATTAATATTTAAAATCAAACAAAAAGTTTGAACACACGTTATTTAAAAATCTTTTCCGTCCTTGTTGTAATCGCTCTTATTTTTGTAGCGAGGCTTGCATATTTGCAGTTGTTTACAGACCGTTATGCACTGAATGCAGCCAACACTTCCATCAAAATTGAATATGTAATTCCTCAACGAGGGGTAATTTTTGACCGTAACGGAAAAATTATGGTGGGAAATCAGCCCGCTTATGAGATTTCCTTTACCCAAGGCTTAATGAAACCGGATTTTGATACAATAGGTTTTTGCAGCCTGATGAAAATCAATAAGGCAGACTTTATCAACAAGATCAATATTATTAAGAAAGAAAAATATTATTCTAAGCTGACACCTATGACCTTTTTAAAGGATCTCAGCAGGGAAGATATTGCGAGAGTGCAGGAAATTATTTTTAAATATCCTGCCTTTAATATTGTACAGAGACCTCAGCGTCAATATGAAGTTTCTACTTCAGGTAACCTTTTAGGATATACCAGTGAAGTAAATGAAAAAGAGATTAAAAAAGACTCTGTCTATTATTTACCTGGAGATTTTATCGGAAAAACAGGTGTTGAAAAGTCTTATGAGAAGGAACTCCGTGGGGTAAAAGGAATGAAGTATATCCAAAAAGATATCAGACTCCGAAATATTGGATCTTATAAAAACGGATCTTTGGATAAAGATGTAATTACGGGTAAAGATATTACGTTAACTATTGATTATGATCTTCAGAGAACGGCTGAAGAAATGCTGGTCGATAAACACGGTGCCATTGTAGCTATTGACCCTAATAATGGGGAAGTATTAGTAGCAGCAACCGGACCGGATATTGATCCGAACCTTTTCACCGGACCTTATAAATCCAAAAATTTATATGCCCTGTCAAAAGATACGCTTTATGAAAACAAGCCTACTTTTGATCGTTCTTTACAGGCGGGATATCCTCCGGGATCAACTTTCAAGTTGTTGACTGCCTTGGCTGCCATGCAGATGGGCGTAATGGATGAAAAGACTGTTTTTCCTTGTGGTGGTGGATTTTTCTATAAAGGAAAAAGAATTAAAGGACATGGTGGTGCAGATCCGTTGATTCCTTCTATTCAGGTTTCCAGTAACTGCTTTTTCACCTATGCATTTATTGCTATTATCAAAAAATATCCCGGAAACCCTTCAAAAGGTGTTGATGAATGGAAAAAGATCATGAGCAGCTTTGGTGTTGGAGAGTTTTTAAATAATGACTTTGCGGTAGGAGCAAAAGGAAGAATTCCTTCCGGAGATTTTTATGAGAAAAGGTTTAAAGCCATCATGAAAGCAAGTGGGTCTCAGAGAACTGATTTTAAAAACTGGGATGAAATGTCAACCGGAGCCATCTATAACGGGATGGGGCAGGGAGATGTTTTGGTAACCCCTATTCAGTTGGCCAATTATGTAGCTGCTATCGCTAACAAAGGATGGTATTACACGCCTCATATTGTAAAAGCTATTGATGGAAAGGCAAACCCTGATCCAAGATTTAAGGTTAAACACCAGACTCTAGTTGATCCAAAACATTTTGAACCTGTTTTAAAAGGTATGGAAGCCGTAGTGTTGAGAGGAACCGCAAGAGGGCTGAAATCCAATGACTTTACACAATTAGCCAAAACAGGTACCGCACAGGTACCGCAAGGAAAAGATAACTCCATCTTCGTATTGATTGCTCCTGCTGATAAACCAAAAATTGTTGTGGTTGCAGTAATGGAACACGCGGGATTCGGAGCAACGTGGGCAGGCCCGGCTTGTACAGTGATTGCTGAAAAATATATTACCGGAGATTTAAAAAGAGAAAATCTTTATAAAAAAATGATTACCTCGAGTTTCATGCCGGAATATAAGAGACAGTGGATTGCAGACTTGAAGCGTAAAGGACTTTATAAAGATCCTAAACCTGATTCCATTAAACAAAAAAGAATAAAGGATAGCCTGGAACTTGTTAAACAACAAAAAGCCAAGCTCCAAAAGAAAATAGAAGAAGATAAGAAGAATAGTAACACTGTTAAAAAACCTGTTAAGCAATGAAATGGACAGAAGGGATAGATAAACTGGGCCTTGGGCTGTATTTCCTGCTTTGCATTTTTGCCATTGCCAATATCTACAGTGTTGACCAGAAATTAGGAGAAAAACAGTTGATATTCTTCTGTATATCTTTAGTGGTGGGACTCGTTATATTTTTAGGAAGAAGTAAGTTCTTCGAAAATATGGCCGGTATTATTTATATAGGCGGGGTTCTGTTACTGATCGGGCTTTTCCCTTTCGGAAAGGAAATTCTGGGGCAGAAGAACTGGTATAAGTTCGGAAGTCTTACCATGCAGCCTGTAGAGTTCGCAAAAATAGGTACTGCATTGATGCTGGCCAACTATGTTTCAGGGCCTGATTTTAATCTTAAGAATAGAAAATCACTGCTTACAGGTTTAGGGATTATTGGTATTCCGGCGGTTGTAGTATTGGCTATTCCCGATGTTGGTTCTATGCTTGTATTTATTGCATTCTTTATCGCTTTATACAGGGAAGGATTAAGTGGTTTGCTATTTGGGGTAGGTTTCGTTTTCGCTGCCGTTTTTTTGGTGGCTCTTGCGATTCCGCCAGTATATGTAGCGGCTGCTATTCTAATCATTGCAGGTGTTCTGATTGCGATGAATTATCATAGAATGTCGTGGGATGTGATTTCGATTTCTGGAATTTCAGGGTCTATTCTTTTATTATGTGGATTGGCATTCGGGTCACCTTATATCTTAGAAAAATTGCCTAAACACCAGAGAGAACGAATTGAGGTTCTTTATAAAGGTGAAAAAGCATTTAGAGATACTTCAGGATACAACTTATTATATTCCAAAACAGCGATTGGATCCGGAGGCCTTTTAGGGAAAGGATACCGTGAAGGATCAGTCACTCAAGGTAAATTTGTTCCCGAACAGGAAACTGATTATATTTTCTGTACAGTGGGGGAAGAGTGGGGCTTCTTAGGAAGTGCTATCCTTGTTTTATGCTATATGGTATATATCGGACGGATCTATTATCTGGCAGAGAGGCAGAAATCTACCTTTAACCGGGTATTTGGGTATTGCTTTGCCTCGATTTTATTAATGCACTTTTCAATCAATTTAGGGATGGTTATGGGGCTTTTCCCAACGGTAGGAATCCCGCTTCCGTATTTCAGTTATGGTGGAAGTTCTTTGCTGGCCTTCTCCATGATGACTTTTATTTTCTTTAAACTTAATTATTCGGATAAGAACAGCTTAGTATAGCTATTTCCAAAGATTTAACTTTGTTTAAGTTCTGCAGAATTTGTGGATTCTATTGTTATACCTATAAATCATTACTTTTTATGAAAGACGCTTATATTTTAGATCAAAATTTTGAGAATACAGATTTTGTACAATCTCCATTGGAAAAAGGAGAGTATGAGAATTGTACTTTTAAGAATTGCAGCTTTGAATATGGAAACCTATCCGGTTTTAGTTTTACAGATTGTGAATTTATAGGATGTAACCTCAGCATGGTAAAACTTACCTCAACGGCCTTTAGGAATGTTTTTTTCAAGGAATGTAAAATGTTAGGCCTGCAGTTTAGTGATTGTAATGGCTTTGGTCTTTCCTTTAAGTTTGATGGGTGTGCTCTTCATAATTCTATATTCTATCAGACCTCAATAAAGAAAACTGTTTTTAAAAATTCTAAACTGATTGAAGTGGATTTCACTGAATGTGATTTATCCAATGCAGTATTTGGCAACTGTGATCTGTCAGGAGCTGTTTTCGATAATTCTAACCTTGAAAAAGCAGATTTGAGGACTTCGGTAAACTATTCAATAGATCCGGCTTTAAATAAGCTTAAAAAGGCCAGATTTTCGCTTTCTGAAATATATGGACTCTTGTATAAGCTGGATATTGAAATAGACAGAAATAGCTAGGTGTTGAATGTTGGTCTAAGCATTAATCATTAATTTCAATAGAAGCGAGCTTTAGCCTGCTTTTTATATAAAATGCATTCCATTGATTTATCCGAAACTTAATAGAGGTAAGACAAATAAAAAAGCCGTCAGAATTTCTGATGGCTTCATTATTTAAATCAATTATTTATAAAATTAAAAATTTGCTGGTGTAGCTTGAGTAGCAGAAGCTAGATTGTTGTAATTTTCTCCTTCTACATTAATTACTCTTTTTGCGAATCTGAATTTAGGTCCCCAATAAGAATCATTCAGTGAAGAAACCATTACTCCTTTAGATGTTGCTGCGTGAATAAATTTGATCTCTCCTTCTTCAGTAACACTTTCTACAATACCTACGTGAGAAATTCTTCTTCCATGAGAAAAGAAGATTAAGTCTCCTTTCTGTAATTCTCCTTTTTCAACTCTTTCACCTTCCTGAGCCTGAGAAGCCGCTACTCTTGGTAAAGTAAGACCTGCTGCAGCTCCAAAAACAGAAAGAACGAAAGCTGAACAATCAATGCCTCTTCTTGTAGTTCCTCCATATCTGTAAGGAGTTCCAAGGTATGTTTCAGCTTCTTCAAGGATACCGTCAATGGTTTTATTGTGTTTGATTGCTTTTGCAATCTCAGAATTCTTAACTGCTTTTTTAGCATTTGCTATAGATGCCGCTTTTTCTGCAAGGAATGAGTCTATCAATTTCTGCTTATCCTGCTCCATTTTTTTGTTATCAATAGAAGCTAGTTTGGCATCTGTTTTGTATTCTTTAGCGTAAGTTGCTGGTTTTGAAACTACATAATTGGTAGCACACGATTGCAATGATACAGTAGTAACTAAAGCAACTAAATAAAACAAAACTCTTTTCTTCATATATACTTGATTAACCGTGTTAAATTGGAATATTTATTTTCAAAAGCAATACAAAAGTAGAGATTCCGAGCTAAAGACCCCTGATATGATAATTGTCAGGATCTTATTTTAACACTATTTAACATATTATTTACATATGTTAAAGAAAAATAAACCGCAACCGCCTATTTTTGGTAATCCTGCGGTTTTTTTTATTAAGATTCTTTAACAAAATTCATCGATATTCTTCTATAAATCATGTTTTGTAATTTAAAACTCTAATTTTCAAGGGTGTTAAAAAAACAAAATAAATTTTAAAAAAACCTTTATTTCATGGGTGTTTGAGCTTTGTTTTGCTTATTGCTTTAAATAATATCTCTTATTATTATATAAAACGGGATTTTAAAACTCTTTTTTTGATATGAAGTGATCAAAATCTTAACAAAACCATCCTTGATCATCGTAAGGGAATAAAAAAATTCCTCAGAAAACTGAGGAATTTAACTAATATGGAACTTTACAGAGTTATTTTGTAAACAACATCTCTCTGTATTTCGTCATCGGCCAAAGCTCATCGTCTACCATCATTTCAAGGTTGTCAGATGCTTCTCTGATACCGTCAAATAAAGGTTTTACTTTGTTGCAGTATACTTCTGCCTGCTTTTGGCTGTCTGATATGCTTTTTGCCGCTTCTCTGGCTTTGATAAGATCTTCAACACCCAGCTTGATTTTTGAAACATTTTCAGAAATGCTGGTGATTAGGCTCATCTGTTCTTTTGCCAACGGTTTAAATTCTTTATCTCCGAAGATATCCTTAAGACCCTTAACGTTCTCAATTAATCTGTTCTGATAATTTAAAGCGGAAGGAATAATGTGATTTCTTGCGATGTCACTCAACACTCTCGCTTCAATATCAATAACAGTAGAGTATTTCTCTAGTTTAATCTCGTTTCTTGCTTCCACTTCTCTGTGGTTAAAGATTCCCATTTCTTCATAAAGATCAAGGAATTTTTTATCCATTTCCTGCTTAAGAGCTTCTGGAGTGGTTTTCAGATTATTCAACCCTCTTTTTTTAGCTTCTTTTGCCCAGTCGTCAGAATATCCGTCACCTTCAAACATAATGCTTTTGCACTGTTTGATGTATTCTCTTAATATATTGAAAATAGCTTCGTCTTTCTTCAGTCCTGTTTCGATCAAAGCATCTACTTCTTTTTTGAAATCACCTAATTGCTTTGCTGCAATCGTATTCATTACCGTCATAGATTCTGCACAGTTTGCAGATGATCCTACCGCTCTGATCTCAAATTTATTTCCTGTAAATGCAAATGGAGAAGTTCTGTTTCTATCTGTATTGTCCAGTAGAATTTCAGGGATTTTTCCAACTACATTTAATTTTAGTTCTGTTTTTTCTTCAGGAGATAATTTTCCGTTAGTTACTTTTTCAAGTTCTTCTAATACACTGAATAACTGACTTCCGATAAATACGGAGATAATTGCCGGTGGAGCTTCATTAGCACCTAATCTATGGTCGTTACTTGCAGAAGCGATACTTGCTCTTAAAAGATCTGCATACTCGTAAACAGCTTTAATTGTGTTCACGAAGAATGTTAAGAACTGTAAGTTTTTCTTAGGGTTTTTTCCCGGGCTTAACAGGTTTTCACCAGTATCAGTTGCTAAAGACCAGTTGTTGTGCTTTCCGCTTCCGTTTACCCCTGCGAATGGCTTTTCATGGAACAAAATATGGAAATGGTGCTTGTGAGCAACTCTTGCCATGATATCCATCAATAAAGAGTTATGATCTACAGCAACATTTACTTCTTCAAACATAGGAGCCAATTCAAATTGATTTGGAGCTACCTCATTGTGTCTTGTTGTTGCAGGGATTCCCAGCTTCATACATTCGATTTCCAGTTCTTTCATGAAGTTCATTACCCTTGTAGGGATAGAACCGAAGTAATGGTCATCTAATTGCTGTCCTTTTGCAGGAGAGTGTCCTAACAAAGTTTTACCTGTTAATACAAGATCCGGACGTGATTGGTATAATGCTGAATCAACCAGGAAATATTCTTGTTCCCAACCTAAAGTGGGAGTTACTTTTGTTACGTTTTTATCAAAATACTGCATTACGCTGGTTGCAGCTTCGTCTACAGCATTTAAAGCCCTTAAAAGAGGTGCTTTATAATCTAAAGTTTCTCCAGTATAAGAGATGAAGATTGAAGGAATACATAATGTAGTTCCCATAATGAAAGCCGGAGAAGTAGGGTCCCAAGCTGTATAACCTCTGGCTTCGAAAGTGTTTCTGATTCCTCCATTCGGGAAAGAAGACGCATCCGGTTCCTGCTGGATCAATAAGTTTCCGCTGAATCTTTCTATCGCTCTGCCTCCTTCGATAGGGGTGAAGAAAGAATCGTGTTTTTCGGCAGTTGTACCCGTCAAAGGCTGAAACCAGTGAGTATAGTGAGTTACTCCTTTACTCATTGCCCAGTCTTTCATTGCTACGGCAACCTGATCTGCAATGTGTCTCTGGATTTTAGTCCCTTTTTTTACCGCATCCATAATAGACTGGAATGCTTCTTTCGTTAAATATTCTCTCATTGTTTCTTCTGAGAAAACATTTTGGCAGAATAGTTCTGATAATTTCGCCGGGATTTCGACATTGTTGTCTTTTCTGAAATCCTTAAATGGAAGAGTTTCTAATGCTTTGAATCTTAAGGTTGACATATTTGGGTAGATTTTGATAGGGCAAATTTACAAAAAAAATGAAATGAAAATGATTTGACCCCTAAAATTTTCAGGGGTGTTGTGAAATTTTATATAAATTAAACAATTGTTTGGGGTGTTTTTGATAGGGGTGATTGTTTTTTTTAATGGTTAAAATGTAATATTTAAAGGTGTTTTAAAGGGTAGGGTAGCTCTAAATACATTTTACATGATACATGCCGCAATCCTGTGCGAATTTAAGCTACTTATTAAAAGATAGTTAAAATAAAATGGGCAAAGATTTCGTATATTTGTGTGAAATTTATTTTATGACAAATTCTAGAGCAAGAGAAACAACAGAAGCTATTGAAAGATTATATATCTCTATGAGACACTTATTTTATAGAGGATTTTTCAAACCGGCAGGTGTTTCAGGAGAAAGTATCAGAAGCTTGTTGAAAACCATCAATCCGGAAATTTATGGAACCATGAGTGTCCCGAGTAAATTGGAACTTGATGGTCTAATGTATGTATTAGACAGGCTTCCGGAAGGGATTGAGGAATGTGCTTTTATTCATCTTACATCTGATGAAGGTTTTGATAAAGGAAGTTTCGAACCTATTGTTCCAAAGAAAAGAAGAAGAAACTGTTATAGAATAGACGAACACCAGATGAATATTGAGGTTCTTTTAGGCCGTTCCGAAATTTATGACATTCTTACTCACCTTACATTCCTATTTATAGAAGCTGATAAAATCCGTAACCTGGCATTCATTCAGGACGAAAACTGGAAGCCGACACGAGCCTTCAAAATTATTGAAGAGGTAGTGAAAGGTGAAAAGAAATTCAGCAGAAAAGAAAAAGAAGTGGCATTGATCCACCTTTCTTCATTAATAGGAAGATCTTTTGATGAAACATTAATAGCTTATAATACTTTTGGTGATGATAATAACCCAGACCGTTTATTTAAAATCATGTATAATCTAGCAAAAGTAAGTCTTGAAGATGCAAAGGGAACTACAGAGAGAGAAATTCATTTCAGTGCTATATTAAAGGAAAGGGTAGGGCACCACTATTTCGGAGAGAAGTGGGCTAATAAAGTGAAGGAGGTTTTATTTGAAAACAATCTTCATACCCGTCCACTGCATATTATTTCTGCCAATATGCACTCTGTGAAAAATATGCTTTATGCGAATGATGCCCTTAAAAAGAAGCATAATAACGAAGTGGATTATAAACTGTATGAAGAGATTTCAAACAAAAAAGAACTTCGTGATAAGGTATTGAAGTATGCTTTAGACGAAGGAATGATTCATATTGCGGATAAAAGCGGAAGTAATATCGATGTACAGATTATTGATCTTAGTAAGATGAATCTGAAGAATACCCCGTTTGCTGACTGTAAGTTTGGAGGGGATGATGTGGTGATGGTATTTGATTATGCTTTCGGAGAACAGGCTTTTGAGGTAATGGATGAATTGCTGAAGCCTTACGAACATAAAGGAGAAGTATACATGATGCATGTAAAATCTGTTTCTATTATGGGGAAAGCAGGTATCCTTACCGGAGAAAAAGGAGATATTATGATCCCGACTTCTCACATCTTTGAAGGAACTGCTGATAACTATCCTTTTGAAAATGCATTGAAGCTTGATGATTTTAATGATGATGAACTGAAAGCATTTGAAGGTCCGATGATTACTGTTTTAGGAACATCGCTTCAGAATAAGGATATTTTATCTTACTTCATGAACACTTCATGGAAAGCGATTGGTCTTGAAATGGAAGGAGCTCATTATCAGAAAGCGATTCAGGTAGCTTCTAAAATCAGACATCATATTTCACCGGATCTGTTTGTTTGCTATGCATACTATGCTTCAGATAATCCTTTGGAAACAGGAAGTACCCTATCTTCAGGAGGTTTAGGCCTTACAGGAGTGAAGCCAACGTATCTGATTACTTTAAGAATCCTTGAAAAGATCTTAAAAAGCGGAAAAAAAGAAGTTTCTGCTAAGAAATAATTGTAATTTCATATTATAATATAAGCCTCAGGTGTTTTACATCTGAGGCTTTTTTTGTTTTAAATACTTAGGATATTGAGCCTTGTCAAGGTTTTAAACCTTGACAAGGCTTAGTGTTATCTGCAAGATCTAGATCAATATTTTAATTACTTATCTTTAGAAAAACATATTGATCATGAGTTCTGTATTACAATTAGCCAAAAGATTCAGAGAAGTTTTGCTAGACGGCCTCTGGATTGCCAATACCAATTTTAAAGATCAGCTTTCTGATGTAACATGGGAACAGGCTGTAACGAAGGTTGGTACTTTAAATACTATTGCTATGCTCACTTTTCATATTGATTATTATATTGCCGGGATTACTCCTGTTTTTGAAGGAGGAAATCTGGAAATAAAAGACAGGTACAGTTTTGATCTCCCACCCATAGAATCTCAGGAACATTGGGAGGCGCTGCTGACTAAGCTATGGTCAGACTCAGAGAAGTTTGCCGTTTTATTAGAAAAGATGCCGGATTCAAAGCTTGATGAAATGTTTGTGGATCAAAAGTATGGAACGTATCAAAGAAATATTGACGGGATGATAGAGCACGCATATTATCATCTGGGGCAGATTACTCTTATCAAGAAACTATTACAAAAGCAATAATGTATTAGCCGGATAAGACAACACCAGATGGTCATCTGTGAAAATCTGCGTAATCCGTAGTTAAAAAAATAATCTTACTGTTCATTTAACAAAACAGATGGAAAGTTATCTAAAACAGAGCAAAACCCTGTTATAACTCCACATTTTAAGGTTTTGTTTAAATTACTTACCTTTAAAAAAAATTAAATTTTAAATGAGAAAATCGGCTGCAATCATTTTTGCGTTTATCATTTCACAATTTCAGGCTCAGCAAGGAGCTTATTATCAGCAGGCTGCGAAGTACAAGATGGATATCGATGTCAATGCTGAAAAATTTACCTATCAGGGAAAACAAACTTTAGAATACACCAATAACTCACCGGATGAGCTTAATGTAGTGTATTTCCACCTGTATTGGAATGCTTTTAAGCCTAATTCCATGATGGATCAGAGAGTTTCTTCCCAAGGGAAAAATGGTGACGGAAGGTTGCAGAAAAACGGAATCTCAACACTGTCTTCCATTCCAAAAGATCAGGAAGGCGCTCAGAATATTCACTGGATCAAACAGAATGGTAAAGATCTGAAATTTGAAGTTCAGGAAACGATTATGAAAGTATATCTGGCAGATCCTATTAAACCAGGCTCTACAACAACTTTTATGATGGATTGGGATGCTGTAATTCCTCAGCAGATCAGAAGAAGTGGAAGAAATAACAGAGAGGGGGTGGATATGACCATGACACAATGGTATCCAAAAATTGCCGAATATGACTATGATGGCTGGGCAACATTTGATTATCTGGGAAGAGAATTCCATGCGCCTTTCTCTGATTTTGATGTAACTATTAAAATCAATAAGGATTATGTAGTAGGAGCAGGAGGAATTCTTGAAAATCCAGCTGAGGTAAAAGGTTATGATGCTGCTGCAAAGATCAAAGCAGAAAAAGATAAGAAAGCCACATGGAAATGGACTGCCAAAAATATCCTTGATTTTGCATGGAGTGCAGACAGAGATTATTCTGTAGAAAGCTTTAATGTTCCTGAAGGGCCAAAAGTATATTTAGTCTATCAGAAAAATGATAAAACGAAAGTATGGAGTGAAGCTCAGCCTTATATTACCAAGTATTTCCAGATTATGAATTCTCATTTCGGAAAATATGTATACCCTACTTATGCTTTCATTCAGGGAGGTGACGGTGGAATGGAATACGGAATGTGTACCATGATTCTGGGTGAGGCTAAAGATATCAAAGGGCTGATGGGGCTAATGGCTCACGAAGGTTCTCACTCATGGTATCAGCAGATGCTTGCTACGAATGAATCTGTACGCCCATGGATGGATGAAGGCTTTACCAGCTATGCAGAAGGTTATACCATGTACCAGCTGTTCCCGGAAGAACTTCCGAATCCGTTTGCCAATACTTTGAATGCATACAGAAACTTCGTTAAAAAAGGAATTGAAGAACCGGCTGTGTGGTTAGGAGATCACCATGATAACGGAACATCTTATACGTATGCTTCTTATGTAAAAGGAGAATTGTACCTGGTACAGCTGGGATATATCATGGGAGAACAGAATCTTGCAGAGACTTTAAAGCAATATTATGACCAATGGAGCATGAAACACCCTTCAGACAGAGATTTTCTTCACATTGCTCAAAAGGTTTCAGGAATGGATTTAAAATGGTTCCACAATTATTGGATCAATACCACCAAAACGATCGATTACGGAATTAAGGATGTAAAGTATGATGCGAAATCTACAACAATTACCCTTGTTAATAACGGTCAGGTTCCGATGCCGGTTGATTTCAGTGTAATGACTACAGATAAGAAGATTGTTACTTATCAGATTCCATTGAATATGACCCATACCTGGAAAGAGAAAGATGCTTACGGAGAATTCAAGACAATGCCTTACTGGCCTTGGACGCAGAAAGAGTATACGATCACGGTTCCTTATACAAAATCTCAATTGTCTGTATTAGGAATTGATTTTAGTCAGAGAATTGCAGATGTAAATATGGAAGATAACTTTGTAGAAGTAAAATAAAAAGATCAACATAGAGATAAAAGGAGTATTTGTAAGTACTCCTTTTATTTTTTTATAAATTTGGAACTCAAATTTTTTCAAATCCTAGCCTGTTAAAATATAATGAATTCAATTGTAATAAATGTAGGGAACAGTAATATCAGATTTGGTCTTTTTAATGGTGATAATTGTGATATTTCCTGGGTAATCAATACAAAGCCTTACAGAACAGCAGACGAGCTTTATGTACAGATGCTGATGCTTTATCAGACTTATAAAGTTGAGCCAAAAGAAATAGAAAAGGTAATCATTGGATCTGTGGTACCTCAGCTTACCAAAGTGATGAGTTCGGGAATCAAGAAGATCCATGGAGTTACACCGATCATTGTTGATCGTACAACTCCGTCAGCAGTGGTGGCGAAGTCAAAGCAGATGGGGACGGATATTTATGCGAACCTTGTAGCTGCTCATAATCTTTATCCAAACAGAAAAAAGATTGTTATTGATTTTGGAACAGCGCTTACAGCAAGCTGTGTTGCAGAAACTGGGGAAACCTTGGGGGTAATTATTGCTCCGGGGATTGTAACCTCTTTAAACTCTCTGATCCATCAGACAGCTCAGCTTCCGGATATTGAACTTAAAAGACCTAAATCAGTATTGGGATTAGATACGGTAACCTGCATGCAAAGCGGAATGGTATACGGTTTCCTGGGAATGGTAGAAGGCTTTATCAACCGGATCAATGATGAGGTGAACGATGATTGCTTTGTTGTGGCAACAGGGGGTGTTTCTCATGTATATAAGCCTTTAACGGATAAAATTCATGTAATGGATAGGCTTCATACTCTGAAAGGGCTTTATTTCCTTGGAAAAGATCTCTAGATCATCCAAAGCTTTTGGGCTAAACCTCAGCTCTATTACCCAATTTAACCACGAATAAAATGAAAGAATTAAAAGAATTTCCAAGAATTGAAACCGAAAGACTGATCCTTTCCCAATTGGAAGAGAAGGATATTCCTTTTATTGTTGAATTTCTTAAACACAGGATTTATTCGGATCTTACTTCTAATATTCCTTATCCTTACACGGAAAATGATGGTAAGATGTGGGTGAAAATGTCCAGAGAAGCTTTTGAAGAAAAAACTGGCTTTACGTTCGGAATCCGAAATAAAGAAGAGCAGCTTATCGGAGCCATTGGTCTTCATGATAGGGATGACGATATAGCAGAACTAGGGTATTGGATAGGAATTCCTTACTGGAATAAAGGATATGTTACTGAAGCAGCAAGAGCCATTGTGAAATTCGGATTTAAAGACTTAGGTTTTAATAAAATTTATGCTACTCATTTGCTTCACAATCCTGCTTCCGGAAAGATTATGGAGAAAATAGGAATGGAGCAGGAGGCAATTTTGAAACAGCATGCCAAGAAAGATGAAGAATATTTTGACCTTGCAATGTATTCTGTCTTTAAAGATTAATCGGGATCATTCTTTATAAAATAAAAATCAGAGAACATTCAATATTCTCTGATTTTTTATGTTTGTCAAAAAGGCTCTTAAAGAAAAATCTACCTTTTGCTTTTAAAAAAGTCTTTAACAATAGAAGAACATTCGTTTTCCATAATACCTGTGATAATCTCTGTTTTTGGATGTAGGGTAAGGTGTTTGTTAATAAAACCTCTTTGTTCATCCCTGGCTCCAATTACTACTTTGGATACCTGAGACCAAGATAAGGCTCCTGAACACATCACACATGGTTCCATCGTAACGTAGAGCGTACAGTCTTTTAAATATTTACCTCCTAAAAAGTTAGCTGCAGAGGTTATAGCCTGCATTTCTGCATGGGCTGTGACATCGTTTAATGTTTCGGTGAGATTATGGGCTCTTGCAATGATACGATTATTGGAAACTACAACACATCCGATAGGGACTTCATCCTGTTCCAAAGCGGCTTCTGCTTCCTGCAGAGCCATTTTCATATAATATTCGTCTGTAAACATTTAATCAAAATTTAAAGTTAGAGGAACGCGTAGCCGAGCTCTATAGGGCTGATTGTTTTTTTTAGCAGGTTCCCACTTTTTTTTAATCAGTAATATTGCAAGCTCAGCCTGCTTATTGAAACTTTCATTTTCCCCGAAGGCCTTTGCTGTCATGATGCTTCCATCTAGATCTATAATGAAGACTACACGGCTTTGAATGATTCCTTTTCCCCTAACCAGGTTTGTATTTAAGTTTTCAGCAATTTCTTTTTTTAAAGCTTCTATACCATCAGGATATTTTGGAGATTTGTCTTCTTCGGTATCTTTCATATCGGTTTTTAGCTGGAAGTCCTCCAAGATATAACCAGATTTTATTTTTTCCAGTTCTTCCAGGTATTCGTTATTCCTTTTAAGCTCTAATGTTCCTATATCACTGTCTTTTTTCAATGTAATTTTAGCGTGCTTTCTTAAAGGAGCTTCTGCGATATCATCAGTATACTTATTATTTATTTTCTGAATTTCAGCATCATATTTTTCCTTAACAAGCTTAAGCCTTTCTGCTTGCTGTGAGAAGTAAAAATTAAGAGAAAAAAATAGAAACAGGACGTAATATTTCTTCATTAGTCCACCATCGTTAAAGTTAGAGGAATTCTGAAACGGAATCTTGCCGGATCACCTTTGACAAGGGCGGGAGAAAATTTCTCAGAAATAGAGTAGAGAGCAATTTCAGCTTGCCTGTTGAAAGTGAAATTATCACCCTGTGCATGAACATTGCTGATGCTTCCATCTTTTTCCACAATAAAGGCAACATCTGTTTTTACTGTTTTTAATTCAGAATGAACGCCGTCTACATACAGCAGATCTGCAACTTCCTGTCTCAGAGTATTGATTCCTCCGGGATAATCAGCAGTCTTTTCTGCCTGGGTAGCTTTATCACTAAGATCTCTGGAGTTTCCTTCATTTGATTTTAAAGTCTGAAGATCCTCAATATTCCTTACTCTCAGAAGTGCTCCGATTAAGGCTGTGTTTTCAATACTGTCCATCTTTTTCATGAAAAAGAGAAAATCTCCTTTAATTGCATCCTTTTTGAGGATATTGGATTCAGCATCGAACTTCTTCTTGAATTCATTATTCAGCATCCCTCTGTGCTGATTGTAATAGTTTTTTACCAATCGGAATTCTTCTTTCTGCTGTGATAAGCAAAATGAAGAAATAGTACAAAATATGCAAATGAATAAAGTTCTCAATAGAGGATGTTTATGTAAATATAATTAAAAAATATGAGATCTATTAGCTTTCAAAATATCGGTTTAATGATTCCTGAAGATGGTTGCGTATGTCATCAACTAAACATTTCGGTTCTAAGACAGTTACTTCTTTTCCATATGATAAAATCTCCTGCATAAAGTCATAAGTAGGGTGAAGGAAAAACTCAAAATAAATCTCTTCCGGTGTTTCTTTGGTCTCTTTCTGTGACTGATGAAGCGGAAAACTTCTGATGTATTCTCCCTGATGACGGCTGCATTTTAATGTGATTTTTTCAGGCTTTTGCTCTGTAAGATTCATCACTCCAAAGGCATTTTTAAAGTGCTCTCTGAAATTATATTTATATTTTTCTCTGAACTGGTTCTTTGTCACATCCAGATAATTGATTCTGTCTAATCCAAATGATTTTAAAGCTTTGTCTTTGGTATCGATCGCGATGAGGTACCATCTGTCTTTAGACTCTTTTAAAGCTAAAGGGTGAACCTTTCTGGAGGTCATTAATTTGTTTTTATAATTGTAATGTTCAAAAGTTACTACCCTTTTGTTGCGGATGGCAAAGAACAGATCATAAAAATGCTCAACGCCGGTTGGCTTGCGGCTTTCAAAGAAGATAAAATCTGAAAAATCCGGATGAAGATTCAGGGCATTGCTTACCTGGAAAGATTCCAGCAGTTTTTGGTTGTATTCATCTACTTCCATGATCGGGCGACTCTCTATATAATACCGGTTGTCTCCTTTTTTCTTGTTGTGAATAGAAAGGTTGAAAAGATCGGAGATCTCACGGATATCTCTCTGCAAGGTACGGATAGAGTAGCTTTTGATCCCCGCATCCTGGAATTCAAAAGAATTTAAAAGATAGTCCTCCAGCTGAGAATAGGTTGCCGGAGAACTTTCTAATCTTTTAATGATTAACGCATATCTTGTCAGATAAAAATCTTTCTTCATGGTAAAATTTTGTACCACAAATATATGAGCTTAATGCGACAAAACGTGTCGTGTTTTATTTTATTATGAAGAAGGAATATTAAAAATTAATATCATTGTATATTCTGGCATTTAAATCGTTTTTACAGTTCATCTTCCCATTCCTCAGCATAGCCATGCTTTGTGTAGGTACAGTGTACTTCTCCTGTCTCAGTATCTACAATAACAAATTGAGGAATAGGTTCATAATATCCCTCAAGATAATAAGTTACTACAAAAATATTCCTTATAGTATCTTCATATTTTCCATAATTAATCCTTTTTTGTTCTTCATAACGAATCTGATCTTTTTCATCAATAGAAATATATTCTCTCTTGCGATCCTGTAAATATTGCTTAACGATTTCTAATGCTTTTTCTTTATCAATGCTCATTATTGTCAATTATTTTTAGCTTTCCTCTTTTAATCTTTTAAAGGCAGTATCTATCTTTTTTTCAATAAAAGTACTGAAGTTTACCTTTAAAGATTTAATATCTTTTTTATTATCATCAGTTATCGAGTAGTCTGCCAGATACACGGTTGGATTATTTCCTTCATCTAAATAAAAAAAATAAAATTGCTCACATCCATTGCTTTCTGCAAAGAGCCAAAAAGGACGTGTTAGTGTATGATGTAACCCTGTTTCCCTGATTTCCTCCTGCATGATTTCATAGTGCCAGTCTGAAGAAATAGTTTCGAGATCAGCAGTATCCATTATAGGCAATGCTCCACATGATTCACCGGCTAAGAAAAGAAATTCAGAATAAGCCAATGGAAACTGTATATTGAACTTTTTTTCCACTTTTTTTATCTCATTTTCCGATACACCTCTTATTTTCCAGATTCCGATTTTAGGTGTTGCCTGGAGCTTCTTCAAATATTCTATAGTCATCATAATCTGTGCTATTTCCAAAACTCCTGTAAAAAGTTTTGCTCAATTTTTAGAGATTCTTCTTCAGTTATATGAAGGGCCCTCTTATAGCTTAAAACATGTTTTACCAATTCAGGGTTAAGCTTTATATGGGGATATTTTTTTATATATTCAATGATGTATTGTGGCCATAGCCATATTCCATCTGTATAGATCATATTATATGTGATAAAACTTTCATCATTATAATATTGTCCGTTCCAAATAAAGGATCTTTTGCATTTTCAACACATCCCATTAAAGGAACTGCCATAATTTCCCTTTGTAAATAGGGCAATACTTTATCTTTATTATTATCTATAGAAGCTGTGCTGGAAATTAATTCGTGAATGCGCTCTGAGATAGGGTAATCGTCATGTTCTCTTATAAATCCAAAATATTTCATATTACTAAGATGATTAAAAATTATTTCCTATCAGATAAAAAATCTTTAGGGCAAATCTTATGCACAATTAATACTTGTTTTTTGTTGGAAGTTAAGAAAAATAATAAGCCACAGAAATACTGTGGCTTATAAAATATAAAAGATGGTGATTGGTTTGAAGCTTTATAAGATCACTTCAGAATCTTTGGCCCTGTTTTTAGTGGTCGCAGGCCAAATTTCCACTGTAATATATTTTCAGACATCGTTCTGGCTGCCCAACATTTTGTGAATGGTGAATTCAAAGGTGTTGGAAATGTTTAATGAGACTGTGTATGATAAGGATATCAAAGGTAATGGTGGACAGCATCAGAACTTGTCATGTTTTAAAGTTTTTATTTATAAGACATCTTCTTCAAGAATGTCTTCTTCAAAATCTTCCCTAAAGAAATTTTCAATGTCGTTGAGATAGTTTTCATAGTCTATCTCTGCATTTTCGATGTCACTCCATTCCACGGTGTAGAGGTCTTCATCGAAGAGTATATCTGTATTGTGATTAGGTGTTTCCATGTTTTGTGTTGTGATTGGGTGTTGTTTGTATTCTGAACATACTTTTGGCTGTTCAGCATAGGTGAATGATGAATTCAAAGGCGTTTTTAAGTTTTTGTTGATAGTTGTCTTGTGTCTTTTGATATTCCAAAGGTAGTGGGGCAAAGCGACAAAACTTGACGTGTTTAAAAAATGATTTTTAATTTTCGAAATATAATTTTCAGAGCTTATATTGGGAGATTATAAGGTTAAAAGCTTATATTTTATTTTTGATGAGTTTCTGAACGATCTGGTTCAGGGTTTCTCTGTTATCATCAATATAGCTTAATCCGGCCTGTATCAGATTTTCAATATTAGACCGCCTTACATTATCCATTGCCGGAGAAGCATTTTTCAGTGATGGATTCAGACGGTAATAATTTTTCTGATTTCTCAGTCCTAATGTCTGAAACATTTGAGAAAGCTGATAATCCACAGTTTCTGCATTGGCAGACATTAAAATGTCAATGATTGGGTTTACCCAGCCTATTTTTCCTGCCTTTTCCAGTTTATTAAAAGAATACGGTCTCGCTTCAATTCCGGTTCCGATGGAGATAATGATCATATCATTTACTCCGGGATGATTGGCTTTCTGATGATTCTTTAAAACTTCCGCAAAAGGTATTTTTCGGGCTTCTGCATAAGCACATAAAGCGGGATTATTCGCAAACATGCCACCGTCAATCAGGCTGAAGATCTGACCGTACATTGATTTGATCTGTACAGGGCTGAAATAGGTAGGGGCTGCAGAAGTGGCTCTACAGACGTCTTTTACATAAAAATTATCTGTGCTGAGATGAGCTTCACATGAATTGAAAAGCTTGGCTCTTCTGTTTTCTATATCATAACTTGTTATTAAACATGGTTTTATCAATTCCTTTAATTCTAAATTTCCAAAAAAGTCATTGAGGTTTTTCTCAAGGGCTTCCTGAGAAATCCTTTCATTCAATAATCCAAATGGATTAATTAGCTTTTCCCAAAAGGAAACCTGGAAGATATCACCGCCCTTTTCAGCATACAGTTCCAATCCTTTTTGGATGGAATACTTTGCTTTACGGACTTCATCAGGACATAGAATAATAGAAGCAATCAGCCCTCCTGTACTGCTGCCTGCCACCAGATCAAAATAATCTCCAAGTTTGGCACCCGGCTTATCATAATACTGAAGCTGTTCTTCTATGTAACGCAGAATAATACAGGTGATAATTCCCCTTATTCCGCCTCCGTCCAAAGAAAGAATGGTTGTCTTTTTCATGTTATATTGTTAATTGTTTTTTTAAAGGACACATTGCAATATAATCTGGTGGAATCAATAGCTTTTAGTCAGAAAAAATGTTTGAATTCCATAGTCAGATCATGTTGCTTTTAGCGGTTCTTTGTAAAACAAAGGTAGGACGGAGAAGCGACAGAACTTGACGTGTTTTAATTAATTTCAAATAAAAAGGATTAAAAAACAACATAATTTTGTTGATCTCTCGGCATCTTCAAAAGCTTTCTCCAACTGGTTTTTACAGATCCTTTCTTCGATGGAATTGTCTTTTTTTCGAAGTGAGGAAGGTCCTTAAATGTTTTCCAGTTTCCGCCCCAATCCCAGCCGTGTTTGGCGAAAATTTTTACACATTCGTACCAATCTGCTACTTTGTCATTATCCCAGTCTTTTACTGTATCCCAACTGGCTGTTTTTCCGTCAATAATAAGGCATATATCAACAGCAAGACCATAGTTGTGAATACTCTGTCCCGCCTTGGCATTTGTTACCTTTTTACCGGAAGTAATTCTCCCGATGGCATATAGCTTTTCCTGCTCTTCAAAAGACCTTAATCCTTGTGTGATTCTTACCTTAGCTCTGCCTGTGAGTACTTCATCACATTCCTTAATAATCAGCTTTACTTCATCTCTTACCAATGGGTGAAGTTTCTGAATTCTTTCTAATGTTACCTTATCCATAGTTTATACTGTTAGGAAACAAATATATAGTCGCAAAGCGACGAAACTTGACGTATCTGGATTGAATTTTAAAATTTATTAAGCGGGATTCAAGCAGAAAATTGATAAAAAAATAATTTTTAGCTTTTAAAAACCAAATAGAAGTGGTAAATATGAATTGATAAAAAACACAATACTAAATGCATACGATTTTACCTTTCTTCCTTGCGATGATCGCAGCCATTGTACTATTGAATATGTGGGCTACCAAATTAAAAATTGCCTATCCGATCGTGTTGGTGGTATTTGGGCTTCTTGTTAGCTTTATACCCGGGTTACCAGTAGTAAAGATAAATCCTGACCTTATCTTTTTTATTTTTTTACCTCCTTTACTGTTTGAGGCCGCATGGTCTATTTCCTTTAAAGAAATGAGGCGATGGTGGCGCATTATTGGAAGTTTCGCCTTTCTGGTGGTCTTTTTTACTGCACTGGCGGTTGCTGTAACCGCTAATTATTTTATTCCTGGATTTACGATTGCCTTAGGGTTTCTATTGGGAGGAATAGTTTCTCCTCCTGATGCAGTAAGTACAGGAGCTGTGATGAAGTTTGTTAAAGTACCCACAACCACCTCTGCGATTCTGGAAGGTGAAAGTTTGCTTAATGATGCTTCATCACTGATTATTTTCCGTTTCGCCCTAATTGCTGTGGGGACCGGGCAGTTTGTATGGCAGGAAGCTTCGTTGGATTTTTTATGGATGGTCCTTGGTGGGGCTGGAATAGGCCTGTTGCTTGCCTGGATCTTTGTAAAGGCACATAAACACCTTCCTACTGATGCTTCATCGGATATTGCACTTACACTTATTGAACCTTATCTGATGTACTGGATCGCAGAACAGTTTCATTGCTCCGGTGTATTGGCGATAGTATGTGGCGGATTATATATGTCGAATCAGCGAATGACTTTTCTAAATAGCACCAGCCGTATCAGAGGTTATAGTGTCTGGGAAAGTTTTGTATTTATTCTGAATGGAATTGTATTTCTTATCATTGGGCTGGAGCTTCCTGAGATTGTGGGGGGATTACGTTCAGAAGGAATTCCTCTGGGAACTGCTATTCAGTATGGGTTTCTGGTGACGGGTATTCTCATTGCTGCAAGGATTATCAGTGCATATGCTGCGATGATTGCAACAATAATTTTTCGGCCAGCTGTTGCCCCCAGAATCCCTTCTGTCAGAAGGCGCCTAATGATGCCCCTTTTACTGGGGTGGACGGGGATGAGGGGAGTTGTATCATTAGCTGCTGCATTAGCAATTCCTATTACGCTTGAGAATGGAAGCCCTTTTCCCAATCGAAATCTTATTCTGTTCATCACTTTTGTAGTTATTTTACTTACTCTTTTAGTGCAGGGGCTTACATTGCCTTATTTTATTAAGTACGGACATGTATTTGATGATTTTGTAGATGAAGAAAAAGAAGAAGATGTAAGGAAAGAAGTCAAGCAGAAGCTTAAACAGCATACTTATCATTTTCTTAAAACCAAGCATGAAAGCGAACTT
Source organism: Chryseobacterium pennae (assembly GCF_003385515.1). Lineage (GTDB taxonomy): Bacteria > Bacteroidota > Bacteroidia > Flavobacteriales > Weeksellaceae > Chryseobacterium > Chryseobacterium pennae. The sequence continues at coordinate 325,110 of NZ_QNVT01000001.1, read as the reverse complement.
AATAGCCATGCAGGGATAGAACGGATTTTGAAACATTGGGAAGAGAAAAATCAAACCAACAATACAGATTGGATGGATGAAAAAGTAAAGGCTGTTCTCTTTGAAATGTTGGAAAGTCAAAGAAAATTTCTTTCAGAGCTCAATAAAGATATTTCGATGAATGAAGAAATTATCCGTCATCAGCTATATCAGATCGATTTGGAAGAAGAGCGTTTAAGGATGATTTGATAAAGATGAGGTAAAGTTTTCAGGGTTATGAAATAAAATGTTTTTGGAAAACAAAATTAGTACGTTAATACGACAAAACATGTCGCATTAAAAAATAATATTCATTTGTTTTTCAATGTGTTAAATGTGATGTTAATTCCTGATTAAAAAGTGATTTTATTCTTGAAAAATAATAATTTTGTATAGATAATTCACGATCATCATGTATGCGCTGGTAGATTGCAATAACTTTTTTGTTTCCTGTGAAAGGACTCTGGATCCTGACCTTGAAGGCAAGCCCGTTGTGGTTCTTTCCAACAACGATGGCTGTGTGGTGTCCCGAAGCAAGGAAGCGAAAGATCTGGGAATTCCTATGGCAGCACCTGCATTTAAATACAAAGATCTTTTTAAACAGTATGATGTAAAAAGTTTTTCTGCCAAATTTGAGCTGTATAATTACAAAAGTCAGCAGGTAATAAATATTGCCCGTTCTTATGTTCTGGATTATGAAATCTATAGTATAGATGAACTCTTTCTTGATCTTACAGGCTTTAAATATATTGATATCCACGAATATTGTTCTAAAATCAAAACTGAAATTCAGGAGAAAGAAAACATTCCTGTAAGCATAGGAATTGCGCCCAGTAAAACCTTATGTAAAGTAGCCAATAGAATTGTAAAGGATTTTCCGGAGCAGTTTAATGGGGTTTATATTATGGATACTCCTGAAAAAATAGAAAAAGCGCTGAAATGGCTGAATATAGGTGATGTTTGGGGGATAGGAAGAAAGTTGGCTGCCAAAATGAATGACAGTGGTGTTTATAAAGCCTGGGATCTTCTTCAGAAACCCGAAATGTGGGTTCGGAAGATGATGGGAATTCATGGAGTAAGAATGATTCATGAACTAAGAGGAATCCGTCAGCTGGAACTGGATGCTCCATCACCAAAGAAATCCATTGCGGTTACCCGAAGTTTTATGGAAATGCTTACCGATAAAGAAGCAGTCCGGGAGCGGGTAGAAACTTTTGGAATGTATTGTTCGGAAAGATTACGCCGGCAGAATACCTGTTGTAAAATGATAACGGTCTTCGTACAGACCAACCGGTTCAGGAAAGATCTTCCTGAGTATAAAAATGCCATGACTCAAATTCTTCCCAACCCAACCAATTCATCCATATTGATAGGACGAGTTGTCAATGAACTTTTTGAAGCCATTTACAGGAATGGGTTTCATTACAAGAGGGCAGGAGTGATGGTAAATGATTTTGTTCCCGAAGATCAAAGACAGATCAGCCTTTTCGAAGAAGATATACAGAATCAGCATCTTCCTGTGATGAAGGCAATGGATGCCATGAACCGGAAATATGGAAAAGATAAAGTCCGGCTAGGAAGCATGAGTGGTGAGAATACTTTTGGCCGTGCCCAGTTATCTCCTGAATATGAGGCTTTCCTGAAAAAAAATACACTGCCAGAAGCGAATTTTAGATTTCATTAAGCATACTTTTTTAGATGTTTTATTTTTGTTATATGAAAAATAAAACTGTTGAGATCAATAATCTGCTATACAAAATATCCAGAGAAGATTTTTCAGGATATGAAATTGTTGATTATTGGGATGCTGATACTACAGCTATAGGATTACAAAAGGAAAATATACTAATATATGTTTCAACATTTAATTTTCCAAAAACCAACAATTACGATCTTATTATTGAAGATCTTAAAACTGGTAAAATATTGAAATCCGAAACGATAAAAACATATGCAGAATTTATTAATGGAGTTCAGGTATTTTTGAAATAATATTAAACATTACTTTCTCTCATACTTCCAGTTTCTCCCTTTTCCTTCTCCAATCCATTCTAAAGCCTGTTCCATTCTTTTATTCCGGGTTGCTTCTGTTTTCGCATCTACAATCCATGTGATGTATTCTTTTCTGAATGATGGTGAGGCTTTTTCAAAAACGTCCCATGCTTTTGGCTGAGCTTTTAATGCAGATTGAAAATAATCAGGAATTTCTATTTCTGTTTTGGAAGGCGCTGCTTTCTTCATGGTAACTCCCATATCCGTAAGTTCCATTGCTTCTTTGATGGCTTTTTTTAGCTGAGATTTTGAAGGAAGATCTTCAGTTCTTGTAATTTTACCGAGGCTGAACATAGCGTTTTTTTCAATATTCTGCGTAATTTCCTGAATGGTTTTCATTTCCTTCTCCAGCCAGAACCCGAAAGTACAGTGTTGTTTGAAGGAAGCCATAGCACAGAGATTTTTCCCTTTGTATATAAAATGTGGAAAACTCCACTTCATGGTTTCTTCTGCATCAGGGCAGCATTCATGAACGGTTTCACGAATATAATTCAGAATCGGCTTTGCAAAATCCTGAGACTGTTCAATATAGGAGTCTATTTTTGGACTGTATTTTTCCATGTTTTTATTGAAATAATTGTACGGTTTCATTAACAAGGAACTTCACCTGGTCAGGTCTTCCTCTATCATTTTTAGGATTATTAGAATAGCTTCCTGTTTTTACAATCACCATATTATGTTCCGGAACCATAATGATATATTGACCTTGAAGTCCCAGAAAATAATAATGTTTGATCGGGTTGTCATGATTAATCCAGAGTCCCATTCCGTAAATGTTTTCAGATTTTTCTGTAGGCATTCTCATTCGATTAATAAAATCTGTGTTAAGAATCTGCTTATCCCCAAATTTACCATCATTCAGAAACAGCTGTCCAAGCTTGGCAAAGTCCCTTGCATTAGAATGGATACAGCAATAGGTCTTTTCTATTCCGTGATCGTCTGTGCTCCATTTCGCATCCTGTTCCATTCCCAAAGGAATCCAGAATTTTTCAGAGAGATAACTTGCTAGCGGCTTCTTCAATGCTTTTTTCAGAGCAAAACCAAGAAGCTGTGTAGCTCCACTTTGATATTCGAATCTGACTCCTGGTTTTTCTTTAAATTTCCTTGAGAATACAGCTTTTACTAAGCTTTTTCCATAATAGGCTCTGGCATTGGGAAGAAACGGATTGTTGTAATTTTCATCCCAGTCGAGACCAGATTCCATTTGAGCCAGATTTTTAAGCGTTACTTCATTTCCGAAAGTTTTTTCTTTAAATTCAGCATAAAAATCTGAAAGTTTTTCATCAATATTGCTGATAATCCCTTCCTCGAGAGCCTTTCCCAAAAGCATAACAGTAACCGCTTTTGCCATAGAGAAAGAATTGGTCTGTGAAAGCTGATTGTATCCGTCCCAATATTGTTCATGAAGGATTTTACCATTCCTGATCACTACAAAAGCGGCTGTTTTAGAATGTTTTAAATCATCAACTAAAACTTTAGGTAGTTCTTTGGTATTGTATTCAGGGTCTTCTTCCCATCGTATAGGAGATTCTGTAGCAATAGGATTGCTGGGGAATAGATTTCCATCATCAATATAGGCACTTGATTTTCCTTTAAGATACGTTTTGGAAATCCCACTGAATAAATAATCATATCCCAAAAAGTAAGCTGCTGCAGCTCCGGCTACAGCTCCTCCTATCATGTACTTTAGTATTCTCATTTTTTAGTGAATCGGTCTTTAACAAATTTAGAATAATTTGGATGAAAAATTGAAAATGAATCATCAAATACATTATTTTTGTTTAATTGATGAAAAATATGACCAGAAAACTTATTGTATTGATGTGCTTCTTGCTGTCAGTAGTGGGAATTGCTCAGACTTATAAAACGATAGATACCGCAGACTATCTTCAGCGGAAAGATTTTCTAAGAAATTTTACAGCCGGTAATGAAGCTTTGATCAAAGGGCTGAAGTCTCAGTATTCCGGAAGGACAGGTTCGGAAATGTCTAAGATCTATAAAGAATTTGGGACCGATTTTGAAAATCAGGTAAGAAATAAAGACTTTGTTTTTAAATCTGAATTCGATGCTGTAATTAAATCCCTGGTACAGCGTCTCAGAAAAAATAATCCTAAAGTTCCCCAGGATCTTAAAATTCTGATTGCAAGAGATAATACTCCAAATGCTTACTGTCTTGCAGACGGCACTTTTGTCATCAATATGGGGCTGTATAACTGGATGGATAATGAAGCTCAGGTTGCCGGGGTAATTTCCCATGAATTAGGGCATAAAATAGAAGACCATACTTTAAAATCTGTCCTGAATATTGTGGAACAGAATAAATTGGATAAATCTACGGTACAGAGTATTAAAGAAACTACAGATCGCAGAAGCCAGGGACGCAATGAAAAAGCGTTTGACATTCTTAAAAACAGGATTTATAAAAAAAGCGTTGAAAAAAGAAATCTGGAGATTCATGCAGATTCTCTGGGATATGTTATTTTTAAAAACAGTGATTTTAAGAAAAATGAATTTATAAACGGTCTTCAGAAACTTCAGACATTTGATACGGTTTCGCCAAGAGAGCTTAAGATTGAGACCTACAAAAAGCTTTATGATCTTCCAAAACAGGCTTTTAAAGATAAATGGATGAAAAAAGAAGACTTTTCACTTTACAATTATAATTTTTATAAAGAAAAACTGAACAAGGATTCTTTGGCATCACACCCTGAAATGGTTAAAAGGCTGGAAAAGCTTAAAAAAACTTTTCCGGAGCTGAATACCCCTGTAGAGGCAGAAAAGCCTTCAGAAGCTTATCTAATGCTTAAAAAAACAGCAAGGATGGAGATTCTTCCGAATTTTTTCCACTCTGAAGATTATGGACTGGGGATTTATACAGCCATGCAGTTTTTACAGGATGGGGAAGAAGAAAAATATTATAAAGGATGGTTGGGAAAATGTTTTACCAAAATTTACGAAGCCCGGAAAAATTATAATCTGAACCGTTATCTGGATAGGGTAGAACCCAAAAATCAAAGCGAAAGTTATCAGCAGTTCCTGAATTTTATGTGGAACTTAAGTCTGGATGAGATTAAAAATATTTCAGAGTATTATCAGTCTGTTGAAACGGTTGCAAAAACAAAATAACGCTGGAATTTTATCTCTCACTGATTTACAGGTGGATAGATTTTATCCTTGTCAAGGATAATGTTTTTACATAAAACCTGGGTGATTTCTTTGCCTTGTTTTAAAAATTAGGAAACCTATCTCATTTTTTGAGATAGGTTTCTTTTATTGTAAGTAAGATTACTGTAGCAAAAGGATGCTTACTATTTCATGTAGATTAATAGTTCAGCTTTTCCAAACGGATCTTATTGTATTTATCTTTCTTATTATATTCACGAAGAAGGATATACCCTTCCTTGGCGACGTATGGAGTGACTTCATAGTTGTCCTTTTCAGAAATTGGAATAATCTCCTGCTTGAATTTTCCATCAATAACTGTATTGATGAAAAGATTCCATTTTTTTTGTCTGGTTACTTCATCTTTTTGGTAATCACGGTAAAAGAAAACTACGTCTTTACCACCATTGAGATATTGTGAAAACAGATAGTCGCTATTCACAACCCATTTTGTTTTTTCTTTTTCCAGGACTTTAAGGTCTTTGATTTTAAAATCTTTATCTGTATACAGGTATACGAGATCTGTTGTTTTTGGAGCATTATACTGGCCTGCAGGTTTATATTTTTCAGAAAGGATACCTACACTTCCGTCACTCATGAAATATAAATCTTTTGTCAGGAGGTAATATCCGCTTTCTACAAAGCCGTGTCCGTCAATTTTAGGTAAATAGGGAACAAAATCCGGTTTATAATCAAGGGTTTTTGTATTCACGCTGAAATCTGATTTATTGATCATCAATCTGGCGAAGCCAATGTCATAATCGTTGGATGCATAGTTTCTTCCTGTCAGTACGATTTTATCATCGAAAGTTTTATCATTATCAATACCGCTGTAGTTGGCGATAAAAGTATCAATATATTCGATGGTTTTATCAGTAATTCCTGTGATAGGATTATTGGCCACCTGTTTTCCTGTTTTCATATCAAGGACAAGAAGACTGAATGTTTTTTTATCATCATCTACCTTTTTCAGGATAGAATAGATATAGTTTTCATCTTTTTCCAGAGGAGTTAAAGTAGAATATACTTTCTTGGTACCGTCTGTGTTGTATCGATACCGCCATACTTCTTTTTTATTTTCATCAAATTTCATCAGGCTGTTACTGTTAACATATTTCCCGTAATCTTTATATTCTACAGCAAAATAACCGCCCTCTTTCGTTTCTCCTACTGCGGAAATATAATTGTAACCCTTTTCTTTTTTCTCACTACGGTTGTCTTTCCTTTGTTCTTTCCAGCTTGTAGGCTCATTGATCTCTTTGAAGCTTCCATCTTCGAGATAGTCATAATATACTTTTCTGGCAATGGTATTGGTCTTTGGATTAATAACCATAGAAACGGGTGTGAAAACTTCTCTGCTTTTTACCAGAGAATAATCCATCATGGATGGTTTTAAGATGATTTGTCCCTTAAAGTCAACATATCCCATATAGGATGCTGCGGTAATGTCACCTTCAAACTCTTTATTGGCAACAGGGTTGAGGTTCTTATCTAGAATAACGTATTCGAATTTCTTGGTTTTGTCTCCGGATTTCCCATAAGAATAAATAGATACATAGCCGTAAAGATTATCCTTATCGTCAAATAGTGCATTCATTCCGACATGGTCTCCTGCTGCTAATGTTGTTAAATCCTGGGTTTGAGAAAAGGCAAATGTCTGGATCAGTCCAAACATCAATAAAGTGAGTTTTTTCATGGTCGAATTTTGGACTAAAATAATAAATTATAGAATACGTTGAAGAAAAATAAAAAGCCCTGAAACCAGAGCTTTTATTTGAAAAATTACTTATTGTATTGGTAACTATAAATATGAGTATTGGTTCCGGATGAGCCTCCTGTATACGTCATAGCACTTTGAGTAGGATAAGCTGCATTATTCAGAGTATGATTTGCAGTGGTTTTTCTTGTACTAACTATAGTTCCTGTAGAATTTTCACTTCTGCTTACTAAATTGTTATAAGCCAGTTCGCCATCATTTAGATAAAACAAATCAATTTTTACATAGCCCTTTACATTTTTCATTGGATGATTGGCATTATCATAGGTGTTCGTAACATTATGGGTGGTTCCATTATAAGTATGGCTTGTGGAAGCTACATTACCATTATTGGTCAGATAGGCATCCACTTCTGCAAATTGAAAATCAGAATATACTCCTGTTGCCGGATTATAAGTAGAGCCTTTATACTCATTAAATTTAACGTGAGTATTGGTGATGTATTGATAGTTTTTTGTGTAAACCAATGTTCCGTAATCTGTTCGGGTTATTTTTTCAGCAGTTAATTTTCCGTTAGAATACGTAAACTCTCTTACTTGTCTTATTATTCCTCCTTCAAGTTCTTCAGTTTTTACAATATCATCGCCATTATAATAATAGCGTGTAGTTTGATTATCAGTTGCACTAACAGATTCTGTGATCTTATCACCATTTTATTTGAATTCAAGGGTATAGACTTGCCCGTCTTGTGTAGTTTCGGTAACTTTTTTTAAAAGATAAGGAGTGTTATTATTGTTGTTGTTATTATCTGGAGTCTCGTCATTAGATGAGCTGCAGCTTACAATCATTGCTATTGCCAGCGATGAAATAATTAATTTTTTCATGATTATTATTTTAATGTTTAAAGTCCGGCTAAAATAATAATTTATTTAAATATGTTCAGTACTACTTTTGGAAATAAAAAAAGCCCTGATTTTTCAGGGCTTTTAGACTATATTTTAGAAAGCAGATTTCTGAAGTTGGTCTTCTCATCAATGATTCTTCTCAATTCTGAAACCGGAACTCTTTCCTGCTGCATCGTATCTCTGTCTCTTATGGTTACGGTATGATCGGTTAATGAATCATGGTCTACCGTAATACAGTAAGGAGTACCAATGGCATCCTGTCTTCTGTAACGTTTTCCGATCGCGTCTTTTTCTTCATAGAATAAGTTGAAATCATATTTCAGATCGTTAAAAATCTTCTCCGCATATTCTGCTAAACCATCTTTCTTCATCAATGGAAGAATAGCAGCTTTAATTGGTGCTAAAGCAGGAGGTAAAGATAAAACCGTTCTTTCTGAACCGTCTTCCAATACTTCGTCTTTTAAACAGTGTGAGAAGATAGAAAGGAATAGTCTGTCTAAACCTACGGAAGTTTCCACTACATAAGGAACATAGTTCTCATTTCTTTCAGGATCGAAGAACTGAAGTTTTCTTCCTGAGAATTTTTCGTGTGCCTTAAGGTCAAAATCTGTTCTGGAGTGAATTCCTTCCAATTCTTTGAAACCAAATGGGAAGTTGAATTCAATATCAGCCGCAGCATTCGCATAGTGCGCTAGTTTTTCATGATCATGGAATCTGTAATTATCATTCCCTAATCCTAAAGCTAAGTGCCAGTTCAGACGTTTTTGTTTCCACTGCTCGTAGAATTCAAGTTCTGTACCCGGAGCTACAAAAAACTGCATTTCCATCTGTTCGAATTCACGCATTCTGAAGATAAACTGTCTTGCAACAATCTCATTTCTGAACGCTTTACCAATCTGTGCAATACCGAATGGAAGTCTGTGACGTGAAGTCTTTTGTACATTTAAAAAGTTAACGAAGATACCCTGAGCCGTTTCCGGTCTTAAATAAAGATCCATAGCACTATCTGCAGAAGCTCCAAGCTTAGTTCCAAACATTAAGTTGAACTGTCTTACTTCCGTCCAGTTTTTAGAACCGGTGTCAGGATCAGCAATTTCAAGCTCTTCAATCAAAGCTTTTACATCAGCAAGGTCTTCATTTTCCAGAGATTTTGCCAATCTTGAAAGAATAGCTTCTCTTTTTGCTCTGTACTCCAAAATTTTTGGATTGGTAGCCTCAAACTGAGCCTTATCAAAAGCATCTCCGAATCTTTTCGCTGCTTTTTCAATTTCTTTTTTCTCTTTATCTTCAATTTTAGCGCAATAATCTTCCACCAAAACGTCTGCTCTGAAACGTTTTTTAGAGTCCTTATTATCAATCAATGGATCGTTGAAAGCATCTACGTGGCCTGATGCCTTCCATGTCGTTGGGTGCATAAGGATCGCCGAATCAATACCTACAATATTTTCGTTAAGCTGTACCATAGCTTTCCACCAGTATTGTTTGATATTATTTTTAAGTTCAGCTCCGTTCTGCCCATAGTCATAAACAGCGGATAAACCGTCATAGATCTCACTTGAAGGGAAAATAAACCCATATTCTTTAGCGTGAGAAATTACTTTCTTGAAAACATCTTCTTGCTTTGCCATAATTTTTATGTCTGATGTGCAAAAATAATGTTTTTTATTGGGAAAATATTAATACCTGTAAGATCCTACATTGGATATGGTCATTAAAAAGCATCCTCCTGCACCAATGATAAATAAAATACCGGCAAAAATCAGCAATAATATTTTGGCTATTTTATATTTTTTAAAGGGTACAAAAATAATTGTAGCGATTGCTATAATGACAGAAATTACAGTCAATTTTACAAAAAAGCCAAAATAATCTGTCATCGTTTTTTTAATTAAGGTTATACCTGATACTAATATAAAAAAATTATTCGAAGTATAGTGATTATATATAATGAGCCGGGAACCTGCTTTCGCTACTCGATTTTTCTCAGTTTCGGCGGCGGCAAAGCCGCCGCCGAAACTGAGAAAAGAGCTCAGACATGCCGCTCAATCAGGACTATTGATCTCTGGCTGTTGCCAAAACAAATTAGATTTAAAACAATAATTATCTGTTAAAACTTTAAGGTTTCTCACTGAGACAAGAATCAGTAGAAAATCTATACTTTTGCACCATGTTAGAAATTCTTTATCGTGACGAGAATATTATTGCCATCAATAAACCCAGCGGATTACTGGTTCATAAATCCTTTTATGCCGGAGAAGCTGATACCTATGCTATTCAGGAGCTAAGAAACCAGATTGGACAAAAAGTTTATCCTGTACATCGCTTAGACCGTAAAACTTCGGGGGTTTTGTTGTTTACCTTAGATAAAGATACACTCAGAATAATGAGCGAACAGTTTGCATCACGCGAAGTGGAGAAGAAATATCTGGCAATTCTTCGTGGCTGGACAAAAGAAGAAGAAACGATCGATTATGACCTGGTTAATGAAAATGAAGTCACGCAAAATGCAGTTACCTACTATTCTCGTTTGCAGACTTCTGAAATAGATTTACCCTTTTTAAAGCATCAGACTTCTAGATATTGTTTGGTAGAAGCCATTCCTGAAACAGGGAGATTTCATCAGTTGAGAAAACATTTTAAACATATTCTTCATCCTATTTTAGGGTGTAGGAAACACGGGTGCAATAAACAAAATAAATTGTGGCTTCAGACATTTGATATCAACAAAATGACGCTTCATGCTCATCAATTGATTTTTAATCATCCAATCACCAACGAAAAAATAATTGTGAACGCTACTATTGATGAAGAGTTTAAAAGAGTAGGGGATATTCTGAAATTTGATTTAAGTTCATACTCTAAACCCAAAGACTTTATTGAATAAGCCTTCTGTATTAAAGGGAAAATTTCTGGGGAATATCCTTGTCAAGGTTTTAAACCTTGACAAGGATATTAGAAGTACAACTTAAAAAAACATCTTGTCGAATGTTGTATTCCTTATAGATACTATAGATAAAAAACATTTTGATAAAATATCTCAGGTTAATTAACCATTAATTTTAAAATGAGTAATTTTGTAAAACTTTTTTTCAATGTACAAATCGCTCATTCGTCCGATTCTTTTCAAATTTGATCCCGAAGAAGTACACCACTTTACTTTTTCGATGCTAAAGAATTTTGGATTTATTACTAAATTATTTTTCCCCAAACCTATTGAAGACAAACGTCTGGAAAGAGAAGTTTTCGGATTAAAATTTAAAAATCCTGTAGGACTCGCTGCCGGTTTTGATAAAAATGCTGTTTTGTTCAACGAATTGGGCGACCTGGGTTTCGGTTTTGTAGAAATCGGAACGGTAACCCCAAGAGCTCAGGCTGGAAATCCTAAGAAAAGATTATTCCGTCTTATTGAAGATGGAGGGATTATCAACAGAATGGGCTTCAACAATGATGGCCTTCAGGCTGCGATCGAAAAACTGAAATCCAACAAAGGAAAGATAATCATCGGTGGAAACATCGGAAAAAATACAGATACAAAGCCTGAAAACTATACTCAGGATTATCTGGACTGTTTCGAAGGCCTGCATCCCCATGTAGATTATTTTGTACTCAATGTAAGCTGCCCGAATGTTGGAAGCCACGCCAAACTGGAAGATGTGGAATACCTTCGTGAACTGATTACAGAAGTAAAGAAAATCAACCAGTCAAAATCTGTACAGAAACCAATATTACTTAAAATTGCGCCGGATCTTAATAATGCTCAGCTGGATGAAATTGTTGAACTGATTGCAGAAACTAAAATAGATGGAGTAATTGTTTCCAATACCTCAGTTAATAGGGAAGGATTGAAAACCTCTCCTGAAGTTTTGGAACAAATAGGAAACGGAGGATTAAGCGGAAAGCCTATTCGTGAGAGAAGCACAAAAATGATCAAATACCTTTCAGATAAAAGCAACAGAGCATTTCCAATCATTGGAGTAGGAGGAATTCACTCAGCAAAAGATGCTATCGAAAAGCTAGATGCCGGGGCAAGCCTGGTTCAGTTATACACCGGATTTATCTATGAAGGCCCGGAATTGATTAACGAAATCAATAAAGAGATTTTAAAAAGAGCAAGCAGATTGCCAAGATAAATATAGAGAGACCATCCGGTCTCTTTTTTGTTTTAGCCACGAATGCACAAATTTTTTATTTGCGCATTTACAAAAAATAAATAGCCTATAGTTTAGCTTAATTTTAAAACTAATGTTTTTATATACGCTTACAACAAATAGCATTCATAAAAATTCATGCATTAGTGGCAATAAAAAAATAGATTAAGTGGGTTCAAATAGAACCCTTTTATTTTGACTTTGTTACAGTAGCATTTTTAATATCAACAGTGAGTGTATAAGCTGGAGAAGAATCTGATTTACCGACTTTATATATTATCGTTTTACCATCCCTTGATTTTGTCTTGGTGGTGTCATAAATGTTTTCCATGCAGCTTTCGGTAAGAAATTCTTCATAGCGTTTATAGTTCCAGTCTTTGGTAAAATAAAGAATCCTGTAGCCTTTCTCACCTTCACTGGCACCGCATCTTCCACAGGCATTAAGGTTTGATGAATGTTCAAAATACAGTAAAACCCTGTTCCCTTTTTCTCCGGAAACATAAGAAATCAGCTCATTTCCGCCATATAAATTAATAAAATCAAAGGTGTTGATTCTTTTATTACCAGGTAAAATCAGGTAATTATTGTAGCGATAGATCATATCATTACCGGTGAATAATTTGGCAGATTGAGCTTTAGCTTTATTTTCTAAATAAAAACCTCCTGAAATAGGATTTTCACGGGTTTCGTCCTGTCCAAATAAAATGGTTTCCTTCGGACTAAAAGTTTTCGCAATTTCCACTGCTTTTTCTACATCCTGTGGTGAGTTGATCCTTTCTTTAAACTGTTTAGAAATGTGTTGATGCTTAGATCCAAAATTATATAATAACAGTTTACCATAATCATAAAGCCCTGTTAGAGGAATTTTCTTCTGATATTTATCGTAATAATACCAGCCGTCTATAAAATGCTGGTATAAGTTGCAGTCTGGAATACCATTGTAATGAAGCTGAAGAGTAATGGGAACTCCTGCTATTTCACCCTTAAAGGTCTGAGAAGAGTCGGTGATCTGTTTTAATTCAACCTTTTGACAAAAAAAGAAGGTTAGGGAAAAGAATAGGAATAGGGAAAAAGTTTTTTTCATGGTTGGGATTAGTTTTTAGAGGAAAAAGTGCGCAATGGTATAGATAATCAATCCCACCAAACCACCTACCAGGGTTCCATTCACACGGATGAACTGAAGGTCTTTTCCTACTTCCAGTTCCATTTTTTCGCTTAATTCCTTACCCTGCCAGTTTCCTACAGTGGTACTGATGAGGTTTCCGAACTGATGGGTGTTTTTCAGAATATATTTATAGGCTGTTACCCGAACCCAATGATCAATTTTATTCTGAAGGTTTTCATCAGTTTTTAAATTTTGCGAAAACTCGTTCAGGTTTTTAGAAAGATAATTTTTCAAGGCAGAATGGTCCTCCTGAAGTTCTTTCATTAATGTTTTCTTGATGGAAACCCAAATGTCATTAGAGTATTCATCAAGCTTATCATTTTTAAGGAGTCCTTTTTTAATAGTTTTAAATTCGTCATCCCATTTTGGATCTTCTTTAAGGTCAACCGAAAATTCATGAATTTTTTGAGTGATTAAACCTCTTACTTCATGTTCCGGATTTTCTTCTATTTCTTTGAAAAAAACAGACAGTCCGTCTGCAATCTTATCCGCAATTTTATTATCAACAAAAGACGGGATGAAAGTATAACTTCCTTTCTTTACCCGATCTTTAATCATTTCATCATTTTGAATAATATATTCTTTGATCTGTTTTGAAAGATTGGTGATAATCCGCTGATGGTCATTTTTTTCCAAAATATAATGGATCCCGTTGCCTACTACTTTGTTAAGTTTGATATCATCCGTCATATCAGAAACCTTTTTACTGATGAATTGGCTCACAGTAGAATCATCAAGCTTATTGAGAATATCAAGCACAATATCTGATAGGTTTCGGATCAGAATATCCTGATTTTTTTCTTTGGCAAGCCATTCCCCGGCAAAACCTGAAACTTTGATTTTTTGAATGTATGGGCGGATATTCTGAGGGGAAAGAAAATTACTCACTACGAAGCTTCCGAGGTTATCGCCCAATCTTTGCTTACTGTTTTCAATCAGGTTGGTGTGAGGAATCGGTAGCCCAAGTGGATGACGAAATAGGGCGGTAACTGCAAACCAGTCGGCCAAAGCACCTACCATGGCAGCTTCAGCAAAAGCGCGTACATATCCTATCCAATGGGAAGAATTAGACTTCTGCATAATGGTTGTCACAATGAAAATAAGGGCCATCAGAACAAATAGTCCTGTAGCAAATGCCTTATATTTTCTTAGCTGTTTTCTTTTTGCTTCGTCATTCATATTCTCAAATTTACTAAATTTGGTTATGAAAACCATTTAATGTGAATAAAGCTTTTTAGTACAAAACGTATAAAAGTTTTTTTATCCTTTAAAAGTTAAAATTTACGATGAAATTTTTAATTTCAGCTCTTATATTAATTGTTCTGCAAGGATGTACGCAGAAACAGCAACCTATTAAAATTACTTCTATGGAAAATACAGAAGCAAAAAACAATCCATATTACTCAAGAACCGATACCACAAAACTGAATATCTCCAATGAAGAATGGAAAAAAATCTTAGCTCCGGATCTTTACGCAATCTCAAGAGAAGCCGCTACAGAAAGGGCTTTTACAGGGAAATATAATGAATTTGATGAGATAGGAGACTATTATTGTGCTGTTTGTGGGAATCATTTATTCCGCTCTACTTCAAAATTTGCCAGCAGTTGTGGATGGCCAAGTTTCTTCGAAGCAGACAAAGAGGGCGTATATTACAAAAGGGATCAGACCTATGGAATGGAAAGAGTAGAGGTGCTTTGTAAGAGGTGTGATTCTCACTTGGGACATGTATTTGATGATGGCCCAAAGCCAACCGGTTTGAGGTATTGCATGAATTCCATCAGCCTTGAATTTGTTTCAGATTCAGAAAAATAAAATCGTTGTATTTCATTGCCATGAAAGGACTGAACTTAGAAAAGCGAAAACGGATCTGGATTGTTTTGTCGGATCTATATCTTGATACAGAGCTTCAGGAGTCTGATTTCAAATATATGGCAGAAACTTTTTTTGAAAACCCTTTTACTTTTGAAGAAATCAAAGAAATTGATCAATATGAAGTGTTTCCGGTCTTCTTTTCAAACCTTTTGATTCCTACAGGAGAATGGGCAGGGTTTGACGAATTGGTATTGGTTAAAAATATTATGAAATGGATTGAAACGAGAAATAAGCTGGATATTTTTGCTGTCAAATGTCTTTATCCCATTTATGATAAGATAAATAGGAGTTATTGGAAAAGGATAGAAGATATTTATAACCAGATAGATGGAGGGCTTCTCCGTTAAAGTTTCTTAAATTCAGTTAAACTTTGTAGACTTATAAGTGGCTGATAGCGATGTTTTTATAATTTTGCCCCACTAATTTGGAACTAATATATTATTGAATGAAAGGATTTTATGGCGTAATAGGCCTTATTTACATGGTGACGACCTCTTTCTACATTTCTCCAAGAGCGGTGGTAAAGGATGAAAATATCACCACAAAAAAGACAGAAAGAGTAACTGACACGAAATCTGAGAAGAATGCTACTGTAGCCGTATCTTCATCAGAAGCTTTATACCAGTCAATTGAATTTGATCCTGAACATGAACTGAACTATGAAGTGTTCTCTAAAGCATTAACAGGATTTGAAAACTTAAAGAAAGCAGGATTACTTACTGGCGAGTCGCATTTATTAACTGTTTGCGATTTTTCTATGTCCTCCAATACCAAAAGACTTTGGATCATTGATCTTAACGACAAAAAAGTATTGTTCAACTCATTGGTTGCGCACGGTAAAAATACAGGCGAAGAATTTGCTACGAATTTTTCTAATACGGAAAGTTCGCGGCAGAGCAGCATGGGATTTTATATCACAGATGCAACTTATCAGGGAGACAATGGATACTCATTGAGATTATTGGGAATGGATAAAGGATTCAATGATGCAGCGTATAAAAGAGCTATCGTAATGCATGGGGCAGATTATGTAAGTGATGCATTTGCAACGATACACAAAAGAATCGGAAGAAGCTGGGGGTGTCCCGCAGTACCGAGAGAGCTGTCACAATCAATGATCAATACGATAAAAGGGAGAAATTTATTATTCATCTATTATCCCGATCAAAATTACCTTTCCTCCTCAGAATGGTTAAAAGCATAAAAAAAAGCAGTCTGAACGACTGCTTTTTATGATATACATTTAATATGAAAGATTGATATTTTTTAAAGTGAAAAATAAAACCAGAGCAAAAATTCTGCTCTGGTTTATATATTAATGTCGTTGATTAATTACAACGTAGCGACAAAATTTATGTATGTTATACTGGATTTCCATTTACATCTACCCAATCGGCTAAATTATTTTTCTTAAAAATAGGTTTATTAAGTTGAGTATCATAATAAGCCATACCTGTTATTGAGCCATTAGGATCTTTTTCATTTGTGTTTCCAAATCTTTTGATACCAAGTATTGACCCATCATTTTCTAACCAATATGCTCCATTCCAACAACCAACTCTTCCATTTCTAATAAGAATATCATTTACAAAAACTTTATTGGGTGCTTCCTGAATATATGGTCTGATTTGATTACGTTTATTTCTCTCAAATTTTTGATTGGCAGAATCCGCCAATGCAATGGGCATGTTATATATAAGGCCATTGTTAATGTATGAGTTTTGAAAATCTATATCATTATCCTGAATAAATCTTTCTAAATACCCTTCAAGTAAAAATTTGAAAACATTATTTTTTGCCTGTGGATAGAATTTGAATCTGATTGGTGGTATTTGATTATTTATTGTCAAATAGGTATTTGATTCAAATAAATTTTCGGAAGCAAATTCTTTAAATACTGCGACTCTGAATAGTGGAAACTCTGGTTTTGTTTGATAGTGACTAGCTCCAATAAAAAAGCATCCTCGTACAATATTCCCTGAAACAAAATCATCGAAAACGATATTCTGAAGATCTGCTTCAAAATAGCACTCACTAATTGTATTGTTCTTACATGCTTCTCCTTCAAAAAAAATGCTTGAAGATGAGGTATTAAGATAATTTAAAGGATTATTAATTGATGGTGCGGTTAGATATTTTGCAATGTTTTCTTCGAAAATGCAATTCTTTACCCAATTGCTAAAACAAGCTTTAAAATGAATACCTCTTGAATTTTTTCTAAATTCACAATTATCAAATAAAATGGTAGTACTGTCACGGGCTTCAACACCTATTGCATTATTTGTAAAATAACAACTTCTCAACGTTTGATAATAAGTGGTATCATACAAAATTCCATATCCTTCAAATCCTTTTATAAATAAGTTATTAAGTTCTACTCTTAACATTTTTGAAATCAGTATTCCTGTTTTGTTAGGTTTAAAGCCATCAGCTTTATCATTAAACTCATCAGGTTCTTCATCAAAATATCGTCCTCCTAACGATAGATCTCTAATTATTGTTTTTCCTGTTTGTTCATGAAAGGCATTTAAGTTCGTTTTAGATTGTAAAACTCTTAATAAAGGTTTATCTATATTAGCAATAATAATGGAATTAAGTGAACTTTCTCCATATAAATGACCACGTAAAGGAATATAAAATGTATCAGTAATCTTGAATCTTCCATTGGGAATATAAATTGAAGAAATTGAGACATTTCTTTTTCTTTGCTCAAAAACAAAGTCTGAGATTTTGTTAAATGCATTGGTATCATTTGTAACTCCATCTCCTTTTGCTCCGAACCATTTTATATTTAGAGATTTTTTATTAAGAATTGATTCACGGGCATAATAAACATTGGGTGCTTTTTTTCTGAAAACAGTTCCATCAACAAGCTCAGGTTCATTGGTGGATATATCTGTGCCATCAAGCCAATGAGTTACTTTGATATAGTTTACGGTTTCAAAAGTAAAACTATCCAATAATGTAATTACATCCGGATAACTATCCACATTTGGATAATTGGATGAAAAGAAATCTTCTGTTGTTGCTAAATTTAAATTGTAGATCATTTTTTTTTTTTTTGATTAAGTAATTGTTTTGTAAATCCTTGCAAGAAATGTTACTAAAACAAAAGTATCGGTTGAGGGCGACAAAAGAAGTCGTATTATAATTAATTTTTAAAGATTTTCTAAGTTATAATATATACAGATAGAAATGTAAATATTGGATTAGGATTAATAAATACTTAGAAATGTATTCAATTATATAAAATAAAAAATCCCTATGCAAAAAGCATGGGGATTAAAATTTATCTTTATTTCAGGATTAGCTGAACTTCTTAAATACAACCGTTGCATTATGTCCGCCAAATCCAAAGGCATTACTCAATGCAAAATTGATATTCTTTTCCTTAGCTTCTCCAAATACAATATTAATATCATTAGGAATGTTCTCATCAATACTGTGAAGATTGATGGTTGGCGGAATGATACCATTCTGAATAGCCTTAATAGAAAGGATTGCTTCAACGGCTCCTGCAGCACCTAATAAATGCCCGGTCATTGATTTGGTAGCACTGATATCAAGTTTTTTATTTCCTTTGAATGCTTTATTGATTGCTTTTAATTCAATTAAATCTCCCAATGGGGTAGAAGTGGCATGAGGATTAATATAGTCAATGTCTTCCATATTAATACCTGCTTCTTTTACAGCCAATTGCATTGCTTTGATCGCTCCCACTCCTTCAGGATGAGGGGCCGTCATATGGTATGCATCGGCAGTCATTGCTGCTCCGGCTAATTCAGCATAGATTTTCGCTCCTCTTGCTACAGCATGTTCGTATTCTTCAAGAACTAATGCCCCTGCACCTTCACCCATTACAAAACCATCTCTTTCCGCATCATAAGGACGGCTGGCTGTGGCAAAGTCATCATTTCTGGTAGACATGGCTTTCATAATAGAGAAACCACCTATTGAAGCTGGAGTAATAGCTGCTTCAGAACCACCACTGATGATTACTTTTGCTTTTCCAAGGCGGATATAATTAAAAGCATCCATCAATGCTGTATTTCCTGTTGCGCAGGCAGAAACTGTTGTATAATTAATTCCCTGAAGGCCATATTTCATGGAGATCATTCCTGAAGCCATATTGGCAATAAACTTAGGGACAAAAAACGGGTTAAAACGTGGGGTACCATCACCATGTGCAAAATCCATCACTTCCTTTTCAAAAGTCCACATTCCGCCTTGTCCTGTTCCCCAGATCACTCCGGAATCGAAAGGATCCATATTTTCAAGCTCTAAACCGGAATCCTGTATTGCTTCAGCTGAAGCATACATGGCATATTGTGTAAAAAGGTCACTTCTTTTGATTTCGTTGTGGGTAAGATGCAGTTTTGGATCAAAACCTTTTACCTCACATGCGAAGTGTACCTTAAATTTTTCTGAATCGAAATGAGTGATTAACCCTGCTCCGCTAGCTCCGTTAATACTGTTGTGCCAAAAGTCTTCGACATTATTTCCCAAGGGTGTCACTGCGCCCAATCCTGTAATGACAACTCTTTTCATATTAGTTATTATTTAAAACTGATTAGATTTTTCATGAGGTAAAGTCTTTTTACCCATGCTTCATTTCACTGCTTTTCTTTATCATTCTGTTTTCCGTTTGCAATATTATCATTTTTCTTTCGCTACAGACGAATAATAAGGTGTATTATTTATAGCATAATGAATGTTTTTATGTAAAAGCAGCTGTAAACTACTTTTCTAAGATCATTGTTATCCCCTGTCCACGAGCTGCACAGATGGAAATAAATCCTTTCCCACTACCTTTTTCATTCAGAAGTCTGGCTAAGGTAGCTATAATTCTTCCGCCTGTTGCTGCAAAAGGATGGGCTGCTGCAAGACTTCCGCCTTTTATATTGAGTTTACTTCTGTCGATTTTGCCAAGTGCTTTTTCCAATCCGAACTGTTTAGCCAGATCATCATTTTCCCAGATTTTAATGGTGGCTAGTACTTGAGCAGCAAAAGCTTCATGAATTTCGTAATAGTCAAAGTCATCCAGGTTCATTCCTGCTTTCTTCAACATTCTTTCAGCGGCAAAAACAGGAGCTAATAATAAGTTCTGTTTGTTTTCAACATATTCTATACCGGCAAGCTCTGAAAATGTAATATAAGCCAGAACAGGAAGATTATTGGCTTTTGCCCACTCTTCACTTGCCAATAAAACTGCTGAAGCACCATCCGTAAAAGGTGTTGAATTTCCGGCTGTTAAAGTTCCGTTCTGTTTATCAAAAGCCGGTTTTAACTGAGATAACTTTTCAAGACTGGTATCACGGCGGAGGTTGTTGTCTTTATCCAGGCCATAGGCAGGAGTTATCATATCATCAAAAAATCCTTCATCATAAGCTTTTGCCATGTTCTGATGACTTTTAAAAGCTAAATCATCCTGATCTTCTCTGGAAATTTTATAATATTTTGCTGTGATTTCGGTATGTTCACCCATCACCAGACCTGTTTTGGGTTCCTGCCCTTTGTAAGGGATGGGCATCCAATCTTTCAGTTTGGGGCTTAGAAGCTGTTTTATTTTCCCGAATGCAGATTTTTCTTTATTCGCTTTTAAAAGGGCTTTTCTTAGGCGGGGAGAAGATTCAAAAGGGATGTTGCTCATGGCTTCGACACCACAGGCAATACCACTTTCTATTTGTCCGAGAGCAATTTTATTTCCGATATAAATAGCAGCTTCAATTCCGGTATCACAGGCCTGTTGCAGATCACAGGCAGGAGTTGCAGGATTCAGTGAAGTGTTCATTACGGTTTCTCTGATGAGGTTGCTTTCAGAGATGTGCTTGATGACAGCGCCACCGGCAACTTCTCCTAGTAATTTACCTTGTAACTGATAGCGGTCTATCAATCCGCTCATAGCAACAAGGAGAAGATCCTGGTTACCCTTTTCGGAATAGGCGGTATTCATTCTGGCAAATGGGATTCTGTTGTATCCTACAATGGCCACTTTTTTTGTTTCCATATTGTGAAAATTTATGATGGAAGAATTATGAGTTCGTGATCAATCATATCCTTGACCTTATCCAGTGCCTGGTGCAGGAATCGTTCCTCATCCATCGTTTTTGAAAGGAGAATTCCTCCCTCAATAAGCATGATAAACAGAGAAGCGTACTCATCGGCATTTACTGAGACGTTCAATTCCCCGTTTTTTTGACCCTGAGCAATAACTGAAGCTATTTTTTCAGTCCATAACGTGAATGATTTCTGAACGTATTGTTTAAGTACAGGAAAAGAATCATCGGCTTCTGTGGCTGCATTCATTAAAGGGCAGCCACCATTTGAAAATACGGAACGCCAGTTTTTCCGGTAGAAAGATACAAAAGCATGGAGCTTATCCGTTGATGTAGGATATTGTTCTCCAAGAGAGTAATTCATTACCTTGCTCAACAGTCCTGCATTATATTTATACACCTCAATAGCTACCTGATCCTTGTTTTCAAAGTTTCCGTAAATACTTCCTTTGGTCAAACCTGTTGCCTGGGTAATATCCGAAAGGGATGTAGCGCCATAGCCTTTGGTATTGAATAAAGTTGCTGTTTTCTCGATGATAAATTGTTTTGTCTTTTCTGCCTTTGACATTTTAAGTGCTTAAATATAATGCAAATATACAAAAAATACCATTTGGTATATTTTATTTTAAAACGAAGTCTGAGATTTTATCACAACCCAGACTTCATATTTTTATATGGTAAGCTTTTTAAGCTAAAGTAGCATTCAGAGTAATTTCAAAGTTGAATGCTGCGCTTACAGGGCATCCTTCTTCTGCGATCTTCACATATTTCTGAAACTCTTCATCAGAAATTCCCGGAACTTTTGCAGTAAGGGTTAATTCTGATTTTGTAATTTTTCCAATGTTAGGATCAAGAGTGATGACTGAAGTGGTTGTTAATTCTTCAGGAGTGTAACCTGCCTGGGAAAGTTCAGCACTTAATTTCATGGTAAAACATCCGGCATGGGCAGCGGCCAGCAATTCTTCAGGATTGGTTCCCACCCCATCTGCAAAACGGCTGTTAAAAGAATATTGAGTCTGGTTTAAGGTGGTACTTTGGGTTGTAAGGTGTCCCTTTCCTTCTTTAATGGTACCGTTCCAAACGGCTGTTGCGTTACGTCTCATACTGTAGAGTTTTGATTAATATGAATTTATTTTAAAGATACAAAAAAAGTTTTTTAATTATCAAAATCAAGTCGGTTTTGATAATGTATGACATAATCTCTTTTGAATCTGTAAATCAGTTATTTGGCTGTATGGGAATGCGTAAATAATATCGTTTTATGATAAAATAATATTATATCTGATTGTATATGAAATCTAGATTTGTAAATATTAACAAAAATTGAATTATATGATGGTTGTAAGAATTGGATTGGTGGAATGATCAATATTTGTTGTAATTAATGATAAGAAACAGGATTATAAGTATTGTAAAGAAATGATAACAAAGCTTAAAACTTATTATTAATGGAAATAAATCCTCTATTGTTAATGTTAACAGGTGACTGAAATACATTCCGGAGGACAAAGAAAGCCGTTTCGCAAATTTGTGAAGCTGTTTTCTTTGGTAAGTATGTAATTGTAATAATTTTTTTATAAAAATAAGCGTAATTTAGTAATTGAAATTATAAATAATAATTATGTGTCTGAATAGCATTGTTGCTATTTTTTAATTTTTCAAAAACCTCTGTATGAGTGAATTAGAAAATATTCTTAGAGAAATAACTCCACTATCTCCTGAAGATAGTTTTCTTGTGTTTGACAGAATTAAGGCCTCTTTTGATTTTCCTTATCATTATCATCCGGAAATTGAAATTAACTTTGTGTACAAAGGAAAAGGATACCGCAGAATGATTGGGGATCATACAGGTGAGATTGGAGATATAGAACTGGTATTGGTAGGCCCAAATTTACCGCATTGCTGGGCAAACTATAAATGTAAGAACCGGAAAACCCACGAAATTACCATACAGTTTAATCAGGATTTTTTCAATCAGTCTATGATGCAGAAAAATATACTGAAACCGATCAATAATCTGATGAAAGATTCAATCCGCGGCATTCTTTTTTCAACGAAGACCGCTGAAAAACTAAAAGACTCGTTTCTCAATCTGTCGAAAATGAACAGTTTTGAATCCTTCATCGAGATTATGAAAATCCTCAATGAGCTGGCCATCGCAGAAGATAAAACACTTTTGTCTTCCTACAGTATTGAGCTTGAAACTTTTGCTGATAATGATAAAATGAAGGCGATCCATGATTTTGTACATAAAAATTTTGAGAATAAAATAACCCTGGATAATGTAGCCTCGTTGGTGAATATGAGCAATGTAACATTCAACAGATTCATTAAAAAAAGAACAGGAAAAACATTTATCAATTACCTTAATGAGATCAGAATAAGCTATGCGGCCCGTTGGCTGATGGAAAAGAATCTTACTGTTTTTGAAATTGCTTTCGAAGCAGGTTTTAATAATATTGCCAACTTTAATAAAGTCTTTAAATCTATTAAAAAGACGACTCCTACTGAATTCAGAGAACAGTTTAAAGGAGTGAAAAAAATTGAGTAAAGTCCTTTTTAGCTTCAATATATACTTCAATACGATACTGTATTTCTCAATCTAAAATAAAAAATTCTAAGATAATTCTCCTTTTATTGGTTATGTTATTTGTGTGTTAATTTACTGATGTATAATAGATTGTGTGGTTTTTTATAAATTCACTGAAAAAATAATATCGTTTTATGATAAAATAGTATTATATCGGGCTGGTTACAAAATATAGATTTGTTAATGTGAATTAAATCTTAACAAAACTTTAAATTTTTTAATACATAAACGGCAAAATATTGCTAAAAAAACAATAATTTTTTTTGTATTGAATTATAAAGTAATGTCATTGATTCTCAATTAAATCTAACTAATCTAAACCTTATGAGAAAAGCAGTTATACCGGTTCTATTTGTTTTTTCCCTTTCTGCCACTGCACAGGAAAAAAAAGCGGCCGACACTACGAAGACAACCGATATTCAGGAGGTCGTAGTCACCTCTTTGGGGATTAAAAAGCAGGCCCGCTCTTTGACCTATTCCAGCCAGCAAATTGGTGGGGATGAACTGACAGAAGTGAAAACACCCAATTTTTTAAACTCTATCAGTGGAAAAGTTTCCAATGTACAGATCAATAGAACTAACGGTGTAGGAAGTTCGGTAAGGGTTTTAATGAGAGGTAATAAATCAGCAAGTAGTAGTCAGCCTCTCTATGTAATAGATGGTATTCCCATTATTAACGGGGGTGGAAAATCTGCTGAGGCCAGCCAATATTCTACAATGCCAGACGCAGGAGATGTTTTAAGTTCTATCAATCCGGATGACATTGAAAGCATCAACTTTTTAAAAGGAGCTTCTGCTTCTGCTCTTTATGGCTCTATGGGGGGGAATGGCGTTATCCTGATTACCACTAAAAAAGGAAAAGTAGGTAAAAGCTCTATAAGTTACAATACGAGTTTTACAGTAGATCAGGCATATAGTCTTCCCAAGTTGCAGCATAGTTATCTTTCCTATGATCCTTCAGTTGCTGGCCAAATTCCTGGTTTATCCAATGAAAGCTGGGGTGCGAAAGGAGCTTCCAAAGATTATTTAAAAGACTTTCTGCAAACCGGTACAACTTGGGTTAATAGCCTTTCTTTTCAATCAGGAACTGAAAAATCAACGAATTATGTCTCAATAGGAAATACTACTAATAAAGGGATTATTCCTTCTTCTTATTTCGATCAGTACAATGTCTCTTTTAGAAACTCCAGTAAATATCTGAATGATAAATTAACGTTGGATGCTAATTTTATTGGCTCTATACAAAATAGCATCAATAGACAGACTCCGGGTATTTCTTTCTCCCCTTTAGTGAGTTTATATTGGTTGCCAAGAGGAGTAGATTTTGACCAATATAATAATAGTAACTACTATTATATAGATAAATCGAGATTATTGCCGGGTCAAAACTGGTGGGCTATAGGACCAGACGGAAAATTCAACGGAAATCCTGCAACACAAAACCCTTACTGGATATTAAACAGAGATAAAGTTACTGTTAACAATAAAAACGCATATAGTGCCGTATCACTAGCTTATCAAATAAATCCTTGGTTATCAGCAAGATTAAGAGGGAATTATAGTTGGAATAGTACTGATAGTCAAAGAGGGGTTTCAGCCTATTCAGACCCAAGTCTTATAACTAGCAACGGGACTAATGGAAGATTCCTTCAAAACAAATATGAAAACACATCTACTTACGGAGACGTTTTATTAGTAGGGAGTCCAAAATTAAGTGAGGATATTTCATTAGATTTTACAGTTGGGGGGAGTATCAATACCTCAAGAAATACAGTAACTGAAATTGATAATGCTTATTTGGCGATTCCGAATTTGTTTACAATAAGTAATCTGCAGTGGAATGTGGACAGGGGCGTAGGAGATGGGTTTCATAATATAAGCTACAGTACCAAAAAACAAGTACAGTCAGTTTTTGCAAGTGCATCTTTGGGGTATAAGAATATGTTTTATGTAGATATGACCTTTAGAAATGATTGGGATTCTACTTTGGCTTTAACAGGAACTAACGGGTACGATTATGAATCTGTAGGTGCTAATGCAATATTATCCTCCATCTTTAAACTCCCTGAAACGATTAATTTTTGGAAAATAAGAGGGTCTTATGCTACAGTAGGATTAGGATTGCCTCCCAATTTAGCAACTGCAACAGATCGTTATAATAGTGCTTACGGATATATTGTGGATGCTGGTCAGATTGTAAAGCCTAAATACTCACTTGTAACAGATCCTGCTTTCAAAGAATTATTTGCAAAGCCGGAAATTAATAAAACTTTTGAAGCTGGTACTGAATTCAGATTGTTTAATAACCGTTTAAGTTTTGATATCACCTATTACAACTCAAATGCTTCCAATCAGCTTTTGCCACTTGATATTTCTTCTAACTTAGGAGGGTTACCGTCCGGTTCCTATTATGTAAATGCTGGAAAAATAAGAAATACAGGCTTTGAAGCTTCTCTATCCTATAAAATATTAAATTCAGAAAAATTGGGATGGACGGCTAATTTGAATGGGTCCATGAACAAAAATAAAATTGTAGAATTATTTCCATCGAGTATAAATGTTCCGGAAAGTCAACTTCTTGCACTTACTGGTGGTGGTGCTTATACAAAGCTTAAATTAGGCGGGTCTTTCGGAGATATTTATGGTGTTAAATTTATGAGAGATGACCAAGGAAGAATTTTAGTTGATGCAGATGGAAAGCCTATGGCAGATAAACAAATTGGTTATTTGGGTAATCCGAATCCTAAATTTATGTTAGGGTTTAATAACTCTTTTAATATTGGAAAATTGGGAATTTCATTTCTGATTGATGGAAAATTTGGGGGCCAAGTTCTGTCTCTAACAAAAAAAGCAAATGATTTGCTTGGGGTGAGTCAGAACAGTGCTTCTGCCAGAGATGCAGGCGGAGTATCTATCCCGAATGCTGTATATGCACCAGGAACACCAAATGCAGGAGCTGCCTATACTGAGTTAACTGATGCACAAGCTTATTATAAAACGATAGGAGCAAACCAGGAAGGAGCAGGAATTGATGAAGCATATATCTATAGTGCAACCACTGTAAGGCTGCGCCAGGCATCTATAGGGTATACTTTTGATATCAATTCTAGTTACCTGAGAAATGCAACAGTAAGTTTAGTGGGAACAAATCTATTTTTCTTTTATAAAAAAGCACCGTTTGATCCTGAACAGGTTTCAGGAAACACACCTGGTGGTGTAGGAGTAGATTCTTTTGGTATACCTATTACCAGATCTATTGGATTATCATTAAAAGCTAACTTCTAAATATACAATACTAAAATGAGAATAATTAATATTAAAACTTATATACTTGGAGTAGCCGTACTTTTTTCTGCCTCTAGTTGTATCGGAGACTTTGAAGAGTTTAATCAGCAGAAAGTTGGAGGTCCGGAAAATTTTTATGCAGACTTTAAGGCAATTGTAGATCCTATGAAAGCCATGCAAAGAGGTTTTCAGTCAGACTATCAGCTAGCGACAAATCTCAATGCAGATATGTTTAGTGGAATGTTTAGTACAGCATCACAGTTTAATGGAGGGACAAATAATCTTACTTATTTAATGATGGATGGCTGGAACAATAGAATTATCGCAAGACAGCGTGATACTTTTAATAATTCTATTATCATTGATGATGTGGCAAAATACAATTATCCCGGAATAGATTTTACCGCAACTTTTGCAGTTAAAAAAATATTGAAAATTCTTACAGCGGCAAGAGTTTCAGATCGCCATGGACCTGTAGTGTACAGTAAATATGATACTCCTAATGCAAATGGGGTTACAGATTTCGATTCTCAACAGGACGCTTACAACAATTTTATTAATGATCTTACCGCTGCTATTTCTGATTTGCAAAAAGTACAAAATACTCCCGCAACCCAGAATGTAGAAGATAAAGCTGTTGTGAAAAGATCAGATTTGATCTATGGTGGAGACATCGCTAAATGGGCAAAATTAGCTAATTCTCTCAAATTGAGATTTGCTTTGCGTATGAGTTACGCTGATCCAGCAAAATCAAAAAAATATGCAGAGGAAGTCTTTGCTTCTTCCGCAGGATTAATATCTGACAATACAGATAATGCATTGATAAGTGTCGGGCAGCACGAATTGAGTTTTATTATCTATTCGTGGGGGGATTGTTCTATAGGAGCACCTATAATGGCTTATATGAACGGATTCAAAGATCCAAGACTTTCTTCCTACGCTAACACAGCAAAAGATCCGGCAACCTTTATAGATGGTAAACCTCAATATATAGGAATTCGCCAAGGTATTGATTTAATAAATGGCCAACCAACCTATGGTGGTTATTCTCAACCTGCAGCAAGAGCTGCTAGTGGAGATTATTTCTCCGGAACTGATGGAAAGTTCAAATTATTTACTGCTGCTGAAACGTGGTTTTTAAAAGCTGAAGCGGCTTTGAGAGGTTACTCAGGTGCAGGGGATGTACAGGCTAATTATCAGACTGGTATCGCTCAATCTTTTGGAGAATGGGGGAAAAGTTCTGATGTAGCTAATTATCTTGCAGATAATGTTTCAACAGAAGCTCCTTATATTGATCCTAAAAATGCAGCCAATAATATCCTTGCCGGAGACTCTCAATTAAGTACCATTACAATTGCTTGGAACAACAGTGATTCTAACGAAAAGAAACTTGAAAGAATCATCACTCAAAAATGGTTAGCTCTTTACCCGGATGGCCCTGAAGCATGGGCTGAACAAAGAAGAACAGGATATCCAGTTTTGTTCAAAGTCAGAAAAAATGATAGTGGAGGATTAATTGATACCAATCAGATGATCAGAAGAATTCCGTTCACAAATGATACAAAAAATTCAACTTTTAATTATGCTCAGGCGGTTCAGCAATTAGGCGGCTCGGATAACGGAGCTACCAAATTATGGTGGGATAAAAAGTAATCAATCACTTCAATAAAACAGAGACATCTCAGAAGTGATAATCATTCAGGCAGGAGAGTACGTAGGCTTTCCAAAAAATTTATAGTTTCGTTTTTTAGCAGGAATGAGCTTTGAGATGTTCTCTTTTTCTTTAGAATCTTATTTTTAAATATGGGAAAAAATAGCTCCGGAACCCGTCGGATTCAGCCAATTCTCTGGATATCCACCTTATACTTTGCAATGGGAGTACCCTTTGTAACCATTAATGCGGTGTCAGGAATTATGTATAAAGATATGGGCGTTTCGGATTCGAAGATCACATTCTGGACGGCTCTTATTATGTTTTCATGGACGTTGAAGCCTCTTTGGAGCCCTTTTCTGGAGATCTATAAAACCAAAAAGTTCTTCGTTGTTTCTACCCAGTTTGCTATAGGAATTCTGTTTGCTTTGGTTGCCTTAAGTCTGCCTTTGCATGATTTTTTTAAATACAGTATTGCGCTTTTTGCAGTGGTTGCATTTTGTGGGGCTACCCATGATGTAGTAGCAGACGGAACGTATATTGGTTTTCTGACCAATAAGGAGCAGGCCAAGTATATTGGCTGGCAGGGAGCATTTTATAACCTTGCCAAGATTATCAGTAGTGGAGCTTTAGTCTATGCTGCCGGTATGTTGGAAAAAACAAAAGGAGTTACCCATGCCTGGATGATCATTATGGTGATCTATGCATTATTATTTTTTGCATTAGCGATATATCACTATTTCATTCTGCCTAAAGAAAATAAAGAAGTACAGAAAGATGAAAAGACTGCCGGAAATGTCCGTAAAGAATTATTGGAAGTCATTACTTCCTTCTTTACCAAGAAGAAAATCCTGTGGTGTATTTTGTTCATTATCCTGTATCGTTTTGCAGAAGGTTTTGCAATAAAGATTGCTCCTTTATTTTTTAAAGCACCAAGAACTTCAGGAGGGCTGGGATTATCAACCTCAGATATTGGACTTATTTACGGTACTTATGGTTCTGCAGCATTTATCCTGGGATCTGTTCTTGCGGGGTATTTTATTTCAGTCCGCGGATTGAAGAAATCATTGATATGGTTGTGTTGTGCATTCAATATTCCATTTGTGGTCTATGCATTACTGGCCTATTATCAGCCGGTTGATCTTTTACCTGTAGGAATTGCTGTGGTGGTAGAGTATTTCGGTTATGGGTTCGGCTTTGTGGGATTAATGCTCTATATGATGCAGCAGATTGCTCCGGGAAAACATAAAACAGCCCATTATGCGTTTGCAACAGGAATTATGAATCTTGGAGTAATGATTCCGGGAATGTTTAGCGGAATGATCAGTGACTGGATCGGGTACAAAATGTTCTTTATCTGGGTACTGGTTGCTACAATTCCTGCATTTCTTGTGACCCTATTTGTTCCTTTTCCTTATTCAGAAAATCAGAAAGAAGAACCAATCAATTAATAAACAAATTTTAAATAAAAAAGTAAAAATACTTTATGACAGCTCAATCAGTAATGATCCCTTGGCAGGATCGCCCGGAAGGTTGTAATGATACTATGTGGAGGTTTTCCGAAAACCCGATCATTGACAGATATGCGATACCAACATCCAACAGTGTGTTCAACAGTGCGGTAATTCCTTTTGAAGATGGCTTTGCAGGGGTATTCCGTTGCGACAATAAAGCAGTGCAGATGAATATTTTTGCTGGATTCAGTAAGGATGGAATCAATTGGGATATCAATCATGATCCTATTGAAATGCAGGCAGGAAATACCGATATGATTGAATCCGATTATAAGTATGATCCCCGTGTTACCTTTATAGAAGACCGTTATTGGATCACATGGTGTAACGGATACAATGGACCTACAATCGGAATTGGATACACTTTTGATTTTAAAGAATTTTTCCAGTGTGAAAATGCGTTCCTTCCTTTCAACAGAAACGGAGTTCTTTTTCCGGAAAAAATCAATGGTAAATATGCGATGCTGAGCCGCCCGAGTGATAACGGACATACACCTTTTGGAGATATTTATATCAGTTACAGTCCTGATATGAAATATTGGGGTGAGCACCGTTGTGTGATGAAAGTAACTCCTTTCGAGGACAGTGCATGGCAGTGTACAAAGATTGGTGGCGGTCCGGTTCCTATTAAAACCGAAGAAGGATGGCTATTATTCTATCATGGGGTGATCAATACCTGCAGAGGATTCAGATACTCAATGGGAGCAGCTTTGCTTGATCTTGAAGATCCTACGAAAGTATTGTACAGAACTAAACCTTACTTATTAGCTCCCGCAGAGCTGTATGAATTGACAGGAGATGTACCCAATGTGGTTTTCCCTTGTGCAGCTTTAACGGAAGGAGACAAAGTAACAGTATATTATGGTGCTGCCGATACTGTAGTGGCTATTGCTTTTGGCTATATTTCGGAAATTATTGATTTTATGAAAAAGAATTCAATCTGAAAATACTAAGATTAAAAAAATAGGTTAACCCGCTTAATTTCTCTCCTTTTTGGGATTTTTGTAATGGTTTTCATATTTTTAAACAAACTTTTAAATTAAAAAAATCTCTGATACTCTCTTATCATGAAAAAAGAATTGCTGATCTGTTTTTTTACTTCTCTGATTTCCATGGCGAATGCCCAAAATAAAAATGATATTTTATCCTGGGTAGATCCGTTTATAGGAACAGGAGGGCATGGACATACATTTCCAGGAGCTACTACACCATTTGGAATGATTCAGCTGAGCCCGGATCAGAATACGAAAAGCGGTGATTGGGACTGGTGTTCCGGATATCATTACAGCAGCAAAACGATTATGGGATTCAGTCATAATCATCTTAGCGGAACAGGATGGGCAGATCTTGGAGATATTTTAGTAATGCCTACTGTAGGGCAAGTGAAAATGGTTCCGGGATCAGAAGATCAACCTGGAACAGGATACCGCTCAACATTCACTCATGATAAAGAAACGGCAGCTCCGGGATATTATTCCGTAATGTTGGACAGTTATGAAGTTAAAGCAGAATTGACAGCCTCTCCAAGAGTAGGATTTCATAAATATACCTTCCCGAAGACCGATGAAGCGAATATCATTATTGATCCTACCAATAAGATCTTCGGAAATATTTATCACACATTGGTAAGTATTGAAGGTAATAACAAAATCAAAGGATATTGCTATAGTAACGGCTGGGGCGGGAAGAGATTTGCTTATTTCGTGATGGAATTTTCCAAGCCGTTTAAATCTTATGGAGTATATGCAGAAGGGAAAATAAAAAATAACGAAAAAATTGCTCTGGCTAAAGATGCGAAAGCCTTTGTTAGATTCGCTACAGAAGCCAATGAAAGTATAGAAGTAAAAGTTTCTTTATCTCCGGTAAGTACAGAAAATGCACAGGAAAACTTTGATACAGAAGCACAAAACGTGGATTTTGCCAAAGCTAAAGAAACGGCACAAAAAACATGGCGGGACCTTATCGGAAGATTTCAGGTGACCGGAGGAACGGATAATCAACGAAAAATCTTTTATACAGGAGTCTACCACACTTTTATTGCTCCGAATCTTTATATGGATGTGAACGGAGATTATGTGGCTGCCCAGGAAAATATGAATACGAAATGGTTCACTAACTATAGCACCTATTCCTATTGGGATGGCTTCAGAGCTACCCATCCTTTGCTGACTATTATGGATCAGAAGCATACTAAAGAATTCGCCAATTCACTTATCAGCAGATATACCGATCGCAAGGATCACATGCCAATCTGGGAACTTTGCGGCTATGACAATTTCTGTATGTTGGGCTATCACAGTACATCAGTAATTTGGGATGCCATTTCAAAGGGAGTTCCCGGAATTGATGCTGAAAAAGCATTCGCTGCTATGAAAGATGCGTCTCTGACAGACAAAATGAGCAGCAGTGACGGAGGAGGAGGTCTTAATGACTATATTAAATTAGGGTATTCACCTTCAGAAAACGGAGCTTCTGTTTCCGCAACATTAGAATATTCCTACGATGACTGGTGTATCCAGCAGCTGGCAGAAAAGCTAGGGAAGAAAGATGAAGCAGAAGTATACAGAAAACGTTCCATGAACTTTCTGAACACATTTAATAAAGAAAATAACCATTTCTGGCCTAAACAGAAAGACGGTAAATTCTTAGCCGATTTTGCCCTTAATGACTGGAAAAAACTTCAGCCACACTGGGTTTCCGGAAATATCTGGGCTTACGATTTCTTTGTTCCGCATCAGATAGATGAAATGATGAATCTGTATGGTGGAAAAAAAGGATTTGAAGAAAAGCTTGATAAAACATTTACTGAAGCTCTTCATATGGAAGGGGAACAGCACGTGGATATCTCTGGATTCATCGGATCTTTAGGGTTTGGAGATGAGCCGGGGCACCATGTTCCATATCTGTATAACTATGCAGGAAGTCCATACAAGACACAGAAAATGGTAAAATACATCCGAGATAATATGTATGCTGCCAAACCGGACGGAATTGTGAATAACGAAGATTGCGGACAAATGTCAGCATGGTATATTTTCTCATCATTAGGGTTCTATCCTGTTACGCCTGGAAAACCGGTTTATGCAATTGGAGCACCTCAGTTTCCCAAAGCATCTTTGCAGCTGGAAAACGGAAAAACCTTTACAGTGATTGCCGATAAGATCTCAGATAAAAACATCTATGTACAGAAAATGTTTTTGAATGGGAAAGAATACAAAAGCTGGGAACTGAACCACAGTGATATTATGAATGGCGGAGAACTGAGATTTGTAATGGGAAGTAAGCCGGTAAAATAAAGACTAATAAAAATAAACGAAATAAAAAGTATCAATGGAAAGGAGAGATTTTATTAAAACAAGTGCACTGGCAGGAGCCGGATTGCTGTTTACTCAGAATGTTTTTGCAAAAACCCTGACTACGGAAGGTTTTCCTGTTGTTCGTGTTCCTAAAGATAAAAGACATTTTACCAGTGAATCCGTAGAAAGTGCTATTGCAGCTTTTAAAAAGAAAGTAAACAATAAAGAGCTAAGCTGGCTTTTTGAAAACTGCTTTCCAAATACATTAGATACTACTGTTTTCTACAGTGAAACCAATGGTACACCTGATACTTATGTGATTACAGGAGATATTGATGCCATGTGGCTTCGTGATAGTTCTGCACAGGTTTTCCCTTATCTGCAGTTCTCAAAGAAAGATGAGAAGCTTCATAAGCTGATTTCCGGAGTCATTCACAAGCAGACAACATTCATCCTGAAAGATCCTTATGCCAACGCATTCTACAATGATGATAAGAAAATAAGCAAGTGGAAAGAATATGACCATACCGATATGAAACCGGGAACCCATGAAAGAAAATGGGAGATTGATTCATTATGTTATCCGATCCGTCTGGCATATCATTTCTGGAAAACAACAGGAGATACAAAACCTCTCGATGCCAATTGGTTACAAGGGATTAAGCTTACATTGCAGACCTTTACTGAGCAACAAAGAAAGAATGATCTTGGACCGTACAAATTTGAACGTACAACAGCTTGGGCTACCGATGGAGTTCCGATGGGAGGATATGGTTATCCGACAAAGCCGGTAGGTCTTATCAGTTCTATGTTCCGTCCAAGTGATGATGCTACAATCTATGGGTTTTTAATCCCGTCCAATTTGTTTGCGGTTGTAAGTCTACGCCAGGCAGCGGAAATGGTGTCTCAGATAAAAAATGAAAAAACGTTGGCTCAGCAACTGAACAGCCTTGCTGATGAGGTAGAGGCAGCCATCAAAAAATACGGAATTTACAATCATCCTGAATTTGGAAGAATATATGCCTTTGAAGTCAATGGTTTCGGAAGTTATAATCTGATGGATGATGCGAACTGTCCAAGCCTGTTAGGATTGCCTTATCTGGATGCAGTGAAAGCTGATGACCCTGTTTATCAGAATACAAAGAAATTTGTATGGTCGGAAAATAACCCATTCTTTTTCAAAGGAAAGCTGGCAGAAGGGATAGGAGGTCCACATATTGGACTTGATATGATCTGGCCAATGAGTATCATTATGAAAGCACTCACTACAAAAGAGAAAAGTGAGATCAGATGGTGCATCAATACCTTACAGAAAACGCACGGAGGAACAGGCTTTATGCATGAATCCTTCCATAAAGACAATGACAAAAAGTTCACCAGAGAATGGTTTGCATGGGCAAATACTTTATTTGGCGAATTGCTATGGAAAACCTTTAACGAAAACCCTGAGCTACTGACATAGCCCACAATTTTATATGGCTTATTTATTAAGATGTTTTCCTTAAAAAGAAAGGATCAGGGGATTGCTATATAAAATTCAGAAACCAAAAACACCTTAAAAAAATTATACAATGAAAAAAAAATCAATCCTTACTGTACTGATGGCCATGGCGTTTCAGTCCGGTTCTCTCCTTACTGCACAGCAGCTTAACCCTAAAGGGATATGCTATGTGGAAGTGAATAATAACAACATCCTGAACGCAGGAGCGTATAAACTGCAGACATCGAATAGCTATCTGTTTAATGTCGTCAATATTTTTGCAGCTAATATTAATTATGATACCAGCCGTGGAAGAGCCTATCTGTATTCTAATAATAATGTGACCAAGGTTCTTACCAATGCAGATACCTACATAAAACCGCTGCAGCAGAAAGGAATGAAAGTAGTCCTCACCATCCTTGGAAACCATCAGGGTGCAGGAATATGTAATTTCCCATCCCGTGAGGCCGCAAAAGATTTTGCATTACAATTAGCCAATACAGTAAATACCTATGGTCTGGATGGGATTGATTTTGATGATGAATATTCAGGATATGGAAATAATGGAACGGGGCAGCCTAATGACAGTTCTTTTGTAATGCTTGTTCAGGAGTTAAGGGCATTATTGCCGGATAAAATCATTTCATTCTATTATTATGGAGATGCCGCTTCAAGGCTTTCTTGGAACGGATTCAGAGTAGGAGATAATATTAATTACAGCTGGAACGCCATGTACGGGACCTTCTCTGCTCCTAATGTACCACCTCTCACCAAAGCTCAGATTTCTCCGGCAGCTGTATGGCTGGGAAATACTTCCAATTCTACAACAACCAACCTGGCTACCCAAACGAAAAATGGGGGGTACGGATTATATCTTTGGTATGATCTTAAAGGAACCAATCAAACTTCACAGCTTTCAGCAGGCACTCAGACATTATATGGTGAACCAACGGTTTTAAGCGGAACCTTACAGTCATGGACACAGGGAACCAATTGTGATGCACCAATCGGGTTATACACCAACAATCTTACAGGAACCAGTGTAAAACTAAACTGGGCCGCATTAGGAACCAATACGTACGATATAGATTATAAACCTGCAGCTTCCACAACATGGACGAGTGCAGCCACAGCAATTAATTCTACTTCAGTGACTGTTTCAGGGTTAACAGCCAATACGGAATACGACTGGAGAATCAGAACAAATTGCAGTGTGAAAAGTGCTTATATGTTCGCCCCTAGATTCAATAGTGGGTCAGGAACAATAACACCTACAGGCTCTTACGCTCTTTCTCTGGATGGTACAAGTGAATCAGGAGCGGCTGGAAATCTTAATCTGACAGGTTCAGCACTATCTTTTGAAGGTTGGATCAAACCTTCGTCCTTTAAATCAGGATCTCCATACATATCATCCATTATGGGAACAGAAGCTGGGGATACTAATTCAGCATTATTAAGACTTGGAGATGCCAGTGTTGCCAATAATAAACTTCAGTTTGTGTTAAGTATCAATAATGTACAGCAAAAACTTGCTTCCAATACAGCTTTAAATGCCAATACATGGTACCATGTGGCTGCAACTTATGATGGAACTTCGATGAAGATTTATATCAATGGAACCTTGGATGCAAGTAAGACACAGACAGGGAATGTAAGCTCAAACGGAGCATTCAATGTGGGATATTCATATAATACCTCCAGAAACTTCAATGGTAAAGTAGATGAGGTTAGAGTTTGGAAGCGTGCATTAAGCCCAACAGAGATTAGTCAGAATATGTGTAATATATCTGTTCCGGCTTCTTCCCTTGCAGCCTACTGGAAATTCAATGAAGGAAGCGGCTCTACTGTTCAGGATAGCTCAGGAAATGGTGCTGCTTTAAGCCTGACAGGTGTGGATGCATCTAATTGGGGAACAGATCTGCCGTGTACAGCAGGAACTTCGAAAACAACATCCACTCAAAGAACTATAAGTACAGGAGAAATCAATACTAAGGACCTAATCAAAATATTCCCGAATCCAATCAGTAAATCTTCATCATTTACAGTTTCTGTTCCCGATGAATATAATAAGGGAAAGCTGACCATCTTTGATTTTTATGGAAGAATTATGGGTACAAAATCACTTAGCACAGGAAATAATCAGTTTGAATCCTCCGGACTGCAATCAGGAAATTACATCCTTCAGTTTGAATCCCAGAATGGAAGTAAAAAGCAGACAGAGAAATTAATGATAAAATAAAATATCAGTCATTGGGCTTAGTCTCAATGGCTTTTCCTCTTAAATAAAAATAATATACAATGAAAAAAAGATTTTTTCTTATTCCCTTGATGGCCTTGATGCTTCAAGCAGGATCGTACCTCAAAGCGCAGCAGCTAAACCCTTTGGGGGTCTGTTATGTGGAAGTCAACAACAACAACATCCTGAATGCAGGGTCTTATACTTTACAGACCACCAACAGACCGCTTTTTGATGTTGCTATTATCTTCGCTGCCAATATCAATTATGATGTTTCCAAAAGCAGAGCTTACATCTCAAGCAACAATAACGTTACCAAGGTACTGAACGATGTAAATACTTATGTGAAACCTTTGCAACAGAAGGGAATCAAAGTATTATTGGATCTTTTAGGAAACCATCAGGGTGCCGGGATTTCTAATTTCCCCAACCGTGAAGCAGCGAAAGATTTTGCACTACAGGTTGCCCATACAGTTTATACCTATGGACTTGATGGGGTAGATTTGGATGATGAATATGCAGGATACGGAAACAACGGAACAGGACAGCCCAATAACAGTTCTTTTGTAATGCTTTTACAAGAGCTTAAAGCAGCAATGCCTGATAAACTGATCACATTCTATTATTATGGTGATGCAATTTCAAGACAAAGCTATAACGGAGATCAGGCAGGAAATTACATCAATTACAGCTGGAATCCTTATTACGGAACATACAGTGCACCTAATGTACCACCACTTGATAAAACAAAACTTTCTCCTGCCGCAATCTGGATACAAAATTCAAATCCACAGTCTACGCCTGCATCTGTAGTTGCTTCATCAGCAACCAGCACAAAAAATGACGGTTACGGGGTGTTTATGTGGTACGATTTAGGGGGAACTAACGTAGCCAGCTATCTGAGTACAGGATCTAATATTCTTTATAATGAAAATACCCAGTTAAGCGGGCAATTGTATTCATGGAGCCAGGGGCAATCCTGCGATCCGCCATTAGGACTAGATGTTTCCAATGTTACAGGAACTTCTGCTAAATTAAACTGGACCTCCAATGGATCCCAAACCTATAATATAGATTATAAACCTGCCAATTCAACAACCTGGACTAATGTAGGAACCAATTATTCTGGAAATAATATTACCATCAGTAATTTAACCTTGAATACAGATTATGACTGGAGAATACAGTCTAATTGTTCATCAACATTAACCAGTACCTACCTTTTTGCTCCAAGATTCAATTCAGGAAACGGATGTGTCACTCCTTCAGGTTTGGTATCAGGAAGTTACCTTGGAAATTCGGCTCAATTATCATGGGATGCCGGAACAGCATCATCTTATACATTGCAGTACAAAACAACAACAGCTCCTGCATGGACTGAAGTTCAGAATATTAACACTAATAGTTATTCATTACAAAACCTTTCCCCCAATACAAACTATGTATGGAAAGTACAGGCAGCATGCAATGGAGGGACAGTAAGTACTTATTCAGGAGAAGGAACATTCAATAGTGGTTTTGCTCAGGTAACGAGTCCGGGACCAAGGTCACTTTCCTTTAACGGAAGTACAAATTATCTGAATGCAGGACAGTTTAATCTGAGCGGAAATGCTGTGACTATTGAAGGTTGGGTAAAAGTAAATGCATTTAAAACAATTTTCCCAAATATTTCATCTGTTCTTGGTATTGAAGTAGGAGATAGTAACTCTGCCATGCTTAGATTCGGGGATGGTAACTTGGCAAATAACAAGCTGCAGTTTATATTGAGTTTTGGATCATCTCAGATGAAGATGAATACGAATACAGCATTTAATACAAATACATGGTATCATGTAGCTGCAACATATGATGGAGCAGCGATGAAATTATATATCAATGGTAATCTTGATGCCAGTGCACCGGTTACAGGTAATTTTACTGCAAACGGTATCCTTTATTTAGCAAGAAACTATGATAATAACCGTGCCCTTAATGGTTCTTTGGATGAATTCAGAGTGTGGAAAAGAGCATTAACAGCCCAGGAAATTATGGATAACAGCTGTAATGTGGCACCCAACTCACAAGGTCTGGAAGCGAATTGGAAAATGGATGAAGGAAGTGGGATAGGCGCTTTGGATGCTACTGCAAATACTCATTTCGCAACACTGGTAAATATGGCTGATACCAATTGGAAAACAGAGGTTCCTTGCAACGGCTCTCTGTCTGTAACAGATACCGAACCTGTAAAAGAAATCAATACTGTTTATCCGAACCCTGTTAAAAGAGGAAATGACATTCACTTTATGGTTACCGGAAATTCCAGCGAAGTTTCATTCTATGATATTTCAGGAAAATTATTGAAAAAACAGGGTATTAATCAAAATAATAACACAGTGAATACACAGGATTTAACCAGTGGTACTTATATTTACAAGATTACATCCTCAAAAAATAAAGTAGTATCATCAGGTAAAATCATTGTAAAATAAAAATCAGTAAATAAGGAATTTATCTGAAAAATAGAAAATAAAAACTGTAAAGCAGGCAGATAATACTTTCTTGTTTGTCTGCTTTTCTCAATCAGTAGAACAGCTTGAATTTAAAATAAAAATGATGCAGAATATATTAGGAATCGATATTGGCGGGTCGCATATTACACTGGCGCAGGTAGATCCTGAAAAAAAAGAGATTATGACTTCAACGTATGTAAGAGAACATGTCAATTCATTTGATCACAAAGAAGCTATTTTCTCAGCCTGGACTTCGGCCATTGAAAAAGGAGCTCATAATCTGGTGAAAAGTGACCTTTTAATAGGAATTGCAATGCCCGGACCTTTCGATTATGAAAACGGAATATCCCTTATGCAGCAAGGAAAATTTATTGATATCTACCACATCAATATTAAAGAAGAATTAGGCAATAGATTATCCATTTCTCCAAAGCAGATTCATTTTGTAAATGATGCCGCTGCCTTTATGGAAGGGGAAGTTTTTGGAGGCTGTGCTCAGGGTTTTAAAAGAATTTTTGGAGTAACGCTGGGAACAGGGTTGGGAACTACTTTTTATAACGGAGAATTTGCGACAGATGAAGACTTGTGGGATTCACCATTTAAAGATTCTATCTGTGAAGATTATCTGGCAACACGTTGGTTTGTGAAACGGTTTGAGGAGTTAACGGGAGAGCAGATTTCAGGGACTAAAGATCTTTTGGATAAACCTTCAGCAATACAGAAGCAGATATTTGATGAATATGCAGATTCCTTCTCTGATTTTATTGTGAAATATGCAGAGCCTTATAAACCGGA
Organism: Chryseobacterium pennae; assembly: GCF_003385515.1. GTDB lineage: Bacteria > Bacteroidota > Bacteroidia > Flavobacteriales > Weeksellaceae > Chryseobacterium > Chryseobacterium pennae. The sequence goes on along the minus strand of NZ_QNVT01000001.1, from coordinate 284,677 downwards.
AGTTTTAGTTATAGGCGGAAATATAGCGAAGGCTTATCCTCATTTTGAACAAAGGTTTATTCAAAATATAACACAGAATAATATTAACTTGCAGGTCAAAATTTCGGACATCTTTGAAGATGCTGCCATTCTGGGAGCCGCTAGCTATGCATTAAAAAAGCTTATATAAATTAACAAACGAAACGATACAATGAAGTCTATTTTTTCTACTTGCTTTCTTTTATTACAGGCCTTGGTTTTTGGCCAGAATGCATCTCCTGTAGACTATGTGAACCCATTGATGGGAACCCAGTCTAAACCTTCATTATCCAACGGAAATACGTATCCCGCAGTGGGGCTTCCATGGGGAATGAACCTCTGGACAGCACAAACTGGGAAGATGGGCGATGGCTGGGCATATACTTATGATGCCGATAAAATAAAAGGATTCAAACAAACCCATCAGCCTTCTCCCTGGATGAATGATTATGGTGCATTCTCCATTATGCCGGGAGTGGGAAAATTAAAATTCAAAGAAGAAGACAGAGCAAGTTGGTTCAGCCATAAAGCTGAGGTAACCACTCCTTATTTCTATAGCGTTTATTTGGCAGATATCAATGTAACCACTGAGTTTACTCCCACAGAAAGAGCTTCTTTTTTCAAATTCGATTTTCCAAAAACAGATAGTGCTTATGTTGTTGTTGATGCATTAGACAAAGGTTCTTACATCAGGATTTTGCCTAAAGAAAGAAAAATACTGGGATACACTACAAGATATGCATCAGGAAAATATGAAAATTTTAAAAACTATTTTGTCATCCAGTTTGATAAAGAGTTTGAACTGTCAAGAACCTGGAAAGATGATAAACTGATCAGTGATCAGTTGGAAATTACCAGTAATCATGCCGGAGCTGTAGTTGGTTTTAAACTGAAAAATAAAGAAACAGTTTATGCAAAAGTTGCTTCTTCATTCATAAGCTTTGAACAGGCTGAACTCAATCTTAAAAGAGAAATCGGAAACAGAAACTTTGAACAGGTAAAGACCGATGCCAAAAATATCTGGAATAAAACCTTAGGGAAAATTGAAGTAAAAGGAGGTACAGACCAGCAGATGAGAACCTTTTATTCCTCACTGTACAGAACCTTATTTTTCCCGCAAAAATTATATGAAATTGATGCCCAGAATAAAATAAAACACTGGAGTCCTTACAATGGAAAAATTACAGACGGGAGAATGTTCGCAGGAACCGGTTTCTGGGATACTTTCCGTGCTTTATATCCCTTCCTGAACCTGGTATACCCAAGTATCAATGTAGAAATGCAGGAGGGATTAGCAAACACTTACAAAGAAGGAGGGTTCTTACCAGAGTGGAGCAGCCCGGGATATTCTGATGTTATGATTGGAAATAATTCAGCTTCCGTCGTGGCAGATGCCTATATTAAGGGGCTTCGCGGTTATGATGTGGAAACTCTTTGGCAGGCAGTAAAACATGGTGCCAATAATGAAGGCCCTATTGAAGCCGTTGGCCGTGCAGGAGTAAAATATTATAATGACTTAGGGTATGTTCCTTACGATGTGAAGATTGATGAAAATGCAGCCAGAACGCTAGAATATGCGTATGATGATTTTGCTATTTATGAACTAGGAAAAGCATTAGGAAAACCTGCTTCAGAAATTGATATTTACAAAAAAAGAGCGTATAATTACAAAAATCTGTTCGATAAAGAAACAGGATTGATGCGTGGCAAAAATAAAGACGGTAACTTTCAGAAGCCATTTAATCCTTTCAAATGGGGAGATGCCTTTACAGAAGGGAACAGCTGGCATTATACCTGGTCCGTTTTTCAGGATATCAACGGACTGTCCGAGCTGATGGGAGGGAAAAAGAAATTTGAAGCCAAACTGGATGAGGTTTTTTCATTGCCACCGGTTTTTGATGATAGCTATTATGGCGGAGTAATCCATGAGATCAGGGAAATGCAGATCATGAATATGGGACAGTATGCCCACGGGAATCAACCGATCCAGCATATGATCTATCTGTACAATTATGCCGGAGCACCTTATAAAACCCAATATTGGGCAAGACAGGTTATGGATAAACTCTATCAGGCTACTCCGGATGGTTATTGTGGTGATGAAGATAACGGACAGACTTCAGCATGGTATATTTTCTCAGCACTGGGTTTCTATCCGGTAACGCCGGCAACGGACCAGTATGTATTGGGAGCACCATTGTTTAAAGAAGCAACGATCCATTTGGAAAACGGAAAGAAAATTGAAATAAAAGCCCCGGAAAACAGTGCCGAAAATTTATATGTCAAATCATTGAACGTAAATCAGCAGCCTTATTCCAAAAATTGGCTGAGCCATAAAGAATTAATCAAAGGAACGGTTTTAAACTTTAAAATGGATAGTAAGCCGAATGCAGACAGAGGATCACAGGAAAAAGATTTCCCGTATTCAATGTCAAAAGAAGAATCAGGTAAATAATTTTTAATTAAGAAAAAACAAACTGTATGAGTACAGAAAAAAAAGAAATATTCGATAGAGTGGAAAAAATGCTGCAGACACAAGGGTTTACCATTGCAGCAAAAGATGAGACCAGACCATGGGGAGGCTTTTTTGTCATTGATGAAACCCAGGCGCAGGATTTTGCCAATCAGTACTTTGATGGGATTGATGTCGAAAACCTGAGAATAGGCGGGAAGCTAAGCCCAAAAATTCTTATTGTAGCTCCGGAAGCAAGATTAAGTTGGCAGTACCATCACAGAAGAGCAGAGATCTGGCAGGTAGTAGAAGGAACAGTAGGAATCAAAAGAAGCAATACCGATGATGAAGGAGAACTTGGAGAATACCATCCAACGGATCAGGTAAAACTTCAGCAGGGAGAAAGACACAGACTAATCGGTTTGTCAGGCTGGGGAATCGTAGCAGAAATATGGCAGCATACTGATGCCTCCAATCCTTCAGACGAAGATGATATCGTAAGAGTACAGGATGATTTTGGAAGATAAATACCAATAAGCATATTCATTTCTTCCCTTCAAGGCATGGTAAGCTAAAGGGAAGAAATGCTATGCAAATACCGATCATAAAATACTCCTTTTTCAGATTCTATATTTCCTGAATTTCCTTTTCTATAAGGCCTTATTTCTGAAAATATTTTTCCCGCTTCATCTGTTCATGATGAACTGAAATTATTTAAACCATTAAAATCGCTAAGATTATGATAAAAAATATTCTGTGCCTCAGTTTATTTGTGGTATTCGGATTCATTGTTCACGGGCAATTGCTTGAATCCCCCAATGGTAAATTAAAGCTAAACTTTAAAATTGAAGAAGAAAACCCTTACTATGCACTTCAGTATAAAGGAAAAACGATACTGAAGGATAGCAAACTTGGCTTTGTTTTAAAGCCCGCCACTTCTTATTTTTCCGGATTTAAAATAGAAAATATTCAATACTCATTTGCAAATAATACCTGGACAACGGTTTGGGGGCCTAATAAACAAGTGGCAGATCATTATAATGAGATGTTGGTACATTTGATACAAAACAAAACGGGCTGGAAACTGGATGTCCGGTTCAGACTTTTTGATGATGGTTTAGGATTCCGGTATGAATTCCCTATTCAGCATGAGTTAAGACATTTTACAATCAATAATGAAATGACCTCTTTTAATCTGGGAAAAGATTATAAAGCATTCTGGATTCCTGCAGATTATGACACCAATGAATTTCCGGTAACAACTTCCAGATTAACCGAAATCTCAAAACAGATTGATGAAGTAAGAAAAGAACCTTTGGCTGCCAAGGCTCCAAGTGCAACCCTTGCAGTACAGACCCCTTTGATGCTGAAATCCCAGGACGGGATTTATATTAACATCCACGAAGCCGCTTTGGTTAATTTTCCGGCAATGACGCTCAATCTTGATGAGAAAAATCTGATTCTTTCTTCCAATCTTACTCCTGATAAAAACGGAGACAGGGGATTTATCCAAACCGGATCCGTAAGCCCTTGGCGTACAGTGATTATTAGTGATGATGCAAGAGATATACTGGCATCCAATCTGATTGTTAACCTTAACGAACCCAGCAAAATAAAAGATCCATCCTGGATAAAACCGGTCAAATATATTGGAGTGTGGTGGGAATATTTTACAGGAGGCGGTTCTACATGGACTTATTCAGATCAGCAGGATATCCGGATCGGAGAAACGGATTATAAAACATTACAGCCGAATGGAAGGCATGGGGCTAATACAAAACATGTAAAGGAATATATTGATTTTGCTGCAGCGAACGGATTTGATGCTGTTTTGGTAGAAGGATGGAATGAAGGATGGGAAGATAATCAGGCATACAGGAAAGAACATATTTACAGTTTTACTAAAGCATATCCCGATTTTGATGTAAAAGAGCTGCAAGCCTATGCAAAGAGCAAAAATGTAAAAATCATTATGCATCATGAGACTACTTCTTCAGCTGTAGAGTATGAACGACAATTGAAAGATGCATTCAAGTTTATGAAAGATAATGGCTATGATGCCGTTAAAACAGGATATGTAGGACCTATTATTCCGAGAAGTGAATACCATGACGGGCAATGGATGGTTAATCATTACAGGTATGTTACTGAAACAGCAGCCCAATATCAGGTTATGGTTAATTCCCATGAAGCGGTACGGCCTACAGGGCTTCACAGGACCTATCCGAACTGGATTGCTCAGGAATCTGCCCGGGGAACAGAATTTGAGTCTTTCAACGGAAATAAACCCGATCATACCACCATTTTACCTTTTACAAGGCTGATCGGCGGTCCTATGGATTATACTCCCGGAATTTTTGAAGGTGATCTCTCTGTCTATGGAAACAACAAGGCTAAATTGAGTACAACCCTTACCAAGCAGTTGGCTCTTTACATCACCATGTACAGCCCACTTCAAATGGCCGCAGATCTGATTGAGAACTATAAAAAATATCCGGATGCATTTCAGTTTATCAAAGATGTTGCGGTAGACTGGGATTCGTCTTATATCCTTGAGGCAGAACCGGGAGATTATGTTACCATTGCAAGAAAGGCGAAAAATAAAAATGAATGGTTTGTAGGAGGAATTACTGATGAAAACCCCAGAGAAGCAACTGTAGACTTGTCATTTTTAGCTAAAGGCCAAAAATTCGAGGCTGTTATTTATAAAGACGGAAAAAATGCAAGCTGGAATCATCATCCTAAAGACTATGAGATTTTGCATCAACAGATAAAATCAAATGAAAAACTGAAAATTAAAGTGGCGCCGGGAGGTGGGTTCGCTATCAGTATAAAACCTGTGAAATGATGAGAAAAGGACTTGTTATCTTAACTGTTTTGTGTACCGGTATTTTTGGACACTGTTTGGCTCAGGATTGCTGGAGTATTGTAGCTGAAAATATTGTTCCTGATAATTATACCGGTGTCACGGTTTCAAATGGAATTATTGGAATGACCTCGTCTCCTGAACCTCTTAAGGCTGGTAATGTTATTCTGGCTGGTGTTTATGATCAATTTGGAAGAGGAAGAACCAGTAATTTTCTTTCCAATTTTAATGTGTTGGATTTTAATTTGTTGATTGACTGGAAGCAGGTTAGCCAGAAAAACATCTCTAATTATAAACAAAAAATTGATTTTAAGACAGCTGCTTTTTCAGGGTCCTTTAATTATGGAGATATCGCATCTGTAGAATACAAGTATGTCGCTTTGAGGCATCTTCCGAATAACGTCATTCTCACGGTGACGATCTCTCCCAAAAAAGAGATGACATTTATTGCAGAAAGCAATCTGAAAACACCACAGGGATTTTTACTTTCTCAGCAAAGTTATAATGAGGTGAGCCCTCCGCATGCTACCATTCCTCTTTTGACTTCTGTGGCCAAAAGTCCTACAGGTGCACTTACAATGGCTGCCAGTACAACATTTTTATTTCCTGAAGAACAGTATAGCCAGCCAAAAGTTTCGCATGAAGTACGGGATAGTGATGCACATCTTATGAAATTTGTAAAAAAATTAAAAGCATCAGAAACCTATACTTTTTCACTTATTGGATCACTTGTATCCTCCTCGCAGGTTAATGATCCGTATAATATGGCTGAGAGATTAAGTATCTATGCTAATTTACAGGACCCGTTGGAACTTTATAAAAAGCACGAAGAAGAATGGAAAAATCTATGGAAAGGAGATATTGAAATAGAAGGTGACCCTCAGGCACAGCAGGATGTTCATAATATGTTATATCATCTGTATGCTTTTTCAAGAGAAGGATCAGATCATTCATTATCCCCCGTGGGGCTTAGCAGCACTGGCTACAACGGACACATTTTCTGGGATACGGAAATGTTTATGTTTAAACCCTTATTGTTTTTTCATCCGGAAATAGCAAAAGGACTTGTGGATTATCGTTTTAACCGGATAAAAGCAGCTGAAACCAATGCAGGCTTACATGGATATAAAGGAGCTATGTTTCCTTGGGAAAGCGCTGTTTCCGGAGAGGAAGAAACTCCTGTTTGGGCATTATCGGGAACGTATGAGCATCATATCACAGGAGACGTTGCCTTTGCCGCATGGTATTATTATTTGATGACGAAAGACATACAATGGCTTAGAGATAAAGGCTGGCCTGTCTTAAGTAAAACAGCTGGATTTTGGCAATCCCGTGTAGAGAAAAAAGAAAGTAAATATCATATAAAGAACGTGGTGGCAGCTGATGAATGGGCCGAGAATGTAGATAATAATGCCTATACCAATGCCATTGCAAAGCTCAATCTAAGATTCGCCAACGCTGCTGCAAAAGTTCTGAATTTACCCTTTAATAAGACCTGGAATGAAATTGCAGAGAATCTGGTTTTTACTAAACTTGAGAATGGAGTGACAAAAGAGCATGATACATACAGTGGAAAAGAAATCAAACAGGCTGATGTCAATTTATTGGCCTATCCTTTGAATCTTATTCAGGATAAGGAGCAGATCATAAAAGACCTGAAATACTATCAGGAAAAGATACCTAATAAGCAAACACCGGCGATGACAAAGGCTATTTTTGCCTTATTGTACAGTAGGCTTGGAGACGGTGGCACAGCATATAAATGGTTTAAAGAATCTTATGAGCCTAACCTTTTATCTCCATTCAGAGTACTCGCTGAAACAGAAGAAGGAGATAACCCTTATTTTATTACAGGGGCAGGAGGCATATTACAGGCAATGATCATGGGGTTTGCAGGAGTAGATATCGATGACAAAGGAGTTTTAAAAACAACAAAAAATACCTTACCTCCTCATTGGAAAAGAGTGACCGTGAAAGGAATTGGTGCAGAAAATTTAACCTTCTCAAACAGCCAATAGTAAAGAACAGGCTTCCTTAAATCATAAGGAAGCCTGTTTTGCTATTATTAAATTGTTGTAACCTATTTAAAACGTCACATCCAGTCCCACATAGAAATTTGCTTTCATAATCGGGGCATAGACCATTCCGCCATCAAAATAATTTCCGAAAGGATTTCTAAAATCAATGATTGCATTTTTCTGGTAATAAGAAGTAAGGTTTTCTCCCCCTACATAAGCTCTAAGCTTCTTGTTGAAGTTTTTTGAAATCTGGGCATTCAGTACAGCATAAGAATTGGAATATGCCGGTAACTGAAATTCTGCAGGATTGTCTCCCATATTGGGAAGTCTTTGTTTTCCTACCCAATTTAAAGTAGTATCAAAACTCCAGAATCCCCCTTTATCATTCTTATTGGTTGCATAGGCAAGGTTGACAAATCCTCTGTGTTTAGCCATAAAAGGAACCTCTCTTCTGCCTCCTATATAATCTGCCTGTACATCATAATATTTATAAGCTAATCTAACATCAAAATTTCTGAAAGGAGTAAAATCCCATTGTGTTTGGAACGAGTTTGCAAATGACTTTCCTTCCAGGTTATAGAAGGTAAGCTGCTGAGGAGATCGGTCTAGATCAACCAATACCTGATTCTGGAAATCGGTTCTGAAAAAATCAGCAATGATCGTTGATTTTCTTCCGAAAAGCTTAAACTCCTGTTGTAAACTTGCTCCATAGTTCCACGCAATTTCAGGTTTTAAACCGTAAATATTTCCTCCGTTTGGTAAAATATTGATCGCTCTGTTAGAAGCAAAATACTGCTGGCTTTCCGCAAATACATTGGCTGTTCTGAATCCTCTTCCTGCAGAAAGTCTTAAGATGGTCTGCGGTGTAAAATCATATTTAAAGTTTAATCTCGGAGTAAACTGAGTTCCTGCCAGATTGTGGAAATCTACTCTGGTTCCTGCTACTAAAGTATATTTTAATCCTGTTAAAGTATATTCAGCGAAGATTCCCGGAACAATTTCATTTCTTTTAATATTATCCGTTAAATAAGTTTCATCATAACCATCATATAAAAAGCTTGCTCCCGCTTTGTATTTATGGTTAGTATTCCCCAGGATGCTTTCAAAAATTAAATTTGAATAATAGGTATGCTGCTGCCCTGAATAATTTCTCAACCCAAAGAAGCTGTCCTGCTGGTGATACACATACTGGTTCATCCAGCCGATACTCTGGTAAGGTTTTCCTTTAAAAACATAGCCTGTTTTATTCCAGACCTGAAATCTTGAGATATCAATCCCGACACCGTATGCTGGTTGCTTATCCTGCCCAAGTTTTTTATCAAAGCCAACCTGTCCTGCAGTTCTTTCATCCCTGATAAAGTTAATCCCGAAATGAGATCCGAAACCTGATTTTTCCAGATCATTATAGTTCAGGAGATAAGCAGCGTTGATCTGAGTTCCTTTCGGTCTGTCCAGAAAGCCGTCATGATTCATATCTGTATTTCCAAATGTTCCGTTTCCGTGAAGAAGGAAAGTCTGTGACCATTTATCATTAATGGGAGACACACTGGTAATATTTGCCTCAGCTCTCCCGTTAAAATCTGAGAAAAGGTTCAGGGACGTTTCCGGAGTTTTGGCATTCTTCAGCAATTCGGTATTGATTTGTCCCGTAATACTTTCATATCCGTTGGTTACTGTACTTCCTCCTTTCGTCAGCTGAATACTTTCAATCCATCTGCCGGGAATGAAATTCAATCCATAAGCCGAAGCCAATCCTCTGATCTCAGGTAACTGCTCTTTAGTTAAGCTAGTGTATTTTTGGTCCAAACCCAGCATTTTCAGCTGTTTTGTACCTGTTACAGCATTACTGAAAGACACATCTACGGTGGCATTTGTTTCAAAACTTTCAGATAAATTACAACATGCTGCTTTTAATAATTCTTTTTTATCAATATTAAAAACTAAACCTGCTTCTTTCTTGTTTAAAGAGGTAGCAGCTTTAGAACCTGTTACTACAACCCCATCAATATTCTTTTCATGTTTACTGTGAGAATCATTATCAGATGGAGTAGCATGATCTTCATGTTTCGTCCCTTCCTCATAATGAACCTTTGGGTTGGCTTCTCCAAAAGTAAAATCCCTGTCATACAGACAACATCCCGGAAGACCATTATAAGTAGTATCCAAAGCCTTATATTTCTCGTTATCATGTCCCACATCAGCAATAGCCTTTAAAATTTTATCTGATGAGGTTTTTGCGGTATCAAAATGTAAAGCAACCGTTTGCTTCTCTGCATTCCATTCAGCTGAATCAGCTCCTGCTCCCTGAGCTGCTTTTTCAATTCTGGCTTTACATGAAGCACAGTTTCCTCTTACATAAAATTCATTGTCTTTTTTGGCATCAATATGATGCTCATGAGGCTCTGCTGCTGCTTGTGAAGGCTGTAGATCTCTTTCATACAGACAACATCCCGGAAGGTTTTTGTAAACGTCATCGGATGCTTTAAATTTTTCATTATCATGACCTGCTTCTGCTACTTTTTTCAGAATGTCATCAGCAGAAACTTTATCTGTTTCTAAAGTCAGAGTTTGAAGATCTATAGAATAAACAGCCGTTTTTGCACCTGCTTTTTTAGCCACTCCTTCAATTCTTGTTTTGCACATTTCACAGTTCCCTTTTACTTTGAACTGGTTTTTCTGAAGATTTTGAGCCGATATAAATTGTGTAAATAAGAATAATGTACCAAGTATCAACCTGGAAATATATAATTTCATTTGTTTAAAGTTTAAATTAATTAAAATACGGTTCGATACGGATGTAACGAACTTACAATGTTTTAATTAACCTATTTTAGGCGGTTGCCAGATTTCCTTTAAACGATCTGAAAGATAAGGATCTGAATATTGAAACTGAGGATTCTTATTTGCTTTGTAATAAGACAGTTCCAGACGCAGGTTTTTTGAAAAAGGGGTTTCAATAAAAGTGTAGCAGACTATACATGATGAACAGCAGTCATCATTACATGATTTTGTAGCGCGATCTTTACCATCCTTTTTTGAGGAATGATTTTTACAGCAGTCACTCTTCTTTCCGGATTCTGCTTTGCAGCATGTTTTCTGTATAGATTGAGCGTAGAAGCCATCCTTAGGAACCAGAAAGATTCCCAAACAAAATACTATTGCCAGTATGTGAAACAGCTTCATATCTGCAAAAATACAAAATTTATGGCAAAGGATCACCAACTTTTAGAGAGCAGCTGTGCCAAGGTTCTCCATGAGCAGGGTTTATTTTAGGTTTTTCTCCCATAGCAAGATTTTGTGAAGCTGCCTGAGCAGGTGTTGGAGTAGGAGTAACCTGTATATTATTTTGAGCTGTTTGCGAAGCTGGAGCAGGTTTGCCATTTAAAGGCTGTCCTACGGGGATATCACATCTGTGCCCCGGTTGTCCGTGAGGAGGATTCATTCCCGGAGCCGTTTTCACAGGTTTAGAATTATTGTTCACTGTTACTTGCGCTGGAGCTGCTGAGTTAGGATCAATTTGAATTGCATTGTTAGCTCCTACGCTGATATTTTGTGAAGCAGGGGTAGCTGCTGGCTGGCTGTTCAAAGGTTGTCCTACAGGAATGTCACATCGGTGTCCCGGCTGCCCGTGTGGTGGGTTCATGCCCGGAGCAGTGGCCATAGCAGTAGAAGGAGTACTGGATTGGATGCCTGCCTGATCCATCAGTGAAGCTTTTGGAGCATTGTTAATAGCTACAGAAGGCTGTTGAGTACCTGCTTCTTCTTTTAAATAAGTTGCTCTTTCATCTTTCTTACAAGAGACAGCTAATATTGATACAGAGATCAAACCTAAAAACGTATTCTTCATATCCTTGATTGGGTATAAAACAAAATTAGCAAAACATTTTCAATTGTTTTGCTAATTTTATATTTATAATACGATTTTTAGATTAGTTTTTTACAAGAAGTCTAAATCCTTCACCGTGAACGTTGATAATTTCCAATCCTTCATCATCTTTCAATAGCTTACGAAGTTTGGCAATATATACGTCCATACTTCTTGCTGTAAAGTAATTTTCCTTTTTCCATATCTTTCTAAGAGCAAGGTCTCTCGGCATGAAGTCGTTTCTGTGGATGCAAAGAAGTTTCAGCAATTCGTTTTCTTTTGGCGAAAGTTTATATTCTTTATCACCTACCTTCAGTTGTCTCAACATAGAATCAAAGAAGATATTGCTGATCTTGAACTGCTCCTGCTCTTCATTTTCCAGGGTAGAGCTTCTCTGAAGAATAGCCTTGATCTTGTATAAAAGAAGTTCCGTATCAAATGGTTTGGTGATATAATCATCAGCCCCTAATTGATACCCTTTCAGGATATCCTCTCTCATATTTCTTGCTGTAAGGAATATGATCGGTGTATTTTTATCGATTTTTTTCACATCTTCGGCTAATGAAAACCCATCTTTCTTAGGCATCATCACGTCAAATATACAGATGTCAAATTCATTTTCTGTAAACTCTTTCAATCCCTGTTCCCCATCTGTAGCAAGTGTAACTTCAAAATTATTGATTGTTAAATAATCTTTAAGCACTGCCCCGAAACTCTGATCGTCCTCTACTAATAATATTCTATTGCTCATAACTTTTACTAATTAATAATTAACAATGAAGAATGAACTTTCTCACTCTCTCTTCTTATATTTTGTTTTTTGGTTCTTTATTTTATAATTGATGAATAATGTGAGATGATCCTTTAATTATTAATTCATATCATTCATTACTCATTCCTTATGTTTACCCCATCGGCAGCTTTATCGTAAATGTACTTCCATCTCCTTTGTTGGAGTCTACAATAATCTCTCCTTTGTGGAGTTCTACAATTTTTTTAACGTAGGAAAGACCTAATCCTTGTCCTTTTACATTGTGAATATTTCCGGTTTCTTCTCTGAAGAATTTCTCGAAAATCTTTGTTTTATTCTGGGTTTCCATGCCCATTCCTTTATCAGAAATTTCAATGACATACCAATGTCCTTCATTTCTTGTCTCCACATGAATTTCCGGTTCTTCAGGAGAATACTTATTGGCATTATCCAGTAAATTCACCAGCATATTCGAGATATGAAACTCATCAATTTTAAAATTATAATGAGTAGCATTGAACTTTTGGGTCAGGGTACCGTTTCTCTGCTGTACGATCAGGTTGAAAGACTCTGTTGTTCTCTTGATCAATTCCCTTACATTGGTTTCTCTCAGGAATAATTCTACCTCATTTCTTTCAAGCTTAGACATGTTCAGAACATTTTCCACCTGTTTTTTCATCCTCAGGTTTTCCTGTTTAATCAATTCGGAATAGTATTTTACTTTATCCGGGTTGGTGGCAATCTTATCATTGGCTAATGAATCTGTTGCTACAGAAATGGTGGCCAGTGGTGTTTTGAATTCGTGGGACATATTGTTGATGAAGTCTGTTTTCACTTCAGCAAGTTTTTTCTGCCTCATCATATAATTGATGGAAATGATATAAATTCCAAGAATTGTAAGCAATGAAAGAAAAGTACCCAATAACATAGGCCAGTTGTTCATAGCCAGAGAATATTCCTTTTTAGGGAAAACTAAGGCCAGATTATATAAGGTATTGTATTTCTTATCTGTAAAAAGAGGATAGTTATATGTATTGCTGTCTTTTTTTTCTTTGTAAGCTTTATTGGCAATACTGGTAAGTTTATTGTCTTTGTCTACAATTCCATATCCGAATTTTGCGCTAATTCCTCTGATTTTTAATTCTTTTGTAATCACAGAATCAAGAGTGGCCGGGCTTACCCTTTGTGCAATAGGTAAATTATTCCCATATACCTTTACAAACTCTTTTACTGCATAATCCCCGGTTTCAATATCCTGATTGATATCCGAGGTAAGAATTTCACGGTTGGTGGTATCTCTTTTTATTTTGTAAGCAGCTTCATCAGTGTATAAAGTAGTAAGCTTTACAGAGTCTCCTTTTTTAGAAATAGGAAGCTGTGCATTGGAGATAATATTTTTGGAATAGATGATCTGTCTCTGAGTTCCGGAATCCTCCACCTGTTGAATGGTAGTAAGAGAAGGGTTTTTACTGTTAGCAAGAATGGTATTTCTGTTATCCTTAGTAAGATATTTATCAGCTTCAATTTCTTCAATTGTTTTTGAAGTACTTTCCAAAACGGAATAAACTTTATTGGAAAAGTCCTGTTCCAGTACACCGTAATAGCCTTTCAGCCAATAAAATTGGAGCGTAACAAAGACAATCAGTGAGATCGTCATAAACACCGATATTATTGGGATGAATTTATTATTCATTATTTAATTATATATGTTTTGGAAGTATGAATGTTAAAATTAATTGTTTTAAGACTACGTAAACAAAAAACGAGCCAAAAAATTATGTTTTTTATCTTAAAAGATTGTTTTTTAACAATTATTTATGAATTATTGTTTACTTGTCATAGGAAAAGTCCTTTCTGTAAATAAAGACTTAACTTTATTTAAAATTATTACTTTATGGAATCTAATATCATTTTCAACAAAGATTTTGACTCAAAAAGTGTCTATGTAATGAATATTTACAACGCTGATGTTTCTGAAGTGTGGAACTATTTTACCCAATCTGAATTATTGGATCAGTGGTGGGGACCCAAACCCTGGAAAGCTGAAACGGTAAAACAGGATTTCAAAGAAGGTGGAATCTGGCTGTATGCAATGGTAGGCCCTAACGGTGAAAAAGGATACTCCCAATCCCAGTATGGAGAAATCATAGAACATAGAAGTTTTGACTGGACGAGTGCTTTCTGTAATGAAAACGGAGAAGTTAACGAAGATGCTCCAAAATCAAAATGGCTGATCGGTTTCACTGGAGTAGAAGAAGGAACAAAGGTTACAGTTAATATCCATTACCAATCAGAAGAAGTAATGAAAAGAATGCTGGATATGGGATTCGAAGAAGGTTTTAAAATGGGGCTCAGCCAGCTTAAAGAAATCATCGGATAATCATAGGAAATGGAAAAAGTAATGACAGATCATTAATTTTATACAATGAAAATCGGTCACTCCAAGTGGAGTGCCCGATTTAATGAAATATGGAATAAAAAATGTTTCGTGTTATCTCAGATTATAGTTTTTCTATGCTGATAAAAGTTCCGTCTGTAGGAACTATTTTGTAGACATCGGCCACTGTTAGAATAGAAACACCACCTGAAACTTGAACTTTAAGCTTATCTCCTTTGTCAAACATTGCTAAAAACTCCATTGTTCCCACTCTGTTAGCTCCGGCTGTAATCAAGATCGCTTCATTCAAAGGCACATCATTTCTGGCAATAATAGCTCCGTTTTTTAAAGCTCTGAAAGAAATTACAGGAGGACTTACATGAATACCGGAAGTTTTCACCTTTAAACTGATAAGGATCTTATAAAATCCCGATTCTTTGAATGTAAAATTACTGAAGCTGCTGTTTACTGCTCCCTGAGGATCAATAATACCAAGTTTATCGCCATCCAGGGACGTATTGTGGAACCCGAAAGGCACATCTTTTTCTCCGCATCCGATCAATATGCATCCTACAGATGGAAAATCACTTTCAGCAGTTGTTGGGTTCATGCTGGCGCGAGTAGCCCTTCCTCCGGTTTCATAAAAAGTAGGTTTCCATATATCCCCGTCGTATACTACCACTCTCTGAATATCTTTTCTGTACATAATCATTCCCTGCATAGAAGGATCTTTGTCAAAACGATTAGGCAGACTGGTATTGTACAGAGGTAATTCGGATTCATTATTTACGGTTGGGATCATCATTCCTTTAGATCCTGCAGCACTATCATCCTTATTCACAACACTGAACATGGAATTTGGGCTTGGATTGATTTCACTTCCAATAATAACCTGAGAAAATGCCATTGTGGCTGTCATCAGAAGGGTGGTGATATATATTTTCTTTCTCATTTTAATTCAGTTTTTCTATATAGATAAAAGTATCTTTATCGTTCATTTTAAAATTGACACCAGCTCCTACATTTAATCCTGTATCAGCTTGGATGCCAGCTCTTAATCGGATCTGGTCTCCTGCATGCAGATATTTTGTAGTGGAAAAGTTATTTACTGAATTTGCACTGCCGGCTGTTACCAATAATCCGTAAAGCAAAAAGCTGTTTTCATGAATTTTTTGCCATCCATCTCCGGCAGCAGCGGCATAGAGAGCCTGTAGTGAAATAATGGTAGCTGCATTTCCTACAGAAAGACCTCCGGCGCTACTTGTTTTTACAGATGGATTGATTCTGTAGAAACCATCTGTCGGAATTGTAATTTCTCCATTAGCGTTTACCGTAACTTTTAAATTATTGATATTATTTCTATCAAAATCAGCTAAAATATTAAAAGATAGGGTAGGGCGTCCTGTAATTCCCAATACATTGGCTACGGATACATCAGCCGCATTGGATCCCAGAATACTTACATTTTTATAATTTTTGATACTCCTCTCCGTTGCGGCAATCCATCTGTAGCCATCGTATTTTACTACATCTTTGAGTTCTTTGCTATAAAATACCAAGCCATTATCTTCAGGTTTGTTTTCATACAGATCCGGGTGTGTTGCATTATAGTGAGGAAGTTGAGTATGGTTTTCAACAGTGGGAAGCATAATCCCTTTGGCATTATGCTCTATCTGTAAAGCGGCTCTTGTGTGAACTGTTTCGGGTTTGTTACCCATTTTTACCTGAGCGGATCCCAGTGTACTTATCGCTGTTACAATAAAGACTTTGAGCGTAATCGTTTTTCTCATCATTTTAATCACTTACTTTGGTGAACATTATTTCTCTTGGGTAGTATTTGGAGATATTGGCATTGGTTGCAGCGGTAAGAGTAACCACTACAGATACTGTTGCCAATGGAGAATGTATTCTCGAAACAATATAATCTCCTGGATTCAGGCGGATTCTGGTGGTTGTAAATGCAGCAGTATTGGTATCCCCACCAATTCCCAGGATGCCATAATAATCCGGGAAGAATGTGGTAAGTTTTACTTCGTTGTAACTTCCATTGCTTTGCTTCAGATAGGCTCTTAATTGATATTGAGGTCCACTGGTAAGGGATACTGCTCCTCCTGTTTTGGAAGGAACATTCAGGTAAATGTCATAGACTCCGGCTTCATTGATGACAAATTTGGAATTATTAAAGGTTTTGTCTCCATAAAGTCCGCCTCCGGCAACTACCGCTGCTTCCTTCGTTATATTAAGGCTATTGTAGGATTGTTTGCCATCAACAGGTGCGCTGAAACTAAGTCCTACATGTCGGCCACATCCAAGAAGTACGCATGCCACACCTATTTCTTCATCCGCATTGGATAAAAACCTGGATTGTTTCAATTTAAAGTCGGCAGTTGTAGGTTCATTGTTCCATTTTCCTCCATCATAGGAATAAAATGTAGCATGTGTTTTTTCGAACATCATCATTCCTGTCATCTCACTGTCTGAGGTGGCAGAACTGTACAACGGAAGATTCTCCGGTGCAGATACTTCAGGAAGCATCATCCCGTAATTCTTACCTTCGTATTTTCCGTCTACCTGTAAAATGGCCTTATTGTGGATTTCGACTGTTGGGTTTTTCGAAATACCTACTTGTGAAAAGGCCATGCTGACAATGAGCAACATTAGAGAAGTGCTAATCTTTTTCATGGTTTGATTTCTTATTTAAATTTAATCTGTTTGTTCAGAAGAATTTTTTTTGAAATACATAGTTTTTCAGTCCTCAGTTTTTTTGTGTGTATTTTTTTCAAATTTTTATCTGTCCCGGTTCAGGTCGAACTGGGATTTCATTTGTTTTTTGTCTTTTTTTTCAGTGCTGTACATAGGTTGTAAGCCTGAAGAAATTGACCATTGTTATTCTGAGGGAAATTGACCACAGTGGCGGGGTCAAAAGAATTTGGTCTGTGTGCCTCTAAATTACAAATCTAATATGGAATATGTCTATTAAATTACGAAAAATCACAAAATATGAATATGATATTCGTAAAATAGGTGTGTAATGAATTGATAACTAAATAGTTTAAAATATTAACTCTAACTTAAAAAATTAGATATTTTTTTAATATTAATCTTGTTTTTGTTTAAAAAAAATAGAGACAAGTTTTGGCTTGTCTCTATTTGTATAAGGGGAAGTGATGTTTTAGAAGGGTTTTGCTAATAATGCTATTGTTTTATTAGTAAATTTTCAAATTATCACATTTTCGACTTAAATAAGTTCTTCTTCCTGGAAGTATTGAATAATCGCCTTTTTCATGAGCAAGGACTGCTCATTAGGTCTTAATTCAGGAAGGTCTTCCAATTTTTCAAAGTGTGGCCACCCATCTTCATAGTGCGAGAATTTGTAATATCCAAAAGGTTCAAGCAATCTGCAAATTGCAATATGTATCAGATTTACCTTGTCTTCTTTTGTGTATTTTTGCTGTCCACTGCCCAGTTCCTGCAGGCCTATTAAAAACAGCAATGTTTCAATAGGCGGGTTCTTCTCGGTTTGGAAATTGTCCTCGAAGAACTGTTCTATTTTTTTCCAATATTCGGAATCGTTCATATAATTGATAAATGATGATTAATAATGATTAATGTTGCTAATGTTTTAATTCTTCACCTAATTTCTTTTTATAGGGGGAAGTCGCTTTCACAATTTCATCAGTCTTGTGATAAGCTTTGTTATATTTTCTTTTTCCAGCAGATGAAGTTCATCTATTAACTCTAGCTAGAATAAAGTTTCATCAGCTTCTTCTACAACAATACATATCTTAGAGTATTTCTCTTTTGTAGATCGTGCTCTGCACATAGCTCTATAATTACTTGCTGTTGATGAAACAGAGCGGAATATCTGTTTTCTTATATTTGAGATTTTGTCAGAATATGGGATTTCGGATAATTCATTAATAATTGTGATTGTTAATGCTTTGGCTCTTCTTGCGAAGATCTGGTTATAGTTATTGCCGAAATCCATATCAATTATCTTTTATAAATTATCATTTATTTTCAATAAGAATGCATATTCTAGTGCGTCTTCTTTCAGTGATTCAAATCTTCCGCTGGCTCCGCCATGTCCTGAACTCATATCTGTTTTAAAAACCAGAATATTATCGTCGGTCTTCAATTCTCTAAGCTTGGCGGTCCATTTTGCAGGCTCCCAATACTGTACCTGAGAATCATGGAATCCTGTGGTGATAAGCATATGTGGATAATTCTTAGCTTCTACATTATCATAAGGTGAATAGTCTTTCATATAATGATAATATTCTTTATCATTAGGATTTCCCCATTCATCATATTCTCCGGTCGTTAACGGGATTGTATCATCCAGCATTGTAGTAACTACGTCCACAAAAGGAACCTGTGCCACAATTCCATTGAATAACTGTGGTTCGTAATTCATCACTGCACCTACCAGCAGTCCTCCGGCACTTCCACCCATTGCATATAGGTGATCAGATGAAGTGTAGTTTTCCTTTACAAGATATTTTCCTGCATCAATAAAATCGAAGAAGGTGTTTTTCTTGAACAGCATTTTTCCGTCTTCATACCATTCCCTTCCCAGGTATTCACCACCACGGATATGAGCAATGGCGTAGATAAAACCACGATCAAGGATAGAGAGTCTTACATTTGAAAAGCTGGCATCTACCGTATGTCCATAACTTCCATATCCATAGAGTAGAACTGGAGTGTCTGCTGATTTTTTCGTGTCTTTATGATATACAAGAGAAATTGGAATTTTTGTTTCTCCGTCTCTGGAATCTGCCCAGATTCTTTCAGAAATATAATTTTCGGGGAAAAATTTTCCACCTAATACTTCCTGCTGTTTCAGAAGTATCGTGGTTTTATCCTTCATATTGTACTCGTAAGTAGAGCTTGGCTGCGTCAGGGACGTATAGCCATACCGTAAGACCTCAGTGTCAAATTCAAGATTGATTCCTATATAAGTAGTATAAGTTGGATCAGAGAATGGCAGGTAATAAGAATCCTTCGTTTTTTCATCAATAATTTTGATTTGAAGCAATCCTTTTTTCCTTTCCTCCAATACCAGATAATCTTTGAATATTTCGAAACCTTCCAGTAAAATTTCGGCACGGTGAGGGATTACATCCACCCAATTTTCCATACCGCAGTTATCAATCTTGGTTTTTACAATTTTAAAGTTCGTAGCCTCATCTGCGTTGGTGATAATATAAAATTCATCTTCATAATGTTCTACTGAATATTCAAGGTCATCTATTCTTGGCTGGATGACTTTCCAGTCTGCAAAAACATTATTTGCAGGAATAAAATGATGTTCATCAGAAATTGTGCTTGAACTTGCGATGAAAATATATTGTAATGATTTTGTCTTGAATACATTTACATCAAAGGTGTCATCCTTTTCATGGAATATAAGGATATCTTCAGCGGGATCAGTTCCCAGTTTATGTCTGTAAACCTGGAATGCGCGGAGACTCTTGTCTTTTCTGATATAAAATACGTGCTGGTTATCATTGGCCCAAACTGCTTTTCCTGTGGTATTCTGGATTTTATCCTGAAGAATTTCACCGGTCTTTAAATTTTTGAAGTTTAAAGTATAGATTCTTCTTCCTACATTATCTGAAGAAAAAGAAGCCAGTTCATTATTGGGGCTTACGGCTACGCTTCCTACTTCAAAGAATTCTTCACCTTCCGCTAACATATTGACATTAAGTATGATTTCCTCCTCGTTATCCAGAGTTTCGTGCTTTCTGCAGAAGATTGGATATTCTTTTCCTTCCTCATAACGCACAATATACCAGTATTCATTAAAGATATAAGGTAAAGATTCATCATCCTTCTTATAACGGGCTTTCATCTCTTCGAAGAGTTCCTCCTGAAGCTCTTCGGTGTCTTTCATGATGAATTCTTCGTAAGCATTTTCTTCTTCAAGATATTGAATGACTTCCGGGTTTTCCCTTTCATTAAGCCAGAAGTAATGGTCTACTCTTCTGTCGCCGTGGGTTTCTAATATTTTTTCTATTTTTTTTGCCTGTGGAGCTTTCATCAGAATATTTTAATTTTTATACGTCCGGATATACTTTCAGAGACGTTTTATTCAATGTTAATTTTTGTTCAAATGTAGTTAAAAAAAAACCATCTTTCCTTTATTGGAGAGATGGTTAGCTTTATTTTTTTTGTATTAAAGACTATTTGTGTAGAGCTTTAATATATTTTTCAAGGGCCATGGTCATAGAAGGGGTTTCCTTCGTAGGAGCCATTAGATCTACTTTTAATCCTGCTTCTTCTGCAGCTGCCAAAGTGGTGTTTCCGAAAACGCCAATTTTGGTCTCATCCTGCTTGAATTCCGGGAAATTCTGTTGCAGAGACTTGATTCCCTGTGGGCTGAAGAAGATCAACATATCATAATCCTTAATGTTGATATCAGTTAGATCACTGCATACAGTACGGTACATAATTGCTCTTGTCCATTCTATGTTTGCAGAATCCAAAGTTTTTATAATATCCGGACTTAAAACATCTGAAGATGGCAACAGATATTTTTCAGTAGGAAACTTCTTGAACAGAGGAAGAAGATCTGAGAAGTTTTTCTCCCCAAAGCTGATTTTTCTTTTTCTGTACACGATGTGTTTCTGAAGATAGTTGGCAATTGCTTCCGACTGACAGATATATCTCATTGTATCCGGAACTGCAAAACGCAATTCTTCTGCAAGTCTGAAGTAATGGTCAATAGCATTTTTACTGGTAAAAATGATACCGGTATATTGCGTCAGATCTATTTTCTGAGTTCTGAGTTCTTTATTGTCAACCCCTTCGACGTGGATAAATGGACGGAAATCAATCTTTATTTTTTCCTTCTTCGCTATATCCAGATATGGAGAAGACTCACTAGGCGCTGGTTGAGAAACCAATATAGACTTTATTCTCATCTTTGACATTTATTAAAAAAATAACAACTTCCAAAGCAGTAATAATGGTGCGATTTGGAGCGTGCAAATATACAAAAATTTATAATACCATTTCTCGGGAAGAATCTTGTTCTTGTGAAATAAATAGAAAAAAACTTTGAAAATGAATACAAAAGAAAAGAATGAGAAATAATACAGGAACATTTTATTTCTGTCTATAGGGAAGTAATAATGGGTGATACACAGAATTATCAACAAAAAAGAAAGGATGAAATAGAACTTTGTAGAGGTGAAATAAAAAATTGTCCATTTTTTTCCATCCCCGATACTTTGATAAAATAAATAACCTAATGTTGATTTGATCAGATAAAAAAACATAACCGCCAGCAAAGTGTACCCAAACTTATTAAGCTGGTATCCCCCAACCTGCAGATCTGCAATATGTTTAGGGACTACCGGAATATATTGAGAAATCAAAACAGACAACGTAAGCGTGATCACACAGGAAGTAATGATCCAGCTCGGCAGGTTATTACTGGCATCAAAATACTTTTGAAGCAGAAAGTCTTTAAGACTGGCATCCCTTTCTATAATGTTCATCATGAAAACATATAAAAATATACAGCCTATAAGTATAAAAATGACCCAATCGTTATTCTCAGGTATTCTTACATGATTGATGTAGTTTGGTGATGACGGCAAATTTTAAGTTTTTTATTTTTTTATTTAACTATAAATAACACAACTTGGCATAGATTTTCTTTATTGCTTCATCTGTTAAATCTAATCTTAAACCTATTTTTCAACAATTTTTCTATCTCATTCAGAACTGCGAAAACAATCTTTGTCTGAGCTGCGAATCTTTGAAAAAGATTTTTGCAAAATTATAGATTATTTTGTATAAAATAAAAAGGTTAAATAAACTATCTTTGCAAACTGAAATGAAAAAACTCGTCATCATCCCAACATATAACGAAAAGGAAAATATTGAAAATATTATTTCCGCGGTTTTTGCATTGGAGGATGACTTTCATATCTTAGTGGTAGATGATTCTTCTCCCGATGGAACTGCGGAAGTGGTAAAAGAACTGCAAAAGAACCATTCCCATTACCTGCATCTGTCGATAAGACATACTAAAGACGGTTTGGGTAAAGCCTATATTCATGGATTTAAGTGGGCGATTGAAAATAATTACGACTACATTTTTGAAATGGATGCTGATTTTTCGCATAATCCCAATGATCTGCCTAAACTATTTGAAGCTTGTCTGAATGCAGATATGGCCATCGGTTCCCGGTATTCAAAAGGAGTAAATGTGGTGAACTGGCCTATGGGAAGAGTATTATTGTCCTATTTCGCTTCGAAATATGTAAGATTTATTTTAGGACTGCCTATTCATGATACTACAGCCGGTTTTGTCTGCTTCTCACGAAAAGTATTGGAAGAGATAGGATTAGATAATGTAAGGCTGAAAGGATACGGGTTTCAGATAGAAATGAAGTTCAGAGCTTTCAAAAAAGGGTTCAGAATTGTGGAAGTTCCTATTATATTTACCAACAGAATTTTAGGAGAAAGTAAAATGAATGGCGGAATTATCCATGAAGCTGTTTTTGGTGTTTTAAACCTGAAGTGGAAATCAATTATCAATAGATTATAAAACGGAGCATGCCTTTTCTTCCATTAAAAAAGTATAAAAATAAGCTGATGAAAAAAATGATCCTTGTTTTTGTTTTTCTGGGACTGTTTTCATGCAGTGATTATATCGATAAGCCTAAAAACCTGGTCGACCAGGACGTGATGGCAGAAGTTATTGCTGACCTTATTGTTACCGATCAGGCTAATTTTATGTTTCAGGACAAAAATATGGAGGCCGGTACCCGATTTATTTTAAAATCCCATAAAGTAAAGCCTTCTGATTTTGTTGAGAGCTTTAAATATTATGTGATCAAAGAAGAAATGGAAGATATTGCCAATGAAGCGCAGCAGATTTTACTGAAGAAAGATCCAAAAGCGGATAAATATGTAAAAGATAAGTTGAAGCAGGCTGAAATAGGCACGCCTTTAAGATAAATGATGAAGTGGGCTTTGCCCGGACAATGACAATCGTTGATAGTAATCAACTAAAAAGTGTACAAATGAAATTTTTTAATATAGAAAAAACCTCTGAAGGAAAAGCCAGAGCAGGAGAGATCACTACAGATCACGGAAAGATTCAAACGCCTATCTTTATGCCGGTAGGAACTGTTGCGAGTGTAAAAACAGTTCATCAGAGAGAATTAAAAGAAGACATTAAAGCTCAGATTATTCTGGGAAATACTTACCACCTTTACCTTCGTCCAGGAATGGAAACAATGCAGGATGCAGGAGGTTTACATAAATTCATGAACTGGGATCTTCCTATCCTTACAGATTCAGGAGGTTTTCAGGTGTTCTCTTTGGCGAGCAACAGAAAAATGACAGAAGAAGGAGCCAGGTTCAAATCCCATATTGACGGAAGTTATCACATGTTCTCTCCGGAAAGATCAATGGAGATTCAAAGACAGATCGGAGCAGATATTTTCATGGCTTTTGACGAATGTACTCCTTATCCTTGTGATTATAACCAGGCAAAATCATCCATGGAACTTACACACCGTTGGTTAAAAAGATGCATCGACTGGACCAATGATAATCCTGAATTGTACGGACATAAGCAAAGACTTTTCCCGATTGTTCAGGGATCTACCTATTCCGATTTAAGAAAAATTTCTGCAGAGGTAATTTCTGAAGCAGGAGCAGAAGGGAATGCAATTGGAGGGCTTTCAGTGGGAGAGCCTGAAGAAGAAATGTACAGAATTACTGATGAAGTAACAGATATTCTTCCAAAAGAAAAACCAAGATACCTGATGGGAGTTGGAACTCCTTGGAATATCCTGGAATCTATTGGACTGGGAATTGATATGATGGATTGCGTTATGCCTACAAGAAATGCCAGAAATGCAATGCTTTTCACATGGCAAGGGGTAATGAACCTTAAAAATGAAAAATGGAAGCGTGACTTTTCGCCTTTGGATGAATTCGGGACCAGCTTTGTAGACCGTGAATATTCAAAAGCGTACCTTCGTCACCTATTTGTTTCAAAAGAATATCTGGCAAAACAGATTGCTTCAATTCATAACCTTGCGTTTTATCTTGATCTGGTAAAAGTTGCAAGAGAACATATCCTTGCTGGAGATTTCTATGAGTGGAAAAACTCTGTAGTACCTGTTCTTAGACAAAGACTGTAAGAATTATGCTTAAGATTGTAGACAAATATATCATTAAAAAGTACCTTGGAACTTTCAGTTTCATGCTGGTGCTATTGTCTATAGTGGTGCTTGTCATCGACGTTCAGCAAAAAATTCCAAGGATAGAAAATGCAAAAGCGTTAGATCCCAAACTGGATCTGGGGTATTTTCTGCTTCATTTTTATCCTTACTGGATTATTAATCTTGTAGTAACGTTCCTTTCCATTCTGGTCTTTATTACCGTGATTTATTTCACTTCCAGGATGGCAAATAATACTGAAATTGTAGCCATTATCAGTAGTGGCGCCAGTTTTTACAGATTTTCAAAACCTTATCTTTATACTTCAATCCTGATTGCATTAGGAGCACTTGTGGTGTATCATTTAGTTCTCCCGTGGGCAAATATCAAAAAAAATGAACTGGAGGCCTATACCTATAATGCTGCCAATAAGGAAAAGATTCTTGGAACAGCCCCGGCTTCTTCACAGCTCAGCAGAACAGAGTATATCTTTGTAGATTCCTGGAATAAAAGAGAAAAGAGAGGATCTGGATTTGTTTATCAGAAGTTTGATAGGGACAGAAAAATGGTTTATGAACTAAAAGCCAGTGAAGTGTACTGGCATAAAGATATAAAACAGTTTGTCCTAAATAATTATCTTGAAAAGACCATTAATAAAAATAATTCAGAAACACTGAACAGCGGTTTGGAGCTTAAAAAAAACTATAGCCATTCCCCTGAAGAACTTTTCCCTAATGAGCTTTTGGGGCAGAACAAGACAACTCCTGAGCTTTTAAAATTCATTGAAAGAGAAAAAGCAAGAGGAAACAGTAACCTGAATTCATATCTGAATGAGCTTCATCAGAGAACCTCAATGCCTGTTTCTATCATTATTCTGACTTTCCTTGCCCTTTCTCTGTCATCACAAAAGAAGAGGGGTGGTTTGGGAATCAACCTAGCTATCGGGATTTCGCTGGCTTTCCTTTTTGTCTTTTCGTTTGAAGCTTTAAAGGTAGTTTCGGAAAATAAGAGCCTGTCGCCTGCATTGGCTATGTGGCTTCCTAATCTCGTATTCCTGCCGCTTACCCTTTATCTTTATATCAAAAGAGCAAATCAGTAAAGGAGTTTTACTTCTTTGTGGTAGAAAGAACACATCCCGTCCTTTTCCAATTCGATCCAGAGTTCACCCTTTTTGTCTGCATTTCGGATGATGCCATTTTGTCTCTCTTTTTCGATTTCAAAAACGGAGATTTCATCCTTTCGGAACAAATTTTTATTGAACCTGTCCAGTATTTCCTGGTCAGAAGGAATATTTTTAAGTTTTTCAGATAAGAATTTGTGAAGTCTTAAACTAAGGTCTTCAATGTCAAATTCCTGCCCTGTCTGTGTCAGGAGTGAGCCTGCGGTGGATATTTTTTCAAACTTATCCTGAAGAATATTGATTCCGGTTCCGATAATAAAATAATTGTTCTGATTAATTTTTTTCTTTTCAATCAAAATTCCAACGATTTTTTTACCTTTAAGGATAATATCATTCGGCCATTTAATTTTCACATCATAATCAGCCAAATTGGCCAGGAAATCCCTGACAATAATTGCGGTATAATAATTGAATATAAAGTCGGAGCACAGGATGTTTTGAGTATTTACTGCCAGCGTATAAGCCAGGTTTTTCCCGGCGGTTGGAGTCCATACATTTCCATACTGACCACGGCCTTTGGTTTGATTGAAAGTATGCAATCCTATAAAATCTGAATTTTTATAAAGTAAAAACTTTGATATTTCGTCATTAGTAGAAGAACATTCTTTCAGATAGAAGAGTTGACTCATTTAAGAAAACTTTAAGACATTAAGCGGGTAAAAGTAAGGTTAAAGTAAAGAAAAAACAATAAATTTGCAGATTATAGTATTTTTTTAATGAATAAAACAGCAGAAAAACAAGCACTAATAGATAAAATCGTTGAAGCACTTCAAGATGTAAAGGGAGAAGATATCATGATCTTTGATCTATCAAACATTGAAAACTCAGTAGCGGAGACGTTCGTAATATGTAGCGGAAACTCGAATACACAAGTATCAGCATTAGCTGGGAATGTAGAGAAAAAAGTAAGAAACGATCTGAAAGACAGACCTTGGCATGTAGAAGGTAATGAAAATGCCATGTGGATATTGGTAGATTACGTTTCTGTAGTGGTTCATATATTTCAAAAAGATGTACGTGAGTATTACGATATAGAAGAACTTTGGGGTGACGCAGTCATTACCAAAATTGAAAATGAATAATAAAAATTTTAAAAAGTCTAAATGAATAACAAAGGATTCAACTGGTTCTTTCCTATTGCAATCATAGCTCTTTTGCTTTTCTTCGGTTCCAATTTCCTTGGTGGAGATGCCGCAAAAACTATTGATGAAGATGGTTTCTTTAGAGAAATGCAGGCGGGTAAAGTCCAGAATATTATTATATACAAAGACATAGAGAAAGCTGATGTTTTCCTTACCAAAGAAGCAAAATCAGCAATGGTTTCCAAAACCGGAAAGGAAAATAACCCTTTTTCAGCTTTAGATATGGCCCCAAAAGCAGATTATTCTGTAAAATACGGGGATCTTCAACTATTTCTTCAGAAATTTGAACAGATCAAGGCAACCAATCCGGCTATTAAAACCGCTAAAGATTACGGAACCGGAAAAAGTCCTTTTGCAGATATTCTGATATCCGCATTGATCTGGATTGCGATCTTGGGATTATTCTACTTCCTTCTTTTCAGAAAGATGGGTGGTGGCGGAGGCCCTGGCGGACAGATTTTCTCTATCGGGAAATCTAAAGCTAAGCTTTTCGATGAAAAAGAAAGAATTCAGGTGACATTTAAAGATGTTGCTGGATTGGAAGGAGCTAAAGAAGAAGTTCAGGAAGTTGTAGATTTCTTGAAAAACTCTGAAAAATACACAAAATTAGGAGGTAAGATCCCTAAAGGAGTACTTTTGGTAGGGCCTCCGGGAACAGGTAAAACCTTATTGGCTAAAGCTGTTGCAGGAGAAGCTAAAGTTCCGTTCTTCTCACTTTCAGGATCAGATTTCGTGGAAATGTTTGTAGGAGTTGGAGCATCCAGAGTAAGAGACCTTTTTGCTCAGGCGAAAGCTAAATCTCCCGCGATCATCTTTATTGATGAGATTGATGCCATCGGACGTGCAAGAGGAAAAAATAATTTCTCTGGCGGAAATGATGAAAGAGAAAATACATTGAACCAGCTTCTTACTGAAATGGATGGTTTCGGAACCGATACGAATGTTATCGTAATGGCTGCAACCAACAGAGCGGATATCCTTGATAAAGCTTTGATGAGAGCAGGACGTTTTGACCGTTCAATCTATGTAGACCTTCCGGAATTACATGAGAGAAGACAGATTCTTGATGTTCACTTAAAGAAAATCAAGCTTGATGACAGCGTAGACAGAGATTTCTTAGCAAAACAGACTCCAGGGTTCAGTGGTGCAGATATCGCTAATCTATGTAATGAAGCAGCACTTATTGCAGCAAGAAACAGCCACGAGTTCGTAGTAAAACAGGATTTCCTGGATGCAGTAGACAGAATTATCGGTGGTCTTGAGAAAAAGAATAAAGCAATTAAGCCTTCTGAGAAGAGAAGAATTGCATTCCATGAGGCAGGTCATGCAACCGTTTCATGGCTTACGGAACATGCGTCACCATTGTTGAAGGTAACTATTGTACCAAGAGGTCGTTCCCTGGGAGCAGCATGGTACTTACCGGAAGAAAGACAGATTACAACAACTGAACAGTTACTTGACGAAATGTGTTCACTTTTAGGAGGAAGAGCAGCAGAGCAGGTAGCATTGGGTGATTACTCTACAGGAGCACAAAATGACCTGGAAAGAGCTTACAAACAGGCCAACTCAATGGTTACAATCTATGGTTTGAGTGAAAAAGTAGGACACGTTTCTTACTATGACAGCTCAGGTCAGTCTGATTATTCATTCTCTAAGCCATATTCTGAGAAAACAGCAGAGGTGATTGATGATGAAATCAAGAGATTTGTAAGTGAGCAATATGACAGAGCAATAAGAATTCTTACAGAAAATAAGGATAAGCTTGATGCTCTTGCCAATAAGCTTTTAGAAAAAGAAGTGATCTTCCGTGAAGACCTTGAAGAGATTTTCGGAAAGAGAGCATGGGATCCTGAATTGACAGAGAAACCGGTTACCAATACGATCCCTGAAAAAGATCTGCCGGAAGTACTGGAAACTCCTCAGATTAAAGAGAAAGAGGAAGAAAGCGAAATACAGGCTCCAGAAAGCCCGACACAGCTTTAAAATCATCTTAAAAATAGGATATATTAAACCTGACAACTTTAAAATTGTCAGGTTTTTTCATATTTAAGGAGATATTTTGGAATCTATTGTAATTTATTTTCTATTTTTGTATAAAGTTGACTAAAAATAGATTAAGTTGAATTTATTCAAGAGGATTGTAAGCAAACTTACCAACCAGCCTGAGGAAGAGGAAGAACAGAGCCTGGAGAAGCTTGGGGATTCGCTGAAAAATGCGGATCTCGACTATAAGTTTGCGCAATTATTTACGCATTCGGGGGGATTTTTTAATTATTGTGCAGATGAAGCGGAGGCTCTACAGACTTTAAATCAAATTATCAAGATAGAAGGTATTAATAATCTGTTCTGTTGGGATAAGGAACTTCAGAACTTTTTAAATGTTGTAAAGACTTCCTATACTTCAGAACTGCAGCCGTCTAATGAAGCAGCATTCATCACCTGTGAATACCTGATTGCTTATGACGGGAGAATTATGCTTTCTCACAATAATATTCTTCATTATCATTCTTCAAGGCTGCCGGATAAGATTATTATCATTGCCAATGTTTCACAGATTGTAAACAACCTGAATGATGCCATGGGGAAAATAAAAAGAAACGGAAATATCAAGAACCTTACTTCCATCAGTGGAAGCCAGTCTAAAATGGACAGTTCTTCCAATTCCAATACAAAACTGTTTTTATTGTTGCTTGAAGATTAAGCACCCACCTCTAAATTTTAAATTTTGGACAAAAATCTTATTCAAAGAACCGTTTCAGGTCTCGTTTATGTAGCCATTATCATTCTTTGTTCTACTCCGTTGGGAGCACAGTTTATCAATAGTGTTTTTCCCGGCCTTATTCAGCAACAGTATCTTTATCATGGCTTGATGAGTCTTTTACTGATCGTAGGAACCTGGGAATGTGTTAAAGTCATGAAATTCGGAAACGGATATGAAAAATGGGTGGTTTATCCATTGGTTATTTTCATATTCTATATTTTTTCCAAACGATATTTCCATCACGATTTCTTTTTTGATTTCAGACTAAGCGAAATATTGGCGCTGGCGCTGATTGGTATAGCTGTAGTCACTTTATTCAAATATCCTAACGAATTATACTATGACAGCGGAAAGTTGATCTTTACGGTCATTTATGTGGCTCTTCCGTTCAGCTTTGCATTAGGGTTACCTAAATTCTCCAGCTATAATGAAAGTTTTTCTCTGGAGGTCCTCTTTCTGTTTATCCTGATCTGGAGTAGTGATACTTTTGCTTATCTGGTAGGTAAATTCTTTGGAAAACATAAAATGGCACCTAAGATTTCCCCTAAAAAAACATGGGAAGGATATGCGGGTGGTGTTGTTTTAACATTGGTTTTATCTTACTTTATAGAACATTATCAGCCTGAGCTTCGTGCCAACTGGATGGTTGTAGGATTTTTAGTGGCAGCTTTTGCTCCACTGGGGGATTTGGTAGAAAGTCAGCTGAAGAGAAACTTCGGTGTGAAGGACAGTGGAAACATCATTCCAGGTCATGGAGGAGTATTAGATAGGCTGGATAGTTTTATTATCTGCGTTCCTGTCGTATATTTGTACTTTATTTTAGAAAAATTTATTTAGTCTCATGAAATTGCATAGAGAATCAAAAGGAACGATTACCGTAGCGACAATACTTTTTCTGGTATTGGGAGCATTAGCCATCTATTTCCTTAAAATATGGTCTTTGTTGATCATCGTACCTTTGTTGGTCATTTATTGTCTTGTATTCTGGTTTTTCAGAGTTCCAAGCCGTACTATTCTTGACCACAAAGAGAATGTTATCGCTCCGGTTGACGGAAAAGTAGTAATGATCAAGGAAGTGGAAGAAAATGAATTCATTAAAGGAAAGGCCATTCAGGTTTCTATCTTTATGTCTCCATTGAACGTACACATCTGTAGATATCCGGTTACTGGGAAAGTGGTGTACAAAAAATACCATCCGGGAAAATACCTGGTAGCATGGCATGAAAAATCTTCTACTGAAAACGAAAGAACAACAGTAGCTGTTGAAACTTTAACCAACCATAAAGTTGTTTTCAGACAGATTGCAGGATATGTAGCCAGAAGGATCGTATTCTACTGTAATGAAGGAGATCAGGCAAAAGCCGGGCATGAGTTCGGATTTATTAAATTCGGGTCGAGAATGGACGTATTCCTGCCTTTAGATACTGAAATCATCTGTAAGATCGGAGATATTACCAAAGGTGGTTTGGATATTATTGCAAAGCTTAAACAAAATTAGTTTATAACTGTTACATAATAAAAAGGAGAAAATCTTAAATGGTTTTCTCCTTTTTTATTTCAACTGTTTAGGGTAAATGAAAGAATAACGTTTTGTGAGTTTTTCTACTCATGAGTGGTATTGCGTACCATATCGTATAGTATTTATAAGGTCTACTTAATATTTTTGGCTCCTTAAAATATAATTTTTTTAGAGGATTAAGAGAATCTAAAATGTGTTACATAAAGAACTGTTGAAAATGAATTTAAAAGAAATCCATATTGGTACACTGTTACAAATTCGAATGGAAGAACTTCAGATCTCTTCCGAAAGAGCAACTAAATTTTTAAAATGTGATGAAGTTGATATAAAAAAAATGTATCAACAAAGCAGTATTGATACTCATCTTTTACTCAGATGGTGTAAGCTTTTAAAATATGATTATTTTAGATTATTCACTGGATATTTAGTTCTTTATGCACCACCTGCTCATATATCTGCATCTGAAAAAAATAACCTTCCGATATTCAAAAAAAACATATATACTGAAGAAATCAAAAGTTTTATACTTGATAAAATCTTTACAAATAAAATGACTCCCCAGGAAGTCATTATTAAATATAGAATCCCTAAAACAACATTGTACAGATGGATCAAAAAAGTATAGCAAGAGACAGATGTCCTGATTATAAGAAAATATATACTGATATTATTATCGAAAGATTTCCTGACAAAAAGAATGATTTGAAAATCCGTAATAAAATTGACTGTATTGAAACCACATTGGATATCCTTAGTCTCAATACACTCATCTTTGGTGAAGAAGAACTATTGAATGAAGCTGATAATCAAAAACTTCGTTCTTATGATGAAAATTCTATTGTAAAGATTCTTGATTATCAAAGGAAGAATCAGCTTAGTAATACAGCGACTGCACTTCATTTTAGAATGAGCCGAAATACAGTGGCAAAATGGAAGATGATCTATAAATATAAAATTTAAGGTATTCGATTGATGATATAAAATATATTTTTTTATTTTAAACATTTACAATATTTTTTTATTTCAAAAAGTATAAACTGATAAGTTCTTTATACAAATTTTTCTTTTTTTCATATATTTAAATATACAAAACCCTAGTTGAGCAGTTGGTTAAAGTTGACCATTGAGTTTTTGTAATAAAGATTTAGAATATGATAAAAAAAATACTTTCCAAAATAATGACTTACAATTTTGAGAAGACAGCTAATGATTTTGAACATCAGTCCTTAGCACTTATCCATCGTTATCTTTTGTTTCTTTTTTTCATAGACTTGTTTTATTCAGTATTTATTATTCTATTCTTTGGAGATACTATTATTTCTATAGGTCTTATCATGACTACTTTTTTATGGTTGTTTCTGATAATGATTAAAGGAAAGATAGCTCGGTTCGGGAATATTTTGAAAAAGATTATTGCTCTTGTATTTATCATCCTCACCTTGATGGTCAGTTTTTTTTATGTATTCAGCTGGAAAGGTGCAGGTGTTGAATATTTTTATTTTTCACTTCTATTTGCTATTCCTTTCTTTTTTAATTATAAGGAAGATTATTTTTTTATATTTCTAATTGTAACATTCATAACAGTCAATTTTATTGGTTCTATGTATTTTGAAATAGACTTTCTACCCAAAAGTAAGTTTATTAAACAGGAAGATTTTAAACTGATTAAGCTTCTTAATATTCTTTTTGTGATTACTACATTTATAATTGACATTTATTTTATTTCACAAAAGAATAACCTTATCTATGGTCTGATGAAAGAAACGGAGATTAAGGATAGTACTATTGGAGATCTTCAGAAAGTGAATGATGAATTGATGAAACAACAGATCATTACTAATAATTTGACAGAAGATAATATTACAGAAATTATAGAACTTGCCGAAAATGATTCTCCAGTTTTTTTTGAAAAATTTCAGCTGTATTTTCCTGATTTCATTCCCAATATCTTAAATATTAATTCTAATCTCATTTATTCCGAATTATATATCTGTACTTTAATGAGGCTGAATTTTGATACAAAAAAAATAGCTTCATGTATAAACTGTAGTGTAAGAGCAGTAGAGAGTCGGAAATACAGAATCCGTAAAAAATTAGGAATTAGTTCTGATATTAATATTAATAACTTTATTCTTAAAATATAATATTATCCTCATTTTTTGTGAGTTTTAATACTCATGCGTAGTATTGCGTATGAATATTCTCAAAAAAACGCCTTTTGTTTGATACTTTTGGACAATCGAATGTGTGGGTTTTGTTTAAAAATATTATTGCACATATACGACTTTCATTTTTGAATGAATTTATTATTTGAACAAATTTAAAAAAACAGATACAATGAAAAAAAATGGAATAATGGCGATGATATTTTTATCAGGCAGTAGCTTTGTTCTTGGTCAGGCTATAACAGCCGGAAGTGTAGGAATTGGAATAACCGAGCCAAAATCTACCCTTCATATCGAAGGTAAAGCCGGATCACCATCAGTCCCTGATGGGTTAACAGTCCCTAGATTAACCAGAGCACAACTTTCAGCAAAAAACAGTGTTTACACAGGTGACCAAAATGGCACAGTTGTTTTTGTTACAACATTGGATGGTGCTGCCGCAGATAAAGTGGTAAATGTAACGTCAGTGGGACTATATTTCTATGATGCCCCCACAAATAAATGGCACAATGTGCGATATTCTTCTTTTGGCGTTGTAGAAAGTTTTAAAGCCATTACAGGAACTTATTCACCCGCGGTTCCTTATGTAGTACAACCTGATGATTATATTTTGCTTTTGCGGTTTTCTACAACGTCTACAGGTGGAAATTCTACATCCAATATTAATAATACATCTCCTTTTATTAATAATACTGCAAATTTACAATTGCCGGATCCGACAACTTGCCCAGGCAGGGTTTTACACTTTGTTAATGATAGTGATAGATTTGGATTAAATACAGGAGCCAACGTTTATACAAACTATCCGATGATTAGCAATGGTGCTGCGTCAGAAGCTAATGCGTACAATATAAGAAGTAATAATAATAACTATCAGATCCTGTATGGATTGAATTATTCGCAGTGGAAAATCATAAGCGATGGAACACGATGGATAAGTTTACAGGTAGTTATTGTTTAAGTTATATTGTATTTGGTTTTGAAACAAACCAAAAAATAATAGAAGTATCACTGTAAAAACACGAATGATTGAAAACATCAATGATATAGAAATATAACATTGGTGTTTTTTATGATCACAAAACATCTGAATTTATATTAGGTAATATATTCTATATGTTTTGAATCAAATCATGAAAAAAGAAAATAGATTTATCCTTTAATATACGGCTTTACTTCATTCAGTAAGCTCAATATAAATTCAACGGGTAAATCCTGTTCCACGTCAATTAAAAGGATTTTAAACTTTTTTCTCCCATCCTGTGTCAGTTCGGGATAATCTAACTTATCACCGTGATAAAAACTTAGGTAATGCTTTTTGTATTTTTTGCTGTAATAGAAATAGCACAGCATTTTCTTTTTGTATTTGATAAACGGAAGGCCAAAGCTGAAAGTTTCTGTAATATTTTCAGGGTCTGAAGCCAGAATGGTTTCCCGTAAAAAAAGAAGAGTACTTCTTTCAGGCTCTTCGATTCTGTAGAAATACTCTTGTATTGGGTTCATTTTAAAATTAATTTAGAAACGTTTAGTCAAAATTCTGGAGTTCAACAAGTTTGTTATACATTCCTTTTTTGGCGATAAGATCGTGGTGAGTTCCCTGTTCTACGATGGTTCCTCTTTCCATCACTACAATCCAGTCTGCTTTTTGAATTGTCGAAAGACGGTGAGCAATCACAAGAGAGGTTCTGTTTTCCATCATCTTCTCCAGAGCATCCTGTACAAATCTTTCAGATTCCGTATCCAGTGCTGAAGTAGCTTCATCCAGGATCATGATCGGTGGATTTTTCAAGACAGCTCTTGCGATGGAAACCCTTTGTTTCTGACCTCCGGAAAGCTTGTTTCCATCGTCTCCGATATTGGTATCATATCCATCAGATAAGCCTGTAATGAAAGCATCTGCATTTGCGATTTTAGCTGCTTCAATGATCTCTTCTCGGGTAGCGTCAGGTTTACCCATCAGAATATTGTTGTAAACAGAATCATTGAACAATACAGATTCCTGCGTTACCATTCCCAGAAGCTGGCGGTATTCCTGTAGTTTTAAATGTTTAATATTGACACCGTCAACCAGAATTTCTCCTTCAGAAACATCATAGAATCTTGCTAAAAGGTTGGCGATAGTTGTTTTTCCACTTCCACTCTGTCCAACCAATGCAACAGTTTTCCCTTTAGGAATTGTTAAATCAAAGTTTTTAAGGATCAGATTGGCTTTATCATAGTAGAATCCAATATTTTTGAATTCAATATTGCTGTTAAGGGTTGAGATGGAAACCGGTTCTGCAATTTCCTCGATTTTTACATCTGCATCCAGAATTTCCAATACTCTTTTCAGAGAAGCTTCTCCTTTTTGTACATTAGAAATAGAGGATGACAGACTCTTTGCCGGAGGTAGGATCTGGAAGAACATTCCAAGGAATACAAGGAAATCAGCCGGTGAGATGCTTTGTTCTACAATAATCTGTTTTCCTCCATACCAGGCAATGATCAGAAAGGTAATGGAACCTAAAAATTCGCTCATTGGCGATGCAAGCTCTTTCTTTTTACCTAAGCTGATAGAACTGGAAATCCATTTGTTCATTGATTTCATGAAACGGTTATCCATGATCTTTTCCGCATTAAAAATCTTAATAACCTTTGATGACTTTAAAGTTTCGTCTACAATAGAAAAGATCGTACCCAATTCATGCTGCGCTTCGTGAGAATCTTTTTTAAGACTTTTCCCGATCAGTGCAATCATGGTTCCCATTACAGGAAGTACGAGAAGAGAGAAAAGAGTCATTTCCGGACTCAGAAAGAATAAGGTAACCAATGTACTGATCAGCATGAAAGGAGCATTGATAAGTTCTATTAAACTTCCCAAAATATTCCCTTCAACATCGCCTACGTCATTAGACATACGGGACATCATATCTCCCTTTCTGCTCTCTGTAAAGAATGAAACCGGTAAAGAAAGAATCTTTCTGTACATCGCACCACGAAGGTCTTTGGTAACTCCTACACGGTAATTGATCAACAGTAAAGACCCAAAATATCGGAATGCATTTCTTAACAAGAACATAAATGCAGTGATCACACACAGCCAGGCAAGAACAGTAAGGGCACCATGGGTACTTACTAAAGACTGAACATAATAGTTTGAATATTCTTTTATATAAGTGAAAAAATCTGTGATGTCACCGGAATAAACAGGGGGAGTTTCATATTTTTCAGGCTTTATTGTACCAAACAACATTCCTAAAACCGGTAAAATAGTTCCTAAGGAAGCAATCTGAAATAAAGAATACAGAATATTGAAAAATAAACTTCCGTAGATATATTTTTGATGGGGCCTCGCGAACCTCAGTATTTTTTTATACTCATTCATTCAATGAAAAATTTGGATAGCAAAATTACGTAAAATTAGAAGATAAGACGTTCTTAATCCTGTTTTACTTTAAATGATAAGTTTCAAAATTGATGTTTTTGTTACAATGCCTTGAAATAAAGTAAGTAAGAATTAAAAAAGGGGGTTGGATATTGTAGGATGATAAGGGGGATTCTGCTTTCCGGTAAAATAAAAATAAAACCGCCTGGATGGCGGTTTTTTTATAGAAGTATGAATTAATTAAAACTTACCTGATCGTTATATTTCGGAGCAAAGTTTTTTGGATTTAACTGATCCAGTGTTTTTCCAAAATTATTGATGATCCGGGTCATATTATCAACATCAACAATACTGATGTCATCGTTTACATGATGGTAATGAGTCGCCTTAGTCATATCAACAGTTGAAAATGAATGGGCAATAATTTTCTTTTTTACAAAGCTGACATTATCTGAACGATAAAAAAGCTGTTGTTTTGCGTAAGGATCAGCATTGATTTTTAATCCGTTCGCTGCATGCTTATTGAATAATTCATCAAGATCTGAGAAACCATCTCCTGTCATATATAACGCATTTTTTCCCCATTGAGATTCTGTAGCAACCATTTCAAAATTGAATAGAGCAGCCATATTACTGTAAATCTTATCAAGATTTTTATCCTCAGAGATAGCCTGAGATCCCAGCATTCCTTTTTCTTCTCCATTAAAGGCAATGAAAACCATTGAAAATTCCGGCTTTTTATTTTTGAAATAATCAGCGATGCCTACCAATGTTGTAATTCCGCTGGCGTCATCATCAGCTCCATTATAAATATTATCCCCACTTTTATCGTTGGTTCCGATATGATCAAAATGTCCTGAGAAACCAAGATTTTTATCAGATTTACCTTTCTTTATACCACAAACATTATAGGCTGTTTTGCCGTTATAATCAAAAGGGATAAGGTATGAGTTTCCTGTGCAGAATTCAAGGTTGTTTTCCTTGAAAAGAGTAGCAATATAATTAGCTGCATTATCATTTTCAGGAGTTCCGATCTCTCGCCCTTTCATTTCATCGGATGCCAGAGTGGAAATGACGGTTTTTACTCTTTCTTTAGAAACTTCCTGTGCAAAAGCAGATATAGAGAATAGTGATAAAGTAAGATAAGTTAGCTTTTTCATAGTCTTTAATTAAAAGTTAAAAGATCTGTCGTCTTTTTGATCAAAATGTTGCATGGAAGTTACATAAATTAATTGATCCGGGTAGGTAGTAGGGATGTACAAATAAAAAACAGCTCCTGAAAAGGAACTGTTCTCACTCAAAAAATCGTTGTAAGGTTACCGAAGTCTGTCTACAGATTTCACGAGCCTCTCATCTTTACGGATGTATACATTTGCTATAAGCAGACATATTACCGCAATTAATGGGAAAATCGGCTCAATACCCTTCTCAGGAAAATTAATTCCTCCGGATAAGCTTAGCAGCCAGTACGCCAATACACCAATCAACAAAGCGTTTATAATGATGCTGATGGTATTCAGCAAAATTTGTCTTTTTCTGTTTTTAAAACTGAAGATACTTAATGACCCAGTGATGACAAGGATTATACATCCTATATTAAGTACAGGGATACTGTCGGAAATCACAACATCCTGTCCCGTTATAAAAAGGAAAACAGCAGCGAAGACTGCTAATAAAGTCCATATAGTTTGTATTCTCTGTAGCATTGAATATTAAATTCTTGGCAAAAATAACATAAATTTTGCACAATTCAAAAATAAGTGTAGATTTGCATTATACAATGTACTTGAAAACCAAAGTCACCGGACTTACTTTTCTTACTCACAATTAATTACATTTTTACATAAATATGTTTAACATAGAAACGTTAAGGTCAAAATCCGTAACGGAACTGACTAAAATCTTAAAGGATTTGGGCGTTAAAGTTGCAAGAAATAGCAATGATAATGATAAGATCTTTGCAATTCTTGACTTTCAGGCTTCTAATCCTAAAGTATCAAAAGATTATTTCAACGCCACGGAAACCAGCACCAATACTGAAGAAGCTCCCGCAGAAAAACCTGTAAAGGCTCCGGTAAAAAAAGCTGCTCCAAAGAAAGCCCCAGCAAAACCAAGGGCAAATGCGAAAGCACCGGCAGAACCAATAGTAGAGGAAAAAGTAGAAGAAAAAACGCCGGTCGCTGAAGAAGTAAAAACAGAAGAGCCTATAGCTGAAGCAGTAGAAGCAACAGTAAATGAAGAATCATCTGCAGCTAATTCAGCTAAGAAAAAAAGAAAAAGAGTTTCTACCAATACAGGAAATACAGAAACTTCCCAGGAGAAAACAGAAGCTCCTAAAAATACAGAATCTCAAGAGCCTGCCCAGGCAGAAGAAAAGCCTAACAATACGCCTCCTCAGCAACCACAGGCTAACAGACCTCAAAAAGGACACAACCATCCACAGAACAGTGGAAACCAACATAAAAACCAAAACCCAAACCAGCACCAGCATCAAAACCAACACCAAAATCAGAATCAAAACAGACATTCTGAAAAGGCAGAGGAGCAGCATGACCATAAAAAAGAATTCAGTTTCGATGGAATGGTAAGCATTGAAGGGGTGTTGGAAATTTTACCTGATAACTACGGATTTTTACGTTCATCAGACTTTAGCTATATCTCTTCTCCTGATGATGTGTATGTTTCTACAGCGCAAATCAGAAATTATGGGTTGAAAACAGGAGATACCGTTAAAGGAATTGTAAGACTTCCAAAAGAAGGTGAAAAATATTTTTCACTATTAAAACCTACAGAAGTAAACGGACGTGATCTTGCATTTATTAAGGATCGTGTTGCATTTGAATATCTTACACCGCTTTTCCCTGAAGAGAAATTCAATCTTGCAGGAAGTGATTCTACCATTTCGACAAGAATAGTAGATTTATTTGCACCTATTGGTAAGGGACAGAGAGCAATGATTGTTGCACAGCCTAAAACAGGTAAGACGATGTTGCTTAAAGATATTGCCAATTCTATCGCTGCTAACCACCCTGAGGTATACATGATGGTCCTTCTGATTGATGAACGTCCGGAAGAGGTTACTGATATGGAAAGAAGCGTAAATGCAGAAGTTATTGCTTCTACATTTGATGAAGCTGCTGAAAAGCATGTGAAAGTAGCTAACCTTGTTCTTGCCAAAGCACAAAGAATGGTTGAGTGCGGACATGATGTTGTAATCTTACTGGATTCAATTACGAGATTAGCAAGAGCATACAATACTGTGACTCCGGCATCTGGTAAAGTTCTTTCTGGTGGGGTAGATGCTAACGCTCTTCACAAGCCGAAAAGATTCTTTGGAGCAGCAAGAAAAATTGAAGGTGGTGGTTCTTTAACTATCATAGCCACTGCACTTATTGATACCGGTTCAAAAATGGATGAAGTGATCTTTGAAGAATTCAAAGGTACCGGTAACATGGAACTTCAGCTGGACAGAAAAATTGCTAACAGAAGAATTTATCCTGCTATTGACTTAATTTCTTCGAGTACCCGTAGAGATGATCTTCTTCTGGATGAAGTAACTTCTCAGAGAATGTGGATTTTTAGAAAGTATCTTTCTGAAATGAATCCTGTGGAAGCAATGGAATTTGTAAATAAAAACATCAAAGGAACTCTTAACAATGAAGAATTCCTGATGTCTATGAATAAATAAATTTAATATTGTTAAATAGAAAGCACGGGTCCTCAGGATTCGTGCTTTTTAGTTTAATATTTGTAATTTTAAAAAAAATAAAATTTAATTCATTCTAAATCAATATATCAATGTTAAAGATTTATTAAAGTAATCCCCAATCTTTGATAGTACCTTAAATATTGGCTAATTTTGAAGTATAACATTAAAAATAAAGATTATGTCATTTGAATTACCAAAATTAGGATATGCATATGATGCATTAGAACCTACGATCGATGCAAAAACTATGGAAATCCACTATACGAAACATCACCAGGCGTATATTGACAATTTAAATAAAGCAATAGAAGGAACTGATTTAGCAGGGAAAACTATTGAAGAGATCTGCCAGACAGGAACTGATAAACCGGCAGTACGAAATAATGGAGGTGGACATTTCAACCACTCTTTATTCTGGGAAATTTTAACTCCTGGCGGAAGCAATGAGCCTGTAGGAAATGTAAAAGCTGCTATCGAAAATTACGGTGGTCTTGAAAAATTCAAAACTGATTTTTCTGAAGCTGCTAAAACAAGATTCGGTTCAGGATGGGCCTGGTTAGTAAAAAATGCTGATGGTTCTGTATCTGTTTCTTCTACACCAAACCAGGATAACCCGTTAATGCCTGTTGCAGACGTTAAAGGAACTCCGGTATTAGGATTAGACGTTTGGGAGCACGCTTATTATTTAAACTACCAGAACAGAAGACCTGACTATGTTTCTGCATTCTTCTCTGTAGTAAACTGGGATAAGGTAGAAGAATTATTTAACAAATAATTTTCAGCTATTATAAAAATAAAAGGTTCAGAATTTTCTGAACCTTTTTTAGTTTGATAAATTTTAAATTTATCTTTTTATTATTTTCTGTGTGAACACTTCGTTGCCTGAATTTACTTTTACAATATAGGTATTGGATGGTAATGAATGAATATCAACGGCTATTTCTTTTTCGTTAGTGAATGACTTTTCAAAAACAATCTTACCATTGATGTCATTAATTTCCAGGGCTCCTGAGCGTACTTTGTCGAGCGATACGATAAATATCCCATTATTGGGGTTCGGTGACACCTGAATGTTCTTCGGTCTGCTATTTTCCTTCTGCTTAGCTTTTGTGTGGTTAGGATCTGCATTAAGATCGATGCGGTAATCCTTATCTTTTGGTCTTGCAAACTTAGCTGCAGGATTGGAAATAGTTGTGTTTGTTCGCAAATTCTCACAGTACATAAAATCGTAAGGAGAAGTAATACTGTTTTCAGCATGAATTCCATCATTATTACCGCCAAGAGAATAAACAAGCTCAATAATGAATTTGTATTGTCCTGAAGGCGGATTGGTAAGATCTGCCTGATTTACTGTAAATTCAAACTCATTGGGGTTAGGGAAATTAACTGTTGCAGATGTTGGATAAACTGCACTTGTTGCTATATCTAACAGGGATAGCTGAAAGTTGACGATGTTAGCTCCTTGTGGAATTGCATAGTTTCCATTGATATGTAGCGGAAAGCTTACTGGGATTTTACAGGAACGAGCTTGATAGGTGAAATCGACATAAGCTGTATTCATTTTACAGATGTCATTACTTAATGAAGATATTTCAGTATTCGTTAAGGTAAAATTTGTCTTATTCAGATAAAATCTAGGGAGTAGATTGTGATCCGGATCATCATTGTACTGTTCAATATTTCCGGTATATGAACCTCCACGGCTGGCAATGTTGGCTGCAGCTTCTATGTATGGTGCATAATCACTTACATGTACCACGATGAATTTTGCACTTCTGTCCATTTTAAACTTTGTAAAGGCTGAAAAAGCATTGTCCTCATGCAGTCCGTTGGGAGGATTGAAGTTGACCAAATAAGAACCATTGCTAAAGCTGCCGTTGGCTCTTTCTGCATCAGAAAATAAGATGATCACTAATGGTCTCTCACGGTGCCTATCTAATGATTTCTGTTGACTTACAATATCAGGATGTGGATAATGGTCAAGGGCTGCTCCTATTAAGCTAACTGCATCATGAAAATGGTCACCATTTCCTAATCTTCTTGAGAATGTTTGAGCAGTTGCCAGATCATTGGTGAAATTAGATTCTATATAAATTCTAGGGACAGAAGGGCTCATTCCTGGAAAATCTGTTCCATAGTGTACTACAGAAACCCGATTATCCCGGTTGCATTTTAAAATCTGTTCCATGAGCTTTCTTGTGGAAACAGTCATTTGATTGAAGGCTACGTCACTTATAGAACCACTGTTGTCCAGGCAAAAAATGATATCACTTCCTGTTTGTGAGTAGAATGGTGTCCATGATAGTAGAATTGAAAATAAGATAAGTTTACATATATTTTTCATAATTCACAGATTTTAAATGTTGTTAAAAAATGAATTGATGTAAAACTCTGTCCGGTGTCGGGACTCCTGGAGTTGAGAAAATGGGGGCATGGCTAGAAAGCACGCCGTAAGCGATAGGTTTTTCATGGTCTTAAATTTTGTTTATGGTTGTTATTCACTGAAAATCAAAATTCAGTGATATACAAATATATTAAAACTTAAGTATAATTTTATTTAATATTAAATAATTAAAGTATTTATTTTATAATTTTGTCTATTAAAAATTATTTAATTCTATTTTAGTTATTTTATTGTGAAATTTTTTCTAAAACATTAATAATGTGTAGTAATTTATATTCTGATTTCACTTCCGGATAAACCGGTCATTCTTAATCCATACTTCCAGTTTACATACGCAAATACCTGATACAGCTTATATTCGAATTTTATTCCGTAATTCTCTCTGGGATTATAATCTATTCCGGATTCTATGATGTTTCTATATTGTCCGGTGCTGTAATAGCTATTCCATTCATTCACGAGAAATGTATTTTTTGTCTTCAGAAAAGATTCTGAATATTGGCTGATTGGCTTTGCTATGGCATTGAGGAAATAATCAAACTCAGTGTCAATAACGGTAAGGTCCCATTCTCCATCGTCGTTTTTAGACGGTTTCATTTCATGCTGTGCTTTATCTTTTTTTGAGCTGTTTTGTTGTGAAAGGCAGCCGAATGAGATAAAGGCAATACTAGAATATTAAAACAATATTTTTCATGACTTTTAAGGATATAAAAAAAGCACTCCAATAAGAGTGCCTTTCTGTATTATTTTTTAATATATTCTTTCTGAACTACGGAAACTGCTGGGAAGTGGTCACTGTATCCGCCTGTGAACCTATCTCCATCCCAGGAACGTAAAGGATATCCTTTCCATTGTCCTTCTTTGTTTACCAGGTAAGCCGGTGCATAGATCTCAGCTTTAAATATGGTATAAGTAGGAGTGATTTTTTCAGGAGAATAAAGATTTCTCGAAACAATGATCTGGTCAAATAAGTTTGGAGCATCTCTGTAAGCAAGAGAAGCTACCCCTGCCTTATATAATTTATACATTAAGTTATAGTAAGGAGTTTTGTCAGATAATTCACTTGGATCACCTACAGCTGCCAAATGTTTTTTCAAACTTGGGCTTACCGGGTCATCATTATAATCACCCATTGAGAATAATTTGATACCAGGATTTTCTGCGGTTACTTTATCCATTTCCTCTTTCAGTACAGTAGCTGCTGTATTTCTTTTAGCAAGAGAAATTGCCTCACCACCTCTTCTGGAAGGCCAGTGATTCATGAAAAGTCCTACTTTTTCACCATCCAATAATCCAATAGCAATTACAATATCTCTGGTGTATTCTCTTTTTCCGTT
Source organism: Chryseobacterium pennae (assembly GCF_003385515.1). Lineage (GTDB taxonomy): Bacteria > Bacteroidota > Bacteroidia > Flavobacteriales > Weeksellaceae > Chryseobacterium > Chryseobacterium pennae. The sequence goes on along the minus strand of NZ_QNVT01000001.1, from coordinate 240,555 downwards.
TTCATCATAGATTTTAATTTCTTTCTTATAAGAATCCAAAACAGAGAATCTTCCTTTCTGATAAATAATGGCTACATCAATTCCTCTTGAATCATAAGAGTTGAAATGCACAATCCCATAGTTGCTTTTTGCTAAAGCAGGTTGCTTGATAAGGTCTTCAATCACCTGTCTGTTTTCTACCTCAATCAATCCTACGATGGCAGGGTTGTCATTTGTATATTGTCTTCCAAGCTCTGAAATTACCTTAGCTTCATTGGCTAATTTCTGATTGTAGTATTTTGATCCCCATCTTTTTGGGCTGTTGGTAGTAAAATCTTCAGATAAAAACTGTTTTCTGATCACTTTTTTCCCAATCAAAAGATCATCACTCCATTCACCTTTATAATCTTCTGTTGTTTCAAGATATTTAAGTGAATCTACAGGCACACTTCTGTGAAACTTAGGATTGGAACGGGGTAATGTTCCATCAATATAATCTGCTGAAGGAATAGTGTCCCAAAGGTTTTCTACATTCAGGAATGCGACAGCTGCTCTCTTTACCTGTCTCTGTTGTGAGAAAGCAGAACCAAAGCAAAACAGGGCGGCAATGATTAAATATTTTTTCATATTCTTAGTATATTCAAAAAATTGAGGGGTAAAATTACTAATTTTATATAAGAATAAAGATTAAAATGATCTGAGTTTAATTTAACAAAAGGTTAAGCTTACTATAAAAACATCTGAAATAAACCTATTACAGGGTGTTATTTGATAGGTCAGGAAGTTATTTGTCATTTATATAATGTTAAAAAATGAACGTTTTATTGAGGATTAAAAATAGTAAGCTCATAATGTTGGTGACTTTTATTAAAACCTATAGCTGTTTTTTGTGATTGATTAAAATTGGAGCATATTTTTAGGATAATTACAGTGCGTTAAGAAAAATTAATAGAATAAATAACTAAAAATGTTTGAGTTAATGAAAATAGTCCTAAATTTGTTGCCCCTTAAATAAAGAAGGAGTTAAAAATAAGTTTATTATGATTAAAAAACTATCCCTAATCTCTTTGTTTACTTTAATGCCTGCCTCTTTTTATTTTGCACAAACTACTGTTTTTGCGTATGTTAAAGATCAGGATGGTAAGCCTATAGAGAAAGCAGAAGTAGATCTAGCACAGTCCACCGGCGACACATCTGTGGATAAAATTGGATACTTCCAGTTTGTGGATTTAAAACCTGGCCACTATCTAATCACAGTGACAAAACCAAACTTTGAGTCTAAGATCTTAGAGTTTGATGTAGCTGCAGATGAGAAGAGAAAAGATTTAGGTGTTATTACACTTAATTACAACTTAGGATCAGATGCAGGAGTAATAGTTATTGATGACTCTGCAAATGATACCGAAGATGGAGGCTCATCAATGCAGCCTACTGTAGGACTTTTAAGCTCAGGAAGAGATGCTTTCCAGAATGTTTCCGCTTTTGAACTGGGTGCTTACTGGTTCAGACCAAGAGGGGTAGACAACAGATTTGAGGATGTTCTTTTTAATGGTGTTTCCATGTCTAAAAATGATGATGGAAAAGTAGACTTTAATAACTGGGGAGGTCTTAATGATGTAACGAGATATCCTTATGAAAATGTAGATAACATCACTCCTTCAGAGTATACTTTTGGTAATTTGGGAGGTGCTGTTTATTATAATACAAGAGCATCCAGCTATAGAAAACAAACTTCATTAGCGTATTCATTTACCAACAGAAGCTACTTACACAGAGCCATTGCTACTTATTCTTCCGGTCTTTCTAAAAGCGGTTGGGCATTTACGTTCTCAGCAAGCAGAAGATGGGGAGACAGAGCAATTCTGGATGGAGTGTATCAGGATGCTTATGCTTATTTTGCTTCTATTGAGAAGAAATTCAGCGATAGACACTCTCTTAATTTAACGGCTTTTGGATCTCCTACTTATAGAGCTTCCAATGCTCCAAATACTCAGGAGGTTTATGACCTTATGGGGAAAAATTATAACTCATACTGGGGATGGCAGGATGGAGAAAAGAGAAACTCCAGAATCAGAAACGTGTATGAGCCGGTATTCATGTTAACAGATTACTTAAAAATAGGTAAAAACTCTAACTGGACCAATACGGTTTCCTATCAGTTCGGTAGCGATGCGAGAAGTAGATTAGACTGGTTCCACGCTGCAGATCCAAACCCTACATACTACAGAAAATTACCAAGCTACGGTCTCTTGACTGCTGATGAATTCAGACAGCAATCTCAGATCGACTGGAATTATCTATATAATACGAACCGTATTAACAAGTTCGAAATGGATGGAATAACTTCCAGAGGAGCTTCTTATACCTTGATCGATGACGTTAACAAAGACAAAACTTTCAACTTTTCATCACACTTTGATACAAAGCTGAAAGATAACTGGAAGTTGAATGTTAATTTTAACTATCAGAATTTAAAGTCAGATAACTTCAGAAGAATTAATGATTTATTAGGAGCAGATTATGCGAATAATCTTAATCCTTTCAACAATGATGTAAGATACAATCTTGATGACACGAATACTCGAGTAAGAGTGGGAGACAGAACTCAATATTCTTACCAGTTGACCAGAAATCATTATTCATTGAATGTTTCTACTGAAATTGATTTCAAAAAATGGAATGTAGTAGCTTCCATATTTGCTTCGCAATCTGAATCTTACAGAAATGGAGATTATAGAAGTGGAATCGCTCAGTTTACCAATAACTCCAAAGGAAAAAGTGCTGTCTATAATGCTTTAGATGCTGGTATTAAAGGTAAAATTACCTATAAGATCAACGGTAAAAACTTTATCGTATATAACGGAGCATTCTTTAGCTTAGCTCCTACACTTAATGAGATCTATATCAACCCTAGGGTTTCAGATTTCCTGACTCCGGGTGTTAAGAATCAGATCATCAACTCAAATGATATCAGCTATATCATGAGAGGTCAGATCTTGAAATTAAGACTATCAGGATATTATACTACAATCAGCAACTCTACTGAATTAGCAAGATATTATGCGGCTGTTTCTACAGACTCAGGATCATATAATACATTGATTAATGAGGCAATGAGTGGCGCTGATAAGAGATATATGGGAGCTGAATTAGGGTTCGATGTAAAAATTACACCTACCATTAATGCGATAGGGGTAGCAAGTGTTGGTGAATACAAATTTACAAACACTCCACAGGTCTATTCAGTAGATGATCTTAATGGTTTCAGAAGCTATGGTGCTGCAAATATTAAAGATTACAAAGTGGCCGGTACTCCTCAGAAAGCATTCTCTTTCGGGTTAAAATACAATTCACCTAAATACTGGTGGGTAGGAGCCTCTGCTAACTATCTGATGGATCAGTATCTTGATTTCTCTGCGCTTAACAAAACGGCTGCAATGTACACGATTCCGGATTCCGGAGGTCTTATTTATGATGGGGCAACACCGGAAGTTATCCAGCAGCTTACTGCTCAGAAGAAATTTGATGACCAATTTATGCTGAACGCTAATGCCGGTAAATCTTTCCAATTTGGAAAATACAGAGTTGGGGTAAGTATTTCTGTGAATAACATCTTAAATAACAGAAACTATGTAACAGGTGGATTCGAGCAGGGTAGAGCAGCTAACTTTACAGATGCACTTGCTGAGTCTCAAAGAGCAACTCCTTATTTCGGACCAAAACTTTGGTATGACAGAGGAAGAACGTTCTTTACTAATGTTTATCTAAGATTCTAATAACGACTACAATGAAAAAATATAATTCAATTTTAAAATATATGTTTATCGCAGCTGCTTCTCTATGGATTACCGTAGGATGTGTGCATGATGATAAATATGATGAGCCTAATCTGGATGGATATCAGTGTGTTGCGGATTTTCAGGCTAATATGACGTTAAGCGACCTTAAAAAGAAGTTTACTGTAAATAACCCTACCGGAGCTGCTTATGTTTTCCCTGCAGATAAACCTAATGATCCAAGTGATGATTTGTATATTGAGGGATATGTTTCTTCTACAGATGAAACCGGGAATATCTATAAAACGATCTATATTCAGGATGCATTGGAAAATCCTACTCATGGGTTCACCATCAGTGTAGATATGGTAAGTTCTTATACAAGATTTCCTCAGGGATCTAAAATATATGTAAAAGTTAACGGTCTTGCAGTAGGTACCTACGGAGGAGTTGTTCAGCTGGGAGTAAAAACAGGAGCAGAATCAGCAATAAACGGAGTTTCCAGAATTCCTGAGAAATTAGCTCCAAAAGTAATTTCAAGATCTTGTACCACAAGAGGTAACATTAAGCCATTGGTAATCTCAATAGCAGATCTTAAAAGCAAAGAAGATCTAATTGGTTGTTTAGTTGAGCTGAATAATGTAGAATTTGATGCTAAAGCTTTATGTTCAAACTTTGCCCCTAATGGTCAGACAGTAGATAAAGTAATCGGTCAGAATTGGGACAACGTAGCCAAAGTTTACAAAAATACTGCCGTTGTAAGAAACAGTGGATATTCTTCTTTTGCAAATCAATATATTCCTGCTGGAAAAGGAAATTTCAAAGGAATCTTCAGTAAATTTCAATCAGGTTCTAATACGACTTACCAATTCTATATCAATAAAGTAAGTGACCTTGATATGGAAGGAGGACCATTAGGCCCGGATGGGAAAGATAAGCACTTCCCACGTCAGGATGATATTCAGGAAAATCCTTGTAGATTCAGCAATGCAAATCTTACGGCTAAAACGGTGGCAGACATCAAGCAGCTTGCAGGTGGATTAGCTCCAAACGGATTGGTACAGATTACAGGTAATTTCTATGTGAAAGCTCAGGTTACTGCTAATGATGAAGCAGGAAACTTATTCAAATATCTATACGTAGAAGATGCAACAGGAGGAATTAAGATCAATATCAATAAAACGGATCTATTCCAGGATGCCAGATTTAAAGTAGGCAAAGATCTGTTCATTAAATTAAATGGACTATACATCAGAAACGTAGCTGGTGAACTGCAGTTAGGTTCTAATGATGCAACTTCTGCTATCGGATACAGAATGAAAGAAGAAGATGTATACAAATATTTATACGATTCCAATGAACCTGCAAGAGCGGTTGTTGCTTCTGAAAGATCAATTTCTCAGTTAACGACTGCAGATGTAGGAAGATGGATCAAAATTAAAGATCTTGAATTCATTAACGGAGATCTGGGAAAAACATACGCTGATGGTACTGCTCTTTCTAACAGAACTTTAGAAGACTGCTCAGGAAAGACAATTACTTTAAGAACCAGCGGAAGAGGTATCTTTGCAGGAAAGGCTGCAAGTACAATTGAAGTTGCAGGTGGTAAAGGAGATGTATATGCTATTTTAAGTGTATTCAACGGGACTTACCAATTGTGGTTTACTAAGCTTCCTGATCTTCAGTTAACAAATCCTAGATGTGACGGAAGTATTTATACTCCACTTCCGGTTCTTTATAAGGATGATTTCGCTTCTGGTGGATTCAGTACAGACTGGACAACTGTAAACAAAGAAGGACCAAATCAATTCTGGGGAACTTCTAACCAAGGAAACGGAACAAACTACTATGCAATGATGAACGGTAATGCAGGAGGTGCAGGTAATAATTTTGTTAACGAAGACTGGTTGATCTCTAAAGCAGTTAGCTTAGTTGGAAAATCTAAAGCAGTAGTAACCTTTACTACAGACGTAAGATATGCAGGAAACGCAATACAGGTATTTGCTACAGATAACTATACAGGAGACGTAACAACTACAAACTGGACAACACTTCCGGCAATTCTGGATACCAATACCAATGCATTCGGAGATTGGATAAGTTCAGGAAATGTAGACTTAAGTGCTTTCTTAGGTAAAAATGTAAGAATCGCATTCAAATATACTTCTACAACATCTGCTGCTTCAACATGGGAAGTAGATGATTTCAAAATCAAAGGACAATAATTATTGTTTTTATAAATTGAAAACCGGCTCGGAAGAGCCGGTTTTTTTATGTTATGGTGAAAGGCGTCCCTATTGTTTTCCTGATTTCTTACATGATTAGCAATGAGTATCTCAACAGTATATTCTAATGAAAATATGATGTACAAAACTATAGGAAAGGTCATTGTAAGGGAGGATTTACGCTAGGAGGAGATGCCCTTGTTTCTTATAGCTCTACTGATATTAGGAATGGGCATATAATGCCACATCAATTTGAGATATACTTGTGGTGTCAGATATTATATTGAGCAAAAATAGGATGCCTATCCTTAAGGCTGGCTTTTAGGAAAAAATATTTTTCAATATGATGAGGATGATATTGAATATGAAGTAAGAATGTGTATGTATTGAGTAGATAATAACAAAAAACCACCGCAACAGCAGTGGTTTTATATTATAAGTTGTTTCATTTAAAAGGAAACTTCATTCACTTCTTTTCCTCTTTGAAAATTCATCATTTTCTGGCTGCCTTTATAAGCAACGCTGACCAGGTTGATCTGCTTAGGAAAAGCGCTTAAAAGAATCGTATTTTTAATCTTTAGGGTAGTGATATCAGAAACCCCTCCGGTTTCAAAATACACCCATACAGTTTCTCCGCTTATCTGACTTCCGGTGAAGGTAATTGTTTTGGGAGCACCATTGACAAATACATCAAAATTATTGTTCACATATTTTTTCACTTCTGCTTCAAATCCTGCTGTGTTGGGATTGATTTTAATGGCATCAGAGATATGGCTTGTATTCATTTTTGTGGTAAACTTCAATGTCTTGCTTCCATCAATATAATCCACTTTGGTCATTGAAGAGAAAAAGTCTACATACATAAAACTCATTAACACAAAAAATGTTAAAATTCCTGATATATATAAAAGTTTTTTCATCTTAATTAATAGATTTACAATCATTCTTGCTAGTTATAGTTCACAAATAATATGCCAATTAAAAATTTACATTCACAGAATACTTATCATAAAAAGCTTTAATGTGTGCTACTGCCTCATCAGCAGTGTCTACCACACGATAAAGATCAAGATCATCTTCTGCAATCATTCCTTCTTTTAATAAGGTTGCCTTAAACCAGTCTAATAATCCACCCCAGAATTCAGTCCCCACCAATACGATGGGAAATTTACCGATTTTATTGGTTTGAATCAAAGTCATCGCTTCAGTAAGTTCATCCAATGTTCCGAAACCTCCCGGCATTACTACAAAGCCTTGGGAGTATTTTACAAACATTACTTTTCTCACGAAAAAGTAATCGAAGTTCATAGAATAGGATTTATTGATATAAGGATTGAAATGCTGTTCAAAAGGAAGATCGATATTAAGCCCGATGGATTTTCCTTTAGCATTAAAAGCTCCTTTATTTCCTGCCTCCATGATTCCCGGACCACCACCGGTAATAATTCCGAAACCTAGTTTTGTAATTTTCTCAGCAATTTCCACGGCCATGTCATAGTACTTATTTTCCGGCTTCAGACGTGCTGAACCAAATATAGATACACATGGGCCTATTTTTGCCAGTTTTTCATAGCCATCTACAAATTCTGCCATGATCTTGAAGACCATCCAGCTGTCCTTCGTGATCGTTTCATCCCATGTTTTTTGTCTGAAACTATTGTGAAGCTTTGTTTCGTTGCTATCTAATTCCGGGTTTACTAGACTTTCATCCCTCATTCCATCAATTTCCATTTGTAAAAATTATTTAAAATGTTTTTCAGCCTCTATTACAGATTCTGGTCTTCCAACATCTATAAGAATGCTGTCATGCAGAAAACCATGAATATGTTCCGTCTGCATTAGATCCAGATATTCTTCCATAACGGAGAATTTACCTTTTCTTTTTATTTTTTCAAAGATGACAGGATTGATACAATGAACCCCACTGAAGGCAAGAGCTTTAAACCCTTTATTGAATTCAGCAAGTCTCTGTTCACCTGTTTGTACATTCAGCCAACCTCTTAATACCAAATCATCATTGAAAAGGAGTTTTCTTGAACTTTCACGATCCGAAACCGCTAAAGTAGCAAAATCTTTTATTTTTTTATGATACTCTACCAATTCATTAATATTGATCTCAGTTAAAATATCAGCATTTAAAATTAAAAAATCTTCTCCATGATCAAGAAATCTTCTGGCAAAAATCAAGCCGCCCCCGGTTTCCAACAATTCGTTGGTTTCGTCGGAGATTTCAATGTTACAGCCGAAGTTATCATTTTTATTTAAAAAATCAACAATCTGATCCCCAAAATGATGAATATTAATAACAAAATCTGTTATTCCGAAGCTTTTCAGATAATTGATATTTCTTTCCAAAAGAGGAATACCATTCACCTTAGCCAGAGCTTTAGGATGGTGATCTGTAAACGGCTTAAGCCTGGTGCCTTTTCCGGCAGCGAAAATAAGAGCCTTCATTTTTTATAATTGATAATAGATGAATGATAATGTTTCTGTGTATTAATAAATGAAAGTTAAAATTAAAGGATTAATTTATCATTTATCAATGATCGCTTATCATCTATTGATTTAGTTGTGGTTGTTCATCGTGATGAATGGTTATCACGGTTCCGTTGGGATATTTTTCTTTGATGAATTCAGCGATTTTTATAGCAGAGTATACGGATCTGTGCTGTCCGCCAGTACATCCGAAGTTGATCTGAAGATTTTCAAAACCTCTTGCCAGATAATCATCAATATTAATAGATACGAGAGATTTTATCAGTTCTAAGAACTTAGGCATTTCAGTTTTAGTTTCAAGATACTCCTGAACACCGATATCATTTCCCGTTTGGATTTTATATTCTTCAATTCTTCCGGGATTTAAAATTCCTCTGCAGTCAAAGGCAAAACCGCCTCCGTTTCCTGATTGATCTTTTGGAATTCCTCCTTTCTTGTACGAAAAACTGTGGATGTCTATGTGTAGCATTTTCTTTTTTATTTTATTATTTGGACTAGAACCACTAAGATATTTATAATCTTAATATTCTTAAAGCTTTAAAGCAGCTTACTGGTTCAAATTTAATATTTCTTTAATCTTCTGTTCTGTTTTACCAGAGGTCAATTGTTCAATGACTTTATTAAGTTCAGGATAATTTTTCATGTCTTCCCAGGAAGCCGCAAATTGTGTGATGTTTTGGATTCCTTTTTCAAGACTTGTCATAAAGTGTTGTTTCCTCTGAATTAAGCCTCTGAAGCCATACGCTCCCAGAACCTGAAGAAATCTCATCATCTGAATTGGTTTAACCGATTCTTTTAGTTGATCTTGAGTTCTTTGATCTTCAAACAGCTGGATGTAAAAATTCAGCATTTCATTTTTAAAGTCTTCAGGGAAATCAGCTTTAGCCTGAAAAAGGAATGAAATAACATCATACATCAAAGGACCTTTCATTGCCGATTGGTAATCGATAAAAGAAACTTCATCTTTTTCATTCACCATGATATTCCTTGCCTGAAAATCCCGGATCATAATGCCTTTGGGTTCCAGGTTTTCCACCAATGCTGATATCTTTTTAAATTCTTTCAGTAAAGTAGATTTATTATATTCCAGTTCCAGAACATCAGCTACAAAATTTTTAAAATAATAAAGATCATGAACAATAGGAAGTTCATCATAGCTTTCATATTCAAATGTGTTGGAGAAATCAATGATCTCCTGAGTCTGAATCTGTAGTGTAAAAAGTTTTTTCAGGGTTTGCTGTACCAAAGCTTTTACCCGAACTGATAAATGCTCTTCTGTAATGATCTCCGATAAGGTCTGTTTTCCTAAAAACTCCTGTACATACATTTTCCTGTCCTCTGAAATAGCGAGAATAGAAGGAGTGTTAAGATGAAGTTCAGAAAAAACACTGGAATAGTAAAGAAAACTTTCATTTTCCGGGATATTCTCATTGTAGGTGATAATGTATTGGTCAGTATCGGTTATGGCCAGAAAGTTGACCCTCGCAGAACCGCTTTGAGCTAAGGTGATGAATTCAGTGGATTTTTTACCGAGATGGGTTTCAAAAAATCGATTGGCGTTGTCAGAAGTCATAATAATATGGAAACAAATATACTAATTTAACACGAATAGTGTTAGGCTGGAAGAGGGAAGCTGGAAGAGGGGAGAATTAAGCATGAAAATATATGATGAGGCTTATTTTTGTAAGCTTTATTTGAAAGGTTTCGGGTAATTTTTCTTTGATTTATCACAGGGTAGTTGTTTTAAGCTTCCTATATCCGGTTTTTAATGGTATGTTTTAACTTTCTTGTTTCTCCTTCAGGTTATTACAGCCTAATTTTTATCTTTGTAATATGTTAAAGGACTTTAAGCCGGTGCTAGGAATTTTACTGCGCTTCATCATTATTTATCTGGTGTTGCTTGTTGCGTATCAATTTTATCTCAATGCGGGTAAGGATTCCGGTTTGGATCCTTTTTCAGAAATTATTGCCGACCAGGCGAGTGCGGTACAAAATGTTTTAGGTTATCCTTCCCAACTGTACAATGATGTGAAGAATGAGCAGGTCTGGTTTTATGTAAAGAAGCAATATGTAACAAGAATGGTGGAAGGCTGTAATGCTATTTCTGTCATGATCCTCTTTGTATCCTTTGTTTTTGCTTTTTATAAAGGAGCTAAAACATTTGTTTTTGTGCTGACGGGGCTGGTTTTACTTTATATTATCAATCTTTTACGGATTGTAGGATTAAATATTGTGATGGCAGAACACAAAGAATATGGTAAGATGTTCCATGATTTTGTTTTTCCGGCAGCGATTTATGGTAGTGTGGTTTTACTTTGGTTAATCTGGATTAAATTCTTTGCTTTAAAACATGAAAATTCTTAGTTGGCTTCTGGTTATTTCAGGCATCTGTGGCTTGATAGGAGTAAGGGTAATGGAAGATAAAATATTTTATGATCCGTTTCTGGATTACTTCCATGAGGCCAATAAAAATATTGCATTTCCTGCATTTGAATGGGGTAAATTAGTGGGAGGCTATCTTTTTAGATTTGCTCTTAATTTGTTTTTCTCATGCCTGATTATTCAGGGCTTATTTAAAAATAAACAATGGACTATACAGGGCGCTTTGATGATTCTTATCATTTTCCTGATTACGTTTCCTATTTATCTGTATTGTATTCAGAACAGATTTGAAATTGGGTATCTTTTTTCTTTTTATATGAGAAGATTTGTGATTCAGCCCTTAATTATACTGCTGATTGTTCCGATGTTTTACTATAGAAAACAAATGGATCGTAAATAAAGAAGGCTGAGAAAGCAAATAAGGATAAGTAATACCCTTATATTTTTGCTTTCTCAGCCTTTTTAAATTTTATATATTTTCTAGTCTACAGTATGTTTATGTACACGGGTTACATTGTCTGCGGTCCATTCCACTCTTTTTACAAAATCTTTTTGGCGAACAGGGCAGTTTGTAATCTGGCATACTGGGCATGAAATAGGCTTACAGTCATCCATGTGAAAATTAAATTCGATGTTTCTTTTGATGTTCTTAGCCAAAAGAATAATGACTTTTTCCATTTCATTGTGAGCATCACGAAGGTCATAATACCAGGGTAGGGTAATATGGGCATCAATATGAAGCGAGGCTCCAAACTGTTGGATTTTCATATTGTGTACATCAATCCATTCTGTATGCCTGTTTGCTTCAAGGATTCTGATTACCTGATGCAGTATTTCCGGATCCTGTTCGTCCATAATACCGCTTAATGATTTCCGGACAATTTTATAGCCTACAAATATGATATAAAGCCCAAATATCAAAGCAACAACAGAATCCAGCCAATAAATTCTGGTAAAGTAAACAATAATTAAACTGGCTACTACTCCAAGGGTTGTGATGGTATCTGATTGCAGGTGTTTTCCGGAAGAAATAAGAACCAATGAATTTTCTTTTTGCCCTTTCTTTATAGAAATATATCCCAGAAGATAATTGATAACAGCTGTTGCTGCAATGATCCAGATTCCTAAGTCAATTTTGCTCAGGGTTTTTCCTACGATGAGGCTGGATATGCCTTCATAGATGATCATAAGTCCTGCAATGGCAATCAAGGCGCCTTCAATACCAGAAGTGACGAATTCAACCTTTCCGTGACCATAAGGATGGTCTTCATCTTTAGGTTTTGCGGCAAGGTGAAGTGAATATAATCCCATAAATGCACTGATGACATTCACAATACTCTCCATGGCGTCGGAGAATACTGCATCGGAATTGGTAAGCTTCCAGGCAATGATCTTTCCAATGAAGAGGATAACTCCAAAAGTGGCAATGATCTTTTGGAATCCTATTTTTTCTTTGTGGGTATTCTTCGGGGTATTCATACTATGTTTGATAAAAAAAAGAATCTCAATTCTGAGACTCTTTTTTATTTTGTTAGTTTATACTAAGTTGTTTGCTACAAGGTATTCTGCGATTTGTACAGCGTTGGTTGCGGCTCCTTTCCTCAGGTTGTCTGCTACGATCCAAAGGTTGAGCGTTTTCGGCTGTGAGAGATCCCGTCTTATCCTTCCTACGAAGACTTCATCTTTTCCTTCTGAGTATAAAGGCATCGGGTAGTGGTTGTTTTTCACATCATCCATTACGATTACTCCAGGTGTTTCAGATAAGATCTTTCTTACTTCATCCAGCTCAAATTCGTTTTCGAATTCAATGTTTACACTTTCTGAGTGACCTCCCTGAACCGGAACTCTTACGGCTGTTGCAGTTAAATTGAATGTATCATCGCCAAGGATTTTCTTAGGCTCCTTCATCAATTTAATTTCTTCTTTAGTATAATCATCATCAGCAAATACATCACAATGAGGCAATGCATTCTTGAAAATCTGATATGGGTATACTTTTGCAGCAGATTCATCACCGCTGATTTCACCGTTTAACTGATCAACCGCTGCTTTACCTGTTCCTGTTACGGATTGGTAAGTAGAAACAACGACTCTTTTTAAATCATATTTTTTGTTCAGTGGCCCTAAGACCATTACCAACTGAATGGTAGAACAGTTCGGATTTGCAATGATCTTGTCTTCTTTAGTCAGTACATCTGCGTTAATTTCAGGAACGACTAATTTTTTATCAGGATCCATTCTCCATGCTGAAGAGTTGTCGATAACTGTTACTCCAGCTTCTGCAAATAAAGGGGCAAACTCAAGAGAAGTAGAACCTCCGGCAGAAAAGATAGCAATATCCGGTTTGGCAGCTATAGCGTCCTTCATGCTTACAATTGTAAATTCCTTCTGTTTATACTTCACCTTTTTACCTACAGATTTTTCGGAAGCTACCGGAATTAATTCTGTTACAGGGAAGTTCCTTTCTTCCAAAACTTTAAGCATAACTTGTCCAACCATTCCTGTTGAACCTACTACAGCTACTTTCATTGATTTAATTAAAAATTTAAGATTAAACTATTTATAAATTATAACGCATATAATTTTTTGTGTGTTTTAAGCCCCAAAGACTCTTGTCCAAGGGAATGCGAATGCAAATAAACCTGCTGCGATTAATCCCATAATAGTAATACCAAGGGAAATTGTATCGTTAGATTTTACTTTTTTGTTGATAATGGTCATTAATACTGCTGCGATTAACATAGAGAATGGATGCTCAACAAATGTCTGTCTGCTGTAGGCATCTTTCATTAATGTTCCTGAATCTAATGCAGCTTTGAAACCTGGTGAAAATATGAATAACAAGCATATTCCTAATAGAAACTGAACGTGGAAGAAAATCATCGTGAAGAGAGTGGTCTTCTTTAAAAATTTGTTCACTTTTCCACTGAAACCGAACATGGTAGCTAAAAGTGCAATAATAAATAATGCAACTAAAAGTAGTTCTAAATATCCGAATCCTTTGTGTGCACTAAGAAAAATCTTGTAAAAATCCATAATCTATTTTTTTGTAGACAAAGATAACAAAAATCCCGGCTCAAAGCCGGGATTCATATTTATAAAATCTAATATTGTGATAATTAGAATTTGAATGCAATAGATGCTGACCAAGTAATTCCTGCTCCAAAATACACTTGGTTAGATGAATCTAAACCTTTATAAAGTGTTTTTTGATAAGCATCAAACTGTTGTTGTGCAGATCCAGATGCATTGTCTTTAAAATCACCTAGTTGTTTTGTATGAACAGAAGTTCTGGCGTCAGAGATATAATCTTTATCAAATAAGTTATATACGTTAACTCCAAATACAAAACTCTGCTTTTGATCTCTTAATTTTAAAGTATATGATGTTCCTACATCGAAAAGACTAAAGCTAGGATACTTTAATGCTCCTTTTTTTGCAGCATCGGTTACTTCTCCATTAGGTCCAACTAAGTAATCCTGATTAAAGCTTACTCCTCCATAGTATCTGTCTGCATAAGTCCATGTACCATATACTGAAAGATTTTTTACAGGATTTACGGTTACCCCAAGAGAGGCAGTCGTTTGAGCAGCATCTGAAACTTTTACGTTATCCAATGCAAAAGTTCTTCTATTATCTTGCCCAGCCGCTAACTGTACAGGTTGATCATTTTCGTCAAAAATCTCACCACTTGCATTACCTTTGTATTTCCAGTCACCAATCGATAACATACCATTAACAGTAATATAGTTAGTGATTTTATAAGCACCCTCAAATTCTACTCCCATATGAACCTGTTGTATTCCATCCATGTTGGCATAAGGACGGGAAACTGGTTTGCCATTAACATCGGTTAAGTTAGGAAGGTTTGTAAATCTTTGGAATCTGTCTTTCCATGAAGTATAATAAAGATTCACATTCATAGTAAGTTTAGAGCTTCTGTAACCATATCCTAGTTCTCCACTCATGATCTTCTCATTCGTTAGATTAGGGTTTAGGTTTTGGTTATTACTTGGGTAAACTCCATAGTTGTTTGGTTGTTTTTCATAATATCCAACATTACCAAAAATGTTATGGTTTTCATCAATATTATAGTTTACACCTCCTTTTGCATTATATCCAAACAGATATTTGAACCCTGTTTTAGTGTTTTGGATTTGCTTGTTTTTAACGGTTACTCCATCAACAATCCAATTGTCTATCCTTTGGAAGCCTTGTTCTGAAGCTGACCCTTGGATATAAGCTGAGAATTTTTCATTAGAATACTCTAATTGTCCAAAGAAACCTCCCCATAGTACCTCTCCATCAAAGTTTCTGAATGCATATTGCGTATCGCCTTTAGTAGCTGTTGCAAATGGATTAGCAGAAGGAACAGCATTGAAAGAATCTCTTACAATATATCCACTTGGATAATTTAGATTTCCTTTTTCCTGGTAACCTGAAGCTCCTAAGAAATCTGTAACATATCCTGGGTGGAATCCGTAGTAGTATCTTCCGTCAAAACCAACTGAGAAATTCCAGTTATCATTGATCTTATGTTGGAAGTTAGTTAAAACTCCGTACCAGTTGTGTGAGTTTACACTTGCTCTTCTGGTAAGTCCGTTACCAGACGTGTTCAATCCAATTTCTCCATTCGTAGCAACTTTATTTGCTCCAAAATCTGGAACAGCCCCTCCCTGATTCCATTTTACAATATCATCCCATCGGATAATTCCGTTAGCATCTCTTAATGGGGAAGTAGCGTCGTAATTGGTGTTTTTACCATTGATTGAACCTAACATTCCTGTTCCTCCACCTCTACCCCAAGAACCGTACAATACTGTAGATAACTTAGATTTTGAGTTCATATTCCAGTCCCAGTTCAACATAGCAACAGGTTTACTGTACCAGTTTCTGTTTGTTGAAAACTCCTGACCATTAAGATATCCCCAGTTTGGATTATACCTTCTGTTTGGTTTTCCGTCTTTACCATATTTTAAAAAGGCTGATATGGGAGCCTGGAAGTTTTGCTCATGCCACTGTGGTGCTCCGGTAAAAGTAAACTGAAGCTCGTGTTTTTCACTAGGTTTGTATCCTAAAGCAAAATAATAATTATAAGCTTCTCCTTTACCTCCGTCAATATAACCATTAGTAGCGGTTCTGCTCATTAAAAATGATGTAGACCATCCGCTCTGGGTTCTACCAGTATTATAAGAAAATAAAGTTTTTAAAAACCCATTATTACCTACTCCAAGAGTTACGTTACCGCCTTGTTTTGCATCAGCAGCTTTTGTAAGCATATTAATCGTTCCTCCTACAGAAGCAATTGCTAATTTAGAAGCACCAAGTCCTCTTTGCATCTGCATAAATGTAGTTACGTCACTTAGTCCTTGCCAGTTAGACCAATATACAGTACCACCTTCCATATCGTTAACAGGCATACCATTAACCATTACAGCAGTATTTTTAGTATCAAATCCTCTAATTCTCAGTGATCCATCACCAAGGCCACCTCCACCTCTTGTTACATATACAGAAGGCGTAGTTTTTAAAATTTCCGGAAATTCTTGATTACCAAGTCTTTCTACGATCTGTGCGGCTTTAATGGTAGAAACAGCAACGGGTGTCTTTCTATCCTTAGCGATATCGGTTACACCTCTTAGGATTACCTCGTCAATGTCTTTAGATGCAGATTTAACTGTATCCTGAGTTTGTTGAGCGTAATAAATACTAGCTGTAGATAAAGTAATTACTGCAGTTAGCATCGATTTGTTGATTAATTTCATAATCGTTAGTAATAATTAGATTTAATTTTCTGCAAAATTCGCAAAATATATTTTAACTATTATTAACTCAATGTTAATTTTTAATCAGTCTTAATAATGTTAATCGGTTGAATGTCAGTAAAATGGGTAAAAAACGAATTTTTGTATGAAAAAAGTCATGTTATTGATTTTTTAATAAAGAGGAGGTGTTTTTGTTAAAAATTCAACGCTATTTCACTGCTTTGAGACTCAAATCTATATTCTCAGCAGAGTGTGTTAAAGCCCCTACAGAGATATAAGTTACCCCTGTTGATGCAATTTCTTTAAGCATGTCACGGGTAATTCCACCAGATGCTTCTGACTCAGTTGAGCCATTTATCATTTTCACAGCTTTCTTCATCATTTTAACATCCATGTTATCAAGCATAATTCTGTCAACTTTTGCATTGATGGCTTCCTGAACTTCTTCCAGATTTCTGGTTTCAACTTCAATTTTTAACTTTTTCTTGGTCTTTTTAACGTAATCTTTAGCCATTTTTACGGCATTGGTAATGCTTCCGTTGTAATCAATATGATTATCTTTAAGCATAATCATATCATAAAGACCGTATCGGTGATTGGTTCCACCACCAATAGCTACCGCCCATTTTTCACACATCCTGAAATTAGGAGTCGTTTTTCTGGTATCTAAAAGTTTGGTTTTGGTTCCTATCAATCTTGAATCCCAATCATGAGTAAGTGTTGCAATACCACTCATTCTCTGCATACAGTTAAGAACAAATCTCTCTGTGGAAAGGATGGATCTGGCACTTCCGGTTACAATAAGGGCTATGTCTCCTACTTTACATGGAACTCCATCTTTGATGAAGGTTTCTACTTTAAGATTTTTATCAAAAGTTTTAAAAATGATTTCTGCCAATTCTACTCCTGCAAGGATACAGTCTTGTTTTACAAGTAACTTAGCACTTTGCTGAAGATCTTCAGGAATTGTGGAAAGGGTAGAGTGGTCTCCATCCTGAATGTCTTCTTCAAGGGCATTTTTTATGAATGTTTTTAATGCTTTATCTGTAACGTAGCTTGGTCTTTTCATGATAGTATGCTTTTAGGCTAAATCTTTATTGTAAAATGCTCCTTTGTTTTCTGTCATTTCCATAGATTGGATAATGATGAGGTGAGCAACGGTGGTCAGGTTTCTTAATTCTGATAACTGTGGAGAAAGAATAGAGTAGTGGTAGATCTCATCAACGGCTGCTGCAATCTCCTGATGCTTTTGTAAAGCCATATTCAGACGTCTGTTGCTTCTTACAATTCCTACCAGGTCGCTCATCATTTCCTGAAGCTGCTTTCTCAGGTAGCTAATAATGACCATTTCATCCATGATCTTCATTCCTTCTTCATTCCATTCCGGAACGGCTTTTAAATCATCAAAGTTGAATAGGTTTTCATTAAGAAGAGATACCGTTTTTATGGCAGCATTATGTCCGAAAACTAATCCTTCCAGTAAAGAGTTTGAAGCTAGTCTGTTGGCACCATGTAATCCGGAATTGGTACATTCTCCCACTGCAAAAAGATTTCTGATAGAAGATTGGCCGTCTCTGTCTACTTCAATGCCTCCCATAAGATAATGACAGGCTGGTACAACGGGAATTAATTGGGTGAACGGATCAATGCCTTCGTCTTTACACTTCTTATAAATATTCGGAAAATGTTCTAAAAATTTTTCATGATTCATTTCCTTGCAATCTAAACCGACAAATTCGTCTCCGGTAATTTTCATTTCGGCGTCAATAGCTCTTGCAACAATATCCCTTGATGCAAGTTCTTCACGTTCATCATATTTATGCATGAATTTTTCGCCTCTTTTGGTTCTTAATTTAGCTCCGTCTCCACGAACAGCTTCTGAAATTAAAAACAACATTCCATCCATTTTGCTGTACAAAGCTGTTGGGTGAAACTGATAATACTGCATATTGGAAACCTTTCCTTTGGCTCGGGCTACGAAAGCAATTCCGTCGCCTGTGGCAATAGTAGGGTTGGTTGTATTTTTATAAACATGTCCGGCACCTCCTGTGGCTGCCAATGTGATTTTGGAAGTGATTTTCTTGATAGTTTTGGATTTCTCATCCAGAATATAGGCACCATAGCAATGAATATCTCCTTCATTAAGCTCTTTTCCAGGAACATGGTGCTGGGTAATGATATCAATTACATAGTGGTGATCCAGAATTTCAATATTGGGACTGTTTTTGGCTGTTTCCAATAATGCTCTTTCAATTTCGAAGCCTGTGATATCTTTATGGTGGACGATTCTGTTTTCGGTATGGCCTCCTTCTCTTCCCAGAGCGAATTTCCCGTTTTTCATATCAAACTGGGCACCCCATTCTACAATTTCATTGAATCTTGCAGGAGCTTCCTTTACCACCATTTCCACTACGTCGCGTTTGTTTTCTCCGTCACCGGCACGCATAGTGTCTTCTATATGTTTCTCAAAATTGTCATTCTGAAAGTCGGTAACTACAGCAAGGCCACCCTGTGCATATTTGGTATTGCTTTCGTCTTCATCAGACTTTGTGACAATAATGATTTTGGCATCAGGGAGTTGTTCAGAAACTTTAATGGCATAGGAAAGTCCGGAAATACCGGAACCGATTACTAATACATCCGCTTTTATCATGTGCTTGCTTTAGATACAATCATTTAAATATTAAATAAATTTAAACAATTTTTCGTTTGGTTTTCTTACTTTTTTCATGTGCTGGAAGTAATCTTCTTCAGAACGGTAGCCTAAAGCGAGGGTAACGGTTACTTTTTCTGTTTCGGGATTGATATTCAGAATCTCTTCTATCAGATCCTGTCGGAAGCCTTCCATTGGGCATGAATCTATGTTTTCAATTGCTGCAGCGTACATCAGATTGGCTAATACGATATATGACTGCTTTTCGGCCCAGTTGAAAATTTCATCCTGTGTTTTTTGATTGATATGCTGCTTAATGCTGTTTTTGAATGGATCAAGCTGCTCAAGAGGAGTTTCTCTTACCTCGGAAATATGGTTAAAATATCCCTTGATATAGTTCTCTTCAATTGTTTTCTTTGAAATAATGACAATAAGATGAGAACATGTAGAGATCTGAGATGGGTTATAAAAAGCAGGAATTAACTTCTGCTTCATTTCTTCACTTTCAACAACAACGATCTTGTATGGCTGAAGCCCAAGAGAGCTTGCAGACAGTTTTCCTGACTCAAGAATGTTGTGTAGTGTTTCCTGAGGAATAATTTGAGTATTAAATTTTTTTACAGAATATCTTCTGCTTAAAGCTTCCAAATAATTCATAGGACAAATTTAAGCATTGAATATGAATAAAGGGGCTTTTAAAAGGAAATATATCCGCTTAATTTAAAGCAAAAAATCACCCTGCATAGCAGAGTGACTCTTTTAATATGAATGATAAATGTGATTAATTTCTGTTTTTAACAATGATCCAGCCTGTAAAGTTGACAAGGGTATTCTTGTTATTATTATGCTCATTCCATGAAACGGAATACCAGTAACTTCCGGTAGGTACTTTTCTTCCGTTGGCTGTACCATTCCATCTGTAACCATTGGTTTTGTCTGCCTTGAAAACCTGTACCCCGTACCTGTCATAAATATTGACATCCAGATTGGGCTTCATTGCAAGAGCTGAATAATCAATGGTGTCATTAATGCCATCCTCATTGGGCGTAATGATATTAACAAGATTAGGAATCGTGACATTGATTATAATAGGTTCGCAGTTATAATTATCCTTTACATATATTTTAGCTATTCCTCTTGTAATATTGGTGAATACATTGGAATCCTGCCAGGTTATATTATCTAATGAATATTGATAAGGAGGCATTCCTCCATTAACGTGAACGGTGACATTTGCTCCGGAAATATCTATGCTGGAGATAACCGGACTTTCTGATGGGATTACTTTTACGGTTTGTGTAGTGATACATTCTCCGGTTTTTAATTTTACCCAATAGATGCCAACACCAACATTTTTAATAGACTGTGTAGTAGCTCCTGTGCTCCATTCGTAACTTTTGAATCCTGGACCCGCATCCAATGTTGTTTTACTTTCCATACAGATAATTTTGTCATTTAATACTCTTGAAGGGGTCGGAGGATTAACTGTTAGAGTGAGCTTAGCAATTGAAAAACATCCTTTGGTATCAAAAACCTTAACGTAAGCAACTCCATTAGGAGCAATGTATGCACCTGGGTTTGTTATTTCGTTAGTTCCGTTAAGAGCGTCTGTTAATGATGGATAGTATTTTTTTGTAAATGCTGCCGGGTTCGGAACTACACCTGCATTGATAAGATTAAAAGAGGCTGTTAATGGATTGCTTTCTATAAAACATGATTCTATATTAACATCATGAACGGCTACAACCGGATGGGTCTTCAGGGTAATTTTAGCCGTGCTTACACATCCCTGTGCTGTAATTACCCTTACGTAGATAATTCCTGGGGGAGCGGTGTAGGCTGCTGGATTAGGAATCTGATTAGTGCTGGCATTCAGATCATAGATGCTTGGATAAAATTCTTTGGTAACACCGGTCAAGGTAGTAACTGCCGCTGAATTGAGATCAAATATTCCAACTCCGCCATTGTTATTGTTACATTCGGTAAGAGTAGCGTCTGTTGCTGCAAATGGTGTGGGCTCCAGTTGTATGATGCCATCTCCATTATCACAAAGTGTTGATGTGGGATCTTTAACAATTACTTTAATGGTGGTATTGCCTGTATATTGAAAGCTGGTAGGATTGGCAATAGGGGTGGCGGATCCCAGTAGGTAATAGGTGAAGGTATAGTTTCCGGGATTGTTTACAAATTGTGTATTGTATGATGTAAGGTCTACGGTTCCGTTTCCTGTTGCAGGGTTGGTACAAACAAATGGTTTTATAGTATTGTTTAAAATAGGAACTTTATCTACATAAACCTTTGCATTCTGAATAGAATGTCTGGCACTGGCGCCTCCTGTTGCAGCTGAAAAACCAAAATATCCTTGTGACATCCCTACGGCATTCCCAGAAGGAGCAAACGACTGGTCTGCGATGAGAACACCGTCTATTTTGATTTTAATAATCCAGTTTGTGGGATTGGTAAGGTCTGTTTCCCCGTTTACTTCAACGTGTTTGTAAGTATTGCCTACAAAGGGCTGTGTGGGATTCAGGTCCGGAGAATGAAATGTGCTGCCTGGAGTATTGTTGTATTCTATATTGCTGCCGGCAGTATTGTTTGTACCATATAAAACGTGTACTTTACTCATCTGGCCCTCCGTAGTATTATTAAAAATATCAAAACCTACCATTAGTCCTGATGCATTGGCTGGAATTCCTAGACCTCCTCCTGATACAAAACCTGTTGGAGGATTAGCCAGATACCAGAATGTAAAGCCATCTCCACGTCCAAACTGTGTTGTTCCGTTTCCGTCAATTCTAAAATCAAATTCTACTTTCCATTTATCACAATAGCTTAAGGTAATTGGGGTAGATAGTTTTATGGCTCCATACTTGCTTGTTTGGTCTGTAGTAAGTCTTATAAAATCTCCGCTTACAACAGCATCTGAAACAAGATCCCAACCTGTAGTATTTACGGGGTTTCCGGTAAGTTGATAGGTTTGAGAAGAAGCTCTTTCTGGCAAGCATAGTAAAATACCCAGTAAAAAAAAGAGTAGATTTTTTTTCATAGTGGAAGGATTGTGACGTTGTTATTTGTATTAATGTTTATTCCATATTTTTTACTAATACCCAGCCTGAGTATTTTGTTTCTGTACTATTTTTATTGTTTTCATTCCATGAGATTGTATACCAATAAGTAGCAGAAGGTATCTTTTTACCATAAGCTTTTCCATCCCAAGTGTAATTTCTTATTTTGTTCGCTTCATAAAGTTTGTTCCCATATCGGTCGTATACTGTGAAGACTAAGTTTTTCTTGTAGGACAATGCGGAATAGTCAATGAAATCATTTTTGTTGTCACCATTAGGGGTGATCACATTGATGAGGTTGGGAACTGTAATCTGAACTTCTGTAGGCGGGCAGTTATAGAGGTCTTTTACAAAAACCTTTACTTCACCTCTGGCCAAACCTATGAACGTATTTGATATCTGCCAGTTGGTTCCGTCTAATGAATACTGATAAGGTGGTGTTCCTCCTGAAACATTAACGGCAATTGTATTATTATGAATGTCAATGTTGGAGATTACAGGATTTGGAGCAGGTTTTACATTGATGATCTGAGTTGTGAAACAGTTTCCTGTTCTGAGTTTAACCCAGTAGGTTCCTACACTCACATCCTTTATGGTGGAAGTAGTAGCTCCGGTGCTCCATATATATTCGTCAAAGCCTGGTCCTGCATCCAGATCTGTTTTATTTTCGATACAAATAGTTTTATCTTTAAGAATGGCTGATTTAACTGGTGGAAGTACTGCAAGGTTGATCTTGGCAATAGCAAAACAGCTATTAGCATCCGTCACTTTTACGTATACCGCTGTACTGGTTGATGTATATTGATAAGGATCAGTGATCTCATTAGTTTCATTAAGCGCATTAGCAATTGTAGCGTAATATTTCTTATTGACACCGCTGGTTAGTGAAGTGACATTTGCTATGGTCAAATTAAAAATAGCATTTGTGATATTGTTTTCAATAAAACAGGATTGTATAGTAGCTTCCTTTACTGGAGTGTCGGGATAAAAAGTAAGATCAATTTTTGCAGAGCCGGTGCATCCCAGAGGAGTGGTTACTTTTACGTAAACTGTTCCCGGTGCAGAAATATAATTATCCGGATTTAAAATTTCATTAGCTCCGGAATTTAAATCACTGAGTGTTTTGTAATATTTCTTTGTGACTCCCGGAACATCTGTGACATTGGCTGAGTTTAGGTTGAAAGTAGCAGTGCCTTTTTTATTGTTATTACATTCAGTAAGTGTTTTGTCATTAGCCTTAAAAGGGCTTAAATCTAGCTGAATTTTTCCATCAGGATTGTCACAAAGCACTCCTGCATTATCTTTAATAACAATGGTTATTGTTTTGTTGGTGTTAAATTCATAATTGCTAGGATTAGCTATGGGTGTAGAGCTTCCCTGAGGATAATAAGTAAAAGTATAATTTCCTGGATTGGCAACAAATTGAGCGTTGAAGTCAGTTAGATTCACACTTCCAAATCCGGTTGTAGGATTAGGACAGAAAGACTGAGTTGCTAAAGTCTTTAAAATGGAGACTTTGTCGGTATATATTTTTACATTTTTAATAGAATGCTTAGCACTTGCAGCTCCGGTAGATGCTGAAAATCCAAAATATCCCTGGGTCATAGTGGCTGCTCCTGCTGAAGGAATGAATGATTGTGATGTAATTGTGTTGCCATCTATCTTTACCGTAATAATCCAGTTGGTTGGAATATTTGGATCTGTTACTCCTGTAACTTCAACATGTTTATAAGTGGACCCTACAAAAGGTTGAGTAGAATTAAGATCGGGTGAATGGAATGAACTTCCTGCTGTGTTGTAATATTCTAACCCATTTGAATCTGTTGTATTGGGAACTACTCCGTAGGCAACATGAACCTTACTCATCAGGCCGCCCCCTGCCATATTATTGTAGATATCAAAACCTATGATAAGGCCCGTTGCGTTTTGTGGAATTCCCAATCCTGCTCCTTGTTGACTGGTAATAGGAGGATTGGCAAGATACCAGAATGCAAATCCATCTCCTTTGCCGGAAGAAGTTCCGTTTCCGTCAATTCTAAAATCAAATTCAACTCTCCACTTGTCACAATACTTTAAATTAATGGGATCGTTTAGTTTTATGGCGCCTGCTTTATTGGTTAAGTCATCGGTGAGCATGATGAAATCTGTATTTGCAGCTGCGCTAGGTACTATAGTCCATCCTGTCGTGTTGATCGGATTTCCGGTGAGCTGATAGGTCTGGGCAAAGGATTTTCCAGACAGGGTAAATAAAAGAATAGAGAAATAAAACAATAAATTTTTATTCATTTCACTGGGATTTAGATGATGTAAATATATTAAATCCTAATCAATAAATATGTATTTAATGTTAATTTTGTTAAAAAAATTAATTATTATTCAAAAAATGTTGTTTTTTATGATAAAGTAGTAAATCTTGTACGTGTTATTATGGATTTATGTTAATTAAATTAAAAGAGCGAATTGTTTTCCAATCCTTCAAAGTAAGTATCAATTTCAAGATCTGCAGAGCCTGCTGCAGCCACTGCTAATTTGTCACAAAGCTCATTCTCGAAATGCCCGGCATGGCCTTTTACCCAATGCATTGTAGGTTTATGGATGTTGTATTGCTCTATAAATTTCTTCCAGAGGTCAGGGTTCTTTACATTTTTCCAGCCTCTCTTAATCCATCCGGTGATCCAGTTCTGATTAACAGCATCCGCTACATACTTGCTGTCAGTATAAACATGAATGTCATTTTCTGTAGATTTCAGTTTCTCCAGTGCTGAAATCACGGCCAGAAGTTCCATTCTGTTATTTGTGGTTTTACGAAATCCCTTAGAGAATGTTTTCTGGTAGTTTTTTTCGGGAACACGCATGAGAATTCCATATCCGCCTTTTCCCGGATTTCCGCTGCATGCGCCGTCTGTATAAATTTCGATTCTCAAATCTGTTGTATAATTGAATTGTATTAAACTGATGATATTACAAAAATGGGGTGAAATCTTTTGATGAAGAAGAATTCATTTTTATATTGAGTTCCCGTAAGTTTTAGGGGTGATTCTAAAGTCTAAAACGGAAAATCATCATCATCATCAAAATCATTCATAGATGATCCTGAAAGTTTTGAACTGTCCGGAAGATCAAATGCTGCTCCCGGTTGTATTGTTGTCTTGATTTTGTCAAAACCACTTGGCTCACCAAAATTTGAAGGGTATCCACCACCCATGCCTCCATCAAGGGCTGCTTCAATGTCTCCGAATTTTGCGAAATGCTTTAAGAAAGATAATCTAACGTCAGCCGTTGCACCATTCCTGTGTTTTGCGATAATTAGTTCCGCCTGGTTTTCAGTAGATGTTTCCTGTCCTTCATCATCATTATCCCATACCGTAATTTTATAATATTCAGGTCTGAAAATGAAAGATACAATATCCGCATCCTGCTCAATCGCACCGGATTCCCTCAGGTCAGAAAGCTGAGGTCTTTTTCCCGGACGGGTTTCCACACTTCTTGAAAGCTGAGAAAGTGCAATAACGGGTACGTTCAATTCTTTTGCAATAGCCTTTAATGAACGGGAAATCATGGAGATCTCCTGTTCACGGTTTCCAACTCCTTTTCCGCTGCTGCCGGCTGTCATCAGCTGAAGGTAGTCAACCATGATCACCCTTACTCCGTGTTGCATTACCAGTCTTCGGCATTTTGCACGGAAATCGAAAATCGAAAGTGATGGAGTTTCGTCAATATATAAAGGTGCATTTTCCAATTCGGATACGTTGGAGAATAGTCTTTGCCATTCTTCATCATCAAGAGTTCCCTTTCGAAGTTTTTCCGAGGAGATTCTTGTTTCCGAGGCAATCATTCTGGTGATAAGCTGTACAGATGCCATCTCGAGAGAGAACAGAGCCATGGGAATTTTGTGGCCTACCGCAATATTTCTTGCCATCGAAAGAAGGAATGCTGTTTTCCCCATCGCCGGACGTGCTGCAATGATAATAAGGTCAGAATTCTGCCAGCCTCCGGTTTCTTTGTCTATATCTCTGAATCCTGAAGGAACACCAGAAAGTCCCTCTTTGTCTTTTAAAGATTTGATGGTGTCAATAGCTTGTTTTACCAATGAGTTGGCGGTATCGAATCCCTTTTTAATTGTTCCGTTCGTAATTTCAAAGAAAGACTGTTCTGCTTTATCCAGAAGTTCAAATACATCAGTTGATTCTTTATATGAGGAATCAATCACATTCGCGGAAACATTAATAAGACTTCTTAAAATATATTTTTCAAGAATGACGCGGACATGATACTCAATATGGGCGGATGAACTTACTCCCATAGTAAGGTCGATAATATAATGATCTCCACCTGCCTGACTTAATTTATCCTCTTTTTTAAGTTCCTGAATGATTGTCATTAAGTCTACCGGATGGTTGCCTTCATAAAGCTTCAAAATAGTAGAGAAAATTACCTGATGTCTGGGATCATAAAATACTTCCGAGGTAAGAAGGTCAATGGAATGGTCAAGACCCTTTTTGTCAATCAAAAAAGTTCCGATAACAAGTCTTTCAAAATCCACTGCATTAGGAGGCATCTTCCCATCCGCAATAGATAGCTCTTTTGCAAAATTTCCGTGGGTAAGGGATGATAATGTTTCTTTCTGCGCCATGGTGCAAAGATAGCTTATTTAAAAAATATTTAAAAAATAGTATTCAACAAATTATTAGCAGTCTTTGTGAAAATACGACCAATAGGGTGTTGGGTGTGTTGATAAAAAAAATCACCTCGAGTGAGGTGATTTTTTTATGATGTGGATTAGGGATTACTCTCTGTTTTTTACAATAATCCATCCTGAGAATTTGAAAGGAGTGTTCTTTCTGTCGTTCTCATTCCAGGTTAAAGAATACCAGTAAGTACCTGTCGGTATTTTCTTGCCGCCAATAGTTCCATCCCATTTGTATCCGTTGGATTTATCAGCCTGGTGAATTTTCACACCATATCTGTCGAAGATATTCAGTGTCAGATTCTGTTTGTCTGCAATTGCTGAATAATCCAGAGTGTCATTGATGCCATCTCCGTTTGGTGTAATAACATTTACAATATTAGGAACCAATACTGAAACCACAATAGGGTCACAATTATAAGCGTCTTTTACGTAGACCTTATAGCTTCCTCTTGGAAGATTGTTAAATACATTGGTATCCTGCCAGACAACATTGTCTATAGAATACTTATAATCAGGTGTACCACCTAGTACATTTACGGTTAATGTAGTAGTTGCAATATCAATACTTGCTATTACAGGTTGTTCAGATGGATATATACTTACAGATTGTTTAGTGACACATTCACCAGTTGTAAGTTTTACCCAATAAGTACCTACCCCTACATTACTGATGACTTGTGTAGTTGCTCCGGTGCTCCATTCATATTTTTTGAATCCAGGTCCTGCATCCAAAGTGGTTTTATCTTCCATACAGATGATTTTATCCTTAAGGACGTTGGAAGTTACTGGAGGAAGTACTTTAAGTGCTACTTTAGTTACGTTGAAACATCCGCGGTTGTCATATACCCTTACATATACTACGCCGGTTGGTGCTATATAGGTTTTAGGATTTGTGATTTCATTAGTAGCATCTACAGCGTCAGCCATTGAAGGGTAATATTTCTTCTCTGTGCCGGAAGCTGGTGTGTTAACAGGAGCGTTATCGAGATTAAACAAACCTGTAGAAGGGTTAGATTCTATGAAACATGCTGTGAGTTCAGCGCCATCCAGGACTTCTACCAGTGGATAGAATTTTAATTTAATTTCTGTAATAGTTATACAGCTAAATTCATTCGTTGCTTTTAAAAAGACAGAACCTTCTGCGGCAACATATTGATAAGGGTTGGTTATTTCGTTGGTACCGTGGGAAAGATCATACATTGAAGGGTAATACTTTACCGTAAGATTAGGGGTGAGACCTATGGTTGCAGTGGATAGGTCATATAGTGCTGTCCCTGACTTGTTGTTACTACATGAAGTAAGGGTTGCGTCGGTAAGTTTGAATGATCTGTCAACAAAATTAATGTCTCCAAATTCCCTGCACTGATTTAAAAAGCTGACAGGTTTGGTCGGATCTGCGTAAGAAATAGAATAAGTATATTTTGTTGTCGTGTTAACTGGAATAGGACTTGTGATAGGGTCATAATCATTCATTGCATCAACAGCACTACGATAATATTTTATAACAAAATTAGGATTGTTGTTTCTGATATGATTTGATAATGTAGAAAAATCAAAAGTTACCGGATCACCACAAATGTCAATATCGCCATCTAGTTTAGCACCAGGCTTTAAAAACGGAAAAGGTTGGTAAATTTTTAATGAGTTATTATCAAAAGGAGTAAGTAGTGTTGCTGTTCCTCCAAAGCTTAATTTGAAAGGAGCGATTTCTGTGGAATAGTTATTTAAAAGTAAATGATATACTTCTCCAGGAAGTACATCAATGTATTTGACGAAACCGATTCCACCACCTCCTTCTGTGGTTTCTGTGGCGGTCATATTAAGACCTGTAAGAGGTCTGTTTATTAAGTTGCCCATTCCCGCATATGAACATCTTAAAGGGGTTTCTCTGGGATTGCTGCAGCTGTGGTTAGGTCCATATAATGCAAAGTCATAATCAATGTCATAGGCCTTAGGTCCCAGGGGGGTGATAAGGAAGGTTAAAGTTCCTGCTGTTTGTATGCTGAAGGTAAACCAGATAGAATTACTCTCACTGCTTAGACAGCCGCTTCCTTCTTTTACGCTTCCACTTCCATTTGGTTTTAATGAGATTTCTGCATCGCTGCATATAGGGATCGCTGTGATGCAGTCCTGTTGTGCAAAAACCATTTGGGTGATGAAAATTAGAAAAACCAGTAGATATTTTTTCATTTTGACCGATTTAAAATTGAATCCTTAAAGTAAATTATTTGTTTCTTGGGATAAGTTGCTTACCCCATCCTGGTACAGAGTCCAAGGTTGTAAATCCTGTGGCAGCCTTTTGGTATTGAGTCTCAGCCTCAGTAGTGTTACCTGATTTTTCAGCTGATTTTGCTTTTAGGATTGCCAGTCTTGGATTGTTCGGATCAGTACTTTCTGCTTTTGAAATATATGCTGAAACCAATTGTGCAGCTTTTGCCGGATCATTGTAGATATCCATCTGTATGCTTTGTAATGTAATAAGGCCCAGGAGAATATTGTTTTCCGGATTGTCTGGCTGGGAAAGGGATACTCCAAGAGCGAATTTTTCGGCTGTAGTAATGGCTTGTGATGCTGAAGCAGGAGATTTTTTTGATAAAAGTTCTCCCTTAAGATACATAGCCGCAGCAGCATAGTAAAAAGCCTGCCATTTTTCAGAAGTGTTAGTCTCTGTGAATTTCTTAAACAATTTGTCGTAGTCACCTTCAGTGTTGATGGTGTTGAGTTGTGAAGCGCTTTGTTGTAGTACTTTGTCAGTGAAAGCCTGAGCGCTTACACATAAACTGGTCACGAAAAAGCTTAAAATAAATAAAAGTTTATTCATAAAGAGGATATTTGTGACAAATATATGAAATTATTAATGTTTAATAAGGAATTTTGATATATATTTATGAATGTGGTTTATTGTTTTGTGATGTGGTATTTTATGTGTTTGATTAAGTTGTATGAAAACTGTAATGTTTTCTTGGTTTCTGTTTTTAAATTACATTATGAATTGTGAGTTATTTTAAAATAAATTAGGCATAAAATAAAAATAAGGATAGAAAATTTTCTATCCTTATTTTGTGTATGTATTATTTAGGTTTGATTTAAGTGTTCTTAAATCAATTGATGATAAATTTGTTAATATTGCATTTTTCTAAGCTTTGAATTGGTGCTTCCTACAATTAGAGCAATCAGAACTGTCATGCATCCTCCAAATACCACCGAGCGTACCACTCCCAATGCTTTGGCCATTACACCGCTTTCAAACTGTCCCATTTCATTGCTGGACATAATGAATATTGAGTTCACACTTAAAACCCGTCCTCTTATATGGTCAGGGGTTTTTAACTGTACAATAGTTCCTCTGATGACCACGGAGATCCCATCAAGCATTCCGCTTAATATAAGAAACATAAAAGAAAGCCAGTAAAGTTTTGATAATCCGAAGCCAATGATGCAGATTCCAAAACCAGTAACTACTGCAAGTAATATTTTCCCCTGGTTTTTTCGTAAAGGAACAATAGATAAAAGAGTGATAATACACATAGAGCCAATATCAGAAGCTGCATTCAGTAAACCAAATCCTTCAGCTCCCGAATTCAGGATATCTGTTGCAAATACAGGGATCATTGCTACGGCTCCTCCAAAAAGTACAGCAAACATGTCAAGACACAAAGCACCCAGAATTTCCTTTGTTTTAAAAATATAGGAGATTCCCTCACGCATGCTTTCCACCACATCTACATTTTCTTTCTTATACTCAGAATATTGCTTATTCAGGTGCCAGAAAAAAAGCGAGGCAATAAATATCAGGGATAAAATAACCACCAAAGTCCACTGTACTCCGAAATATCCGATAAGGAGTCCTCCAATAGCATGCCCACATACAGAGGATATCAGAAAGGTTGCCTGGTTAAGAGTAACAGCATTAGGCAGATTTTCTTTCTTTACAATTTTAGGAATCATAGAAGGAATAATAGGGCCGATAAAGGCTCTTGCAATCCCTGTGAAAAATATAACTCCATAAATGTAGTAAGTGATCTGATGCCCTGTAAAATGCATTTGAACATTAAGAAAAGCTGGAATAAGAAGCAATGCAATCAGAAAGATATAAGCATAATTACAAATGAGCAGCAATCTTTTTTTCTCATTCATATCAATCACATGTCCTGCATATAAAGCACAGCTTACCGCAGGAATTACCTCCGAAAGGCCGATAAGTCCTATTGAAAAAGGGTCTTTGGTTAATTGATACACCCACCATCCCAATAAGGTGGCAAGCATTCTGAAAGCTAAAACAATAAAAAACCTCCCAGTAAGAAGATTTCTGAATTCAACATTTTGTAATGTCTTTAACGGGGTAAAGGAAATCATGAACAAAAATAGCCCTAAAAATTTATTTAGGGCTATCAGTATGTTGTTTTTTAAAAGATATAATAAATATATATCAAAAGATAAAATCTATTTTAGTCTGCTCTTGAAGAGCTGAGTACAATCGCTGCAACACCTGCAGCTCCGATAATGGTGGCTCCAGTTGCAATTCTTGCTTTTCTGCTGTCTTTCACTGCAGCAACATTCGATTTAGGAATAATTACTTCTGTACTGTCTTTTTTTCCGGCCGTACCTACAAGATTATCTCCTACAACGTTTCTGAATAATATTTTCTGCTTCGGAGACCCGTCTCTCATGGTAACTTTGTAAATTTTACCGGCTTCCAGATTGGAATAGTTGTTTTTTGAAATATCTTCGCTGTATTTTGTAGTAGCGCAAGACGTAATGACAAATAAAGACGTTAATAAAGATGATTTCAACAGTACAGATGCTTTCATTATTTTCGTTTAGTTTTTCAAATTTATAATTTTTTTCGAATATACGTTTTTGGAATTGAAAAAATATCTTTAAAGTTTGTAAATTTCTAACAGATCTGCGATTTTTCTGTCATTGGCTAATCTTGGTGTTTTATTCTGGCCACCCAGTTTTCCCTGAGATTTCGCATATTCATGAAACGCATTTTTCTTGAGTCTTGTAATCTGAAGCTTTTGTAAAATATTTCCGGAAATAAGATCCTCATAATAGGTATTCCTCTTTCTAAGCTGCTGATCCAATTCATTTCTGAATGTTTCCCAGTTTTCAGGATCCTTTTCAAATTCAATCAGCCATTCATGATAAGGAAGACCTTCACCTGGATTAACTTGTGGTGCAAGATGGAATTCGGTGATCTGTGCCGGATGCTTTTCAAGAGTAGCTTTCATGGCTTCCTCTACTTCAAACGCAATCACATGTTCTCCGAATGCGGAAGTAAAATGTTTAGTTCTTCCGCTTACCAGTACCCTGTATGGATTTTTATCAATAAACCTGACCACATCGCCGATAGAGTAAGCCCATAATCCTGAATTGGTTGTAAGGATCAGTGCGTAGTCTTTATTAAGCTCAATTTCTTTTAATGTTAATCTTCTGGCGTTTGGCTTCCCATATTCTTCCAAAGGAATAAACTCATAAAAAATACCATGATTCGTTAAAAGTAAAAGCCCCTCTTTGGTATAATCGTCCTGAAAAGCAAAGAACCCCTCAGATGCGGGGAATGTTTGGATAATATCTACTTTTCCACCCAATAAATCCTCCATTTTATCACGATAAGGCTCATAATTTACGCCGCCTGTAACGATAAGTTGAAGATTAGGAAATAATTGTTTTATCTTTTTTCCGTGCTTTTCAGTCAGCTTTTCAAAATACATGATAAGCCAGGGCGGTATGCCTGAAATCAGGGTCATGTTTTGGTTTTCCGTTTCTTCAACAACCTTATCTACTTTAGCCTCCCAGTCTTCCATAATATTGGTTTCCCAACTTGGCAATCTGTTTTTTTGAAGGTAGCTTGGGATATGGTGGGCAACAATGCCGGATAATCTGCCGGTTTTAATTCCGAAAACATCTTCCAGTTCCGGACTTCCCTGCAGAAAGATCATTTTTCCGTTAACGAAATCTGCATTGTTTTTCTTGCTTATATAATGAAATAAAGCACTTTGAGCTCCTGCAATCTGATAAGGCATTCCTTCCTTAGAGATAGGGATGTATTTTGAGCCGGAAGTTGTTCCGGAAGTTTTGGCAAAGTATTCAGGAGTATCTGTCCAGAGAATATTGGACTGTCCTTTTTTTACTCTTTCGATGTATGGTTTTAAATCTTCATAATCAGCAATGGGAACTCTATTCTGAAAATCCTTTACAGAACGGATGTTTTCAAAATCATGTTCCCGCCCGAAAAGTGTTTTTTGGGCAGTACTGACAAGAGTGATCAATACATCCTCTTGGTTTTTCTCTGCATTTTTTTTGAATTCCTCTGCCTTTTGAACATGTTTTTTTGCCCAAATCAGCGCTGCGTTTTTCTTGAAGAAGTTTAACATGGTTCAAATTTATAAATAAGTAGAGAATTGTGGAATTATTTTTAGAACGTAAGGCATAAAAAAAACCGATGAAACGAATCCATCGGCCTTTCTCGAAATTTGATTATGAAAATAACAACTATATGTTGATGTTATGCTTTATTTATTTGTTTTATACCTTTTGTCCGGAGTACCATCTTTTTTCAGATGCTTGTTTTCTTTATATCTCTTATCCGGAGTACCGTCTTTTTTCATTTTAGCAGCAGGGGCAGGTTGAGATGGTTTTGCCTCTGCCGGTTTAGCTGTTTTAGCAACCATTGGTTTTGCCGCTTTTACTTCTGCTGGTTTAGCAGCTGCCGCTTTTACAGGGGCAGGGGTTGTATGAGTAGCGGGAGCAGTCTGCTGAGCAGTAGCAAGGCCCAGTCCTAAAACTAATGACATTGCTGATAATAATTTTTTCATAAGAATACTGTTTATTTTTTGTTGAATAAAGATATACAAAAAGCAGGCTAGAAATTTTGGTTTTTTAAACTTAACTAAAGTTTATTACAGCTTAAAAAAAAATTAAAGCAGCTTGCTGAATAATAAAAAAAAGCCTGTTTCCGATTAAGAGAACAGGCTTTTACATGAACAACAGATGGGTTAACGTGTACAGTTAGCTGTCCAGGTTTTACCATCCTGAATGTATAAAATTTTCAATGTATTATTGTCAATTCTGATATAAGAAGTGGCAGTAGATCCCACCATCACTAAGGTATTATCTCCCTGTTTGCTGAATTCTATTCCATTCAGACTAGGAATACCGTTTGAGAAGGTAAAGTTGTACTTGGTGCCACTGGCAATTTTCGTTACAAATACACTTCCGGCATCCGTGTTGGTATTGGTAGAGCCTCCATCATTATAAGATACACTTCCTTTGTAGGTTCCTGCAAAAAAGTCGTTGTCTGCCGGATCATCATCCTTGCTGCACGACGAAAAAGATAATGCTGTAAAAATCAACAGCATCAATACTCCTAGAATTTTCATTGCTTTTTTCATAATACTACTTTTAATGTTTGGTTTATTTAAAAAGCCAAACACTATGCCATGGGAAAAAATGCAATCTTTTTTAACAGGTTATTAAATGAATTAGTAAAAAATTAAGATTTAAATAGGCTAAGTCTTTCATTTTAAATCTAAAAGTCTGGCTGATTTCTATTCAAAGAAAAAAATATCCTTACCTTTGTATACCATTAAACGGTTTCGGAAAACTCCCGAAATCGCTTTTGTCGTTTATACCATTACTATTTATGCAGTTAAAATCCATCAACGAAAAATTCCTTCCGGACCTGATGCAAAAAGAGTTCGGAAAAGAAATTTTTACTCAGTTAGAAAATAGTCAGCATATTGCCGTGAAAGGAAGTGCAGGATCCTCAGTTTCTGTATTTGTGGCTGAACTTTTTTTGGTTCAGAAAAAAAATATTCTTTATCTGGTAGATGATAAGGAAGATGCATTGTATGCCAACACCGAAATGGAAGATCTGATTGGAAAAGAAAAAGTATTGTATTTTCCAGCTACCCATCTTGAACCGTATCAGGTAGAAAAGACGCAGAATGCCAATCTGGTATTGAGAACTGAGGTTCTGAACAAAATCAATTCAGGGAGGTCTCCAAAAGTAATCGTTGCGTATTCTGGAGCACTGTCTGAAAAGGTATTAAAGAAAGAAGATTTCAAAGCTATTTCCCATCATATAAAAGTAGGTGATCAGCTGGATTTTGATTTTGTGGATGAGCTGCTTAATCATTATCATTTCCAGCAATCAGATTTCGTTTCAGAACCAGGTGAGTTTTCTGTAAGGGGAGGAATTGTAGATGTATTTTCTTATTCTTATGAAAAGCCATACAGGATCACTTTCTTCGGTAATGAAGTGGAAAGTATAAAAACCTTTGATATAGAAACTCAGCTTTCGGTAGATAAAGTAAAGGATTTTCAGTTGGTATCCAATATGAATTTTTCTGTGACAGCAAGTCGGGTGTCATTGCTGCAGCTATTGCCTAAGGAAAGCTACGTCATTTCCAAAAACGGAATGGTAGGAATGGAGAAGATTAAAACATTCTATGAAAGGTCCCTTGAAAAATATGAAACGTTAAATAAAGATATTGCTCACAGAACACCGCAGGAGCTTTTTATTTCCGATCAGGAGTTTTTATTTGATTATAAGAAATTTAAAACCGTTGATTTTGCAAATGTAGCCATTCAGGGATTGAAAGAAATTGCTGAAATTAAAATGGAGCAGCTTCCACAACCTTCCTTCCATAAAAACTTTGAACTCCTGATTGAGGACATGGAAGAAAAACAAAAAGACGGGTTTGATACCTGGATTTCCTTTTCAACAGAAAAGCAGAAGGAAAGACTGGAGTCTATTTTTGAAGAACTTGAGCATGAGCTTCCTTTTAAAAGTTTTAAATCTGAACTGCATGAAGGATTTGTAGATAATGGGCATAAACTGTTGGTATATACAGATCACCAGATCTTTGACCGTTATCAGAGATATAAAGCCAAAAACACCTTTGCAAAATCAGAACAGCTTACTCTGAAAGATCTGATGTCCCTGAAAATAGGTGATTATATTGCCCATATCGACCATGGAATCGGAAAGTTTATGGGATTGGTGAAAGTGAATAATGACGGAAAAATTCAGGAATGTTTTAAGCTGACCTACAAAAACGGTGATTTATTATATGTAAGCATTCATTCATTACACAAGATTTCAAAATATAACGGACCGGATGGAAGAGAGATTGTTTTGAGTAAACTGGGCTCTCCGACCTGGAAATCCCTGAAGCAAAAGACAAAAGCCAAAGTTAAACAGATTGCTTTTGATCTTATTCAGTTATATGCTCAAAGAAAAACAGCCAAAGGTTTTGCTTATACGCCGGATTCTTACCTGCAGAATGAGCTGGAAGCAAGCTTTATTTATGAAGATACTCCAGATCAGGAAAAGGCAACTGTAGATGTGAAAAAAGATATGGAAGCGGATACGGTGATGGACCGATTGGTTTGTGGTGATGTTGGTTTCGGTAAAACTGAGGTTGCAATCCGGGCTGCATTCAAGGCTGCAACAGACGGTAAACAGGTCGCGGTACTTGTTCCTACTACTATTCTGGCATTTCAGCATTTCAGGAGTTTTAAAGAAAGACTTAAAGATTTTCCGGTCAATGTTGGCTATGTTAATCGATTCAGAACTGCCAAGCAGAAATCTGAAACGCTGGATGACCTGAAAAACGGGAAAGTAGATATTATTATCGGAACTCATCAGTTAGTAAGCAGTTCCGTTAAATTTAAGGACCTTGGATTATTGATTATTGATGAGGAGCACAAGTTCGGAGTTTCAGTAAAAGATAAATTGAAGACTCTGAAAAATAATGTGGACACGCTTACGTTAACTGCTACTCCAATTCCAAGGACATTGCAGTTCTCTTTAATGGCAGCAAGAGATTTGTCCGTAATCAAAACTCCACCACCCAACAGACAGCCGGTAGATACTCAGCTGGTGGGATTCAATGAAGAGATACTTCGTGATGCCATTTCTTATGAAATTCAGCGAGACGGACAGGTGTATTTTATTAATAACAGAATTGAAAACCTGAAAGATATTGCCGGGCTTATACAGCGTCTGGTTCCGGATGCAAGGGTAATCACCGGACATGGGCAGATGGATGGTAAACAGCTGGAAAAAAATGTACTTGATTTTATGGAAGGAAAGTATGACGTTCTTGTTTCAACCACCATTGTAGAAAGTGGGGTAGATGTTCCGAATGCAAATACAATCTTTATTAATGATGCGCAAAAATTCGGGATGGCAGATCTTCACCAGATGAGAGGAAGGGTAGGACGAAGCAACAGGAAGGCTTTCTGTTTCCTGATCACTCCACCTTATGATATGATTACTTCTGATGCCAGAAAACGTCTGGAGGCTATTGAACAGTTCTCTGATCTTGGAAGTGGTTTCCAGATAGCGATGAAAGACCTTGAAATCCGTGGTGCTGGAGATTTATTAGGTGCAGAGCAGAGTGGCTTCATCAATGAGATGGGGTTTGAAACCTATCAGAAGCTTATGCAGGAAGCCCTTGAAGAATTAAAAGATGATGCTGATTTTGAGAATTTATTCGAAAATGAAGAAGACAGGCAAAAGCTCTTCAAATCTGTGAAAGATGTTAATATAGATACAGATCTGGAACTGATGTTGCCTGACTTCTATATCTCCAATACAGAAGAGAGACTGTTGTTGTATCAGAAAATAGCAGAGATCAATAATGAAAAAGATCTTCATCAGTTTGAACTTGAGCTGATTGACAGATTCGGGGCGTTGCCGAAAGAAGCAGTGAATTTACTGAAAAGCGTCTCCCTGAAGTGGCTGGCTGCAGATATTGGTTTTGAAAAGATTGTGATGAAGAATGGTGTGTTTTTAGGATATTTCCCGGGTAATCCTCAGGACAAATTCTATCAGACCGACCGATTCAGACATATCATTAATTATTTGACAAGAAACCCTGCGGAAGCTCAGCTTAAAGAGAAATCCGGTAAAGAAGGAAATCAGCTGATGATGAGAAAAGAACGGGTGAAAAATGTAGATGAGGTAAATATTTTACTAAAAGCAATTATTGAACATAATTAAAATATAGTTTTTAAAAATTAATAAATTTCCTTCAAAAGTTATTAAACCATATAAAAATTCGTTTTTTTTATATGGTTTTTTTGTGATTGTTATCATGTTTTTTCTTCGAAATATTCATAGTTAGGAGAATTAGGCCCTTTTTGATGGGGTTAAAGTCACTTTTTAATGAGAAAAGACTGTTGAATAAAGCCCGTTGCAGAAGTAGTTTGAAGTGTTGTGTAATTTTATTTTAGTTTTTCTGATGGCGTAATGTAGAAATAATTCTACTTTTTCATATAAATAATTCTATGCTGTAATGTGTTTATTTCTATAGGTTTAAGGGTTGTAACTGGAATTTTTTCGATTCGTAATCAGTACCTTTGCAGTCCTTAATTATGAAAAAAATTATATTTACTTGCGTAGTTGGACTCATTTCCTCCTATGCTCACGCACAGGTGGGAATCGGAACCTCGAAGCCAAAATCAACGCTTGATGTAAACGGCAAAACCACCTTAAGAAAAGAACTCAGAGTAGGCGGAACTTCAACGAGTGCAGGAAATGCCGGATTGAATGGGCAGGTATTGGTTTCTCAGGGCGAAGGTAATGCTCCAATTTGGAAATCACTGAATGTTCCTTTTATGGAAGAGGGACAGTACAAATTGATCAATTCATATTTATCATCGGATCAGGTAGGTATTACAGCACTTTCTAACGGTATTCAGGGGGATGGTGTCTCCAGAAATAGTGTTGGGGATGATATCAATGATACTTCTAAAGGTAAATGGGTGAAAATTGATGGTCTTAAAAATATTTTTACCATTAAAAATGGAAAAAACAGGCTTACTTATCAGTTTCAGACCGGAGTTGAAATGAAGGCACCGGTATCTACGACTTCTAATAATGTAAGATTTGCTTGCGCTGTTTTCAGAAATGATAAACTGGTTGCCGTACGTCCTGACAGGGTAGCTTCTAACAATAATACGGCAAAAGCTGGTATTCAGGATTATATTTTCACACTTAATTATACAGAACTCAATGTTCCTGTTGGAGTACAAAAACTTGAAATTGCATGTAGAAAAATCAACACTTCAAATGTAAATTCTCAGTTTGCCATAGGCCGTGATGTTCAGAGTTCCAATGGAGCGTCTAATGCGTTTACACTGGAGTCTAATATGAAGATAGATGTTATTGAATATGTAACTTATAAATCCAACTAATTTAAGTGATGAAAAATATATTTTCGACTATACTTCTTGCCTCAGGACTGATGCTCTCAGCCCAGGTGGGTATTAATACTGATTCTCCAAAAGCACAACTAGATGTAAACGGAGATTTGAATCTGAGAGATAAAATTGCCGTACTTGATGCGACAGATAACACGCTTTCTATTGGAAATAATGACCAGTTGCTGGTTTCCCAAGGTGAGGGATATGCACCTATCTGGAAAACTCTTCGTATTCCAGAATATGAACCGAATAAGTTTTATCTGATCTTTAATAATTCCTTTTCGGATAAATTAGGAGTTGATTTCTCATATTCAGATGAACCTAATATGAGCGCTTCTAAAGGCGCAACTTTTACTAAAGGAACAAGTTTGGGTAGCCTTATCGGATTCAAAGAAATCACTGGTTTGTCACAGAATATCAGTGTGTTCAGTACTGAGAGTAAAGCGTATTTTCAGTTTGAAACTGTAGTACAGGCAAATTTTGGAAGCAATGGAACTACAGATACATCAATAGACTATGCTTGCGGTATTTTTGTGGATGATAAGCTGATCAATTTGAGACAGAATAACTTAAAGGCTAATAGTGCCCAATATCCTTTCATGACACACAATCAAATTGGACTAATCGGAAATCTTTCTAAAGGAAACCATAAGGTAAGCGTTGCCTGTTCAAGGGTTGGATCGTACGGGGATGCTCCCAACAGGAGATTGTCTGTAGGAAAAAATACAAATACCAATATTAACAACTTTATCGCTCAATCATCTTTGAAAGTAGAGGTATATGAAGTTCCACAAGCATTTAACACGATAATAAATTAAAAACCAATTATGAAAAAAATATTTTTTGTTCAATTTTTATTGATTATCGGGTTAGTGAGCGCTCAAGTCGGTATTAATACTGCAAATCCAGTTAATAAGTTAGATGTAAATGGAGATATTAATGTTAGAAAAGAGGTAAGAACTGCTGGTACTGATTTATTTA
The DNA here is from genome assembly GCF_003385515.1 of Chryseobacterium pennae. Lineage (GTDB taxonomy): Bacteria > Bacteroidota > Bacteroidia > Flavobacteriales > Weeksellaceae > Chryseobacterium > Chryseobacterium pennae. Next base: position 200,321 of record NZ_QNVT01000001.1, on the reverse strand, counting down.
AAGGGTCAGCCGGTAATGCCGGAGACATTTTTCATAACAACTCGGAAATGACTGCAAATGACTGGAAAAGTATTAAAATAGCTGATGGACAGGGGAGTATGTCGTTGTTTTCGATCAATACTGTTGCAGATCAAACGGGAATCTCATTTAATACTAATGGTAACCCTGTACCTTACAGTGAAAATGATGACCTAACGACTAATTGGCTTGTGATACCCCAGGCTGTGGATACTTTTTCTGTGACAAATATGTCAAATAAGGTAACGTTCTCATTTCAAACCACTGCCCAAAAAATGTATGCCGGTACAGCATCAGCAAGTTTTGCATGTGGAGTGTTTGTTGATAATAAACTTAAAGCAGTGAGAACTGATGTATTACAGGGAGACAGTGGGGCTTATAAAATATTTAATCTTAATGCAACGCTTGAGAACCTTAAGCCAAAAAATAAATATTCTGTTAAAGTAGCTTGCATCAACAGAACATTAAATAATACCACACTGGGAATTGGAAGAGCTGTAGATGGATCAACTCTTAGTAATGATATGGCACAGTCAGTTTTAACTATATCTGTATTACAACCTTATTAATTTTTGTATTCATATAATAATTAAGAATCTAAAAGCGTTATGTTTTTAGATTTTTTTTATTTATTGGCTGTAATGTTTGTGGATTTGTTGGTTAAAGTGGTCTGTGTTGTGTAAAATTGAATTATATTTGAACAAATTAAAATATATGGTAAAAAACTATTTTCTTAAAATGTTCGCTGGTATTATTCCTTTCGGGTTGCTGGCTTCATGTCATACGTTTCCGGAACAGCAAAATTCATTTCAGATCGTATGACGGATCTCAGAATCTGATGTTTACCTATATGAATTAATAGGTAGATAATCTTTGTTAATCTTATCAGAATATTAATAATCATATAATTTTTATGCAAAAAAAAATTATATTTGTGAAAAAAATAATCAATTACCAGGAAATGAAACAAATTTTCTATTTTATCTTATTAATTGCAGGTTTTTCGTCAATACATTCGTGCAAAAATTTATTGGATGAAGACGGGAATCCTCTTTTGGATCTGAATCAGACAGGTGGCCTGAGTGGTCCACGAGCTTTATATAGAGAAATTACAGCTAAAGATACTCTTGCAGAATATCAGTACAGCGGGCTGCAGGTGACCAGAGTGCTCACTGACAGTGCTTCTATTACAGATATTATGTACAGTGGTGACAGAATCAGCCAGATTACCTTCAGAGGTTTTCTTGATCTTGACGGAAACGGAAAACTGGATAAAGACAGTGTTTCCTACAGCCAATTATTCAATTATGGAAACAATAGCAGATTGCAGTCGATTTCTGAAACCCGCTATGTTTTCAGAAGACCACTACCAGTTCCTCCTTCCACTAAGCCAGGTCCTCAGACCTTATTAGCTACAGAAAAATACATTTATGCTTTAAAATATAGTGCAGCTACCACCAAACTGGATAGTATCATTATGAGAAAAGGAGTAGATGTTCCGGGAGTTCAATTTGCGTTTACAGAGTATTCAAAAACAGCATATACTTATGCCGGAGACAATGTATCTAAAGTAATTAGACTTTATGGCCCGGCATCCGGTCCTACTGGAGAAATTTATGGAGCCCCTGTTGAAAAATACGGATACGAATATTATGTTTATGATGAGCAGATCAGCCCATTCACATTATTACCGTTTACTTATAAAATTTCCAGATTGTTATCTACGAAACGTAATGATAAAGAAAGTTTAATTCTTTCTCCTAACAATCCTAAGAGATGGTCTGTAACAGATCTTACGGCACATATTCCGATGCCGATTGTAATGAGTACAAACTATGCCTATGACATACAGACGTATATGACGAAAGGCTATGGAGTAAACTATATTTATAAACCACAATAGAATAGTTTTTTAACAATATTTAAACTCAATCTTCTTAAGGTTGAGTTTTTTATTTTTTATGTTTTAATTTTGCAAAAAATTTCTGATGAAATATTTAATTGTTGGGCTGGGAAACAAAGGCTCAGAATATGAAAATACTAGACATAATATAGGCTTTAAAGTTGCAGAAAAAATAGCAGAAAAACTGGAGGTGTCATTTAATACCGCTAATTTCGGCTGGATGGCAGAAGGTAAATATAAAGGACGAAAAGTCTTCGTCCTTAAACCGGATACATACATGAATCTCTCCGGTAATGCAGTGAGATACTGGATGCAGAAAGAAAATATTCCTCTGGAAAATGTACTGATCATAACGGATGATCTGGCACTTCCTTTCGGAACATTGAGATTGAAGGGGAAAGGTTCTGACGCGGGCCACAATGGGCTTAAGAACATCAATGAGGTATTGCAGACTCAAAACTATGCAAGACTTCGTTTTGGAATATCGGCCGATTTCTCTGCTGGACGTCAGGTAGATTATGTATTGGGTACATGGAATGAAGAAGAATCTGAAAAGCTTGCTGAAAGAATTGAAACTTTTTCAAAAGCCAGCCTTTCCTTTGTATTTGCAGGAATCAGCAATACAATGTCAGGGTTTAATGGGAAATAAAGAAATGATGTATATTTTTTGATCGGAATACTGCATCAGCTTTGATTATAAAATAAAGGCCATCGGATTCCCGATGGCCTTTTGCTGTGTTTTAAATTAATTTCCAATCAATTTATTTGAGCGATGCTCTATTTATATACTATTTTTTGTAACTAGCTGAAATGTTGGGATTATAACCAGCTTACGGCACCCGTTTCAACGTCGTAATTAGCTCCAATGATCTTAATTTTACCTTCTTCTTCAAGTCTTTTAAGAGTTGAGCTTTCTTTACGGATATCTTCTATTGCATTCTTTACGTTCTGATGGTTCAGTCTTTCTAAAAGGGAACTGTTTTTTGAAGAACGTTCTTCATTTTCTTCAATAATATCATTAATGATCGGGTTGAAGTGATTGATCAAGTGGTTTAGATTATCCATTCCCATTCCTTCAATCTGAGCTGCATCAAGGCCTCCTTTTAAAGCTCCGCATTTAGTGTGTCCTAGAACTACGATCAGCTTAGAGCCTGCAACGTTACAACCGAATTCCATAGAACCCAGAATATCCTGATTCACAAAATTACCGGCGATTCTGATACTGAAAACATCTCCCAATCCCTGGTCGAAGATCAGTTCTGCAGAAGTACGGCTGTCTATACAGCTTAATACTACTGCAAAAGGCCACTGTCCTTCACGGGTAGCATTTACCTGCTCAAGAAGGTCTCTGTTGGCTTTAAGGTTATTCACGAATCTTTGGTTTCCTTCCTTTAAAAATTCTAATGCTTTTTCAGGAGTAATAGTAGACTGAGTTTCGTATGTATGTGCTTTCATATAATTGTAATTGTTTGTTGAGTTAAAGTTTAAAAAATTAGTAGAGCTTACATTGCTCTTTTATGAGTAATTAAAATGTGAGAATCCTGGCTTCTTTCATAATCTCTGTATGAAGTTTTAAAGCCCAGCAACTCTACAGTGATGTCCTCTTCCTTTGCACGGATATTGGCAAAATCCTGAATCATTTCCAATACATCGGTAGCAATGTATGATGTTTCTCTGGCATCAATGATAACATTGGAATTAGCCTTAATGTTTTTCAGCGTTTTTTTAATAGCTGCCTTATTCAGGAAAGAAACTTCTTCAGCCAGTTTAATCTTGATTCCATCAGCATCATCCAGCTTTTCTCTGCTTAAATAATAAGCTCTTTTCATATTTCCCTGAAGAATATAGAAAACAGAGATGGCAAGGCCAATTCCCACTCCTTTTAACAGGTCTGTTGCTACAACTGCTACAACCGTTGCTACGAATGGTACAAACTGGAATTTTCCAAGATGCCAGAAATGTTTGAAGGTAGCAGGTTTTGCCAGTTTATATCCTACCAGGATCAACACGGCGGCAAGAGTTGCCAACGGGATCATATTCAGGATGAAAGGGATCGTTAATACACAAACCAATAAAAGAACACCGTGGATCATAGCTGATACTTTAGAAGTTGCTCCTGCATTGGCATTGGCAGAGCTTCTTACCACTACAGAAGTCATTGGTAGCCCTCCGATAAATGAACTTATAAGGTTTCCTATACCCTGTGCCTTAAGCTCAAGGTTGGTGTCTGTAATTCTTCTCTGTGTGTCTAGTCTGTCTGAAGCTTCAATACAAAGTAGAGTTTCAATAGAAGCTACAATGGCAATAGTTGCTCCTACGATCCATACCTTAGGATTGGTGAAACCTCCGAAATCAGGCATTGTAATCAGATTTTTAAAGTCATCCAGCGTTTGTGGAACAGGTAATGATACTAAATGTTCCGTACTGATAGCCAAAGCACTTCCTGATAATTTGAATAGTTCATTCAATAATATTCCGGCTAGTACGGCTACTAAAGCTCCGGGAAGCATTTTCATTCTTTTAAGACTTGGAATTTTATCCCAGAGGATAAGTATTCCTATAGATATTGCCGTTACAATCATAGCTCCCGGATGAATAGCTCCGAAAAGTTCTGTGAAATAGCCAAAGTTCAGTCCATTACTAAAAATAGACTGGTTCCCTTCATAATCTTTATCGAATCCCAAGGCATGGGGAATTTGTTTTAAAATAATAATGATACCGATCGCGGCAAGCATTCCTTCAATAACGTTATTGGGGAAATAATTGGAAATACTGCCTGCTCTTACAAAGCCTAAAACCAATTGGATGAGGCCGGCAATGATCCCTGCACATAAGAACAGTTCGAACGCTCCAAGATCAGTGATCGCAGTAAGTACAATAGCGGTAAGACCTGCAGCAGGCCCGGAAACCGATATGTTTGAATTACTAAGGAATCCTACGACAAGACCACCTACAATCCCGGAAATAACCCCGGATAATGGTGGCGCCCCAGATGCCAGAGCGATTCCTAAGCACAAAGGAAGTGCTACTAAGAATACAACGAGCCCGGAAGGGAAATTCTCCTTGATTCCTCCTAATAATGATGTTTTTTTCATGATATTTTTTGAAATATTATAACCGATTGATTTATTCCTAAATAATCAATTATAAAAGATTGGAAATTTAATTTTCAAAGCATACACAGCTTATTCAGTACCTGGAAGGCATGAATAACTATAAAATCTAACTACTACTTTAAAAATTAAGCTTCCGGAGGCGGAGAAAATATGGTAAGTAAAGGGGATAGATGAAAGGAATCATCTATCAACACAAAAGACATAGCCTGAGGATCTGGCTCGGAAAATTTCAGATAATCGAAAACATCCAAAGGCTTGGGTATAGTCTTTTCGTAAACAATAAATGAGGACGGGTGAGAATGCGGTTCTTCTTCATTTACTATTATATTCGTTCTCAGAATATCCCAGCCCGCAACCGCAGCTATGCTTGGAAGCGCTGTAAAATTCAGAAAAAACGTTAATACAATAATACTCCAGAATTTCATTTCACATTTCTTTTTAAAAAAACTACTTGGTTTTTTTGCTCATTACCCAATCGGAACCTGTAAGGTTATAGATCTTCTGAATGTCTTTTAAGATTTTCTCAAAATCAATTTCAAGATCAATGATCTTTCCTGTTCTAAGGTCAAATACCCAGCCATGTACAATAGGTTGTTCTTCTAAAATATACCTTTCCTGTACACAGGCCATTTTGATGACGTTAATACACTGCTCCTGAACGTTAAGTTCAACAAGTCTGTCATAACGTTTATCTTCATCTTTGATAGAATCCAGTTCAGCCTGGTGCAATCTGTAAACGTCACGGATGTTTCTCAGCCATGGATTCAGTAATCCTAAATCCTGGGGAGTCATCGCAGCTTTTACACCACCACAGTTGTAATGCCCACATACCACAATGTGTTTTACTTTAAGATGTTCTACAGCATATTGAATAACGGCTGTGGAGCTCATGTCTAAAGTATTTACGATATTGGCGATATTTCTGTGAACAAAAACTTCTCCTGGTTTTGCACCCATTAATTCTTCCGCTGTTGCTCTGCTGTCTGAACATCCGATATACAAATAGTCAGGATGCTGAGTTTTTGCCAGTTCATGGAAGAAATTTGGATCTTTCTCAATTTTAGATTCTACCCATTTTTTGTTGTTTTCAAAAATAACCTCGTACGATTGTGACATAATTTTAAATTTAAAAAGGTTTATAATTATTTATTTCGTTTAAATTATTTTCGAATTCAATAGACTGAATCAATAATTATGCAAAAATATACTTTTTGGAGAAAAACTATCCACTTTTAACAAAGTTTAATATTAAAATATGCTTAAAGTCATGTCTAATATTCCGGTATACTTTGTCTTAGAGTGCATCATGATTTCTCAATAATTCAAACGTTTAAAAACTAAGATAAAATTACAAAGTATAAACCAAAAAATGAGACCTGAAGATTAAAATATTTTTAAATTTTTATTCTGTATAGAAGAACAGATGATTAATCCGTTGAAGATAAATACTATTTGCTGTCAAAAAATGAATAAATTAAGGTCCTGATTTTAAATGGGTAGCCTTAATGGAAGATTTTGATCTGGGAATATTATATTGGGCAGGAATTTTTATTGCCTGTTTTTCATCTTTTCTCATATTAGGGAAGCGGGAAAAGAAAACAGATGATTTTCTTTTAGCAATATGGTTTTTGATTATAGGAGCTCATCTTGTTTTTTTTGTATTATTTCGTGCTGAGGGCTATTTGAAATTTCCTTATCTCATTGGATTTGAAATTCCGTTTCCTTTTATGCATGGTCCTATGTTGTATTTGTACATTTTGGGGATAACGGGCAGGAATTCTGGCAAAAAGATTTGGCTGCTGCATTGGTTGCCCATTTTGATGATTTATATTAGCTTACTTCAATTTCTGATGCTGTCTCCTCAGGCAAAGGTGGAGGTATATCAGAATAAGGGTAGGGGATATGAAGTATTAAGTAATATTATTAAGGTTTTAATGATTTTCTCCGGAGTTTTATATGTGGGACTAAGTCTCCTTGCGGTAAGGAAATACAAGAAAAAAATTGCCAATCAATTTTCCAATACGGAGAAAATTAACCTGAATTGGTCATATTATTTGATTACCGGAATTGCCCTGATATGGATTGCTGTTATTATAAGAAATAATATTCTTATTTTTTCTATGGTTGTTCTGTTTATTCTGGTAGCGGCTTATTTCGGGATCAGCCGTGTAGGTATTCTTAATTTACCTGTTTTAGATACTGTAGAGGATGAAAAATATTCTGATAATGAAGTGGTAAAGTATCAGAAAAATTCTCCGGGAGATGAGGTTATAAAAGCTATTTATAGTAAGCTTATATATAAAATGGAGCATGAAAAACTGTACATGAATCCGGATCTGAACCTAAATCATGTTGCAAAACTGCTCGATGTTCATCCCAACATATTATCTCAGGTTATTAATTCAATGGAAAACAAAAATTTTTACGATTATATTAACCGGCAACGGATTGAAGAATTTAAAAGAATTGCTGTACTTCCTGAAAATCAGAAATACACCATTTTATCTCTGGCATTTGAAAGTGGTTTTAATTCAAAGACTTCGTTTAACAGGAGTTTTAAAAAATATATGGACTGTTCACCAAGAGAATTTTTAAAGAACCTTAATTTTGATATAGAATAAGTTATTTTGTGTAAATATTTGGTAATTAGTGTCTGGGCATTTGTTCCACCTTTCATTTTGGCATAATTGAACAGTTTTTTCTCCTCATTTTTACAGAAAAATTAACCAACTGCTATGAAGCAATTCTTATTCGTTATCATCTGTATTTTTGCTTTGATAATAAGTTTGTATCCATTGATTTATGTTTTCGTTGAACATAAAAATACTTTTCTGGGATCTAAACCTTCGGAAGTTCTTCAAAACGAAATCTGGAAATCAGCATTTTTTGCCCATATTATTTTCGGGGGGATTTCCCTTTTTATCGGCTGGCGTCAGTTTGGTATTAAGTTTCGAAATAAGCATCTGAGGCTTCACCGGATAATTGGAAAAACCTATGTTGTTTCTGTTTTCATAAGTTCTGTCTCCGCTATTTATATGGGGATATATGCTAATGGAGGAATTATATCATCTGCCGGATTTATCTCTTTGGGATTGGTATGGCTCATTTCTACATTAGTTGCCCTTATTCAGATCAGAAAGGGAAATGTGATGAAGCATCAGCAGTTTATGATTTACAGCTATGCCTGTACCTTTGCTGCAGTGACATTAAGACTTTGGTATCCTTTGTTGAAAAATCTCACACAGGATCCTGATAACTCGTATCTTGCAGTAGCATGGTTATGTTGGCTTCCCAATGTATTGGTAGCCTATTTTATTAATAAAAAGAATCTTAATACTGACTAAAGAACCTTATTGTTGATGTAGCCTTGTGTTGCATTTTCTGCAGGATAAATCTTACCGGGATTTCCCATGACCATTGAATCCCCGGGAACATCAAAATTAACATAAGCGTTGGGAGCAATCAGTACATTACTTCCAATGTTTATATTTCCTACAATAACGGCATTAGGACCTATCCACACTTCATCTCCGATAATGGGATAGCCTTCATTTTTTCCTCTGTTCTGCTGTCCTATGGTTACCCCTTGGGCAATATTACAGTTTTTACCGATTTTAGCTTTAGGATTGATGACCAGTGCTCCCCAATGTCCCAGATATAAACCTTCGCCAATCTGGGTTTCCGGGTAGATCTGAAATCCGTATTTGATCTGATAATGTCTTAAAACCAATTTCCAGAATAGGCCGGAAATAGATTTTTGGTGATATTTCTGTGCTTTTCTGAGAATATAGAGATAATGGAGATTGGGATTAATACACTTTTTCCAAATCCCAAAAGTGGAAAGCCATTGCCCGCTTTCCCTGTAAAAATCTTTCTGTATTGCTGTATACTCTGGCATAACAAAATATTTTATACGTTATCAATGATCTCCTGTAGATGAGCTACCGATTTTTCAAGAACGAACGGAAGATCAGTATTGGCAATCTCCTTCTCATATTGTCCGGCAAGTTCATGGGTAGTTAAGATTTTTTTCATTCCTTCATAAATTCCCTCTTCTGAATTGGAAGTAATGAGACCAAGTTTTCCATCCTGAAGCAGGTCTTTTATCCCCGAAACATCGGTTGAAACTACCGGTTTATTCAGAATAAGAGCTTCTGCAATAATAGTAGGGAAGCCCTCATGTCGGGAAGACATTACATAAAAATCGGATTGTTTAAGATAAGGATAAGGATTACTTCTGAAACCAAGCATTTTTACCGTTTCCTGAAGTCCAAGTTGGTTGAGTTTAGCCTGAATATTTTCAAAATCAAAACCGTCTCCTATAATGATGATCTGATGTTTAAAACCTTCATCCATTAATTTCTTATGAACATCAAGAAGCCTGTCATAGCCTTTTTGGGGATATACGGTTCCTATGGTTACAAAGGTTGGAAGATCTTTGGAGAATGGGAAATCATTGATGGGAACATCAGCCTTCTGTAGTGTATCCTGTCTGTCAATGGGATTGAAGATTTTAACAACAGCCTGTTTTTCCTTTTCATTATGTGCTGATTTCTGCATTTCTTCCTTCAGTTTATTGGAAATCACTAATATTCTGTCAAATCTGAAAAGCTGCCTGATGACATCCGGAGTATATTCTTTCAGATTAAATATATCATTCTGAATCCAGATGATCTTTTTGGAATCCTTTTGCGGGCTGGATAAAAGTTCTTGGTACATCCCATGGATGGCTGCAATTTCTACATCGTATTTTTTGTTTTTTAAGACGAACTTATACAGTAAGGAAGGAAACAGCAGGAACATTTTCTGATAAAGTACCCTGAATGCCTTTACCGGAATTTCATGAGGCCTGTTGGTGGTAATCATTTCTCCTTTCAGAAGATAGTGCAGTTTTACCCATGACGGAACTTCCTTAATGTACATTCCTGTATAGAGATTGATTAATAAGTCAACTTCATATTTGTCTTCGGGAAGGTTTTTAAGAAAATTCACTAAAACTTTTTCTGCACCACCATGGCGGAGGGATCCGATACGTATAAGAATCTTTTTTTTCATTCAGAGGTCTTTATATTCTGTGAAAAATATTTGCAGATTTATCCTTATTAAGGAAAAACCAGTTTTTAAATAAATATTTTTCTGTTATGCACACCGGTAATTTTTGAGGGTGGCTTACAAAAATATAAAAAAAACGATGTTTACGTTCAGAAAGAATATAAATTATTGTTAAATAAAAGCCTTTCCGGAAGAAATAAAAGAAGGAAATGAATGGATAGGTGAAAATATACGTTTTCTTATTTCAGAAGATCTGATTATCTGATTCTTCTTGCCTTTTTATATTTATGAGGAAGATTAGCTTTAATATATTCGTCAAGCTTTTTACGGTCTTTTTCCAGTTCTCTCGGATAGTCTGGATTATTTTTTAAAACGATATCTCCATAATCCTCAATGGTACAAAGGAACTGGGCCGGATTACCAATGAATACAGTATTATCCGGCATAGATTGGGACAGAACAGAATTGGCTCCCAAAATACAGTTGTTTCCGATTTGTACATCCTGAGTAATGACACCGTTGATCCCTATTGTACAGTTATTTCCGATTTTGATTCTGCCCATGATTCTGGCATCCTCATATCCGGGAAGTTTTCTCAAAAGAGTAGTTGTCCCGCCGTGGTTCACGAATCTTACCCCAGCAGCAATATTGACGTTATCACCAATTTCAATAAGATAAGGTTCCGTACCAAAATAAATTTTGTCCGGCATATTGAAATTTTTTCCTACTTTCATACCACGATATTTTGCCGCCTCCAAACTTGCTTTGTTTAAGAAAGTATGGTAGACAGAATGTATTTTCAGTACTATTCGGTATATGAAGATCATTATTGTAAATTTGTTTTTTACTTTTGCAAAGAAAAAGAATTTATATGATAAAAGTTTCCAAAATAGAATATTATTTGCCGGAGCTGGTTCTTACCAACGAGGATTTGGAAAAAGAGTTCCCTGAATGGAGTTCCGAAAGGATCCATGAAAAAGTAGGCATCGCACAGCGTCACATCTCATCAGAAAACGAAACGGTACTGGACCTTGCCGTGAAATCATCCGAAAGGCTTTTTGAAAACTATGACAGGAATAAGATAGACTTTATTCTTTTCTGTACCCAAAGTCCGGATTACTTCCTTCCTACTACAGCCTGTATTTTGCAGGATAAGCTTGGGCTGAGAAAAAATATCGGAGCCATGGATTTTAATCTTGGATGTTCCGGATTTGTATATGGACTGGCGTTTGCCAAAGGCTTAATTGCAGCTGGAATTGCCCAGCATATTTTATTGGTTACCTCAGAAACCTATACCAAGCATATTAATCCAAAAGATAAAGGGAACCGAAGTATATTCGGGGATGCCTCGGCCTCGGCAATTGTTGAAAAGTCTGAAAGCGGCAGTGATTATAAATTCTGCCTGGGTACAGATGGCAGTGGAGCAGAAAATCTTATTGTTAAAAAAGGAGCATTCAGAACAGATTTTGAACTGAACCCTGAAAATGAGTTTTCACCGGAAAATCTTTATATGAACGGACCAGAGATTTTTAATTTCACGATTGAAAATATTCCCGGGCTGGTAAAGGAAACGATGGAAGTGAATGGGCTGACAATGGATGATATTGATCATTTTGTCTTTCATCAGGCCAATTCATTCATGCTGAACTACTTGAGGAAAAAGACCAAAATTCCTGCAGAAAAGTTCTATATTGATATGGAAAAAACAGGAAATACCGTTTCTGCCACTATTCCGATTGCTCTGAAAAATATGATGAACAAGGGAATACTGAAGGAAGGAGATAAGGTTTTACTGGCCGGTTTTGGAGTGGGATATTCATGGGGCGCAACGATATTGGAAATTTAATTATTAACATCATAAAATAAAAAATATATGAAGACATCCGTTTTTTTAGAAAAATTACAAGAAGAATTGGAAGAAGATGAAACGCTTACATTAGAAACGAATCTGAAAGCATTAGAAAGCTATGACTCTATCAGCTTACTTTCCGTTATCGCTTTTGTAGACGAAAATTTCAATAAAAAAATTGATACAAAACAATTTAAGGATATTGAAACTGTTTCAGATCTGAGAGATCTTATTGGTAAAGAAAACTTTGAAGATTAATGAATCAGTTTTCATTAGAAAATAAAATAATTCTTATTACAGGGGCTTCTTCCGGGATCGGGAGAAGCTGTTCTGTAGAATGCAGTAAAAGTGGCGCCAGTCTTATCCTTATTGCAAGGAATGATGAAGAACTGCAGAAAACGGTATCCATGCTGGCTCAGGACACTAAAGTAGAAACTATTATTGCTGATATCGCACAATGTGAAAATCTTGAAGAATTAATTGCTGAAAAGGTCTCAATTTTGGGTAAGATTGCTGGATTTATCCACTGTGCAGGAGTGGAAAAAACATTGCCACTTAAAAAACATACGCCTCAGTTGTATCAGGATATCTTTGCGGTGAATGTAATTGCAGGTTTTGAAATCGCGAAAGTTTTATCCCTTAAAAAATATAAAACCGAAACTTCCAGTTTTGTATTTATATCCTCTGTAGCAGGAATAGTGGGTGAAATCGGAAAGGCTGCCTACTCATCGAGTAAAGGAGCTGTAATTTCAGGCGCACGCTCTATGGCCATGGAGCTTTCAAGAAGTAATATTAGGGTCAACAGTATCAGTCCGGCAATGGTGAATACTCCAATTCTGGAGAAAATGTTTGAAAACATTGGTGAAGATGCTGCTGAGGAAATCCTTAAAAAGCATCCGCTTGGAATTGGAAAACCTGAAGATGTGGCAAATGCCTGTATTTTCTTGCTTTCTGATGCTGCAAGATGGATAACAGGCTCAAATCTGGTTGTAGACGGAGGATACTCTGCCCAATAATTATTTTTGATAAAGATTTTCAATGATCTCTTCCACGGCATTGAAAATCTTCTGATTATCAAATTGGTCTTCTATAGTTTCGAGATTTTTTCTGATATGGGAAACAAGTTCCGGATCTGTCAGAAATGTTTTCATTGCTTCATACATCTCATTTGTGTCATAATTGATGAGATATCCGGTTTCCCTGTCTCTTACCATTACTCCTACATCGCCGGTATCTGTTGCAATAATGGGAGTCTGAAGAATTAATGCTTCTGCAACAACCAGCGGCCAGGCCTCTGATTCTGAGGAAAGGATGAAGTAATCTGCATTTTTGATGTAAGGATAAGGATTCATTCTATTTCCACATAAAATAAAGGTATCCTGCACATTATTGGCTTGAATCTGTTCTGTCAGATTTTTCATTTCTTCACCATTACCCACAACCATGACGCTGTGTTTAAACCCTTCATCCATAAGTTTTTTGTGAGCGTCAATAAGCTTATGATACCCTTTTCTTGTATGAAGACGGCCTACAGAAACAAAAACCGGCCCTTTAGGAAAATCGGTTATTTTTTCTTCTGCTTTCCTTTTAATTTCTTCAATAGGAATAGCATTAATCACTACACTCTCAGATGGATATTGCAGATCCGGGTAAGATTGATGCATGATGTCTTTGATCTTTTGAGAACAGTAGATCATATGGTCAAACTGAGGGAAGTTTTTAAGAATATCTGAAACTAATGGCTTCATTCCCGGAATATTGATTTCAGAGTGGAACCAGCCTATTTTTTTTGAAACTCTATTACTGGAATGAATTACGGATGAGAAAGCAGCATAAGTTGGAGCAATCTCAATATCAAATTTTTTATTCCCCAGGATACGGTCGGATATCTTATGATCTTTCAATGCTCTTGACAGTTTCAGTCTTCGGCGGATGAGCTGAAGTTTATGAATAAGGGGATTTTGTGAAAAATCTTCCTTTCCTTCCGTCAGGTATACTTTTTTTACATGTTTTGGAAATTCATCTTTCAGTTCTCCCTGGTTCAGATTCAGGCAGACCGTAATGTCAAATTTGTCAGGATTAAGGTTATTGAGCATGCTCAAAATAACTTTTTCCACCCCTCCCATTTCCATAGAGCGGTGCCTGAAAAGAACCTGTATTTTCTTGTTTTCTGACATTATCTGAAAAGTTTTTGTAATGTGATTGCTATATTTTTCTTTATCCTGTACCAAATTCCGTGCTGATATTCTAAAAGAGCAAAGATCTCCTGATGGTTGGTGTACTTTTCCGGAATCTTTTTTCCGTTGATGCTTGTAAGGTTCCTTCTTTTCATCGTTGCCAGGACAACCTGTGCAAAATAATCGTAAGATTTACCTTTGTTGTTATTCTGAGAAATACCTCCAGAGTGGGCTCTGTAAAGATAATTGGTGTCATCTATAAAATAAACGTCCCCTTTTTCATACATTTTTAAGTAAAGGTCCTGATCTTCTGCTATCCTTAATTCCGGATTCATTTTTTCCGTCTTTTCATAGACCTCCTTTCTGAAGGTTACAAAATGATTGATCTGATTGGGATAATTGAAGAAATACGGATCTCCGTTTCTTACCTGCATGGCAGATTTAAAAGGTGCAATAGGCTTCAGATCTTTATCGCATCCCATAAAGCGGGAGTAGGTAAGTACTACTTTCTTTTTATTTTTAAAAACCTGAACAGCCTTTTCGATAGCTGTGGGAAGTAGGGCATCATCAGGATCTACAAAACCACAAATCTCTCCGGTAGCCAGCTCTATAAGTCTGCTTTTTGTAACACCTACGCCACTGTTTTTTTCATTTTCAAAAAACTTAAATCTTTCATCTCCTGCAATGATAGCTTTTATCTGCTTTTTTTCATTTTCTGAAGAGGCATCATCTACAATAACTGCTTCCCAGTCAGCATAGGTCTGTTTCTGCAGAGAATCATAACAGTCCCTGAACAATACTGCATTGTTGTAGTGAGCGATGAGTACGGAAAACTTCATATTGAGTTATAAAGAGTGTTGAGCATTAATTTCAGTCTGAGTGTAAAGATTACAGGACTTGTTATTTTTATCAGGTATTGCCGGCAGATATTCCAGAAAATATTCTGATAAAAAAGGGTTCATTGAACAATGAGATCCTGATGATAAACTGGCATCTTTCATAATAGGGATAGGGTAATGCTTTTTCACTTGAGTTACACAAATATAATCTGTTTTTATATAAATGAAAAAAAAATCTTTATTTTTGCTTTATTATAAAGATAACACAGTGAGTGAAATAACAAGAGTTCTCAAAACATTTATCGGATATCTGAAAAGACCCGACCTTTATCCGGAATTAGGCCGGAAAATTATTAAAAATACAGTCAACAGAGGCAATGCTTTTAAAGGGAAGGAAAAAACGAATTCCTGGGCAGCCGAAAGGGCAGTATCTCAGAAAGAAGCCGTTTCAAAGCTTTTTGGGCTTGGAACAGATGCTTTTCGTAGTGATTATCAGGAAATTTTAGCAAAGGCTAGCCAAAGAGAAAAGGATTGTCCCGTAAAAATGGGTGGCCCCGGAGCTTTGGAGCTGATCTACTATGCGTGTGAGTTTACAAATGCTCAGCATGTGGTGGAAACAGGTGTAGCATACGGATGGTCTTCACTGGCATCACTTTTATCTCTGGTAAAAAGAAATGGAACGCTATACAGTTCAGATATGCCTTATCTTGCACAGGATGGAGATCAATATGTAGGGTATGTAGTTCCTGAAACGCTTAAAGGCAACTGGAAGTTATTTCGTTTTGCTGATAAGGAATCATTGCCGAAGATCTTTGCAGAAAATACGGTCTTTGATGTTCTTCACTATGATTCTGATAAGAGCTATAATGGAAGAATGTGGGCATATGATGAGCTTTACAGTCATTTAAAGAAAGGTGGTGTGTTCATCAGTGATGATATTGGTGATAATTCTGCCTATCAGGATTTTTGTGAAAAAAATAATATAGGGACCACAGTAGTTGAATACGAAGGGAAATATATAGGTGTTTTTATTAAATAGTTTCATAGCAGGGATAATTTCTTTTGTTATTCTATTCGGATAAAAATATCATGAGCCTATAGTTAAAGATTTCTGGATGACAAAATCTTCATACACAATTTATAATACGGCTGTTTAAGAGTTTTATGAGAATCAGCCAGATAACGTTTACCAGATTTCTTGCAGCAATGGCGATTGTTATTTCCCATTTCAATAAAGATCTGTTTTTATATAAAATTGATTATATATCCAATATATTCCTGAAAGCAAATGTAGGAGTCAGCTACTTCTTCATTCTTTCAGGTTTTATTATGATTGTGGCTTACCATAGAAAAGATAAGATCGAATATTCTGATTACTATAAAAACAGGTTTGCAAAAATTTATCCTCTGTATGTACTGGGGCTTTTGCTGTATTTGGTGACCAGATATTCCAGTTCCACTCTTTATGAATGCATTTTATATCTGTCCGGGTTTCAGAGTTGGGTTTTGAAAGGCATGATTGTGAATTTTCCCGGTTGGTCTATTTCTGTAGAACTTCTGTTTTATCTTTTGTTTCCCTTTCTGTATAATTATTTTTATTCTAAAGGAAATAAAAGGATCTGGGTGATAACAGTTATTATCTGGATCGTTACACAGGTATTCTGCAGTCTCTATGCTGATTCATCTTATTATAAAGGACCTCATACAAGAAGCCATGAGCTGTTGTATTATTTTCCGCTGATGCATATCAATGAATTTTTAGTGGGAAACCTTGCGGGACTTTTTTTTGTGAAAAATTCAGGGCAGAAGAATTATGATATTCCTGTAATTATTATTTTCGGACTTGTATTGTTATCATTGATTTTCCTTCCTGTATTTTATCATAATGGGTTGATGGCTGTCTTTTTTATTCCGCTTATTATTTTAATATCAAAGAATAATGGGATCTTAACGAAGCTGTTTTCTTTGAAACCTCTGGAATATCTCGGTGAGGCAAGTTATGCGGTGTATATTACGCATATTCCTGTTCTTTATATTCTGAGAGAATTGGTGCGTAAGTATAATTTTTCTATTGATACTGTATTTGGGATTTATATAATCGTTGTTATCCTGACTTCTATTTTGTTTTATCAGTGTATTGAAAAACCACTGAGAGATTATCTGAAAAAGTTGAAAATCAGATAAAAATCTTTATTTTTGTAACAAAGCAACACAATTATGGAAATGAGAATGGTTCCCAACATTTATATTTCAGATGAAGATCTGATACAGAAATTCATTGGTCAGGAATATAATAAAAAAACGCTTTCAGTGCCGGGAGAGCATACATTGATGTTTTAATAAAAAAGAATATTTATGTATAAAACATTTTCGGAGCTTAAAAAAGAACTTCGTAAAGATTCCAAAGGATTAAAAAAAATAAAAATTGCTCTGCTGGGCGATACCGCAACTCAATTCCTGAATGTTGCCTTAAAAGGAACCGCAATAAATGAAGGTTTTGAATTTGAAATCTTTGAGGCTGATTTCGGGCAGATTTCCCGTCAGATTCTGGATCCAACATCTGAATACTATGAATTCAATGCTCATTATACGATCATTTTTGAATCGTCTCATAAGTTATTGGCTCAGTATTACAAATCATATGATCCTCAGGTTTGCTTTGCAGAAAATAAGCTTGTTTATGTGACAGAGTTATATAAAACGATACAGGAACGAAGCAAAAGCAGAGTAATCTACTGTAATTTTCCATTGATCAATAATCAGGTTTTTGGGAATTTTTCCAATAAGGTAGAGTCCTCATTTGTTTTCCAGCAGAATAAACTTAATTATCTTCTTTCAGCAGAAATTGCATTTAAAAATGATAATTTTTTTATTGCAGATCTGGTTTCCATTCAGAATAAATGGGGAAGAGATTTTATGTTTTCTCCTAATATCTATGTGAATACGGAAATGGTGCTGTCTCTGGATGTATTACCCATTGTAGCTCATCATATTACCGGAATCATTTCTTCATTGGAAGGTAAATTTAAAAAGTGTCTGATTCTTGATCTGGATAATACGACCTGGGGCGGGATTATTGGTGATGATGGCCTTGAAAAAATACAGATTGGAAGTTTTGGGATCGGAAAAGCATTTACAGAATTCCAATATTGGGTGAAGGCCCTTCAGCAAAGAGGAGTGATCCTTGCTGTCTGCAGTAAAAATGATGAAGATAAAGCCAAAGAGCCTTTCGAGAAACATCCTGACATGGTTCTTAAGCTTGATGATATTGCTGTTTTTGTTGCCAATTGGGAGAATAAGGCAGATAATATCAGGAAAATTCAGGGAATTCTGAATATAGGATTTGATTCTATGGTATTTCTGGATGATAACCCGTTTGAAAGGAATATTGTAAGAGAAAACCTGCCTGAGGTTTGTGTTCTGGAACTTCCGGAAGATCCCGCAGAATATCTGGAATACCTTTACGGCTTAAATCTTTTCGAAACAGCAAGCTTTTCAGAAAATGATGCTGAAAGAACGAAACAGTATCAGGTAGAAGCCCAGAGGATTGTTGATGTAGAGCGATTCACGAACGTTGAAGATTTTCTTAAGAGTCTTCATATGGTTTCCGATGTTCAGGCATTCAATAGTTTTTCAAAACCGAGAGTTTCCCAATTAACACAACGTTCCAATCAGTTTAACCTGAGGACAATAAGGTATACGGAACAGGACGTTGAAGAATTGATGAATTCAGATGCTCATTATACCATTTCTTTTACTCTCGAAGATAAGTATGGTGATAATGGACTGATCTGTGTAATTGTTCTTGAAAAGAAAGATCAGGAAACACTCTTTATAGATACATGGCTGATGAGTTGCCGTGTTCTGAAAAGGGGAATGGAAGACTTTACTTTAAATACGATTTTAGATGTCGCCCGGAAAAACGGATATAGATATGTAGAAGGAGAGTTTATTCCAACGGCGAAGAACCAAATGGTTATGGATCATTATGAAGGATTGGGCTTCACAGAAAAGGATGAACGATGGGTGCTGGATGTAGAGGACTACAAAAACAAACAAGTATATATTAATCATAAACTATAAAACACATTGCAAGACACTATGAACAAAGATGAAATTTTAGCTAAGCTGACTGATATTTTCCGTGATGAACTGGATAATAATGAAATTGTACTGACTCCGGAAACTACTGCCGAAGACATTGAAGAATGGGATTCACTTTCTCATATTCAGTTAATTGTAGCGGTAGAAAAAGCATTTGGAATCCGCTTTACTTCATCAGAAATCAGAAGCTGGAATGATGTAGGGGAAATGATAGACTCTATAACTTCTAAATAACAGATGTTGTATGCTTCTTAATTCATACAGCTTTATAATTTTCTTTATTGCGCTCTATTTTATTTATTATCTCGGTGGAAAAACCTCGAAGATCCAAAATATAATTCTGCTTATAGGAAGCTATGTCTTTTACAGCAGTTGGAGTTGGGAGTTTTTATCATTATTGGTTGCTACTACAGGGGTTACCTATTTTGTAGGGAATAAAATAAAATCTGCTCAGAAAGAAAAGTCTAAGGTATGGTGGTTGAGGTCAGGGGTTTTTATTGTCCTGATTCAGCTTTTGTATTTTAAATATTTTAATTTCTTTATTGAGAACTTTAATGATTTTCTGCACCTTTTTGGAGCTAAGGATCAACTGGGAATATTAAAGATTATTTTTCCGATAGGGATTAGTTTCTATTCGTTCAGGATGATAAGTTATTTGTTGGATATCAGGAATAATAAGCTGAAGGAAATTCCATCTCTACTGGATTATGCCGTTTTTATCGCCTTTTTTCCATGTATTATTGCCGGACCAATTGACAGAGCCACACCATTTTTGAAAAATCTGAAAATAAAAAGAGAATTTTCTTCCCCTCAATTTACGGATGGACTGAAACAAGTTTTATGGGGGCTTTTCAAAAAGTTGGTAGTAGCAGATAATATTGCCGGAATTACTTCTCAGCTATTTGATTCTTATCATACCTTAAACGGAAGCGCTTTATTTGCCGGGGCAGTATTGTATTTTATCCAGTTGTATTCAGATTTCTCAGGATATACGGACATGGCTATAGGTATTTCCAAGCTGTTAGGGATTAAAATTCAACCCAATTTTAATTATCCACTGTTTGCCCAGAATGTTGCCGATTACTGGAGAAGATGGCATATTTCTTTGACCTCCTGGCTTACTGAATATGTTTTTACTCCTTTATCCATCCATTTCAGAGATTATGATAAATATGGATTGATTATGGCCATCATTATTAATTTTCTGGTAGTGGGATTCTGGCATGGAGCAGAATGGCATTATATTATTCATGGACTGGTAAGCGGAATCATGTTTATTCCATTGATTCTGAGTGGGAAAATGAATAAAAAGATTAAAACATCGAACAATTTCATACCTACAAAAGATGAAATAAAGAATATTCCTGTAACGTTTGTTCTTTTCACTTTATTGATGATCCTTTTCTTTTCAAAAGATATGGAAATGGCGGCGAAATATTATCAGGGAATTTTCTCATTGTCATTTTTCCAGCTGCCCAATTTTCCAATCCAGAAAGAAGTTATATTGGTAATGGTATTTATGCTGTTGCTGGAATGGGGAAACCGGGATAAGGAATATGCCATTAAGGAGATTTTGGTGAAAAAGAATGTCGTTTTACGATGGGGCTTTTATTATGTATTGGTGTTTTTGGTTTTTCTGTTTTATATAGCTCCTAAAGGATTTATGTACGCCATGTTTTAATATTAACAGAAATTATAGAAAGAACCCAGTAAGCTCAAGCATAATTTAAATTATGAAGAAATCACTTTTAAAATTGATCCTATTTTCTATCCTGCCTTTATTGGTATTAGGATATGCAATCTATTTTTTATCAAAACATTCGGATGATTTTTATAGAAGATTTACCTCTCCCCAGCAGAATTCTTTTGTATTGGGAAGCTCAAGGGCTGCATTGATGGATCCTGTTATTATGGATCGCATTTTGCACTCAAAATATCCTAATACGGCTATATATAATTATTCGTTTACCTGGGCACACTCTCCTTACGGTCCCAAATATCTGGAGTCTATTGAGAAAAAGATAAAACCGGAAACTAAGGATGGTGTTTTTATTGTAACTGTTGAGCCTACAGCCTTAATGGTGGATAAAAAGAAACCGGACAGTCCGGAATTTTATATTGAGAATGATAAAAGTGTTGCAAAAACTTCAAGGGTAGCCATCAATCCCAATATTGAATATCTGTTTGAAAGTTATGACGCTTCCATTACCAATGAGCTTAATAAGAAAATCATACCTCCTAAAAACATCGTTGGAGTTTCTACGATCTTAGACAACGGAAGATATGATCTGAAAATTATAAAAAAAGTTGCGCCGGAAAAGCAGCAGAAGTCCAACGAAAAGAATATGAGAAAACTTCAGGAAAGGATTGACGGATTGAAAGTATCTGAAAATAGAATTCTTTATCTTGAAAAAACGATTGATTTTCTTAAGCAGCACGGAAAAGTGATGATCATAAGAATGCCAGTCAATAAAGTACCTTATTCCATAGAAGAAAAGGCATTTCCGGACTTTGATAGCCGTATGCAGACTGTTGCTTCAAAAACAAACGTTTCCTATATCAATTATAATGGATTGGATAGCACGTATAAATGGCTGGATGAGGTTCATTTGGATGAGAAATCCGTTGAAGATTTTTCAGGAGTTGTAGCAAGAGATGTTTTGTCTCATTAAATAATACCGGAGTTATTTTAAACGGTTGAATGCGGATTATTTTTTAGAAAATAAGAATAATATATAAGGCTTTAGTAATAAGAATTGTAAATTTAATTCCGGAATTCACTGATAACGTGCCAGAAGAGTAATTAAAATCAGAAAACAAATCGTGTAACCTAAAACACTTACAATGATTGAAATAATAAATGTTCCTCCATTAATAAAGAATATTCTATCAGAGAAAAACTTGAATTTTGTATTTTTTTGTAAAAAGAATAATATAAAAACAGAAACAATAGGTTTCAGAGAAGTATTATAACCCATACCTTCTAATTACTATGTTATTCAATTCAATAGGATTTCTTATTTTTTTACCAATAGTGTTTTGCCTCTATTGGTTTGTTTTCAACAGAAAATTTCAGGAGCAAAACAGACTGTTGCTATTGGCCAGTTTTTATTTCTATGCCTGCTGGGATTGGCGATTCCTTTTTTTACTGATGTTTTCCATTGGGCTGGATTATGTATCAGGAATTAAAATTGAGAACAGCAAGACCAACCGGGAAGCTAAATTCTGGCTTACTTTAAGTATTGCCATCAATCTTGGTTTTCTAGGGTTCTTTAAATATTATAATTTCTTTGTTGAGAGCTTTGCAGACCTTCTTGGCGGTTTTGGCTTCAAGGCCAATATGTGGCTGCTCAATGTCATACTTCCGGTAGGAATTTCATTTTATACATTTCATGGACTTTCTTATGTGATTGATGTCTATAAAAAGAGAATAAAGGCTAAGAGAAGTTTTACAGACTATGCGGTTTTTGTGAGTTATTTCCCCCTTCTTGTGGCGGGACCAATAGAAAGGGCTACTCATCTTTTGCCTCAGATACAGCGGAAGAGAGTGTTCAACTATGAGCAGGCGGTAGATGGGATGCGGCAGATTTTGTGGGGATTTTTCAAAAAAATGGTGATTGCTGATAATTGTGCACCATTGGTGAATGAAATATTTAACAATTATCAGACGGAAAGCCCTGCTAACCTTGTAATAGGAACGGTGTTGTTTGCTTTTCAGATCTATGGGGATTTTTCAGGATATTCCGATATTGCCCTGGGAGTTTCCAGACTATTTGGTATTGAATTACTGAAAAACTTTGCATTTCCTTATTTCTCCAGAGACATTGCAGAATTCTGGCGAAGATGGCATATTTCACTTTCTTCATGGTTCAGAGATTACTTGTATATTCCGTTGGGAGGAAGTAAAGGAGGGCTTTCGATGAAGATCAGAAATACATTTATTATTTTCCTGGTTTCGGGATTCTGGCATGGCGCCAACTGGACGTTTATGATCTGGGGTGGCCTCAACGCTCTGTACTTTATGCCTTTGCTGATGATGAATAGAAATCGCCAGAATATGGAAGTTGCGGCTCAGGGAAAATTCTTACCTTCTTTTAAAGAATGTTTTCAGATCCTGTTTACTTTTTTGATCACCTGTATCGCCTGGATTTTTTTCAGGGCAGAATCTGTAACACAGGCGATTCACTATATTGGCAGAATTTTTAGCCGCGAATTGCTTTCTATTCCGCATCCGTTGCCGGTAAAAGTATTGGCGTTGATTGGATTGATGCTGATTATAGAATGGATCAACAGAGAAAGGTTTCACGGATTAGAAATTAAAAGATTCAGCCCTTTGATACGACGTATTTTCTATCTGGTTGTTATTTATATTATTCTCCGTTATGCCAATTTCGGGAATAATGAATTTATTTATTTTCAGTTTTAGCATGAAGAAATTTTTAATTAAAATACTACCTTATTTTGCTGCAGTACTTATTGTATTGGCAATTCTTGGATCTTATGCTGATGGCAATACAGATGATAACTATATGCATTTTGCTGTGAAAAAGCCGCAAAATGTTATATTGGGTGACTCAAGAGGTTCACAGGGAGTTGTTCCCGGAGTTTTGAAAAAGAAGCTTTCCAGAGATTTTGATAATTTTTCTTTGAATATTGTAGAATCGCCTTATGGACAGGTTTACTTTAAAGCTTTAAAAAGGAAATTAGATCCTGAAACCAAAAACGGGACTTTTATTTTTACAGTAAGCCCATGGAATCTGTCATTAAATAAAAGCATTAAAGAAGAGAAAGATTTCCCTGAAGAGCATTCTCCATTGAATGATATGCATTTTTATGATCAGTCTCCCAACTATGAGTATCTGCTGAAACATTATACAAGAAGCTGGTTTAAGATTTATACTGAAAGAGCGGAACTGGGACGATCCAACACTTTTCTTCACAACGATGGCTGGCTGGAGGTTAATATCAATATGCATCCGGACTCTGTGGCAGTGAGAACAAATAAAAAGGAACTGTTTTATAAAGATCTTGCTAATACAGTAGAACTTTCACCGGAGCGTCTCAGAGCGATCAATGAAATGATTAATTATCTAAGAACAAAAGGTAAGGTTTATCTGGTTCGCCTCCCTACATCAGAAGGCCTTATGGCTATTGAAAATAGAAAATATCCTTATTTTAACAAATTATTGAGGGATATAGCAAGGAAACAGAATGTGCAGTTTTTTGACTTCTCAAAAAATTATTCAGAATACGATTACACAGATGGAAACCATTTGTATAAAAAATCAAGTCTGAGGATTACTGACCGTATTGCAGATTCTATTCTTGCAGTCAGAAGAAAATAGCATGTACTGACTTAAAATAAATTATTCCTGAAATTGATGTTATAAATACCGGAACGGATGCTTCTATAGTCTGTTACAAGAAACTTCATGATCATTCCCCACTTTTTTGAAGTGGAAGCATTGGCAATCTGAAAGCTTCTGTACATTCTTTTGATGTGAAGTTTTATATTTTCAGGAAGGGTAGTTTCGTTTTCAGCCCAGGTATCCACTTCTTTCCATAAAAGGACACGGGTAGTTGCAGGATTTATTTTTTTAGAATCTACCTGGGTAATTCTGTTGTCTTCATGTACACCACGTATAGCTATTGCTTGGTCTAAAATTCCGGGATAAAGATTAAGATAATAGGATAGTCTGAACAAAAACTCTGTATCCTGATGCAGTCTTAAGCTGGATTTAAACAATGGATCCATTTTTTTCATTAATGAATCTTTACGGATCGTTAAAGCATCAATACTGAATAAACCAAAGCTTCCCAACATATAGATTTGTCCGGGGAAAACATCTTTGGGTTCATGTCTTTTATAAACGGTAGTGAGTCTGTCTCCAAATAACGAATAATATTGTTCTTTTGCCTTTTCAGTATAATAATGCACACCAAGAGCACCATAAACTCCTTCTATTTCTGGTTTTTTGAAAAGTTCTCTTTCAGCATCAAATCTATTGGGGAGAAAATAATCATCCGCATCCAGAAAAGCTATAAAATCTCCGGTAGATTTTTCTATTCCCAGATTCCGTGTTGGGCCTGCACCATGATTCCCTTTATCCGGATGTTGATAAAGTTTTACCCGATCGTATTTTTTGGTAAGCTGTTCACATACTTCTAGCGCATGATCCGGGGATTTGTCTTCTATCAGAATGACTTCACAAACTTCGTCAAACTGCAGAGCAGATTCCACTGCCTGAGAAACGTACTTTTCGGCATTGTAAACGGGAATAATTACTGAAATTTTCATTTTTTGTCAACTTAATTTTTTATATCATTTGTGTGGGTAAAAGCTTTGCAAGATAATCAATTATAAAGACTTATGCCTGAATTTTTTTTATGTAAAAAAATATACTTTTTTTAATCTGATTCAGTAAATGTGCCCGAAAAAAAGATCCTGATGACCTTGTATGCCTTTCTTTTGTGTTTAATTTAAGCTGTAAAAGTATGGTGGTTTTAGTTTTTAAGAGATCAATGAATGCCGGAAATTTATGTTGTACAGACCGGACCTTATGCTTTTATAATCTGTAAAGAAGTATTTGATGATCATTCCCCATTTTTTTATCAGGGGAGCTTTTGCGATTTCAAAACTTCGGTGCATCCTTTTGATATGTATCCTTACATCTTCAGAAATTTCGTTTTCAGTCTGAGACCAAAGATCAACTTCTTTCCAAAGCATTGCCCTGGAAACAGACGGATCTATGACACGCAGATCAACTTTCGTGATTCTGTTGTTTTCATGTACTCCTCTTACAGCGATCGCTTCATCCAGAATTCCGGGATAAAGATCCAGATAATAAGAAAGACGAAACAAAAATTCAGTGTCTTCATGAAGTCTTAAATGAGGTTTGAAAAGTGGGGTTACTTTATTCATTAAAGATTCCCTGCGTATCGTTAAAGTATCAATACTAAAGAGTCCAAAGGTTCCAAGCATATGAAGCTGTCCCGGGAAAACGTCTTTAGGATCATATTTTTTATAGACTGTGGTGAGCCTGTCTCCAAATAACTGATAATATTGCTCTTTTGCTTTTTCGGAATAGTAGTGTACTCCAAGAGCTCCATAGACGCCTTCTACTTTTGGATCTTTGAATAGCTCCTTTTCAGCGTCGAATCTATTGGGTAGGAAATAGTCGTCTGCATCAAGAAAAGCGACAAAGTCACCGGTTGATTTCTCTATTCCAAGGTTTCTGCTTGGGCCGGCACCGTGGTTTTCCTTATCCGGATGCTGGTAAAGTTTTATTCTTTCATGTTTTTCGGCAAGTTGCCGGCATATTTGTAATGCGTTGTCCGGCGACTTATCTTCGATCAGAATGATCTCGTGCACTTCATCAAACTGAAGAACCGAGTCTACTGCCTGAGTAACAAACTTTTCTGCATTATAAACGGGAATAACTACTGAGATTCTCATTTCTTCTCCTTTTTACAATAAATTTAGAATTTACAATTGCGTTTTATTAGTACCTTTTGAATTCGAAATTTAAGGTTTTGATTTTATTTTAAGGTATTAAGATTTCGTTTTTTTTGCAAAATGGCACACAAACACTGTAGATGCCATCAGGGAAGTGATTTTGTAAGAAAATTCATCATTGTAAAGTGAAAAAAATAACATGAAATACCCATTTGTGGGATTTATTATTACTTTAAGAAAAGTTTATTATGCGTGAGAATAGGTGAATCTATATTTAGTTTTTAATATATAGGGGTTTTTAAAAACAGCAGCCAGCAATCCTATTGTTTTTGAAACTCCCTTTTTTTTTGAAAGTTCAAATGCCTTTTTCTGAAGATAAATGTGCTGTGCAGCATCTTTCTCGAGAGATAAAGTAGTAGACCATTCGTAGAGAGAATTCCAGAAAAGAAATTGTCGTTGGTTATATTGTGGAGAATACTTTATTATTTTGGTAATTCTGTTATCATCATGCATTCCTCTCATAGCCACAGGAAGGTCTATAATACCGGATTTCAGGTAACATTGGTGAGCAAGTTTGATGATGAAATCTGAATCCTGATGTAGACGGAGTGCTTCATTAAATCTTAATTTTTTGGTTTCAAGTGAATTTTTTCTGACGGTAAGGGCATCTAAAGTGAAAAACGAACCAAATACTCTGGGAGTAAGTCCCAGGAGGCCTCTGAAAACTTCATTTCCTTCTGCTGCATAGTTGACCGTCAGCAGTTCATCGTCATTGATATTAGTCATGAATTCTTCCTTACCTTTTTCAGTCAGGTATTCCGTACCAATGGCATTAAAAACGCCATCTGTTTTTGGATCTTTAAAAAGTTCCTTTTCAGCTGTAAATCTGTTAGGCAAAAAATAATCATCTGCGTCAAGAAAAGCAATAAACTCCCCGGTTGCTTTTTCTATACCCAGATTTCTGCTGGCTCCTGCACCATGATTGCCCAAGTCAGGATGTTGGAAAAGCTTTACCCGCTCATCTTTTTGAACTAACTCATGACAGACCTGAAGCGCGTTATCCGGAGATTGATCTTCCACCAAAATGACTTCATAGACATCACTAAGCTGTAAAGCTGATTCTACGGCTTTTGATACATATTTCTCTGCATTGTATACAGGTATAATTACTGAAATCTTCATGTTCATCTATTGTAGTAAGTGAAACGGTATTTAGTTTTTAATATTTCCGGGTTTTTAAGGACTTCTCCTAAAATAGTACAGTATTTGATAAAACCTTTCTTTAAAGACAGATCAAATGATTTATACATTAGATAGATTCTTTTTCTGGGTTCTGCGGGAATCTGATTGGAAATAGCCCATTGATTAAGAGATTGCCATAAAAGAAACTGTCTCTGATTATATTGTGGTGAATATTTTACAATTTTAGTGATCCTGTTATTATCATGAACACCTCTCATAGCAACAGCTTCTGTGATGTTCCCTGTTTTTAAGTGACAGTGATAAGCCAGTTTAATGATAAAGTCTGAATCCTGATGCACACGAAGCTCTTTATTGAATCGTATTTGATGAGGTTCCAGAGAAGCTTTTCTAATAGTAAGTGAATTGAGATGAAAAGATGTACCGAAGGTTTTAGTTGAAAGACTCAGCAGTCCTTTAAACACTTCTTCACCCTCAGCAGGGTAATTAACTGTGCTCAGAGAGATTTCTTTAAATTTAGACTGAAACTCTTCTTTCCCTTTTTCTGTTAAATATTCTGTGCCAATAGCATTAAACACTCCGTCTATTTTTGGATCTTTGAAAAGTTTCTTTTCAGCATCAAACCTGTTAGGCAGATAGTGATCATCGGCATCCAGAAATGCAATAAAGCTTCCGGCTGCTTTTTCTATTCCAAGGTTTCTTGATGCTCCGGCTCCATGATTGCCTTTATCCGGATGTTGAAATAATTTTACTTTTGGAATTTCAGTACTCAATTGCTCACAAATTTCCAATGAGTTGTCTGTAGACAGATCCTCAATTAAAATAATTTCTTTTACTTCTTCAAACTGAACAGCAGACTGAACAGCTTTTTCAAGGAATTCAGCAGCATTGTAAACGGGAATGATAACGGATATTTCCAGCATTACAAATAGGATTTATTATTATCCGCCCATAAAGCAAGCTGTAAAAGATTCCAATGTCTTTCATCCTTATCAAGGAAATTCTGAGCTGCTTTAAAATCAATAAAATTAAATACCTTATGATTAGGATCTTTTAGCAGATCATTTGAAAAATTCATCAGATTCTCCTCAGCAAACCAGCTTTTTACTCCAAGGCCAAACCCTTGTTTATGACGTTTCCTGATAGTTTCTGTCCAATAAGAGCCCATGGCTTCACGAAGGATAATTTTATCATTATTGTCATTGAGTTTCAACTGATCCGGTAATTGAATACAGAATTCTGCAAAGTCCAGATCCAGGAATGGGGTTCTTACTTCCAAAGAATTAGCCATGGCCATTCTGTCGGATTTTACCATCATATTGGCCGGGACATAATTTTCAAGATCTACTCTCATAATATCATTCAGAGAATCTGCATCAGGAGTAAAACTATAAGTCTGCAGATAATCGGAAGAAACCCCGAGAAGGTCACGTTCTTTCTTATTGAAGGCATTTCTTACATCATTCAGGTGGAAATCCATAATAGATGAAAACTCTATATTTTTCCTTGTAAGGAATGAAGTTGGTTTTATTTGCTGATATAGTTTTAACCCAAACTGAGCAATGATGTTCTTATAACTGAAATGTTTCTTTAATTTATTTTCAACGGTATAGAAGTGGTATCCCCCAAACAATTCATCTCCTACATCTCCGGATAATACAACCGTAAGATTCTTTTTTGCCGCTCTGCATATCTCATAATGAGGGATAAAAGAGGCATCTGCAAAAGGTTCATCAAAAAACGGGGATATTTTTAAAAGTGAGGTAACGAGATCAGATTTCTTCTCGTGAACCTCAATGTGATTGGTTTTATATTTGTCGGCAATTTCCTTTGCATATTTAAGCTCGTTGTCTTTATGATCATATCCGAAGCTGATAGTAGTCTGATGAGGCAAAAATTCATCTACCAGAGCTACAACAGAGGAAGAGTCTAAACCTCCACTCAGAAAACTTCCTACTTCTACATCTGCTATAAGCTGCTTTTTAACTGCATTTTTCAACAGATGAAGAAATTCTTCCTTAGCATCAGAAAGGCTTATAACCCTGTCTTTTGCCGGTAAACTGTAATAGCGTGAAATTGTAAATTTTCCGTCTTTCCAGATTAGTTGATGGGCGGGTGGAAGTGTATAAATATTACTGTAAATACTCTGATGAGAACTTACATATCCATATTGAAGATAATGGGAGAGTGCCTGTGAACTTACCTTAGGCTGAATAAGCCCTGAAGCTAATATTGCTTTGATTTCTGAAGCAAAAATAAATTCATTGTTTTTACCGATAGCATAATAAAAGGGTTTCTCTCCAAAGCGGTCTCTTGCACAGAATAGCTGTTGTTTTTGTTCATCCCAAATGGCAAATGCAAACATTCCGGGAAGATCATGAATGAGGTTTTCCTGTTTTCTCTGATACATGGCAAGAATGACTTCTGTATCAGAACCTCCGTGATAAGGATATTCTGCATAGTGTTTTTTGATATCCTGATAACCGTAGATTTCACCATTGAGAACAATACATTCATTTTTGGTATTGGAGAACATAGGCTGCTTCCCATTGTCAGAAAGATCTATGATAGAAAGCCGGCGGTGGCCTAATGCGGCATTTTCATAAAATTCATAGTGAGAAGAATCCGGACCACGGTGGACCAATGAATCTGTCATTTTTCGGATTTCTTCCTGGTAATTTCTGGCATTACTGCTTATAATTCCCGCTATTCCACACATAATATTTTATTTTTCATCATTAATTTTCACTTTTTGTACAGCTAATTTACGATAGATTCAGAAAACTGGAACCTGGTTGTGTCAATTGATTTCGTAAGCTGTTTATCTTTTCACTATCTCTGTTTATTTTTTTATACTTCAGAGACAATTCTTTGTACTTGCTGATGTTTCCTGTTATCAGGTTTTTAAGCATACTTTGTTTTAATGCTTTTTTCTCCTGGTTCAAACCGTTGGGAAGGCCCGGATTCAGCGTATTGATTTCGATACGAACATCTTCGTATTTGGTAAAATCTATTTTGTGAAGCAGCTGTACACCATCATGAACTACTTTACTGCGGGGAACCAGCAGGACTTTCTTTTGATGGAAATGAACCCTGTTCACATATTCATCATCTTCTCCGTAATGGAAAAAATAAGGGTTGAAACCTCCTATCGTTTCTATGGTTTTCTTTGGCAGCAACCAGTGTGCGGCATTTACAAAGTGAATTTCGTAATAGGGTTTTAAAGTCTGGAAATACAGATCCGAGATCATCCTGGTTTTTTCGTAATTCTTGGCGATATACTGATCTAGGAAGATGTCAAGGTATTTTTCAGAACCATCCACATGAATAGGGCTTATAATGCCAATTTCATCTTTGTTGGGGTAGCTGTTATATACTTCAAGCATTTTTTCCATGCTGTTTTCATAAAGCCATGCATCCTGATTCATCAGGTAGAAAAAATCGGCACCATTTTTATAAGCTTTTTCAATACCGATATTATTGGCTTTCCCAAATCCAAGATTGGAATCGGATTGAGTGAGATCTACTTCCGGAAAATGAGTTTTTATATATTCCTGGGTTCCGTCCGTAGATCCGTTGTCTATTACAAAGCACTTTACTGGAACAGAAGATTTTCTCAGGCTGGTAAAGCACCGTTCTGCCCATTTCATGGCGTTATAGGTAACAATGATAATATGAATCTCAGACATTTTTTATTTTAATATTATTTGAGGACTGATGAAGCGCGCATATTTTACAGCAAATTCGTGATTCTAAAATACAAAAAATAGTAGAGTTGTTTATGAAACTTGTCAAACAGCAGGAAAAGTTAACATTCCAAATACAATATATTCAAGCTTAATATGAGTAAGTTTATTGAGGGTTGCACATAAGGTTGCCAAGAGCTCTCTTCGTTTGAATCCTCTATCCTGATAATTAATCAATAAATACTTTTTTAAAAGTATCCATCACCGGATGGGGAAGGAACTTTTCATAAAGTTCTTTTGCGGATAAGGTGAGGTCTGCATCCAGAATAATATCCTGCAGTTCTTTACTGTCATTATAATAATAAGCCTGATCCTGTAAATGTGTGATATGAGCTTTTTCCGGAGGGTTGGCAAAAGCGATCACAGGTTTTCCCATAATGACAAACTCAGCTACGGTAATTCCGAAGGTTTCCCCTCTTTCACGGGCATGAAGTAAAGCATTACAGGTATTGATGAATTTCTGCTTCATGATAATATCTGAACTTGGCGGAAGAAATATAATGTTTGAAGGAACGGATTTCCACCACTTCTTTTTAATGAACGGATCTACGCCCATAAAAATGAAATAGATATCCTTATATTTTGATGCAATTTTTTCAATGGTCTTTTGGGCAAAAAGAATATTAAAGCTGATATGACCGCCATAATATCCAAAAACTTTTGCATTTGGAGGAATATTGAATTCTGCTCTCAAATCTTCATTGGTTTGGGAATCAAAATTTACCATATGAGGGACATAAGGATATTTTGAACCCGTCATTTCCTGGCTCAGCCATTCAGACACATAAGCATAGACATTACCATGAGGTTCAAAATGTTTGAAAACACTGTGTATTACAGATTTACATTCCTTGGTATCTATACCATCGATATTACCGTTTTTAATAGCATAAAAAAGGTCTATATTCTGTTCACGGATCAGCTGGTCTACCTCGCTGAAGTCTGAATAGCCGTGTACGCGGAACCTTTTTTCAAATTTTTCAACACCCAGCGGATGGTTGGTCTTTGAGTTTTTATTGTATACAATGATAGACTCATTTCCCAGATATCTCTCATTGAAATCTGCGTAATCATATACTGCTATGGAAGTCCCCCTGTAATTGAGTTCATCCTCATGGAAAAGAATTTTCATCTTGCTTGTGTTATTTAAATATTTTTTTCAATCTCCCTATTATTTTCTGAATAATCGTTTTCTTCGGATATTTGGTAAGATCATTATGTTTAAAAAGTCCTTCTCCCTGTGCAATCCTGAAGCTCTGCTTTACCCACCATGCCGCAATATTTCTTTCCAGTGAAGCTGTTTCTCCTGAGAAAGGAATAATGGTCTCAAGCAAGAAACTTTTTCTTACAAGGTAAGGATTATTAGTCCAATTTGCCCATCGAGAGGTGGTCACAAAATATTCTCCCTGCTTTTGTATCTTGTCCGGAAATTCTGAGGCCGGATCAAGCCAGTGCAGAGATTCCAGAAGATGAGGTGAAGTACACTCATGCCAGTCATCATAGTAATCAAGCTCATTTCCTTTATGTCTGATTGAAATAAGAGGATAACCTGGTGTATTCCTGCTTCGGTAGCGAACTACATCAAAACCATTGTCTAGCATCTCCAGTCCACTTTTGAGACGTGAAAATGCGGTTTCCTTATTTTCAACAAGTTCAAAATCATGCTCCAGAAAAAGAATATTTTCACAAACTGCATTTTCTGCCAGTGTTTTCATCCCTTTTCCAATCCCGATATTATCTTTTAATCCTATATATCTGATATTGTACTGATCTGCCAGCTTTTTGTCAGATTCACTTATTTCCTGAAAAAGAATGACAATATCATCAACCATGTTCAGAAGGCCATACTTCTGATAGGATTTCAATGTGTTTCTCAATGTTTTCCCTGTTTTCCAGGAAAGAATGCAAATGCTGATAGGGAGTGATTTCAAAGGATTAATTTTTATTTACTACATTATTCATCAGTTCGATTACTTTCTTTGTATAACTTTCCCACGTTTGATCTTTTACCAGTTCATGTGCTCTTAAACATAGTTTCGTATACCCGTCATCGTTCATCATAAGAATTGTTCGGATACTGTCTACAATATCATTTACTTCAGTGTTTTGAAGATAGATGCCGAAATCATTTTTCTTTCCATAATCTAAAGCAAAAGCTTCATAAGGTTTTATAATGATAGGGGTGTAGTAAAACATACATTCAATTGTACTGGAGTAGGCAGCCCAAATTTCGGATGGATTTACCAAAATTTTTGCATTCGTAATAAGATCATAGTATTGGATATTCTGTTCCGGATCTCCCTTATCCAAATATTCATAACAAATTATATTTCGATCTGTATCTTGTAACAACAATCTATCTTTAGGAATATTAATAATATTTAAAGTTAAATTGGGGAAATCTTTCTGTAAAATTCTAACTGCTTCTACCAACTTTCTTGCCCCTAATAAATATTTCATCGATCCGATAAGCAGCAGTTGTTCTGAATTTTTTTTCTTATTTAGAATTTCTTGAACAGTAGGTTTATTAAAGTTGATATCATTAACAACATTACTGCCGAGGTGATGTACTTGTTTACCATGGCGCTCAGAAATTATTTTTTGTGCATCTTTAAAAAGTGAAACTACTAATTCGGAATTGTTGAATGCTTCATGTTGATATTTGATAAACCATTTTTCAAAGAAGTAGGGTTTCCTCTTTAAGCGATCTAAGATCACCATGTCATAACTCCAATCGTGAAATAATAGCGAAGGTGTGTTGTTGAACTTATTATAAAAATCGAAAGTCAATAAAATAACAAAATAAAGATCCGGATTGTTTTTTACAACCTTCTTGATTTTTTTATAAGCTAATATCCTTGCAATAGGAGTTTTAATAAATTCATATTGATGATTCGGAAAAAATCGGGATAAAATTCTTCCCGGGTATTTATTCCATAATGTTTCGTATTTCGTTGAGGGTGATAGATCTACACGCAGGAGTTCATATCCCTGCATTTTTAAATTTTCAGAAAAAAGGAATGGCACATTAGACCAGGCTTTTGGAGAATTTGAATCTCCGTAACAAACAAAAAGAATTTTTTTACTCATTTAGAAATTTTTAGATATTTAAAAATGGGTGTGAAGAGTTGATGATTTTTTGGCGATGCTCATGAATTTCCTGTAAGCGAGGTAAAAAATAGTTATTCATTTCACGTTGCTCAATACGTTCTTTTGTATAACCTTTTAATGCGAATTTATAAAAATCCCATAATAACTGCTTTTTTATTTTTATTGGATCAAATTCAAGGGCAGGATTCATAAATTCGGTTTGTTTTTGTAACCTCAATGAAAGCCATTTTTCTTTATAAGCGTCTTCGGGATTTTGAAAAACTTTATGCTGTTTAGTATCATGAACTACAAGGCTATCCGGACAAATTATAACTTTCTTTTTATTATAAACAACACGGTTTAAATAGTCATAGTCTTCACCATAATGGAAATAAAACGGATTAAACCCACCAACGGTTTCAATGGTAGACTTAGGTAATAACCAATGTGCAGCGTTTACAAAATCTATTTCGTACCATTTACTTAGCTGTTTTAAAAATAGGTCAGAAATTAAGCGGTTTGTTTTGGCATATTTTCCCAGATAATTTTCAAAATGGGAATCTAATTTTTTTTCACTTCCGTCTAAATGCATCGGACTTAAGATACCAAGTTGCTCTTTGTTGGGATAATCACGATAAACTTCCAGCAATTTTTCAATACTGTCCGGGAAAATCCATGCATCCTGATTCATCAGATAAAAAAAATCGGCTCCTTCTTTATAAGCTTTTTCAATACCAATATTATTGGCTTTACCAAAACCTAGATTTTCCGAAGACTGAATAAAATCAACTTCAGGAAAGTTTATTTTAATATAGCCCTGAGTACCATCCGTAGAACCGTTATCAATAACGATTGTCTGTACGGGAATATTGGACTTTCGTAAACTGGTAAAACATCTTTCTGCCCATTTCATGGCATTGTAAGTAACAATAATTACATAAAAATTAGCCATCTTAAATATACTTTCTGGTTAATGTTTCTAAATAGCTTTCCGGGGTTTTACCGGAGAAAAAAGTCGTGATATCTTCATCAAAATCCACTTTATAGAAATCACCTTCATCAGCTTCGTTATAAAGTCCTTTTTTATCTGTTTCTTTTTCAATAGCACTGATGATTTCCTTTAAATCATAATAATAGGGAAAGGAGAAATTGATAGTTTTATTATGGGAATGCAGACCATGAGATTCTACAAATCTGGAGATATCTTCAATGTCTAAAAGAAGTCTTCTGGCTTTCAGATGCAGGGTAAATTCATTATGGTTTGTAATCTGAGTCTTCAGAAAGTTGAAAAGTGTGTTGGGATTTCCGCCCTTTCCTACAATATTGCCTATTCGCAGGATGAGGTAATGGTCAACATTATTTTCTATATACGCTTCAATTTCTTTTTTATGAATGACATAGGGGCTGTTCTGCTTTGACTGATCGTGGATGCTGAGGGTAGAAAAATAGATGAGTTTCTTTTCTCTGTTATCTCCATACACCGTTTTTAAAAGAGAAAATTCTCTTTCAAATTCTGATGCGCTTGTCTCCAGGGAATTGGATACTCCTGAAGCAAAAAAAACTATATCTTGTCTGTCATAAGATTTTACAGCATTTGCTATAATACCGTTGCCAATAATCATACCTTAGTTGTTTCATTAATTGTGTTATAGGGGAACAATATTCCATATCTGAAAAAAAATCATTTCATTCAGATACTCAAATATATGAATAGTATTTCATTTTGTTGAGGTAACCGGTCTTCTCTCCCTTTTTTCTCATCGGTTGAAAAGATTAAAAATTTTATTTGCCCAAACATATCTCTTACTGTTGAGGATGTTTTTTAAATGCTGGTTATTATCGTAGAGCTTCTCAAAACTACCGAGTTCCTTTGTGAAGAACTCAATGTGTTTTTTGTATACAATATTGTGGGTTACCATTTTTTTCATGTCTCCGTTGTCTGAGATCATGTCTTTTATCATAGAGTTTTCTTTGATCCTGTAATAGAAGCAAATTTCTTTGATTTTATACACTTTACCTCCGTTTTTAAGAATGGAGATCCAGAACTCCCAATCTTCCAGACCATAGATGAGGCTGGTGTCATATCCGCCGGCTTTTTCCCAATCTGTTCTTTTAAAAAATGCAGTACAAAAAATAACATTTCTTACCGCTAAAGCCTGTGGGGTATATTCGGGCAGAATCCATTTTCCGGTTTCTGTACCAAATTTTTCAGCTTCACAGTAAATGACACTGTATCCATTGCTGAATTCTTTCTCAGCCAGTTCCAGATAGGCCGGAGATATTTTATCATCTGAGTCTAATGGTAAAATCCATTCTCCTTTTGCAACAGCTATTCCTGCATTTCTTGCGGAAGATAAACCGCCGTTTTCCTTATCAACATAATGGAAACGGGTATCCTTTTCTACCCATTTTCTGGCAAAATCTTCAGTATTGTCCGGAGAACCGTCATTGACAATAATACATTCCCAGTTCTGATAGGTTTGCTGAAGTACAGATTCAAGACATTCATCAAGATAAACAGCCTGATTGTAGCAAGGAACAATGATGGAGATTAAAGGATTCATTTTTTAGATAATTTTCTTTAAAACCTTATACAGAGAAACAGGAAGCTTCTTTTTTACAGCAAAGTCCAGTTTTTTTGAACGGAACGGATAGACATGATAGGCATTGACATATTCTTCAGGAAGTTGAGTGCCTGATTGGTATAGTTTCTGAGTAATGTAATTGATACTTCCTCTTGATACTCCTTTTTTATCAAACATCATCTGAAGCATGGCTGCTTCCATTTCAATTCTGTCAGCTTTTACTTTAGAAATATTATCGGTATGCAGTCTGTAATAAGCTAGCTTTTCCGGAATATAGGCAATTAAATACTTCTGGCTGACTTTTAGCCAACGGTAATAATCTTCGATAATAAACTGCGCATCATATTGGCCGGTTTCTCTTACGACATCAGTTCTTAATAGCACCGTTAAAGCCGCAATTCTATTTCCTTTTAAAAGTTCTTCTCTGAAAACATAAGGATCTATATTTCCCAATGCATCGTAGTCTGCAATATCCTCAATGATCTCGCTGTCGTTATTTACAGCATGAGTATGAGAAAAAGACATTCCATATTCATTTCCTGATTTTTCAAGGATGGAAACTGATTTTTCGATAGATTCGGGATGCAGAAAATCATCGGCTGCAATGATTTTGATATACTTTCCTTTGGCCAGCTCAAGGCATTCATTAAGCATGGTTGGCAGGCCTGTGTTTTGAGTATGGAAGTTTTTTTCTGCAGGGTAATTATTTTCCTGCAACCACTGTTCAAAAACTTTTACGGAATGATCCGGGGAAGCATCATCACCTACAATTAACTGAATGTTTTTGTAGGTCTGGTTTTTTATGCTGTCAAGGTTTTCTTTGATAAACTGTGAATGGTTGTAGGATACTACTACCACTGTTACTAATGGTTGTTCCATTTAAAATTCGTTTACCGCTTTAATAATTGTCTGTACTTCTTCTTCTTCCAAAACCAAGGAGATCGGAAGACTTAGAACTTCTGCATGAATTTTTTCACTGATCGGGAAAGACAGATCATTCCACTCTTTGTAAGCTTCCTGCCTGTGAGGCGGAATAGGGTAGTGAATGATGGTCTGTATGCCATGCTCTGTAAGATATGCCTGAAGCTCATCTCTTCTATGGGTTCTGATAACGAAAACATGCCATACATGCTCATTTTCATTTTCAGGATATTCAGGAAGGATGATATCAGGATGGGTGATTTCACTGATGAATCTTTTGGCAATAATTCTTCTTGCATTATTTTCATCATCAATATACTTCAGCTTGATATCTAAAACAGCAGACTGCAGCTCATCAAGTCTGGAATTTAACCCCTGATAAATGTTTACATATTTTTGGTTGGAGCCGTAGTTGGCCAATGCTCTGATTGCCTTTGCAAGCTCATCATCATTGGTGGTTACAGCCCCTGCATCTCCTAAAGCTCCCAGATTTTTTCCAGGATAAAAGCTGAATCCTGCAGCATCTCCAAGGTTTCCTGATTTTATGCCGTTCCATTCTGCTCCGATAGCCTGGGCATTGTCTTCGATGATCTTTAAATCATGTTTCTGAGCAATTTCTTTAAGCTGATCCGAGAAAACGATTCTTCCCTGAAGGTGAACAACAAGAATACCTTTGGTTTTTGGAGTGATTTTTTCTTCAATTTTAGCAATATCGATATTGTAGGTATTGATCTCCGGTTCTACCAGAACAGGAACCAATCCGTTATCAGAAACGGCCAGTATAGATGCGATATAGGTATTGGAAGGAACAAGAATTTCATCACCTTTTTTCATGATTCCCAATTCGATGTAAGCACGAAGGATCAGACGCAGTGCATCCAGTCCGTTGGCTACCCCAATCGCGTGTTTTGTTCCTATATATTGAGCTAAATGAGTTTCGAAACCTTTGGTTTTTTCTCCCAAAAGATACCATCCGGATCTGAAGGTCTGCAACAGCGCATCTTCTATTTCCTGTTGGTATTTGAGATTAACTTTTTGTAAATCAAGAAACTTTATCATTGTTATTATTCTTTAAAAATTTTGCAGGGTTTCCTACCCATATTTCATTATCAGGAACACTTTTGGTAACCACGCTTCCGGCTCCGATTAATGCATTTTCACCAATGGTAATTCCTGCTAAAACAGTAGCATTGGCACCAATAGAAGCTCCTTTTTTTACCAGTGTTTTTTCCAGTTTGAAATCTTTATTTTTAGATTTTGGGAAAAGGTCGTTGGTAAAAGTTACATTAGGCCCGATGAATACATTGTCTTCAAGGCTTACTCCATCCCAGATCTGAACACCTGGTTTTATCGTGACATTGTTTCCAATGACCACATCGTTTTCTATAAGTACCTGGCAGTTGATATTGCATCCGCTGCCAATTTCAGCCCCTTTTAAAATGACACAGAACTGCCATACGGAAGTTCCTTCCCCGATGTTTTGAGACTGTACGTCAGCTAAAGGATGTATCATTTCCTGTAGTTTTTAAAATCTTCGAAATCTCTGAAATAATCATCTTCGTCATAGAGTTCAGAAGCAAGACATAAAAGAACAGCATTGTGGCTGAATTTAATATCTCTCCAGATTAATTCCGGAATATAAAGTCCCTTGGATGGAGTATCTAAAATGAAGCTCGCCTCATTACCATCCAGATCCTGAGTGTTGAATTCTATAGTTCCCGAAACTGCAAAGATAACCTGCTGCAGCTTCTTATGCGCATGTCCTCCACGGATTACATCTTGAGGTGTAAAATAAGTCCAGTAAACTCTGTTGATGGAAAAAGGCACATTTTTCTGAGCTTCAGCCACAGTAATGTATCCCAGTTCCGGAGATCCGATCTTTAAAAAATCTATAATATGCGGAGTCATAATCATTTAATTTATATATCTATTAGGACTCGTTTTTGGTCCCTTCAATTCCATACGAATTTTGTATTTTCTTTCCATCTTCATCTAAAGCATACAGAAGTACTTTCTGGTCTCCTTTTACTACACTTACTTCAAATGGAACAATATTAACCACATCAATATGATCGGGAAGTCCAAGGTGAAGGGTATATCCTTCGATGAATTTTTCATTTAGTTCATCAACGCTGATGTTGATAGTTGGGTTAAAGGTCTCCACAGAAACCCTGTTTAAAGTAGTTCCCACCAGTTTGGTTTGCAGCGGGCTCATTCCTTTTCT
Organism: Chryseobacterium pennae; assembly: GCF_003385515.1. Taxonomy (GTDB): domain Bacteria; phylum Bacteroidota; class Bacteroidia; order Flavobacteriales; family Weeksellaceae; genus Chryseobacterium; species Chryseobacterium pennae. The sequence continues at coordinate 160,041 of NZ_QNVT01000001.1, read as the reverse complement.
GAAGAGTTTATGCTGTAATGCATGTCTGAACACGTTTTCTTCCAGCGTAATTGGGTTATGATAAGGTATTTTTTCTAAAACCTTTAACAGATGCTTGGTATTATATATTGTTCCGTCTACTGAAAAAGGATAAGACCAGTGTGTGATATTCTTATCGGCATAATAGTCCCATTCGTAATGATCGCCCTTTTTCTGAATATAATCAGGGAAACCTTCAATATTGTCACCTACATACATCCTGTAAGATGAATTTTCGGGATCTTTTTTAAATTCAGAAAGCACTTCTTCATCCAGAGATACATCTCTATAAAAAACACCATCATCGGTATTAAACATGATCAGTTCATGTTTGGTCTTTCTTAATAAATCCTGAAGCAGCCCTTTGAAGTTATCGCCCTGCTTATTCTTTAAATTTTTCTCCAGAAAGAATTTTAAATTTTTTCTGTTGGTAAGTGTTTTAAAAAAAGCAGTATCAAACCATATTTCCTTTCTTTCTTCAAAACGGATATTGGAGTGATTTTTATATTTTTCAATTAATTTTTTGTAGCCTAAATGATGATTCCCTGTGGTATGGTACAAAATCACAGTTTCATAATCATCTATTTTAATTCTTTTTAAAATAGTACTCAGCAGGTAATCTACTTGCATGGCACGGTTATATGAAAAGATTATATTTAAAAGCATGACGAATTATTTTGAAGGATGAGCACTGAAAAGTTATAACTTTTTGATTTCCGAAACAATAGCAGGAGAAATTACACCCGGTGATTTTTTGATGTCTCCAAACTGATTTCTTATTCCATTGATCTCAAAACCAAATGATTGTGTTTTGAATGCGATCTCAGAACGGTTCATTCCCCAAAACATATCAAAATAATAAGAATCCTCATTAAGTATATTGGCCGGAATATCAAAGCTGATAGAGTAACCTCCCGGTTCTCCATTTTCACTGATCATAAAGCCGTTACTCATGACAATCACTTCATGAGAGTTTTTGATATAGAAAGAAAGATCTACAGTAGCATTTTGAATCGTGCTTATAAAATCAACCTTTATTCTTACTCCTGAATTGATATTCAGTACATTTCCCTGTATAGGTGTTGCTGAATAGGCCTGAACTTTAATTCTGTCATTTCCGATTTCAAAACCATCCTTTGAGACTTCATAATGAGAGATATAGGAATTCTTACGCTGGTATTCAATAATACATTTATCTTTGTCTCCCTGCATGGCCACGGAGCCTTGATCTAATAAAATAGCACTGTTGCAAAGCTCATTAATCGCAGCCATATTGTGGCTTACAAAAAGAACTGTTCTTCCCTGTCCCTTCGTGACATCACCCATTTTTCCAAGGCATTTTTTCTGAAACTCAGAATCTCCTACTGCAAGTACTTCATCTACGATCAAAATCTCAGACTCAAGGTGTGCTGCTACAGCAAATGCCAGACGGACGTACATTCCGGAAGAATATCTTTTTACCGGAGTATCTATATATCTTTCAACTCCTGAAAAGTCTACAATTTCATCAAATTTTCGGGTAATTTCCTTTCTGGTCATCCCAAGAATAGCTCCGTTAAGATATACATTCTCACGACCTGTCATTTCAGGGTGAAAACCTGTTCCTACTTCCAGCAGGGATGCAATTCTTCCCTGAGTATAAATCTTCCCGGTTGTTGGTTTGGTTACCTTACTCAGTAATTTAAGCAAAGTAGATTTACCCGCTCCGTTTCTTCCTATGATTCCAACGGCATCTCCCTGTTCTATCTCAAAATTGATATCGCGTAAAGACCATACATATTCAGAATCTCCTTTTGTTGTTCTGTCATTGGTTTCCCCAATTTTCAAATAAGGATCTTCTTTTCCCCTTACCTTATGCCAGAATCTGTTCAGGTCATGAGATAAAGTTCCGGTACCCACCTGTCCGAGGCGGTATTGTTTTGATATATTTTCTGCTTTTAAAGCCAGCATGTTTTGATTGATTTTAAGTTAATGATAACAGTTAAATCTTATACGGTATCCATAAAGGTTTTTTCAACCTTATTAAAGATCAGTATTCCTAATACCAATAGGATAAGAATAATAACCGTACTGATTCCCAGCATTAATGGTGAGAAGTCGCCTACACCAAGCCAGGCATATTTAAAACATTCGAAAATCCCTGTAAGCGGATTATAGTATGCCAGTTTTTTGAATCCTGCCGGAAGAGAGGATACCGGATAGATCACCGGAGTGGCATACATATATAAACTGACTCCAAAGCCCAATAACATACTCAAATCTTTATATTTTGTAGTAAGAGCCGAGAATATCATTCCTACTCCTAATGCAAAAAAGGCCATCAAGATGATAAGAAAAGGAGTTGCGAGAATCCAGATATTAGGCTGCACCTTTCCCTGGCTCAGATAATAAGCCCATGCAAGAAGGAATAAGAGAAATTGCACCCCAAAACGCATCAGGTTTGAGATGACAACTGAAATTGGCGTTACCAGTCTTGGGAAATATACTTTCCCGAAAATGGTTGAATTCCCTACAAAGGTACTGGAAGTAGTCAGTAATGAAGCTGAAAAGTAATTCCAGAGAGTTACACCAGACAGATAAAATAAAATAGGGGGTGCACCATCTGTAGGAAGTTTGGCAATCGCTCCAAAAACAACCAGATAGACTATTGTTGTTAAAACCGGGTTAATAAAAAACCAGATTGGCCCCAAAATGGTTTGCTTGAAACTCGATATGAAGTCTCTTTTTACAAACATGTAAACAAGATCCTTATACCGCCATACTTCTTTGAGCTTTAAATCAAATAAAGAATGATTCGCTTCAATTGTTTCTGTCCACTTTTGCTGTGGTTCATTCATCTGTGTAAGTTTTTGCAAATTTATAATAATTAATTCTTACCGGATTTCTTAGTCTGTAAATTATTGTTTACATAAAACTAAAAAATAACAACTAATATATTGATATTTGTTATTATGTACAAAAACTATTGACTATAAAGCCAATAGTTTGCGAGGTTTATAAATGATAGGGGTATTAACGAACAAGTTGTTTTAAATACTGGCCATAACCACTTTTACCATATTTTGCAGCTGTTTCCAGTAATTTTTCTTCACTAATGAATTTATTTCTGAAAGCAATCTCTTCGATACATCCAATCTTGAAGCCTTGTCTCTTTTCAATAACACTTACAAATTCCGAAGCATCATGAAGAGAATCAAAAGTTCCCGTATCCAGCCATGCTGTACCTCTGTCCAGAACACCTACTTCAAGTTTTTCATTTTTCAGATAAACATTGTTTACGTCAGTAATTTCCAGTTCTCCTCGTGCAGAAGGTTTTATATTTTTAGCAATTTCTACTACATTATTGTCATAAAAATAAAGACCGGGTACAGCGTAGTTTGACTTTGGCTTTAAAGGTTTTTCTTCAATAGAAACGGCCTTGAAGTTGTCGTCAAATTCTACAACCCCATATCTTTCAGGGTCTGCGACATGATAAGCAAAAACGACGCCTCCATTAGGATTGGTTTTATTTTTTAACAAATTTCCCATTTCAGAACCGTAGAAGATGTTGTCTCCTAAAACAAGTGCTGCAGGATCATTGCCTATAAACTGGTCTCCCAGAATAAAGGCCTGTGCCAGACCGTCCGGACTTGGCTGTACAACGTATTCTATATTACAGCCGATCTGAGATCCATCTCCTAGTAATTTGATGAATCCTGCCTGGTCGTGTGGGGTGGTAATGATCAGAATATCCTTAATTCCTGCCAATAGCAATGTAGATAGAGGATAGTAGATCATAGGTTTGTCATAAACAGGCATCAGCTGCTTGCTTACGGCGATGGTTAGAGGGTAAAGTCTTGTTCCGGATCCTCCGGCTAATATTATTCCTTTCATTTTATTTTGTGGATTTGTCTTTTAAGATCTTATTTACTTCAATGCTGATTTCATTGTCTAGATTATGAATGATAATATCTGATGAAAATAAATACTGACTGGATTTTAAATTCGGATTTTCATCGTAAAATTTGATGAGGTTTTTCAAATTTTCTTCAGATAAATTCATGAAATCAAAATAGAGTTTGTCTTTTCTTGAGTAATTATTTCTTATTTTATCAAGGATGGTTCTCTTTTCTTCTGTATTTAAAACTTCAAAACTTTTCCCATTTTCATGGCGAATAGACTTTCGAAATAGTAATAAATTAGCTGTTTGCATTAATGAATTATTATATCCGCTAATTTCAATGAGTTCATCGATAAGTTTTTTCTGCGCTTCAGTTGGAAACTTTGTCTGAATCACAGATTGAGCATATGATGCGACAGAGAAAATGATGAAAAATAAAAAGAAATATTTTTTCATCCTAAGAATACTGGTTTTCGTAGTATTTTTGGTAATCTCCGCTAGTCACATTTTCCAGCCATTCCTTATTTTCTAGGTACCAGTCTATGGTTTTACCCAGTCCTTCTTCAAAAGTTACGGATGGTTTCCAGCCTAGATCTTTATTTAATTTATTGGCATCAATAGCATAACGTTTATCATGACCAGGTCTGTCTTTTACAAAAGTGATCAGTTTTTCAGAGTAGCCTTCAGATCTTCCCAGTTTAGCATCCATCTGCTTGATCAATTCTTTAACTAGGTCAATATTTTGCCATTCGTTGAACCCACCGATGTTATAGGTTTCTCCAGTTTTAGCGTCATTAAATATCTGATGGATAGCTCTTGCGTGATCAATTACAAATAGCCAATCTCTTGTATACTTTCCATCACCATAAATAGGTAAAGGTCTTTCGTTAATGATATTAGAGATGCAAAGCGGGATTAATTTTTCCGGGAAATGGTTCGGTCCGTAATTATTAGAACAGTTAGATACAATAAACGGCATTCCATATGTATTTCCATAGGCTCTTACTAAATGGTCAGAGGCTGCTTTTGATGCAGAATATGGAGATTGAGGATCATAAGAAGTCGTTTCAAGGAAGAATCCGGTTTCACCTAAACTTCCATATACTTCATCTGTTGAAACGTGATAGAATAGGTTTGTTCTTTTTTCATCAGGGAATCTTCCATGGGTATGGTCGGGATTCAAAGTCCAGAACTCTTTACAAAGGTTAAGAAGATTGGCTGTCCCGTTTACATTGGTATTAATAAAAGCCATAGGATCAGTGATACTTCTGTCAACATGGCTTTCTGCCGCTAAATGTACAACGGCGTCAGGATTATATTTTTCAAAAACTTCTCTTAGCTCTTCAGGTTTTGTAATATCTGCTTTTTCGAAAACATAATTAGGTTCATTTTCAATGTCCTTCAGGTTTTCCAAATTTCCGGCATACGTTAGTGCATCGAGGTTGATGATTGTAATATCCGGATTATTTTTTACAAATTCTCTTACAACATGAGAACCGATAAACCCGGCTCCCCCTGTAATGATTACATTTTTCATTTATTTATTTTGTGATTGTCTTTCTACCTATACTCTTATAATAAAATCCGTTTTGTTCAGGGATTTCAAGTGGGTACATATTCCTTCCGTCAAAAATAACTTTATTTTTCATTTTCTTTGCCATAAGGTCAAAATTAGGATTTTTGAATTCCGGCCATTCTGTAGCAATAAATAAAGCGTCTACATCTTCCAGTGCGTCATACATTCCTTTGGCATATTGGATTTTATCTCCCAGTAATTTTTGAACATTAGTTTCTGCAACTGTATCATAGGCTACAATTATTGCGCCTTTTTTTAATAAGAGGGCAATGTTGTCTAAAGAAGATGCTTCTCTGATATCATCAGTATTGGCTTTGAAGGCAAGGCCCCACATAGCGATCTTTTTACCTGCTATATTTCCGCCAAAGTATTTTTCAATTTCAGCAACAAGAATTACCTTCTGAGAAGTATTGACATTCTCTGTAGCTTCCAGAATCTGAAAATTGAAATTTTCCTGTTTCCCGGATTTAATAAGAGCTTTTACATCTTTAGGAAAACAGCTTCCTCCATATCCAATGCCTGGAAAAAGGAACCTTTGTCCAATTCTGTCATCACTTCCCATTCCTAGTCTTACCTTATCTACGTCAGCCCCTACTTTTTCACAGTAATTGGCAATTTCATTCATAAAGGTGATTTTTACAGCAAGGAATGAATTGGCCGCATATTTTGTCAGTTCAGATGATTTCTCATCCATAAAAATGATCGGAATGCCAGTGTTGGTGAATGGCTGGTAAATTTTAGCCATAATATCTTTTGCCTTATCGGAACTTGCCCCTACAACAACTCTCGAAGGATTCATAGAATCTTCAACAGCAAAACCTTCTCTTAAAAATTCAGGATTGGAAACAACATCAAAGGGAATGTCTGTTTTAGAAGAAATCGTTTCTCTTACCCTGTCTGCGGTACCTACAGGGACAGTGCTTTTGTTAACAATAACCTTATACTCGGTCATCATTTCTCCAATGTCATTCGATACTTTTAATACATAAGAAAGATCAGCTGAGCCATCTTCTCCGGGAGGAGTAGGCAATGCCAGATAAATCACTTCACTTTTATCTAAAGCTTCTTTTAAATTGGTAGTGAAAAATAATCTTTCAGACTGGATGTTTCTAAGAAACATCTCTTCAAGGTTCGGCTCATAGATGGGAACGATGCCGTTTTTCATACCTTCTACCTTTTTTTCATCAATATCAACACAGTATACTGAATTGCCAAGTTCTGCAAGGGTAGTTCCTGTAACTAATCCTACATAACCTGTTCCTACAATCGTTATATTCAAAATGTTTGTTTTTAAAATTCAAAGACAAAAATAATAAAAATACCTTCACATGCTTGTTTAATTTAATGTAAATGATTTTCGTTGTATTTACTTGATAATAAGATAATTTTGCATTTTTGGAAAAAAAGCGTATATTTGCATTGGATTTACGGAAAAAATGGGAAGGCTTCGAAAGAAAGCCTTTTTTCGTACTGTAAATCAAGATAAAAGAATGTATGGAGTTTAAAAAAAGAATTGAAGAATTATTAAATGAATTCCTTGAGACCAGAGAAGATCTTTTTCTTATTGATCTTAAGATCTCTGCAGGGGATGATGTTACAGTGATTTTAGATGGTGATAATGGAGTTTCTTTACAGGATTGTCTTGATGCAAGCCGGGCTATAGAATTCAATATGGATCGTGAAGAGCATGATTTCAGCCTTCAGGTAATGTCTGCTGGATTGAGTGAGCCATTAGTAACACCAAGACAGTTCAATAAAAACATAGGAAGAGAGATAGAAGTGATGCTGGAGGATTCTTCTAAAACTGAAGGAGAATTGTCAAAAGTGGACGATGAAAAGATTACGCTTATTCTGCGTTACCGTAAACCGAAAGATGTTGGTAAAGGGAAAGTAGATGTAGAAGAGGAGAAAGAGATTGCTTACTCTGAGATTAAAAAAGCATTAGTAGTAATTAAATTTTAAAAAAGAAAAAAGAATAGATGGATAATATAGCGTTGATTGAATCCTTTGGTGATTTTAAAGACGAAAAAGGGATCAGTAAGATTGATCTTATGGCAATTATTGAAGATTCACTGAAGACTCTTTTGAGAAAAAGATTCGATTCAGATGACCACTTTGACGTGATTGTAAACCCGGATAAAGGAGATTTTCAGATATTTTTAAATAAAACAATTGTAGAGGACGAAATGTCTGAAGATGATGATTTGGAAATTGAAATTTCTGAAGCGAAGAAGATTGACCCTACCTTCGAAGTAGGTGAGGACTTTACAATGGAAATTCCTGTTGCGCAGTTGGGAAGAAGAAATATTCTTACCCTTAAGCAGATTTTGGCTACAAAACTTCAGGAGCATAATAATGCAATGCTGTACGAACAGTTTAGAGATAAAATTGGTGAAATCGTTGTGGGTGAAATCCACCACATCCGCCACAAGCATGTGATCTTGTTGGATGATGAAGGAAACGAATTCATTTTACCAAAAGAAAACCAGATCCCATCAGATTTCTTTAAAAAGGGTGAGAATATCAGAGCTATTGTTGAGACAGTAGATTTTAAAGGTTCAAAACCGCAGATTATTATTTCCAGAACTGCACCTAAATTCCTTGAGAAATTATTAGAGCTGGAAATTCCTGAAATCCAGGATGGAACAATCATGCTGAAAAAAGTAGTGAGAATTCCTGGTGAAAAGGCGAAGATTGCAGTAGATGCTTATGATGACAGAATTGATCCTGTAGGAGCTTGTGTGGGTGTTAAAGGATCCAGAATTCATGGGGTTGTAAGAGAGTTGAGAAATGAAAACATCGATGTTATTCAGTGGTCTAAAAACCCTGAAATTTTGGTGAAGAGAGCTTTAGGAAATGTTACTGTTAACAAAATTGATATCAATGAAGATGCTAACTATGCACTAGTTTACACTCCTGTTGAAGAGATTTCTAAAGTAATCGGAAAACAAGGACAGAATATTAGACTGGCTTCTTGGTTGTCAGGATATGAAATTGATGTATACAGAGAGTCCAGCGAGGATGACGATGTTGAATTGAGAGAATTTAATGACGATATCGAGCAGTGGATTTTGGATGAGTTTAAGAAAGTAGGACTTACAACTGCAAAATCAGTATTAGATAAAGAAACTGAGAGCCTTTTAAATATGGTTGATCTTGAAGAAGAAACAATTGAAGAGGTTAAACGTATTCTGAGAGAAGAATTTGAAGATTAAGATTTAAAATAAATTTTAATAAACAGTAAAAAGGAAATACTTTAATTTTAAAAATTAAAAAACAGTAAATAATATAGATGCCAAAAATTAGATTAAATAAAGCGGTTAAGGAATTCAATATTTCGATGTCCAGATTAGTAGAGTTTTTACAATCAAAGGGTTTCGAGGTTGAAAGCAATCCTAACGCTCAATTGGAAGAATCGGCATATTCTGCATTGGAAGCTGAGTTTGCCAAAGATGGCGAACAAAGAAAAGCTTCCCATGAGGTGGTGATCACTAAAGTTCCGGAAGAAAAACTGGAAATTGAAGAGAAGAAAACCCCTGAAGTGATAAGAGCTAAAGCAAACAAACCAGAAACTAAGATTTTAGGTAAAATAGATTTAGAACCTGTTAAACCCGAAATTGAAGAAACCCCTGCTGCTCCTGTAGCGACACCGGTTGAAGAAAAGAAAGAAGAAATAGTGAAAGAAGAACCGGAAGTAAAAGCAACTCCCGAAAAGCAGGAATTTAAAGTTTTGGATAAAATTGATTTGTCTCAGATAGAATCTAGAAATAGACCAGTGAAAAAAGACAAACCAAAAATGGAGGAGAAAAAAGAAGAAACAAAACCGGTTGAACCTGTAAAAGAAACTCCAAAACCAGTGGTAGAAGAGAAAAAAATAGAAGCTCCAAAAGTGGAAGCTGAACCTGAAAATCAGGAACCTCAAAAAATTGAAACTGTTTATCAGAAACTGGACGGTCCTAAGATCGTAGGTGAAAAAATTGATTTAACTCAGTTTGCACCAAAACCAGGAGCTGGAGCAAAAAAGAAAAGAAAGAGAATTGAAAAACCAGGTGGAGGTCCAAATAACCAAGGCCAAGGTGGAAACAATCAAAACTCTGGAAATAATAACCAAGGCCAAGGTGGCCAGGGTGGAAACCGTCCGCACAATAATAATAATGGTGGTGGACAAGGTGGAAACCGCCCAGGACAAGGGGGACAAGGAAATCGTCCACAAGGTCAAGGCGGTCAAGGTGGAAACCGTTTCGGAAATAACCAAGGTGGAAACCGTCCAGGTGGCCAAGGAGGAGGTGGCTTCAAAAAAGGAGGTCAAAACAACAGACCTGGTCAAAGAGTTATGCCAGTTGAATTAACTGACGAACAAGTTAAAAACCAGATTAAAGAAACCTTAGAAAAACTTACCAACAAAGGAGGTAAATCTAAATCTGCAAAACACAGAAAGGATAAAAGAACGTACCGAAGAGAGCAGGATGAGCGTCAACAAGAATTTGAAGCACAGGACAGAACACTGAAGGTGACAGAATTTATCACAGTAGGTGAATTAGCAAGTTTAATGAACGTTTCTCCAACTGAAGTGATCTCTGCTTGTTTCTCACTTGGTGTAATGGTTACTATGAACCAAAGATTAGAAGCTGATACCTTGTTATTAGTAGCAGATGAATTTGGGTATAAAATTGAATTCTCAGATGCTGACCTTGAAGAAAGTGATGCTGAAGATGAAATTGATAACGAAGAAGATCTGGTTACTAGAGCTCCAATTGTTACTGTAATGGGACACGTTGACCATGGTAAAACATCATTACTTGATTACATTAGAAAAACAAATGTAATTGCAGGTGAATCTGGAGGAATTACCCAGCATATTGGTGCTTACAATGTTAAACTTGAAAACGGACAGAGAATTACATTCTTAGATACACCAGGTCACGAAGCATTTACAGCAATGAGAGCTAGAGGTGCTCAGATTACCGATATTGCGATTATTGTAATTGCAGCAGACGACGATGTAATGCCTCAAACGAGAGAAGCTATTTCTCACGCACAGGCAGCAGGTGTACCTATGATTATTGCATTGAATAAGGTTGATAGGCCCAATGCAAATCCTGATAATATCCGTCAGCAGCTTTCAGGGATGAATATCCTTGTAGAAGAATGGGGAGGGAATGTTCAGGCTCAGGAAATTTCTGCGAAATTTGGTAATAACATGGATATTCTATTAGAGAAAGTATTACTTCAGGCAGAAATGCTTGATCTAAAAGCTAATCCTGGTAGAAATGCTCAAGGTGTTGTTATTGAAGCTTCATTGGATAAAGGAAGAGGATATGTTGCCACTATGTTGGTGCAGGCAGGAACTCTGAAAGTTGGAGATTACGTAGTTGCTGGTAAAAATCATGGTAAAGTAAAAGCCATGCTTGATGAAAGAGGACGAAATCTTGCGGAAGCAGGGCCATCTATTCCTGTAACAATCTTAGGTTTAGATGGAGCACCTACAGCAGGTGATAAATTCCGGGTATATGCTGACGAAAGTGAGGGTAAAACCATTGCAAATAAGAGAGAACAACTTCAGAGAGAACTTTCTATCAGAACGAAAAAACATACAACGCTTGAAGAATTAGGTAGACGTATTGCTTTAGGAGAATTCAAAGAATTGAATATTATCCTTAAAGGTGACGTGGATGGTTCTGTGGAAGCACTTTCTGATCAGTTACAAAGATTATCAACAGAAGAGATCAGCGTGAAAATCCTTCACTCAGGTGTAGGACAGATCACTGAATCTGATATCAACTTAGCGGCAGCATCTGATGCAATTATCATTGGATTCAACGTAAGAGCTGGTGCTAATGCAAAAGAACTTGCAGATCGTGAGGAAATTGAAATCAGAACTTATTCTGTAATCTATAAAGCAATCGATGAAGTAAAAGAAGCAATGGAAGGAATGCTTTCTCCTGAAATTCAGGAGCAGGTAATTGGTAATGTTGAAATCCGTGAGGTATTCAAGATTTCTAAAGTTGGTTCAATTGCAGGTTGTATGGTTCTTACCGGAAAGGTAACAAGACAGTCTAAAGTACGTTTGTTAAGAGATGGCATTGTGAAATTTGACGGAGAGCTTGAAAGCTTGAAGCGTTTCAAAGACGATGTAAAAGAAGTAACAAAAGGTTACGAATGTGGTCTTAACTTAAAAGGATACAACGATATTGAAATCGGTGATATTCTTGAAGTGTACGAAGAAGTAGCTGTTAAGAAAAAGCTGAAATAATATTCAGATAAATATATAAAATAAGCCGTCTCATTGAGACGGCTTATTTTTGTTTATGTTCACTGTATCTAAATCATATTCCTTTAAACTTAGTTGATTCTTTTCGCAGAGTTTTTTTCAGGTATTTATTTTATTGCTGAATTAAAACTTGAATGTTAAAATTACAATTTTACAGATAGCAGGATTGAACTAAAGAGGAATGTTTATATGTGTTATTTATGAGACAAATAGGTAAAAATGGGTGGAATCATAGTATCTGTATACAACTTTATATGGTGCTGAAATCGATTGATTTTTTTACTTTTAAACAGCTATTTGGTTGAAAATTAGCACCATTGTAATTTAGATTAATTATAGATAATTTTTTTTTCATCGAATTATTGATTGTTAAAATGCTTTTTCAAACTATTATTTTGATTTCTGATCAATAAAAACAGGTTAATATTATGAATCATTATGTTTTGGGGAGTGTTTTCTTGTGGTATTGCAAAGAAAAACAATCTGGACGTACATATGTAATTTGCTAATGTTAATATTTATTAACATATTTGCGACTAAAATATATTAAAATTTGTTAATATGAATGTTAAACTACGTGTATTGAGCGTTGGGGCATTATTCTTTATAGGGAATGCTGTTTCTGCTCAAAAGGTTAAGAAGGATACTGCTGCCAAAGAAACTCAGATCGAAGAGGTTGTGATGGTTGGTTATGGTAAGCAGAAGAAAAGTGATGTATCAGGATCTATTACAACGGTTAAAAGTGATGTTTTACAAGACAAACCGGTTGCATCTGTTGAGTTAGCATTACAAGGAAAAGCACCTGGGGTACAAGTTGCCAACACAGGTGGTAGATCAGGAAATGAAACCAAAATCAGCATCAGGGGAAATGGGTCATTAAGTGCATCCAATAACCCACTTTACATTATTGATGGTGTCCCTCAGGAATCTTTAGGAAACCTTTCTCCAGAAGATATCAGCAGCATGGAAATCCTGAAAGATGCAGCTTCTGCAGCAATCTATGGTTCCAGAGCTTCCAATGGGGTAGTATTGGTTGAAACAAAAGGCGGTAGATATAACGGAAAACCAGCGGTTAGTTTTTCAACATCTTATGGTATTCAGGAGATTATTAAAAGACCAAGGTTGCTTAATGCTCAGCAATATAAGCAGGTACATGATGTTGCAAGACAAAATTACTTGAATGATATTGCAGCAGGTACAGCAGCACCTCCTGCTAATATGGCGACACTTACTCCAATGCCAAATACAGGGATTGATACTGATTGGATGGACTTTGTTCTAAGAACTGGATCTGTAACCAATAACCAAGTAAGTTTTACAGCTGGTGGTGAATCTTCTAAAATGTATTTCTCCGCAGGTCATATCGGACAGGAGGGGATTATCCGTGGTGATGATTTTGAAATTTCGAGAGTAAGATTAAATGTTGAACAAAAGTTCGCAGATAATTTTAAAATTGGAGTAAATTCATATTTTACTTATTCAAGTGCAAAGCCAGTAGCTGACGATAATGATACTTATCAGCCTTATTCTAATGCAATGGCTGCTCCACCAAATTTAGCTCCTTACGCTGCAAATGGTAAAATTAACAGGTTTAATTACAACAATCCATTATGGGGCTTTGAAAGACAAGTAACTGACAAATGGCAGACTGTAGGAGCAAATTTCTTTGCAATTTATAATCCTATTAAAGAAATTACTTTAAAAACGTCCTTAAGTGGAAATATTGCTTCTCGCAGATATAACAGATTTGATGCTCCAAATACAAGGAGAGGTGAGAGAGAAGGACAGCCATGGGGATATGGAGCATATCTTACTGCTAATAACAGAGATTATCTAATAGAAAATACTGCTGCTTACGATAAAGGATTCTTTGACAATAGATTGAAGGTGAATGTAATGGTTGGGCAGTCTTTCCAGAGATGGGACTATGAGGATTCTTCAGTTTATGGAGAAAACTTCGTTTCAAATGACTTACCTTGGTTATCTGCTGCTGGTATTGTTAATAAAGGAGATTCGAATATTTATTCCATGGCATTATACTCTTTCTTTGGAAGAGCTCAGGTTAGCTGGGAAAACAAATACCACTTAATGGTTTCAACAAGATATGATGGTTCTTCTAAATTCAGAGATGGATACAGATGGGGTAGCTTCCCTGCTGCGTCATTAGGATGGACAGTGTCTAACGAAGAGTTTTTCAAAGTTCCTTTCATTAATGAATTTAAGTTAAGAGCGTCTTACGGTCTTACAGGTAACCAAACTGGTATCCCTTATTCTGCAGGTATGCAGCTAATTTCTTCAGGAGAGAACCAAAACCAGGAGCCAGGTATGGCTGTTTTAACATTAAACAGCGAAACTTTAAAGTGGGAAAAAGGAAAGTCTTTTGATGCAGGTTTAGACTTGTCAATGTTCAACAAAAGAGTAAACTTAACTGTTGACTACTATAATAAAACAACTAGTGATTTGTTATATAGACTTCCAATTGGACAGGAGTCAGGATTTAGCAATAGGTTAAGTAACATTGGAACAATCAATAATAAAGGGATTGAAATCAGTGTAGATACAAAAATCATCAGAGGAGAAAAATTCAAATGGGATTTTGGAGCGAACTTCTCTTACAACAAAAACGTTGTTGAGAAAATTGGTACTAAATCAGGCCAGTTTACAACAGGATTTGTTTCTATCGTAAAAGAAGGAGAGGCTTTAGGTTCGTTCTATTTATATGATGCAGTTGGAATTGCTCAAGAACGTTACGAATATAAAGATCAGGCTGGTAATGTAACAAAAGTGGTTCAGGCTGGTGATATGATCTATAGAGATGTTAACGGAGATGGAAAAATTGATACTAATGACAGAGTCGTATTCAATGGTGGTATTGCTCCAATGTATGGAGGTCTTTCTACAACATTCACATATGATAAGTTAGATTTATCTATCAACGCACAATATTCTATTGGGAAGAAAATTTATGCTATGTACAAGCAAAAGCAGGAAGCAGGGGCTCCTACAGGATACCCTTCTTACTCTCCAAACATGGTTGCTGATCAAATGAATTATTGGACTCCTGATAATAGAGATACTAATGTACCTCGTCCTCATATGGCATCCGCTGTTGCTGCTTGGAACAATGAGCAGTCAACAAGATTCTTGGAAAATGCTGATTATTTAAGAATTACTGATATCACAATAGGATATAACTTCGATAAAACTAACCTGAAATTCATTAAATCAATGAGACTTTACGCTCAGGTAAGAAATCCATTCACATTCACTAAGTATTCAGGTGTTGACCCGGAAGCTTATTACTATGACAGATCACTTAAAGTTAACCAAAGTTTTGCTGATACTTCTAAAATTTCATCAGGAGTAGATACTAATGGTATTCCAAACGTAAAAGTGTATAGCATAGGAATGAATATTAATTTTTAATTAGAATTACAATGAAAAAGATAAGCATATTACTATTAGCACTTGGATTAACATTAAGTTCTTGTGATAACGCATTAGATATAAAATCTGAGATTGCATTGGATGCAAACTCTCCATTATCTTCAGATGATGTTGATAAATTATTGATAGGTTCATACAGTGTTGTTATGAATCCTAACACTTACGGATATTTTGCGATTATGGCTTCGGAAATTATGGCAAGAGATAACTATGATCCTGTTAAATTTCAATTCTTTCAGATTCAGTATCTTTATGATCATGCAACACCTCCGGGGGATGTAATGTTGAGTTATTTCTATAAAGATTTTTATAAGGCTATCAGTAGAGCAAATACTATTTTGAAAGTTCCTACAGCTTCTAATGCTCAAAAAGGAAAAGCAAGATATGTAAGAGCTTTAACTTACCTAAGATTATATGATTTATATGAAGGAGTTCCTTTGGTTGACGAGAACTATGATTTTAATCCAATCAAAGCTTCCTCTCCTAAAGAAGTATTAAACTTCATTATCAATGACCTGAAATATGCAAAAGATAATGTAGAATCTGCAAGTGCAACTGATATTAAAACAAGACTTAAGCCTACAAAAGAAGCTGCTATGGCTCTTCTTGCAAGAGTTTATAGAATGAATGGTGATATTGCAAGTGCAGGTGCAGAAGCAGAAGCTTTGATTAAGAGTGGTAAATTCAGTATTTCTGCCAATCCAAAGAACAATGATTCAGAAGTTATCTATAAGCTTGCAGGAAATTTAGCTGAAGGTAACGGAGTTTGGGGATGGATTATGAGCTATGATGCTAACACATGGAACTGCTTTGCTGCGTCAAAGAATCTGGTAGCGCTTTTAGGGCCAACAGATACAAGAAAGTCATTATTTGATATAGCTGAAGCTCCATCAACAGGGAATTTTATTTTCTCAAATAAATATACCAGAGCTGAAGATTCAGATCTTTTAATCTCAAGAATTCCTGAAATGTACCTTATTTCTGCAGAAGCAGGAAATACTAACAGGCTTACTGAGTTCCAGGCAGCTAGAAAATCTAGTCTTTCTCTGGATGATGAAAGAAGAGTAGAATTATCTTTCGAGTGGGTAAGATGGTCTGATCTTAAGCTTAAAGGTGAAAAGTATAAACTGCCTTTCCCTCAGGGAGCTGTAGATGCTAATGAGTTTTTAACTAACTAATCTATAGATTATATTAATATTTAACATATTATATAGAGAACCCCTGCTCACAGCAGGGGTTTTTATTTACTATTATTTCTTATTTTTGCTGAACAATAATGAATAATGAAGTATATCCTTTTCATAATCACTTTCCTCGGTTTTATTGCCAATGCACAGGTTGCTAAGGCAGAAAATACCCAACAAGATAAAAAGCCGGAAGACACTCTGGTCATAGACTCCGGGAAGAAAGATTCCTTGAAAATTTTTAAACCTACCATCAACGATTATCAGTACCAGACCCAGTTTTCAGGAAAAAAAGTTTTTGATACTGTAATGACTTTTGATAAGACTTATATCTTTTCACAATATAATAATAGAGACAACTTCGGAAGAATACAACCTGCCAATATTGGATCAGGATTTAATCCGTTGGTATTTGAGGTGAATGCTGAACAGAACTTATCTTTACTGCCTTCCAACAAAGCTTACATGATTCTTGGTGCTAACGATGTAAAATACTATGATGTAAAAACACCTACTGCAACATTTATCTATCATAATGCGATGAGAAATGGGGCAGCACTAAACTCTACCTATACTCAAAATATCGGGAAAAGATTCAATTTTGCCATTGAATATATGGGGCTTCGCTCACAAGGGCTTTACAGAAACTCCCTTGCTGCAAACAACAATACCATATTCTCCGGACATTATGTTTCCAAGAGCGGAAACTATGAACTTTTCGCTCACTACCTTCATCAGAATATCAACAATCAGGAAAGTGGAGGAATTACCGAAGACAATCTGTTTCAAAGTGGAGACAGTAATTATAAGAACAGACAAAATGCTCAGGTTAATTTAGCTTCAACCAGCTCACAATATGCCTACAGAAGATATTATCTGAGTCATCAGTTTACGCCGTTCAATGCTGAAAAATTTCCCTTCAGTATCAGACATACCATTTCCCATCAGGGTAACAAATATTATTATAACCAAAATGCTTTGGAAGAATATTGGTATAAGGCCCCTACAGATTTAGTCAATGAATTTCCTTTAACAACGAAAAAGTATTCCAGCAATCTGAGTAATGCTTTAAGCTTGGTTTTCAATAATGAAAAGTTCAGATTAGATGCCGGTGTACGTTATCAGATGATTAAACTTGGGATAAGAGATATAGTAGCTCTTAATGGGGTTCCTTTTCCTGGGGAGCTTAAAGAAAACAGAATCGGAGCTGTTGGAAACCTGCAGGTGAAACTTTGGGATAAAGTACAATTGAACTCATTCCTTGAATTCTCAAACGGAAGCCAGTTCAAAAGTTATCTGAGAACAACAAACAATCTGAAGTTTGAGCCCATAAAAGATTACTTTGTCAATGCAAAAGTAAACTTCCAAAGCGCTTATCCGTCATTCAACTATTTATTGAATACTTCGGTATATAATAATTTCAATTATTATCTTGAAAATGCCAAGAATCAATCTGTAATGGAACTTGGAGGAAGTATTAATCTGAAATGGTTTAAAACAGAACTTTTTGCCAATTACTTCAGAATCGACAATTATACCTATTTTGATAATAATGCAGCTCCAAAACAGAGTGAAAGTTCTTTGAATATTTCTCAGATCGGAGGAGATGCCACTTTCAGTTATGGTAAATTCCATTTGAATACAAGACTGCATTTCCAGAATACATTAACCAATAAGAATTTGCTTCCAATGCCAGGTTTTGTAGGGAGAGCAAACTTCTTCTATCAGACTCAGGCATTTAAAAAAGCAGCAGAAATTCAGGCAGGACTTAAGGTGTATTACTTCTCTAAATTTAATTCCAGAGAGTATTTCCCTGTTCTTAATGAGTATGTTCTTCCCGGTACAAATTCATTCTCCATTGGAGGGCAGCCTATTGCTGATCTATATATTAATATGAAGGTAAAGAAAATGTTCTTTTTCATAGAAGGACAACAAATTGGAACCTTTATTTCAAATAACAAAGCTTATGCATTTCCACATTATCCGGTATATGATTTCAGACTGAATATCGGAATTCTGTGGTATTTGTTCAACTAAAAACGATACAGGTTGAAAACAATTAATAAAATATCATTTAATGATATAGAAAGCATACCTCAATTAGTAAAAGACTTTTTGAATCAGAAGATTGAGGGTTTTGAAAACAAAACATTTTCTGTGGAGCATTTCAGCCAGCAGATCCATTTAAAAAAAGATTCCTTTTCTTCGGAACAGAGGAATATATTATCTAATGTGTTTGAAAAACAGTTGTCGGATCTCACTCTTTCTTCAAAACAGAAAGAAAATCTTGAAAATCTGAAACTACCCAATACTTTTACCATTACAACAGGACATCAGCTGAATCTGTTTTCAGGGCCGGTTTTCTTTATCTATAAAATTTTACAGACCATAAAGACCTGTACTTATCTTAAAGAATCTTTTCCGGATTTTAATTTTGTTCCGGTGTATTGGATGGCCTCTGAAGATCATGATTTTGCTGAGATCAATCATTTTAAAACAGAGAATAGTTATTATGAAACCAATGAAAAATCTGGGGGCCCTGTAGGGAGAATTCAGATTAATGATACCTATTTTATCTCTGAGTTTGAAAAAGAATTTAAGGATTCTGTTTTTGGGACAGAGTTGATCTTAATGCTCAAAGAAGCTTATAAGGAGGGAAATACTTTGACAAAAGCTATCCAGATCCTGGTAAACCGTCTTTTTTCCAATTTTGGATTATTAATGTTGGATGGAGGTTCAAAGGAATTAAAAGAGCAGATCAAAGAGGTTTTTAAAGATGAGCTGCTTCATTTCAGTTTACAGAAAACTTCGAGAGATAAAGTAGAGTTCCTGACTGAGAAATATGGAAAGGTACAGGTAAATCCCCGTGAGATTAATCTTTTTTATCTTTCCGAAACCAGAGACAGGATAGATTTTAACGGGCAGAAATATTTTGTTGTAGATACAAATATTCAGTTTACCGAAGAAGAGATCATTGCTGAACTTGAAAATCATCCGGAAAAATTCAGCCCGAATGCTTTAATGCGTCCGGTATATCAGGAAAAAGTACTTCCGAATCTGGCTTATATCGGAGGAAATGCCGAAATCATGTATTGGCTGGAACTGAAAGATTATTTCTCAAAAGTAAATATTCCTTTCCCCATCCTGATCCCAAGAAACTCTATGCTTTTCCTGAAGGAGAAAACAGTAGGAAAAATTGAAAAACTGGATCTTAAAATAGAAGATTTTTTCCAGAATTTTACAGTGATTACCAATCATAAGATTTTAAACGATAATCCTATTTTAGCATTACTGAATAAAGAAGAAGAGACTCTGGCCAACAACTTTGCAGAGCTGAAAGCTTCTGCTGAAACTACAGATAAATCCTTTGGAAATATGGTGAAAGCAGAAGAAGTGAGGCAGCTGAAATCATTTAAAAGAATGAAGAAACGTCTTCTACATGCAGAAAAAATAAAGCAGAACGAATTATTGGAAAGACTTGAAAATCTGTTTTTAGAGGTACACCCTTCTAAAACATGGCAGGAAAGAGTTTTTAACTTTAGCGTATTCTTTTCCGATGAAGGCTATCCATGGCTTGAAAATTGTTTGGAAGAGATGGTGGTTCAAGATTCCAAATTAATAATTGTTGCCATTTAATTTTAAAGAAGTATTTTTGTAAATTATAATTATCGAATATGATAAAGAGGTTTTTTATTCTATCCAGTTTATGTATGGTTTTGGGAGTTTCAGCCCAGAAATCGCACACCGTTGTACAAGGTGATAATCCTTACAACATTGCAAAGAAGTATGGAATGACTGTAGATGAATTGCTGAAACTAAACCCTAAACATAAAGATGGCAAGCTGGCTATCGGAGATGTTTTAGCCGTAAAAACAGAAAAGGCCGTAACTTCGGTTGCTCCCAAAACTGCTGTACCTGAAAAAGTAGGTACTATTGCGGGAACTTCGGTGGGTAAAATTATTTTACAGCCTAAGCAAACCATCTATGGAATTACAAAACAATACAGAATCTCTGAAACTGATTTAAGAAAACTGAATCCTGAATTGGATTCTAACATGAAAATCGGTGATGAAATCACATTACCTCTTGCCAGCATTAAAAAATATGGCGGTGATCAGCCAACAGTAACGGCAACAAAGCCTGTAGAAGCTCCTGTTGAAAAAACAGTGACAGCTACACCAACTACACCTGCTGTAGAAGGAGAAAGCTATGTGATACAGGCAAAAGATAATTATTACAGAATTACAAAACAGTTTGGAATCAGCCAACAGGACCTTTATACTTTAAATCCTGGATTGGAGGAAAAGGGATTAAAGCCTGGTGAAACCATCAAAATAAAAAGATCAAACACAGAACCTGTAGCTGAAACAACCAACCCAAAAACAAAAATGGACTCTGGGAATGAAAAATCATCAACAGCTTCCAGTAATGTGGTGGTGAGTGATGACTATGTTACCTATACAGTTCAGCAGGGAGATACCGTATTCTCCATTGTCAATAAGTTTGGAGTAAGTATTGATGAATTGATCGCTCTTAACCCGGATTTGTCAAAAGGATTAAAATCCGGAATGGTCCTGAAAATCAAAAAACAGGATCCTGTATACGTTAAGAAAAGCGGTGATGCATTAAGTGTTGTAATGATGCTTCCTTTCGGATATAGTACCAACGAAACTCAATACAGAGGAATGGCCCTTGATTTCTTAACGGGAGCTAAGCTTGCTATTGAAAGAAATGCTAGAGGAGGTCAGAAACTGGATATCAAAATTGTAGACTCTGGAAATGAAGCCTCTTTTAAAAACTCTCTTACGCAGATCAATCCTGAAAATACAGATCTTATCATCGGACCATTCTTTAAGTCCAATGTAATTGATGTGTTGGATTTTACTAAAAATCAAAAAATTCCTGTAGTAGCACCATTTGCCAACACACCGGAATTATATAATTATAACAATCTGATCATTGTTGAAACAAACAATCAGACATATGCAGATAAGATTGTAGAAGAAGTAAAAGCTGTATATTCAGATCAAAAAATATACGTAGTGGCAGATGGTAAGAAAGAAAATGCCAATTACATCAAATCAGGTCTTGAAAAAGCAGTGAAAAATCCTAATATTGTTATTGTAAACTCTCCGGCAGATATTCAGCTGGATCAGAATATGATGACAGGTCAGTCTGCTCCGGTTATTGCTGTTTTAGCGAATGATGATATGGGAGAAGCTTTCGCTAATAAAATGATTGCTCTTTCTAAAGAAGTACAGGGAGTAAAAGCTTTCAGTATGTTCTATTCTCCTGTCTTCGAAAAGAAAGTAGATGATCTGAGCCAGGCAAGTCTGGTCTATCTGATGGACAGAAAAATCAATACCGATGGTAACTTTGAAAAAGAGATTCTTGCAGCTTACAAAAGCAAATATTGCAAGACTCCTCCAAAATATGCGATCGTAGGTTTTGACGTGGTAAATGATATGTTGACAAGAGAAAATAAAAAAGGAGAAATTTTCAAACAAATGAATAAGGTGCAGACTCAGCTTGCAACAAAATTTGAGTTTGTAAAATCTAAGGCAAACGGAGCTTATGTAAACACAGGTTACAGAGTCATCAGATTAGTACCTTAGATGATATTTATCTTTGTGTAAAAGATATTGTTAACATTATAGTTATATTTGCATAATATTTAATTCAATACATGAAAGCACTTGTATTTCCAGGGCAGGGTTCTCAGTTCATAGGAATGGGAAAAGAATTGTATGATTCTAGAAAAGATATTAAAGATCTGATGGAATCTGCCAATGAAATTTTAGGTTTCGATATTCTTTCCATTATGTTTAACGGAACGGATGCGGATCTTAAGAAAACAGAGGTTACCCAGCCTTCAATTTTTATACATTCAGTAGCAGCATTAAAAGCAGTAAACGGGCTTGGAGCTGAAATGGTGGCAGGACACTCTTTAGGAGAGTTCTCAGCATTAGTAGCTAACGGCGTTTTATCTTTTGATGATGGTTTGAAATTGGTTTCAGAGAGAGCTAAGGCTATGCAGGATGCTTGTGATGCTAATCCAAGTTCAATGGCAGCTATTTTAGGTCTTGAAGATGCTAAAGTTGAAGAAATCTGTGCACAGATCAGTGGAATCGTAGTTCCGGCAAACTATAACTGCCCGGGACAGCTGGTAATTTCAGGAGAAACTTCTGCAGTAGAAGAAGCTTGTATAAAGCTGAAAGAAGCAGGGGCAAAAAGAGCTTTATTGTTACCGGTAAACGGAGCTTTCCATTCACCATTGATGCAGCCGGCTCAGGAAAGATTAGCAGCAGCTATCGAAAATACGAAATTCAGAAAAGCGACTATTCCCGTATATCAGAATATTACCACTACAGCAGTGACGAACCCTGATGAGATCAAGCAAAACCTTATTGCTCAGCTTACAGGACCTGTAAAATGGACTCAGTCTGTACAGAATATGATTAAAGACGGTGCGTCTAACTTTATAGAAGTAGGACCGGGAAAAACCCTTCAGGGATTGATCAAAAAAATTGACGGATCTGTAGAATCTAATTCTGCGATCTAATTATTAAAAATATGAGTGCGATATTTTCACCGGGCAAGCTTATGCTTACTTCAGAATATTTCGCAATCGACGGAGCTCTTGTCTTAGCGGTACCTACCAGGCTGGGACAAGAGTTTTTCTTTGAAGAAAAAGATGATAATCAGTCTTTGATACTTTGGGAAGCACTCCATCAGAATCAACCTTGGTTAAAAGCTGTCATCAATTATAAAAATTGGCAGATTCTTGAAACCAATATTCCATCAAGCGCTGAATTTATTTTAAAAACATTAAAGAATGTTCAGCAGCTTTCTGCTACAAAATTCAAAAACGACTTTACTTATCACTTAAAAACCAACCTCCAGTTCCCTGCTGATTTTGGCCTTGGAAGCAGTTCAACCTTAATGAATAACCTTTCGGAGTGGGCAGAAATAGATCCTTTTTATTTAAATACAATCAGTTTAGGCGGAAGTGGATATGATATTGCTGTTGCAAAAGAAAAATCTGCAGTACTTTTTCAGAGCAAACCTGAGATCAGATATGAGAAAGTAGATTTTAATCCTTCTTTTAAAAATGAACTGATCTTTATCCATTTAAATCAGAAGCAGGATAGCCGTGAAGCAATCAGTCTTTATAAGTCAAAAACAAAGTCTCAGGAATTAGTAAATGAATTTTCAGATATCACAAAGAAAATTTTATTATGCAATGAATTGGAAAATTTTTCTGAATTAATGATGATTCATGAGGGTAAAATTTCCAATTTTATTGAAATTCCTACAGTTAAAGAAAAATTATTCTCAGATTGCCCCGTATTTATAAAAAGTTTGGGCGCATGGGGCGGAGATTTTGTCCTGAGTGCCAAATTTGGGGGCTTTAAAGACTATTTTTGGGAGAAAGGTTTCACCACTATTTTTGAATGGAAAAATTTAATTAATTTATAATCAGTATTTTACGTTCGGGTTTTTTTATTTGTCATTCTGACTTATATCAGTATATTTAAACCACCTTTAACAAATAATTAATATTATTTTTGTTGAAGTCAATAAAGAAATAGAAAATATAAGTAAAATGAAAAACACTAAAATCATCCAGGATTTAGAGAAATTAGGGATTAAAGGAAACTATGAAGTAGTGTATAACCCTTCTTATGAAGAATTGTACCAGGCTGAAGTTTCTCCTGAAAATCAGGGGTTTGAGAAAGCGGAACTTACGGAATCGGGCGCGGTATCAGTAAAAACAGGAATTTTCACAGGTCGTTCACCTAAAGACAGATATATTGTTCAGGATGATGTTACAAGAGATACTATTTTCTGGGATGGTAAAGTAAACTTACCTACTAATGCAGAAATTTTCGGGTCTTGTAAAGAACTAGTGCTGAACCAGCTTGCTGAATCTAAAAAGATTTATGTAGTAGATACATTCTGCGGAACGAATGCAGATACGAGACTTAAAGTAAGATTTATCGTTGAAGTAGCATGGCAGGCGCATTTTGTTACTAATATGTTTATTCGTCCTTCTCACTATGAGCTTGAAAACTTTGGAGAGCCAGATTTCACAGTAATCAACGGTTCTAAAACAACAAACCCTAACTGGGAAGCTCAAGGATTAAATTCTGAAAACTTTATCATGTTCAACCTTACTGAAAAACTACAGATTATTGGTGGTACTTGGTATGGAGGTGAAATGAAAAAAGGAATGTTCGCTATGATGAACTATTACCTTCCATTAAAAGGTATGGCTTCAATGCACTGTTCTGCTAACGTAGGAGAAAAAGGTGATGTAGCTTTATTCTTTGGTCTTTCAGGAACAGGGAAAACTACCTTGTCTGCAGATCCGAAAAGATATCTTATTGGTGATGATGAACATGGTTGGGATAACAATGGAGTATTTAACTATGAAGGTGGATGCTATGCTAAAGTTATCGATTTATCTGAAGAAAAAGAACCGGATATCTTCGCTGCAATAAAGAGAGATGCACTTCTTGAAAACGTTGTTGTTAACAATGGAGTAGCAGATTATACAGACGGATCTATCACTGAGAACACAAGAGTTTCTTACCCAATTTATCATATCAACAAGATTGTATTGCCATCTAAGGCTGGCCATGCTAAAAAGATTGTTTATCTTTCTGCGGATGCATTCGGAGTACTTCCTCCGGTTTCTATCCTGAACGAAGATCAGGCTCAGTACCACTTCCTTTGCGGTTATACGTCTAAATTAGCAGGAACTGAAAGAGGAATTACTGAACCTCAGCCATCTTTTTCACCGGCATTTGGTGAAGCGTTCCTTACATTACACCCAACAATGTATTCTAAAACATTGATCGGAAAAATGAAAGAGCACGGAGCTAAAGCATATTTAGTGAACACTGGCTGGAATGGTACAGGTAAGAGAATTTCTTTAAAAGATACAAGAGCGATCATTGATGCGATCATTGACGGATCTATTGATAACGCTCCTAAAACTCAGGTTCCAATCATGAACCTTGAAATTCCTACTGAACTTTCAAACGTTTCTGCAGGTATTTTAGATCCTAGAGATACTTATGAGAATGCTTCAGAATGGGAAGAGAAAGCAAAAGATCTTGCTTCAAGATATATCAAAAACTTCGAACAGTATTGTGATACTGAAGAAGGTAAGAGATTGATTGCTTCAGGTCCTCAATTACAGGAACAAACTATCTAATCAGATATAGTACAAATAAAAAGCCTCATCACTGATGAGGCTTTTTTATTGATATTTTCTGCAATTTTCGATTAATTCATTTTGTTCGTCCAGTTTATAAATTGCTGATCGAATTGATTGTTCATTAATCTTTTTGACAATAATATATTTAGATACTAAGTAAAAAGATTCTTCATTCAATGCTTCATTTAAATACTTTGGGGTAGTAAAGACTACCCAATATTTATTGTGGTTTGAGAAGGTAATGGTTACTTCTACAGTATCAGATTCTTCATACAGTATTTCATCATCTATATGAATTGATACTATTTCAGGTTCATTATTTAAACTGAAATTAAATTTTGAGTACCATTTAAGTTTATTCTCATCATTCCAGATTCTGACATTATCAGAGCTTATTTCTTCAATGATATATGATTTTCTCTTGGTGAGCTGATTGGGATAAACCGAAATTTTATTACAATAAATTTTACCTTTTATTTTCATAAAATCTATCATTTTGAACTTACTTTAGGCTCAGTAAAGCTAATCTGTATCCATCCATTCCAAAGCCGGATAATACAGCATCAGTACACGCTGCGGTTACGGATTTCTGTCTGAACTCCTCTCTTTTATAAATATTACTGATATGCACTTCTATCTTTGGTTTCCGGATGTTCTTCAGGCAGTCAGCAATAGCATAGGAATAGTGAGTGAAAGCTCCCGGGTTAATCACTACTGCATCAAAATCATCTTCCTGAAGCCTGTTGATAAGCTCTCCTTCAATATTGGACTGATAATATTTCAGCTCATGAGTTTGAAACTCAGACTTTAGGTTTTTCAAATAAGCTTCCATGGAAACAGTACCATAGATTTCCGGTTCTCTGGTGCCTAAAAGATTGAGGTTAGGCCCATTAATAATTAATACTTTCATAAAATGAATTTACCCAAAGATAAATATTTTCCAGCCATTATTGATGGAGATAATTTTCAGATTTTGCTGGATATATCTGAAGAAGTGATTAGGGTTGATTTTTTTGTAAAATGATGGATATCTACTATTTACTCATTATGGCTTTGGGAGTACTTTTGTTGCAGGAATTCAAAATCTATTCTTTTTTATTAAGAATATGATGGATATTGTTAACCAGATGAATGTATGAACTTAATATAAAATTAAATTTTTTTATGAAACAGAGTATTTAATAGAAAAACAACTTAAAAACAACAATAATGAGAAAAAAAATAATATTATTTCTCTGTATTTTTTTGTTATCAAAATTATACAGTCAAGGAGGAAAAATAGGAATAGATACATCTAATCCTCATCAAAAAACAGTTTTAGATATTGTTTCTAAAGGAAATAATACCGGAGTATTATTCCCTAGGCTTAAAACGTCCGATGTTACTTCAATTGGTCCTGCCATGGGGGATGCTCTTGTAGATGGCTTATGGGTTTATAATACAGATACAAAATGTTATAACTATTGGGCTGCTGCTCCTCAGAATCAATGGCTGCAGATTTGTGGAACACCAATTACCGGTGTTTCTACAGGCTCTGCTGTATTAAATTGTGCAGGAGCCACCTCCACAGGTAATTTGGTAAATGGGCAGGCTGCAAGCGGAGTATCCTTTACGATCCCATATACTGCGGGTAACGGAGGTCCTTATGCGGCACAAAGTATTGCTTCTACAGGGGTAACAGGCCTTACAGCTACTATTGCTGCCGGGAACTTGAATAATGGATCGGGAAGCCTTACCTATACAGTAAGCGGGACACCTGCATCAGCAGGAACAGCAAGCTTTGCAGTTACCATAGGAGGTTCTACATGTACGGTAAACTTTACCGTAAATGCAGGGTATGATTTGTCTAAGTTGAAAATACTTTCTGTAGGAGCCTCGCCTTTTGGGGTAGATGGTGCTGCTAGCGGGTTAGGTGCTGTAATGAATAATCCATTTATTTTCAGTTCTTATTATCCTGGTGGAAGTAATCCTGCTGCGATGATCCAAACAACCGGACAATGGAGTGTGACAAGACGTGTTGTGGGTAGTGGCGGTATTAACGACTTAAATATTGGCGGGTATAAATTACTATTGGTATCCTATACTTATGATCTTACAAGTGCTGCGGAAGTAAGTGCTGTACAGACGTTTGTAAATAACGGAGGTACTGTTATATGGTATAGTGAAACAACTGCTTCGAATACCCTAAACATGATCAGGGCCTACGCGGGAGCTGGTGCAACTCAAGGAACCTGGAGTGATTGTTTTGCCTATAACATTCCTTCATCTTCTGCATTGAATGGTGATTTTGGAGATGCACGGAACACTTTATTAGGGAATGATGCCTGTACTTCAAGAGATTTAAGCAATTATGATTCCTCTTTAATTGAGGCTATGTCAGTATCTCAAACTACAGGAAATGTTGTAGCATTTAAATCTAAAACTAAAGAATTCTATTGGTTTGGTGACGGCGGAGTAACCAGGTATAGTGGAACTGTACCTCCGGTAAGTGGTAATACATCTCCTTGGTTACTAGACGGTAATAAGAAGCCTGTCATTGGACAATGGAACGGACAAGGTAATGTTGCTAACTCCATTGTAATGATGAATATCATTGTAAAAGCTCTGAAAGCAGCTCAATAAGTAGGATAGATTTAATTTTATATAATAAAGAGACAGTTGATTAGCTGTCTCTTTTTATGGGTCTATGAAGTTTAATTCCAGGTTTAAAACGGTTCCTGAAGTTTTTCGGTGAATGTTAATTCATATTCCCAAATGCATATTTTATGATGTAATTGATGGATTTCTACTATTTCCGGTAATTTATTATACGGCTAAATTTGTTGTAAAGCATTTCATAAAAAGAATGAACCTTATGATCGAATTTTTAATGCTCATGATCAGATTTTATTTATAATTAAAAATATACATACAATGTTTGGTGATTAATGGCTTGCGGACCGATTGTTGAATTGCTTTATGGAAGAGGTTTTCATTGATTGTACGCAGGCTGTTTTTTTGAGATTTGATTTGGATGATGGCACGCAAGTGCCATTTTTTTTGTTTCCATATTATTTTGAATTATCGATAATGATTTTTGTCATGTTTGAAAAAGTGATAATCTTTGTAATTCCTTTTTACTATGGCTTTTAATAAAAACTTATGTTAATTTTTGAAAATTTATCATGAAAAAATAATAAGTCTACTTGTTTTATAGACTAAAAGTTTATAGCTTTGTAACCATATTTCGATCGGCTTATAAAGAAAGATGGAGGGAACTGACCCAATGATATCTTGACAACCTGCATTATGTAAGGTGTTACATTCAGCCTTTAAAGGAAAAATAAGCATTTGGTTTATCGTATTTATCGATGCTCTTTGCTGTCTTTTCAGTAAAGGGTAAAATTTTAATATATGGTAAATAAAATTGATTATGATTAATAAAAATTTATTCAATTCTAAAATTTGGATTCCACCGGTTGCTGCATTTTTCTTAGGTGTGGTAAGTGTAAGCGGGCAGAATTCCAAACCGAAAAAAGATACACTTAAAGAAAAGGAAATTGATGAAGTGGTTGTCGTAGCTTACGGAAAAGCAAAACGAAACAGCTATACCGGTTCAGTGGCAACGATTTCCAGTGATAAAATAAATAACAGACCTGTAACCAATGTTACAAAAGCGCTGGAAGGAATGGTGCCCGGAGTTCAGGTTACGGGAGCTTCAGGGCAACCCGGAGCAACATCTGCGATCAGGATCCGTGGGATTGGCTCCGTAAGTGCTTCCAGTGATCCGTTATACGTTGTAGACGGAATTCCTTTTGATGGAAACCTGAATGCTATCAGCCCGAATGATATAGAATCTATCAGTGTGCTGAAAGATGCTACGGCAAGTGCATTGTACGGTTCAAGAGGAGCGAACGGGATCATTATCGTTACTACAAAGTCCGGTAAAAAAGGGGAAGCCAGAGTAAATCTTAATATCAGTCAGGGATTCTCAGGCAGAGCCGTAAAAGATTATGAACAGGTAAATACGGATCAGTACTTTCAATTATATTGGGAGGCAATGAGAAACGGATATCAATCTGGTTCAATCTCTGCACAACAGGCCGCACAGATGGCAACAGATAATATTATTTCTAATCTGGGAATTAATCCTTATGGCGGCAATTATCCAAAACCAATAGGAACTGACGGGAAATTATTACCGGGAGCAAGAGCTTTATGGAATGATGACTGGAGAGACGTTTTGCAAAGGGTAGCTTCCAGAAATCAGGTGGATCTGGATATCAGTGGCGGAAGTGAAAAAAGTAACTATTTCTTCTCATTAGGATATCTGGATGATAAAGGAATGGCAATTGAATCTGGATTTAAGAGATATAATACAAGATTAAAGATCAATTCTGAAGTGAAAAGCTGGTTAAATGTTGGGGCTAATTTAAGTTATACCAACAGTATTCAGCAGGCTCCAAGTTCCTCGGATTCTAAAGCAAGTAATATTATTCAGGCAGCGAGAGCAATACCGTCTTTCTATCCTTATTATGAAAGAAATCCTGACGGATCTTATGTATTGGATGCTGAAGGAAACAGAGTGTATGATTTTGGAAAATACAGACCTACTGCAGCCCTTCAGAATCAAAACCAGGCAGCAAGCTTACCATTAGATAAGAATGAAAATAAGATCGATAACTTTTCGGGAAAAGGATTTATGGAATTGACTTTCCTTCCGGAGCTGAAGTTCAGATCAAGCTTTTCATTGGATCTTGTGAGTTATAATGAACACTATTATACGAATCCACTTCTTGGACAAAGTAAAGAGACCGGAGGATCTGTATCAAAAGCGAATAACAGAACCCTTTCTTATACAACCAGTAATATCCTGACCTATGATAAAAGGTTTGGAAGACATCATATTAATGTGTTGGGAGGTCATGAATTTTATAAATATGACTACCAAACCATTTCCGGTAGCAGACAAGGCTTCTCATTACCTAACTATTATGAGCCGGATGCTGCCTCTTTACTGGTAGATTTTACAGGAAACAGTGATAAATTAAGCTTATTGAGTTTTCTTGGAAAAGTAGAATATGATTTTGATAACAAATACTTCTTATCCGCTTCAGGAAGGGCGGACAGTTCTTCAAGATTTTTGAAAGAAAACAGGTGGGGGAGATTCTGGTCAGTAGGAGGGTCCTGGAAACTTTCGAACGAAGAGTTTATTAAAAACTTGAATTTTTTCAATCAGCTTACACTGCGTGCTAGTTATGGAGGACAGGGAAATGATAAACTACTGAAGCCAAACGGACAGCCACTGTATTATGCTTATCCGGAATTATATAAAGACTTTAGCCTGGCCGGAGAACCAGGAAAGACACTGGAAAAAGTAGGGACGCCTAATCTGAAGTGGGAAACCAACCTTAATCTGAACATAGGTCTGGAGTTTGCGATTTTGAACAACAGAATCAAAGGAAATGTGGAATATTTTGAGCGAAAAAGTAAGGACCTTCTGTTTAATGTCCCGGTTGCCCCATCTTTGGGAATCAGTGATTATCCTGCCAATATAGGAACCATAAAGAATACAGGTTTTGAATTTTCATTGTTCACAACCCCTGTTAAAACCAACGATTTCCAGTGGAATGTTGATGTTAACCTGAGTACTCTCAATAACAAAATAACAAAATTGCCGGGCGGACCTTTCGCGATAGGATCTACCAAACAGCTGAATGTAGGAGGTTCTGTATATGATTTTTATATCCAGGAATGGGTTGGAGTAGATCCAAGTAACGGAAAACCATTGTGGAAAACCATTACGAAAGATGCCAATGGAAATAATGTGGAAGGAACAACCTCAGAGTATGCTAAGGCCAATAAAATATTGCAGGGTTCTGCTTTGCCTAAACTAACAGGAGGAATAAGTACAAGTATTACCTATAAGAATTTTGACTTTTCAGGGTTGGTTACATTTAAAATTGGGGGAAAAATTCTTGATACAGATTATACCTCGATCTTACACAGTGGAAATTCAGGTGGACGTGCATGGAGCGCAGAAATGTTGAACAGATGGACTCCGGAAAACCCTTATACGGATGTTCCTGCTTTAAGCACAAAAACGAATAACTGGAATTCCATATCTACAAGATTCCTTTATTCAGGAACGTATGCAAGGATTAAGAATGTAAGTTTAGGATATACGCTTCCGTCAGATTATTTTGAAGCGCTGGGACTGAAGAAATTCAGAATTTATATCCAGGGAGAGAATCTTCTGACCTTCTATAAACATAAAGGGATGGATCCTGAGCAGGCGATAGATGGAACTACCTATTACAGGTATCCGGCAATGAGAACAATCACTTTTGGCCTTCAGGCAACGTTTTAACTTTTAAAATTTGAAACAATGAAAAAATTAAAATATATATCTTTTGCTTTAATCGGATTATGGTCGCTCACAAGCTGCGAAAGTGAAATGGATACTGCTCCTACAGATCAGGCTACCAGCGTAGAGGTTTTCAAAACTGCTGAAAGTGCGGAAACGGTAATCAACGGAACCTGGGCAAAATTTAATAATGACGGAACTACGTTTGCCAATATCGGATATTCAACTGTTTTAAGAGCAAGTGATGCGATGGGAAGCGATGTTGCTGTACTAACGAATAAATATGGGTTCTCATCCACCTACGATTTTACGGAAATGGTCAACAGTACTGTATCCCGTCCTTTATTTATCTGGACGATGCTTTATTCTACGATCAATAATATGAATAATGTTATTGCTAAAATCGATGCTGCAGAAGGAAGCCAGACCAAAAAAGATCAGGTAAAAGGCCAGGCAAAGGCATTGCGTGCATTCTGTTATCTCAATATTGCCAGTTTTTATCAGTTCAGTTACCTTAAAGATAAAACAGCATTAGCTGCACCAATCTATACGGAACCCTCAACAACAAGTTCTGTTACAAAGAAAAAATCCAGTCTGGAAGATATTTATACTTTGATTAAAAGTGATCTTACGGATGCTGATAATTTGCTAAAGAACTATACAAGAAATACCAAGGATAAGATCAACCGTAATGTAGTAAACGGTATCCTGGCAAGAGTTTATCTGAATACCGGGGAATGGAGTAAAGCTGCTGTTGCTGCAAAAACGGCAAGAGAAGGTTTTCCTCTGATGGCTCCGGAAAAGTATAAAGATGGCTTCAATGATATTAATAACGAGGAATGGATCTGGGGAAGCAGACAGACTCAGGAGCAGTCAGATGGAAGTTATGCCTTCCATTATCTGGATGTATCTTCATCAGGGAGCTATTACTACAGTTTTATGGCAGACCCTTATTTTCAAAAATTGTTTGATACCAATGATATCAGAGCTCAATTATTCTCATGGGATAATCTTACGTCAAGAGAAGGATTGCTGCGATATGCTAAATTTAAATTTAAGTCAACGCTTATTGCAGATATTGTCTATATGAGAGCAGCAGAAATGCATCTGATCGAAGCCGAAGCCGAAGCAAGAATCGGAAATACAGCACAGGCAGTAACGGCTTTAAATCAATTGAGAGCTGCAAGAAAGGCTAACGCTTATACAGGTTCATTAGCACAGAATGATGTAGTAAATGAAATCCTGATTGAAAGAAGAAAAGAATTGTTTGGAGAAGGCTTCTCTCTGTCAGATATTATCAGAACTCAGGGGACAGTGGTCAGAAGACCATTTGTAGATACAGAAGGAAAACCAGTTAAAGTTCAGATAACAATGCCTAACGGAACAGTAAAAACAGTTGATGGGAAAGGACATACCGTATTTGATTTTCCAAACAAAACTCCATTTGTACCGAACAGTAATTATTATTTATTCAGTATTCCGCTGAAGGAGATTGAAAATAATCCCAATTTATAATATACAGTCCAATAATTAGATTTGATTTTTTAGCCACCGCTTTTGCGGTGGTTTTTTATATAAAATAAGTGCCTCAAAAATAAGGCGGCCATTTATCATTGTGTCAATAAAAATATTCTGTTTGTATTGAATTTTTATACACTTTGACAAAAGGTAATACAAACACCACTTTCGTCGAACATTCCATTTTCTGATAAAGTAAAATCAAAATCTTTATCTGGGAATAGATAGTTAAGCCTCATCTTCCAAAATTCCAGAACATATAATCCTATTTTCTTCTGAGCTTCCGGTTCGTGAGATTTGATGTCTTCAGAAAAATAAAAAACATCGGAGATAGAAAGATTATTTATATACTTTTCCCTTCCTTGCGGGGTATTATCAAATCTATTTTCTTCGTTCTCGCCATAACCCTTAAAATGGGAAAGTAAGTATATATTATCATTGATTTGAATAAAATCAGGACTCATCGCTTTCATAACAAATAGTATTTGTTCGATGGTTAAAGTATATCCTATGTAGGCTAAATCAAACTCTAAATCATTTCCTTCTATAGTCCCTTTGTGTATTTTCATAATCCAAAAGAGTCTCTTAATATCTTAATAATTGCAGCGTGGAGCGGCCAGCTTTGTTTTTAGCGTTGTATGAGGTTGAATTTTATTTTTTGATCTCCCAGCTTCACAAATATAGGATCGCCTACCATATTTCTATAAAAATTATAATCACCAACTCTTAAATTAAAAATAAAAGCTTTTCTATCCTCATTATATACCATTTGATAGGATTTTCCCTTATTTAACATGAGGTAAATCTTCTCCTGATTATCTTCAGTTCCAATAAGTATAAACTCCTTATGCTTCAACGAAGAGATTACGCTTAACTCAACTTTATCTTTATGGTCATTCACTATTTCAAAATAATCCATCTTAGTGGCACATGAGTAAAGCATTAATAAGAAAATAAAGAATGTAATTAATTTGTATTTTTTCATCAATTTGTATTTTTGAACATTTATATTTTTCGTAATAAGGAGTTGTTTGTGGTATCTGTTTAAGAATAATAATAAATCTGTAAAGATAGTAAATGACTATTGGAAAGTAAATTTTATCCTTTATTAATCGGGCTTTACACGTATGTTATTTATATCTGTAATAAAGATCATGCTTAATGGCATTTATTTTGAAAGATACTTGAAAGGTTGTGCAAAAATCTGATTTTCAATGATGTATTATGTAAGTAAGTATTTTGCTTTTTATTATCTATTTAAAATTCCGATGATTCACCCATTTTATAAAAAAACTTTACCTTTGTAACAATGAACCTCTTAAGATGGATACTTGCAATTTATTTCATGGCGTTATCACTGATGCCATGTGAAGACGTATCTCATCCGGTGGATTCAGGAAATAAGAAGATTTCATTAAGCATTCATGGGGCACATTCTTCTGAGAAAGGAGATGTCTGCTCACCGCTGTGTGCCTGCAGCTGTTGTCAGATGACGGTTTCAGCATTTAAAATGGATCCTATACTGGAAATTCCTGAGCAGATTCCTGCTTATTTTTCAAAGAAAATCTTATTTCATAAAAACGACTTCGCTTACCAGATATACGATCCAATCTGGCAGCCTCCTAAAATTTAATTTTATTGACTGTTAGAAAGTTATGCTTTCTAAATCTGCTTGAAACTTTGCAATATCATTGCAGAGGTTTTCATGATATTTTTGCTGCAGTATTCTATACTGTACGCCTATATTTTCAATAAAATTAAATAAAAATCGTGTTAGATAAAATAATAAAATTTAGTATCAAAAATAAGATGATCATTGGTCTTATGACCTTAGTATGGATCATCTGGGGAGTTTGGAGTGCCACCAAGCTTCCGGTAGATGCTGTGCCGGATATTACCAACAACCAGGTACAGATCATTACTGTATGTCCTACATTGGCAGGGCAGGAAGTGGAGCAGCTGGTAACCTTCCCGATAGAACAAAGTATTGCCAATGTTCCTGGCATTCAGGAGACAAGAAGTATCTCAAGATTCGGACTTTCTGTAATTACCGTAGTATTTAAAGAAGAGGTCAACGTGTATTTCGCAAGACAGTTGATCAGTGAGCAACTAAAAAGCGCAGTAGAAGAAATCCCTAAAGGAGTGGGAACTCCTGAGCTGGCTCCTGTAAGTACAGGGCTGGGAGAGGTCTATCAGTATATTCTTCACCCTAAAAAAGGAAGTGAAAAAAAATACAATGCTAAAGAACTACGAACCATGCAGGACTGGATTGTCAGAAGACAACTTAACGGAACACCGGGGGTTGCTGAGATCAACAGTTTCGGGGGAGAGTTAAAGCAATATGAAGTTGCCATAGATCCCAACCGTTTGAAAGCGATGGGAATCAGTATTAGCGACTTATTCACGGCACTTGAAAAAAATAATCAAAATACCGGAGGGGCCTATATTGATAAAAAGCCTAATGCTTACTTTATCCGGGGTATCGGATTGGTGTCATCTCTGGAAGATATAAAAAATATAGCCGTAAAAAATGAAACAGGAAGTGTTCCTATTTTTGTAAAAGACGTTGCAGATGTACGTCTGGGAAGCGCAGTTCGATACGGAGCATTAACGTACAATGGGAAAGTAGATGCTGTTGGGGGAGTGGTCATGATGTTGAAGGGAGCCAACAGTAATGAGGTTGTGGAAAGTGTTAAAGCAAAGATTCCTACCATTCAGAAATCTCTTCCGGATGACGTGGTGATTGAGCCATTCCTTGATAGAACAGATCTGGTAAGCAGAGCGATCAGCACGGTAGAAAAGAACCTGATGGAAGGAGCTTTAATCGTTATTTTCGTACTGGTTGTCTTTCTTGGGAACCTGAGAGCAGGACTTATCGTAGCCTCCGCCATTCCACTTTCCTTGTTATTTGCATTGGGAATGATGAATGTTTTCGGGGTAAGTGCCAACCTGATGAGTTTAGGAGCCATAGACTTTGGACTTATTGTTGATGGGGCTGTAATTATCGTTGAAGCCACACTTCATTTATTACACAATAAAAATAAAGGAGTGCTCACCCAGATTCAAATGGATCAGGAAGTAGGAAGTGCAGCTTCCAAAATGATGAACAGTGCCATATTCGGGCAGATTATCATCCTGATTGTATATGTTCCGATTCTTACACTGGCAGGTGTGGAAGGAAAAATGTTTACTCCAATGGCTAAAACAGTAGGTTTTGCCATCATTGGAGCCACCATATTGTCTATCACGTATATTCCGATGATGAGTGCATTGTTTCTATCTAAAAAGATTTCCCATAAAGAGACACTTTCAGATAAAATGATGAATGCAATCCAGAAGGTATATCAGCCTTTATTACAGAAAGCTATTAAAATAAAATATATTATTGTTTCAGCAACTGTTGCCATTTTTGTCATTGCAGCTTTCATCTTTAAAGGGATGGGTGGAGAGTTTATTCCACAGTTGCAGGAAGGTGACTTTGCGTTCCACTGCATTCTTCCTCAGGGAAGCTCTCTGAGCCAGAGTATAGAAACCTCAATGCAGGCTTCCAGAATTATCAAACAATTTGATGAGGTAAAAATGGTAGTAGGAAAAACAGGTTCAGCTGAGGTTCCTACAGATCCGATGCCACCTGAGGCTACCGATATGATCGTAGTATTGAAGCCGCAAAGTGAATGGAAAACCAAAAAATCCTACAATGAACTGGGAGATGAAATCAGTGAAAAATTAGAAGCTATTCCGGGTGTGTTTTTTGAGAAGAATCAACCTATCCAGATGCGTTTCAATGAATTGATGACAGGGATCAGACAGGATGTTGCCGTGAAGATTTTTGGAGAAAATCTTGATTCACTGGCGGTATATGCTGACAAAGTAGGAAGAGTGATTCAGTCTGTTGATGGTGCTACTGCCCCTCAGATTGAAAGAGTAAGTGGTTTACCTCAAATCAATGTGCAATATGACAGAACAAGAATTGCCAACTACGGATTAAATATTGAAGACGTTAACAATGCGGTAAGTACTGCCTTCGCAGGAAAAGCTGCCGGACAGGTATTTGAAAATGAAAGACGTTTTGATTTGGTAGTTCGTTTGGACAGCCTTCACAGATCCGATATTGCAGATGTTAATAATTTAATGATTACCACCGCTACAGGAGCTCAGATTCCGTTATCACAGGTTGCTAATGTCAGCTATAAACTGGGCCCTGCTCAAATAAGCCGTGAACAGGGAAAACGTAGAATTGTTATTGGATTTAATGTAAAAGGCCGTGACGTAGAAAGTGTGGTGAAAGATATTCAGGCAAAATTGGATAAAGAGATCAAGCTGCCTTCCGGATATTACTTTACGTATGGGGGAGCATTTGAAAATTTACAGGAAGCCAGCAAACGTTTGATGATTGCTGTTCCGGTATCTTTACTCCTGATATTTATGCTGTTGTATTTCACATTCCGCTCATTAAAACAGGCAGGATTGATCTTTACAGCAATCCCAATGAGTGCTATCGGGGGCGTATTTGCCCTTCTTCTGAGAGATATGCCTTTCAGTATCAGTGCCGGAATCGGGTTTATCGCGCTCTTTGGAGTAGCTGTACTGAATGGAATCGTTTTGATAGGAACTTTCAACCAACTTGAAAAAGATGGAGAGACCGATCTTTTGAAACGGGTATATGAAGGGACAAAAAGTAGATTAAGACCTGTTTTAATGACTGCTACAGTAGCTTCATTAGGATTTTTGCCGATGGCAATTTCCACAGGAGCGGGAGCAGAAGTTCAGAAGCCTTTGGCAACAGTGGTAATTGGTGGACTGGTATCCGCAACCTTTCTTACCTTGTTTGTACTGCCGATGCTGTATATTATTTTTAACACAAAGATTTTGAAAAGAAAAAACAATAATACGGGAACTCTTACGGTCGTTCTTGTTTTAGGATTAATGATGATGGGGCAGACTTTTAAAGCTCAATCCAGACAGATGTCCGCAGAACAGGCAGTACAGATGGCCATAGATAATAATTTAGTTTTAAAATCAAAAGATTTAAGTATAAAATCAGCCGAAGCATTAAGACCAACATCTAAGGAACTTCCAAAGCTAAATGTAGAAGCTCAGTTGGGACAATACAACAGCCGGAATTTTGATCAGTCATTTGCCATTTCTCAAAGTATTCCTTTTCCAACACTCTTTAAAGCAAAAAAGGATTTGATCAATGAGAATATTAAAAGTAAGCAGATTGATAAAGAGATAACAGCAAATGAACTGATCAGACAGGTGCGTACTTATTATTATCAGATTGAATATCTTCAGTTTAATAAAGCACAGCTGACAAGTCTTGACAAGGTGTATGATGATTTTATCAGAATTGCAACCGTAAGATTTAAAGCAGGTGATATTAAAAAAATCGAAATAAATACAGCAGAAACACAAAAAGGAGAAATTGATCTGTTGCTAAGACAGAATGAGGTATATTTAAATAACGCTTATAAGAGTTTAAAAACCATTTTAAATACTTCAGAAGACTTTGAGGTTCCTTTCAATCAAAACTATGAACCTCTGAAAGTAGACAATGTTTTGGATAGTGCAGTGGTAGCTAACAATCCTTCTGTAAGAGCTTTTTACCAGGATATGGAAATTGCGGAGAAGAATAAAAAGGTTGAAAAATCTTTAGGACTGCCTGATTTCAGCTTAAGATATACGAATCAGTCCTTAATTGGTTTTCAGACAGTCAATGGGCAGGAAAGGTATTATGGAAGTTCAAATCGCTTCAATGCAGCGACAATAGGAGTAGGTATTCCTTTGACGTTTGGAGCTACCAAAGCAAGGATTCAGGCACTGGAATATGAAAAACAGGTGGCTGAAACGAATGCAAAAATGCAGCAAAAGCAGCTTGCCACACAGTTGGAAAATGCATTCAGTCAGTATCAGCAGGATATTCAGCAGTATGATTATTATACCAATCAGGCGATACCCAATGCTGAAAAGATTGTAAATGCAGCGCAATTAGGATATAAAACGGGAGAAATATCTTACGTGGAATATCTTTTTGCTTTGCAAACTGCAACCAATATTCAGTTAAAATATCTGGAGTCAATCCAACAAGTTAATCAAGCTGTAGTAACCATTAATTCAATCATTAATAAATAATATGAAATCGCTATTCACAACATTTTCCGGTAGACCAATCCCTATGAAAGTAACGCTGGTATACGATCTTATAAAAAATAAATATGCGCATATGAAACTCAAATATAATATCATAGCTCTTGTTCTTATTTCCCTGTTCATCATAAGTTGTGGAAAGAAAGAATCTTCAACTGAAAAAAATGCTGAAAAAGCTCCCGAAAAGACAGAACAGAAGACCAATCAGAAAGAAGAAGCTCCTGCAACCATTGCGGCACTCACTGAAGAACAAATGAAATCAGTTGGAGTGGCCATTGGATCTGTAGAAATGAAAGAGCTTACTTCCACCATCAAAGCAAACGGACTATTAAGTGTCCCGAACAGTAATAAAGCGACAATTACCTCTTTATATGGTGGGATTATTAAAACAATAAATATCCAGGTAGGAAGTATTGTAAAAAAAGGACAAGTAATTGCTACGATTGCCAATCCGGAATATGTTCGTCTTCAGGAAGATTATCTGACAACAAACAGCAGAATAACCTATGCCGAGCAGGAATACAGAAGGCAAAAAGAACTTTTTAATAATGACGCAGGGGCAAAGAAAAATTTACAAAGTGCCGATGCTGAATTGAATACCTTAAGAACTAAAAAAGCTTCTCTTCTAAAACAACTTCAGATGATGGGAATAAACCCGGAAAGTGTCAATAACGGAAATATGAGATCAGGTTTGGTGATCACCGCTCCTATCAGTGGAACCATCAGTGGAATTACAGCACAGATCGGAAGTTATGTAGATATTTCTTCTCCTGTGGCTACTGTGATTGATAATGGCTCTATTCACCTGGATCTTCAGATTTTTGAAAAAGACCTTCCGAAAATGAGGGTAGGACAGATTGTTCACTTTAATCTGACTAACAATCCGGAAACGGAATACGATGCAAGAATCTACAGTATAGGATCTTCATTTGAAAATGAGAGTAAAACTATTTCTATGCATTGCGAGGTGATCGGAAATAAAGCAGGGTTAATTGACGGAATGAATATTACGGGTATCGTAAGTCTTGATAAAAGTACAACACCGGCTGTTCCTACCTCAGCGATTGTAGAAGCAGACAGCAAATATTATGTTTTCGTTCAAACCGATAAAAAACCGGAAGAAGAACATGAAGAAAAAGGAAAGCCTCATCCTAAAACAATCAATTTTGAAAAAATAGAAGTGATGAAAGGAACATCAGATATGGGATATACGGCGATTACTCCTATCGGTCAAATTCCTGCTGACGCCAAAATTGTAGTCAAAGGAGCCTTCTTTGTAAATGCTAAACTTGTGAATTCAGGAGAGCATGAATAAGTAGTAATGAATGTGGTAGGAATCAGCTGAATATCAATTTTTATGCTTATATTAGAACTGTTTACGAAATAGTTGATGGAAGTATAAAAAGCTGGTAGGAAGTAAAGATCATCTTACAGTATTTTAATAAATGATTCTACTATGCTATTAAACAAAAGAATATCAATCGGATATTTCCTTCGCGGAATCCAAAATCAGATTCTGTTCATCGGTATATTTGCAGTCACTATAGGGCTTTTGGATATGCTTCCATGGTTCAGGAAAATTTCCCTTCCATTAAACATTCCTGCATTGTTGGGTACTGCAGTATCATTGCTCCTTGCTTTCCGGATTTCCCAATCATATGAAAGATGGTGGGAAGCCAGAACAGTTTGGGGAGCCATCGTTAATGATTCCCGATCTTTGGTAAGGCTGATTATCCAATTTATGCCTGCTGGAGAAGATAAAATCATTAAAGACTTTGCAGAAAGACAGATTATTTGGACCTATGCCCTGGGAGAATCGTTGAGAAAGCAACCCCTTTCTGAAAGAGTACAACAGTATCTTAAAGAAAATAATATCAGCGCTCTCAATATCCCCAATGCTCTTTTGGATGCGCATTCCAGACAATTGAAAGAAGTGGCGGCTGCTAAAGGGATCACAGATTTTCAACAGATGCAGCTGAACGATATGATCACCAGGCTGTGCGACAGCATGGGGAAATGTGAAAGACTTAAAAATACGGTATTTCCAAGATCTTACAGTGTTTTAGTTCATATTTTGATCTATGTATTTGCTGCAATACTTCCTTTTGGATTGGATGACTCGCAGTTAGCAGTAGAAATAGGAATTACTTTTCTGATTCCGATTGTATTCATTACCATTGAAAAAACATCAATTATTATGCAGGATCCATTTGAAAATACACCGGTGGATACTCCTATGACTTCTTTGGCTCAAACCATTGAGATCAATATCAGGCAAATGATTGGTGAACAAGACGTTCCTTTAAAAAAAGAAAATACATCCTATTATGAAATGTAGTTAAAAACCGTA
Source organism: Chryseobacterium pennae (assembly GCF_003385515.1). Taxonomy (GTDB): domain Bacteria; phylum Bacteroidota; class Bacteroidia; order Flavobacteriales; family Weeksellaceae; genus Chryseobacterium; species Chryseobacterium pennae. The sequence goes on along the minus strand of NZ_QNVT01000001.1, from coordinate 118,078 downwards.
CTTACAATGATGGAAGAAACAAAAACACAGATACAAACAACCTCCGCAGCCAGTAAGCATAAAAAGAACCTGCTGATTGTACTTGCTTTAAGCGGTACTTACCTTATTGCTGAAGTAATAGGAGGAATTGTTACCAATAGCCTTGCTTTATTAGCAGATGCAGCACACATGCTGACAGACGTGGTAGGATTGCTTTTGGCCTTTATTGCCATAAAAATTGGAGAGAGAAAAGCAGATCCCTCCAAAACATACGGATATTATCGCACTGAAATATTAGCAGCGGTCATTAATGCTGTTGTTTTATTGGGAATATCAATATATGTTTTAATTGAAGCTTACAAACGTTTTCAGGATCCACCGGAAGTACAAAGTACATCCATGCTGATTGTGGCCGGAATCGGATTATTGGTTAATGTTGTTGGTTTAATGATTTTAAGAAAAGATTCGGAAGCCAGTCTGAATATGAAAGGTGCTTATTTCGAAGTGCTTTCAGATATGCTTACTTCCGTTGGTGTAATGATAGCCGGAGTTATTATGTTGACAACAGGTTGGTATTATGCTGACCCTTTGATTTCTGCTGCTATTGGATTATTGATTTTTCCAAGAACATGGAAATTACTGATGGAAGCCGTTCATATTTTGCTGGAAGGGACTCCAAAAGATGTAGACATTCAGGAGCTGCGTACATCGCTGGAGCAGACCCAGGGGGTAAAAAATGTTCATGATCTCCATGTATGGTCTCTTACCTCAAGTGTGAATGCTATGAGTGCCCACATTGTAAAAGATGAAGAGGCTAGCCAGAATCAGCTGTTGAAAACATTAACGGATAAAACGACTCAAAATTTTAAAATCAGTCACACTACTTTTCAGATTGAAGAAGAAGGATACGAAGAAAATGAAGTCCATCTGTAAAAAATTAAATTGTTACCAATGAAAAAAGATATAGAGAGTAAACTCATCGATAAAAATACCAAACCTACCAGTATGAGGATTTTGGTGTATGATTTTTTGAGTTCTCAGGATGCAGCATTGTCTCTTTCAGAAATAGAAAATCATTTTGATAATGCTGATAGAATTACCATTTACAGAACATTAAAAACGTTTGAAGAAAAAGGAATCGTTCACAGCATCCAGGAAAATACCACTACAAAATACAAATTGTGTGAGGATGATTGTGATGAAAAAACACATAAAGACTGGCATCTCCATTTCTATTGTAAAATATGCAAACAGACGACCTGTAAAGAAGATATTTCCTTTCCGGAAAACATCCAAACGAATTTCCGTATCGATGAAATAAGACTCTTTGCTAAAGGAATCTGCGAAAACTGTCTTGAAAGTTTGCAATAGCATTGCATCAGTCTCACTATTAAATTTGTATAAAAATATCAGTTATGGAAAAATGCTGTAGTACAACCCAAGAAAAACCAAATACAAAAGGACATCCTCATAATCATTCAGAAGGAGATGGGCATAACCATGACCGCGATCATGATGACCATGGTCATTCTCACGATACCGGAGATCAGACGATCTTTCAGATGTTTCTTCCGGCGATTATATCTTTTGTAATCTTATTATTAGGAATTGCTTTTGATAATTATATAAAACCCGCATGGTTTACAGGATGGGTACGGTTAGTCTGGTTTTTGGCGGCCTATATCCCAGTAGGATTTCCAGTATTGAAGGATGCTTATAAAAGTATTATCAAAGGAGATGTTTTTTCAGAATTCTTTCTGATGAGTATTGCGACTATTGGAGCATTTGCCATCGGAGAATATCCTGAAGGGGTTGCCGTAATGCTTTTTTATGCAGTAGGAGAGGTATTCCAGTCTATGGCGGTAACCAGAGCAAAAGGAAACATCAAAGCTTTATTAGATCAGCGGCCTGATGAGGTAACGATTATGGAAAATAATCAGCCTAAAACGATAAAAGCTAAAGAAACCAAAGTAGGTGATGTTATCCAACTGAAGCCTGGTGAAAAACTGGCATTAGACGGAGAATTGCTTTCAGATTCTGCATCATTCAATACAGCAGCTTTAACCGGTGAAAGTAAACCGGATACTAAAAATAGAGGCGAAGTAGTATTAGCAGGGATGATTAATATGAACAGTATTGCCCTTGTGAAAGTAAATACCGCTTATGAAGACAGTAAATTAAGCAAGATATTGGAGCTGGTTCAGAATGCAACCGCCCAAAAAGCTCCTACTGAATTATTCATCAGAAAATTTGCGAAGGTATACACCCCAATTGTTGTATTTCTGGCCATAGGAATTACTTTCTTACCTTATTTCTTTGTTGGTGATTACCAGTTTAGAGATTGGTTGTACAGAGCATTAATCTTCCTTGTGATTTCATGTCCTTGTGCATTGGTGATCTCTATTCCGCTAGGATACTTTGGAGGAATCGGAGCTGCCAGCAGAAACGGGATTTTGTTTAAAGGAAGTAACTTCCTGGATAGCATTGCAGAAATTCAGAATGTAGTGATGGATAAAACGGGAACCATGACGGAAGGAGTTTTCAAAGTTCAGGAAGTAAGTATTAATTCGGAATTTAATAAGGACGAAATCATGCAGCTGGTTAACCTGTTGGAAAGTAAAAGTACACACCCTGTAGCCACTGCCATACACAATTATGTAGGAGATATTAATTATTCCATTCCAATGGAGAATGTAGAAGAAATTGCCGGACATGGATTAAAGGCGACAGTGAATGGTAAAGAACTTCTGGTAGGGAATTTCAAATTAATGGATAAATTCAATATCAGCTATGATATCAACCATGCTAATATTGTGTATACCCTTATTGCTGTTGCGTATGATAAAAAATTTGCAGGGTATATCACTATCGCAGACAGTATTAAAGCAGACGCAAAAGAAACGGTAGATAATCTTCACAAAATGGGAGTAAAAGCGACCATGCTGAGTGGAGATAAAGGAACCGTAGTAAAATATGTAGCCGATCAACTGGGGATTGATAATGCATTCGGAGATCTTCTTCCGGAAGATAAAGTGAATAAAGTAAAAGAGATCAAAGCTAAAAATCAGACCGTAGCTTTCGTAGGAGATGGAGTGAATGATGCTCCGGTAGTAGCTTTAAGTGATGTTGGAATCGCGATGGGAGGTTTAGGAAGTGATGCTACCATTGAGACGGCAGATGTTGTTATTCAGGATGATAAACCAAGTAAAATCCCAATGGCAATCAATATCGGTAAACAAACGAAAAAGATTGTCTGGCAGAATATTATCCTTGCTTTTGCTGTAAAAGCTGTAGTTCTTGTACTGGGTGCCGGAGGTTTAGCAACGATGTGGGAAGCTGTATTTGCTGATGTGGGTGTTGCTTTGCTAGCGATCTTAAATGCCGTAAGAATTCAGAGAATGAAGTTTTAAAATTAAATAACGTACAACTATATTATATTAATGAAGGCTCTGCTGATTACAGCGGAGTCTTTTTTTTGAAAAGGGAACGCTTTAGAACATGAATTTTATTTTTTTTCTATGTGCCTGTGTGGTTAGAAAAAATTTAAACCACACAGGCACATAGATTTTAAGCAAAATAAATTAATTCAAGCATTCGTGGCCATTAAATGTCCGGCATCCAATTTTATCGCAGATAAAATCTTTGCACCTTAAAACGTAATCTTTTAAAAACTCTTAGCGTCCTTGCGCATTCCAACAAGGCCAATAAAAAAGCCCTGTCGAGAAAACAACAGAGCTTAACAAGATTAAACTTTTATAAAGAACTAATTTTTTGTTTTGATAAGGCAAAGAAATCAAAGTCCTCTTTTCCGATACTGAATTGATGTTTCCCAACCTTGGTAAAACCGTTTTTATCATAAAACTGTAATGCTCTCTCATTGGAGTTCAGAACGGATAACCAGATATACTTCTGATCAGAATTTTCAAAAGAAGTCATCAGTTCATCCATCAGCACCTTTCCTGCTTTTTTATCCAAAAACTCTTTAAGGACATAGATCTTTTGTAGCTGGGAGGCTGCATTGGAGCTAATAAAGTCAATAGGAGAATGTACTTTCAGTTTTGCATACCCAATCGGAAGTTCATTCCAAAAGGCAATCCAGAATTTATTATTAGGGTTCTGTATGCTGTTCCTGATTTTAGAAACACTGAAAGTCCGTTCAAAATAATCAAATAAGTCCTTTGGATCCCGGAAATGTTCCGAGAATGTTTCTGTGAAGGTTATCCTTCCCAGCAGGGCAATATGTTGAGCATCTTCTGCTGTAGCGGTTCTTACCTGGATCATGATATAGATTCTGAAACCTAAGAATCAAAGTTCGTAATAATATGACAATGATAACAGATACAGTTTTATTAAATTTATAGGGAACAGATTGTTCTAAATAGGTGAAAACTCTCGTGAATTTTGCTGATTACGCAGATTTTTATCCACAATCATCTGTGAAAATTTGTGTTATCTGTGGTTAATTATATTGCCAATAAAATTCAAGTGTTATAAAATATAAGCCCAAAACAGACTTTTCTATGTGTGGTTAGTATTTTTAAACAGCATAGAAATATAGATTTTATGCGTCTTAAAAAGCGTAATCCTGAAAACTCTCTGCGCCTTCGAATATTCCAAAAAAGATTTAGCAGCTCAAACAAAGCCATCAATGACATTCATCATAAATAGAACAGAAAACAGTTTTGAAGTAGTATATTTGTAACACAGAACAAAAGAGTTGAGGTTATTTATTTCCATATTTATCATTTTTACGGTTGCAATACGTCCCGTCTTGCCACTGATAAACTATGTGGTAAATTATGATTATATTGTACAAAACCTTTGTGAAAACAGAGAAATCCCTCAATCTACCTGTAAAGGAAAATGCTATGTGGAAAAAGAGCTGGCAAAAACAGAAAGACAATCAAACAGTTCACAGACTGTAAAGATTGCCGGACTGGATGTTTTTATTTCCAATGAAATTCTTTTCTGTTCAAACAAAACAGAACCTGAGCCACTGGCTGAGGCTCCGGATTCAGATTACTTTGATTCCTATTCTTCAGATTATTTTTTCAGGATATTCCATCCTCCTTTAGCATAAATTTATTTTGAACTAAGGTTTTAGTTTTTTAGCTAAAATGCATCTAAATAATTTATTAAGTATTTTTCAAACAAGGCTTAACCAATAAGTGCTTAAAGACTTTCTCATTTTGAATAAGTTGAAATGTTCAATTTTATGATAACGTCTTATCAAGTTTAAATGTATGGTGTGATTTATTTTTGATGTATTATACTCCCCTTAAAACGAAAAAGCTAAATTAAACAATAAGCAAAAAAGGCTGAAAATACCCATTAATAATAAGTTTTTGCCTACATTAAAGCCTTTGGGTAAAAAAAACGAAACGCCGAAAAATTACTATCTGCTACCATTTTATTACTATCGAAAAAAGTTTTTCATAATTATACAGCCCCTTTTTGGGGCTTTTTTATGCTCTAAATGTATAAAATTACTATTCCATCTAAAAACCTTACTGTAAAGCATTTCATGTGCGTTAAATGAAGTTTGTAAGTAATATTATTCTTTAAAGCATTACTGAAGTTTCTGTATTTACTCAAGTAGCCATAAAAATTACAACATTTGCTTTGGGGTTGCAGTTGGGGTTGCATTTGGGGTTGCAAACTCCTGTTTTTCAGATCTAATTCAGGTATATATAAGGGTCGGAAAACGTCAAAAAAAGTAGTATTTTGAATTATTCAACCATATATAGGGACATCCTATTTATGGTGTACATTGCTTAAAACCAGATATTTAAAACATCGTATGCAATCGAACACTTGCTTTGATTATTGCAATGGCATTAATCTCACTTTTTTTTATGTCTTTTGGTTGATGGTGCTGATTTTGGCTCACCAATCTTACGTAATCATTTCCAAGATCTGATTTTTGCACAAATTTAATGGTCACATAGTCGTCAAAAGTTTCAGTTCTGATACCCAATAAATACATTTCCCCGTAGAATATATCATTAACGGTGGTTTGTTTATATGCAATAATGTCTCCTGATTTTAAAAGTGAATACATACTGTCTCCTGTAACATAAACTGCTCCATCACACTTTGGAAGATTGGGAATTTTAAGAGTTTGTAATATTTCATGAGGAGTCCCACTATCGAAAAGCTCTTTTAAACCAGCTACAGCAGGAAAATCATACAACGGAACCTCTTGATTTTCAATTATACCATCTTTGGTCTTCCTATTTCCGGTTATAGGAGTGATAACGGGTTTTTGTTTCAGCATTTCTCCTTTACCGCTAATAATCCAACTATACTCGAATATGTCAGAATATTCTGAACTATCAAGCCTATGAAAGAAGTCGAAACTAGGCTTTACTTTGCCGCTAGTCAAATCATAAATTGTCTGTGATCTGCTGTATTCCAGCCTCTTAGCAAACTCATTAGGGTTAAGGCCCAGATATTCAAGCATTTTCTGAATTCTTTCAGAAATATTTGTATTTTCTTGCATATTTATTTTGTTTTACTGAAACTTCTGTATATATTTGTCCAGACATTTAGAGCAAATGTATAATAAAAAAATTGATTTATTATGGAAAACAAGGAAAAAGAAAAAATTAATTATGGAGACTATCAGCTACTTGGCGAGATGTTATACGTTTCTTCCGACGCTGCCCGTAAAAGATACAAACGAAATGAAGAGGAGGCATTGAAGGCAATGGATATGATACAAGAAAACCGGAAAGAACTGATTGAAAAGTACAGAAAGTCCTTGCAGATAGATTAGAATTATTAATGAGTTAAAAAAAAGATTATGCCACAAGAATGGGGAAATTTATTAGTCGTTACTAAAGACGAACTGATCCCAAAATATTACAACTGTATCAGTACTTTGAAATCTGAGGTACACAGATACAAGGATCTGCCTTACGGTATCAAAAAAGTACAGAAGGGAGGCAATGGAAGACAGATGTTTATTGACTTTGACAGCCTTTCAAAAAATGTTCAGGACAGCTTGGGTGATCCACGAAAAATGAGACATCCTTTAATTTCTTTTTTTGAATTTGATGCTATTGCAACCCGCTATTATAATGATTTCAGGTTTGAGGATGGCACACCATTAAAAGAAAACTTTAAAGAGGAATATATTATTAATGCCAGTGTTTTGATTTCCGCTGAAAGGTTAAAAGAAGCCCGTCTGTCTGAATGGAAAAAGCTAAGAAAAACATCAACACGCGGAATCATGTCTACTATTATAAGAGACATTACAACATTTAATGAATTCCTTCCAAAACTATTCAACGTCACTCACACGATTGCTTCTTCGCAAAGAGGATTTGACAGGATATGGAAGCCATTTTTTGAGTCTCTAGGTGATGGGCTGAATTTCGAGAGCCTTATTTCCGGGAAGTTAAAAAACCAGAACCGGAAGTTAATGACAGAAGAAATGATGGACTTATTAAATGATATGTTTGCGGGTCAGGATTATAAGCCTTCACGTACTGAAGTTGCCGATCAATATCAAGCCTTTTTAAACGGGCAGTTGGACATTATCAACAAAGAAACAGCAGAAATCTATGATCCTGCCAACCCAAATTTCAGGGAAATGTCTGACAATTCCATTATTGCATGGCTTGGTAAATGGGAGAATAAAATCGGAACCTTTGCCAAGCGTTCAGGTGACAGACAAAAATTGATGCAGCAATTTAGCCCTTGGCACAAGCTTACCAAAATTAAGGAAGCAGGTACGCTGATCTCCATCGATGACAGACAACCTCCTTTCATGTATAATGAACAAAGAAAACGTGCTTGGTTTTATATGGGTATTGACTTGGGGTCTGAAGCTTGGACATGTTGGGTGTGGGGAAAAGATAAGAAAGGTATTATTATCGAGTTTTACCGCCAAATGGTCAGAAACTACTCAGAATGGGGCTTTAATCTTCCGTTGGGGTTGGAGTGCGAAAGTTCACTTAATAGCGGATTTAAAGATACTTTCTTACGTAATGGGAAAATGTTTGACCGGGTAAACATTTATAGGAACCGCGCAAGGTCTAAAGTGGTAGAGCGAAAATTTGAGGAATTAAGATACCGACATGAAAAAAGCCGTCTGGGCTGGCTGGCAAGACCACACGCACTAAAGGAAGAAAATCAAAAAAGCGGAGAAGAAGAAATCATCATTCCTTTTGATACCATTGTAGACCAATCACTCAGCGATATTGAAACATGGAATAATAGCCCTCATTCCGTCCATAAAGAGAAAACCAGATGGGAAGTATTTTGTGAAATGCAGAACAAAAACACTCAAGCAACCCATTGGACTGCTATCCTTCCCCATATAGGAAAAACAGAAATATCAAGCTGTAATGCCGGAATTATTAAGTTCAGAAGTACCACTTTCGTTCTGGGGCTAGAAGGTGAAATTGCCTTGAATGACAACTTAATCGAACTCCTGAAGAATATTGATGGTAAGGAATTTACCATTTACTGGCTCGATGGAAATGATGGGGATGTTTTAAAAGCAATGGTGTATTACAATGATACAATGCTTTGTGATTTGGTTCCTCATCCAGAATATGCAAGATCAATTCATGAAAGGGATGAGCAGGGTCAAATTAACCGCGAGTTAATGAGTGCTTATGAAAATACTGTTAACAAATTTATGGCTCAGCGTAAACGTGAAATTGATCAGGTCTTAATTATTGATCATCGTAAAAAAACACTCAACAATAAATTTCAGATTGGAGGACGTAAAAAATACACTCCAAACACAGATATTCCTAAAGAAGTTTTAGCCGATACTGAGGAGAACACTTATAATCATAATACGGCTACTCCAACGGCAAGACGTTGGGCCTCTAATTTCTAACAAACCAAATTCCAAAATAAAAATAGAATATGATAACAAAAGATTTAATTACAACAGAACAAAAACAGAACATTTGTACCGCTATGTTGGGCGGCAGAGAAAAGTTCAGAGGGAGTGATCTGGCTTATGCAAAATCACTCGGAATAGATTTAAACATCTACCAATCCTTACAAGATGGGAAAACTGAAGATATAATGTCCTTTGGCCAATGGCTTAACATAGGCTCGAAATTTCAGGTGGCGAAGAAGGACTATGAAATGAAATTGGTGAAAACTGAGGTTTACTATGCTTTAGAAGATAATTTCAATTTTTGTCAGGCCACCAGAACCTCAATGATCTTAGTTGATGACTGCGGGATTGGAAAAACCAGATGTGCAATGGATATTATTTCCAAAATGAAGAATGCTTTTTATGTGGACTGCTCTCAATCTCACACCAAGATAAGGTTCGTAAAGCAACTAGCAGCCTCATTAGGCTGCGATACTACCGGAAAATATTATGACATTCTGGAAACCGTTAAATATGCTTTAAATATCATTGAAAACCCATTTGTCTGTGTGGATGAGTTTGGAGATCTGGAATACAATGCCTATCTGGAGTTAAAAGGAATAATGAATGCCACCAAACATAACTGTACATGGTATGCAATGGGAGCCGACGGACTGCGCACAAAAATCACCAAAGGGATCAATAATCATAAAGTAGGGTTTGCGGAGATTTTCAGTCGTTTATCTGATGATTTTGTAACGCTGGTTCCTAAAAATCCGGAAGAGAGAAAAGAGTTTTACTTGAAACTTTTTGGTGATGTTGCCTATGTTAATTTGAAAAACAAAAAAGAGGTTAATGATGTGGTAAAAAAATGTATGGTAAAAGTTGCTAACCCTTTTGAAAAAGAACAGAAAGGACAAAAGATCGGGCGGATTAAATCACTCAGATATTTAGAAACACTCTTAAAAGTCAGGGAATAATGAAAGCACTATCAGTAAAACAAGCGTTTTCTATTGTGTTTAAACTGTTTGATTTTACTGGTCTTTGGCTTCAGGCCTTTGGAAAACCGGAAACCACCGGTTTTTGGTACTTGGGAGGGGGAGAAAAGAACGGAAAATCAACTTTCGCCATGATGCTGGCTAAATACCTAACCACATTTGGAAAAGTGCTTTATGTATCCGCAGAAGAAGGATTATCGAAGGATATTATTGCCGCCATGAAATTTGCGGGATTATCAGATAAAGACAAAAAATTTCACATTATAGATTACGAGCCGTGGGCAGAGCTTCAGGCTCGTTTTAGCTCCCGAAAATGCGCTAAAATCATTTTTATAGATAATTCTACAATTTACAGGGATGAGATCACCAGGAAGATGGTATCAGAATTAAAACAAAACCACCCCAATAAATTAATAATAATGGTTTGTCACGAAGTAAAAGGACTGCCGGACAATGCACTGGCAACAACATGGAGAAAACTTGCAAAAATTATTATTCAGGCGGAGGGTTTAAAAGCTATTATTTCCGGCAGATGTCCGGGAGGAACATTAATGATTAATGAAGAAAAAGCAAATCTTTATTGGGGAACAAAATAAAATAAGAAATACAATGAACAACGATATATTATTAAAAATTTTACAACTGGACAGCCTTGTCAGGTTTTTAGACTGGGGCGAGCGGGTAAGAATCCATTTGTACAGAGAAGGAAAATTAGATTCTACAACGCCAAAAATTCTGGCCGCTTACGAGTGGATCATAGATGAAAACTGGGAACCACCGGTGATGCACTATGGAGAAGACCGTTTTCAATATTTTAAAGATCATGAGCTTGATATATGGGTTGAATCGGAATGCTATTTAAACTATTTCCCGGAATACAGGGAGGAACTATTTAAACTTAAATTTTAACTTAAAAATACATATTATGAAAATCGAAGAACTTTTAAAAAAACCAACCAATGAACTTACAGCTGATGAAATGGAGGCCATATTAAATCATAAGAGAAAACTACAAATTGAGCAACAGGAAAAAGAAAGACGCGATTATGAACGCGAACGGGATACTGATATGGGAGAGCTTGTTGCCTTGGCGATGGAAATTGAAAGCAAATCAGCTTTATTAAAACAACTTACCCACAGTAAAATGGAAAAGCATCAGGAGAAGCTGAATAACTATGGTAAAATCCGCAGCAATTCAAAAGGCGGTTTTTCGCTGATGCATAGTGATAAATCCATAAGAATCAAACGTCGCAGAGATACGCAGCCTACTTGGGATGAAAGAAGTACAAAGGCATTGGAACTGATTCACGCCTTCCTTTATGATACCGTAAAAAAGAGGGACAAAGATTTGTTTGAAATGCTGATTGGTTTCTTGGTGAAAAACAAAAAAGGAGATTTGGACTATGCCAGTGTAATGAATTTATTAAGCCATGAAACACGTTTTGAAGACCCAAGATGGAAAGAGGGTTTAAGGCTTCTAAAACAGAGTTACAGCAATTTCCTGAAGGGATATCAATACGACTTTGAAAAACAGAATTCTGAGGGTAGATTTGAACGAATAGAACTCAATTTTTCGGCTTTATAACCAGCTTACATATTTTATCATCACATCGGAAGTACTCCGAATCTATAAAAAAAGAAATACCATAAACAAATGTAATTATAATGGTTGATTTAAGTTAAAACTCCCTTATTAGCTTGAGACTAATAAGGGAGTTCTTATTTTTGATCGTTCTTAAAAGTCTTTTATTTTAATCTGACGATTACATCATAAGTAAACATTGCAGAGTTCCAATTATTCCTACTACAAACAAATTTATATAAATCATACACCTGTTGTATATTAGCAACTCCACCCAATTCATAAGTTTCATTTTTTACGTGATTGAAATAAACTACTGTTTTCATTTTTAGTTGATGATTTTGATATTGTTTAATTTTATATATTCATTTGCATCAATTAAGCTACTAAAGTCTTCTCTCATATTTTCTCCTTCAATTTTAACTCCACCGTCTGAATAAATTCTATAATTCAAAGTTTCACCGTCCCGTGTTCTTAACTCCCCTTCAGTAGTGTTTATATGTAAAACACTCATAATGAATGTACTATATTGTTATTTTGATATAGCAAATATAAAACATAACTATCATACAAAGCAAGCAATTTAATAATAACCTAAATTATAACATGCTTAAATCCAGTATTTTACATTTATATGTAGCTGACTTAAAGAGCATGACTATTTTTTAGATTCTACCTTTAGTCTTGCATTTTCCTCTTTTAATAAAGCAATATAGTCCAGTAAGTTTCTAATAAGTTCAACATTTAGATCGTCTTCAGGCGTGACAGATGGAGCTTTTTGAGAATCTTCATTTGTGATTTTTTTAGATGCTTCCTCCTCATAAATATCTTCTAAAGGTACACTGAGAAATTTGGAAAGTTTGTTCCATTCTTCCTCAGTGATCTTCACATCCCCACTTTCTTTTCTGCTATAATTAGAAACATCGGTTGCAAGAGCATCGGCCACATGTTGTTGTGTATAATTTTTTTGCTTTCTTATTGTACGTAATTTGTCTTTTTGCATGATAGTTTTTTACAAATATGCAAAAAAAATACAATTCATTATTAGGGGATGTATGAATGTGTTTTTTAATTTTAAAAATCTTTTCAAAATAATTGTCGTAGAAGTACTACACTTTTTAAAATTTATCAAAAGAAATGAATTAAAATAAAATAATATTTCTAACTTTCAGGAATTATTACCAAAAAACACATACTATAATTATGAAAAAAAATATCCCAAATTCGGGTGATTCTCTCAGGGGAATTACCTCCTCCTTGAAACAGGACATCTATTTTGTAAAACAAGGAGAAACACTGGAAAGCATCTCATGGGAATTGACTCTTGAAAATCCTAAATATCTTCGTGAATACCACAATTCAAGATGCAGCTACCTAGACCTTATTCCTGAAGATGGAACTCTAAGATTTTTGCAGAAACTGCATATACCCAACTCAGACGAAATATTAAAACTCAATGAACAAATACGAAAATCTGGAGAAAGCTTATGTTACCTACTTCCAATGGGAAAAATCTCTTTTAATATAGAATTAATAGACGGGGATTATGAAGTGAAACAATCTGAAAGTGATGAAGGGATTAAAAAAAGTGAATATTCATACACGCTACACTTTAAATATATAAGGAAGGATGAAAGGGGACATCATGTACAATTCTCTATGAATAATTTCAAAAAAAATGAAGAGGAGCCGGAGGAAAAAATAAATAATCTGGCATCCGATTTTGTAAAAATAGTTTATCCTATAACATTGATTATAGACAAATCCGGAAATTTTGTTGAAGCAAATCCTATTAAAGAGACTAAGGATATAATTAATGAACTTGAAGCATTAAAGCAATATCATACTGGCTCTTATGCCGTTTCTCATATTAACCAGATGAAAAACAAAATGGCTGACCCACAAATGATCTATAATAGTCTCAAAGAAACATTACCCTTTCAATTCATTTTTAATCAATTTTATAACGCAAATTATCATTCAAAAGATACTACAGCTCCATATCATGATGAATTTTCGTGGCTGGCTCCAGCTTCTCCTATTAGACTGGAAATGGCTCATCAAACCTTACCACAAAATGACTCCAATTTAGTAGAGCTAGTACAAATAGGTAAATCCATAGATTACCGAACTGTTGCTGAATTGTATTATACAGACCTGGAGTATGACGAGCAAATAATGCCCCATTCAAAATCATTAAGGGCTAATCATTCAGCTACATACACACTGAATTTCATGAACTTCTCTATTCAAAAGATAAAAGCCATATTTTTTATACAGATTGCCGATTATGAGAAGACAATGACTTTTGACTTAGAAAAGCTAGCAGGATAATTATCATTTTTAGAACCATCAATCACAAAGATATGTCAGAAAATTCATCAGCCCATAGTGACAAGCACTTTGTCATTCAAAAAGGCAAGGCTCAATGCAATCAAGGTGACCAGTTCCCGCAATTTCAAGTAACATCACACCAAAAGCATTATTGGAATAATAAAAATACAACGGAAGATTACCTAGCCGTAACAGAAGACGATCTACAATTTAATCCTCCCGGACCTAGTTTTGGGCAATGTAAATTGAAACCAACGTCCGGGGGATATTTACCCTGTGCTTATGCTCCAGCCGGAAAATGGCAGAAAACGTATGAAAAAACAAAGGTGATGAATAAAAGCTGCCTTTCTGAAATTTCTGAGTTGATGTGCAATGTTGGAGGAAAAATCACGGTAAAAGAACATGGACAAACATCAACTATGAATAAGCAAAGTATAACAACAGCTGATCCAAAGACCTATAACATTATTAACCCATTTATGAATTTTGAGGAGTCCCAAAATGAACTGGAAGGACCTGAGCAGATTTATGAATAAAATGTCTATCAAAACTAACGACTATGGCAAAATTAACTATTAGAGGTAATACAAAACCTATTGTTGGAAATACGGAGGCTTATTCACTTTCTGTATTTGATAATGTAATGACATCCAATCCTTTTTCATTCCCACATCCTAAAGTAAAATGGGATATCTATGTACAAGACAGAAACGGATGGCGGATCGCCAAGGGAAATATAAAGGAAGGGGAAAATGTAACCTATAAATTCACGGCTAAAAGTCTTAAATATAAAGCTTTAAGAATTGAAGTTGTAAGGGGGAAAGATAAAGGAGAACTCTATATAAAACCACAGGAAGCAGAAGATCCAAAAATTGTAAGTGTTGAACTACAAGACATTAACTCTGAACGACTACCAAAAGGAAAACTATTACATTATACTGATACCGTAATAGCTAAAGCCCATTGTGTAGGAATGTTTGGATATAAAGTGGCCTTTACTCTTTGGGAAGATGATGCCATAGGAAAAGGACATGATCCTATTGTAAATATGATGAATAAGATCAACCAGGTACCACTGATTGGGGAAGTAAATCATGAGGGAGTTGCCAAGGTTTATTTTAGACTGCCTGCTTATACTATGGCCGTTCAAATTGCCAATGCCGGAGTAGCAAGAGGAGACAAAAGCGAAGGAAAAACTCATGAATATTATGTAACCGCGGAAGTAGTTTCCAAGCATATTTTAAAAGCGAGTCCTAATGTAAATGTTGCCAACCCTGCTCATATTCCAGCTCCACCTAAGAAAGCTGAACCGGTGGACAATACTCCCGCACACAGGAAACCGCCGGTTGCTCCTGAACATAATAAACCAAAACCCAATAAGCCAAAACCCCAAGAGGAAACAGCAAAGTTTCCTCAAACCCCTGCGGCCAAGAAACAGGCAGATCCTGAAGGAAAAATATTAAGTGTGGAGTTTACAGATGGTACAGGAAAAACGCTTAAGAAAGCCAAAACAGGAGATACAGTATCCATTAAAATAACTTCTCAAGGTATGAGAGGTAAAAATGTAACAATAAAAATTTGGGAAGAAGACCTATCACGATACAACGATGATCTTCTATATAAAGAATCTGTAACATTGGCCTATGATACATCTTTTATTAATTACATTAAGCTTACAAAAGCGATGTATGATAAAAGTAATGATTTTGGAGAAGGAAATGAGCGGGAGTATTATATAGAGGTTGAACATCTTAAGACTTCTGTCACCTCTCAGGTTATCCCGATAAGTCCAAGTGCTGAACCAGTAAAAGTAGATCCTAATGATTCTCCTGCGATTATTAAGGAACCTAAGCAGGAAAAAATAAAAAAAGAAGGAAAGTGTTTCTGTAATAGAGATTTTACACCTGATGAATTTGAAAAAATAATTCATGGGCTAAGAGATAGTGAACCAACGGTTAAAAAAAATATCGGTTATACATTATTTGGTGCTAGTAACTGCAAATTAAAACAAGAGGATAAAACAATTGAAAAATTAAGAATTGAACTTAATAAAGTTTTTAATACTTATGAAATAAATACTTGTATAAGAAAGTTACATTTTCTGGCTCAGATTTATCACGAAACAGATCGTCTAAAAACTACTTTGGAATATGATACAAATAAAAAATATAAGCCTTATTTTGGTAGAGGATTAATGCAATTAACTTGGGAAAGCAATTACATAGTATATAAAGACTATAGTAAAATTGATTGTGTTAAAGATTATGATAGTATTGCAAATAATTTTTCCTATGCTTGTGACTCTGCCGGATGGTTTTGGAAACAAGGCAAAGTTCTTAGTGTAGGAAAGAGGTGGACAGGACCTCCAAATCCTCCAACATACGTGAAAATTCATAAACCAGATTACCCAAAGAAAACTATTAGTTATAAACATGGCGAAAAAACAATTAAGTATGGAACTGTAGATTTAGGTTTAATAGCAGATGATGATAAAGTTGATTTAATAAGTTATTTGGTTAATGGAGGAGAAAATGGATTGGTAGAAAGAAGAAACTATGTTGTAACATTAAAAAGTATATTTAACTATCCACAAGAATGTATTAATAAAAAACAAATTGTGGCAGTAAAAAAAGAGAAAGAGGATGACAATGAAGTCACATTGCATTTTGTTGGTCAAACAGCTAAAGAAAATGCTCTATCAGACAAAACAAAAAAAATATTAAAAGAAGTTGGAAAAGTATCAGGAAACTATGATATATATATAACCAGTACTGCAAGAAGCTCTTATGATCAAGCTAGAATTATGTATGATAATTGTAAGACTGATGTAAACGAACAAAAAAGAATATACAAAGCTCCAGGAAAAAAAGTTATAGCCGTTTATGAAGCTAATATTAAAAAGCCTAAAAGTGAAGTTGTTAAGTTAATGGAAAATAAGATTAACGAATTAGGTCCTTCAACTGTGTCAAAACATTTGGCCAATCCAGAGGTTTTAAATACCTTCGATGTGTCTTATGACAATCTTTCCAACAAAACTAAATTTTGGAATGAGATGGAAAAACGTCCCGAATTAGATGCCATACTTAATGAAAACAGATGTTATCATATTCAAATAAAACAAAAATGAAAAATATAATAATCCTTCATTTCCTAATTGTATCATGTTTGTTTTCTTGTAAAAAAAATGAAAAGAATGATTCTCAAAACATCAATCCTCAAGAAAAAAAAGATACAATAGTGAATAGTTCTGCAATTTTCTTATTAACTCCTGATGATATAGAAATAAAGGAACTAAAAGAAAAACATGGCGAAGATAATTTTTATACTATTGCAGATGATGCTAATTATTATGTCTCTCAAATTAGAGATATTTCCCCTCAAAAATTAAATAAAATTCGTTATAAAAATATTAATTTTAGCAGAGAAGATTATATTTTTAAAAAGAATGCATATAGTGATAAATGGCTAATTATAAATTATACTGAAGGTAGTAAGCCAAAAGTATATTCGTTAGTAGACTACTATATGTCTTTAAATGGAGAAGGGAAAGAAAATAGCGACTTTTCTTACTATGAGAAAAATGAAGATTATTTTACTCGAGATATTGATATCAATAAGGATGGTTTCAAAGATAAAGTTGTTTCTAGTAAAAAAAATATGGGTGATGATTTAATATTTTTTTTGGGGAATGAAAAGTCAAAATATCAATTTGCTTTAAAAACCTATAATTTTTCGGAAGATGGTGGGTTTGTGATTGATGATATAAAGCCTCTTACTAATAATTCAACAAACGAAGTTTTTTATATTACTACATATTTTGATGGTTCAGGTGGGGCTCAACGAATAAATTATATTGCCTATGAAGGCAACAAATGGAAATTAACTAGGTCCGTTTATATAACTTCAGATTGGCGTTCAGATGTAAATAAAGAATATTATTGTGATCTAAAACAAAATATCGCTTTAGATGATAAAAAAATAAGAGAAAAATTACATCCAATGCCTGATGAAACTGTAAGAGATAAGGTATGTAAATCAAGGTATAAGTTTGAGGATACTTTAGGACAATTTGAAGAAAATATAAAGAATTCAGTTAACTATACGGGCATTGAAAGGTATCAAGAGTTATTACTTAAATTCCCAATAAATAATAGTAATATACTGCAATATAATAATATTGCTTATTACTTGTATGAAAAAGGTGCATATAATGAATCAATATTATTAATCAAAGAAATTTTAAAAAAAGACCCGAATAGGATTGTGGCATGGTTTAATTTGGCTGATTTACAATGGGAATTGGGTAATAAAAATGAGGCTAAAAAATCCTATCAACAATACATTTTATTAATGAAAAGCCAGGGTAAAGACCTAAAAAAAATTCCAAATAGAGTATATGAAAGAAGTAAATAAATTAATTTATTGGATATTCCTAGTATCTGTAATAACTTTAGTAGTCTCTTATTTTCTGTTAGAAAGTTCTAACTGTGGAAATAAAGTTATTGTGGGTGATGACATGTTTGGCATCAATAAAGCAAAATCGAATTGGTGCTCAATTCTCACATTTTTAAAGAATATATCGACTGGCTCACTATTTGTGGGAGCGCTGATCTATATAGTAAACTATTACTTTTCAGATAAGTATGATTATTAAAATGCCTTAGGTTTTGACCGATAATGCATATCTAAAAAAACTCCGTCTCATTTTTTGAGACGGAGTTTTTATTTTTCATATTTATTCAATTTTTCCTTCAACCTCTGATTTTCTTCCTTTAATAAGGATATATAATCCTGAAGATTTTTAATGATAGAGGTGTTTTCTTTATTAGTAAAATTAGTGACATTCCCCCCCGCCGAAGAACCCGGACTGTCATTAAAAACTGGGTTTTCTACAATAACCCTTACCTCTTCCTCTTCATAAATTTCGTCCACAGGAACTTCCAGAAAACGAGCAATTTTTTCCCACTCCTCTTTATAAATTCTTACATCACCAGTTTCTTTTCTGCTATAGTTGGATACATCAGTTGCAATAATATTGGCAATTTGCTGCTGAGTAAATCCCTTCTTCTTTCTCAGTGTACGTAATTTTTCTTTTTGCATGACCTCTTTTTTACAAAATTGCAAAAAAAAATCCAATAAATATCTATACCCTTGGTAGAACATAATACCGTTTTTACGAAACATAATAAACTCCAACTTGCACGAAATGAGAATACTTTTTACTTTTGTATTATGGCAGAAGTAAAACAAACAAAACAGGATAAAATAATTAAACGAAACGAACGTATTCGTGAACGCTTCGCTTATTATACAGACACAAAGCATTATAATAGCGATTATGCTTTGGGGTTGCTTGAAGAAGAATATATTGGGTCACTAGAAAGAGATACTATTTGGCTTATCATTAGAAAGACAGGTCATTATAAAAACTTATAATTATGAAAAAAATACTATTACTTTTATTGTTTCCAACCATTTTTTTTTCTCAGACTTCTTTAACTAATGACGATATTTATGCTGCTGTAGGAAATGAATATGAAACTTTGTTAACGAATATTGGAATAGATCGTGAAGGAGGTTTTGCAATCAATCATTTTTTACATAAAATGGGGTTTACACCAGATGAAAAGTTTACACAAAATAGCGAAAACTTTAAACAGAAATATATACAGCAAATTGTATCAGGGAATGCAAAGCCGACAGTAATATGGGTAAGCTATTTAAACAAGAAAGTTAAAGGATACAATTTCCCCATTACACAGAAAGTAGATATTTCAGGCGATACTGAGAACATCATTAAATTTTATGTAAATTTTTGGAGCCGTGCTATCAATTTTAAAGATACCAAGCCGGGAGAAACCGTTACTATACGATTTTTATCTGATGTTGCAGCTCTATCAGTAGGAACAAACGGGCAGTCAAAAATAGTTGTTACCTCGGCAAAAGACTATTATAAATAACCAAATGAATTAGAACTAACACATGAAAACATTTCTCTTAGCATTTTTATTATTTCCGCTCTTTTATTATTCACAGCAAGATACCAACGGGTGGTACTATGTAGGTACAGGAGTTGATGGTACAAAAAACTACATTAAAAATCTTGAAAGAAAGAACTCAGATACTTTTAGTGCATGGATAAAAATGGCTTTACCTTCGAAAAAAAATAAAAAAGGGATAACAGTTTCCAGAGGTTATTATTTACAATATTGGACAGCTTATTGCTATGATAACGAATATTCTGTTTCCGATACAACCTTATATAATTCTAAAGGGACACCTACTGATTCTTTTGATCGATCTGATGAAGGAATTAAAAAAGTAATCCCTGATTCCGTTGCTGAAGGAATTACCTCTGTGATGTGTGAAGCCGGAAAGATGCTACAAAATTAAATAATAAAATCAGATTTGATATTAACCTGCCTTTCCGGTAGGTTTTCTTTTGTCACATACTTCACAATTGGCTCAGCATCCACCTTTATCATTTTGTTGCAGTCAGCCTTCGTATCATCGGTAATAGTAACCTCATATTCATACACTGTAACGATCACATTATTATGATCCAAATCGTCTTCGTCTGCCACCTTTTTCAATTCACTGAATTTTGTACCGCTTAATCCTTCCAGTGCTGCGTCTACTTTTTCATTGAGGTCAAAAAATGCCAGTGCTAATTCCTGGTCAATACTTCCGGTATAGCTTTCTGCATAATTCTCACAAATTACACGCACACGAACGGTTCCTTTTCCCTCTTTAATTCCGTTTCCGATGTCAGACCAATCAAAACGCATAAACGCGATTAAAATGGCGGGTTTGGGTACCATTATAATGTTTTCCTTTTCAACCTGCCCACGGTCTTTATCAATGTAGATCAATTCCTCCACGCGCGATTCCAGATGGTCGGATATTTCTTTAAATACAACTGCTTTTATACTCATAATAGTATTTTTTTAAGTTCTGATATAATCATACGATCCAATGTTTTTTCAAGTGCTTTCGAGTCGCCAATAAATTTTCGCTGCGGAATATCAATATGGGTCTTTGTAGTGAGTGCAAGCCATTTCCAGTATTCTTTTCCAGATTCCTTATATTTTGCCCAGAAGAACCTGCGCATCTTTGGAGTAATCAAAATTTCTCCCCCTTCATTATGGATTTTCGCATAATGGTTATGATTTCCGATACCTACGACAACGCGAGATTCCGAAACCTGTATTTTTTTAATTTCTCTGCGTGTATTTCCAGAACGTACCATTGTAGTTCTTGCTCCGGGATACCCGCTTTTTTTCCATTTCTGAAAAGGAACATCCACGAAGCCGCCAACATTAAAATTTCTTTTAAAGAAGTTCACCATTGTAATGGCGGCTTTCTGCGGAATGGTTCTTTTAAAATTCCTGTATTTTGCACGGAGCCTGTCAAACTCCTGGGCATTATTCTCTCTACGCATTGGCTCTAATTTCTATATCGGCAATCATTTCATTAAATATCTGCTCCAGTATTTTTTTGATCTCCTGTGGATTTTCTTTGATGTTTGTGGTCTTAATGGTCAATTCCTTAACAAAGGACTGGATATTAAAGATCATTTTTTTACCGTCTCCCCCGGTTCCGGTTCCTGATAAGGCATTTTTGGTTTTATCCTTTTTACCCTTTATATTTCCTCCGGCCTGCGAATCCAAAGCGGTCGCAGGTTTTCCACCCGGAGTAGCTAACCCGGACGATGGTGGAATACCGGCAGGAGTTATTACCTTATTTTGGGTGGTGATTTTAACCGCTTTTTGAACCGGTTTTTCCAGCTCTTTGTTCCATCCCTCATAAGCCCCTTTTACAATATTGGGAACTAATTTTGCGGTATCTTTTACGGCTCCGAAACCTTTTGATAATGCTGATCTTATTTTATCTGTATCAAGGGTAAAAATGCCTACGAGTAAATCACCCACACCGCCCAAAATATTAACAGCCATATCTTTAATGCTTTTAAATACGGAATGAACCACTCCCACCAAAGCATTTAATAAACGCTGTACCCATACCGTTTTTTTACCCCATTCTAATACGGCATTAATAACACCTAATATGGCATCTACGGCTTTAAAAACAACTCCGATCACGACTCCCAGTATTTCACCGGCATAGCTCACTGCCGGGGCTATGAGTTCCCAAACCCAAGTTAAAATTCCGATGATATTAGAAAGGAACTGCGCCATATTCCCTGATTCATACATGGCCATACTATTTTCTATCAAGGCTTTGCGGACATAGTTAAACGCAGATTCAACCCCTCCAATAATTTTAAAAAGCAGTTCCAGAAGCGGGGTTAAAAACCGGATCACTCCGGAGATACCTTCCATAGCCAATTTTGCAAAATTGGTATCCCCAGAAAGCTTTATAAAACCGTTATTTTTGATCGCGTCAATAATCGGCTGAAAAGCTTCCGCTACTGCTGAAAGAGCTTTTTTAACCGGCTGGGTATAATTCATCATATCAGAGAGGAACCCAAAGAGAAAATTTCCGGCATCCAATACTCCTATAATCAGCGGGCGGAATGCTTCCCCGGTTTTCAGTTTAAACTGCATTAACGCATTTTCCTGTCTGTTAATCGCCGACTGCATTGAGTTCATTGCTGCGGGTAAACCACCCTCAAAAGTATTTTTTAATTCTTTTGAAAACTTAGGGAGAAAATCCTCTGCCATAATCTTACCACTGTCTAACATTTCATTGAACTGTGCCTGAGTCATTCCCATAGAACGAGCGGCAATTCCGAGCGCACCCGGAATTCGTTCTCCCAACTGCCCCCTGAGTTCTTCAGCAGAAACTTTGCCCTTGGAAGCCATTTGTGAAAGGGCCAAAAATGCTCCTTCACTTTGCTCAGCCGATAGGTTCATCACCGAGGCAGCAATTCCGACAGCCTCAAAAATATCCCTTGTGGCCTGTCCTTCCAGGGCGGTTCCTTTTAGCGATCCGGTTAAGGTCTGAAATCCTTTATATGAGGATTCCATATTGAGGTTAAGGTCTTTTATCGTGGTATCCAAAAATGCCATGTTTTTTGCTCCCTCTTGACCGGAGGCAAAGACAATGGCGTTTTCCATTCCCTCGAATTTGGAGGTAATGCCGGTGATCTCTTTTCCAAAACTGATCACCGCTCCCACAGACAATGCGGCAAGAATGGCGACTCCCGCTGTCTTGGCATAAGTGGCAATGCTGCCGAATACACTTTGTCCGGTATTTCTTAACCTCCCAATACCACTATTAGTAGTATTGACCGCATTATCCAAACTCCGTGTTTCATCTCGTGCGCGACTAATGCCACTCGAAAAGGAGCGGTCAATTAAATCTAAAGCATATTGTAAACCGTTCATTGTTCTTTTATTTTTTTGGGATATTCACAAGCAAACCTTTACGTGCCGTATCTGCATCTGCGATAAGGGTATAATCAGTAACTTTTACTGATTCGGTGGTCACTTTAAAAGCTCCATCCTTATAAAACCTTATAAATACCGACTGTGGCATTTTACCGGAATCACTCCAATACACCTCGTCCGGACTTATTAAAGTTTCCCTGATCTGGGTAAATAGCATGTCATCTAATTTTGAAGCTTCGGCATCAATCCAGACCGGTAGATTTTCAGAGGTAATAATTCTCGCCATGCCGGTTTTATCAATATGGCTTCTAATAGTAACCGCTTTTTTGGGGTAAGCGTTTTTTTTAACTTTTGCCCACTCTGAAAGTCCATAATCGGTAATTCCCAAATCACTCACATCGATAGGTGTAGAATCCTGAGACAATTTTCTAAGGTAGCTTTGCGCGTGGGTAAAGATTTCGTCACTATCACCCCAGTTGACATCAAAGCCCTGTTTTTGCATCCTTTCCCATCCATCCGGATCAGTTTTTATGGCCTCTTCAAAACTTGTAATTTCCCCGTCGTAATCATCAAAAATATCCTCTGCATCGGTGCGGCATTTCCAATGTAAAGGAGGGAGAAATTTCCATGAACTCTGATCTCTTTTATCAAAGACCTTTCCGTCCATACTTCGGCAAATAACAGTCGTTCCGTTATCTATAATGGCGTTTAATCTCCAATAAGGAGCAATTTCTATATCATCCATCATCTCCATGTATCGCGCTGCCATATTGGAGGTGGCATTGGCATGATCCCATTCTGTTTTCAGATACAATTCTTTATAGTTTGGAAATACAGCTTTTGCCTTATTTCGGAAATCATTAAAACTTTTTACTTCCGGATGCTTCAACATTTCATTAAGTTCATTAACCTCCGCCTGTGTTTTGTCTACTCCGAACCGGTGTATATTATTCATCCAAGCCCTCATCCTACGGTGATCGGTACTGTCAAAATCAAAATCCATTTTTCCAAAGCCTTGTTTTATGGCATTCAATAAAGAGGTATGAGATTCTCTAAATTCGTTGTAGCTCCAATTAATAGCTCCGGGATTTTCATACAGTTGGCGAAGAAAATTTTCTTCCTGCATAGTGATATCCCTACCATTAAAAGGAGCGGCTGATTTTCCTCCGGATAAGCCCTCAAGCTGGGCTGGGGTTCCAAACCCCTGAGGCAATTTAAAATTTCTATACCTATTTTCTGGAATGGGTTGCAATGATTCACCACCGGAGACTTCTCCAACAATTTCAACGTCCAACTCGGTTTCAATCTGTTCCTTTTTGATTTTATACCCCAGATCTTTCACCCCTTTAAAAATTTCAAGCCTTTCCTTGGGAGTCAACTTTTCATTATCATTCCAGATACAGGTATCACTTTCATCAAAAGGATAACCCAAACCACGAAGCCAGGGCAGCACATCATCATTGATAAAAAACATGACAAAGGTTTCATCATCCATTGTGATGAGCTTTTGAGTTCCATTAATGATTTCTCCTGTTTTAGCCCGGCTCCCGGTATCCTTTGCTGTTTCGGAATTCCCGTCAAAAAGGTTGGCAAGTTCTTCATTACAAGCTTTCCTTTTTTCGTTAAATACATTAAAGCTATCCCGGCTGTTGGACTCTTTAATATCGATTTCCACCCCCTCCGGGAATCTTGCCCACCCGGCAGAACCCAAATCCTTTAACCATTTATCTACTTCCTTTTTTACACGCGGATCAGTAGAAGCCACCTTTGCCGTACGCATCGGAATTCCGAACATCTCCTCAAATTCATCCCAATTCTGCCATGAATGTTTTTTAAAAATCCATAGCGGGATTGCTTTATTTAAAAGGCCGATTGAATGTTCATGACTCACCCACAACATCCATTTTTTGAAATCACCTTCCCTGAAGTTCTCGCCCTGCATATCATAAGGATTGATTAATATTTCTGTCGTTTCCGGTACAATGTGGTCCCGGTACACAAAAGACAAATTTTTGATAAATCCGTTTTCGTCCAACTCCTTCGGATACATAAGTGTATAACTGAAATAGATACTGTCAAGGGTATATTTGATCAGGTTCTTAAACCAAAGCTTTTGCAGGAGTTTGGTCTTTTCTTCATTAATCTCTCCATTCTTATCAATTATGGCAGCCGTTTTATTAGAAACCCTGAGTTTTCGGGTCTCACTGCGCCCATAAATAAAAGGATCGTCCAGAACTTCCTCCATAATATCAATGAGCATCTTGCGGCGGGGAATTATCGGATCAAGAGCTATGGCTCTAGCCATTTTCCAATCCCTTATTTCTTTGTTGTATAAAGTCCGCTGACGCTTAATCGCATCCACCATCTGGGTGACGGCTCTTTCATAATCTTTATCTTTACCGCCGCTAAAAGCGTTGTGTAAAAAATCAGTGACCGTTTGTATTTTAAATTTCATGTAAAGAGTATTTAAAAAGTAATTAATAGCGCTCAGAATATTTCGGATTGCTTCCAAATTCGATTACCTGATTTCCGGTTCCTTCATTACCTTCTCCTTCGTCAGGCTTTTCCGGCAAGTCCGGAGAAATTTCTCCTTTGGCAACGGCTTTGAGCCAATCTTTGGCAGCATTGTAACGGATAATTCTAAGTTCAGGAATAAGATCTCCGGAAGAATTGGCGTGCAGGTGATAAATGGCAATATCAACCATATATTGAATAATAAGTGCATTTCTATCGGCTCCAGTAACGGAAAAAATCTTTGCTACATCATACCGTTGTCTCAGGTAGCTTTCCATTTCTGCCTGAGCGGCAAGCTCGGCTTGGTGCTGAACATCTTCTTTCCTTTGGATAATAATCTGTTTAATCCAGTTGCGGATCTGTACTTCGTAGTCTGTATCAGTTAAAAAAGGCATATTGTAAATTTTTAATAAGTGTTGTCTTCATTTCTTTCATGTCTTCCCATACCTAGGGAATCTTCGTTCCAGTCTTCAGAATCAGAAATAACAAACTGATCCAGAAAAAACCACGCACCTTCGTCAGCATCAGGAGCGTCATCTGCGGTATTATATCCCGGTTCTATTCCTTTGACTTGTAAATTTCCCTCTACCATATCCGGATCGTTTTCATCTTCCACGTTATACACCACGTTACCGGAGGAATATTCCGGTTCCATTCTGACCATACGGGTATATTTATTGGGTTTTTGTCTTTCGTCTGTCAGGACACTAAGCGGGTATTTGTATCTTTTACAGGCACGTCTGAGCGCTTTTTTAACGGGTCGGGTATAAAATTGTTTTTCCATATACCAGATGATCCCTACTCCGGGAGGCAGGTTTTTCTCCACCTTAATCATCCACTCAAAAACGTCTTCTAGTTCGCAGCGTCGAGTGAATCTTTTAATGCAGTAACGTTTGAATTTGTCCTGCCCCCAGATTGATACCGCTTTAAAATCTGAAGTCTGGTTGTTTTCAAAACTTGGATCAAAATAACCGATGATAATATCCATTTTAGCCAGATGCGGAAGCTTGGCAAAACGGAAGTATTTATTTTTAAAGATTTTCCCTTCAATATCCGTTTCGTGAAAAAATTCCTGCTTAGCAAGAACAGGTCCTGCTTTGGCAATTTTCCGCAGAAGTTCCTGTAATGAATACCGCTGCCACCAAGCCGGCTTTCCGTTTTCAATGGCTTTAACTTTGGAATGGTAAATGCCTTCTCTCTTCTTTGCCCCCGGTTTAGTATCTCCTACAATATTGGCAAGGATTGAATTATGATGGATACGGTTCCCGCCCATAGCGAAACGTGCCCCTTTGATACTGAGGGCAAAATACATGGCTCCCAAAATTTTTTTGACCACTTTATCCACCCTTTTGGGGTTGTGTACGATATCATCATCGTCCACGTCGTCAACCACGCCATAATTGGGACGTTTTTCGTTTTCCCTTGCTCCACGCGGAGACTGATCACGGCCAAACCCCAGAAAGCGAATCCCGCCTTTTGTCGTGAAATCTCCGTCCTCCCATGATCCGAAATTATATTGCTCTCCGAAGTCATGGGCAAAGAGTTTATTGTGTTGCAGCTGCGCCTGAAGATCGGATAACAGGTTACAGGCATCGTCCTCATTTTTCCCCATCAAAAGCATACCAGTTAACTGCCTGTGAGCAATGAGCCACATCGGGATAATAATAGTCAGGTGAACCGATTTTGCGTGTTCCCTGGGCCATTCTGCAACCCCGAAAAAATTTGGATCAGCAAGGCATTCGTTCGCGTATTCAATATGAAAATCTGCGCAGTCCGCATCAGCGTACAATTCAAAATAGGTTTTAACGAAATAATCATAGTCCGTTAACGCTCTTTTAATTCTTAATTTTTGCGTTTCTTCGGTATCATTAAATGCAAAGGCGGCACTGTTCTGAACCTGCGAACAGAACTCTAACCATTCGTTATAATCCCTTTTTGTAATCGTTAATGTCGACATTATTTTTCCCCGATTTTATAATCCACATATTTTTTTTGCAGCAGGTTAATTTCCTTTGCAAGACCCGCGTTCTGAGTGAAAGCGTATGTTATAAAATCCTTAAATACATTAATGATCTGACTGACCGTTACTTTTTTGTTCGACAGCTTTTCAATACTGTTAGCGATCTGGATGATGTCATTAGGTTTGCTTTTCGGATCCTCACTTAAGGCGTGGGCCTTTTTATATAGGTTTTCAATAATCTTACGGGCCGTTACTGTGGATGCGCTTTTAAGCAAGTCCCATTCTCCTTCTGCTTTCCATTTTCCCAAAGTTTTTTCAGTGACGTGCGCTATTTGTGCGATTTCTTTCTGTGTTTTGTCCGTATCCAGATAGAGATCCTGAGCAATGGCATATTTTTCGTCATTCGTCAGCTTTTTCTTTTCGTTCATAACTTATATATATGAAGCAAAATTGCTTTATATAAAGGCCTTACAGAAGATGGATGTTAGGGACTATATAAAAAAACATAACCACTAAATGAAAATATTCAGCCCCTAATGGATGGCTTTTTTCCAGGTGTTTTTAAACTAATCTTTGTCTTATCTAAATCAAAGAAATGTCTAAAAAACTTTTTCATTATGAACTCAAAAATCAGGTTTCTGGCGGCGCTGAAATCAGAATGTATGGCTACATCGGAAAATATGATGAGTTTGACTATAAAAGGTTCCAACAGGTTTTTAGGGATGCATTGCAAGCTCATAATGACTTAACCATCAGAATGCACTGCGGAGGAGGATCTGTTTACGAAGGACTTGCTATTTATGACCTGATTTTGGGTTCAGAAGGACATACGAAAATCATTGTAGAAGGAATGGCAGCATCAATGGGCGGGGTAATCGCCCTTGCCGGGGATGAAATAGAAATGAACGATAACGCCTTCTTTATGATGCATGCTGTAACAGCAGGATGTTTCGGAAATAAAAATGATTTTAAAAATGGGATTCAGCAGATTGAAAGCTGCGAAGAGAGGCTCGGAAAAATCTTTGGTGAAAGAACAAAAGCGGACGCACTGACCATTAAAAACTGGTTTGATTCCGGGCAGGATCACTGGCTCAGCTCCGATAAATGTTTAGAACTGGGAATTTGTGATACTGTAATAAAACCCACCAAAAAAAGAAAGAATCAAGAGAACATAGAAAGCATCTTCAATAAAACCCCGGAAGAAGCCTTTGAATGCTTTAACCTGTACCCCAATCCCTCAGAGGATAATAATATTAATCAACATACTGAAATGAAAAAGGAAGCAATTTTGGCTGCTTTAGTTGCGGCAGGATTGGCGGGAAAATTAACCGCATCGTCTTCGGATAAAGAATTTGAAGAGCGTCTGGAAGATATTCTCGGAAAGGCAAAAAGAACCGACACGCTCGAAAATGAGCTAAAGGAATTTAAGGTTTCACAGGCGGAATTCCTTATTTCCGGAGCATTAAGGGCCGGAAAGATTACGAACGCTGAAAAGGACGAATGGAAAAACGACGCCATTGAGAATTATGGATTGGTGGCAAAGTCACTTGAAAGAATGTCGGGGAAACCTGATCCCAACGCCGGGTTGGAAAGATTAAAACCTGTGGTGGACGGAGATAAGCACGAACTGTTAAACGGACGTGAAAAATGGACATTCTCTCAGTGGCAGGAAAAAGATCCGAAAGGATTGGAAAGGCTTAATGAAGAAGCCCAAGAAGAATTTGAAAAATTGTTTAACGCTGAATTTGAAGATTAAAAATGGCAGAATTAATAGACGGGTTATACCTGAACAAATTTGTAGCTCCACAATTACTGAAGGAATTCAGAAACTACAATGATAAATTTTTGATAGCACTGGAACCGGCACCGGAGGGAGCAAAAACCGCGGACGGTCTTCGTCAGAATAAACTGATTAATAATGTTGGCTTTTATGTCAACAATACGGTCCCTTTTACCGCAAAATCAATGACGGGTAAAAACGGCGTTATTCCTTGGGATAAACTGGATACTGATCCGACGAAAGTTAGCGATGCTGAAATTAGAGCATTGGCATTTGATAAAAGATCTGAAGTCCGTGTTAAGCATTCTCAGGGGTTCAGGATCGGGGTACGTGATTATGTTTTAAATAAACTGGCACCTACTCAGCATGTTTCCGGAGCTATGCCGGTATTAAGAACCAGTGGGGCGATATTTAACGGCAGAAAAAGACTGACGTTTCAGGATTTAATCAATTTTTACAATGAAATCGAAGTGTTGAACCTGATTGATGACGACACTTCAGAATCTCCAAACTTCTGGAATATGATCTTAAACGCGGACCATCGCTCGGATCTTAAAATTGATAAGGCAGGAACCGCTAATCATAGGGATAATCTGGAATTTGACAAAGATACCGGGGAATTCAAAAGATTCTATAAAATGAGGATGTGGGAAAATAATGCGGCTCCTCTGTATTCAGCTACCGGGGAACTTAAGGCGAGGGGATCAATACGGGAAGCTGGAGATCAATATGCCTCAACATTTTTCTATACACCCAATACAGTGTATCATCTGGAGAAACTAAAAATTCTTTATAAACCCGAATATCAGGACACAGTAAATGCAGATCCGGAGTCTGAGTTTAGATTACAGGGCTATGGGCTTTGTGATAAAAAGCAGCAATATGGTTTTGGGGCAGTTATTTCTGAAAATGCTTAAAAAATATACACAATGAAATTATCTATAAAAGCTTTAGAAATTGCAGCCTCGCAAATCGGAAAGCAGGAAAACCCTCCGGGTTCCAACTGGGGAGAACCAGTTAAAAGCTACCTCTCCAGTGTAAAAATCAACTTTCCTGCAGCTTGGTGCATGGCCTTTGTATACTGGTGTTTTGCTAAGGCTTCTCAATCAATGAATATTCATAATACGGCCATTAAAACAGGGAGTGTTATAAATGCATGGAATAAATCCGGCCCACATATAAAATCCTCTGTTCCCCTGATCGGGTCTGTGTTTATCATGGATTTTGGTAAAGGGAAAGGGCATACCGGCCTCGTTGAGAATTTCGACGAAGAATTTATTTATACCATAGAAGGAAATACCAATGATGCCGGTAGCCGTGAGGGGATTAAAGTGTGCAGAAGAAAACGTTCAAGAAACACTATTAAAGGGTATTTGAACTATTAAAATGAAATCTTTTTTAACTCTATATCTATTTTATTTTGTCTGGCTCAGTCGGTTTCCTGTGGAAGCAGGAAACCACTACAGCCGGAAAATAATCACTAACGAATTTAAAAATTCACTTTATGTCTAATAAAAAGAAATTTCAGGAAAAAGCCAATGCTCTTTTTGAAAGATACCCTGAGACCAATAAAATTTTTATTTCAGAAAATGGGCAGTGTTTCTTTGAAGAAAAGGCTGCTAAAGATTACCACGATTTAAGAGGGTTTGAAAATGAGCCTGAAGTCTTTTTTCGTGAAGGGACCCAGGATGAGGATGATTCGGATGTACAGGAGGCTCTGCATCATTCTGAAGTGGCACGAAAAACCTTAGAAGGAATCATCGAAGATGTGATGGAAGTTTGTGATCTTGACCATGATTATGAACCGGCCAACGCTGACACGGACAAAACTGTTACCGCTGTTATTTCACTTCGTGAAAAATACGCTGAAAAAGACCGCCTGCTTACCGAAATGGGTGCCGATCTGGAGAAGCTTTCCAATGTTGCAACAGAAAATGAAAATCTGAAGCAACAACTGGAAGCCGCGAATAAACAACTTGAAGAACTGAATAAAACACTAACTGTTAAAACCAAGAAAGATGCGTCCCAGACTGATAGTACAAAAGCTTAACGGCGGGCTTGGGAGAAGAAATCCCTCCGCCGACATGGTAACTGGCAGCGTGATGAATGCCATAGCCACTTCTGAAATGGTACTAGGAAATATTTACACCTTAAAAAGTATTCAGGAGGTTGAATCATTAGGAATTACCGCAGAATATGATACGGACAAAAAACTGCTTGTATATGAAAGGCTAAGACGCTTTTTTATACATAATCCATCCATTACAGTACATTTTATGCCCGTTGCTCAGGGAGTTACCCTAACTCAGATGGTGGATAAAGACAATAATTATTTAGCCAAACTATTAAGGGAAAAAGCCGGAGAAATTGTGCAGGCTTCTGTTTCATTAAATCCGGTCTCAGATTATACGCCAACCATAGAAGCGGGACTCGATAAAGACAGTATTAATGCCATTTATAAAGCACAGGCTCTGGCCGATTCCCAGTGGACAAAAGACCGCTACTGTGAAATTTATATTGAAGGCAGAAGCTATTCAGGAACATCGGCTGCAGCCCTTAATTTAAGAATGCTTGTAAGTGAATGCCCGGATGTTTCCGTGGTGATTGGTGCAGATTACGAGGTTTCAAGCCGTGATGATGTATACAAAGGATATGCAGCCGTTGAAGATTATACAGCAATGGTTTCTAAGGCGGATGTTTCGCAGAATGCGGGGGAACAAATAGGTGATTTTAACCTAACCAACGTTGATGCGAAAACCTTTATTATTCCCGGACTTAGTTCCGGCAATAAGCTGAGTGACTATTCTGATATTGATTTGGACAACCTGGATGAAAAAGGCTACATCTATTTTGCTCCTATTGTTAATCTGGGCGGGATTTCTTCAACAGCAGGAATCTATATAGGTGATACTCACACCTGTTGTAAAATTACTTCAGATTTTGCCTATGGGGAAAATAACCGAACCATAAAAAAGGCGATCAAACTCGCTAAGGCAGCTTTAACCCCAAAAGTGAAAGGACGTTTATACGTTGATGAAAATACGGGCTTTATGGCTCCGGAAACGGTTAAGGACTTAGAAACCATTACAAAGGTTTCTCTTGATCCGATGGTGGCAAATGGCGATATAAGCGGCGGTGTGGATGCGTACATCAACCCGGAGCAAAATGTACTGGCAACGAGTGAATTTATAGTGTTATTAACCTTTATTCCTGTAGCCATCGGCAGAAGGATTACCCTAAAAGTGGGATTCAGAAACCCTTTAAATACTCAATAAAAATGGTTACTCAGACAAGAATTAATGGAAAATACAGGAACTATGGGAATGTCCGTATTACCGCCTTGGGGGCGACCTTCATGGGCGTTACCAAAATAGAATACAAAAGAACCGATGCTATTGATCCAGTAAAGGTTGTGGGAACGACCAAATCAGTTGGATATACCCAAGGGGATGAAGTCTGTGAAGGAAGTATCGGTCTTTTGAGTGAAACGGTGGACGCCATTCAGGCGAAGCTACCTAAAGGAAAAACCTTGCAGGATATCCCGCCCTTTCCGATAACGGTTTCTTATGTGGATGATATGGGCTTACAAGTCTGTCATGTCCTTTACGGCTGTAAGTTCAAGGAAAACGGAAGATCTGCTGAGGCGGGAAGCAACAATGCTATCGTTGTAGAAAGCCCGTTATATATTCATGATATAGACTTTGCAGCCTAATGAGCCGGCAGGAACTAAGGGACCAATGCAAAGAAATGGGCATCCCCTTCACAGTAAAGAACACCAACAACGAACTCAGTCATAAAATACAATTAAAAAAAATGTCAATGGAAACAAAAGAAGGTAATATCACCATAGAGCAGATCACGGAGTGGAAGAAAAAGTTTAAAACGGATAAGCTTCACAAGCTGACGGTAAAAGATAAAGATGGAAACCCTATTGTTGGTTATCTGAAACCTCCGGGAAGGGAGATCAAAGCCACCGCGCTTTCCATGTATTCACAAAATAAAATTTTAGAATGTGGGGAGTTTATCCGGGATAACTGCTGGCTTGGTGGTGATGAAAGATTAAAAATGAGTGGTGACATTGCTGATACAGCGGCGATTCAGGCTTCGGGAATTATCAAATTTTTAGAAGCTGAACTGGGGGAAGTTTAGGGCTTCCGATTAATAAGGAGGCCGGATTTGATTTCATTCGTAAAGTAGGTGCCCTATTAAGCTATCATTTTAAAATACCTTCCCCGGAAGAACTGGACGACCATACTTTCTGGAATAAATGGGAGCAGCTGAAATGGGTACTGTTTTTTGAAAACAAAAGAGCTAACGCAAAAGAAGGAGAAAATGTCGAGTTATAATATTAACGTTAAAGAACTTATGGGAAGACACTTTCCTTTTAAACTGGGTTTTGCAACACAGACCGTTGCAGAGACTCTGTTTAACAGGTTTGATGATATACAGGTACTGCCCACCCATAATGAATCTGCTAAAATTTCAGTGATGGGAACACCAGTCTGGGATTTTATAGACTTAAAACCTTCTTATGTTGAAGGAACTCGTGAACAGTTCACAGGATACTCTTTTCCTCTTGAAACTACCATTGAACCTATAAGACCTAAAAAGATTGTGGAGACTGATATTTTCGGACGCGATGGAAACATAGAGGAACTCATTGCATTGGATGACTGGCAGCTTACCATTAGAGGGCTTATTATCAATTATGACAGCACCGATTACCCGGAGCAGCAGGTTAAGGAATTACAAAGGGTTTGTGAACTTAAAACTTCATTACTGGAGTGTGAAGGAACCTTATTAACGATGCTTGGTATTAATTATATGAGCATTCACAAACTCGTATTAACGCCTTCTATTGGTTACTCACATATTCAGGCTTTTGAAATTGAGGCAAAAAGTAAAATTCCCTTTATAATCTCTCCATAATGGTACCCTGTATTGAAATACTGATCGGAAAATTAAAGTTCACGGCAGTAACGGAAGTTAATATTAAAAAAAGCTGGAGAACTTTTACTGATACGGCAACAATTAAACTTCCGAAATCCATCTATTATTATGACGTTAACGGAATTTTAAAACCGGTGGAACATCTCGGAAAATTTATAAAAGTTGGTGCTAAAGTAGAAATCAAACTGGGATATAACCGCCAGTTATTTACTGAATTTACCGGCTATGTGGCAAGATCACCACGGGTTAATATTCCTTATGAACTCTACTGTGAGGATGAAATGTGGCAGCTTAAAAGAAAAGAAACTAGTGTGTCGATTGAAAATGCAACGGTACAACAGATTATTCAGGCTGTAGCTCCGGGGTATGAATTGGACTGTATCGATGAAATCTACGGTGATTTTTCAATGAAACAAACCACTGCCGTTAAGGTATTTAATGAACTTCAGGAGAAAGCAGGCATTTATACATTTTTCAGGGATGGGCGCTTAGTGTGTGGTAAAGTCTATTCTGATGAGAAAGTTTCAAAAACTCAACCGGTTTTCGAGTACTGCGAGAATATTATTGATCACAACCTTCAATATATTTTTCCAGATGAGGCAAAGGTGAAACTGTATGTAAAGTCTAAAAATAAAGACGGTAGCTATACACAGGTTGATGTTGGAGAAGACGGTGGAGATATTGAACACTGGGAAGTACCTGCAATGGATATGAAGGAAAAGGAATTAAAAGCAATGGGTGAAAATCGTCTTAAAAATATTAAAAGATTCGGCGGATATAAAGGTACAATAACCTCTTTCGGTTGGCCGCGTGTAGAACATGGACAAGTAGTAAAAGTATTAGATAAAAAATACGAAGAAAGGAACACCAAAAATTTCGTTGATGAAATCGAAATTAATATTACTGCAAATGGGGGTTACAGGAGAACAATTGACATAGGAAAAACATACAGGGATGGAGAGTTTAAAACAATTACTTAACCGATTTCCAGTGGTATTAGATACGGCAAAAGTTGTTGCTATAACTAATGATAAATGCCATGTTGTAAGTCTTACTACGGGGAATGATTTTAGAAAATGCTCAATCAATTCAATCATTGAAAACAAGCATAATAAATTATTGGTTTATCCCAAAATAAGCAGTGTTGTTATAATCGGTATTTATTCTACCAATAATAAGGCCGTTATCCTATCCGCAAGTGAGGTTGAAAAAATTTACTTCAGAAACGAAAAATCAGAGTTCACGTTTGATGGCTCCGGCTTTCAGTTTAATCGGGATGGAGAAAACCTGAAAGAAGTCCTTAACGGGTTTCAGGATGGATTCGGAAAATTATGTGATGAGTTGGCAAAAGTGGTAGTTTCTATTGGAGTAACCCCTGACGTTCCGGCAATCATGCAGATCAAAAATGAGATTGTAAACATCAATAAACAGGCATTAAATAAAATTTTAACTTAAAAAACATGATTGATATACTTCTGAATAATGACAACGATATTTCCATTGTAAACGGTGATTTTCAGATTGGAGAATCAGAGCAGCAGGAAATTGAAAGTATACTTATTGCCTTTAAAGGAGAATTTAAAAATACTCCGCTTTTGGGTGCCGAAGTTCCCAGAATGTTAAAGGCTAGAAATACCAGGCAAGGGATTACCCGTGAGATTAACGAGCAATTAAAATATGATGGTTTTAGCCGTATTGATTTCAAAATTGAAGATGCTGAAAATTTCACCATAAACGCCCAAAGAGATGCCCCTTAATAAACCACAATTAATAAACAGGCTTAAAGCTATTTTAAGTAAACCTAAAACGACAGGCAACGTTGACACAGCAGCTCAGGAACTGGCAGATGCTTTTGAGGAATTTGTCAGAAGTGGTACGGTTACAGGAGTTTGTAGTGGTGCGGGAGGGCCTTTAACACAAGGAAAGGTAACGTAATGGAAGAAATTATTTTAACTCATCAGTCTATTCTGGATATTGCCATACAGCATACCGGAACCGTTGAGAATTGTTTTGCCATCGCCGTATCCAATGGTTTTTCGGTTTCCGATATATTGTCCGCCGGATCACTTGCTGAGATTCCTGAGGATATTTTAAAGAATACCGATGTCCTGAATGAGTACTATGCTAAGAAAATACAGCCCGCGACGGGCTTTACAACAGGAGAAAATAGTGAAATACCAACATTAAAAGGTATCGGATATATGCAGATTGAAAACGGATTTAAAGTAAGTTAAGATGAATAATACACTTCAGGAATTAATCGGACTAATCCTATCAATAAAAGAAGCTAACCCTTTTTTAAAGGTGCTTACTTCTACATCAAAGTCAGCGGTTTGGCGTAACATTCTGGAAACTGTGGCTTTTATGATCCTTAATTTTCAGCAGGCCCTTCTGTTACACATGAAGGAGATTGACGAAAAAATAGCCAGTCAAAAAGTACCCAATGAAAAATGGTATCGCGAACGGGCGCTTTCGTTTCAGGATGGGTTTAAATTAGATCCTACTTCATACATCGGAGCGTTTCTGCCAACATATAAAGATGCAAACGAGAATGTTATAAAAGCGACAGAGCAGCAGATTGAAGATTCAAAAATTATAAAATATGCGTCAGTTACAGCTAATATCAGTGGAAACGGGGTGAAGAAAATTTCAATGAAAATAGCCGGTGAAAATATGGACGAGGTGATTTCTGACGAAAAAGCGTTAGCCTTTATGTCCTATATTGAAAGAGTACAGGCAACAGGAGACAATATCGTAGTGGTTAATTTCCTGCCTGATATCCTTTTATTAAAATATAAGATATGTTTTGATCCTTTAATCCTGCGCCCTGATGGCATGAGCATTTTGACGGGAGAATACCCTGTCAAAATCGCTATTCAGAATTTTCTAAAAAATCTGCCATTCAACGGTGAACTTTCTGTCGAAGCATTGGAAGATGTTATTCAGAAAGTTAACGGAGTTACTGATCTGCAAAAGTTAGAGGTCTCAAGCAAATGGATTGAACCAGGAACCGGATATGGATTATTTCAGCCTATTGAAATCAGCAGGATTCCAAAGTCCGGGAGATTTAAAATTGAAGACTGGGGCGCAATAGAATACATTAATTATCAACCTACCGACTCATGAAAGATGAATTATTCAACATTAATTACAAACGGTTAGCCCTTTGGTGGCTACCCACTTTCCGGAGAAAATCGGTAACCCTTCATTATGTGTGGTGCCTGATCTTTCCTCTTGAAACATTATATATTGAATTTATGAAACGGAGAAAACAAAACCTGATTAAGATGAATTTTAACTACCAGAAGTTTTCAATGGAAAGAAGGCTGAATGATGCTTTTGATCCTATTGACAGACGAATAGAAATTGTGAACGCCGTCCAGTATGAAGGAGTTTATTTATATACGGAAGCTGAAAACGATGATTTTTTTTCAAAAACACAATGGCTTTACGGAGATGAGAAGCCACTGTATTTAAGAACCGAGGCAGAATTGCACAGCGAGTATGATTTTATCGTCAGAATTCCGGCTACATCAATCAATATGCATCAACTCAGAGCCGAGATTGACTTTTACAAATTAATAAGCAAACGTTACAATATAGAAATAATACAATAATGAGAATCAATATAAAGTTTCTCCAAACTGGCGGAGTTCCCCTCACCAATGATTTAATGGATGTGCTTCAGGACGCTTACTCAATCTTTAATGTTTTGGGAGAAGTTGCAGGACATTTAACCATTTTATCGGGATGTACAATAACCGGGCAAAATGTAAGTCCGGGAATTGTAGTGATCAATGGGGATATTCTCTATTTTGAAGGAGGGATCATGAGTTCTTCCGTGTATATCCAGACGGTACAGATTACAAAAACTTTTCAGGACCAAACAGATAAAGTTCTGGTTGAAAAGAAAACCGTAAAATTTGGATTATCCACACCGGATAATATGTGGAACTGGGCGGATTTCAAAAGGCTGGACACCATCAAAGTGATTATGGAAAAGCTTGAAGAAACAGCAACACAACTGGATTTAACGGATATTAAAAAAAGGCTTGAGATCGTAGAAATGAAAACTGCTCCAATCAGGAATGAAGGTGTTGTGATGATTTGGCCTAGAAATATACCAATCCCGCTGTTCTGGAAGGAATGTACAGATTTGAGAGGAAAAACACCCATTGGCTATGATCCGAATTATGTTTATAGTAGTACTGTTCATGCCTTGGATTATCGGCTTAACCAAATGGGTGCTAACATCGGAGACCTTTCTCATAAATTGATTGTTGCGGAACTTGCCGGACATGGTCATTCAGCCTTTGTCAACAATGACTGGGGAGGCCCTTATCCATCGGTGGTCCATTCCACAGGAGGAAATTTGGGGTATGGTATAGTTGGTGGCGGAGATAACGGATGGTCATTCAGTGTAAGACATGAAGGCGGAGACAAACCCCATAATAATGTCCAGCCATCAAAAGTAGTATTATTTATAGAACCTAACTTTCCTTAAATTATGTCAACACCATTACATACGATATTCAGCTGGTTTGAAACCGGCGACTTTCCAACACAGGCACAATTTCAGGCTTCGTGGTCTTCATTCTGGCATAAGGATGACTTGGTCCCAATTTCTCAAATATCCGGGCTTACCCAGGTCATTGAGCAGATGGCAAGCTCTGAAGCCTTGCAAAATCATATTAATGATTCAAACGCACATACCGGTTATTTGGCTAAACTTGATGCCTCTAATCTGACCACGGTTAATGTAAACTCATGGAAAGAAAAACTAGGCGTTGGAGAAATTCCTGCTAACGTTGCTTTAGTGGATATGGGTGAAAATCAGTCTGTTTTCAACAAAGATCAGATCACTTCAATATGTATGCTGTTGGAAAACTATGTAAATAGTAATGGCAAAATTATGTCGGGAATGATTGAGGCTTTAGGTTTAACACAGCTGATTCCGGTAAGTGAATTTACCTTGCAGGATTTTATCGCGAATCATTCAACTTACGATTTTCAGATCAATGACATTATTGCTATCCCTTCCTCTGATCCTCAGCAGGGTTATAGACTTTATTTTTATAATGGTGGAAATAAGACCTCCGAAGACAGTTATCTGGCAACCGGTTTATCCAATGTTACCATTGCAATGGTTCAAGGATTACAGGCCGCTTTAGATAGCAATATGAATAAGCCAACGGCAAGCGGTAATTATTATGCAAGGCACTTTTTAGGACAAGCTTCATGGATTGCCATCAACCCGGCTTCAAGTTACCTGCTTTTTTGGAACGGAAATGATTTTATTGGATCTGGAATTTATACGGATGGTACAAAATTCGGAATCGGAACAACTGTACCCGCTGAAGCATTTCATCTCAATAATGGAAGACTTCGGACCAAAGCGGTTGTTTTTGATGAAAATACTGAGGCATTGCCATATCAAATTACCCATAAAAACAGACGCTATTACGGCTCTGATCTGACAGGTGCACAATATTTATTTATGTACCAAACTTATGCGGATCTGCATAATTTGCTATTGGGGCTTACTGATCCCCAGAAAGAACAAATCAGGAATGATTTACGCTTAACAGGAGAAATTTATTCCACTGGACAGCCAAGGATTGACAGTGTCATTTTACCGTTTATTGATAACTCTTATACATTTACGCAATATGTCACATTGATAGGTTTGAACCTGTTTGTTGATAATCAAACTCCAACTGCCAATCTTATAATGAAGCGTGTAAAGGATATAAATGGTAGCGTACTATCTACACCGGAAGTCTACAATATAACAAACTTCAACGTCCTACAGAGTAGTCCTAATACGCTGAATTTTGGTGTAAAATGGAATACTTACCCTGAGGGATATTATCAATTCTTTTGCACCCATAATCATCTTACTAATCCAGCCAGTCCGGAACTTTTGGTAAAGAAGGGGATTTCATTTACAACATTGAACCCGGTTTGGCAAGACTTAGCAGGAGGAGCAACTGTTGATAGCAATAATAATATTGTTTTGGGAAGTGTAGGAAGTGCAAGGACAAATGTATTGATAGATACCACACAGATGGTTAACGGGTTTGTTGCTAAATGTTCTGTATCAACTACTGTCACAAACAACGGTGCAAATTTCCCCGGACCTACGAGATTTACTCTGAAAGGAGATGATGGACTCGAATATGGGGTTTCATTAACAGGTTCTTTAGATTTTTATCCTAATACGGTAGGTGGTTTTACAACAAATGTCGACGTCATCTATATCAGTTATTACAATGGAATCCTAACCCTTAGTGCTGAAGTTAATGGTAAAACTAAAATATTTGCGGTGACTTCCATTCCTACAACACCAAGATATTTCTACGCCAGTAGAGCCGGTGGCGGGATTGGCTCATTCTCCGCAAAACCAACGCAATTATTACTATTATAAAGAATATTATTATGAAAACAGAACTTATAGTAACGCCTGAGGTTCAGGCAGTATTGGACGCCATAAAAAATACTGGTAAATCATGGCACGAGGTTGTTCTTCCGGATCATCCCATATACCCTCAATTTGCCCGCAAATTAGTGGTGACAGGTTTTAATACCCCGGATATGGAAGGTGATGAAGACCGTATTTATGTCAATGTCCGTCAATATTTAATAATAAGGGATTCTAACATTGTACATAAGCGATTAAAAATGCCCGATTGGATGATTCACGAAGGAAATATGGAGGAAATATTGGGTGAAAACGGTTTTCTAAAGGGTATTTATAGGACTACGGACGAAAACGGGCAAATTATAGAAGAAAAGGAGGAAATATTGAAAGTTCAATCGGTGCAATATGTCCGCTTTCTAATTAAAACAAAAGCTGCTCATATAGTCGACGTCTTGGAAAGATTCATGGGGCTTTATATTGCTTTGTTTGATAAAGATATAAACGAAATATAAAATGAAAGAATTATTAACAGAACCAATAATTGCTTTTATCGGAGCCTTATTAACTGGTCTTGCAGGATTTATATTCGGAAAGAGAAAACTACGGGCAGAAGTTGAGGGAATGAATGCCGATAATGAGGGTAAAGAAATTGAAAACGCTGACAAATTGGTTAAGCTCTACAAAGAGGCTTTAGATGATTTGGGCAGTCGATATGAAGCAAAGTTTAAGGAGTTTTCGGACTTATCAGATAAAAAGGTTTTGATGCTCCAGCAGCAAATTGATTTTCAGAAACGTATTAACGAGCAACTAAAAGCAGAAAAAAACCTGTTAAAAGCAGAGAATACAATGCTTAAAACGAAATTAAAAGAAAATGGCATTACCATAACATCATAAAAATAAAGAACATGGCAGATTTTAATTACAAAGAACAGCATGCTGTCATCATAAAAGTAGACAGTGAAAAGGAGCAGAAAGAACTTTTCGATAAACTTAAAAAAATGGGATTTAAAAATTTAAAAGTAGTATCCGTATGAAACCTTTAGGTTCCATTTGTCAATAAATATGAAAATAGAAATCAAATGAAAATAAAAATAAAACACACCTGCGAAAATTTTAATTCGTTCAGATCAGAAAAAGTAAAAAGCTTATTTAATGCTGAAAGCGGTCACAACTGGGAGCATACCGCTGAACTTCCAATTGAAGATGAAGGGTGGCAAATTGGAATTATTGTTGGGGCTTCAGGAAGCGGCAAAACGTCAATAGGCAGCCAAATTTGGAAAAATGGAATTGTAAACCTTGCTGAAGGTTGGAATCCGAACCTCCCCATCATTGAAGACATATCACCGGACTCAGATATGAATACAGTAACAAGCGCGTTATCAGCCGTTGGATTGGGTGATGTTCCTGCCTGGCTCCGACCTTTTAAGGTTCTAAGCAATGGTGAACAGTTCCGGGCGGGGCTTGCCCGTCTCATTTGTGAGGCTCCGGATAAAGTTGTCATCGATGAATTTACTTCTGTTGTAGACAGGCAAATTGCTAAAATTGGAGCTTCCGCCTTTTCCAAAGCTTGGCGGAAAATAAAGGAAAAACAAATTGTATTATTATCATGCCATTATGATATTGTTGAATGGCTGCAACCTGATTGGGTATATGACACCCGGACAGGTGAAGTAAAAAAAAAGCCTCAAAACGGCCTCCTATCAAACTCGACATTTGGAAGGTCGACGGAAGTTACTGGAAGTTTTTTAAACAACATTATTATTTAGATTTAAAGCATCCTCCTTGTGCTGAATATTTTGTCGGAACTGTAGATGGAGAATTGGTTTGCCACATTGCAGTTTGCCCATCATTTCAAACTAAAGGTTACAGGGCCACCCGCTTAGTTGTGATGCCTGAATGGCAAGGTGCGGGAGTAGGTACAGCTTTTTTAAATCAAATTATGCAGTATCATTTGGAGGGTAAAGGAAGATGCCAAAGAAAATATCCAACCTATTTTCATACCTCACACCCTCAACTTTGCGGGTATTTAAGGAATTCTAAAAAATGGAAACAGGTTTCTGCAAAACTTACCGGAGATAATAAAGCCCGAAGTATTAAATCAATGTACAATACCGGAAAAGGGTTTGATGGTGGAAAGAAAAAAACAACCGGAGGATTTGGTGGACATTTTAGAGCAATACAGGGATTCAAATATTTAGGAAATGAAGAAATTTAGAGTTTTTATATCTGGTCAGAAATTCTTTGCTGAAGAAGTTTTCAGGCTTTGCCAGAAATTAGACATTGAGATTGTCGGGGTTTGCTGCCCTTTGGATGATAAGTATATTGGAAAAGCCGCCCGGCGTTGGAATATCCCCATTATTCCCGCCAGAAGTCTGAACGCTGATAATATACCAGAGTGTGATTTGGGGATTACCGCACACTCTTTTGATTATATTGGGAAGAAAACCAGGTATATTCCGCGTTTGGGTTGGTTAGGATATCACCCGTCATTGTTGCCAAGGCATCGTGGGCGCAGTTCTATTGAATGGGCAATCAGAATGAAGGAACCTATTACTGGAGGGACGGTATTTTGGCTTAATGCAGGGATTGACAGAGGAGACATAGCTTATCAGGATTGGTGCTGGATACCTCCGGAATATCATTTAAGCCCTCAAAAATCGGCTGCAAGCCTTTGGCGCGACACATTACTCCCAATGGGGTTAAAACTCTTTGAAAGAGCCCTTAACGACATTTTAAATGGAGTTATCAAAAGAACACCTCAAGACAAAAGATTCAGCAGCTTTGAGCCGGATACCAATGTAAAAGATATTTACAGACCTGATCTGTTAATGATCGAATATGCAAACAGCCACAACTAAGTGGCTGCTTTTTTTATATCTTTGAGTTTATATTTTTTTCGGCAATTTGGAAATGGCCTTCAGGCTTTTTGGAATTGTTGATTGTAATTATTTAGTTCCATAATTTTATTCAATAGTATTAATTTCAATTGATCATTAAAATGAAATCTCCATTTATTTTGACGGCTTTGCTGTCAATTATCCTGTTGTCATGTGCAAAAGAACCTCAGGTAAAACATAAAAGTAATATGACTTCTTCAGGGGAAAATATTAAAATACAGGTAGTGAATGAAGAAGATCCCATCTGTCACATGAAGACGGCAGGATTTCTAAAAGATACAGCAGTATATAAAAATAAGACATATGGCTTCTGTAGTTCCTATTGTAAAGATGAATTCAAGAAAAATCCTGAAAGCTATGCCCAAAAATAAGCAGAACAATAAGAGCAAGGTGATTATCCCGATTGCCGTTATTGCATTACTTTTCCTGGGAATAGGAATTGGGATGGGATATTTTAAAAAGAATCTTTATACGGTGATGAAAGTTCCTGATTTTGAACTTACCGATCAGAACGGTAAAAAAATCACCAATAAAGATATGCTGGGGAAAGTGTACCTGGTAGAGTTTTTTTACAGTAAATGTCCTACGATTTGCCCAGTGATGAATACGAATATGAAGGCGATTCAAAATCAGATCAATAATCCTGAATTCGGAATCATTT
Organism: Chryseobacterium pennae; assembly: GCF_003385515.1. Classification (GTDB taxonomy): domain Bacteria; phylum Bacteroidota; class Bacteroidia; order Flavobacteriales; family Weeksellaceae; genus Chryseobacterium; species Chryseobacterium pennae. The sequence goes on along the minus strand of NZ_QNVT01000001.1, from coordinate 73,804 downwards.
CCATCAGCATTGACCCGGAAAATGATACGCCGGAAGCATTAAAAGAACATGCACAAAGAATTGGAGCGAAATCTTCCAACTGGCATTTTCTTACTGGTGACAGAACGTATATCGGCAAACTTGCCGATCACTTCAATATCTATGTGGGAGAAAAGGAAGATGAGGCAGAAAGTCTTAACCACAGCGGGATGATTGCGTTAGTAGATGAAAAAGGAAATATCCGTTGCAGATACAATAACGATAATATGCCGATCCTTTATTATTCAGGATTGAATTATGAAGATCCGGAGGGAAAAACGCCCAAATTAACCGGAAAATATCACCCGGATAGAGAAATTCTGATTGAAGACATTAAGAAGTTATTAGATTAGGAGGGAAGAAAGGAAGCCGGAAGTACTTTTCGTTAAGTACTTCTATAGTTGTTTTTAAAATTTCAAGTACTTCCATCTTACAGCCTCCATCCTTCAAAAAAAAATATTGTTAAACCATATAACAAAACATTATGAAGATTATGAAAATAGCTGCTTTAGGAGCAGTATTTGCGGCTCAGTTTACACTGGCTCAATTTAAGCAAACACCTTTACCGTATGCTTATAACGCATTGGAAGGATCAATAGATGCGCAGACAATGGAAATCCATTATTCAAAGCATGGTGCTGCATATGCCGCCAACTTGAATAAGGCCATCGCCGGAACCCCACAGGAAAAAGAAACTTTGATTAAGATTCTTTCCGAGACGTCCAAATTAAGTCCTGCTGTAAGAAATAATGCAGGTGGACATTATAACCATGAGCTTTTCTGGACTATCCTTACTCCTGAAAAAAATACCCAACCCTCTGCAAAATTAGCAAAGGCTATTAATGAAACTTTCGGAAGTCTGGATGCTTTCAAAGAAAAAATGAGCAAGGCTGGTGCAGACCGTTTCGGATCAGGGTGGGCATGGCTTTCTGTGGATAAAAACGGAAAACTTTTCGTTTCCTCTACTCCCAATCAGGACAATCCTTTGATGGATATCGTAGAAGAAAAAGGAACTCCTATCCTTGGAATAGATGTTTGGGAGCATGCTTACTACCTGAAATATCAGAACAAGAGAGCAGATTATCTTTCAGCAATCTGGAATGTTCTGAACTGGAAAGAAGTCAGCAAAAGATATGAAGAGGCTCTAAGCAAGAAATAATTCATGAAATTCATTTACAGCATACTTTTTATAGGCTATATGGTGTTCAGACCTCTGATACCTCTGGCTGAGTATGCTGTAAATTATGATTATATCGTTAATACTCTTTGTGTCAATAAAACTAAGCCGGAACTCCATTGTAACGGAAAATGTTACCTGAGTAAAGAGCTTGCAAAAGCCAATAATGAGACAGAATCCACTCCTTTCAATAAAATAAAAAACTCAGGGCAGAAAATTCTTGATATCTATACACTTCCTGAGATTACAGAGGTTACCCTCCCTGGAAAAATTATACTTTCCAATTTCAACTTTATCTATGAAACAGCTTATTCTTTTCTGTTTCTGAATTTCATTTTCAAACCACCGGTTTTTTAAATTTTATCTATAAAATACTACCACAAAAGTTTATTTAAGAATGCTTAAGTAAGCTAAAATATTTATGGGCGAAAAGTTCACAAAACTTGAAAATATTTGATTTTCAAAAAAGCTTAGGTATACTTCTAAACGGTTTATTGATCAGCTTTAAAAATCTTTTGTGGTAAAAAATATTGGATGTTTCTGCATTCAATGTATATCTATTGTATTTACCAACTAAAAAATCAACAATGAAAATATATCAACTTTTCGTAGTGAGTATCCTGTTGATGGCTATTTCCTGCACCCTCGATAAAACGGATTATGAAAGCGAAATCAATACAGCCGTTCCGGAACACTATGAGTTTAAAGAAGCAACGGCTATCAATAAAGATCAATATAAAATAAGCATTGAGACTTTAAACGGAACATTTTACCAGGGGTATAATGAAATCAGAGTAAAGATTACCAATACTCAGACTAATGAAAATATCAATGCTTCAAACATTACTTTTTTACCCATCATGACGAATGCTGATGGAAGTAAAACATCATGCCCTTATCAATACGCTTTGGATTATAAACCGGAGGGAAAGTATTATTCAGGATATTCTGTATTTACGGATAAAAGTAATTCCACTCTAAGCTGGAAACTTTATATGAGTTTCAACGTGAAAGAGGTAACATATACGGTCAATAAAGATATTGCGGTCAATGAGCAAAGCAATAAGAATCTTAATATGACTTCGTTTACAGGAAATGATGGCGGGCAATATTATATTGCACTTATTGCCCCTCAAAAACCTAAAGTGGCGGAAAACAAATTGGTAGCAGGAATTTATAAATATAATAAACCTACTATTCCTGCCGGAAATTTTCCCGATCCTTCACAGTTTTCATATTCAGTGGTAAATGGATATACACTGCAATTGGATCCGAGAATGCCGGAACCATCAATGGGGAATCATTCCTCTCCTAATAATCAGGATTTAATACATGGGGATGACGGACTGTATCATGGTATTGTCAACTATACAATGACAGGAAACTGGACCTTAAATTTTATCATGCTGAATCAAAATGGCAAGATCGTTAAGGGAACTAAGGTTTCAACAGATTTTACACCTGGTGTTCCGGGAACCAAAAGTGAACTGTTTATTGATACTTTATTCTGATTTTATGAAGCAGTTCGGAATTATATTGATCTTTTTGGGAGTGACAATCAATGCACAACACCAAAAAGTAAAAAAAGACAGTATTGCCCATTTAGCTGAGGTAAAAGTAAAAAGCAATAAAAAGAAGATTGAAACGGATATGAAAATGGCTGTTTCAGTGGATGAATTTCTGGCATCTTCTGATAAAATAAGCTTTATAAAACGGGGTGCATATGCATGGGAACCTTTACTCAATAATATGAGTACGGAAAGATCTGTCATTACCCTTGATGGAATGCGCATCTTTGGAGCCTGTACTGATAAAATGGATCCTGTTACCTCGTATATGGAAAGCAATAATCTTTCAGGGATAGATATAAAATCAGGTCAGGAAGGGAGTTCACACGGAGCAACAGTAGCCGGAAGTATTGATCTGAAAAGAAAAAGTACCTCTTTTGGTCTTGAAAAAAAATGGAATGGAACTTATCAGACAGGTTTTGAATTCAATAATAAACAGTTTTTCAATCTTGGAAATATTTCCTATTCCGGGAAAAAGCTTGTGGTAGATGGGAGTATCTCATTCCGGAAAGCTGGTAATTATTATGACGGAAACGATGCCGAAGTGAATCACTCTCAATATAATAAGTTCAATACCGGAATTGGAATAGCTTACAAAGCAAGTCCTTTATCTTCAATTAAAGTGGATGCTATTTTTGATATGGCAAAAAATGTCGGATTTCCCGCACTACCAATGGATTTATGGCTTTCCAGGGCAGTGATTACTTCAGCGTCTTACAGGCAATTGTTTAAAGAAGGATTAATAAAATCCTGGGATACAAAAATCTATTTCAATACCATTGAACATTATATGGATGATACCAACCGCCCTGAAAATCTGGTACACATGGATATGCCGGGCTGGAGTACTACCTATGGTTTGGTTTCTTCAATGAACCTCACTAAGGAAAGGTATACCTCAGACATAGAGCTCAATGCCTACAATAATACATCTATTGCAGAAATGCGGATGTATCCGCAGGATAGAAAGAACAGAACTATGTTTGCCTATAGCTGGCCTTGGGTGACTACCCGTTTTGCCAGCCTTTCGATGAATAATAAATGGGATATCTCAGATAAAAGCCGGTTGAGTTTCGGAGGATCATTAGGGCTGAATTATAATGAGTCTAAATATGCCGAATTTAACTGGATCTTCCATCCGGGAGCATCACAGCAAAAAACAAGAATTCTTCCCAGTTTACATGCAGGTTACCAATTTACCAATCATCATTTCAATTTTTCTGTAGGAACTGGTTACGGGCACAGAGCACCTTCCGTTTCAGAAGGATATGGATATTATATTTATAACAGCTTTGACCGCTATGACTATATTGGAAACCCTGATTTAAAAAATGAAATTTCTTACGAAACCAATGCCAGTGCAGGTTTTAAAAATGAAAAAATGAGTATTGAAGCCAAAGTAAATTACTTCTATATTCAGAATTATATTATCGGAAAAATTTTAAGTCTGGGAAGCCCTATGAATTATCAATCCGTAGGAGTGAAGGCTTATACTTCACTGGATCATGCGACCCTCTTTAATATGTCTCTGAATGCAAATTATAGCATTATCCCGGATTTACATTGGAAAGGAACGATAACCTATGCAAGAGGAAGGGATGATAGAGGAAAAAACCTGCCTTTTATCCGTCCTTTAAGCTATCTGACCTCTTTACATTATACCCATCGTAATTTTGGAATTCAGACCTCTGTAAACGGAGATTTTATCCAGCTCAATTACAGTCCGGAATATGGAGAAGATCAGACATCTGCCTATACTGTATGGAACTTTTCTGTAGATTATACCTTCAGGATTAAAAACCTTAAAACTGTTTTTCAGGTAGGAGCAGAAAACCTGTTAAACAAATATTACAGCACCTATGCAGACTGGGGAAATATCCCTAGAATGGGTCGTAACATCTTCACGTCTTTAAAATTCAGTTTTTAAGGATTATAAAACTTTAATTAAAACAACAACTAAAATTTTTAAAATGCAAAACTTAAAACAATATCTACTATTATCAGCTTTTTCATTAGGGGTAATATCCTGCCAAAGCAGTGATGATAATCCTGTTGCCAATAATGTTACCCTTGAATTTAATAATACGTTTAAAAATGAAACAATTGTTCTTGGAAATGCCACTTCCGGAACAGCGACTACCAATACCTCAGCAGAAGGGCAGGTTCATCATTTCTCAGAATTGAAATATGTGATCAGTAATATTCGTCTGGTAAAAGCAGATGGAAATGAAGTTCCTTATAAAGTTAATGATCTGGACCAGGGTGCTACCGTGATTGACCAATCAAAACCGGAAACCCTCCATTATTTATTAAGTAATATACCTGCCGGAGAATATAAAAGAATCAAATTCGGATTAGGCGTAAAAAAAGACCTGAATGTGCTGGATCAGGTGAGATTTCCAAAATTTTACGCCATTGCAGGTTCCAATGATACCCAGATGATGTGGGAATGGGGAGCCGGTTATCGTTTTACAAAAATCGAAGGTTTTTATGGAGTAGATAACAAACAGATGTCTATCCACACTGGGAGCACAATAAAAGGATCAGAAGGTAATTTCACTCAGGGAGTAGATGCATACAGAGAGGTTACTTTGAATCTTCCCCACAATGCCATAGTGGATAACAAAGCTCCTAAAATTATTATTAAAGCAGATTTTGATAAGCTGTTGACGGGTAAAATCAATACGATTGTATTGGTTACCGGAACAGGATCAGATGGGAATGCCACTCCGAATATTCATACTGCTAATCAAATGGTGAAATTTGTTGATAACCTCGGAGGAAACGGTTCAAGTGATATTTCCGGAATGTTTTCAGTAAGTACTGTTGAAAACTAAACTTTTTTCTATTGCAATGAAAAAAGTATTAAGCGTTTTAGTAATTATTATTCTATTCATATCTTGTAATAATGATCGTTACGAACCTATTTCTGACGATAATCCACAGGTCTTGCTCAATATTCCGTCTGGGTTTCCGGAACTAAACAATTCGGTGAACTCTAACAGGCCTACAAAATATGGAGTAGAGTTGGGGGAAAAATTATTTAATGAGAAAAGGTTAAGTGCAGATAATACTATTTCCTGTTCCAGCTGTCATATTCAGGGAAATGCTTTTGCAGATCATAATGCACAGGGAATAGGAATTCAGAATAGAGTAGGGTTGCGAAATGTTCCCGCTATTCAGAATATGCTCTTTATGAAGTTTTATAATTGGGATGGCAATATCCTTCAACTAGAAAATCAACCCTTGGTTCCTATTATCACTCATGAAGAAATGGGGTCTTCTATTCTGGAGGTGATAGGGAAAATAAAGGATGATATGATGTATAAAGATCTATTCCGAAAAGCATTTGGAGACGAAGTTATTACTGCTGAAAGAATTTATAAAAGTATTGCACAGTATGAGTACACGTTGATTTCTGCCAATAGTAAGTATGATAAGGTAAAAAGAAAAGAAGGAGAAACTTTTACTGATAATGAAGCGCAGGGATATCAGACTTTTCAACAGAAATGTGCGGGTTGTCATAATACAGAGTTGTTTACTGATCAGAGTTTCAGGAATATTGGGTTTCCTGTAAATCCGGATACCAATGAAGCCGGCCGTGGAAGGGTTACGGGTATTCCTGCAGACTATATGAGTTTTCGGGTTCCTTCTTTGAGAAATGTAGAATATACAGCACCTTATGGAAGTTATGGACAGTTCCCAACATTAAGGGCAGTCCTTGATTATTTTGACAAAGGTGTTTTATCTGCAGATAACCTTGATCCTGTTCTTAAAAATAATGGAAACAGAATTCCTCTCTCGGAACAGGAAAAGACAAATCTTATCCTGTTTATGAAAACGCTTAGTGATCGTGAATTTGTAAAAAAATAATCACGGGTAAAAACAGAAAAAACTCAACAAAAATTGATTGCTTAAATCCCGTTAAAACCTAACGGGATTTTTCATGTTTACTGATTGATAATCATTTTATTCTGCGTGCCATCGTATCTGGTGAGAATTTTATATCTTTGCCGGAATTTGGTGAGCCATAATAAGCTCTTAAAAGGGAATCCGGTGAAAATCCGGAGCAGACCCGCTGCTGTAAGCTCCGCACCAAAGTTTTTGAAGAATAGATCCACTGTTTTTAGGAATGGGAAGGATTTCAAAAACGGAGTAAGTCAGAAGACCTGCCAGAAATAATAAACGTTTGACGCTTTCGTGGAATAAAGCTTAGGACAACAATGATTCTGTGCAGTAACAGCTGTGCTTTGTCGTTGCTTTTCTTATATCCATTAGCGTCATCATGATCCATGAATGAGCTAATGATAGCAAAACTAAGTACATTTCAATTCCATAAAACTGTTTTCACGGTATTCGTGTTAACTTCTCAGATTCTGTTTTCTCAAACCAGAAAAAAAGACAGTATCAAAGGAGAAGTCATAAAGACTGTCAATATTTACAAAAAGAATTTTAAAGAAATCCTTCCGGCTCAGGTCTTACAGGGGGAAGAACTGGAAAGGCTCAACAGTCATTCTGTTGCTGATGCCTTACGCTATTTCTCCGGAGTTCAGATTAAAGATTACGGTGGAATGGGTGGTTTGAAGACGGTCAATATCCGAAGTATGGGAAGCCAGCATGTAGGTGTTTTCTATGATGGAATCCAGCTGGGAAATGCTCAGAACGGAGTGGTCGATTTGGGAAGATATTCTCTGGATGATCTGGAAGAGATCTCGTTGTACAATGGTCAGAAAAGTGAGATTTTTCAACCGGCAAAAGACTTCGGATCGTCAGGATCTATTTATTTACAACCAAAAACGCCGGTATTCACAGGAAACAGGAAAACCAATCTTCTGATAAGAGCAAAAAGTGCTTCTATTGATTTATTTAATCCTTCTTTTCGCTTAGAGCAAAAGATTTCAAAAAGAGTTTCAGCAAGCGTCAGTGCGGAATTTCTCCAAAGCGATGGGCTTTACAAGTTCCACTATAGCAGGAAATATCCTAATGGGGCTACTGCTTCTGATACCATTTCCAAAAGATATGACTCCGACATTAAAGCAAAGCGTTTTGAAACCGCTATTAATGGAACTTTAAATAACGGAAGCTGGAATATACGTGGGTATGGTTATATTTCAAACCGTGGTATTCCGGCGCCCATTGTGAAGAACCGTTTTAAGGCAAGAGGAGCAAGAATGCTTGATGAAAATTATTTTGTTCAGGCCAATTTCAGGAAAAAGCTGTTTCCTAAGCTTGAAACTCAGCTGAAGGCGAAGTTTGCTTACGATTACACTTATTTTAACGATACGGTATTGTCTCAGTCTGCGATGCCCGCTATCAATACCTATATTCAACGGGAGGTTTATCTTTCCTCTTCCAATGTATACTCCATCACTCCTAATTGGGATGTCAGTCTGAATGGAGATTTTCAGTACAATAATCTGGATGCTAATTTGTATAATTTTTCATATCCTACCCGCTATACTACGCTTGTAGCTTTAGCTTCTACCTATCAATGGAACAGATTTAAGTTTTTAGGAAGCCTTTTAGGGACATTTACCTTTGAGGAAGTAAAAATGAATAAGCGCCCTGATGACAGGAGAGAATGGACACCCGCTTTCTTTATGAGCTATCAGCCGGAAGCAATACCAGAGCTTACCCTCAGAGCTTTCTATAAAAATATTTTCAGATTACCAACCTTTAATGACCTGTATTATACGAGTGTTGGAAATACCTATCTGCAACCAGAGTTTACCCATCAGTATGACGTAGGATTTACCTATCAGAAAAGGTATGATCATTCCCTGTTTAAAGGTCTTTATGTAAAAGTGGACGGATATTATAACAAAGTAAAAGATAAAATTGTAGCAGTACCTACCACTAATATGTTTCGCTGGATGATGGTGAATCTTGGGAAGGTTGAAATCATTGGAGCAGATGTTAATGTGCAGGCTGAAATGATGTTGGGGAATGTAAAAATTAAACCATTATTATCATATACCTATCAGAGTGCTCAGGATAAAACAAACAATGCCGGGGATAAAGAAACCTATTATGGAGAACAAATTCCTTATACGCCATGGCATAGCGGATCCTTTACCCTAATGGCTGATTATAAAGACTGGAGCTTCAACTACAGTACAATCTATGTAGGGAAAAGATATGACGGGCAGCTGGATAATATTCAGTATAATTTTATTCAGCCCTGGTATACCCACGATCTTTCTATTCAGAGAAAACTGAGCCTGGCCGGACATCCTTTTAAAATCAATCTGGAAATGAATAATGTTTTTAACCAGTACTATGATGTGGTAATCAATTATCCTATGCCGGGAAGAAACTTCAGACTCACTTTAAACTTTAATTTATGAAAAAGCTAAATATTTGTTTCCTGTTTTTGACATTAATTGCCCTGGTTTCCTGTCGCACCGATGATGTCATTATTCCTATGGAAGTTGTGGAAGGGCTTAACCCTGTGGAGAATACAGCAATAAAAGGATTCTATGTATTGAATGAAGGAAATATGGGAAGCAATAAATGCACCCTTGATTTTTTTGATTACACCAAAGGAACCTATTTCAGAAATATCTATTCCGAGATCAATCCAAACGTTTTAAAAGAGTTGGGTGACGTAGGAAATGATATTAAAATCTATGGCAGTAAGCTCTACATTGTGGTTAATGTTTCCAATACCATCGAAGTGCTGGATGCCAAAACGGCCAAACATATCAAGTCTATTTATCTACAGAACTGCAGATACATGACCTTTAAAGGTGGGAAAGCCTATGCCAGCAGCTATGCTGGTCCTGTGGATATCAATCCGTTAGCACCTAAAGGAAAAGTAGCAGAAATAGATACGGTATCGCTGACCATTCAACGTACAGCAACAGTAGGATATCAGCCTGAAGAAATGGAAATTGTGGGTAATCAATTATTTGTTGCCAATTCCGGAGGATATATGGTTCCAAATTATGACAGAACTCTTTCAGTAATTGATCTGAACACTTTTACAGAAAAGAAAAAAATTGATGTAGCCATCAACCTTCACCGTCTTAAAAAAGACAATTACGGAGATCTGTATGTAAGTTCAAGAGGAGATTATTACAACGTTCCTTCCAATTTATATCTGGTAGATGCGGCAACAGGAGTGATCAAGAAAGACTTTCATATTGCCGTTAGTGAAATGACCATCGTAAATGATAAACTGTATTATTACGGAAATGAATTCAATTACAATACTCACGCGTATGTAAAAACATTTGGAATCATAGATGTAAAGACCGAACAGGTTATTTCCAACAGGATTATTGATAAGGAGTATGAAACAATCATTAAAACGCCTTACGGAATAGCAGTAAACCCAATTACCGAAGATATTTATATGACAGATGCCAGAAACTATGTGTCCATGGGATTTGTATACTGTTTTGATAAAAACGGACATTTTAAATGGAAGACTGAAGGCGGAAATATCCCTGCCCATTTTGCCTTTTTATATAATTAAATGAAACTGATCAACATGAATAAAAAAACTATTAATTATTTAACAGCCGGGTTTTTATCCCTTCTGTTTGTAGGAATGCTTGCTTCTTGTCAACATGATGATGAGGTTGCAGCACCTATCGATCCGGAAGTAATACCTCCAACGTTTAAAGGATTAGATACTGCTTATACCATTGAACGCTTCAGAGTATTGAGTATTCCTACGAATATTTCCGGAAACATCACCTGGAGCATTAATGATTCCATCATTTCCCAGAATTCAGAACTGGAATTTATCAGCACCAAGACCGCTATTTACCCTTTAACATTAAAAGTAGGAACTGATAAAGTATTTCATTCTAAAATCAAAGTGACTAAGGAAGCAGGAACACTAAGTAAATATATTTCTAAAGTATTTGACTTTCGTCCGGCTGTAGGACAGTTTATGAATGAAATTCCTGAATTCGATCAGGGAAATACAACCGCAGATATGATCAAAAAAGCCAATAACTATCTGGTAGGATCTAATTCCTCTATGGTAAGTCTTGGAGGTTTTGGAGGATATGTCGTATTTGGTTTTGACCATACCATTCCCAATATGGAAGGAAGAGATTTTAAGGTCTTAGGAAATGCATTTTTCGGAAACTCTGCCAATGATCCCCGCTCAGGAAGCTGTGAGCCGGGAATTATTATGGTAGCTTATGATAAAAATAAAAACGGAAAGCCTGATGATGATGAATGGTATGAAATTGCCGGAAGTGAATATTTTAAAAATACAACCACCAAAAATTACAGCATTACCTATTTCAAACCCAATGAAAATAAGACACCTGTTCCTGGAAATGATCCTTGGCAAACCGATATAGAATATATTAAATGGCAGGATAACCAGGGGAACACGGGATTTAAAACAAGAAATACTTTCCACTCACAAAGTTATTATCCTTTATGGTTTTCAGATGCCTCTTACGGGTTTACAGGAACAAGACTTAAAGATAATTTTTACGACCAAAGCGGAGCCGGGAACTATTGGGTAGGAAAATCCTACGAATTCGGATATGCAGATAATGCCCCCAATAATGATGAGGCTTCCAATATTGATATTTCATGGGCCGTTGACAGAAACGGAAAATACGTAAAACTGCCGGGAATTGATTTCGTAAAAGTATATACAGGAATAAACCAGGAAGCTGGTTGGCTGGGAGAAGTTTCTACAGAAGTGGCAGGAGCCTACGATTTGCATTTAAAAAAATAACGAACATAAAATATATTTAAATCAATAAAAATGAAAAAGTTTTACCTTTTTACCCTATTTTTTCTGTTTGCATTTTTCACGAATGCTCAGATAAAAGTACAGGGTGTACCGCGAAATGATATTTCGGGGAATAACCTTTCGAATACCATCAATAAGAATGCTGCAACGAACATCAGTTTTTCTGATATTCAGTATTGGGTAGGAACAGGTTCTAACCAGGCTGCATTCGTAGTACAGTGGAATGACAGTAAAAACCCGGACGCTTTGGTATGGGGATTCAGATGGGATGGTAATGCGACAGGTGAAGATATGCTTAAAGCCATTGCAAAGACGGACAAAAGATTCTTTACATTGCTTTATCAGGGGACTCAGTTCGGAACTGCAATAGGAGGATTGGGATTTGATTTGAATGGACAGGATTCTAACGCATTGATTAAAAGCGGTAATGCGACTTACCCTCTGTATCCTATTGATGGTATTGTAAATACAGCAGCGTATGATTTTGATGATTATTTAGCAAAAGATATCAACGATCATTGGAAATCAGGTTGGTATAATGGATTTTGGTCTTATTGGGTGAAAAATCCAGCTGATGCTGACTTCGGGTTTTCTGGTGTAGGAGCTTCCTCCCGTGCTTTAGAAAATGGATCGTGGGATGTTTGGAATTACAGCCCGGATTTTCAAACACCCGCAATATCTTCCACTCTTACACCGGTTTCCCCTTATGTAAGTTCTACCAACTTTACCAACGGATTCTTTATGGTGAATGAAGAATGGTTCGGGCACACTAATGGTTCCGTAAACTTTATAGATAATAACGGATCAATCAATTACCGTGTTTACAGTAATGCAAACAATAATAATGCTTTCGGAGCCACTACTCAATATGGAACCATCTACGGAGATAAATTTTATTTTGTATCCAAGCAGGCAGCTGATGGAGGAGATACCCAGTATACACCTGGAGGCAGACTGGTAATTGCCAATGCACAGACGATGCAGAAAATTGCAACATTTAACAATATTGGAGGTGGAGATGGAAGATCATTCTTAGGTGTAAATGAGACCAAAGGATATATTGGAGCGTCTAATGGTATTTTCTTATTTGATATTGCAAACCTACAGGTTGGTAATATGATTGCAACAACCGGTGGCGGAAGTCAGTATGCCGGGCAGATCGGAAATATGATTCGTACTTCAAAATATGTTTTTGCCATAAAGCAGTCAACAGGAATTTTAGTGATTGACCCAATTACAGATACAGTTGTCAATACTATTGCAGGTCCTTTTATTTCTGTTACTCAGGCGAAGGATGGAAGTATCTGGGCGATTCAGAGCCAGAAACTGGCCAATATTAATCCAACAACACTTGCTGTACAGTATTATAATATTCCAACTACAAAATATTCTGACTCGTGGGGAGCATGGAATGCAGGAAGTTTTACAGCTAGCAATACGGAAAACTCATTATATTGGATCAAAGCCGGATCAGGATTTAACGCGGGTAACCAGATTGTAAGATTTGATGTTACTACAAAAGAATTCAACGAAAGTTTTATTACGTTGCCTGGACAAACCGGAACTTATAAACAAATTCCTTATGGTGCAGCACTTCGTGTAAATCCGTCTACAGGAAACCTTATCCTGAATACTACGGAAAGCGGATCCTCAATACACTTCATGAAGAACTGGATTCATACATTTGATGGAAATGGTAACCTTATTAATACGAAAATATTAAATGATTACTATTGGTTCCCTTCATTGGCTGTATTCCCGGATAATACAGCTCCCGTAGTAAGCAATACATTTCCGTCACAGGTTACCGCGACTGGTATTACCACAATTGATCTGAAAACAATGGTTTCCGATGAAGACAGTTTTGGATCATCTATTGTAAAAACAATCAAATCAAACACGAATCCATCAGTAGTGTCAGCGGAAATTAATGCCAATGAAGAATTAGTGCTTACTCCAATAGGTTCAGGAACAACAGATATTGTAATCAGCTTTAATTCTAACGGTAAAGTGGTGGAAAAAATACTTAAGGTAAACAGCATTACCTCTACACTGGCAACAGCAGAGGTGAAGAAACTGGAATTCGGTATTTATCCCAATCCTGTTACAGATATTTTATATATCAAAACGCAGGAAAAAGTGGTAAATGTTTCTATTTATGATGTTTCAGGTAAACTGATCAATACTCAGTTTAACAACGGACAGGTAAATGTAAGCATCTTACCAAAAGGAATGTACATTCTAAAAGCTACAACTGAGAAAGCAGTATATCAGCAAAAACTAATTAAAAATTAATTTTAGCATAGCTAATTTTTGTTTCACTCTGACCCGGCCAGGAATTGGCCGGGTTTTTTTTATAGAAACGTTGCGTATTTTATTTGGCGTTGTCAGAAAAAGATGAAAGTTTTATGTTTTTTGTACTAAAATTGACAAAGAAGGAATGATCGAAATACAGAAGCTACGCCCTTTTAGTTATTGAGGTTGTAGGATGCGTGTAGAGTATTCGGAGTATCATAGATATTACAACTGTTGTATATAAGGTGTACGCGTATTTTTGGCGTTTGAGCGATGGGAAATATATTTTTGTTTGAAATCAAACCAAATGGAAAACAAAAGAAATTATTTATTATCCCTTGATATTCTTTGCGAATGTTTTGTTCTATCAGGTAGGTCTAGGTAGGGCCAACCCCAGGGGTGCGTTAGACATCAATTAAAGAAACCACCAATAAATGGGGTTGGTTTTCCTACCAATGCAGATCGTAAAAACATGATCAATTCAAAAGAAGGAGAGTCTGTTATAGGAACAATTATATATGATGGAACGCTTTTGCCAATACTAATGTTCAGAGATTAGATATTCATAATCAAGTAGGTTTACAGAATGTACTGGCATCCAGAACATGATGCTTATGAAGATTTTATAATTGGGACGGGAATATCCTTCAATAGGAAAACCTGTCACTGGTTTCTATTATCATTCATGAAGAAATTTGGCTTTCTATTTTGATGTGATTGGTAAACACTATCAAAACCTGAATCAGTATTGATAAATAAGCCTTTATATTCTATTTCTGCGTGATTCAAATAAGATATAATTTCTTCAAGAACATTTTCTATTTCATATAAATCATAATACTCTCCACTTTTTGGGGTTCCCATTGAAAGCATTTGTCCCTGATTATCACAGAGAAAAACAATGTTAGTCGTTTTACACTTCTTCCTACCTAGATAACCAACCCTTCTCCTCCCATTCTACTTCTGGTATAACTTCCATCAAGCTGGAGACTTGACAGGTCTAAAGCCCTTTTGTTACTGTACAAAAGATGAATCCAAATTCTCCTGAAAGAACCACCCTTGCTCCATTTATTGAAACAATAATTGATGCTTTGCCAGCTTATTTTTTCTCTTCCAAAATATTCTTTCAACCTCAATTCCCGCCATTGGCAACCTGTTTTCAATCGTTTTATTATTAGACACATAACCTGGGTTAAATCAAATTTTGTGGTAAATGCCCGTTTCCCTCTGCTTAAATGAGGTGAAATCCATTTCTCTATTTTGTTTTTGCTTTCCAGATTGTTAGTTGTTTAAATTGCAATTCAAATTTGCTGATTTTCTCGGAACTCTTTTTATCTCTAAATAAGTTTAAACAACTTCAATAGTAAGTAAGATAAAGTAAAGCGGAATTAGGGAGTGGTTTTTATAGAAAACGAAAACAAGGTTATCTTACTTTTAAACAGAAATGTATAATGTGTCATAACACAGAGTTTTTTACTGATCAAAGCTTCAGAAATGTTGGATCCATATAAACTTAAATACCAATAATAAAGTCATACCAGAAGAGTTACAACGAATAGTAAGATTGTATAGACTTTAGGATTTCTCTTTAATTAAGTATAGAATTTACCGCTTCTTATGGAAATTTCGGACAATTTACTGCTTTAATATTCGTTATTGATTATTTTGATAAAGATGTTTCGAATACAGATGACATTGATCTTTTTTTTTAAATAACAATAAAAGAATACTGCTTACCGGAAAAAGAAAGATTAATCTTATTTTGTTCATGAAAATTTATAGTAATTCAAAATTAGTTATTCGATAACTGTTGTTTTGGGATGAAATAAGTAAGTAGGACAATGGGGGAATGGCTGCTATATTGTAAAAATAATTACGAATGAAATGATCGATCAGTTAGTAATACCTGAAAATTATTCAAAAAATCTAGTACTTTTTTGGGTTTAAACGATTTTTTTTGAACGATATTAAGTTGATTTTATTTATAAAATCTTGAAAAAATGGTGAAAAAATAAATCAATATAATTGGATTTAATGCTATTGAGTGCCCATAATTATTTTGATTTTATCCTTTATTTATTGACTTCGTAGTATTGGTGTAGTGTTGAGAAATGCATTATAAACATTGATAACGATGTATGTATGTAGTGTGTGTGTTTTTGGAATATTAGGCGCATGGTATGTAATTTCGCAAAAACATAAATTTAAAAGTTTATTTATTGTTAAATAACACAAATATGAAGAAGATACTTTTATTTTCCAGTTTATTAGTTTCCATTGTAGCCTTCGGCCAAATAGGAGTTAATACAAAAGATCCCAAAGCTATGCTTGATATTAAAGGGACGAATTATGATCCTGATGGAACATCAAATGATAACGGAAAGGCTACATTGAGGGTAGATGGAAGTTCAAACCACTCTTTAGATATTGGTACGCTTTCTAAGTCTCCTTTTGGTTCATACATTCAATCCCTTGATAAATCAAGTAACAAAGGACTTCCTCTTGTGCTGAACTCTAATGGAGGTAGTATAGGTATAGGGACAACAAGTCCCAGAGGTGCTTTAGATATCAATAGAGGAACTACAAATACCATGGGGTTGGTCTTACCTACGAATCAGAATTCCTCGAATATCATCAATCCACAGGGAGGATCTGTTGCAATAGGTACTATAATATATGATACCACTTCAGACTGTATAAAAGTATTTAAGTCTACAGGCTGGTCACAATGTCTGTGTACAACGCCTTAAAATTAATTGATTTATCAGATCAATTTAAAATAACAAAATTTTCTTTCATGGCAGAAAAGGATATTCATATTTTTTATATGAATCCATTATCAGTTATGTTGATCAATTTTGAGTTTTGAGCTTCCGTTTACTATTTAAATTGTTAGAGTCATCTTGACTTTCAATAAAAAACACAATGAATATTTGAAATAATTTCTGATCATTATTTTGATCAGAAATTATACAAAGAGTAAACATTTATAGTAATCCCTCTTAGGAAATTTTAAAATAAAAGGTTGAGATGACTTTATTTAGTACAACACAAATAGAACTTATTTATAATGAAAAAAATAATAATATTATATAGCTTATTCCTATCGTTTGCATCCTTTGGTCAGGTTGGAATTAAAACGAAAGATCCCAAAGCTATGCTTGATATTAAAGGGACAAATTATAATCCTGATGGAACTTCGAATGACGAAGGAAAGGGTACATTGAGAGTAGATGGTAATACCAATCACGCTTTAGATTTTGGTACTCTGTCTAATTCTCCTTATGGATCTTATATTCATTCCCGGGGTAAGATATCTAATGCAGGTCTTCCTCTGGTCCTCAATCCGACTGGCGGAACTGTAGGAATGGGTACTTCTAATCCTAGAGGTGCTTTAGATATCAATAGAGGAACAACCAATACCATGGGATTAGTTCTTCCTACCAATTCAGGTCCTCAGAACATTGTTAACCCAATGGGGGGGAATGTCGCTATAGGAACAACGATGTATGATTCCACGTTGGATTGTGTAAGAGTATTCAGATCTTCCGGATGGTCCAATTGTGTGTGTGAATGTAATTTCACATTAGTTTGTTCCAGTGGGGCTGTAACAGGAGTATATACTGAAGCAACTCAGAGTTCAGGTACAAAAATAATTAATTATACAGGTGGTAGCGGACAATCTTATGGTGCTATTTCTGTAGCTTCTGTTGGAGTAATAGGTCTTACTGCAACGGCTCCAGCAGGGACATTGGTAAATGGTAATGGAAGTGTAAATCTTAGTATTACAGGTGTCCCTATTACTTCTGGAACGGCAAGTTTTACAATAAATTTAAATGGAAAAACTTGTAATTTCACAATAAATGTCACTGCAAACAATAATTGGAATTCTATCTGTACCAGTAAAGAGTATGGATTTAATATCAGTACAAATCCCAACAGCCCTACAACTATTACTGTTCAAGGTGGTAAAACAGTAAAAGTGTATGCTAAAGTTACGCAAGGGAGTAGAGTTGCTGTTAGGGACCCTTATACAGCTTTTTCTGCAACGGCAACACAGGCTGGGATAACTATGCAACGAAACTATTACAGAATTGGTACTTTAGGAGATCTGGGAACCGGAGCTTATAGTAACGTTACATTAGTTTTTGACAAGCCAATTAACTTTGTTAGTACTAAAGCAACCTGGTTTAGATATGTAAACAATACTTCAAGAGATTCTCAATTAATTTCAACAGATACAGGAGGAAAACTTAAAATGGTAGGAATACAAGGCACGCCTGCTTTAAGAATAAGAACAGAAGGACAAACATTACTGGCGCAGGCTGTAACAGGAGTTACCGATTTTAGTGGGATTGCATTTACAATTTCAGCAGAAAATTATTTTAAGGAACTTACAGTAACTTATGAAACTAATTTCAATGATATTCTACAGGCATTCACTTTTTGTGATGCCCAAGTTTTAGATTGAGTTTAGTTTGGGTACTTTTGCGCTAAAGATCTGGTAATAAGGTTAGTTGTAATTGATAAATTGGAAGCCACCTATCTTAGCCGTAATTATAAAAACGTGTCAATACAAAATTGATGTATATTTATAAAATATGAAGTTTTGAACTCAAATTGATTTTTTAATTATTTACGAAAATAAATGAAGCCGTCTCATAACTGTAACGGCTTCATTTATATTCATTATTTGTTATTACTTAATCATAATTTTATTGGAATAAGTTTTTCCTTCTTTCGTTTTGATCGTCATAATATATATTCCTTGTGCTTGCTTTGTCTCAAATGTATTAGAATTCAGTTTCGTACGGAATACCTCTTTTCCTGAAGTATTGATAAGCGTAATCTCTGAACCTTTTGCCTGTAAATTTTTATCCAGAGTTCACTGTGAGCCATAAAGCTGATGAAAGGATCTCTGTACTGGTATCCATAGTATACTCTAAGTTCTCCACCCAGGCTCAGTAATCCTCCGTTTACATTGATCTTGATACGATCATAAGGCTTGTTCATGGTAAGTTCAATTTCCCCTTTGCTTGGATCTGCCGCCCCAAGCTTTAGAATATCATTGTTCAGATTTTGATAATCATTGTTAGAAACATCTCCGTTGAATGTCTCAATAGATACTCCACCTAGTACTTGTGCACTCAATGGTGTTCCATTGGAGCCAATGCCAATTACCAATTTATTGGTGTAAGCACTGTTAGGGAAAATCAGGGTCTGCTCAGTACGGGCCAATAAACCAATGGAAACCTGTATAACAGAATAATCTGTCTCGTTAGGTCCGATTGCATTCAGTGGATTTGTAACTCCACACCCTATACATACTCCATGTACCTGATTGGTTTGGCTGTTGGCATAGTATTTTACTATCTGGGCAAAAGATTTGCCACCTGTTAGAAATAATAAGGAAACAAAAATTGTAGCCTTTAAATTGCGTGAGCTCAATAATAAATTAGTTTTCATATATAAAAAATTTTGGATATTTAATTTTATGTAAATTTATAAATAAAATAATTATGTTATTTATTTTATTTATATAATGTGTTTTTTTTAGTTATAAGATAATATTTATTGGGTTGTGGGTAAAAAAAACCGGCAGCCTCTTTAAAGACTGCCGGTTTTGTTGTATTATTTATTTAATAACAATTTTTTTAGAATATGTTTTTCCTTCTTTAGTCTGAAGAGTCATAATGTAAACTCCGTCTGTCTGATTAGATTCAAATGTATTGCTTCTAAGCTTAGACCGGTAAACTTCTTTTCCTGAAGTGTTGGTTAATGCAACCTCAGAACCTTCCAGAGCCACATTTCCACTTAGAGTAATCTGTCCGTTTTCACTGTGGGCCAACAGGTGAATCAATGGATCCTGATAAGCATAATAAATTCTGAATCCACCACCAAGACTTAAAACTCCTCCGGTTAAGCCGATTCTTATTCCATCATAAGGCTTTTCCGGTTTGAACTCTACAGTCCCTCTGTTTGGGGTTGCTCCCAGTTTTAGAAGGCTGATGTCAATTGTTCTGCGATCGTCATTAGAAGTCCCTCCATTCATTGTTTCCAGAGTCACACCGCTTAATAACTGTACAGATAAAGGAATGTTGTCCGTTCCGATGCCTACAACAAGTCTTGTATCGGATCTGAGATCAGGAAAAATTAATGTCTGTTGGATTCCGCCTAATAATGCTGTTCCCAATACCATTGTAGAATAGTCATCTTCATTGCCTCCAATGGCATTGAGTGGATTGTCAACCCGGCATCCTAAGCAGGCTACTCCAAATACGCCAGAACTTTGAGCGTGAGCATAGATTCTGTTTTGGGCAGTTAAAAACTGAGTTGAAAATAAAAATAATGCTACAAAAGCAGCTTTACAAGAGAAATTGTCTCTAAGAGGTAAATTAAATTTCATGTTATTGATTTTTGGATGAATAGTTTTAGTCAAATTTAAGAAATTAAAGAAGAAGCTAAAAATTATATTTCCATTTTTGGTGATTTTTTTAATGAAATTTAATATTGTCCAAAATAAACATATTTATATTGCCAATTTTATATACAGTATAAAGACAGGTGTTTTTATTTAACGGATTTTATATTATTTACAGATTAAAGTAAGATTTTTGCCAGAAGGGTAGCGGGTATAATTCCTGAATCAGTTTCAAAAACCGGGGGGATAATGCTGTTGTATTTATGGAATTTAATTTGACGTGAAGTTTAGCGCCTTATCTCGTATTCTTAAGAAGGTAAAGAATAGAATTAATTCTTTCTAAGCGAATGTATATCCTACGAAACTTCTTTAGTGACAAAATTGCACTTCCTCCCTCTCTGAAATAAAACATTTGGATCATCTTTTTTTGTGATTATAAATAATCTGTTTCTTCAACAAAAAGTATAAATTTGTGCTAATCTCCAAGTTTTGCGCTTGATCTTACGTCATTTTTTCACTTCAGATTCACTAAAACTTTTGCTTAGCCTCCAATTTTTGCACCTGATCCGTGAAAAGCTTTACCGTAAAAGATAATTTTTTCTTTCGGTTACTAAGCTTTTGTTCTCCAATCTATCCTGAAGATATTGATGAACTTACTTTAGGCCTCCCTATAAGATTTTGTTTGTAGATAAATATAGTGAAGTAGTATAGAAACGAAAAAAAGGACTTTCCTAAAAAAGTCCTTTGGTAGCCCGTAGGGGAATCGAACCCCTCTTACCAGAATGAAAATCTGAGGTCCTAACCGATAGACGAACGGGCCCTCTATCTTCCATTACCGAAATAATGTGTTAGCTTTTTGTTTTTATAAGTGTCAACTCTTAGTTTGTAGCCCGTAGGGGAATCGAACCCCTCTTACCAGAATGAAAATCTGAGGTCCTAACCGATAGACGAACGGGCCGGTTAGATTTGTTTAAGTATTAGCTTTCCACTTTGTTTTTAAAAACCACTATAAACCAAGTGGTTTTTAAAAATTAAGTAGCCCGTAGGGGAATCGAACCCCTCTTACCAGAATGAAAATCTGAGGTCCTAACCGATAGACGAACGGGCCAGCTATACTTATTACGCTAATTTATTAACGTGCTTTGTCAATTTGCTTTTCAAGTTAGCCGCTTTGTTTTTGTGGATAATATTTTTCTTAGCTAATTTATCCAATAAAGCGATAACTTTTGGCAGTTGCTCTGTTGCAGCCGCTTTGTTTTCCTCATTTCTTAAGGCTTTCAATGCTGTTCTAGCAGTCTTGTGATAATATCTATTACGAAGTCTTCTAGTTTCGTTCTGTCTGATTCTCTTTAGTGCTGATTTATGATTTGCCATATCGTTCAAATGTGAGTGCAAAACTATAAACTTTTTTTGAAACTACCAAATTTATTTTTAAAAAAATTAATTTTCTTCTGAAAGGTATTTTCTAAGCTTATCTATTGCTTGTTCTATTTTTAAATTTTCTTGTTCTTTTTCAATTTTTTTGATCGTATTTCCCAACATGATCAAGCCATTGTTCCATTCTCCAGTGGTATTGGTGAAAGTAAGTCCGTCTATTGTTACTTCAAAAGCAACCCTTTCTCCAGTCCTGTAAAGTCTGAAACTGATTTTATCATCTTTGCCTGTAATCCCGTCTTCATTGATTTGTAAATCATAACTTTTTGGGTTAGAGTGGATTTTCTTAAAAAGCAATTTCGCTTCTTGTATTTTTAAATCCGGCATGATATAAAATTTGATAATCTGTAGTCTCCTACAGACTGTGGGTTATCAATACTATTTTTCATCAGTGTTACCATATTTGTCTTACCAATTATGGTTAAATTTATTAAAAAATTTTTGCAAATATAATGCTTTTGTGAGATATAACGTAAATAGAGGCGTTTTTTAGAAAAAAAGTTGTGAGATTTTTATCTGAATGATAATAAGGGTCAGTATATCAGTGTTCTATATTTTCAAGAATTCTTACTTGTTATTTTAAAGACTGATATAAAAATGCAAAATGAGGAAAATTAGTGAAAGCAAAATGACTGTTTTGTCTTAAATTCTTAAAATAGTTAAAAGCAAAATCAATTTTATTGATCTTTTTTAAGAGGGCTTGTGACAGGTTATTTTTTTATTACGTTGATATAAGATTCTTTTTCTAAACTGGAATGTTTATCCGGAGAAGAAAATATAAGACTGTTCTTAATGATCTAAAATTTTCACCTGTTTGTCATTTTTGAAACTGTCACAATACTTTAGATTAATAATGAATGGTGTTGGAATAAAAAAAGGAGAAATGATTATAATTATCATTTCTCCTCTTTTGTAGCCTATAGGGGAATCGAACCCCTGTTGCAAGAATGAAAATCTTGAGTCCTGACCACTAGACGAATAGGCCAGAATTTTGAGGTTGCAAAAGTAAAAAAAGCTTTTTAAACTTCAAAATTATTTTTCAATTATTTATAGACTTTCTGAATGACCGTATTCTTAATTCCTTTAGCTTCAACTTCTTTCTGTAATTTCACAGCATCCTCCAACGTATAAACTTTTCCATAGGTGTAATAGAAAACACCACTGTCTTTTTCTCTTTCTACATCTTTAAGATTCTGGAGAATATATGAATTTCCATTGAGTTTTTCACCGGTATAGACTTCCAGCGTATAATAGCCCATGCTGATTCGCTGGTTAGGCATGAATCCTACTGCAAATGCATTTCTGAATCCGGCATCTTTGGCTGTTTTAAGATTGATATCTTTTACAGAAGCCATGTTGGTCACTGCATAGTAGTATTTGTACTGTCCGTTTTCTTTGAGGGTAAGTATGTAGCTTAGTCCTTTCATAGCCGGATCATTCTCATTGTATTTTGTAGGAGAACTCATCAGTAATATTCTGAAATCATTCTTCAATGGAGTTTCTGCCGGTTTCTCAGGTTCCTGCTTTTTGGTGGTGAAAGACCCGCCGGATTTTCTGTCAACTGCCTTTTTGTAATCGATGATAGCATTATAAATACTTTCTGAGATTTCATCCTGTCCTTTTTCGGATGCAATATAATGGCTTTCTTCCGGATGGTTAATGAAACCTGTTTCTATCAATACAGAAGGCATGGCATTCATACGGAGAACGTGAAGGTTTTTCTGGAAAACTCCTCTTGAAGACCTCTTATCCTTATTTACAAAGTTATCCTCTACCAATCCACCTAAAAGAAGACTGGATTCAAGATATTTGCTTTGCTGAAGTTTTAACGCAATTAAAGATTCCGGAGACTCAGGATTATAAGATCCGAAGATCTGTTTATCTTTTTCATCCAGAAAGATTACATCATTTTCTCTTTTAGCCACCTCCAGGTTTTCATTGTTCTGGTTGGGTCCCTGTACATAAGTTTCCGTACCATAAGCTGTAGGTCTTGCAGAAGAATTACAGTGAATTGATACAAAAAGATCTGCTTTACTTCGGTTGGCAAGGTTGGTTCTGTCAGACAGAGAAGGGTATTCGTCAATCTTTCGGGTATAGATTACCTTGAAGTCTCTGTTTTTTTCAAGCATGGCACCTACCCTCAAAGTAATGGCGAGTGTAATGTCTTTTTCTGCGATTCTTCCTATGTCAGAATAGGTCCTGTTGGCTCCATGATCACTTCCTCCGTGTCCCGCATCAAGAACTATAGTAAACTTCTTTTGAGAGAAAAGAAAGTTACAGGTTAGGAGAAGGAGAAATGATAAAATTATTCTAAAATTTTGTTTGTGCATCTTACAGTTATAAAAATTATATTAATTTTGGGCCTTAATTATATAGAATAAAATTGGCCAAAACCGTCCTCAAAAATATATTACAAATTTTAATTATCCTAATTTTTAACAATTTTTTAGCACAGAAAAAACCTGAAAAATTGCCTAAAAATGTGGTTAATGATACTATTTCCAATTCCAAAAAGGATACCATAATCGCAAAAAAAGAATCTTTAGATGATGTACTTCATACAAAAGCCGATGATCAGCGAAGAGATATCCCTAAGAAAATGACATTCCTCAATAAGAATGCCCAGGTAAAGTATCAGGATATGCAGATTGATGCAGATTATATTTCCATTGATGATAACAAAAACCTGATCTATGCGAGAGGAAAACAGGATTCTTTAGGAAAGATTATAGAACCTGTAATCACTACGCAGGCTGGTAAAAAATACGAAACCAACGAATTCAGCTATAATACAAAAACCAGACAGGCTATTGCTTTCAATGCCAGAACAGAAGAAAGTGAAGGGGTAATTATAGCTCAGAAAACTAAAAAATACAATGATTCGGTGTACGCCATGAGAAAAGCGGATTACACAACCGATGAATATTTTGTAAAGAAAAAAGATACGGTAGCAGATTACTTTATGAGAGCTTCCAATATCAAACTTATAAAATCAAAAGAAAAGTCTCAAATCGTTACAGGACCTATTCAGATGTATATAGAACAGGTTCCTACGCCACTTATTATGCCTTTTGCGATCCTTCCTTTTTCAGCGAAACGAGCAGCAGGTATCTTGATCCCAAGTTTCGGGGAGCGGGAAGATGTAGGGTTTTTCCTGAACGGAATTGGGTATTATCAGCCGATCGGAGAACATTTTGATCTTAAAGTACTCGCAGATATTTATACCAAAGGAAGCTGGAACCTCCGGCCACAGATGAATTATCAGAAAAAATACCGTTACTCCGGAAGCTTTAATGCTGATGTAGGAACTATGATAAGAGGAATCAAAGGACTGGATGATTATACAAAAAACAGTACTTATCGTATCAGCTGGACGCATTCCCAGGATTCAAAAGCGAATCCTTTTCTTACATTCAGCGCCTCTGTGGATATTGTAAGTACGAAGTTTTATAATAACCCACTTAACAATAATTATATTTTCAACCAGAATGTATTGAATACCCAGCAGAATTCAACGGTAACACTTACCAAAAGATTTTTGAAACTTCCGGTAACCATTACAGGAACGGCTTCTTATTCACAGAACTTTGCAACAGGATTGGCTGATCTTCGTCTTCCGCAGATGAATGTAGCTGTAAATCAGTTTTATCTGTTCAAATCGAAAAGTGGGGTGAGACAGGGACTTCTTGAAAATATTACAGTAAATACAGGTTTTAACCTTACCAATTTTGTTAACACTCAGGAAAATGAGCTGTTCAAAAAAGAAATGTGGGATAAAATGCAGACGGGTCTAAAGAATAATATCGCACTGGCAACCAATACAACGCTGGCTAAATATTTTACATTCAGCTTAAGTGCTACTATTGACAACGCTTTAACTACAAAAACATTGAACAGATTTTATGATCCTGTAAAGAATGTGACTGTAGATGAAATGAACAAAAAACTAGGAGGATACTCTACGTTTTCTACCAGCGCCAGCCTTCAGACTACTTTATACGGTATGATGAAGTTTAAAAAAGGATCTGTTGTGGAAGCGGTAAGACACATGATGACTCCAAGTATGAGCTTTACTTATTCTCCTGATTTTTCAAGTCCTGGTTTTGGATATTATAAGAATTATTACAATGCGGTGGGAGCCATTACCCCTTACTCTATTTTTGAAAAAGGAATTATAGGAAGTCCTTCCAGTGGAGTTGTTGGAGCATTAGGATTTAGTTTGGGGAATAATATTGAGATGAAAGTGAAGTCTAAAAGCGATTCTACCGGAGTAAAGAAAATTAAGATTTTTGAATCTTTAAATCTTACAGGAAGCTATAACTTTGCTGCTAAAGACCACCCTTGGTCTATCTTCAGTATCAACGGGCAGTCTTCTTTCTTTAATAATAAGCTTACTGTGAACACAAGTCTTTCTCTTGATCCGTATAAAATTGAATTCCTTCCGGGACAGGATACGGGAATAAGAACGGAGCAGTTTGGAGGGTTCAGTGTACAGGGATTCAATATCCAGGTATCTTATCCTTTAAGCAGCGAGATCTTTGGAGAAAAAACAGATTATGCCAAAAAGTATAGTTCAAAAGGGGAAGTCCGAAATGAAAACTATTATTTTGATGACGACAATTATGCGCGATTCGATCAGGCATGGACTTTGAATATTAATGCTAACTATGCTTACTCAAAAGGGCTCAACAGATTGGGAAATAAAATTGCCTCTCTAGGGCTTGATGGAAGTGTAAAGCTTACGCCTTACTGGAATATTACCGGAAGTACACATTATGACTTAGTGACTAAAGAACTGGCCTATACCAGGATTGGTTTTTCAAGAGATCAGCGAAGTTTTACAATCAATTTTAACTGGGTACCATTCGGACAATATAAAGTGTATGACTTCTTTATCGGGATCAAAGCCAATATCTTAAGTGATGCATTGAAGTATAAAGACAGAAGTTTTACGCAGCCAAATTCACCTTTCTAATATCAGATTGGCATTTGACAATATAAATTTTATATTTGCAACCAAAATAAATCTAACGAAATGATCATGAAATTGTTTAACTTAATGGTTGGCAATGAAAGATGATTCATGAAAAATAAATATCCGTATATGAAACAAATAATCAATACAGTTAATGCACCTGCAGCTATCGGTCCTTATTCACAAGCTAATATGGCAAACGGAGTTTTATACATCTCCGGACAGATCCCTGTAGATCCTGCAACGGGTAAACTGGTAGAAGGAATTGAAAAAGAAACGCACCAGGTAATGAAAAATCTTGAGGCAATTCTTACAGAAGCTGGAATGACTTTTAAAAATGTTGTAAAAGCAACAATCTTCCTTAAGAGTATGGATGATTTTGCGGTAATGAATGATATTTATGCATCGTATTTGGATGCAGACAGTTATCCAGCGCGTGAAACTGTACAGGTTTCCTGTCTGCCTAAAAATGTGGATATTGAAATTTCTATGATTGCACATCAGGATTAATGAATTTTATTAGAAATACATTTGCGGTATTGGTAGGTCTTGCTATAGCTGGCCTTATTATTACTCTTGGTATAAGGGCTTTTCCGCAATGGGTTACTTTTGAGGCTTTTGCTCCGTTTGAACACTGGCAAAGATTTCTTTTCAGTATGAAAGACGATAAGGCCTTTTTTGGCTTTCTTTTGTTTGTTTCCGGACTGGGAACCACCATTGGTGGAGTAGCGACGGCAATCATCGTTAAATACGCTAAAGTGGCCTATGCTATTCTGATCGGTTTTATCATGCTTTTCATTGCCATGCTGGACGTGATCATATTTCCTTATCATCCTACGTTTTATAAGATTTCAATCTTCCTTACGTTTTTTCCGTTTTCCTGGATTGGCGGTAAGATTGTAGAAGTGATCTATGAACGGAACAAGAAGAAAAGGATCGCTGAGAAAATGAATAAATCAAGTAAATAATATAAAAAAACGCTGCAAATTTTTGCAGCGTTTTTCTTTGATATGAAAATAACTATTGTTCTGTTATTGATTAAGGCATTTTAAATCCTTTAGTGTAAATTCTTCCGTAGTCATCTACAAACTTCACCTGTACATTACCCTGATATTTATTCAGGATACTTTCGATATCTTTTTGTGAATTCACTGGCTTACCATTAATCTCGATGATGATATAATTGTCTACGATTCCAATCTTAGCCATTTCGCTTCCTTCAGATACGCTTTTAGCTACTACACCACTGTTCAGTCCGTATTCGGTTTTGAATCTTTCTGTAAGAGGCTCGAATTCGGCTCCGATTTTTTCCGTTACGCTAAGATCAGCTTTCGTTCTGGTAGAGGTTCCTCCTTTCTGGTCTCTCAACATTACGTTTGTTGTAGATTCTTTACCGTTTCTTGAATAGGTTACCTGAACTTTATCACCAGGACGCTTGCTTCCGATTGACATAGAAAGATCTGCAAAATCAGTGATGTCATAGCTGTCTATCTTCGTAATGATATCTCCTTTTTTCAGCCCTGCATCTTCTGCACCGCTGTTATCCCCAAATCCTGTTACATACACTCCTGCACCTGATTTTAAATTGGTTTTGAACTGTTTGTTATAGGCTGCAACTTGTTGGTCATTGGATAGGTCTAATGAAGAAACCCCTAAGAAACCTCTTTGTACAATACCGAATTTCTTGATATCCTCAACGATTTTTCTTGCCAGGTTAGCCGGAACTGCAAAACCATATCCCTGATAATAACCTGTTGTAGACTGGATGGCAGAGTTAATACCAATCAGCTCACCATTAGTATTCACCAAAGCACCACCAGAGTTACCCGGATTGATGGCAGCATCTGTCTGTATAAAGCTTTCAATTGGATTTGCTGCTTTTCCCTGGCTTCCTAAGATCCCGATTCCTCTTCCTTTGGCAGAAACAATACCTGCTGTTACCGTAGAATTCAGTCCCAGTGGATTTCCTACTGCAAGTACCCATTGTCCTACATCAATATTGTCTGAGTTGGCAAAATTTAAATAAGGAAGTCCTTTTTCTTCAATCTTTAATAGGGAAATATCTGTGTTGGGGTCGGTTCCCACTAAAGTAGCGATATATGATTTTTTATTGCTCAGTACAACTTCCAGTTTATTCGCACCTGCCACTACGTGGTTATTTGAAATGATGTAACCATCTGGAGAGATGATAACTCCGGAACCCATTCCTGAAGGCATATTGTCCGGTGCCTGTTGCTGCTTTTGCCTTTGCTGTCCTCTTCCTCCGAACGGATCTCCGAAGAAATAGTCGAACAGATCCTGCTCAGAAGCTCTGTTTGTTGTTCTGTTTTGATAATTTTTGATAGTAACTACAGCCGGAACAGTTGTTTTAGCTGCTTTTACAAAGTCATCGCCTACTGCACCCGTATTCATTCCTGCAAAGGTTGCGGTAGGGGCTGATGTTGTGAAAAATGATTGATCTCCATTGTTGGAACCATGTCCGAAATATTGTATAGCTCCAACGGTAGTAGCTCCGGAAACAACTCCTACTACTGCAAATGGTAATAGTTTTTTTAAAGTACTCTTCATTGTATATCTTTCTTGTTTATTAATTAATTTCTTTTTATGTTTTTGAGTAAACAAATTTAATGTTAAATAAGTAAGCAATTAGTATGCTATGTTTCAATTTTAACTAAAATTTAACGGCTATTATATCATTTTATACATTATGTCATAATTGTTAAGCCTATAGTTAACAAAAATTAAAAAAAACTTAAACAAAATATGACAAAATAGTACTCTATAAAATATAAGATAAAAGTGTTTTCTGTTCCCATTGCCCCAAGCTCTCGTCGATAAAATTAATTTAAAATGTTTATCTTTGCAAAAATATTTTTCTCACTTAAAACGTTTATAGCATGCAACTGTATAACACCTTAAGCGCAGAAGAAAGAGCTCAACTTATTGATGAAGCTGGTAAGGAACGTCTTACATTGTCTTTCTATGCGTACGCTAAAATTGAAGATCCCAAAAAATTTCGTGACGATTTATTCATAGCCTGGAATGCCCTTGATGCCCTTGGTCGTATTTATGTTGCCCATGAAGGAATTAATGCTCAGATGAGTGTTCCTGCGGATCAGTTTGAAGCTTTTCGCGATACGTTGGAAGTGTATGACTTTATGAGAGGTATCCGTTTGAATGTAGCGGTAGAGCAAGACAATCACTCTTTTTTAAAATTAACCATTAAGGTAAGACATAAAATTGTTGCTGATGGTCTGAATGATGATACCTTTGATGTTACCAACAAAGGAGTTCACTTAAAAGCACAGGAATTTAATAATATGCTTGATGATCCTAACACTATTGTCGTTGATTTTAGAAATCACTACGAAAGTGAAGTAGGACATTTTGAAGGCGCCATTACTCCTGATGTGGAAAACTTCAGAGAAAGCTTACCGATTATTAATGACCAGTTACAGGATTTTAAAGAAGATAAAAACCTGTTGATGTATTGTACAGGTGGAATTCGTTGCGAGAAAGCCAGTGCCTATTTCAAACATCAGGGGTTCAAAAATGTTTTCCAATTGGAAGGCGGGATCATTGAATATACCCGCCAGATAAAAGAAGAAGACATTGAAAGTAAATTCATTGGTAAGAATTTCGTATTCGATCACCGCTTAGGAGAACGAATTACAGATGATATTATAGCACAGTGCCACCAATGCGGAAAACCTTGTGACAATCATACCAATTGTGCCAATGATGCCTGTCACCTTTTATTTATCCAATGTGATGAATGTAAAACAGCAATGGAAAACTGCTGCTCTACAGAATGCCTGGATACCATTCATTTGCCTTGGGAAGAGCAGCTGAAACTAAGAAAAGGATTACAGGTTGGAAATAAAGTCTTCAGAAAAGGAAAATCTGATGCCTTGAAATTTAAAAACTCAGGAGATCTGCCTAAAGCACCTTTAGCAAAAGCAGAAACAAAAAATATCCGTCAGAAAATATCCGTTAAGAAGGTATTGGTTGGAAAAGCTGAGCATTACTTTTCAAAATCAAAAATCGGACAGTTTTTAATTGAAAGTAAAGAACTTTCAGTAGGCGATAAAGTTTTGATTTCCGGTCCTACGACAGGAGAACAGGAGCTTACAATCACTCAGATTTATGCCAACGGAGAACCTTGTGAAACGGCAAGACAGGGAGATCAGATTACTTTTGAAATTCCGTTCAGAGTTCGCTTATCTGATAAGCTGTATAAGGTTCTTGAACCTGCTGAAAAAGCATAATGAATACAAAAGCTGTTCAGTAAAAATAATTTAACTGTTATGTTGAAAGCTGAGCTTAGAAAAAAATATATGCAAAAAAGAAAAGCCTTGTCTCATGATGAGGCTTTCCTGTTATCCGAAAATATTTTTCAGAATTTCATAGATTACTTTACTCCTCATGCAGGGCAGAAGGTTCATGTTTTCGTTCCGATTGAGAAGTTTAATGAGATTGATACCCAAATCTTCATCAATTATTTTTTAGGGCAGAATATCCGTGTTTATGTGCCTAAAATTGTAGAAGATAAACTGATTAATATTGAGATCTTCGGAAATACTGCATTTGAAACAAATGCATGGGGGATTTCAGAACCGGTTTCCAATGAAGATTCCGGAGAACATAATTTTCATTATGTAATCACTCCGCTTTTATATTGTGATCGAAGAGGAAATAGAGTAGGGTACGGTAAAGGATTTTATGACACTCTTTTCCAAAATATATCTTCAGAGACAAAAAAAATCGGAGTCAATTATTTTGACCCCGATGATTCTATTGATGATGTCTGGGAAAATGATATCCCCCTGGACTATTTAGTTACTCCAACAGAAGTGCTGTCTTTTGTAAGTGGTTTGGAATAAAAATCTAAAAAGTAAAACTTAAATTCCTTTTTCAGTTTGGATGTGGATAGTAATATATACTGGGCATTCTTCTCAAAGCTTCCTAAAGACTTATTTTTCTCATCAAAATATTCTACATTGAATTTGGCATAGTCTAAAGTGTCTTTTTTATAGTATTCCTTGTAAACGTTCAGTGAATTTACCTTTGCTGCTTTCACCTTCATGCTATCTAATTCTTTAAACATTCTTTTGAAGGTTAAAGAATCAGGTTTATGGAAGTAACTTTCTATCTGTGAATAAATAAAACTGTCTACTTCAGTATTTCTGTTACCACTGGCATAAAGAGTAGAAAGATCAAGAAGTTCCTGAACTTTTTGCTTGGTAATAGAATTAATAGCCTGCATACTATCCATTTGTACAGCCGGATAACTTTTTGTGTTGTTACTGTTTCTTAGTTTATCCAGGTCACTGGCTTCTGTTTTTTTAGTACAGGTAACAAATAAAGTCAGAAGTATAATGAGGGGTAAAAAATTATTTATTCTTTTCATCTGTAGTCGCAATTTTGAATTTAATGGATACGATCTTACCGTTATCTTTTTTCATTTCTATTACATTCAGGTTTTTCAGAGATGTAGTAGGGGTTGTAACGAGGGTGATATACTTTTGTTTGTCTATTTTTTCAATACCATAAGTGTTATTGTCATACACCTGGTAGATAATAGCATTATTGCTGATCAGGTTTTCCAGCTGATTTCTTTTCTGTTTAATAAGGGCTACCTGCTCTTCTGAATTTCCTGTAATATCTTTTCTGGAGAAATAATAAGCAGCCATTTTGTAATCGTCCGGTTTAAGCTCAATTTTTTCTTCTTCAGGGGCATTTTCAAGATTCCTGTTTACATCCAGTGGCTCATAGAACGCAGCACTGATCTTCATTTTCAGGTTTTTATCTTTGGTTGAATAAGAAAAACATTCACCAGGTTTGATTTTATACATCAAGGGCGATTCATTTTCCTTGATAACCATTATATCCAGTGTGTTAATAACAGAAACTCCTCTATCCTTATCAATAAAACAATAAGTATAAGTTTTTGAAAAAAGTACATCTTTAAAACCCAGTAATCCGGTTATGGTAATTAAAACGGAAGTAATAAGTGCCCAGGCGTTCTTTTTTAAGAAATTTTTCTTAGCTGGAGTTGTTGAAATTTCAACTTCACTGGTGGAAATTTGTTTTTTGTTAACTTCTTGGTTATCAGTATTTGAATTTTGTAAATCAGAGTTTTCAGGGGTCTTTGTTTCAACTTTTTTAGGTTGAATTTCAGTTTTTGGAATATCAGGAGCTGTAGAAACTGTTTCTTCCAAATCATTCATATCTTCTTCATCAGGATTTTCAGTTTCCTGAAGTAATTCTCCTGCAAAAAGATGCAGTTTCTTGAATTCATACCATGAGTCGTAACCCGCATAAATACTCAATAAATTGAGCATGTCTATTCTGGGTAATTTAGTGACTGGTGAAGTTTTGAAATAGGTGTAAAATGATTTTTCACTGATGTTACCTTTTGCTTTTTTGCGCAGGTCTTCCTGGAAATATATGATATCTATACCCTTCCACTTGGATATGTCATCCTGTGAAGGGGTGTATTCTTTTAAATATTGACCTTGGACATCCTTTTTTAGCTGTTCAAAGTGTAATAGATCTAAATCTGTCAATTTTTTTTTAAATAATTAAATTGTTGATTATCAGTTATGTTTTTTTGTAAAACTATTTTACAAAGGTATTACAATTATTTTTCATAAACAAACTTTCTAACTGCTATACCTTTGTCTTGTTCAAATAACAGAACAGAAGAAAATTTTATAAAACAATATTAACAAAATTAAATTTAATTTATTATGAAAAAGTCATTATTCGTAGCTGCTATCGCTGCAATCTCTCTAGTTGCTTGTAAAAAAACTGACGCTACAGCTACTGAAGGTACAACTGATTCTGCTGCTGCTACTGTAGCTGATTCTGCTGCTACTGTAACTGATTCTGCTGCTAAAGTTGTTGATTCTGCTGCAACTACTGCTGTAGAAGCTACTAAAGATGCTGCTGCTGCTACTACTGCTGCTGGAGCTGAAGTTGCTAAAGGTGCTGCTGACGCTGCTAAAGGTGCTGCTGATGCTGCTAAAGGAGCTGCTGATGCTGCTAAAGATGCTGCTAAGAAATAATTCTAGCTTAAGCTTAAAAATAAAAGAACCGTTTCACCCAGTGAAACGGTTTTTTTATGCTTTATCCTCAACTCTTTCCTAACCTGTCATTGCGAACCGAAGGTGAAACAATCTCTATTATAGGAATATTACAGTAATATTGATTTGTAAGACAATCGTCAAACTACACTTACTATTATTTATCCTTTCTTTTGCTTCAAAGATTCATAGCAGGTGATTGCAACTGCATTACTCAGGTTCAGTGAATCTATACTGCCAGACATAGGAATCAGGGTGTTCTTTCCTTTTCCAATCCAGAAATCACTTAACCCTGAATGTTCTGTCCCGAATAATACAGCGGAACGTTGTGTGAAATCTCTCTTATAAAGATCTTCAGAAGTTTCATCCATCAATGTTGTATAAATATTGAAGCTGTTTTTCTGAAGGAATTCTAGGGTTTCCGCATTTTCCGCCTGATAAACCTCCATTCCGAAAAGGCAGCCTACGCTGGATCTGATAACATTCGGGTTATAAAAATCGGTTTTTCCATCAGCAACAATAAGGGCATCAATACCAAAGGCTTCACAGCTTCTTAAAATAGCTCCCAAATTACCAGGTTTTTCTACTCCTTCAACAATGATAACAGTAGAATTTTCTTTTGGAATATAAGAAGAAAGAGGCGTTTCTTTTGCAGTATAAACCCCGATGATTCCTTCTGAACTGCCTCTGTAAGCTATCTTTTCATAGACTTTATCACTTACATAATGAATTTTCCCTTCAGGAAGCTTTTCCTTAAAGATATTTTCACAGATGAAAAATTCTACAGGCTCAAAATCATATTGTATGGCTCTGGCATTTTCCTGCTGCCCTTCTACAACAAAAACCTTTGATTTTTTACGGAACCTGTTGTCAGTAAGTAGCTTAGTGACATTTTTTATTTTTTCGTTTTGAAAGCTTTCTATCAACATTTCGCAAAATTATGCAAAATTTATGATTGTACTTCTTTGCTTTTTATAAAAAGGCTTTTCCAGGTGATCTGAAATGTACTTTTACTCTTCTTTTTATGGTAGACAACCATTCCTATTATTAAAAATATAGATAAAAATTTATACAGATTTCCGAATAGGTTTCCGGAAACATTTTCTGAAACATTGAATATCTCCCAATACAGGTTCATGAGAAAATGAAGAAATATAGCAACCCATAGATTAAAATTCTGTTCAAAATATACCCATGTGAAAAATACCGAACCCAGAAATGTAATAGCAAATATTTCAATAAGTTCTGTCATATTTTGACTCTGATATAAATGAATTTGTGCAAATAATAGTGATCCCAACAGAATTGATGACAGAAATCCCAGCCTGGTAAATCTATATAATGTACCAATGAGAAAGGCTCTGAATATTATTTCTTCGAAGAATGCAGATGATAGGGTATTGATGAATAATGATTCATAATTTACTGTATCGGTTATTGTAAAGTGTATTATGTAACCAATTAACATAGGTAAGGTTCCTAAAAAAGCTAAAGAAAATCCTTTAATAGCAGATCTGTCCAGTGAAAACAAATTAATGATAGGCTTTTTTGGAAATAAAATTTTCAGGGTAATCATTAACGGGATCAGAGTAATGATGTAGGCCAAAACATGGGCTATAGCTTTGCTGTGCGAAAGGTCTTTTATGAAATACTGAATACTTTTAAAGTAAAAAAGATCAAAGAAATAATAGATTACAAATCCCAGGATAAAGATAAAAATGAAGCGGATGTTTTTACTCATGTTAATTATTTTGAGCAAAAATGTGGCTTTCCGGAATGCAGATCAATTTATTGTGATGAGCATCAAGAAATAGTGACCAATGACAAACTTCTATTTTTTAAGCTTCTGTAATTGAGGAATAATAACTGATATAAAGCTTCTGTAATTGAGGAATACTAACTGATATAAAGCTTCTTGATACAGGAATATTAAAATCAATTTCAGGAAGAATCAATTTGTAGCCCTGAGCATTCCCCTTTAGACTTTTTACTTTTTCTAGATTAACAATATAAGAACGATGACATCTTTTGATTGTCTGGGTTTGTACCTGCATTAGAATACCGGAAAGACTTATTCTGAGTAACAGTTTTTTTACAGTATTGTTGTCCAAATAATATAGTGTACAATAGTTTTCCATAGACTGAATACATAAGAAATCATCTTCAGCAACTCTCAGCTCTGTAGTATTGATTGAAATTGTAAGAACAGCTTTTGTTGAATTTACCGGATTGCTTATGGAGTCAATATCTTCGGAGATATTCTCGCGGGAATTTTTTAAATAAATATATCTTGATAAAATATAAATGGAAGATGTAGGAATTCCAATGGCCATAGAATAAAGGAACATATAGCCATAATTTTCGAAACTAAGGGGTACGTGACTTATAAATAATGAATTATAAAAATAAGAAAAGACTGATCCCAGAAATAAAATGGCCAATATTTTTAATAGTTCTGATACAAGATTCCACTCATCGAACCGGGAGACGCAAAGACTTGAGATAAAAAATGCTGCTCCGAAAATAAGAGTATAAGGAAAAAGAATAAGGTATTTATAAGGATGATGAAAGTTTTCTGTACCAAAAGGTTGAAAGATA
Organism: Chryseobacterium pennae; assembly: GCF_003385515.1. GTDB lineage: Bacteria > Bacteroidota > Bacteroidia > Flavobacteriales > Weeksellaceae > Chryseobacterium > Chryseobacterium pennae. The sequence continues at coordinate 37,499 of NZ_QNVT01000001.1, read as the reverse complement.
ATCAGGAAAAGATAAACTACCACTCCTGCTGTAAGAGAGGAAAGCAGTATCTCCTTTACAGAGTGTGATTTAGGATATGAATAAGGCGTAAAAGAAAGCATGTCTTTAGTTTTTCAAAATTTCAGTTTATCAGTTATGTGGGATTTTGATCTTTATTTTTTTTAGAAGTAACGATAAGAATAATACAGCCTGACAATAAAGTAAAACAGCTTGCTATCCAAAGAAAATATCCCGGGCCATACCCTGTTATGGGGAATTGATGTCCCGCTTCATTCACCGTAATTTCACCAACGGATAGATAACAAAACGTAAGGCCAAAGGCAATAAGGCTAAGTGCTGCAGCTATTTTTACTTGTTTTAAGAGCAGGAAAAAAGCTCCGATAAAAAGCAAAGGATTAGCCATCCATGCTATTCCACCACCCTCCATTTCTGCCCAGCCTAAAAGAGCACAGGCCAACCCGCTCATTTCATGACCTTTTGCATACACTGCAGTGAAAGGAAGTGAAGCTATGTAGAGAGCAAGACATATTAATAAGATAAGATTTGATTTTTTCATGGTATTCCTGTTTTTATTCTATCAAATTACTGTTGTCAATAAGACTTTGAGGAAGGTCTTTTTTATTTTTAATTCCCAATGATTTCAATTTTTGAGTTTGGATCACGAGGTTGTCATTTCCTGTATATAGTTGTTTGTAAGCATCATTGTAAACATTCTTGGCAAGGTCAAGGTTTCGGCCTACTTTTTCAAGATTATCTACAAACCCTACAAATTTATCATATAATCTGGCTCCTCTATCAGCAATTTCAAGGGCATTTTTGTTCTGATATTCACGTTTCCAGAGATCTGCGATCAGTTTTAAAGAGGTGATCAGGTTACTTGGATTCAACAATAAAATTCTTCTGTCATAAGCATAGTTCCAAAGGTTTTGGTCAGCCTGCATCGCGGCAATATATGCGGGTTCACTAGGAATAAACATCATCACAAAATCCAAAGATTTTCCATAATCATCATAAGCTTTCTGGCTAAGCTGTGTAATATGGTTTTTGATGGAACCTAAATGCTGATTAAGTTTCATCAAATAGACATCCTGATCAGTTTCATCCACTAATTCTGTAAATGCAGTAAGAGAAACTTTAGAATCAATAATAACATTTCTTTCATCCGGATATTTTACAACAGCATCAGGACGCATTTTTTTACCGGAAAATTCTGAGAAGAGGGCTTTGTTGTCTTCATCACGAAGCTCATGTTCAAGGAAATATTCTCTTCCTTTTACCAACCCTGATTTTTCAAGGATACTTTCAAGTATCATTTCACCCCAATTTCCCTGGGTTTTACTTTCTCCTTTGAGGGCCCGGGTTAATTTTTTGGCATCCTCTGAGATCTGCTGGTTCAGTTCTGCAAGTTCTTTTACCTTTTCGGCCAGAGAGAAACGTTCTTTGTTTTCCTTTTCATAGGCTTCATTCACCCTGTTTTTTAAATCTGTAATTTTTTCCTGGAAAGGTTCAAGGATGTTTTTTAAGTTATTCTGATTTAAAGTGGTGAACTTCTCTGTTTTTTCTTCTAAAATCTTATTGGCCAGATTTTCAAACTGCAGTTTGGATTCTTCCTGTATTTTGGTGATCTCTTCTTTTTGGGTATTCAGGGATTTCTGGAGACTTTCGTTCTGGGCAGAAAGCTCAGCGTTTTTAGCAAAAAAATCCTGTTTTTCAGCAATAAGGGTTTCTATATGAAAATCCTGTTTTAAGGACATTTGTTTCTGCTCCTGAAATTGGCTGTTGAGTGAAGAATGCTGTGCAGAGAGCCTGGCAAATTCATTTTTAAGATCATTCAGAAGATCCTGCTGCTGTATATTGAGTTCCTTTTCTTTACTGAGGTTCTGATTCAGTTCCAGGACCTTTGTGTTTGAATTTTCAAGGTCAGATTTGTTTTTAATATGTGAAAAATTGAGTTCATCGTAAGAGGTTCTTGAAACCGTAGACGATTTCAAGGCAAAATATAAAATAATGGCTCCAAGGACTCCGCCAACAATACATCCAATGATTAAATAAGTCATCTCCATTCTTCAAAATTAGGAAAAAAGGCTGGAAGTTGATGCTGAATAATAAATTTCCGAAAGGAGTTTCAGTTCCTTATTAACCATTCCCCAATCTCTGGAGAAATCCCCGCATCCTTTGTTCTGACTTCCTTTCTTCAATCAGAATTCCTATATTTATGGGAAATTTCAGAAATATTATGAATATCTTATTGGTAGAAGACGATCAGAGAATTAGCAGCTTTCTGCTGAAAGGACTTTCGGAAGCCGGTTATAATATGACGCTTGCAGATTCAGGGGAAAAGGCCAGAGAAATTCTTCATACCTATGATTTTGATATTATATTAATGGATATTATGCTTCCGGGACTGGATGGAATGCAGCTCACACAAATCATAAGGTTTAAGGGAAATTATACTCCAATTTTAGTTTTAAGTGCATTGAACAGTCCGGATGATAAAATTAAAATGCTGGATCTGGGAGCTGATGATTATTTATCCAAACCATTTCATTTTGAAGAATTGATTTCAAGGATCAAAGCATTGACAAGAAGAAATAAGTTAAGCTATCAGAAAGAAGATCATTACCTGTCATGTGGTAATATTGTCATTGATACAGATCTTCACAAGGTAACCCAGAATGATAAGGAAATCGAATTTTCTCCTACAGAATACAAACTTTTTACTTTCCTTATGGAGAATAAAAACAAAGTGTTGAGTAGAACTCAGATTTTGCATAACGTCTGGGGGATCGATTTTGACAGTTCAACGAACGTAGTAGATGTTTACATTTCGTATGTCCGAAACAAGATTGATGAATCGGAACAGAAAATTATTCATACTGTCAAAGGAACGGGATATTTAATTAAAGATTAAAATGACACTCAGGAACAGGTTTACCCTTATTTCCAGCCTTTCATTCGGCATTGTTTCTATCATCACATCTGCGGTGATATTTTTTGCGTATTATGACAGTACGAAGATTTTTTATTTTGAAAAGCTTAGGAATACAGCCCTGATTTCTGCCATTTATTATCTTGAAAAAGATGAATTGCCCAAAGACAGACATGCCCAGATTAAACAGGAATATAAACATCTTATTCAGAATAATCAGGTAGCGGTTTATAACCAAAATAATGAGGTGACGTTCGGACAAAACCTGAATGATGAAAATATTAAGCCCATTCATTTACAGGCTGCAAGAAATAATAAAGGAACCCAGTTTATGTCTGGTAACCAGTTCTATTATGGTATTTTTTATCCGGATAATCAGGGAGACTTCGTTGTTTTTGTAAAATTTCCAAATGATTCATTTCAATCACAGATCTGGAGGCTTTCTATTATCATGCTTTCTGTATTGATTATTGGTCTGCTTGCTATTTATTTTTTAAGCTGGTATCTGTCAAAAGTTGTGTATAAACCTATTTCTAATGTGGTGGAACGTATTAATAAAGTAGATTATAATAATATTTCTACGGCTATTACCTCCACAAATACCAATGATGAGATTGAAGATCTGATTAAATCGTATAATAAATTATTAGGTCGTATTTCTGAAAATGTGCTGTTGCAGCAGAATTTTATCAACTATGTTTCTCATGAGTTTAAAACACCTTTAGCCGCTATTTCCGGAAACCTGGAAGTATTTGCTCAGAAAGACCGTACTCCGGAAGAGTATAAAAAAGTAGCCAAAGAATCTCTGGATAACGTGTATGAGATTGAAAATATTCTTAATAATCTTCTTCTGATGTCAGGGATGACCAAGTTGGAATCTTCCCACAAGCAGGTAAGAATAGATGAACTGATCTGGAAGATATATGCAAAACTGGAACCCCGGGCGAAAGAGAATCATTCTAATATTAAAATACAGCTTCAGGTGGCAAAGCCTGCTTTACTGGAATTTCCGGGAAATGAAACCCTTCTTTATCTGGCTTTATATAATATTGTGGAAAATGCAATTAAGTATTCTTATAGCCATCCTGTAGAGATTATCTTATCAGAAAAGAATAATCAACTGAATATTGAGGTGAAAGATCAGGGAAAAGGAATTCCTGCGGATGATCTGGCTAAGATTACAGAAACGTTCTACAGAGGAAAGAATGTGGAGGGAGTTAAAGGAAGTGGTATTGGGTTGTCATTATCAAGAAGTATTTTTGACCACCATCATATTATAATGAATATTGATTCTACAGTAGATGTGGGTACAACTGTCCTGCTTGTATTTCCTGCTAATTTCTAGAATTGTAAGACTCTTTTTTAGGTTTTGGCTAAAGCCAATCGAATCCTTATTTATATGTAAACGGACTTTGGTCCGTTTCTGTTGATCTTAATCTTATGTAGGTTTTCCAGATGTTTTAGGATTTTAAAATAGATGATTTTCAAAAGCTTATGTATACTTTTTATGCAATATGTTTTATCTTAAATCACTGAAGTGTTTAAATCTTTTGCAACTTTTGTGGCCAGCTATTTTCTTAAAAAGCTAATTAAATTCTATTTCCCACAGATCTCACGAATATTTGTATTTAAAATCTACTTAATCTGCATGATCTGCGAGAGATTTAAAATAAATCCCAACCTATTCTAATCAAACTCTAATGTTGGCCTAATTGAATTTTAATTTCATTCGAAATTGGCTCTAATATTAGGAGAATAGCTTTGTGGTCTTAAAATAAGAGACCTTGAAGAAGATTTTTTTTACCCTTTTTTATATTCATTGTTTCAGTTTCTTTTCAGCACAGATGTCAGATACCCTGAAGATCAGCAGAAAGGAGGCTGAAACAATCTTTCTTGCCAATAACCTTGATCTTATTGCTCAGAAACTGGAAATATCTCAGGCAGAAGCCAGAGCGCTCCAGGCGAAATACTGGCCAAATCCTAAATTAAGCATCAGTGAAGTGAATCTCTGGCGGACTTATGATATTGAAGAGCAGCCAGCCCTAATTGGAAACTGGGGAAAGAATAGCCAGATCTCAGCAGAAATAGAACAGGTGATTCAGACCGCAGGGAAGCGAAGAAAAAATATTGAACTTCAAAAAATAGAAGTGGAAGGCGAAAAGTATGAACTGCAGGAAGTCTTGCGTGAACTGAAAAAGACCTTAAGGAATTCGATTACTGAAATTCAGTACAATCAGGAGCAACAAAAAATGTATCAGGGGCAAATAGCTTCTATCGAAAAATTAACAAAATCCTACAACAATCAGTTAACTCTGGGGAATATCAGTAAGGCAGAATATATCCGTCTGAAGGCTCAGGAAATTGAATTCAAGAAAAAACTTGTTTCATTGAAGCAGGAAATTGAAGAACAGCAGGCGGAGCTAAAATCCCTACTGATGATTCCATCCAGTTCTTATCTGGTGATTTCAGATTCATTCGCAATGCCGGAAAAGCAACTTTCAGAAATCGAGTTAACACAATGGCTTGAAAAAGCAAAGGAAAATCGTCCTGATATCCTGATCTCCAAGAATAAGGAGAAACATGCTGCTAAAAGTCTTGAGATTCAGAATGCCATGAAAACTCCAGATGTAGCCGTTTCAATAGGATATGACCGTGGTGGAAATATTATGAAAGACTTTATTGGGCTGGGAGTTTCAGTTGACCTTCCCATCTTCGACAGAAATAAAGGAAATATCCAGGAAGCCAGACTGGAAATTGAAAAAAGTAAAAATGAGACCCGTAAAAATCTGCTGAAGTCGGAGAATGAAATAGTCTCTGTTTTCAGAAACTATATCCGTACCCAACAAGTTTCTGAAGAGATTGATGACACTTACGAATCTACGCTGGATGGTTTATTGGTAAGCCATGAAAAGAACTTCAGACTGAGAAACATCAGTATGCTGGAGTATATGGATTTTCTGGATACCTATATCGGCAATAAAATGATTATTCTGGATACTAAAAAAGAGCTTAACCAATATTATGAAAACCTGCAATATGTTGTAGGACAGGATTTGTAAGTGCCCATTAAGAATGACCTTAAAAAATATGAACATCTACTTATGAGAATGAATACTACTAAATATATCGCGATAATTTATCTGTCTGGTCTGGTTGTGCTTACAGGTTGTAAAGACCAGAAGCAGACTGATGAAGTGGAAAAGAATTATTGTATCAGCAAAGAACTTAAAAAAGATATTAAACTGGCTAAAGCTGAAATGCTTCCGATTGAAGAAAGTATTACCCTTACCGGAGAAGTGGAAAGCAATTCCGATAAAACAGTTCCCTTTGTAAGCCTTGTAGACGGAATAGTTACCGATACTTATTTTTCTCTTGGAGATTATGTAAAAAAAGGACAGGCTCTGGCCAGTGTAAAAAGTACGGCTGTCAATGAAATGCAGGATGATACCCAAACATTACAGGCTCAGCTTGCCGTAGCTAAAAGAAAATTATCCTCTGTAGAAGCGATGTATAAAGATGATATTGCTTCTCAGAAAGATCTTCAGGAAGCAAGAGCAGAGGTTACGATTCTTCAATCTAATATTTCAAAAACTCAAAAGAATATGCAGCTGTATTCTGCAGGTGGAAGTACCATTCAGATTAAAGCACCTGCAGACGGATATGTGATTTCCAAGAATATTTCGAAAGGAATGCCTGTAACTGCCGGTGGTGACCAGCTTTTTACCATTTCCAATCTGGATAAGGTTTGGGTAATGGCGAATGTGTATGCAACCAATATGAGGCATGTATACGTAGATCAGCCTGTAGTTGTAAAAACGTTGGCCTATCCGGATGATAGCTTTTCAGGAAAGATCAACAATATTTCCCAGGTTTTTAATGAAAATGAAAGAGTGCTGAAAGCTAAGATCATTATGGATAATAACGGAATGAAACTAAGGCCCGGAATGTCTGCAGATGTTGTACTGCCTGTAAATTCACAAAATAAATCAGCCTTGGCGATTCCTGCAAAGGCGTTGGTCTTTGACAATAATCAGAGTTATGTAGTAGTGTACAAAAAAGACTGTGAACTTGAAATAAGACCTGTAACAGAGATCGCTTCAAACAGTCAATATATATATGTAGAAGGAAATCTGAAGCAAGGTGAAAATGTAATAGCTTCCAATGGATTGTTGATTTATGAGAACCTGAAAAACCAATTAAATAATTCTAAGAAGTAATGCGAAAATTTGTACAGAACATAGTTTCCTTCTCTTTGAAAAATTCACTGATTGTTCTTTTAGGAACTTTCATGTTGTTGCTTGGAGGAATCTATTCCTATATACACACTCCTATTGAGGCATTTCCGGATGTTACCAATACCAGAGTGAGGGTAATTACCCAATGGCCGGGAAGAAGTGCTGAGGAAATAGAAAAGTTTGTCACACTGCCAATCTCAAAAGAGATGAATGCCATTCCGAATAAAACTTCGGTACGGTCTATTTCTTTATTCGGGTTATCGGTAGTTACGGTGATTTTTGATGATCATGTCAACGACTTTTATGCACAGCAATATGCCTCCAATAAATTAGGAAATGTAAATCTCCCTTCAGGGGCAGAATACAGTATTGAGCCTCCATCAGGAGCTACCGGTGAAATATACCGATATATTATTAAAAGTAGATTACCAATAAAAGAAGTAACCGCTATCCAGGATTGGGTGGTTGAAAGAGAGCTGCTGGCTGTTCCCGGAGTGGCTGATGTGGTAAGCTTTGGAGGTGAAGAAAAAACATATGAAATAAAAATTAATCCTACAGAATTACACAATTATGACCTTTCCCCCCTGGATGTGTATGAAGCAGTTTCGAAGAGTAATATCAATGTAGGTGGAGATGTTGTAGCAAAAGGAGATCAGGCTTATGTGGTGCGGGGGATTGGTCTTTTAGAGAAGAAGGAGGATATTGAAAATATTCAGATTGAAGTAAAAGGTTCTACCCCTATTCTGGTAAAACACGTTGCAGAAGTAAAAGTGTCGGCAAAACCAAGATTGGGACAGGTAGGATACAACAAAGAGAATGATGTAGTAGAAGGAATTGTTATTATGCTTCGTGGAGAAAATCCAAGTGAAGTAATTGCAAGGCTTAAGGATAGAATAGAACAGTTAAATGGCGGTGAATTACCGGGAGATGTTCAGATTGTTCCGATCATTGACCGTACAGAATTAGTCAATACAACCGTTCATACGGTTTCCAAAAACCTGATTGAAGGAGTTATTCTGGTTTCCATTATTGTATTCATCTTCCTTTATAACTGGCGGACAACATTTATTGTGGCCTCAGTCATTCCGCTGGCTTTTCTTTTTGCCATTATTATGCTGAAAATTCAGGGACTTCCGGCCAACCTGATTTCTATGGGTGCTTTGGACTTTGGGCTATTACTGGAAGGGACACTCGTCATCGTTGAACATGTATTTGTTGCCCTTGAATTGAAAGCCAAGAAGATTGGATTAAAGAGATTTAATAAAATTTCCAAACTGGGAATCATCAAGAAAAGTGCAGGAAGTGTGGCAAGCTATATTTTCTTTGCATTATTAATCCTGATTGTAGCCTTGATGCCGATCTTCTCTTTCCAGAAAGTGGAAGGAAAAATGTTCTCTCCTTTGGCATTTACACTGGGGTATGCTCTGTTGGGGTCATTGATTCTGAGTTTAACCTATGTTCCGGCAATGTGTAAGCTTTTATTAACCAAAAATATTGAAGAAAAAGAAAACTTTATTTCAAGATTCTTCAGGGTGAATATTTATAGAATTTATGAATTTAGTATTCGTCATAAAAAAGCATTTATGGTCGGTTTTGTTGCTTTACTTACGCTTTGTGGATGGAGGTTTTCAAACTACGGTTCAGAATTTTTACCTAAGTTGAATGAAGGAGCCATTTATGTACGTGCCACACTTCCGAACAGTGTGAATCTGGATGAATCTGTACGTCTGACCAAAGAAATGAAAGAGATTCTCATGAAGTATGATGAAGTGAAATTTGTAATGACCCAAACGGGCCGTCCGAATGACGGAACAGACCCTACAGGATTCTTTAATATCGAATTTAATATCCAGCTGAAGCCTGAAAATGAATGGAAGAAAAAGATATCAAAGGATAAACTTCTGGATGAAATGAGGACTTCCCTTGAAAGATATCCGGGAATCAATTTTGGATTCAGCCAGCCTATTCAGGATAATGTGGAAGAATATGTAGCAGGAGTAAAAGCACCATTGGTGATTAAGATATTCGGGAATGATCTGTTCGAACTTGAAAATTATGCCAATCAGGTAGCCAATTCCATCAGAACAGTTCCGGGAATTTCAGATGTGAATGTCTTTAAAAATATAGGACTTCCGGAACTCAGAATACAGCTTCACGATTCTAAAATGGCAAAATACGGAGTTTCCACAGCAGATGCTCAGGCTGTAATTGAAATGACCATCGGTGGGCAGGCAGCGACCAAGTTCTATGAAGAAGAAAGAATGTTTGATGTAATGCTGAGATTTGAAAAAGATTATCGTGACACTCCTGAAAAAATGGAAAATATTCTGATTCCGACCCAGGATAATAAGAAAGTGCCATTGAAAGAAATTGCAACTATTGATTATCATACCGGGCCCTCATTTATTTACCGTGAAGGAAACAGCAGATACATTGGAGTAGGATTCAATATTGAAGGGCGCGATTTGGGAAGTACCATTAAGGAAGCGAAAGAAAAAGTAGATAAAGATGTAAAACTTCCGAAAAGCCATAAAATGACATGGGCCGGTGAATTTGAAAGCAAAGAAAGAGCTGCTAAGCAATTGACAATGGTAGTTCCTATTTCATTGGTACTTATTCTGATGTTGCTGTATTTTAATTTCGGAAATGTAAAAGATACGCTGATCTCTTCCATTACATTGGCCTTTGCATTCATTGGCGGATTTTTATCCCTGTGGTTTACGGGAACCATCTTTGGAATCTCGGCCGGGATCGGGTTTATTATTCTTTTTGGAGTAGCTACTATTGACGGCATTGTTCTGATTGGAGTAATGAAAGAGAATCTGCAGAACAGAATGTCTCTCAAAGAATCCATTTCAGAAGGAGTGAAAAGCAGAATACGTCCGGTAGTGATGATTGCTCTGATGGGATCTATGGGACTTCTTCCGGCAGCCATGTCTAACGGAATGGGTTCCGAAATTCAAAAACCTTTAGCCATTATGATTGTAGGCGGATTAATTATCTGTATGCTGCTTTCATTTACCATATTACCTATTGTGTTCCACTATGCTTATCGTAAAAAGCATAAGGAAGCAATGTAGTTTCTTTTTTATTTGTTCATTATTTGGCCGGGATCCGTGAGGAAGATCCCGGCCTTTTTATTTTGAGCTTAAGCGGTTTTCGTAGATTCCAGAATTTCAATATTCTTTACTACATCATTACTTTCACATTTTTTCAGTTCTTGGAGTAGGGCAGGAGTGAGGATCTTAGGATTTAAGATTTGGGTGGCAACTTTTGCCGCGGCATAATCTACAATGCTGATGACTGATTCCTTTAAGAAATTAGGGGTGTTTGAAGAAATAACAGCGGTGGCCCATGATGTATCTCTGGCTCTGGATATTGCAAAATCCAGAACGGCATTATCTTTTCCATTAGAAAGTTGATCAATAAGCTGTACCGGGTAGCATATTATGTTGAGAGCATCCTGAACTTTCTGATTAATGGAGGCAATAACGGTATTGATATTCTCAAAATCCTTTTTTAAGGGATTGATTTTCCGGTAGGGCATAATAGAAGCTGCAGAAATTCCCAGATCCAGATTGATATGGGCATTCATTCCCAAAAAAATATGCTGTAGTATCAGAAGATCTTTATTTTTGGTGGCTTCAAAAGCTATATACCAGGCATTGGTACATTTTTTAGCATTGCTGTAGTTTTTCCATGCTTCAAGATAGCGCTGAGCAAAAGCTAAATCAAGTAGTGTCATTCTGGGATTGTCCTCAAATTTCTTTTGTTGAATCCCTTTTAGAACCTGTGCTGTCATGATACGGTAAGTACAGGCGAAATATCCCGCAGGACTTTTATTTTCCTTACACCAGATGATAATTTCATCAAGTTTTTTCAGGACTTCCTCAATGGTTTTCATGATAGGTTTGTTTATTTAAAGATAATAAAAACCTGTGATCAGTGATGTATGGCTTTGGAAACTTGTAGAATGATCTTTTTAATATTTAAAAAGTGAGCCGGAAGCTCACTTTATTTCTTATTGATCAGGTTATGGGGTGATTGTAATCGGATCCGGGAAAGGTTCCAGAACTAATGGTTTACATCTTGCAGCGGGTTCACATCTTCCACCCATGCATATAAAATTAGTCATAGTGGTTGAGCCGTCAGGACATCTGATCATACCTTCACCAGGGCATCCTCCGGGACATTCCGGTAAATGTAAATATCCGCCGAATACATCTTTCAGTTCTGTTCTCGAAAGTTTTGAGAGATTCATTTTTTTCATGGAATTAATTTTTTATTTTGATGATAATTATAAAACGCTTACAACCAGTTTGGTATGTTCGTTTTGCTATATGCTAAAATAATCAAATTTATTCATTTAAAAAAGAGATATTATTGTGTATTTGTTTGATAATTATTTGGAAAGCAGTTGATTAAAAAATAAATTGTATATTTATTTCCAGTTAATGAGAAATAAAAAGAGGAATCCGAAAATCTTGAAGAGTAGGAAATTAAAACTAAATTAAATAACTATGAAAAATTTAAAAAACTTAGACAGAAATGAGTTGAAAACTGTTTTAGGAGGGGCTGCAGCTGTATGTCTTGTGCCTGTGGATGGAGGATTCTGCCCGGCAAATTATACTTTCTGTAGTAATCCTTATTGTTGCTATCCACCACGAAGACCATATATCTGTATGGACTAATAAAAAAAATCCCTCACTGAGGGATTTTTTTATTTCTATGGATTTTCTTTTGAAATTTCATCATGATGCTTCAAATATAAAGGTAAGGCAGCAGAGCCATACCAAGGAAAGACTTCGTAGCTGAATACTCCAGCCTGAACTGCGGGATCTGTTTTTACCCATTGTTCAGCTTCTTCCTTAGATTTTGTATTGAAAATAAACATACCACGATAGTTTTCCTTATTCTTTTCAAGAAAAGGTCCAGCTACCACAATTTTCCCTTCGTTGGCAAGTCTGCCAATGTTTTCCATATGGCCTTTCATTAAAGAACCCATTTTGGTTTTATCTTCAATTTTTGCAGTACCGGTTGTCAGCATAACAATAGTATAGGGCTTCATGCCATATTGATCTGCTCCCAATGAAGTGGCAAGCTCCTGATTGAACTTCGGTTTTTCATTTTTCTTTTCCTGTGCGAAAGAAAATGTGAATATAGTGAAAGAGAGTATGAATAGTATTTTTGAGATCATAATATTTTTTTATAAATATAGTAAAACCTCATATGTTTAAGATAAAAAATAAAAGCGACAGTAAAACTGCCGCTTTCAATGTATTTAAAGGAATATATTACTTCTTAATTGCCTTAAGTACTTTATTGTTTCCATCTTCCATTTGAAGGGTGATCAGATAAAGACCTGCACCCAGATCAGAAAGATTAATTTCATTGCTGGCTTTAAGCGTTTTTAGCTGTCTGCCGGAAATATCTGTTACTGTGATAGATTTTACTCCTTTTATATCAGAAATTTTTAGAACATCCTTAAATGGATTAGGATAAACAGAGATATCTGCAGTTTTATTCATCCCTACTTCAGATGTTCCAAGTGTGGTAGCCTGTACATTAATTGTGTAATCTTCTACCTGTCCTTGGCTCACGTCAGCACAAGGGTCAGATAATTCTGCTCTTACAGAAGTAACTGAGGCGTTAAACTGGTATTTTACTCTCATACGGGTATTACCCAATGCTGCTGTAGCAGGTACTGCAATGTTTTTATTAACTGTAATGGTAGCACCACTTGCTGCTGCACCGCCTGCAAAATCAGAAGTTACAAAATATGCTTCTCCCGCGTCAGCAAAGCTTCCGTTCTGATTCCAATCTATAAATACTGTAAATCCAAAGCGGTTATTGATTCCTACACCTGCTCCTCCAAGAGAAAGCGGATAGGATGTACCTCGGGTAACCGTGGCTACTTTATTGGTGAAATTCTCATGGGCAACTGATAATGTAGAGTTGTTGGTCATATCACTAATCTGAACCTTTGAGATTGGATAAACACCAAGTTTAGCCGTTAGAGGACCACAATAAGGGATAAACGGATTAGCTCCTGTTGTAAAAGAAATTTCCTGACATCCTGAAGCATCTCCTAAAGCATTAGTTGGTGTAACTGAAGCATAAAGAGTCGTGTTTTGAGGGAAAGCACTGGAAGCTGCAGGGGAGAAAGATGTAGTAGTTGAAGTCCCGGAATATACATTTGAAGCTCCTGAGGTAGTTCCCACTTTTATTTTATACATTTCTGCTCCTGCTACAGCATTCCACATAATTTGTGGGCGAACAGGAACATTGGTTGCGCCATTTACTGGGCTGCTTATGGTAGCACACGTTGGTATTGCTGTTACTTCTTGTTTGATGCTTACATTATCTAGAAAGATATAAGAAGAGTAACCGCTGCCTAGAGTTCCTACTGTTCTTATTCTTAGTTTGAAATTTCCATTTACATTGGCGCTTTCAGGAATGGTTCCGGTAAATACTGCGCAGGATGTTTCGTTTATTTCACTAAGAGTAATGGTGCTTCCAATAGGTGTATAATTAGTACCACCATCTGTAGAGTAAGATACATTCATAGTACCTCCTATATCATTTACATCGCTATTGGCAAGCATGGAATATGAAAATTTAATGTCAATCTTCTTACCGTTGGCGGTGATAGTTGCAGGTTTGGTGTACGTTAAATCCAGAGTTCTGTTTGCATCAGAAGTACCAGCTAATATTCCTCCTATAAATCCAGAGCCATTACAGGCTGCAGAACCCGTATAGGTACCTGTTTGTCCTGTAACTCCACCAGTGGCTTCAAATCCAGGATAGGTTGCGTTTTCAAAACTCTCCGTTACTAAAATTTGTGCACTGCCCATGATAGATAATGCGGTAAAACTCAAGAATAGTAATTTTTTCATAAAATAAAGTTTTTGTTTCGCCGAAAGTAACGATATTTTATTAAATTGACAAGAGAATAGTATTTTTTACGTTTTATACGAGGCTTATTGTTATTTTTATTGTGGTATTTTAGGATTTTGTGGTGTTTGTTTTGAAGATGGGTATTATGAAAATGCAGGTGATTAAATGTCTACCTGCACTATTCATCACAATTATAGAAGGTTTTTTATACTCAGTATGTAAGAAAAAGCAGACGATAATTATTAAAATTTTTCAGTCATTTTAATAGTATAATTAATCTTTTATTCTTAAAAATTCTTTAGCCAGTTCAATCATCTTTGGATCACCTGTATATTTTCCATGCTCGTCAGAAAGTTTTACTGTTGGGATCCACTCTTTATTAGGAGACTGTACTCCAATCAGCTTCATCACGATATTCATCGGTTTCAGGCCTACATCATTGGTGAGATTTGTTCCTATTCCAAAAGAGATTCCTATTTTTCCTCTGCAATAATTGGTAATTTCTTCTACCTTTTCAAGATTTAAAGCATCAGAGAAAATGATATATTTAAACATGGGATTAATGCCGTTATTTTGATAATGGGCAATGGTTTTATCTGCAAACTCAAGAGCATCACCACTGTCATGGCGTACACCATCAAAAAGTTTTGCGAATTTTTTATCAAACTGCTGGAAGAAAACATCAGTAGTGTAGGTGTCGGAAAGTGCTACTCCAAGATCACCTCTGTATACATCTACCCAATGCTCCAAAGCCAGCTCATTAGCCATCTTGAAACCATATTCTGCAGCGTGGAACATGAACCATTCGTGAGCATGAGTTCCGATAGGTTTTACCCCATATTTCATCGCAAAATGTACATTTGAACTTCCGATGAATGTAGACTCCTTCTTCTGTGTTAAAGCTTCCATTACCAGATTTTGTACCTTATATGAATGCCTTCTTCTGGTCCCGAATTCAGCAAAGGTAACGCCAAGCCTGCCCAGAGCATCTGCTTTTTCAACGGTTTTGTTCATAACCTCTTCATTAGAATCCCTCTCCATATGATTCATTTCATAGTGTAGCTCACTGATTAACGCTAATAGAGGAACTTCCCAAAGAATTGTTCTGTACCAAAGCCCTTCAACAATTACTGAAAGATCGCCACCTTCCTGATGGATCTTCACTTCAGACGGATCATAGTGATAGCCTTCCAGGAAATCCAGATAAGGAAGATCAATATAAGGACATGTTCTGGCCATGAATTTCTTTTCATCTTTAGTAAGCTTAAGTTCAGCCATCTTGTTGACCGCTTCCTTTAATGCTGCATCAAAACCTTCCGGAAAATGATGCTTACCTCTGTTGATAAATTCATATTTTACGATAGAATTAGGGAATAATTTTACCACTGCATTCTGCATGGTTATTTTATAGAAATCATTATCCAGGATGGAGTTCAGTCTTACGTCGTTCATAATATGTGTAATTTTAACGCAAATATAAAAATTAAAAATAAAAATCGCCTAAATGTAAGGCGATTTTTTTGAAATATTTTGATGATCTTATCCGTTATTTCCCTAAATAAGAATTGTACATCCAAACTTCTTTCTCCTGTTCAGTGATATAGTCGCTCATTTGAGAGTTAGTTCCTTCATCACCAGCTTCATCTGTAATGTCTAAAAGTTCTCTCTGAAGATCGATCACTACTTTGAATGAAGCCAGAATCTGTTCAACACTTTTAGTTCCATCCGTAACTTCTTTACTTTCTTTAATAGTTGCTACTTTTAAATAGTCAGAGTAGTTGTGTGCCGGAGTTGCTCCCAGTGTAAGGATTCTTTCTGCAATTTCATCGATTTTTAAAACCAGACTATTGTAAAGTTCTTCAAACTTTGGGTGAAGAGTAAAAAACTGATCTCCTTTGATGTTCCAGTGAGAACCTCTGGTGTTCTGATAAAATACAGAATAGTTGGCTAAAAGTATATTTAGTTTTTCTGCTATTTTCTTGCAGTCGGCTTCTTTAAGCCCTATAATACTGGCATTTTTCATAAGTTTATTTTTTTGTATATCTCAAAGTTACGAAATATCGTGCCGAATAGCTTTGTATATTAATAGATGATAACTATAAGAAAATTTTTAAAAATAGTTTGGAAGTATTAATATTGCAAACGATGAAAAGTTTCTTAATAACAACGGTACTGTTTCTGGGAGTAGGTATGGTTTATCTCTTTCTGATGATGTCCGGAACTGAAAATTATTTTACCTATATACTGGATGATGCTTATATTCATCTGGCAATTGCCAAAAATTTCGCATTTCATGGGGTATGGGGGGTGACTCAGTACTCCTTTTCATCTACTTCATCCTCGCCGGTTTTTACTGTTATTTTAAGTAGTCTCATATATGTTTTCGGAGATCATGAACTTCTCCCTTTATTATTTAATACAGTAACTGCTTTTTTTATAATCTTTTTTCTGAATAAATATTTCTCAGACTATTTTAATGAGGCCAGATCAGTTATAGCAGCCGTTTTTTTTACAGTGCTTTTTACTTCCGTTCCAATGCTTGTTTTTTCAGGGATGGAACATGTGCTGCAGGCAATGGTTATTGTAGTGAATGTTCTCTGTTTCGAAAGATGGAAAGAATCAGAATATAAAGATAATTACTGTTCCGGTTGGTTTTACAGTAGTCTTGCTTTACTTGGGCTGATAAGATTCGACAGCATGTTTTACTTTCTGGCTCTTGCATTGGTATTCATATTACTGAGAAGGTTTACATATGCTGCGGGAGTATTGATCTGCGGTTTTATTCCTATTTTGATTTTTGGATATTTTACTCACCAGGAAACGGGGTATTTTTTTCCTAATTCAGTAATCATAAAAGGGAGTAGATTTGATCTTTCCGGTAACTATTTTATGCAGGTCGCAGGTTTACTGTATCATAAGATTCTGGATAACCGCAATTTTTATTTTGCAGGTACATTACCATTATTAATTTCTGCAGTGCTGATTGCAAAGGATATTAAAAAAGGATTGGGTTTTCAACAAATACTTAGCAGGAACCTTCTTCTGATAGTATGGTGTATTACTTTATTTTTACATGGAGCCTTCAGCAAGTTTACAAAGCTGTACAGATATGAAGTCTATATTTTAACAGGCTTTGCTATGGCTGTCATTCCGAAGCTGAAATCTGTTTATGAGCACAAGAGCTATTTATTAAAAGAAAACAAGGGTATTTCAGTATTGATTTTCCTTTCGTTTGTATTATTGATGGTAAAGGTAGGGTTCACAAGTTACCTTACAGTAGTAGGAAGCAGAAATGTCTATGAACAGCAAATACAGTCAGCAAGATTTTTAAAGAAATATTATCCCGATGCTAAAGTAGTGGCTAATGATATTGGGGCAATATGTTATTTTACAGATATTCATTTGCTGGATTTTGAAGGATTGGGATCCAAGGAAGTGGTACCATTCAGAATGAGACCAGTAGGAATAGATGATCAATTTGAAAGGTTTCTGAAGTCTTATACTATTCAAAATGGTTACCAGCTTGCCATAGCATACGAAGAATGGCTGCAGGGACATACCCCTGAAAACTGGAAAAAAGTGGCTGTGTTGACAGTCAGTGGAAGTAATGCATTATTGGGAGAAGATCACTTATATATTTATTCTATCGACCCCCGTATTCATAATACTTTGAGAGAACAGGTGAAAAATTTTAACTGGAATAAAAATATAACCGTTAAGATCATAGATTAAGTCCGGACCCTATTAAATATTTAATTTTTTTAAATAGGGAGGAAGTGTTAATATTGCAAACGATGAAAAGCTTCTTAATTACAGCGGCAATATTTCTGGGAGTATGTATGGGATATTTCTTTCTTATGTTGTCCGGGACTGAAAATTACTTTACCTATATCCTGGATGATGCTTATATCCATTTGGCAATGGCCAAAAACTTTGCTCTTCACAGGGTATGGGGTATTACTGAGTATTCATTTTCTTCTTCTTCTTCTTCACCGGTATTTACATTTATCCTAAGTATTTTGATCTTCTTTTTGGGAAATCATGAGCTCATTCCTTTGATATTTAATGTCGTATGTGCTGTTTTTATGTTGTTTTTTCTGAATAAATATTACGCATATTACTTTAGTCAAAGCAAAACTGTTGTTATTGCCGGTTTATTTACCCTGATATTTACCTCTGTCCCTTTGCTTATTTTTTCAGGAATGGAACATGTATTACAGATCATGATGGTTACCGTCAATATTTTATATTTTGAAAAGTGGCGACAATCCGGATATAAAAACAGATATGATTCTGCATGCGTTTATTTCACATTGGCATTGCTTGGGCTGATCCGCTTTGAAAGTATGTTTTATTTTACAGCACTTTCTTTTGTTCTTCTTTTATTAAGAAGGTATAAAGAGATGGCGGGAGTGATTGTTTTTGGTTTTGTTCCTGTTTTGATTTTTAGTTATTTTACTTATCAGGAGACAGGGTATTTTTTTCCTAACTCGGTTATTATCAAAGGACTTAGGTTTGATCTTTCGAAAGATTATATTGAACAGCTGGTTAATATCTTTCTGTTTAAGTTTGTTGAAAACCCTTACTTTTATAATGCGTCTTTATGTCCATTACTCATTTCTGTATTTTTTATTATTAAAGATGCTAAAAAGAAATTAGGCTTTCAGGAAGTGCTTGCCCGTAATTTTTTTCTTGTAGTCTGGTGTGTTGCATTGTGTATACATGGAACATTCAGTCAGTTTACCAACTTTTACCGGTATGAGGCATATTTGCTTACAGGATTTGCCATGGCGATAGTACCAAAGCTGAAAATTTATTTTAAAGAGAGGCAGTTTCTTGTAAAGAAAAACAGGACAATAGCTGCTTTGATTGTTTTTTCAATGGGAGCGCTTATTTTAAAAATAGGATTAGTAAGTTTTCTAATCGTAACAGGAAGTAAAAACATTTACGAGCAACAAATACAGTCTGCAAGATTTCTGAAAAAATATTACAATCAATCTAAAGTAATGGCTAACGATATTGGGGCTGTCAGCTATTTTACAGATATACATTTGTTCGATTTCGTAGGATTGGGGTCAAAAGAGATCGTTCCTTTAAGAATGAAGAAAAGAAAGGTAGATGCTGAGGTAGAATGTTTTCTGACTAAATATTCTGCTGAAAATAATTATACCCTTGCTGTCGCCTATGATGAATGGATGGATGGCCATACTCCAAAAAACTGGAGGAAGGCGGCTGTTTTAACGATCAGTGGCAGGAATGCTGTATTGGGAAGAGACCATGTGTATATTTATTCAATAGATCCGGCTATTCATGATGCTTTGAAAGCACACGTACGAAGTTTTACCTGGAATAAGGGTATAAAGGTTGAGGTGTTGGACTGATTTTCTGTATAGTTTGGATATATTAATATTGTAATGATGAAAAGCTTTTTAATAACAGTTGCTATTTTTTTCGGGATGTGCCTTGCTTATATTCTGATAATGCTGTACTGGGTTTTAAGCGCCTGTTCATTTATTCTATAGATCCGGAAACCAGAAATAGATTGATAGAGAATATTAAAGACTTTCACTGGAACAAAGATGTAACCGTTACCATGATAAAATAAATATCAATTAGCATTTTCCCTTTAAAGTATTGATATTTCCCTTTTCATTGATTTATGTATTAAATTCTTAAGAAATAGATAACAATTTGTTCATCAATAGGGAGGCTGTGTTTTCTAGCTTTGCACACGAAATCCACAAATAATATAAAAGCTATGAAAAAAATCTTCATGTATTTCGCTATGTCCTTATCTATGTTTTCATGTAGTAACAATGACAATGAAGCACAGGCAAAGGTAGAACTTAAGGATAAATACCAAACTAAAAATGTAGTTCTTTTGGTTGTTGACGGGCCTCGTATTTCTGAAACCTGGGAATCTGCCGGTAAAGAGAATATTCCGAACAGAGTAAGTCTTCTGAGCCAGGGGATATTTATCAGTAATTTTAGAAACAACGGAACCACCAACACCAATCCCGGACATAGTGCAATGTGTTCAGGAGTCTATGAAAATATCGTCAATGATGGAACTGAATTACCAGGCTACCCGTCTGTGATGCAACAATGGCTAAAGTTTACAGGAGCAGATAAAACCAAAGCTTGGGTAATTGCATCCAAAGATAAGCTGGAAGTTTTAAACGATTGTAAACAAGCAGACTGGAAAGGAAAATATCAGCCAAGTGTAGATTGTGGGATAAGCGGAAACGGATCTGGCTATAGAGCTGATGCCGTTACAATGACCAATACGAAGGAGGTCATGAAAAAGTATAGTCCTAATATCATTGTGATCAACCTTAAGGATGTAGATTCATACGGACATGATAATAAGTACAACGAATATATTCAGGCTATAAAAACAACAGATGCTTCTATTAAAGAGATTTGGGATTATATTCAGTCTCTGCCTGCTTATAGGGATAAAACAACCTTAATTGTTTCCAATGATCATGGAAGACATTTGGATAGTAAAGGTGGGTTCAAAAACCATGGAGATGATTGCGAAGGATGCAGACATATTGAGTTCTTTGCTATGGGACCTGATTTTAAAAAGAATACAACCATTAGTACAGGAAACTATGAGCAAATTGATATTGCAAGTACAATGGCTGAACTTTTGGGGGTGCCTAAACAATATATGAAAGGAAAAGTAATAAAGGATGCCTTTAAATAAGATTTTGATTTTTTGATGCTGGCCTCCATTGCTTAAAATGATTCAATAACATAAAAGTAATGGGGGATTCAGGCAGTTATGAAAACAGATAAAGAAAATTGATGAAGAAATAAAATGTCATAACTGCTTGTCAATTAAAAAAATATTATTATTTTTGCACCCTAAAATAAAAAGCAATTAAATGCCTACTATTCAACAATTAGTAAGAAAAGGAAGAGCCACGCTTGCCAAGAAGAGCAAATCGGCTGCCCTTGATTCTTGTCCACAAAGACGTGGTGTATGTACGAGAGTATATACTACTACACCTAAGAAACCTAACTCTGCACTTAGAAAAGTAGCAAGGGTAAGACTTTCAAACGGTAAAGAAGTTAACGCCTATATCCCGGGCGAAGGACATAATCTTCAAGAGCACTCGATAGTATTGGTTAGAGGCGGAAGGGTGAAAGACCTACCGGGAGTACGTTACCACATCGTAAGAGGTGCATTAGACACAGCTGGTGTAAATGGAAGAACTCAGAGAAGATCTAAGTACGGAGCTAAGAGACCTAAACCAGGACAAGCTGCTGCAGCTCCTGCAAAAGGAAAGAAAAAATAATCATTAAATAAGGTACAGAAGCAATGAGAAAGACAAAAGCGAAAAAAAGACCGTTGTTACCAGATCCGAAGTTTAATGATCAATTGGTAACGAGATTCGTAAACAACTTAATGCTAGACGGTAAGAAGTCTATCGCATTCAAAATTTTCTATGATGCATTAGATATCGTAGAAACTAAAAAAGGAGAAACTGAGAAAACAGCCCTTGAAATCTGGAAAGATGCATTAACAAACGTTATGCCTCACGTAGAAGTACGTTCTAGAAGAGTAGGTGGAGCTAACTTCCAGATTCCTATGCCAATCAGAGCTGATAGAAAAATTTCTATGGCAATGAAATGGTTAATTAGCTACTCTAAAAAGAGAAATGATAAGTCTATGGCTTTGAAATTAGCTAATGAGGTTGTAGCTGCTTCAAGAGAAGAAGGTGCAGCTTTCAAAAAGAAATCTGATACTCACAAAATGGCGGAAGCTAACAAAGCTTTCTCACACTTTAAATTCTAATCTGAAATGGGTAGAGATCTTAAATTTACAAGAAATATTGGTATTGCTGCTCACATTGATGCAGGTAAGACTACCACTACTGAAAGAATCTTATTCTATACAGGAGTAAACCACAAAATTGGAGAAGTTCACGATGGTGCTTCTACAATGGACTGGATGGAGCAGGAAGCAGAAAGAGGTATTACTATTACTTCTGCTGCAACTACTTGTTCTTGGAACTTTCCAACAGACCAGGGAAAGCCTCTTGCAGATACTAAGCCTTACCACTTCAACATCATTGATACACCGGGACACGTTGACTTCACAGTAGAAGTAAACAGATCTTTAAGAGTATTAGATGGATTGGTATTCTTATTCTCAGCAGTAGATGGAGTAGAGCCTCAGTCTGAAACAAACTGGAGACTTGCTGACAACTACAAAGTTGCTAGAATGGGATTCGTAAACAAAATGGACAGACAAGGTGCTGACTTCCTTAACGTGGTAAACCAGGTTAAGAGCATGTTAGGATCAAACGCAGTTCCAATCGTTTTACCAATCGGTGCTGAAGAAGATTTCAAAGGAGTTGTAGACTTAATTAAAAACAGAGCGATCATCTGGGATGAAGCAGGACAAGGAGCTACTTTCGAAGTAGTGCCAATTCCTGAAGACATGAAAGATGAGGTTCTTGAATATAGAGAGAAACTAGTAGAAGCTGTTGCTGACTACGATGATACTTTGATGGAGAAATTCTTCGAAGATCCAGATTCAATCTCTGAAGATGAAATCAACGAAGCTCTTAGAAAAGCTACTATCGATTTATCTATTATCCCAATGACTTGTGGTTCTTCATTCAAGAATAAAGGAGTACAATTTATGTTGGATGCAGTATGTAAATACTTGCCTTCTCCATTGGATAAAGATGATATCAAAGGTACTGACCCAAGAACTGACGCTGAAATCACAAGAAAACCATCTGTAGATGAGCCTTTCTCTGCATTAGCATTTAAGATTGCTACTGACCCGTTCGTGGGAAGATTAGCATTCTTCAGAGCATACTCTGGAAGACTAGATGCAGGTTCTTATATCTTGAACACTCGTTCAGGAGATAAAGAAAGAATCTCTAGAATCTATCAGATGCACGCTAACAAGCAAAACCCAGTAGAATATATTGAAGCTGGTGATATTGGTGCTGCGGTAGGTTTCAAATCTATCAAAACCGGTGATACAATGTGTGACGAGAAAAACCCAATCGTTCTTGAATCGATGGTTTTCCCTGATCCGGTAATTGGTATCGCTGTTGAGCCTAAAACTAAAGCTGACCAGGATAAAATGGGTAACGCTCTAGCTAAATTGGCTGAAGAAGATCCTACGTTTACTGTTAGAACTGACGAAGCTTCTGGACAAACGATTATCTCTGGTATGGGTGAGCTTCACTTAGATATCATTGTAGACCGTATGAGAAGAGAGTTCAAGGTTGAAGTAAACCAAGGACAACCTCAGGTAGAGTACAAAGAAAACTTAACAAGAGTTGCTCAGCACAGAGAAGTTTACAAAAAACAATCTGGTGGTAAGGGTAAATTTGCTGACATTGTATTTGAACTAGGACCTGCTGACGAAGGTAAAATTGGTTTAGAATTCATCAATGAGATCAAAGGTGGTAACGTTCCTAGAGAATTTGTTCCTGCAATTGAAAAAGGCTTTAAAGCTGCAATGAAAAACGGTCCTTTGGCTGGTTTCGAAGTTGAAGGTATTAAAGTTGTTCTTAAAGACGGATCTTTCCACGCGGTGGATTCTGATGCGCTTTCATTTGAAATGGCAGCTAAATTAGGATTTAAAGAAGCGGGACGTGCTGCTAAACCAGTAATCATGGAGCCTATTATGAAACTGGAAGTTGTAACTCCGGAAGAATATATGGGTAACATCATTGGTGACCTTAACAAAAGAAGAGGTACAATCAGTGGTCAGGAAGAGAAAAATGGAGCTGTTGTAATCAAAGGTTCTGTTCCACTTTCTGAAATGTTTGGATATGTAACAACTCTAAGAACACTTTCATCAGGAAGAGCTACTTCTTCTATGGAATTAGAGAAGTACCAAGCTACTCCACAAAACGTTGCTGAAGATATCATAGCTAAAGCAAAAGGTTAATTTTTTAAAGTACAAGAAATGTCACAAAGAATCAGAATAAAATTAAAATCTTACGATTACAACTTGGTAGACAAGTCTGCTGAGAAAATCGTAAAAACGGTAAAGGCTACTGGTGCTGTTGTAAATGGTCCTATTCCATTACCAACGAATAAGAGAATCTTCACAGTGTTGAGATCTCCGCACGTAAACAAGAAAGCAAGAGAGCAGTTCCAATTATCAGCTCACAAGAGACTAATGGATATCTACTCTTCTTCTTCTAAAACTGTTGATGCTCTAATGAAATTAGAACTTCCTTCAGGTGTAGACGTTGAAATTAAAGTGTGATAACTGCATACTTTGCAATGATTATAGAAACCGTTCCTTTTTAGGAACGGTTTTTCTGTTTCAATTTTAAAAAGACTGTCATTATCTCTAGATTGAATCAAACATTATCAATATTTTTGACTCAAACTTATACCATGAAAAAACTAATACTTCTGTTATTCCCTTTATTATTGAGTGCACAGACTCATCGTTTCGTATATCTGCTTCAATATAAAAAAGATTCATTGGTACAGGATTTTACCAAAGCCAATATGGTACTTGATATCAATCCTGATGATATCAAATTCTACCCTTATGCCTATGCAAAAAATGACTCTTTAAATATGATCAGAGGACAGAAAAGTGCCAGATGGGATGATGATCTTCCCGCTGTCATCAGAAAAAAGAACTCTTCTGAAAATACCTCACTCATTCTGATGAATGATTTTTATTCTTTAAAATCAAATGATAAAATCAACTGGAAATTATCAGATGAAACTAAAGTTGACGGGCAGTATACATTACAGAAAGCAACTACAGATTTCGGGGGCAGACAATGGATTGCATGGTTCTGCAAAGACATCAATTTAAGCGAAGGACCTTACAAGTTTCGTGGACTTCCCGGACTGATCTTTGAAATAGAAGACAGTAAAAAGAACTACATCTTTAAACTGGCAAAAAGCATGAAGTTTTCCAACACTTATGAAACCCCGTTTCTGGAGAGCTTTTTGGGAAAGAAACCTCTTCCTGTAACCGATAAGATGATTGTAAAAAAACAATTAGAACTGTACAACGATCCGTTACATGATGTCGCAGAATCGTTTAAATCCAATACTAATCCCGAGAATACTTTCTGGGTTTCCGGAGTACAGGTTAAAAGCATAGATCAGCTCAAAGGAATGTCTGATGAACGAAGAAAAACCATCCGAAGAGAAAATAATCCTATTGAAATTGATAAGGCCGCAAAATATCCTTTATACTAGAGAAAAAATTAATAATATTTTTCACCCCTCCCTTTCAAGGAGGGGTTTTTGTTCAAATATTTAAAAAGTGAGATATATCAGACTTGATAATTTATTTAGAATTAATAAAAATAATAAATTTGTAAAAAATTATCAGATGAATAAAGTAGTATCCTTTTCTCTACTATTATTGGGTGGGGTTCTTGCCAATGCACAGAAGACAAATGATTCAATCAAGCACAAAAAAATTGAAGAAGTAGAATTGTTTGGTGAAAGAAAAAAACAACCACAAGGGTTGGATGCAATCACCAGATTGCCATTGAAAACAAGAGACCAGATCCAGAGTATTTCTGTGATCTCCCATAAAGCAATTGAAGAATTAGGAGCACTTACTGTTACCGATGTAGCTAAGAATGTACCCGGAGTAACTTTATTTTCCAGCTATGGCGGAGGAAGTGAGAGTATGTCTATCAGAGGATATCGTGGGGTTCCGGTACTGAAGAATGGTGTTCAGATGGATTCAGATTTCCGAACAGCAGGGATGATGACAGACATGCAGGGAGTGGAAAGTATCCAGGTAATTAAAGGTTCAGCGGCAGTAAGCCAAGGTGTAGGAAATGGTTTAGGGTCTGCAGGTGGAGTAATCAATGTGGTAACTAAAAGACCTCAGTTTATTGATCAAACTAATGTAGGTTTCCGTTACGGAAGTTGGGACTTTTACAGACCTACTGTAGACTTCCAAAGAGTTTTGGATCCTCAAGGGAAAGTGGCTGTAAGATTTAACGGTGCCTATCAGAACAATAATTCTTTCAGAAGCCATGTTTCAGGAGAAAGAATATATGTGAATCCTTCAGTAGCATTCCGACCGGATGATAAAACATTAATTAATGTGGAGATGGATTATCTTCATGATAAACGAACTCCGGACAGAGGAACTGTAAACCTTGCACCTGGAACTACAGAAGCATTATACCATATGCCAAAAGGAAAGTTCTTAGGATATTCTTCCGATTATATGAAGACGGAAACCTATAACTTTGCGACAACTGTGGTACGTCAGCTTACCAGCAAACTAAAGGTAAGAGGAGCTTTCATCAACTCAGTGAGCAATTCAGATAATTTAGGTTCATCCGTTTCTACAATAGGGAATGATCCTAAAACAATTAACTATAATCTAAGACAACGTACAATAAGCAGATCAGGATCAGAAGACCTTAACAAGGTATTACAGTTTGATTTCATTGGAGAAGACATTAAAACAGGTTTTATCAAGCATACCTTCCAGGTAGGATTTGACTGGAGAGAAACAGAAACATCTACTACAGGATATGATGTTTATAAAAATTCTATTGCGCCGGGTAATTTACTTTCTTCACCTAGAAAAGTAAATGGAAACTCTATTCCATCTGTTGTGATCGATCAGTTTGATGTTGTTAACGGAACTATTCCAAACGAACTTCCATTTGATCTGGCGTTTGATAAACTAGAAAGATCTGTACCTAATTTAAGCCCTACAATTGGTATTATGGCTCAGAACGTAATGTCAATCGGAAAATATGTAAAAGCTCATTTAGGATTAAGATACAGCAGACTGAATGGTACAAACAATGCAGATAAAGATGCATGGAATCCATCTTTCGGATTAATTCTTTCTCCGGTTGAAAATATTAATGTATTCGGATCTTATACAACAACCACTTCTTTAAGATCTGCAAATAATGCTCTTCAGTCCGGAGGATTGATGGGACCTTCTACAACTAAACAATGGGAAGCTGGATTCAAATCGGATTGGTTCAACGAGCGTCTAAGATTTAATTTTACCTGGTTTGATATCAATACAAATAATTTATCAAATAATGTTTTGGATAGTAACTACAGACCTGTTTCTGATCCGGTAAGAGGAAATCTTTTTGTGATGGCCGGGGACTTGAGAAGAAAAGGAGTAGAGGTAGAGTTGATCGGAAGACTTTTACCTAACCTTCAGGTAATGTCAGGGTGGGCTTATCTTGATGCTCAATATCAGAACAGTCCGTCATACATGAATGGCTCCAGACCAATGAACGCACCAAAACATACAGCTAATGCATGGTTGAATTATAAATTTAATACAACTATATTAGAAGGATTAGATGTTGGAGCAGGAGTTTACTATGTAGGAAGCCGTCCTGTAGATGAATGGAGCCAAAAAACATATACTGCAGGTCATATCAACAGTGTAAGACCTGGAGATAAGCCTTTCGATATGCCGGAATATACTACCGTAGATGCTCAGGCTGGGTATACCCTTAAAAATGGTGTAGGAGTAAGAGTATTCTTCAATAATATCTTCAATACGGTAGGATACAGTTCTTATTTCAGAGGGGGATACATTGATCAGATTCAGCCAAGAAACTTTGCTGTACAGGTAAACTATAAATTCTAATCAACAAATCAATAGTTATGAAAAGTTTAAAGACAGTATTCTTAGCACTTGTTCTTGGTGCAGCTGCAATATCATGTTCAGGTGATAAAAAGAAGGGAGTGGATTACAGCCAGTTTAAAACGGAAGTACAGCTTACTCCAGACCAGGAAAAAAGCTTTGATGAGATCACTGCAAAATACCAGCAGTTGCAGGAGCAGAACTTTCAGGCTGCAAAAGCTCAGGGCGGGAATATGGACCGTGTAGCATTGGGGATCAAAGGAGAAGAACTGAGAAACCAACAGGCTATTGAAATGGCTAAAGTTTTGGATGGCCCACAAATGGAAAGATTCAACAAATTTGTTGATGAAAATGCCAGAAAAAGACCAAGATATGATAATGCTTTACTGGAAAGAATAAAAGCAGAAGCTCAGCTTTCGGAAGATGAGTTCAAAGTAGTGAATGCAGCAAACGATGCTTTTGAAAAAGCATTCAGCGATGCACACGATGTATATCATGGGAATAATGATCTTGCTAAAGAATACTGGGAGAAATTTGATACGCAGAGAAAGGCTGCGATTCAAAAAGTATTAACTCCGGAACATTATACAAAGTTCGAGGAGATTGTAAAAGAAATCCAGTTCAAAGGAAGAAAATAAACAATATTAATACCGGTTTAGAAAGGAGGATATACTAAAGATTCCTTTCTCAAATTTGTATTGACTTTTAATTTATTCATATCAAATTAATTTTATAAACATTAAGACGGTTTCAACTGTCTTAATGTTTTTGCTATAATACCAAAATGAAAACACTGTTTAAAAGCCTTTACAGGAAAAGACGCAAGAATGAATCTCTCATTAAATATGTAATGTGGATTATTCACCTTTGGCTGGGACTTTTATCATGTGTCATCATTTTTATAGTTTGCCTTAGTGGCTGTCTTTATGCTTTCAAAAATCAGATCATTGATTTTACAAACAGAGACAAAGTATATATCAGTGAAACCTCCACCCAGGTTAAGAATCCGGATCTGATCCAGGCAGAATTACTGAAACAGAATAAAGAACTCACCTCACTGTTGATTCCTGATGATAAAGGACGCAGTTATGTTATTGGTTATCGTGAAAATCAATTAGACAAGAGTACTTATTATAACCAATATACCGGAACAATTCTTGGTCAGCCTGAAGTGGGATCCGGTCGCTTTTTTGAAATCGTTCTGGATATTCACAGAAATCTGATGATGGGAAATGCTGGTCGTCAGATCCTGGGAGCCGGCGTATTGATATTTTGTGTATTATTGATCTCAGGGGTGATCCTTTGGCTGCCTAAAAAGCTAAAGTTTCTGAAACAGGGTTTAACCGTTATGTTCAGGGCAAAATTCCAGCGAGTGAATTATGATCTTCATAACACCCTTGGCTTTTATACCTTTCTGATATTATTCTTTATTGCAGTTACCGGATTGTATGTAACCTATCCTTGGGTGAAGAATGGTCTGATTGTAAGCTTAGGAGGATCTTCTATTGATAATATTTCAAAAGATACAGGGAATGGTGATGACGCATTTGGCGGACTGTTGGAAGATATGCTCCAGAAACAGGATGAAAAGAAAAATCTTAAAGACTCCGAATCTGCTTCCATTGATGAAATTTTACAGCTGGCAGATCAGTATCTTCCTTATACTGCAGTTACCAGTATAGAGCTGCCTAATAAAGATAATCCGAGATACGTTGTCATTAAAACCAATACCCAAAATTTCCTTGGGATGATGCTTCCGGATGAAGTTACTTTTGATAAAACCGGAAATTTTAAAACCAAAGAATTGTTTTCAGATAAGCCCTTAAATAAACAATTCACATCATTGGCCAAGCCATTGCATACAGGAGAAATTATGGGACTGCCAAGTATTATTCTTTACTTTATCGTTTCGTTTATCGGTTGCTCATTGCCTGTTACAGGATTCCTGATCTGGTGGCATAGGTTTAGAAAAATAAAGTAAAATATCCCTTAATTCAAATTTACATACCTCATTTTCACTATTATCTTCGTCTGTTCGGGTTAATTTTATACATTTAATATAAAATAATCTGAACTATGGATCATAAGAATAACAATCTCTTTGAAAAATTTTCAAACTGGGCTGTGAAATTTACAGGAAGTCAGTACGCTTTTATTGGTGCCATGCTTATCGTTATAGTTTGGGCTATTTCTGGACCCTTTTTTGATTATTCCGAAACCTGGCAGTTAGTTATCAATACAGGAACTACAATCATTACTTTTCTCATGGTTTTCCTCATTCAAAAAGCCCAGAATAAAGATTCAAAAGCAATACAGATCAAGCTGAATGAAATCATTGCAGCCCATGAAAAAGCCAGCAACAGAATTGTAGATATTGAAGATCTTACAGAGGCTGAATTGGATCAGCTTCATCATTATTATGAAAACCTGGCTCAGTTTGCTAAAGAAGATACAGATATCCATACTTCCCATTCCATAGATGCCGCACAGAGGAATCAGGATTACAAATATGAATTCTTCAAAAGGAAACATGAAGAATGGATGCAGAAGCAGGAGCGAAAAAACGAATAGACTTTTTATTAAAAAAAATCTTTGAAATTCAATTATTATAGTATTTTATTAACGTTGAATTATTGTAATTTATATTTTTGTGTTTAATTTTAATTTTTTGTTTGTTTTTTAGTGTTTTTTTTAACAAATATTTAAATTTGTTGTACAAATATTATATATGAAAGCAAAATTATTTTGTTTGCCGGTATTATTTTTAACAATATCAGCAAATGCACAATGGAGCAGAGGGCTTCCAGAACAAAAAATCACAAAGAAAAGTGATCATTCGGTTTACTATAAACTCGATACAGATCAGCTCAGAACTCAGCTGCTGAGAGCTCCTAAAATAGGTGAGGGTGCTCCTATTACAATCAGTATTCCTACTCTTGACGGAAAAATTGAAAAATTTACAGTAAACAGTTTTCCAGTAATGGATGAGACTTTAGCGAATAAGTATCAGCTGGGGTCGTATGTTGGGATCGGAACTGATGATCCTTCCAAATACATCAGATTTAGTATCGCTCCCAATGATTTTCAATCTATGATTATTGGTGCTGATGGTAAATATGAATTTATAGAGCCGGCAACTGCTGACAAATCTTATTACTCTGTACACGGAAAAACAAATAAGAGCGGTCATGCATTTGTATGTAATACCAAAGAGGATAAAGAAGCTGTTGCCAGAATACAGAAGCTGATAAATTCCGGAACGGCAGCAAAATCAAATAACAAAACTTTTCATACCCTTAGACTGGCAATGTCTGTGACAGGAGAATATACGGCCTTCTTTGGAGGCGTAGCAGGTGCTCTTACACAAATCAATGCTACTTTGTCAAGAGTAAATGGGGTGTTTGAAAAAGAATTTAATGTACATGTCAATGCAATTAATGCCCCAGGTCTTATATTTTTGGATGCTGCTAATGACCCTTACAGTACTTCCAACCTTATGTGTAAGTGGAATTATGAGCTGATGAATACATTGCATGGAGGAGCTTATGGTGTTACGGATGAAGATTTTGATATCGGACATTTATTTGGTGCAACAGGCGGTGGCGGGAGTGCCGGATGTATTGGTTGTATAGGAAGTAATGATATATCTACAGATAATGATCCTGATTGTGGAAACTCTCCTTCTCCAGGTAATTATAAAGGGAGCGGATATACTTCTCCTGGAATTGATTTTTATGCTAGTGGTACATGGAACCAAAACAGTACAGCTCAATTACCACCAAGTGGAGACGCTTTTGATATTGATTTTGTAGCTCATGAGCTGGGACACCAGTTGGGAGATTCCCATACATATAGTTTCAATGAGAACTTTTTGAATCAGGAAGTTGAGCCAGGCTCAGGATCTACAATTATGGGATATGCCGGAATTACCGGCACAAGTACAGATGTTCAAAGGCATTCTGATGTTTATTTTCATAGTGTGAGTATTGATCAGGTGCAGACAAACCTTGTAACAGTAACTGCTGATGTAGAAACACCGATTGTTAATAATCCTCCTGTTGTAACTGCAATGAATACAACCTATACCATTCCAAAATCTACTGCGTTTGTATTAACTGCATCTGCAACAGATCCTGATGGAGATGCTTTAACATATTGCTGGGAGCAGATAAATCCAAGTAAACTGGCTAATGGAGTGACAAAAACAAATATCGGAAATACAACTTCAGGGGCTAATTTTAGATCTTGGCCGCCAGCATCAAGTCCTACAAGATACTTTCCTAAGCTTGAAACAGTGCTGGGTGGAGCAGTAAAAAAAACTGCTGATTTTGAAGCAGCAAGCACAATAGCAAGAACTACCAATTTCCGTGTAACGGTAAGAGACAATAAACCCGGAGGGCAGGCGCAATCTGCCTCTGCAAATCAAATCGTTGTTGTAGGATCTGCTGCTGCGTTTACAGTAAACACAGCCTCTCTTACCCCTAATACTAATTCTACCATTACATGGACGGTATCCGGAACCACAGCTTCTCCATACAATGTTGCCAATGTTAAGATTGATTATACAGAAGATAACGGTGCAACATGGAATGACCTGGCGGCATCAGTCCCAAATAATGGTTCAGCAAGCGTTTTCATCCCTGCTTCTTTAGCAGGAAAGGAAATTCATGTGAGAGTATCTGCTATTGGAAATGTA
Source organism: Chryseobacterium pennae (assembly GCF_003385515.1). Classification (GTDB taxonomy): domain Bacteria; phylum Bacteroidota; class Bacteroidia; order Flavobacteriales; family Weeksellaceae; genus Chryseobacterium; species Chryseobacterium pennae. The sequence continues at coordinate 5,127 of NZ_QNVT01000001.1, read as the reverse complement.
TTTTACGCAGTGAAGAAGGCTACTGTATTAGCTACATTAGCTGTTTCTGAAACCAGAAAGAATGTTAAAACTGTTCATATTTATCCAAACCCTGTTGAGGATATATTGAATGTAATGAACGTTTCTCCAGGCGCTACTTACGAAATCTTTAATACTCCCGGACAATTAATCTCAAAAGGAACAATAGGCGAGGGGAGCATTAATGTGAGCACTTTGGTAAAAGGAGTTTATTTCATTACAATTAATGGTAAGGATATAAATACTAAAACCAAGTTTGTCAAAAAATAATATAATAAAATAAAAAACCTCTGATGATTCAGAGGTTTTTTTATAAATGATTTTATCTCATGAAATAGCTGAAATAACTGCAGCTTCCCATCAGACTTTTGGTGGTCTCAGTATCTGAGTACTGTGTCTTAAGCTGGGCAAAATACGTTCTGTATTTTTGATTCTTAAGATTGTCCATTTCCTTTTGACGGGTGTCTTCTTTTTCAGACCATTTAGGGTCAGAATAATCAAAATCTTTTGGAGCTTTTGCCTCATACTGATAATATTTACCCTGTTCGGCACTTGCCATCTGGAAGAGAATTCTAGCCTTTTCCTCTTTATTGTTGGAAAGGGTTAGAGCCTTTTGGTAATAGTTGATTGCCAGATCAAAATTATCAGGTTCAATATAAGAAGTATCAAGGAAGTTCTTATAGTAATATTTGTAAGGATTGCCCTTGTCATTATTCCAGAAATAATATTTTCCACCGTTGCTGTTATCAATATCCATCACAAATAAGTGTCGGTAATATCCTAAAATGGAAGTATTATAGAGTAGGTTTCCAATAAGTTGATTCGCTCTTGCTGCCTTTTCATCTTTACCATTCCCTATTTTCTTAAGCTGGATCAGCGCATCGGTTAATTCCAGTTTATTCATATTATTTTTGATAAAAGAAAAATCAGTATAGCCTTCCGATTTCATGGATTCCGCATCGTTGCTTTGATAGCTTTCCCAAACATTGTGTCCAAAAACAAGACCTGGAATATTATTAAAGCCATTGTATTCAGTAGGAGTATACTGTTTTTGCGTTATGGTTTGGCCGTCTTTCTCTGTCCAGTCATAATTTTCCCTTGGAACTCCGCCAAATTTCTTAGCCTTTTCATAATATGATTTAGCCTTTTCAAAATCAGCAAGTCTCATAGCTCTGTCACCATAGATTGTGTTGAAGAATGCTTCAATATTTCCTACACTATCCATATTTTTAGCGATGATCTGTTGCTCAAATTGGGTTTTGTTAGGTTTTCTATAGAAATCTTCCACACTTTTTACCAGGCTGGAGTTCGGGTTGTACTGAAGATCGGAAAGTTTATTGTTCATCAGGAATGATTTGCCATCTTCTCCCTGAAGGAAATAACGGTTGGCCATCACATCCTTCAAAAAATCAGCTGTAGAAGGTACCGTTCCATAATAATCACTATTGACATTAGCGGTGTCTTTTTTTACTTCTTTTTCCACAAAATATTCAGCATAATCCTTCATCAGATGATCTTCAAAAGCCGCATCAACTTTCGGTTGGGAAACAATATCATTCAGAACTTTCATCCTTTTTATTTCCTCAATATATTCAGGATTGGTTGTCTTGATGTCATTCAGGATTTCAGTACTTTCTTTATAGTCTTTCTTTAAAAACTTAAGGTAGGCATCAGCAATCTGCCAATATTCATCTTTAGATTTTTCTTTCGTTTTTGAAGTGAACTTTTCAAGGTCATTAAGATAATCTTTAGTATTATCATCATATCCGCTATATCCAGTTGTATAGAAAGGAATTCTGTTAGGGTTGTTCACTAATTCATCATCGCTCTGGTCAGTTTTACTTCCATTTCCGGAAGCATCAGCTTTAGAACCTCCGAAAAGATTTTTGAAGAACCTTACGATTTTCTGCCAGAAGGACACTTTTTCTTCCTTTACCTCTTTTACCTCTTTGGTTATTACTTTATCTGTAGTTGGATCGTTTGAATTATGATTTTCAGTATTTCCTCTGTAAACGGATATTCTGCCATACGCATCCGAAGTATAATAATAGGTCGGAAGGTAGCTTCTTTCCAGCTCGTTGATGCTTCTTACTGCCATTACCTTTAAGATTTCAGAATCCGGATTAATGTCAAACATCTTTTCCATAATAGGAATAGGATTGTTGAAATCTTCGTATCCTAGAAGGAAATAAGCCATGTTCTTTTCCTCATTCGTATTGGCTCTTTTCATAATATTGCTGAAAGAGGCCGTGTCCGAAAGCTTCATAGAAATGAACGCAGATTCCTTACGGTCTTTACTGTTCATAAATACCTGGAAGAAATTCCAGTTGGCATCACCATTCATTTCCAATCCTCTTTGAGCGCCTGCAAGCTGATCTAATGCCATATAATAGACTGTACCCTTTAATTTGATAGGCTCAATATAACTTTTGAAAGCCTGTAGCGCAGAGTCATAGTTTCTGGTATAGTGATTTAAACGGACCAGTTGATATCCGTACCGTTGTTTGATCTCAGGATTTCTGGCTGCATTATACAAAGAAGTGAGAGCAGAAATTGTTTTATTATAATCAAGAGAGGTGGCATTCTTTCTGCTGTCATCCCTGCCATAGTAAAACGAGTTCTCACTTTCAATATAATTGATGCTCATGTACGGCTCCAGATATTTAGCCTCAATTAAATAATCAATTCCTTCCTTATATTTCTGGTAAAATCCTGTTCCCAGTTTCTGTAAAAGTGGGTTGGCAGGAGTTCCGCTTTTAAGAGCATTAAGATCATTCATGCTTAATTTATATACCAGATTCTGAGTTTCGGTGTAATTAAGCTGATTGTTAAAATACTTTTTCCATGTTTCAATATTATCATCAGGAATCATAGACGGATTATACTCACCAAAGAATCTTGAGGAATAGGTATGAAGGAAAGGAAGGTAAGACTTATCCTTAATAATGCTCTGTGTAAAAAGATTGAAGTATTCATAATCCGGATCCGACCACGCACAGGCGTTGGAATTTGTATAGAAAAGAGATACAACCGCAAGTGAAAGAATATACTTTTTCATAGGGTTTGTGTGGTGTTTTTTTAGTTTTTATAGAGTTGTTTTGTAATCAAAGTGCTGGCAGAAAATAACACAAGTTGCTGAATGTCTATTCTCTGTCCTAATCTATAGTAGATTTAAAATTTTCGATCTAGCACAAATTTACTATCTAATTGATAATAAATTATATTAAACTGCTGTATTTTTTTCTGAAGAAAAAGAATCACATCAGTTAATTGTTCCTCCGATATTTCTTCCACTTTTATTTTGAAACCTTTATTCAGGTAACTCCCAAAGTAGAAGCCGTCTTTTAATACTTCAGCTTCATGGTCAGAGATCTTTTTAAAATTAGGGTTGTTGAGATCTTTTTTAGACAACGCATTAATAAGTTTATGCTTGCCCAGATGATTCGTAATGATTCCCCATGAATAAATAGGAAGGGCTACTTCAATTTTTTTAATAGGATAGTCTTCCAGTTTCGAAAGATAGCTTTTCAGGATGCTGACATCCAGGATAGAATTTTTGTCCGATTTATCCAAAGGAGATGAAGTGGAGTAGCACATCAGATAGACCTTATCCACTGGGGGAATTCCTGTTTGCTTTTTATCTTTAACCTGATGAAGACGTAACGTACAGGTAATTTTCTTTCCGGAAATACGTTTAAGTTCTTTTAAAAATTTAAAATAATCATCCCGTGTCCCGGCAGTCCAGTCACAGTCGATCTGAATTTCATTGTTGATGTTTAAATGATATTCTTCAGCTTTTTTCTGAATCAAATGATGAATACTCTCTGCAAGGAATCTGACTTCCTCCTGAGAAATTCCCAGCAAAGTTTGATTGGTGATAAAAACAGTAGGTACAATTTGCTTATCCGTCTGAAAACTTTGGTCTTTAGTAATAACAGCAACAGGCTGGAACTTTCCTCCTGCTTTATCAATATCAAAAAATCTTGTGTATACATAAGGAACAGTGGCCTGATCCAAAACTTTCTTCTCTTCCTGATCCAGCTTCAGATTTGTTTTCCAGTAATAAAATGTGTAAGGATGGTTCTCTTTTTGACTGCATGAAACAATGAAAAGTAAAACCCATAAAATGTTTAGTATTTTCATACTTTGGTGTGCGTAATTGATTTTTCAAAAGTAAAGATATTTATACAAACTATTCATCGCGAAATCCCGGGATTTTTTATTCCTGACAAATTCCATAATTTCAAACGTTTCTTGCTGAAAAAGCAAACAATTAGTATAATCATTCACCTCCATCGGAAGGGTGTCAAAAACTCAAAGAATTTTCCCTCACAACAAACAAAAACCACCCCAAAGGAGTGGCTATGTTTAATCTTGTTACTTATAGAATTCACTTTCACAAGTACAAGTCTCTTTATCTATACTTTCTCTGGCGGAGCAACAACCTTCAAGATTTTGAATATTACCTTTTTCATCCGTAAGGTAGATCTTATCTTTATCAAATTTCACAAAGAAGGTTTCGTTGTATTCCTTGAAGTGTACCTTCATTACTTTGTTAGCTGCATATTTTCCAGCATTTACTTCTTCTGTAGTTTCCTTTCCGTTAGCCTGATTTACCTGAACGTACCCAAAGAGTACATCACCGTTCTTTTTCACATCTAAATAATAGTGAGGAGTACCGGTACCGCTATATCCTTCCAGAATATCAAAGCTTCTGTGTCCGGTAAAAGGAACCTTTACCTGTGCCAGAGTGAACATGCTAATGCATAAGATTACTAAACTGAAAATCTTTTTCATATTATTTTTCTTCAAATTTAAAAAATATCTGCCGAATCTGTAAACCGTAAAATCCCGGTAATTAAGAAAGCGATTATCATTAATATTCTCCAGTCTCCTTTCTTCTTTACCTCTCATTCGTATAACCATTCCTCTCCAGTAGCTCATCTTGTAGTGGTTTTATAATTCTGCACCTTTTTTCAGGTAATAAAAACGCTGCATTGTTTGTGCTATTTTTTTAATCCCTGGAAAAGGGTAATTTTTTGTTGGACTAAAAGCAGCCAGTGATTTGCTTAGCTCTATGACAAAATCCTTGATTATTACAATCTTTTT